>NZ_JAGIOI010000001.1:1475979-2951958 GCF_017876675.1 Arthrobacter stackebrandtii
GCCCCATGAAGCTCAAGTCCAGCATCGTCAAGAAGGCTTGATCCAGGCGTCCCCCGCCACCGGACCTGACGCATGAACCTGTGGTTTGAGGCGCTGCCGGCATTCCTGGCGGCCCTGCTGGTCTTCACCCTCCCCGGCGCGGCCGTCCTGGCGGCCCTGCACGTGCGCGGGATCATGCTGCTCCTGCTGGCACCGGCCGTCTCCGTTTCCGTGGTTGCCGTCAGCGCCATCACCGCCCCGCTGATCGGGCTGGCGTGGGGCCTGCCCGTGGTCCTGCTGGGCACTGCCGTTGCCGCGGCCGGCGCGTGGGCTGCACAGCGGTTCATCCCCGCCCTGCGGCCGGCTTCGGCAGGCCGCAGCGGGTGGTCCGGGCTCGCCGCCGTTGCGGCCGGGGTGCTGCTGTCCCTGGCCATCACGACGGCGCTGCTCACCCTGGTTGCCCCGACCCCCGAACAGTTCACGCAGGGCTATGACTCGGTGTTCCACCTGAACGCGACCGAGTACGCAGTGGAACGGGGCAATGCCTCCTCCTTCGCCGTCTCCGGCTTCATCCTCCCGCCGGGGAAGTCGTTGTTCTACCCGGGAGCCTGGCATGGACTGGCCAGCCTCCTCATCACATTGACCGGCATCAGCGTCCCCGCCGCCACCAACCTGGTGTGGCTTGTGGTGGCCGGGGTGGTGTGGCCGTTGAGTGCCATCTTCCTGACCCGGGTGCTGTTTGGCCGGCGCCCGCTCCTGCTGCTGTGCGCCGGGATCTTTGCCGCGGCGTTCCCGGCGTTCCCGTGGCTGCTGCTGCAGTACGGTTCCGCATATCCGAATTCGCTCTCCAACGCACTGGTTCCGGTGGGGATCGGCCTGGTCCTGATGATCCTGCGCCCCGCCGTCCACACGGGGCTGGAACCGGCCCAGGCGCTGGCTGTTGTGGCGCTCTTC
The DNA here is from genome assembly GCF_017876675.1 of Arthrobacter stackebrandtii. Lineage (NCBI taxonomy): Bacteria > Bacillati > Actinomycetota > Actinomycetes > Micrococcales > Micrococcaceae > Arthrobacter > Arthrobacter stackebrandtii. The sequence continues at coordinate 1,476,913 of NZ_JAGIOI010000001.1, forward strand.
CTGCCCGGCGCCGTCACGGCCCAGCCCAACGGGGTGTTCAGCGTGCTGCTGGTGCTGACACCGCTGCTGCTGTTCATGCTGTTTGCGTGGCTGCGGGCCGGCTTCGCGGCTGGCCGCCGCAGCGGCTGGCTGCGGGCGGCCCTGCTGCTCGTGGCGCTGGCTGTGGCGGCCGGCGCCCTGCTGGCCCTTCCTCAGATCCGCAGCCTGTTCAACTACGCCTCCCTTGCGTTCATGCCGTTCCCCCTGGCTGTGCTGCGCAACGCCACCATGGCCCCGGCCCCGATCTGGTTCCCCGCCGTGGCCCTGTCCGCCCTGGTGCTGGCGGGCGTGCTGGCCGGCCGACGCCGCCCCGGCCTGGGCTGGCTGCCCGCCGCAGTCCTCCTGCTCGTGTTCATGTACCCAATGACCGCCGGCACGGACTTTGGTCCCGCCAACGTCATGTTGGCACCGTGGTGGGACAACCCGGAACGCATTGCCGCGCTGCTGCCGCTGCTCGCGGTGCCCCTCGCCGCGCTGGGCATGGTGAGCTGCACCGACTGGCTCGGCCGGCGCCTGCCCTCCCTTGCCCGGCGCAAGGGGCGGCCGGCCGCGGTGGCCGGGCTCGCCGTCGTGCTGGTCCTGGCCAACCCGGGACTGTGGCAGATGAAGGAGCAGGTGGGAATCATGTACAACGTGCCGCCGGCACCGGACGGGCTGGCGCAGGTTGATGCGCAGGAACTGGCGCTCATCCACCGGCTTGGGGAGTTCACCACCCCGTCGGACGTGATTGCGAACAACCCGTACAACGGCTCGGCGCTGGCCATGGCGCTGGCCGGGCGGACCATGCTGTTTCCGTACAGTTCGCAGGCGGAACTGACACCGGACCAGTTCACGCTGCGGTTCTGGCTCAACCGCGTGGACAGCGATCCGGAGGTGTGCGCCGCGGCAAAACGGCTGGGCGTGACGCACCTGCTGGACTTCGGCACGGACTACATTCCGGCGTTCGACCATCCGCGTTCGCTTTACCCCGGCGTGACGCTGGCACCCGATTCCGCCGGCTTCACGCTCGTGGCCAGCGACGGCCATGCCCGCCTGTTCAAGTTGACAACCTGCGCCGGAACACCGGCAAAGTAACGACATTAAAGCCGCAGGGGCCGATTCCGGGCCCTATTTCTGTTAGGTTTTAGCCAACGAACAATCCGCCGGCCGCGGCTCCCCCCACCTGGTGGGCTGCTGCCGGGCGGCCGGTGCCAGGCAAGGAGCAGTACGTGGGCAGCAGTTTTGGTGAACGGCTGAAACAGGAACGTTTGTCACGGAACCTGACCCAGGGTGAACTGGGCGGGGAATTGTACTCGGCGAGCTATATCTCACTCCTTGAGAACGCGCACCGCGAACCTACGTCCGAAATCATCCGGCAGCTCGCCGGGAAGCTTCTGGCAGTGGCACCGGTCACCGGGCCTGCGGTGCGGACAGGTGCGCCCGGCCACTGGGCCGACGGCGGGCCGGACGGCGGCGTGTCGGCGGAGCAGACGCTTGCCGACGGCGCGGCCTCGGCCCGCGACACCGACTGCCTTCGGCTCTCCCTTTGCGCCCGGCAGAGCTGGGACACCCGCGACTACTCCGGGGCCGCCTCCAGCGCAACGGAGGCCGCCGAGCTGGCACGGGACGGCGACAACTCGGTCAGCTGGTGGAACATGATGTTCCTGGCGGCCAATGCGCACATGCGCGCCGGCAACCACGACGCCGCCGTTGCCGTGCTGGGGACACTGCTGGAGGACCCCATGACTGTGGGCTGCGACGCCCTGTCGATGCGGGCGGACCAGGTCATGGCCGCCGCGATGCTCTCGCAGGGATCGCTGGCGGAAGCCATTGAGCACGCCACCAGGGCCGTGGGAGTTGGTTCCGGGGACAGCCCTGAGGAATTCAACGCATACCTGCTGGCGCTCCAGACGCTGGTTGGGGCGCTGACGGAGGTGGGCCGGCTGGATGAGGCGTGGAACCACTCACTGGCGCTGGCCGAATCCATCACGTCGGCAACCCCGCCCCAGGTGGCCGGGGAGATCCACTGGGTGGTGGGCAATGTGGCATTCATCCGCCGCGACACCCGTGCCGGGCTGGAACACCATTCCAAGGCCGCGCGGCTGATCTCCCCCACCGCAGACCTTTCCCGCTGGGCCCAGTTCAACAAGGCCACGGCCTGGGTGCGGCTCTCGGCCGGCATCGTGGAGCCCGCCACGCTGCAGGCCATTGAACGCAGTGAACTGGCGCATTCGGTGGTGGGTGCCACGCCCGCCGAAGTCATGGAGGTGTCATTGCTGCGCGCCCGGTGGCACTACCTCAACGGCGAGCTGGACCTGGCGCTGGAACTCTTGTTTGCACTGGAGCGGGACCACGAGCAGCTGGCCCCCCACATTGCCGGCGACACGGCGCTGCTCCTCGGCGACACCCTGCGCGATTCCGGCCGCAGCGACGAAGCCCGCAACGCCTTCCTTCGCGCCCTCGAACGATTCACCCAGGCCGGCGCGCTGGACCGCGCCGAAGTTGCCTCGGGCCACCTCGCCACACTGTAGGCCGGCTGCGACACCGGGCACCAGGCACCCCACGGGGTTCCCGGCCTGCCCAAAGAAAAATGATCCCGGCCCCGGCTTTTGACACCGGGACGGGATCAAAAGCCGGGGCCGGGACCATGAAGCGGGACCGCGGTCATTGTTCGCGGCAGGCCCAAGGGGGCTGCCTGGGCGAAAGTGGCGCCGCTACACGAATGTGGCGCCGGTGAGCCGCTCGTAGGCTTCGACGTAGCGGGCGCGAGTGCGCTCCACGACGTCTGCCGGCAGGGCCGGCGGCGGGGTGTCCGAGGCACGGTCCCAGCCGGAGGCGTCACTGGCGAGCCAGTCGCGCACATACTGCTTGTCAAAGCTGGGCTGCGCCTTGCCGGGAGCCCACAGTTCGGCGTCCCAGAAGCGTGAGGAGTCCGGGGTGAGGACCTCGTCGCCCAGCGTGATGACGCCGGTTGCGGGGTCGGTGCCAAACTCCACCTTGGTGTCGGCCAGGATGATGCCGCGTTCGCGGGCGATCTCCTCGGCACGGGAGTAGATCTCCAGTGTCAGGGCACGCAGTGCGTCCGCCGCAGCTGCGCCTACGGTGTCCACCATCTTTTCAAAGGTGATGTTTTCGTCGTGCTCGCCCACCTCGGCCTTCGCCGACGGGGTGAAAATTGCTTCATCCAGCCGCGAACCGTCCACCAGGCCGGCCGGCAGCGGCAGGCTGCACACGGTCTGTGATTCGCGGTATTCAATGAGGCCGGAGCCGGTCAGGTAGCCGCGGGAAATGCATTCAATGGGGAACATCTCCAACTTCTTGCAGACCATGGCGCGCCCAGCCACGGCAGCGGGCACACCGTCTTCCACCGTGGTTGCCACCAAGTGGTTGGGCACGTTCAGCTGCTCAAACCACCAGAGGCTCAGGCCGGTCAGGATCCGTCCCTTGTCCGGGATTTCCGTGGACAGGACGTGGTCGAAGGCGCTGATGCGGTCGCTGGCAACCACCAGGACCACGTCGTCACGGCCGGCGAACGGGGCTTCGGCGGCGGTTGGGTCCACGGCACCGAGGGCCCCGGGGCGAGCTTGCGGGCTCTGGGCGGGGTTGGGGACGTAGAGGTCGCGGACCTTGCCGGAGTAGATGTGGGTCCAGCCGGGCAGGACGGGGGCAGCGGGAGTTCCTGAAGTCATGATGGTCCTCTATGCCTGTGCGGCGGTGTTTGCGACGGTAATTTCCCCGCGGGCAGCCTTGGCCGCAATGTCGGTGCGGAACTGGCCGCCCTCGAGGGAGATCTCCTCGATGCCCGCGTACGCCTTCTCGCGAGCATCCTCCAGGTCCACGCCCAGGCCCACAACGGCCAGCACGCGGCCGCCCGCACTGACGGTGTTGCCGTCCGCGTCGGAGCCGGTGCCCGCATGCAGGACGTGCACGCCGTCGAGCCTGTTGGCTTTCTTCAGGCCACGGATCCGGTCGCCGGTGCGCGGCGCGTCGGGGTAGTTTTCGCTGGCCAGCACGACGGCGACTGCCGTCTCAGGTGCCCAGCGCAGCTCGTCAATGTCATCCAGCTGGCCCTTGGCGGCCGCCATGAGCACGCCGCCGAGGGGCGTCTTCAGGCGGGCGAGGACGGCCTGGGTCTCGGGGTCGCCGAAGCGGGCGTTGAATTCGATGACGCGGGTGCCGCGGCTGGTCAGCGCCAGGCCGCAGTACAGGACGCCGGTGAACGGGGTGCCGCGGTGGGCCATGGCATCGATGGTGGGCTGGGCCACGCGATCGATGACTTCCTGGACCAGGCCGGCGGGGGCCCACTCCAGCGGGGAGTACGCGCCCATGCCGCCGGTGTTGGGGCCCTCGTCGCCGTCGAAAATGCGCTTGAAATCCTGCGCGGGTGCCAGCGGAACCACCGTGCGGCCGTCGGCCAGGACAAAGAGGGAGACCTCGGGGCCGTCGAGGAACTCCTCGATGACCACCGTGCCGCCCACGTCAAAGCAGGACTGGGCGTGGGCCAGGGCCTCGTCGCGGTCGTTGGTGACCACAACGCCCTTGCCGGCGGCCAGGCCGTCGTCCTTGACCACGTAGGGGGCGCCGAAGGTGTCCAGCGCGTCGGCGGCTTCCTCTGCGTTGACCGCAACCTTGGCCATCGCGGTGGGGACCTGCGCCTCGGCCATGACGGCCTTGGCGAACGCCTTGGACGCCTCCAGCTGCGCGGCCTCCTTGCTGGGCCCGAATACCGGGATGCCTGCGGCCCGCACGGCATCGGAGACACCGGCGGCCAGGGGCGCCTCGGGTCCCACGACAACAAGGTCGCTTTCCAGCTTGAGCGCGAGGGCGGCAACGGCGGCCGGGTCATTCGCATTCACGGCGTGCGTGGGCACAATCGCGGCGATGCCGGCATTGCCGGGGGCAGCGTGGACTTCACTGACGTTGGGGTCGCTGAGCAACGAGCGGACAATGGCATGTTCGCGGCCTCCGGGGCCAATGACTAAAACCTTCACCCCTTTAGGGTACTTGGCTTCGGTGCAGGGGCCGCAAAGTGACGTTCGCAACTGCGGCGGGTCACCGGCGCCGCCGCCCACCCCAGTGGCTAAGATGAGCGCATGATCCATACCTTTCGGGCGCACGACGCCGTTGAGCTCGCCGTGCTCGAACGCAGCGGATTTGTTGAGTCTGTGCACATCGGTTCGGCTGTCGTGGTGGCCGGCGACGGTTCCGTTGTGACGGCCCTGGGTGATGTCACGGCACCGGTCTACCCCCGCTCCGCCGTCAAGCCCTTCCAGGCACTTGCCTCCATGCAGGCGGGCGTCCCGTTGCGCGGTGCGCAAGTGGCCGTCGCCGCCGGCAGCCATACCGGCTCCCTGGACCACATGGACGTCGTGGAGGGAATGCTGAAGTCGGCGGGCCTGTCCGAGGCCGACCTGGGCTGCCCCGCCGCATGGCCCGGCGACTCGACAGCCCGCGCGTGGCTGGTCCGCACCGAGCGGGGCCAGTCCCGGCTGGCCATGAACTGCTCCGGCAAGCATGCCGCCTTTCTGTGGGCCTGCGTGGAAAACGGCTGGGACAGGAAGGGCTACCTGGAGCCAAACCACCCCATGCAGCGCGCCGTGCGCAACGTCCTGGAGGAATACACGGGCGAGACCGTCCGGCACACCGGCGTGGACGGCTGCGGCGCGCCGGTCATGGCCGTGTCACTGACCGGTCTTGCCCGCGCGTTCGCAACCCTGGCCAAGGCGCCGTCTGACAAAAACGCCAACGCCCGCGCCGCCACCATCGCCACGTCCATGCTGGACTACCCCTGGGCGGTTGAGGGGCATGGCAGGCCCAACACCGTGGTCATGGAACAGCTCGGCGTCATTGCGAAGATGGGCGCGGAAGGCGTGCTCGCCATGTCCACCAGTACCGGGGCCAGCGTGGCCGTGAAGATGCTGGACGGCAACGGCCGCGCCGCAACCTTGGTGGGCCTGACCATGCTGACGGCAGCCGGGGCGCTCGACGTGCCGGAGGTCGCGGACGTGCTCAGCCAGGTGGTCCCGCCCGTCATGGGCGGCGGCCACACCGCCGGCAGCCTGCGCCTGGGCAGCGCCGTCAGCGCCCTCCTGGGCCAATGAGCGCCCGCCGCCGCATCAACATTGAAGAGGGCAGCGCCGCCCTGGCCGCCTGGCGCGCCGGCGAGCGTGCCCGCCCCGTCACCGCCATGGCCGTGCGCTACACCCTCGAGGAGCTGGCCGCGCGTGCCCCCGGCAATTCCGTGGAGGTCCGCGTGCCCCCGTTTGGGGTCACCCAGTGCATCGCCGGCCCCCGCCACACCCGCGGCACCCCGCCCAATGTGGTGGAGTGCGACGCCGAAACCTGGCTTGCGCTGGCGACCGGCGAGACCGGCTGGGGCGACGCCGTCGAACGCGGCCTGGTGGCGGCCTCGGGATTGCGTGCGGACCTCTCCGGCGAACTCCCCCTCTAGCGCCCGCCCGGCTGTCAGCGAAGGACCTTTCGTGGTCCGCCCGGCTGGCAACGCCGGCCCCTCACGGGTCCCCTCCGGCTGGCAGGCGGCTCCAAGCTTGGCCGGGTACCCTTGATCCATGACTTCCCAGCCTGACAACACCACGCCCGCAACCCCGAGCGCCGACACCTCCGGGGCCGCAGAAACCGTGGGCTCCGCCCGCAAGCTGCAGGTGCGCCGCGCTCCGAAGTATGTGCCGTTCCTCGTGGCCGGCGGCCTGGCAGGCATCGTGACAGCCGCCATTTTCACGTTCATGTTCCCGGCCGATGAACAGTTCGATCCCTCGAGCGTGTTCGGTCTTTTTGCCGTGCTGCTGATCCTGCCGGGCATGGGCATGGGGGCTGTGGTGGCGCTGATTCTCGACCGCCAGGGCCGCAAGAAGAGCGAAACCCTCGTCGTGGAGCAGCTCCCTGACGACAACGGCAATGCATCGGCTGAAACGGCCTGAGCAGAGGGCCGTGCGCGTGGCCCCATAACGTCCGTCACACATGGTTCGAGGGCTTGGCCAATACATGAGATAATTTTTTAGTGGCACGCGGAGACGGAAAACTATCACATGACCTTTTGCCCGGCGAAAAGGGACCTCAGGACGCTTGTGGCGTCCTGGGCATCTGGGCCCCCGGCGAAGAGGTTGCCAAACTAACCTATTACGGGCTGTATTCACTGCAGCACCGTGGCCAGGAATCGGCGGGCATCGCTACAAGCGATGGCAAGCGGATCAGTGTGTACAAGGACATGGGGCTTGTTTCCCAGGTTTTTGACGAATCAACACTGAACACGCTGACCGGGCACATGGCTGTGGGCCATTGCCGGTATTCCACCACCGGTTCGGCCAACTGGGCCAACGCCCAGCCCACCCTGGGCGCAACAGGCAGCGGCACGGTCGCCCTGGCCCACAACGGCAACCTGACGAACTCGGCTGAACTGCATGAGCTGGTCATCGAGCGCTACGGCGTGCCCACGGCCGGGGAAATGGCGCAGGGCAACACCACCGACACTGCCCTTGTCACCACCCTGCTCCAGGGCAAGGAGGGCCATACCCTCGAAGAAACCGCCATGGAGCTGCTGCCCAAGGTGCACGGCGCCTTCTCCTTCGTCTTCATGGACGAGCACACCCTTTACGCAGCCCGCGACCCCCACGGCGTCCGCCCGCTGGTCCTTGGCCGCCTCGACAGCGGCTGGGTTGTCGCCTCCGAAGGCGCAGCCCTGAACACCATCGGCGCCAGCCTCATCCGCGAGATCGAGCCCGGCGAGTTCATCGCCATCGACGAAGAGGGCGTCCGCTCCCAGCGCTTCGCCCCGGCCACCCCGGCCGGCTGCGTGTTTGAGTACGTCTACCTGGCCCGCCCGGACGCCACCATTGCAGGCCGTTCCGTTTACGAATCCCGCGTGGAGATGGGCCGCCAGCTGGCACGTGAAAACAGCGCCGTGGCCGACCTCGTCATCCCCGTCCCGGAGTCCGGCACCCCTGCAGCCATTGGCTATGCGGAGCAGTCCGGCATCCCCTTCGCGCACGGCTTCGTCAAGAACGCCTACGTGGGCCGCACCTTCATTCAGCCCAGCGAAACTCTGCGCCGCCTGGGCATCAAGCTCAAGCTCAACGCCCTGGAGTCCGTCATCCGCGGCAAGCGCATCGTGGTGGTGGATGATTCAATCGTCCGCGGCAACACCCAGCGCGCCGTGGTGCGCATGCTGCGCGAGGCCGGCGCCGCCGAGGTCCACGTAAAGATCTCCTCCCCGCCCGTGCGCTGGCCATGCTTCTACGGCATCGACTTCGCCTCACGTGCGGAGCTCATCGCCAATGGCGCCGCCGTGGACGAAATCTGCAAGTCCATCGGCGCCGACTCCCTGGAGTACATCTCCGAGGACGGCATGATCAACGCCACCGAACAGCCGCGCGAACGCCTGTGCACGGCCTGCTTCACCGGCACCTACCCCATTGAACTTCCCAGCAGCGACCGTTTGGGCAAGAACCTGCTCGAACGCACCAAAGCCGGCAACGCCACCCCTTCCACCGGTTGCGATCCGGGTCCTGATTCGGAGATGGAATCCATCCTCACCGACGAAGACCGCACCGCCAGTAATCCGTAAGAAAGAGACGCCATGACCAACGCCTCCCATGATTCGGCCGCCCAGGCAATCACCTACGCCAGCGCCGGTGTTGACACCGAAGCCGGCGACCTCGCCGTCGAACTGATGAAGGAAGCCGTCAAGGCAACCCACGGCCCGTCCGTCGTGGGCGGGTTCGGCGGGTTCGCCGGCCTCTACGACGTCTCCAAGCTGCTGACGTACAAGAAGCCCTACCTCGCCACCTCCACCGACGGTGTGGGCACCAAGGTCGCCATCGCGCAGGCCATGGACATCCACGACACCATCGGCTACGACCTCGTCGGCATGGTTGTCGACGACATCGTCGTGGTCGGCGCCGAGCCGCTCTTCATGACGGACTACATCGCCACCGGCAAGGTTGTCCCGCAGCGCGTGGCCGACATCGTCCGCGGCATCGCCGGCGCCTGCAAGGTGGCCGGAACCGCACTGGTCGGCGGCGAAACCGCTGAGCACCCCGGCCTGCTGGCCCCTGATGAGTACGACGTCGCAGGTGCTTGCACGGGTGTCGTCGAGGCTGATTTGCTGCTGGGTCCGGAACGGGTGCGCGAAGGCGATGTCATCATCGGCATGGCTTCCTCGGGCTTGCACTCCAACGGCTACTCACTGGTCCGCCGCGTCATCAACCATGCCGGCTGGGCACTGGACCGCCAGGTTTCCGAGCTGGGCCGCACCCTGGGCGAGGAGCTCCTGGAGCCCACGCGCGTGTATGCCGCAGACTGCCTGGACCTGACCCGCTACCTGCCCGTCACGCAGGAAAAGGCCGTCCACGGCTTCAGCCACATCACCGGAGGCGGTTTGGCTGCCAACCTGGCACGCGTGCTGCCGCAGGGCCTCATCGGCACGGTGGACCGTTCCACGTGGAGCCTGCCGGCCATCTTCAACCTGGTCTCGCAGCTGGGCAACGTTCCCCTGGCCGATCTTGAGCGCACCCTGAACCTCGGCGTGGGCATGGTGGCCGTAGTTTCCGCCGACGCCGCCGACGATGCAGTGGCCCGCCTGAACTCCCGCGGCCTGCCGTCATGGGTCATGGGTACCGTCACCCGTGAGTCCTCGGATTCCGACAAGACCGGTTCCGACTACACGCAGGGCGCCAAGGGCGTTGACGGCGGCGCGGTCCGCCTGGTCGGCAACTACGCCTCCTAGGCAAAGCAGTCCAGGACTCACCCGAAAATGGACGGTGTTTGCGGATAGGGACCGGGGTATAGCTCCGTCCCATTCCGCAAATACCGTCCTTTTTGCATCCGGGCGCCGCTGTGTGCGCGAGGATCAGCCGGCGGCGCCCTGCGGCGGCAGCCTGACCGTGAAGACTGTTGGGTGGCCCGCGCTGCTGAGCTTCACGGAGCCGCCGAGCAGGCGGCAGTTCTCCTGCACCAGCGACAGTCCCAGGCCGGAACCGCCGCGACTGCGAGAGCTGTCCGTCTTGTAGAAGCGGTCAAAGAGGCGGTCCATGCTTTCCGCGGGAATGCCCCGGCCATGGTCGCCGACTTTCACCACCAGGCTGGTCCCGTCCTTGAACGCCTGCACCTTGATGGGCTCACCGCCGTGGTTGGCAGCGTTCACCAGGAGGTTGCCCACCACCACATCAAAGCGGCGCGGGTCGGTGGTGAAGCGCAGTTCCCCGTCCGCCTCCACGTGGACGCCCGGTCCCATGCCCCGCGATTCCAACAGCACCAGGACCTGGCTGCGAACATTGAAGCATTCCGCCTGCACCGTGTTCCGGGAAGCGTCAAAGCGGGAGATTTCCAGCAGGTCCTCCGTCATGGCATGCAGCCTGCGTGCCGAGCGCGCGGTCACGGCGGCTGCTTCCTGGACAGGCCCTTCGCCTCCGGAGGCGTTTTCCAGCACATCAGCCATGGCCACCATGGCAGTGACGGGGGTCCGGAGCTCATGCGAAACGTCTGCCACAAACCTCCGGGACTGGGCCTCCTTGGCCGTCAGTTCTCCCATGGCGGCTTCGAGCCGGTGACCCGCGGCATTGAATGCCTCCACCAGGCCGGTGAGTTCCTGCACTCCCTTGACGTCGACATCCAAGGTGCCGTGGCCGGCGTCGAGCCTGTCAACGGCATTGCGCAGCTGCCGCACAGGACGGGCGATCCACCGGGCCAGGGCGACGCCCGCCAACGCGGCGACGAGGGCCATGATGGCCACCAGCCAAATGGTGGAGGCCGCCAGGGCGTTAATTTGCTGCTGCTGTGTATCCATGGAATAGCTGGCGTACAGGTAGGCAGCGACCGTGCGCTCTCCCTCCGCCCGGATATCGGGTGCCCTGGTTGGGTCCGTCGGCGCCGCGGAGCTCTTCGGCGCTGCCGTTTCTGGCGGCGCCACAGGGGTCCCGGTTTCCTGCGGGTGCATGGTCAGGGTCACGGGTGCGCCAATGAGGAAGTCGTAGCTGAGGCCATGGCGCTGCCGCAGCCAGGAAACCCGGTCGGATTTCTTGACGGCGTTCTGGAAGGATTCAGGAAACAAGCCCACGAAGCCTGCGCCGGGTTCGTCCGCCGTCCCGTCCAAGGCCAGCAAGGCCGGACCCCGGAGTCCGTCGCTGGCAATGGCGAGGAGGTCCTGGTCCGTCAGCGCGGCGCATTCATCGGGAAGGCACGGCATGGGTTCCTCGGCCTTCACACGCATGGCATAGAACTCGTCAAAGCGCCGTTCCTGCTCGGCCTGCAGGATGTTGTTGCGGGCGCTCGTGTACATCACGACACCGGTCACCACCACGCACACCACCGCGATGAGGGCGCAGGCGATGGCCAGCCTCCCGCCGAGCCCGGACAGAAAGCGGCGCATCAGTCGCCGTCGAATCTGTAGCCAAATCCGCGGACTGTGGCAATGATCTTCGGCTGGGCGGGCTCGTCCTCAATCTTGCTGCGCAGCCGCTGGATGCAGGCATCCACTATGCGGGACTCGTTCAGGTAGTCGGTGCCCCAGACCTCACGCAGCAACTGCACCCGGCTGCGCACCTGCCCGCGGTGGTTGGACAGTTCGAGCAGCAGGCGGGTTTCGGTGGCCGTCAGCGGCACAGTTTCGCCGTTTTTCGTGGTGACCAGCGACTTCCGGTCCAGCACAAGCGTGCCGCTGGCCGCCACGTCGCCGCCGCCCACCGGCGCCGCAGGTAGGGAGGAGCGGCGCAGCAGGGCGCGGATCCGCGCGTCGAGCAAGTAGGGCTCAACCGGCTTGACCACGTAGTCATCCGCCCCGGATTCCAGGCCAAGCACGACGTCGGCATCGTCACCGCGCGCTGTCATCATGATGATCGGAATGGTGGACACCTCACGGATCCGGCGGCACACCTCACGCCCGTCAAGGTCCGGCAGCATGAGGTCCAGGACCACCAGCTCGGGTGCGGGGTCGGCGGTGGCCAGGGATACGCCGTCGTGCCCCAGGAAAACGCCGTGGACACTGTGGCCGCGCTGCGCCAGGGCCAGGCGGAAGGCCGCGTTGATGTCGGGGTCGTCTTCCACCAGCAGGATTCTGGCCATGCAGTCCGCCTCCAAAGCAGTCGATTCCGGCGGGTGCCGCTCACTCCATGGTAGGCGTGGTTTTGCCGCACCAACGCGGGAAATGGTCCGCCGCCACAACTGTGACACGTTGGTGACACTGGCCGGAAGCAGCCCGGACATTCCCTTCCTAGCTTTGAATCATGCAAACATTCACCCAACGATTCATGGTCCTGCTGACCGCCGCGCTGCTGGCCCTGACCACCGCCGTCACCGGCTGTGCGGCACTGGACCTCAGCCGGCCGGCTGCGCCGCCAACAACGGCCTTGGAGGTGGAGTGGCCCTCCGCAGACAGCAGCCTGGTCCTGCTGTCCGGCGGAACGCCCGAGGTAAACCATCCCGACGGCAAGCCCCGCCCCACGGCCAGCACGGCGAAGCTGATCACCACGTTGACGGTGCTGGCGAAGCATCCGCTCGCGGCCGGGCAGCAGGGGCCGTCCCTGGCCCTGGATGCAGGGGATGTGGAGCGCTACGAACGCACCGTCGCGGAAGGCGGAAGCTCCCTGCTGGTCCACGACGGGATGGTCATGACCCAGTACGCCATGCTTGAGGCGATGCTGCTGCCGTCGGCCAACAATGTGGCGGATTCCATGGCGCTGTGGGCCTTTGGCTCCATGGAGGCGTACCGTGCAGCGGCCACCGAACTGGTGCGGTCGCTGGGCATGGACTCCACCACCATTGGCAGCGATGCCAGCGGCTTCTCACCCACCACCACCAGCACGGCCGGCGACCTGGCACTGCTGGCCCGAGCCGCCATGGGCGAACCCGTCATTGCTGAAATCGCAGCTCAGGCATCAGCAGTGATTCCCGGATACGGCCCGGTGCACAACACGAACACCCTGCTGGGAACCTCCGGGATCGTGGGGCTGAAGACGGGAACCAGTCCGCAGGCCGGCGGCGTGTTCATGTTCGCCGCCCAGGTTTCGCTCAAGGGTGTGCCGACCATGGTGGTAGGCGCTGTCATGGGGGCTGGAAAGTCCTCCACCACGGCCATGGAAGCGGCCCGGCGGCTGCTGGACTCCGTCGGCGGGTCCGTCGCACCCGTGGGGCAGCACCAGTGACGGAGCGGTCAGGGGCATTGGCTGTCACCGTGTTCCTTGGCACCGCCGCCGTCCTTGCCGGCGCCATTGCGGCCGTTGCCGGAATCGGCCTGAACTCGGCAGCCTCGAAGATCCTCCCCGCTCCGCCTCCCGCCTGTCCCACCGCGGGCATCGAAGCGGCACCCTTGGCTGGATTGTCGGTCAAGATTCACAATGCCGCACACGTGGAAGGGCTGGCGGCCGGCATGGCCACGCGGCTCAAGGCCCACGGCATCACCGTGGAGTCGGTGGGCAACAGGGATGCTCCCGAGCTGGCTGCGTCCGGGGCCGATGTCGTCATCACTGCCCCCTCCGGGAATCTCGCCCCGGCCATGGCCCTCCAGGGCTTGTTTCCCCGGTCTGTGTTTCTGCTGGAAGACGGCGAAGCCGGCACCAGCCTCTACCTCACATCCGAGAAGCCTGCCATGGCGGACGCACCGGTGGGCGGAATGGGCACGCTGCGCTGCTCGGTCGGCACTCCAGCACCGACGCCCTGAGCACCGGCACGGAGCGCGGAGGCGCCGCAGAGTGGGCGCCGCGGGCGATGGACCCGACCGGAAGCGGAAAGACCCCTACCTGGCCGAATATCCCCGGATTCCCGGCACCTCAAAGCGTGATCGCTGCGGTACTTGCACTAAATCCAAGAACAGCAAAATCCCCGCACGTCGCGGCAGCTCAAGTGCTGCCGGTCGTGCGGGGTTGCTGCGTTTGGTGCTCGAGTGGGAACTACCTAGCCGATTCGGCGGGAGTCCACATCGTCGTCGTCCTCAAACTGATCCGCATACTTGTCTTCGTACGCCGAATAGTCCGGCTCAGCCGGTACATCGCTGTGATGGCTCGAAGTTCGCCGAGATGCTCCACCGAGCTCTCGCTGCAGAGCGGAATAATCAGTGTTCGGGGAGTAGTACTTGATGTCCCGAGCCTGCTTGGTTGCCTTCGCCTTTTGACGGCCGCGCCCCATGGCGTGACCCCCTTTTACACTTGGACCGGAGGTGGTCGCTCGGGCTAAGAGCGAGGCTCCGGAATATTCGGTCAATTTGTCGTACTCCTAGATTACATTAGTTCTGCCGCGATCGTGTCCCCTTTGTGCCGTTCTGCCCTCAGCCAAACGCGGGGAAAGGGCGGCGGGACGCGCGTTATTCGGTAGAGTCACGTATATGGCGAGCATTTCGGCGCTCGAAACGCGTGCCACAGGATGCCGCAAAGTGTCACTAAACACCCTCAGAACCCCATCAAACGCATTGGATCTTGCGCTTAAGGCAGTGCATCACGGAAGGTTGGTCCCATGAACGAGAGCAGCAAAGCCAACGATCATGGCATCCCCGAAGAGCCCGCCGAGGCCACCGTCCCCGATCCCGTGGAGCCGGAAATCAGCACCCCCAGCCTTGGCGAAGCCGAGATCAGCGAGGATGTGGCCGAGTCGGTGGACCTGAAATCCGCAGAAGCGGAGGCCGCAGCGGTTGAGCATGAGGCGGAAATGGCCGCCCTGGCGGTGTCGTCAGATGCGGAGACGTTCGACGGCGGGGCTGCCGCGACTGCCGCCGCCGAGGCCGCGGAGGCTGCCGCTTCCGGCACCCCGATCGAGGTCAGTGAAAGTGCGGACGTTGCGGCGGGACCTGGCACAGATGCGAGCGTCCCGGCACCAGCACCAGCACCTGATGAAACCAGGGCTGAGGCACCGGCTGGTGATGCCCAGGACAGCGGGACCCCGGCCGCGCCGGCAACAGCGGCAGGCGGGGAATCCGCCGTCGGACCTGAAGGTGAAGCATCAGCATCGATACCTCCGACCGGGCCCGTGCACATTGGTCCCGGCATCGACGACGGCCACGGCTGGCGCCGTCCCGAGGCCCGCTGGGAGCAGTCAGGCACTCCGTGGACACCCAAGGGCGACCAGTGGCAGTCGCCTTCGCAGATTTCCCGCAACGCGGCCGATGCCGCAGAGGCGGCTGCAGCGGCCGGTGGCGGCGTTGAGGGCCCCGCGGTTCCGGCAGCCGACACCCCGGAGCCCGTGGTTTATCCGGCCGGCACGGTTCCGCCCGGTTCCGCCGACGGCCGTGGCACCGCAGCGTCCGGGCCAGACGCGGATGGCGCTCCCGTCGTTGAAACCAACTCGAGGAAGCTGCTGACAGTGGCCGCAATCGTCATTGTTGGGCTGGGTTTGCTGATCGCCTTCATCATGCTGCTCGTGGGCCTGTTCAACGGCGGCGACAACGCTGCATCCACAGGCGCGGCCGCGGCCAGCATCCAGCAAAGTGCCACGGTGTCGGCCCAGGCCAGTGCGTCCGTGACAGCATCGACGGCAGCCACTCCGGCCGCCACCGCCGCCTCGGCGGCAGCGTCAGCCAAGCCAACTGCGACGCCCAGCGCCACGGCTGCGGGCAACACTGCCCTGATCGTTGCGAATGTGTCGCCGCTGGACTGGATGGCAGGCGACTGCCTGAAGGACTTCAAGGACACCTCCACCGCCGCCGACGTGGTCCGGTGCAGCACGCCGCACAACGCCCAGCTCGTGGCCACTTTCTACTACGGCGTTGACGAGGCCTTCCCTGGCGTGGCCGAGCTCAAGGCCAAGGCCGCCCAAGTGTGCAAGGGCGTGCAGTACACCTCGGAAGCAGCGGCACTGACCACCCTGAAGCAGACCACGGCCTACCCGACGGAGACAACGTGGACCGAGAAGGATGACCGCCGGGTCGACTGCATGGTGCATGACTCTCGTGGCGGAAACAAGCTGGACACCACGCTGACCCAGTAACCCGGGCGGCATCGCTTGTGCCGCACCTCCCGACGCAAAAAAGCTTGGACCCTGCAGTGCAGGGTCCAAGCTTTTTTGTGCACAGGCGTCCGGACTACTTTCGGCTGACAGTCAATCCGGCGCTGCCGGCCGAGTCCATGTCCAGCTCGTCGAAGTCGGCGGCCGCGTCCACCAGGACGGTGTCCCCGTCCATAATGGTCCCGGCCAGGATTTCCTTGGCGAGACGGTCGCCAATCTGGCGCTGGACGAGCCGGCGCAGCGGGCGGGCGCCGTAGGCGGGGTCGTAGCCGGTCAGGGCCAGCCACGCCTTGGCGGCATCGCTCACCTCCAGGGTCAGGCGGCGTTCGTACAGCCTCGAAGCCAGGGCCTGCACCTGCAGGTCAACAATCTTCGAGAGCTGCTCCACGCTCAACGCATCAAACATGACGATCTCGTCGAGGCGGTTCAGGAACTCCGGCTTGAACGAGGACTCCACGACGGACATGACGGCCGCGTGCTTTTGCTCCTCGTTCAGCGAGGGGTCCACTAGGAACTGCGAGCCGAGGTTGCTGGTCATCACGATGATGACGTTGCGGAAGTCGACAGTGCGTCCCTGCCCGTCGGTGAGCCGGCCGTCGTCGAACACCTGCAAAAGGATGTCAAAGACTTCCGGATGCGCCTTCTCCACCTCGTCGAGCAGCACCACGGAGTACGGACGACGGCGCACGGCCTCCGTCAGCTGCCCGCCCTCGTCGTAGCCCACGTATCCCGGAGGGGCTCCGACCAGCCGCGAGACCGAGTGCTTCTCCGAGTACTCGCTCATGTCGATGCGGATCATGGCGCGTTCGTCGTCGAAGAGGAAATCGGCCAACGACTTGGCCAGCTCCGTCTTGCCAACGCCCGTGGGTCCCAGGAACAGGAAGGAACCCGTGGGGCGGTCCGGGTCGCTGATGCCGGCCCTGGCGCGGCGGACGGCGTCGGAAACTGCCGTCACTGCGGAGGACTGGCCGATCAGGCGTGAACCCAGGACATGTTCCATCTGGAGCAGCTTCTGGCTTTCACCTTGCAGCATGCGCCCGGCGGGGATGCCGGTCCAGGCGGAGATGACCTCTGCGATGTCATCGGCAGTGACCTCCTCAGCCACCATCAACTCGGGCTTGTCGATGGATTCCTCCTCGGCGGCGGCCGCCTCCAGCTCGCGCTGCAGGGCGGGCATTTCACCGTAGAGGATCCGCGAGGCCTGCTCGAGGTCGCCGTCCCGCTGGGCCTTGTCGGCCACGGAGCGCAGCTCGTCCAGCTTCGCCTTCAATTCACCCACCCGGTTAAGTCCGGCCTTCTCGGCCTCCCAGCGCGCGTTGAGCCCGGCCAGCTCCTCCTTCTTGTCAGCCATGTCGGCGCGCAGCGCTTCCAGGCGTTCAATTGAGGCGGGATCGCTTTCCCCGCTCAGGGCCAGCTCCTCCATGGTCAGGCGGTCCACGGCGCGGCGCAGCTGGTCAATCTCCTCCGGTGCGGAGTCGATCTCCATGCGCAGCCGGGACGCGGCCTCGTCCATCAGGTCGATGGCCTTGTCCGGCAGCTGGCGGCCGCTGATGTAGCGGTTCGACAGGGTCGCGGCGGCAACCAGGGCGGAGTCCGCGATGGCCACCTTGTGGTGAGCCTCGTAGCGCTCCTTCAGCCCACGCAGAATGCCGATCGTGTCATCGACGCTGGGCTCGCCCACGAACACCTGCTGGAAGCGGCGCTCCAACGCCGGGTCCTTCTCAATGTTTTCGCGGTACTCATCCAGCGTGGTGGCACCGATCAGGCGCAGCTCGCCGCGGGCCAGCATGGGCTTGAGCATGTTGCCGGCGTCCATGGCACCCTCGGAGGCACCGGCGCCAACCACGGTGTGGATCTCGTCGATGAACGTGACGATCTGCCCGTCGGAGGCCTTGATTTCCTCCAGGACAGCCTTGAGCCGCTCCTCAAACTCGCCGCGGTACTTGGCCCCGGCCACCATGGCAGACAGGTCCAGGCTGATGAGGGTCTTGCCGCGCAGGGATTCCGGCACGTCGCCGGCCACCATGCGCTGGGCCAAGCCCTCGACGACGGCTGTCTTGCCCACGCCGGGCTCGCCGATGAGCACGGGGTTGTTCTTGGTGCGCCGGCTCAAGACCTGCACCACGCGGCGGATCTCCGCGTCGCGGCCGATCACGGGGTCAAGCTTGCCGGAGCGGGCAATGGCAGTCATGTCCACGCCGAACTTGGACAGGGCCTCGAAGGTGTTCTCCGGATCGGGCGTGGTGACCTTGCCGTCGCCGCGCACGCTCGGCAGCGCGGCATCGAGTGCGGCCCGGGTGGCACCTGCCTGGCGCAAGGCACTTCCTGTTGCTCCGGCGTCGTCCGACAGCCCCAACAGCAGGTGTTCAGTGGAAACGTAGCTGTCCCCCATGCGCTCGGCGGCCTGCTGTGCAGCCTGCACCGCGAGGAGGGTGTTGCGGCTGAGCTGGGCCTGGGCCACGGACGTGCCTGACGACGACGGGAGGTTGCGAATGGCCGTGCTGGCACCGACACTGACCTCATCCGGGTCGACGCCGGCGGCCTTCAAGAGGGCGACGGCCACGCCCTGGCGCTGGTCCATGAGGGCCTTGAGCAGGTGCGCGGGCTCCACGGTGGGGTTGCCGGCGGTGGAGGCGTTCATGGCGGCGGCGGAAAGAGCCTCCTGGCTCTTCGTGGTGAATTTGGCGTCCAAGAGAGATCCTTTCGTTGATGGGCGACTCACTATTCGTAAAGTTGAGTCTACTACGCTCAACTTCGAGTTGGGGGATCTTATTCCCGATATTTTTCCGTGGGCGAAATTGCTGTTGACATTGACGCAGCGTCAACCTTTAGAGTTTCTGACATGAGCACCAATGAGGCCCCGACCGACTGGTCGATCCAGGAAATTGCCGCACTTGCAGGAACCACCAGCCGGACATTGCGCCACTACGGAACGATCGGGCTGCTGCAGCCAAGCCGGATTGCCAGCAACGGGTACCGGCACTACAACCAGGGCGCACTGGTGAGGCTGCAGCGAATTCTGCTGCTGCGCGAACTCGGACTCGGACTGCCGGCCATCGCCGAGGTGCTGGCGCAGGAAGGTTCGGCGGCAGCGGCATTGCGCACCCACGTTGCATTGCTGCGGGGCGAACAGGAACGGCTGTCGCGGCTCATCGCGTCAGTTGAAAAGACCATTGCAGCAGAGGCTGCGGGAGAGGAAATCATGGCAAAGGACATGCTGGACGGTTTTAACCACACCGTTCACAAGGAAGAAGTGGAGCAGCGCTGGGGCAAGGAAGCCTATGCCCGCAGCGACGCATGGTGGAAGGGGAAGAAGCCTGCCGAACAGGCAGAGTGGAAGAACCTCGTTGCGGCGCTGAACGCGGACTGGATTGCCGCATTGGCCAGTGGCACCACGGCCGACTCCGCAGTGGCACAGAACCTGGCGCGGCGGCACGTTGAGTGGCTGGCATCGGTTCCGGGAACGCCAGCAGCAACTCCGGGCGGCGATATTCGCAGCTATGTGCTGGGGTTGGGCGAAATGTACGTTGCCGATGAGCGCTTTGCCGCGAACTACGGCGGCCTTGAGGGCGCCAAGTTCGTTCGCGACACCCTGCGCCTGTACGCGGAGCGGGAGCTGTAGAACCGCCCGAACCCGACAGGCCGGCCGCGTGCTTGGGCGCCAAAAAGTAAAGCAACCTTGACATTACCCTGGTGACAATGTCAAGGTTGCTTTACTTTATTGGAGCATCGGAGTTGAGCATGAAGAAACAAGTCATCAGCGTCCTCGCCATCGCACTTGCAGCGCTGGCCATCCTGCTGGGGTGGGCAAACGCCGTCGAACCGCCCCTGGACTTGGCGCCGCGCATCCTCGCCGGAACCGTCGTTTTTGCGACAGGGCCGACGGTCATGTTCCTGAAGAGGCGCCACCAGGCGCGGACGCTGGAGCAGACCGAGGGCAGCTTCGAGAAGGAGATGTCCACACGAGCCCAGTCGGCGGCCTACGTTGACACCCTGGTGATACTGGTGGCAGCCCTGGCGGCGGTGGTGATTTTCGCCGACTCAGCATTCGCTTCATTCTCCCTGCTGGCTGCCATCTCTCTTGCCATTGCCTCATTCTGGTTCCGCTACCACCGCGCACAACGCGCCCTTCTTGCGGAAGAACCTGCGTGAAGAACCAGATTGCCGAATCACGGAAGTCCGCCGGCTGGTCGCAGGAACAATTAGCCTCCGCCCTGGGGGTCTCGCGCCAGACGGTCATTGCCCTGGAACGCGGTAAGTACAACCCGAGCCTCCCACTGGCCTTCCGGCTGGCTCGGACTTTTGAGACCACCATCGAAGACCTGTTCATTTTCAGCGAGGAAAACCAGGACGAGTAGCTTTCGTCCCGGGTTTGGCTGGGCATGGCCGTCTTGTGTTGGTTCGATTCCATCGACGCTGTGGGGGTGATCCATCCGACGCGGCCGTCGGGGTTTGGTTGGGGTGTCCAGCCGCGCAGGGTGATGTGTTGGCGTTCGGGTTCGTTGATGGTGCGGCGTTGGCCGTTTTTGTTTTTGTCGTCTTTGAGGTGGCGCATGCGGTGGTGGGGTTTCGTAGGCGGGGGCGAGCCATGGCCAACTTCACCACCCAAAACCAGCACCAACTCGTTGCTGCCCAACCAAAAAGAACCGTACCAACTGTCCCAGATCCTTGACACACCTCACTCCGGACTGACCTTACGACGATTAGACTTGCAACAGATACTCCTAAAACACTGTCTCAAATCACCATACGGGCGCACTAATTGTCGCGATGTCATTATGCTGTATCAGCAGATCCAAGCTTGCCATCGTTGTAATAAACGCCTGATCTTCGGACATCGATTTGAGGAACGATAAGTGAACGCGCCGCACGCCATCAAGGACCTCTACAGGAACGGACAACGGCGGCACCTCCACGCCCAAGACGGCAGTCACATCTACTTCAAGTGCGGACATCGGATCGAGATCGAGCGCAGTACGGAAAACCGATACTGTCCCTGCTTTCAGCTGCAGGTCACCTACAGCTGATTCGTCCCTGAATGCCAGCGCCATAGAAACAACCGAGTCTCGCTTCACCTGGTGGGGCCTTGGCTCGAATCGGGCCGACGGCCCGGAGTAAGGGATCAGGCTCCAGACTTCACCGGTTTCTTGAGTAACAATCCCAC
Source organism: Arthrobacter stackebrandtii (assembly GCF_017876675.1). NCBI lineage: Bacteria > Bacillati > Actinomycetota > Actinomycetes > Micrococcales > Micrococcaceae > Arthrobacter > Arthrobacter stackebrandtii. The sequence goes on from NZ_JAGIOI010000001.1 coordinate 1,498,037, forward strand.
GGCCACGGCTGTGAGCAGGCACAGGCCCGCATTCACCCAAATGGCTGTGGTGACGCCGCTGAGGACTGCATCGGCCTGGTTGTTTCCGATGGCCAGAATCTGGGCGGTGAAGATGGCGCTCATGATCGGGATACCCATCGTGATGCCGATCTGCTGGCTCATAGTGGCAAGGCCGGTAGCCAGGCCCTGCTCATCCTCAGGAAGACCGGAGGTGGCGGTGACCATGAAACCGACGATCACGACAAGGTTGGCAACTCCACCGAGGAATGTGGCAACCAGCACCAGGCCAATGGATGCCGGGTCCGTGCTGAGGAGTACGAGGGCCCCAGTGGCGATCGCCTGGACAATAAATCCGTAGACGATGGTCTTCTTGTTGCCGATCCGTCCGATGACCTTGGGTCCGAGGATGCCACCGAGTACGGTGCCGAGGCCCAGCACTGCGAAGGCCAGACCGGCACCAAGCGGGGTGTAGCCAAGGACCTGCTGCAAGTAAAGGGTCAGCAAGAACACCAGGGATGTTTCGGTGACGAAAGCAAGGATGCCGGCGATGTTGCCCCACGCGACCGTGGAGCGCTTCAAGATCTCCAGCGGCACCAGCGGTGAGGTTGCCCGTCGTTCGACGGCGACGAAGGCAACAAAGAGCACGACGGTTGCCGCCATGGAACCCAGAGTAAGGGGGTTGGTCCAGGAATGCTCGGCCGCGTTCGTCAAACCGAAGACAAGTGCCAGAAGGCCGAGGGTAACGGTAATGGCGCCCGGGACGTCCAGTTTCAACTTCGTGGTGGGCTTGCTCTCGGCAAGGACGACGGGGGCGATGATGAGCACTGCGATAGCTACGGGTACGTTGATGAAGAACGCCCACCGCCAGCTCAACAGGTCCGTCAGGAGTCCGCCGAGAATAGCGCCGGTCGTGAAGCCCGCGGCCATCAGTGACCCGTTTAGGCCGAGGGCCTTGTCGCGCAACGGGCCTTCCGGGAAGGACGCCAGCAGCAACGACAGTGCAGCAGGAACGACAATGGCCGTAGCAATGCCTTGGCCGACGCGGGCGATAAGCAACAAAGCCGGGTCCGACGCCAGGCCGCCGGCTAGCGACGCTGCCCCAAGCAGGGCCATGCCGATGATGAACATCTTGCGGCGCCCGGCAATGTCGGCGACACGTCCGAACAGCAACGTCAGTCCCGCGGCGCACAGTGCGAATGACGTCGCAATCCACTGGAGGTTCTCCAAGCTGAAGCCGACATCGGTGCCGATGGCTGGGAGAGCTACGTTGAGGATGGAGAAGTCCACGGCAAGCGTGAAGCTCGCCGCCAGCAGGACAATCAGTGCCAGTCGCTGCCGGCCCGTCATGCGTCCCACCGGCGCACTCGTTGGTATGGCTTCGATCGAGGGTGGGACGCCGGGTCCTGTGGTGACATCCGGTTGGGTGGTCATTACGGTGATCCTTCTCTGGAGGGTGTAGCCGCCCATGGCGGCATCTTCACAATCTCCACAGTCACGGAATTCCCGGGGATCAACCACACCCCCTCTTGCCTACCCCTGAGAGTAACAGGCGGAATGCTGCCTACCCTGCTTCGGTGCCGTTGTCTTATCACAAGTACATATCACAAGTACGTATATGTGTCTTGACGTTTAGCGTGTCACTGGCAGGGACAGGACATAGACGGAGAAGACCGGCAGAATGGGGCGCATGAGTAATCTAAGTGAACTTGGGGAGTTCCTTCGTGTCCGAAGAGCTGCCTTACAGCCAGAAGACGTCGGCCTTCTGAACTACGGCATCCGCCGGGTACCCGGCCTCCGCCGGGAAGAGCTTGCCATGCTTGCCGGAGTCAGCAACACCTACTACACCCGGCTGGAGCAGGGACAAAGCAACAACGCCTCCGAGGCGGTCATCGATGCCATCGCCCGAGCCCTGAACCTGAACACCGACGAACGCGCGCACCTGTTCAACCTGGCCCGGCCAGGCAGAACCAAACGGCGGACGCTGACTAAGCCCGATAAGGTACGGCCAGGCACGTTGCGGCTAATCCAGTCAATGTCCAACACACCCGCCGTCGTCTTGGGACGTCGCAGCGAAGTACTGGCCTGGAACCGGATTGGTCACCGACTCGTCGCTGGTCACTTGGACTTCACTGCCCCGGAAACGCCTACGACGCGGCCTAACATGACGCAGCTGCTATTCCTGGACCGTCACACGCGTGAGTTGTACACGCGATGGCTTGAGGAAGCCACACGCGCGGTGTCATCGCTACGGCTGGTAGCGGGCCGCTCCACCGATGACCCGGCACTCGCTGCGCTGGTCGGTGAACTGACCATGAACAGCGAAGAATTCGCGAACCTGTGGGCACGGCACCCGGTGGAGAACTGCATGTCGGGGCTGAAGTACATGCACCACCCGGAGGTAGGCGATTTGGTACTGAATTTCGAGGTCCTGACGCCGCCCGATGAATCAGGCCACCGGATCCTCATGTACACCGCTGATCCTGGGACACCCGCGATCGAAGCACTGCAGTTGCTCACTTCCAGCGACGCTGGTGTGGCCAGCGAAGCCCAACACCTCGCCGCCAAGTAGCCGAGGCGCTCCCCCGCCCCTTGCGGTCTCGGTGCTAGGAAGGGCTCCAGGGTCAAACTGCCCGCCGACCAACCAATTTGGGTCGGCGGGCAGTTTGTGTGTTCCCCTGTATCAGGACAGCTCGTCAGCCGATACATAGGAGGGACAGACAAGATCACTGCACACCAGGTGGCATGGCCCAAAGGACGTAGTGAAACCCCTGATGACGTGCGTCGTGCGGGGGCCGAACTGTCCAAAATCTTTGCCTCGATCGACGTGTTCTACGTTGACGGAGCCATCAAGCTGCGGGGTGTCGAAGAGCGTTCTTCGTTGGGAGGCGACGACAAAAAGACCGTTCCTTTCCCTCTCTCGCACGCCGTGTCGCGCCATCTCTTGGTCTCCATTGACCATTTCCATTCCCTGCGGGCATCCCTTCAACTCGCCAATGCGTTGAATACCTATGCCCCCTTCACCTTGCTGCGGGGCAGCCTCGAGGGCGCTACCAATGCCCTGTGGTTGCTGAAACCCGAACAACGCAATGAGCGGATCACCCGCCATGTACTGGCCTGCCTGGCCGAAGAACCCCCGGCGGAGCCTCGGGGTGATTCGATGGAATCGCTCATCGTGCAGTATGGACTCGACCGTTCCAGGGTTCTGGGCGGGATTCCTTCGTTTGGTTCCATCGCCATGACCGAAGACAAGGAGATATGGTGTAAGGGCGACAATATCGGCGAGCTAGGCTGGCGGATGTGAAGTGGACTGGCTCACGGGCGGGAATGGGCAACCTTGCATGTGCCGCATCGGCAGTTCTTGCGTGAAGTCGCTATGCGCGTCTCGGAGGTCCGGCTCATGACGGGAATGAGCGACATCGCTGTAATGGCGCAGCTCGCTTACACCATGTTGACGGAGGCGGTGGCTTTGTTTTCGACCGGTTCAAGCCCCCAATAATGACAGCGTAAAAAGAAGGCCCGATCGTGATGTGAACTGCTCCCCGCAAGTCAGAACTGAATTCTCAGTCCAACTTTCGGGGAGCAGTTCAATGGATCGGACCTTCTTTTACTTACTTCCTTAACTCACTGTAATGGTGGCCTGAGCCGGTTCTGGCTGAACTGGTTTGGGTCGGGGCCGGGCCCACCGGTCCATGACGGGCTTCTCCACCAAGGCGTACAGGGCCCATCCACCCAACAGCGTCGCCACGAAGAACCCAGCTACCACCAACCAGGCGACAGGTGTCGTGTACACCTCGTTGCCAAGCAGGATGCGGCCGTAGAAGATCACCACGCCCTGGCACAGGTAGAAGCCGAAGGAGATGTTCCCCAACCAGACCATGGGTTTGGATCCGAGGAAGCCAGTTCGCCCGGCAATGTCTCGGGTCGCCACGGTGCAGATGGTCGCCGCGACAGGGATGATGGTGGCCACGTTGAAGGAGTACACGAACGGGACAACCATCGCTGCGGCATATCCGGCGACGCACAGGACGAGGATGTGCCACAGCTTCAAAGGAACCCAGCGCCCGGACAGGACGATCCGGGCCAAGATAGAGCCAAGAATGAATTCGATCAGACGGGCGGGCGGAAAGATATACCCGAACCAGAACTGCGCCTCGGAGATCGGCGTCAGGGCCGAAACAGGTGTTGCGGGGATCAGGTAGGTGGTGACCAGTTGAACGGCGATCATCGCAGCGACCATGATCCACACCCAAGCCCAGAGCCGGGTGCCGGGAATCTTCCGGATGGGGACCATCAGCAGCGGGAACAGCATGTAGAAGAGCAGTTCGCTGTTCAGGGTCCATGACGGTGGGTTCACCGCTACGTAGACGGCGGCGTCAGGGATGAACGAGTTCACCAGGAATAGGTTGCTGATCCAGCCAAGCGGTGGGTTGATGGCGGCTGCGAACAGGATCATCGACAGCACCCACATGACCAAATGGTTGGGGAAGATCTTCAGTAGCCGGCGGCGCCAGAATTGTCGCTTCGGTTCGCCGGGTTTGGATGCCCAAGCCAGCAGGAAACCGCTCAGGACGAAGAAGAATGAGACACCGACGTACCCTGCCTTACTGACCAGCCATTCCAGGGTGGATCCGAGCTCCGCATCTGCAAACGGATTGATGGGGTCGTTGGGCGGGATGGGTGAGTTGGACAAGGTGATGTGGAAGAAAAACACCAGCAGCGCGGCGAAGAACCGCAGCCCGGTCAGGGAGGGCAATTTACTGAGGCGGGGACGGGCGGTGGTAGCTTCGGGGACTGGGGCGGTCATGAGGCACTGCCTGTCGGGAGTTCGATGCCGAGGCTGTGGGTGAAGTAGTTGGTTGGATCCCAGCTGGCCTTGGCGCGTTGGAGCCGGGGGTAGTTTCCCTTGAAATAGAGGGTCTGCCAGCCAACACCTGAGCTGTTGTGATCGGAGTTGGCTACATCGACGTCCGGGTAGTTGATGTAGCAGCCATCCAGTTGATCTCCGGGGACGGGGACGCCGCCGGTGTTTTTGAACATGCCTTCGTAGGTTTCCCGCTCCCAGCGAAGGTAGAAGTCGTCGTCGGCGGCTTCCGGCCAGAATGTTTGGAGGCAGAATTTGAAGGCCGACTGCCGTTGGGCGTTGGCTGTGGCATCCTGGGCGACGGCGTTGACCTGGCCGCCGAAGGAGAACAGGACCAGCATGGTGTTCGGGTTGGTGAAGTCGGGCCGGGTCATCTGGCGGTAGAGTACCGCGATCTGGTCATCGGTGAACTTCTGGTTCAGGTATGCCGATTTGTGGGCGCCGCGGCTGGTGGGGTTGGTGATGACCGGATTGTCGGTCCCCACCAGGCGGGTCGCTTGCAGCCATGGGATTTCCCGGGTCTTGAAAAACTCCGGCATAGCCGGGATTTCCCCGTTGGGCTTCTCCACGGGTTCGGCGGTGATGGCGACCCCGTCAAGGACGGCCGCCACATAGCGTTCCATGACGCCCTTGGCGTCCGGGGATGCTGCGTCTATCTGAGTGAACATTCCCAGACTTCCGTGGGCCTTGGAACTGACGTTGAACAGGCTGCTCAGATGCGATTCCGGGGTGCCAGGTTGGCGGTACTTTTCGTGCCATGCTCCGAAGTTGGTCATGAGGCGCCGGAACGATGTTTCGTCCAGTTGGTCCCAAGGGAGGGAGATGGCGCTCACCAGCACGGTGGAGGGGGCTTTGACGAGTTGTTCGGAAGGGTTCTTTCCTTGGGCGCCCGGGGACCGGAACCAGTATTTGGTGACGATGCCCCAGTTCCCGCCGCCCCCGCCGGTGTGCGCCCACCACAGGTCACCGAGCTCGCCTTTGTCGTCCCGTGTTGCTGTGACGGTGCGGACTCTACGGCGGGCGTCCACGGTCACAACTTCAACGGCGTAGAGGTGGTCCACGACCAGTCCGTGTGAGCGTGACAGCAGGCCGTAGCCGCCGCCGGCGATGTGGCCGCCGGCACCGACGCTGTAGCAGATACCTCCTGGAACTGTGACGCCCCAGTTCTTGTAGAGGGTTTCGTAGACGTTCATCAGTCGCGCGCCGGGCTCCACCGCGAAGGCGCCCATCTTTTTGTCGTAGTAGACCGCGTTCATCGGGGACACGTCGAGGATGACCTGGACGGATGGGTTGCAGACGAAATCAGCGAAGCAGTGCCCGCCGCTTCGTACAGAGACTTTCTTTCCGGTGCGCACCGCTTCTCGGACCGCGGCCTCGGCGTCCTTTGTGCTCGTGATGAGCCGGACGTAATCCGGGTTGGAGACGAAGCGCTGGTTGTTGCCCGTCATCAGGTCCATGTAACGGGAGTCCCCGGATTTGATGACGGAGCCGTCAGGGACAACGGCCGAACCGGAGGCCGCATGGGCTTCCGGGGCGTTGGCTGTCCCGATGGCGGCCAATGAAGCTGCCGCGAGAGTGCCTACTGAGCCAGCCATGAAAAACCTACGGCCGACACCGTTCTTTTCGGTGGTCGTCATGAGTTGGCTCCTTCACGTTGGACGGTGTTGTTCGGGTGCAGGGTGATTTCGGCTCGGGGAGCAACGAAGTAGTGCTGGACCGAGTAGGAAATGGTCGCGAAGTCTTCCACACCGCGGCCGGTAAAGTCCCCGGCGACAATCCGAGCGATGGACTCCCCGGAGACCTTCCATTTCAAGAACAAACCCTTGGCCAGGTCAACGGCCTTGTAGTAATATGCGCCTTGCCACGGTTCGGGACCTCGCAGTCCGATGAGAAATTCGTCGTCGCCGTCACCGTCGAAGTCACGGCACATGACGGTGTGGCCGGGCCCTTCGCCGTTCTCGTTTGGGTCCCCGTAAATATCGAGCAGGTGCCGGGTCCAGCCGGTAGCTTGGGTGTCTCCGCCGCTGCGAACATACACTGCCACGGTGTTGCCGTGGAAGGGTTCGATGGCAGCGACGTAGGCCAGCGGGTCTTCGCCCACCCGTCCGCCGTCGACGTCACCACTGCCTTTAAAGGTTGTTTTCTCGAACTGGCTTTCCTCGCCGTCGCCGATATGCTCCCACGCCCAAGCGAGGTTGTCCTGGTCGTAGTAGAGCCAGGTGATACCTTCATCGGAGGCCATGAGGATCGAATCCAACGGTGACCCGGGGATGAGTCCACCCTTTTTCGCGACGCCGTGGATCATGCGGAAGTCCGAATCACTGATGAGTTCCTTATCCCATTCGGCGCGGGGGTCATTGGTGGGGGTGAACAGCACCACGGGCAGGACTGCGTGGACGTCTTCGACGGCGACGATGGGGAATCCGATGATCTGGACTTTGTCGGTGCGGGTGAAATGGCCGACCCGCAGGCGGTGCATGCCGATGGCACGCCCTACGTAATGCCTTTTCCAGTTCTCGGTGGTTTCAGACGGGTTGCCGGGGTTTTCGAGCCAGTCGATCTTTCCGCCTTCAGGATCGGCGTGGTGGATGGTGCCGCCGGGACCGTACAGCTGGTAGCAGACGACCAGGTCGGTGGTCCCGTCACCGGTGATGTCACCGAAGTCCATGCCGACGGGTTCCTTGATTTTGTCGAGCACAAGCTTCTTTTCCCAAGTGGGGTTCTTGTACCAGTAGATTTCTCCAACTTTGAGGCCGTAGCCGACCAGGTCGGGTTTGCCGTCCCCGTCGATGTCAGCGGCTTCGAGCCAGTACCCATCGCGGAGGAAGTCCGTCACGGTTTCGGTGCCGAACACTGGTTCGGTGACATCCACCGATGGTGTGGTTTTGGGCAGTGCCGGGGAGGTCATGAGTAAGCCTTTCGTGTCAGTTCGGTTGCATGTGGTACCGTTTCCGGCGTGCCGGACGGCCCGGTGGGTTGGTTTCGACGCAGCAGCAGCGATGCCGTGCCCATGAGGGCGACAGCGGTGACGGCCAGGGCTGCGCCCACCCAGATGGGGGAGGCCAGGCCGAGCCCTGCTGCGATAGTGGTACCGCCGAGGTAGGCGCCGATGGCGTTGCCGAGGTTGAACGCGGAGATGTTGACGCCGGAGGCCAGCGTTGGGGCCTTGTGGGCGAACGACAGGACGCGTGTCTGCATTCCGGGCACTGCGGCGAACCCGACGGCGCCGAGGAGGAACAACGTCACGGCCGAGCCTGCGGGGCTGTGGACGGTGAGAGTGAACGCCGACAGCACAATGGTCAGGGCCGACAGCAGGACAAGCAAGGATTTATCTAGGTTCCCATCTGCGGTTTTTCCGCCGATGATGTTTCCGGTGAAGAGGCCGGCGCCGAAGATCACCAGCATCCATGCGACGGCGTCCGGCGGCAACCCGGCCAGTGATGTCAGCATGGGCGCGATATAGGTGAACGCGCCGAACATGGCTCCGAAGCCGAAGACTGTGACCAGGATGGACAGCCACACCTGACCGGATGTGAAAGCTCCGAGTTCCCGGCGGAGCTGGCCGGGGCCGCGTTCGGCTGCGTCCTTTGCCGGGACGTAGGCGATCAGCCCGGCCAAGGCGATGACCCCGACGATGGTGATGGCCCAGAACGTGGAACGCCAGCCCAATTGCTGGCCCAGGAATGTCCCCAACGGGACGCCGAGGACATTCGCGATGGTCAGCCCGGCGAACATGACCGAGATTGCCCTGGCCTTACGGTCTGAGGCAACCAGGTTCGAGGCCAGCACGGCACCGATTCCGAAGAATGCTCCGTGGCAGAGGGCGGCAACCACCCTGCCGAAAAACATGGTGGCGTAATCCCCTGAGACCGCCGAGAGAAGGTTTCCGACGATGAAGAGCACCATCAGCGCGCACAGGACTGTCTTGGGGCGGAGGGCCGCCGTCGCTGCAGTCACCACGACGCCACCGACGGCGACACTGAGCGCGTAGCCGGAAACCAGGTGCCCGGCAACTGGGATGCTGACAGCGAAGTCCGCGGCTACCTCCGGCAGCAGACCCAGGATGACAAACTCGGTCAGGCCGATGCCGAACCCTCCTACTGCGAGGGCAAGCAGGCCCAACGGCATCCTGGTCATGCCGCTGATCGTGCTGTAGCAGGCACGAAATCTGCGCCCGGAACGAAGGGCATTGCGGCCGGGCCCATCCGGAAATAGTGTGCGACGGCGGCGATGGTGCGTTCGGTGGCTTTGCCGTCACCGTAGGGGTTGATTGCGGTCGCCATCTCCATGTAGGCATTCGGATCATCGAGCAGGCGTTCGACTTCGTGGACGATTTGGCCACGGTTGCGGCTGACCAGACGCGAACTGCCGGTCAGGATCGATTCGCTGCGTTCGGTGATTTCCCGTAGCACCAGGGTGGGTTTCCCCAAGGCGGGGCCTTCTTCTTCGGCTCCTGAGCTGTCTGAGAGGATCAGGTCGCTGCGCTGGAGCAGCTTGCAGAAACTCAAGTACGGAAGCGGGTCAACCATGTCCACGTTGGGAATCCCAGCCAGGGCAGGGACCATGACTTCACGGACTTTCGGGTTCAAGTGCAGCGGGACGACGATGCGCGCATCCTCCCGACGCCGGGCTATGTCGGCCAATGCTGCAGCGATCTCCCTCATCGGCCGGCCGTGGCTTTCACGCCGGTGGGTGGTGGACAAGATCACTTTGCGGGGATCATCGTCCAGATCCGCCAGGGCCGGTTCCCCGTACCCGCCAAGGTTGTTCATTCCCCATTGCAGCGCATCGACGATGGTGTTCCCGGTGACAACGATCGAATGTTCCCGGACTCCTTCGCGGATCAGGTTGGCACTGTTGCCCGGGGTCGGGGCCAGATGCAGGGCCGCGATCTGCGCCACGAGCTTCCGGTTCACTTCTTCAGGGAACGGCGAGTTGTTGTTGCCGCTCCGGAGACCGGCTTCGACGTGAATGATGGGGACGGAGCGGTGCAATGCTGCCAGTGCACCGGCGAGTGTGGTAGCCGTGTCTCCATGGACCATGACGGCATCCAGGCCTTCCATATGATCTCCGGCGCACAGCCCCTCAAGAATCCGGTGGGTCACTTGTGAGAGGGTCTGTTGTTCTTTCATGATGCGCAGTTCAACGTCAGGGGTGATGCCGAACTCCTCCAGCGTGCTGTCAAGCATTTCGCGGTGCTGGCCGGTGGAAATCAGGACCGGGCGGAACCTGGAGTCCTGGATCAGGGCGTGGATGATGGGGGCGAACTTCACAGCTTCGGGGCGTGTACCGAAGACGATTCCAATGGTTTTCATGGCTTCTCTCTTGAAAATGGGCGAAAAGGACCTGCCGGTTGTGACCGGCAGGTGTGGAACGGAGTGATTAGCTGAGGTGGTATTCCAAAGCGAGCCAGATACAGTCTGTGTCGGCCCGGTATTGGTGCCACGGGTAGACGAACGTACCCTCTCGTTCCAGACAGAACGGCACAGGGTTGGTGTTGCCGGGGCTCAACTGCTGGTCCTCATACAAGGTGGCATGCTCCGGTGACGTGAATTTCTGCATATGGCCGAGCCCGGCAATCTGGGTATGGACCTCAATGAAGTCATGCCGGTTGTGAATTCCGCAGTCTGTTCCTGCGGGGCTGAACCACAAGTTTGCCTTCACGGCGAACGACTTTTCTCCCGGTTCGAGACCGGGCTGGCGGAGCACAACGGCGGGATCCAGTTGGACTGTGCCGATGGTGTGCTGCGCCGAACGGAGAAGGACCGGATGTCCGGGTCGGCCACCATAAAAGTCGACCCAGCCGAGATCCCTGGCGATTTGTTCAGCGTTCGGGATCGTCTCCAGAGAGAGTACGGCGAGCAGAGCTCCCGTGATGGTGCCGCCGTAAAGGACAGTGGAGCTGAAGGTAGGCAATGCCGATGACTGTCCGTGACCTACCAACGCGTCGCTACTTGCGAGGTTCACTACGACGACTGGTCCTGCAACCTCGTATTGCTGCACGTCTCGCAGCACAAGAGCATGAGCCAGTTGGCTGCTAAAGGGCAGTTCTTCCAATAGGACAGTTTCCACAATTACCTCCAAGGTTCATCACTCAATCTTCGTGTGCTTACGGAGCGGCACAAAGAAGTGGGACGGTGCGAAACCTTCGATAGGCCACCACGCTGTCCCACTAGAGCAAGTATTGGCAGTGCCAGGCAAAGTTATCCACCCCCTGTCAGTGCTAGGCAGAACAGGGACAGGCGCGGGTCGGCTCTGGAGTGAAGGATGAAAGCATGACTTCAGATACTTCTGCACGGCCCGGGGCCGCGTACCGCCGCGAAAATCGGCCGAGTGTCCCCTGGACGGACATGTTTGTGCAGGGCGCGGACGGTAAGGACATCCGGGTGCGCGTTTATGAACCCGCAGCCCGCCCGTCCGTAACATTGGTCTGGGCCCACGGCGGCAGCTGGACCCGGGGTTCGATCGAAGGCTGGCACGAAGCGTGCGCCGCTTTGGCATCCCTTGGCACGGCTCGGATCGTCAGCGTGGGCTATCGGCTTGCACCCCGATGGCTGCACCCGACCGCCGTCATGGACATCGCTGCAGCAACCCTTTGGGCACAGAAGAACTACTCTCACTCAATCTTCATCGGCGGTGACAGCGCCGGTGGAACCCTGGCCGCTGGCGTCGCCCTCTGGTTCCGGGACAACGGGCTCGACCTAGACGGGCAAATCCTTGCCTACCCGCCGTTGGATCCCGAATGCACCGCAGACTCCTACAGGGAATCCAGATCTTTCCCGCCCCGTTCACTGCTGCTCGATGCGTGGGGCGAGTACGTCGGCTCGGACACGGAGCTTCGCGGACGGCTGTACCTTTCACCGCTGCACGCCGGCAAACTCTCCGGGCTCTGTCCGGTCTCGCTCATTGTTGGCTCCACTGACCCGGTGCGCGACGACGTCGAACATTTCGTGAAGCGTCTGGCAGCATCTTCGGTTCCTGTCGAACTGGAGATAAGCCCGGCTGTCGCTCACGGACACTTTCTGGACAGTTCACCGACGAACCCGGTTCACCGGTGGATCCACACCCGCTTGAGCAATCCGGACCAACCACCCGCTACGACAGATGGAGAAACGAAATGAGCACGATAACCAGCCCGGACGCTGCCTACACCAAGGCGTTGCTGCGGCACTTCTCCGACCTCCGCGACGGAACACACGGAGAAGCCGTAAGCCGACAGGACAAAGAAGACCTGTTCCGTGCCGCAGCTGACCTGTTGGAACCGTACGCACGCCAAGCCCTCAACGAAGTAAACGAGGTGCTCATGCTAGGTCAAGGAACTGTGGAATCATCCGGGATTGGCCGCTCGCCAGACACCGGCCTGATCTACTCCTGGACGCTCGGATGGGCCGAACAGCGCGCTGCTGGCATCCCTCCAATTACCATTCATGCCTACTACGGCCGTGGATTCCATCACCCACATCTGAGGGGCGGGACGGTCAAGGAATGGCCGTTGAATGTTTTCACCCCCGAACAAGCAGCGCAGGAGTTGCCCATCCTTCGAGCCATAGCCTCCGCCGAAATCCACAACCTCGTCTTCCTGTCCGACTTCACCATCGTGCCCTCATCCAAGCCCGGCACCACCACCTCGACACGATGAGACTCTCAATCCTGGACCAATCCCCCATCGCTACAGGCAAAAGCAAAGCCGAGGCACTGCGCGAAACCATCGCCTTGGCCCGCGCGGCCGAGGAAGAGGGCTACCACCGTTTCTGGCTCGCCGAACACCACGACTCCCCCGGCTTTGCCGGCACCACCCCTTCGCTGATGGCACTGGCCGTTTTGGAGGCAACCACCATGATCACCGTCGGCTCCGGCGGCGTCTTGCTGGGCCTGCACGAACCCTGGCAGGTTGCCGAAGCCTTCGAGATCCTTGCAGCCCTCCATCCCGGCCGGGTGAACCTCGGCGTCGGCCGAGCAGGGAGCGGTGGGACAGGCACCTTCAACGAAAAGGTCATCGAACTGCAAGCCCGTCTCGGCCTGGTGCCCGGAACGAGAGAGCGGGAGGACCTGGATATTTGGTTGCTGGGGGCCGGCACCGGCTCAGCGCCTCTTGCCGCCGCCACCGGATCAGGCTATGCCCACGCCCACTTCCTCAACACCGGAAGCGCCAGGACCGCACTTGCCCACTACCGGAAGAATTTTCAGGCCGGTACGGTGCGTCGCGAACCCGAAACCCTTCTCGCGGTCCGCGTCATTGCCGCCACCACCGACGCTCAGGCACATGAACTCGCGAACCCGGTCCGGCTCTGGAGGGCACGAAAAGACCTGGGCCGGGACGAACCCTTCCCGGTCAGCACCAACCCTGCGAACTGGTCCTCCGAGGAAATCCGCCGTAGTGAAAACACCGAAGCCCGTCTGATCGTGGGGGCCGCGGACGACATCGCACTCCAGCTCTCAGACCTGGCCGATGAACTGGACGTCGAAGAACTGATGATCAGTACCCCAGTGCCGCGACTGGTGGACCGCATCAACTCCAACCGACTCCTCGCCCGTGCCGTGGCCCGGCTGTTCCCGGCAGACGAGAGCGCCATCGCAGGAAAGGACAAACCAAAGAATGCATCCCCTCGTTTCAGCCATTCATGACCTTGCCAGGCACGACCCGGGCAAAGCTTCCCTTCGGTGGAAATGCAATGACTTCCCTTACGCAGCGGTAGACAGACAGATCAACACCCTCGCCCTAGCGATGCAGCTCAAAGGAGTACGGGCTGGTGAGATTGTTGCCTTCGAAGCCTCCTCTGGCCCGGATTCCGTCGTCTCAATGGCAGCGCTCTGGGCGCTCGGAGCCGCCGGGTTTCCAATCCGGTCAGTTGCTGGGGGACCTTTGCCCGCCCATGCGGTCCTTGCGGGGGCCACCGGATTTCTCCACCCCGAAGGCAATTACATCAAATCCGCCGCGCCCGGGCACGAACCACCTGTCCCCGCTTCATTGTGGCTGCACACCGGAATTGGAACCCGGGCGACAGTCGTAGACCACCATCACTTCAACGAGGTGCTGGAAGGGGCTGAAAAGAAGTTCAGCCTCTCATCCCGAACGGTGCTTGGACTAACAGACATCGCGCAGCCCGGCTCGATGCTCGACCTGTGGGCGGTTCTGGCCGCCGGCGGAACAGTCGACCTCCTCAACGACTACGAAACACTGCCAAGCGATTGTCTGCTGCAACACCTACGCGAGACAGGAGCGGACCTACTCATTGCCCATCCAGCACTTCCTGAACGGCTCAGCGACACCCCCGGTGCCGTGTTCACACAGTTCCGCGACGTAGTGGTTCTCGAAGGCTTCGACCTCCAATCCCGCACCACACTTGCGAACGCCTTCCCGTGCTCCATCTTCCACCTGTGGGACTCCTCAACCGATATTGAGGGCATGTCTGATGACTCACCCTCTGACTTTGTCGACGGTACTAACTACAAAATTAAGGACCCTCATGCGTAAAGCAGTTATTCCAGCGGCCGGTCTCGGAACACGATTCCTTCCAGCAACCAAAGCCATGCCGAAAGAAATGCTCCCTGTCGTGGACAAGCCCGCAATCCAGTACGTCGTAGAAGAAGCAGTCAGGGCAGGGCTGACCGACGTCGTTATGATCACCGGACGTAACAAACGTGCCCTGGAAGATCACTTCGACCGTGAGCCCTTCCTTGAACAAATCCTTGAGTCCAAGGGCGATCTTGCTAAGCTGGCCGCCGTCCAAGAATCCTCGTCACTGGTCGATCTGCACTACCTGCGCCAAGGCGACCCGAAAGGCCTAGGGCATGCCGTCCTGCGGGCCCGGGCTCATGTCGGCAATGAACCTTTCGCTGTACTCCTCGGGGATGACCTCATTGACGAGCAAGACAGTATCCTCGACGACATGGCCCGTGTCCAGGAGCTCACCGGCGGCTCGGTGGTGGCGCTGATGGAGGTCGAGCCGGAACAGATCAGTGTCTACGGTTGCGCCGATGTTGTCTCCAGCGAGGTTGACGGGTCTCTCAGGATCCGTGGCCTCGTTGAAAAACCCGAGCCCATCCATGCTCCCTCGAACCTCGCCATCATCGGCCGCTACGTCCTGCACCCGCGCATCTTTGATGTCCTGGATCAAACCCCGCCAGGGCGTGGAGGGGAAATTCAGCTAACGGATGCCCTGCAAACCCTGGCAGTCTCCGAAGGTGAGGGCTCCGGCGTGTACGGCGTGATCTTCAGAGGCCGCCGCTTCGACACCGGCGACAAGCTGAGCTACCTCAAAGCCGTGATGACGGTCGCCTTGGAACGCGGGGACACAGGCCCCGCGCTACGGGAATGGCTCGAAGAAGTAAGGACCCCGGCCCGACAGTCCGCAGATGCTTGACCAGTGACCGACAGAAGGACGGAAAGGCCCAGGCTAGTCGCCAAATGGACACGAACCCAGCAAGATACTAGGCACTTAGAGAAGTCAGCACGGCCAAAGCTACTTCTCCGAAGCAGTCGCCTGAACGCAGAATGGTCACACATGTCTTGTTGCCTCATTTAGAAACCCCCGCTAACCCTTGTGGTTCCACCGGGTGTTGACGGGTGGTTTGGCCGGCGGGATTTTCTTGGCCAGGGAAAGCTTTTCCAGCTCGCCGGCCAGGCGGAGGATCTCGCATTGAAGGTGGGCCGGTTTGATCCTTTTGAAAGCGGCGTTCATGGTGATAGCCGGCCGTTTGCGCATTGTTGGGTGTTTGATGGCGCGTTGGTGCGGGGTCGCTGGAACGTCGTAGCGGTTGATGACCTTGGCCCCGTAGCGCAGCTTGGAAACCAGTTCTTGCTGGGGCAGCAGGTAGTTCGTGAAGACCCGGTCCAGATCCCAAATCTCGTTGAGCGTGGCCAGCTCCGCCGGGGTGTCATAGCGCAGGTACCCGATCACTTCGCGGACCCTGGCCCAGTTCTTTTGCACCACATGGGGGCTATCATTTTTGTTGTACGGCCGAGACCGGGTGAACGTGATCTTGTGTTCTTCGCAATACCTGAAGAGGTGGTCGTTGATGAACTCACTTCCGTTGTCCGAGTCAATCCCGATGATCGGGAACGGAAATACGACCATCACCATCCGCAGGGTGTCAAGCCCCGGGTTTGGTGGAGGGTTTGTTAGACCCGTTCCATCGATTTGATGGCGGGCAGGTTTGCGTAGTAGTTGGTCTCTGCTTCCACGGGTGGGATGTATCCGATTTCTCCGTGGAGGCGCCGGTGGTCGTACCAGTCGACGTATTCAGCGACGGCTATTTCGAGGTCGTTGATGCCGGTCCCAACAACAGGAAGGGCGATCCCGGCCAGAAGCCCAGCCACACCCAATCGTGTGGCATCGCCCCGGTCCTCCGGGAACTGCTCCGGAATGCCCATGCACCCATTTCACCCCGCACGTTCGAGCCGCAAAATAGTTTCTAGAACAAACCTACCATTAATGGATCAGCACCCCGCCCGCACCCGCGATGCGGTGCCGCCGCATTGGGAGCGGCGGGCTACTCGAGGGGAAGTTCAAAAGCACCCTGCATGGCCTCAAGAACGGTCCATGCGACCGGCTGGGCAACCTTACGAAAATGAAAACAAGGGAGGGAAGACCAGTACGACAACAGCAGCCCAAACCCCGTAAACCGGCAAGTAGCTTGTCTGCCATCGTTCAACGACGGCAAACGGTCGCCTGCCGCGCAGGAAGGCGACAGCCAACCATGCAGCCCAGACCAGGTGGATCAGCAGCAGAATGTTCAACCCCAGCGCAGCAGTCCTGTTCGGACTGTATCCAAATTCGGCGATGCGGGTGAGCATTGCCGTCAACATCACGGCATTCACACCAAGCGCAGCGAGCACCAGGACCAGCTGCAGGCCATCAAACAAGCCGGGAGGGGCCAGCGAGTCGCGGGCGGAAATCGAATAGAGCAGCAGACAGAGAACCAACACAAGAATGGCATTCATAAGTATCAGCAGGTTGCGGTCCGCATCCACTAGGCCGCCAGCGGTTGCGAGAACAGGCAACAGCGCCAACAACATGGCAGCCGTCAAAGGCGTAAATACGCGGGTAAGGACGGGTGCAATATTTTCAACGACCTGCTGCTTGGCCTCAACAAGCCAACCCGCAACGACGACTGCGCCGGGCACCGCGAACGGGAGGATCCACTCCTCCATGACTGACTCGAAGTCGATGCCAATGATCTGCAGGGTGGCCAGCGTAAGCCCAATCAGGACTGCGCCGCCCAGCGCCAGGAGCGTGAAGTAAATGGCAAACTCTCCGGTAAACCGAACGAAGTCCATCCGCCGCCTGCCAGATCGCCAGCGCCCGCCGACATAGGCCACCCCCACCAGGAGCCACAGCACCACCACGGAGTGGAGTGCGGCAAGCATGGCTGTGGAGCCCCCGGGCACAAACGGGTACAGGTTGAGCGTGGCCGCCAAGACGACGACGGGGATCACGAGTGCCGCCACCACCCGGATGGACACTCGGCGCTTCCACGCAAAATAGCCCGCCAGGAAGGGGAGGGTGAGCAGCCCGACGTTGCGCGCGAGCGCCTCACCGTCGCCGATCAGCGCCAGGCCAACCTTGACAGCCACTCCCGCCCCGACGGCGAGCGCCAATACCACCGCCAGTTCGCGCCAGGGCGGCGCCCCAGCACCATCGGATCCGTCGGGCAGAAGGACCAACTGCTTCCACAGCCTGTCGGAGTGTTCCCGGGCAAACTCGCGGGACACGGCGTCCAGGTTGCCCAGGCGCTTAATGGCAACAAGGAATGCTTCCTCGTCATCGAGGCCACTTGCCTGCCGTTCGGCAATCTGCTCGCGCAGGTGGTCTTCGAGTTCGTCAACATCCACCGGGGAGATCGCCTGGTTGCGCTGGATATATCCGCGCCACCTGTCGATCTGCGCCTCAAGTTCGTCGTGCGAAACCTCCATCACGCCCAACCTTCCACCGCGGCAGGGAATCGTGGCGTATTTTGCCACACCTGTCGCAACGCGCCTGAGACGACCGCCCACTGTTGCTGTCGGTCGGCGAGCGCTTCCCTCCCAGCCTGCGTGATGGCGTAGTGCTTGCGCCGGCGCCCGGCGTCGGAAGTGCCCCAGGATGAGGACACGTAGCCGAGCCGCTCGAGGCGGTGAAGCAGGGGGTAGAGCATTCCGTCGGTCCACTGCATGCCACCGCCGGAGAGCTCACCGACCCTCTTGAGGATGGCATAGCCATACAGGTCCCCATCCATCAGGATGCCCAGCACCAGCGGGGTGGCGGAAGCCGCCACCAGGTCCTTGTCAATGCGCATGCCAACTCCCATACATAGAACTGAAGGGTATTAAACATAGCAGCTCTAGGTATGAAAGCAGAGAGTGGGCATAACTCTTTTGGGCCGGCAGGCAGGCAAGGGGCCGCCGCTGCAAGCCACCCCTGGAACCGGCCGGCCTGCATTGGCAGCCATCCAACCGTGGCCATGAAGCCTAAAACCATCGACATCGAAGTTCGGGGCCTTGAAGCTACGCCCCTTCTTCACCGAACCCGGCCTGACAGCCGCGGCCGGGGAGGGGCCAGGCACCGACCTGGTGCGTAAACTTGGGCCATGATCTTCATCGATCCGCCATTTTGGCCGGCGCACGGCACGGTGTTCTCGCACCTGATCTCCGACATCTCAGTCGAAGAGCTCCACTCCTTCGCTGCCGCCAACGGCGTGGCTGAACGCGCATTCGACCTGGATCACTACGACGTCCCGGCGCGGATCTACCAGGACCTCATTGACGCAGGGGCAACACCCATTACCGGCAAGGAACTGGCACGCACGCTGGTGGCGTCGGGCCTGCGCATCAAGGCCAAGTACCGGGTCAAGTCCGTGTCCAGCGTCCTCGAACGGCGCTGGAATGCACTCATGCCCGAGCATCCAAGGCTGGGCGCGGAACTGCTCGAACGATGGAACGAACCACACCGCCACTACCACTCCGCCACCCATCTGCTCGCAGTACTGGAAGCACTGGATGCCCTGACCGACCGCCAAACAACCCTGCCAGTGGCACTGGCAGCCTGGTTCCACGACGCCGTCTACAACGGCACAGCCGCAGACGAAGAAGACTCAGCCATTTTGGCACAAGTGCGCTTAAACAAACTTGTACCCCCAGACGAGTCCGACGAGGTCGCCCGCCTTGTGCGCCTGACCGCCACACACTCCCCCTCAGCCCGGGACGACGCCGGACACCTCCTTTGCGATGCCGACCTCGCCATCCTCGGCGGCGGGCCGGACGCATACTCCCGTTACACCGCCGGTATCCGGAAGGACTATGCCCACGTGTCGGAGCCAGACTTTGCCAAGGGAAGGGCCGCCGTCGTGCGTCAATTGCTGGCGCTGGAACCAATGTTCCACACGGCCAGGGGCAGGGAATTGTGGGCTGCCCGGTCGCGGGAGAATCTCAACCGGGAGCTCGAGTCGCTTCTGGCCGGTTTGACCTCAAGCTAACTGCAGCTAGTTTCATGGGGCTGACAGCGCGGCAAGCCCGCATCCCCCGGAAAGGCACTGCAACTATGAGAATTCTAAGCGCATCAATCACCGTCCACGACGTCGCGGAAGCAGCACGGTTCTACCGCAACATCCTCCTGCTGCCGGTCGAGGAATCCCCCAACGGGGCGGTGGTCACGATCGGCGCCAGCCGGCTGGTCATGAGCGCCGGCGAGAGGTTCGACGGCGCACATCACCTGGCGTTTGGCATCCCGCCGTCGGATTTTGGGCCGGCCCATGAATGGCTGGCGCAGCGCGTCCCCCTGCTCCGTTCAGGGGGCTCGGAGGTCATTCTCGGCTCGGACGAATGGAGCTCGAGATCGCTGTATTTCGAGGGCCCCGAAGGCATCATCCTGGAGCTCATCGCGCGCGACGCCGATGCTGCCGCAGCTTCCAGCGTCACCGCAGCGTCCGCTCGGTCCACCGCTTCAGGGACGGGCGGAAATCCGCGCATGCTGTCCATCAGCGAGGTGGGCATTGGCGTGGCCGATGTGCTGGGCGCCGTGGCGAAAGTGTCGCGCGAGCTGGCCATTCCCGTGTTTTACGACCTTTCCGGCACCTTTGCATCGATGGGCAGCCACGACGGACTGCTGATCCTTGTGCACGAGGACCGCATCTGGTTCCCCACAGCCTCATCGCGCCCGGCGCACGGGCCGCTGGCCGTCGAGATTGAATCGCCCGCGGGAAATGCCCGGCTGCAGCTGGGTGCGGAGGCATCGGTGGCCGGCGGGTAGATTCCGGCCGGACCATCGCGGCAGTTTCCCACGCTGCCGCCGGAACTTAGTTTATGGCACTGTTGCGCTACAAAGCGCAGTCGATTCATGGCCCGACCGTGCCATATAACGGCAGTGGCGGCCAGTAGGCTTTGGGCATGAGCCTCAACGACCTCAGAAACGCGCCGGAATTTGCCGGTCTTCCCATCTGCGAATTCGCGTTCCCCGGGCCGCTGCGCGACCAGCTGGTGGCGGCAGTCCTGGACGGCTCCAAGACGTCCACCACCGCCACGCTCATCGAGTTCGAGGTGGAGCAGGAAGAGCTGCCGCGCGCCGGCGAACGCGAAGTCGTGGTGGATTCCGGAGGCCGGGGCGTTGCCGTCATCGAAATGACGGAGGTCCGCTTCGCACGGCTGGCGGATGTCGACCTCCGCCATGCCATCGACGAGGGAGAAGGCTTCACCACTGTTGCCCAGTGGCGGTCCGGGCACGAGGAGTTCTGGCACTCCCCCGAAATGCGCGAAGCCATGAAGGACCCGGACTTTACGGTTGATGACAGCTCCATGCTGGTGCTGCAGCGATTTGTGGTCACGGCCCGGCTGCCGTAGCCGGCACCGCGCATCCGCCGTATGCTGGCGCCATGGAGACTACGGGGACCGTCCGCCTTTGGAATGACGAAGAAGGTTGGGGTGTCATTGACTCTGACGCAACACCGGGCGGCAGCTGGGCCCACTACTCGGACGTCGCCATTGCCGGCTAAAGGACACTGCAGCCCGGACAGGCAGTCTCCTTTGAGTGGGAGGCCGCGACCCAGGACGGCTTCCGCTTCCGCGCAACCAGGGCGTGGCCTGCCGGAACCAAACCAACAGCGGCCGCACCCCCAACGCACGGCGGGGACGCCTACAGTTCAGCACTGGAGATCACCTTCGACGACTGAGGGTTATCAGAAAACCCCAGCCGCCGCACCCGGATAACCTGAGTGCATGGCTTCGAAGAACACGCCCCGCGCACCCCGGCTCACACCTCTGGACCTGCATGACCTCGTGGACAACGAGGACGCCTTCTTCGGCCCCGGCGAAACATACGACGGCGAGCGCTTTGACCGCCCCGCCTTCGACGAAGCAAACCTGACCTCCACCGACTTCCTGGAGTGCGAACTCAACGGCCCCACCCTGAACGACGCCGAACTGCGCGGCGTGCGCTTCCGCGGCACCGCCATCAACGACAGCTTCGCCCCGATCATGAAAGGTCCGCGCACCAGCTGGCGGGACACGGAAATCACCTCTCCGCGCTGGGGTTCGGCTGAACTGTACGACAGCAGCTGGCAGTCGGTCCGGATCGACGGCGGCAAAATCGACTTCCTGAACCTGCGAGCCTCCAAGATCATCGACCTGCAGATCAGCGATTGCATCATCGGCGAGCTGGACCTCGGCGGGGCCAACGTCACCCGGCTGGCATTGAAGAACTGCCGCATCGGAACCCTGGATTTCCAGCAGGCCACCTTGAAGGATGTGGACCTGCGCAGCACGGACTTCCGCACGCTCAACGGTGTGGGATCCATGGCCGGCGTGGTGGTTGACGACTACCAGCTGGGCCTGCTGGCACCCATTCTTGCCGCACACCTGGGCATCACCGTCGCCTGAGCGCACCGGCCGGCCGGCACCCTGCGGAAGGCAGCCCGCCCACCCAGGCGGCTGGGGCCGGAAGGCAGCAACCCAAGCCAGGCCCCGCCGTCGTGCGTGCCAGCAGCCGGCCAAGACCGCCCTGCAAGCCGCACAAACCCGCCAGCTAGCCAACCAGCGAGACGCCCAGCGCCGCGGCGATTCCGAATCCGGTGCCCCAGATAATGATGGAGATGACCTGCCACAGGATCACGGCGTTCTTCGGCGCCCCGAAGGAGACCATGGCGGCGGAGGTGATCTGGCTCGGCAGGATGGCCTGGCCGCCCAGGCTGACGCCGGCGACGCCATATTTGTCGAACGCGCGGCGCAGCTTGGCCCGGCGCGGGGTGAGTTCCTTCGGCGCCCTGCCGGCGGTGGCCTTCGCCCGGACGCCGTGGGCGCCGAGCACGAAGATCAGCATGGAGATGATGTTGCCCGCTACGGCCGCCGCAATGGCCACCACCGGCCCCAGCCCAATCAGCACGCCAATGACCGAGCCAAAGTAGGACTCCACGAACGGGATGGCGGCCACCAGCATCACGCCCAGCCACTGGAGGGCCCCGGGGAGGGTGGCGGCGAACTGCTGCAGGGATTCAATCATGACGGCTGCTTTCATCGGTGGAAACGTTGATGGTTCAATCCTTTCCCGCCCCCGCGCCCGCGCCCAGTGCCGCCGCGTCACCACTTCCCCGGGCACTTTTGCACGGCCCGGCCATGACAAATGTCATTGGCCTAAACTGAAGCGCATGCCCACCCCTGAGATCCCGCAGCCGCACGCCGCCCTGGGCCGCAATGTGCGCACCACCTGGACGTACACGCTGGGATCCATTGTGTTCATCCTCATTGTCCTGGACGCCACGCTGCTCAGCATTGCCGTGGAGTCCTTCAATGCCATGCACGACGCCGTTTCCGGCCTTTTGATTCTTTTCCTCCTCGCCGCCGTGGCCACCCAGGTGCGCTACGCGTGGTTCCTCCGGGTGGGGCTGGGCGGCGGGCTTCCGGCGGTCGGGTGGACCCTGGCGCTGCTGGTGCCGGCTGCTGCAGTGTGGGTGCTGGGGCTGTTCCTGCCATCCGGTGCACTGGTGTGGACGGTTCCCGTGTGGCTGGGGGTGTGCCTCCTGGCGTGCCTGCTGCCCAGACGGCCGCGATGGGCGGTGCTGGGTGCCGGTCTGGCGTCGGCCCTGCTTTTCGCCTTGCTGTACGGGGTGGTTCACGGCGCGTCGGTCCTGGTGCCGGACAACCCCGGCACGCTCATGCTGGTGGTGTATGCGGCGGGCATGCCGCCGATGCTGCTGAGCGCCCTGTGGTTCTGGCGGGTGGTGGTGGAGCTGGACCGGAGCCGGCTGCTGGGCGTCGAACTGGCCGTGGCGCAGGAGAGGCTGCGTTTTGCCGCGGACCTTCACGACATCCAGGGCCACCACCTGCAGGTGATCGCGCTGAAGTCCGAGCTCGCGGAGCGGCTGCTTCCCGTCAATCCAGACGCGGCGCTGGCCAACATCCGCGAAACGAGGCTCATTGCCAAGCAGGCGCTGGAGGAAACCCGGACGCTGGTGTCGGGGTACCGGGAGACGTCGCTGGGCGACGAGCTGGAGAATGCCCGCGAGGTGCTTGCTGCCGCCGGTGCCGACTGCGAGCTGGTGCTTGGGTCGGTTCCCGCCGACCCTGCCACCCACAAGGCACTGGCCATGACGGTGCGTGAGGCCACCACCAACATCCTGCGGCACAGCGATGCCACAGCCGCCGCCATCACGCTGGCCGCCGCACCCGGGGCGCCCGGATCACCAGGGGCAACCGTGCTGACCATCAGCAACAACGGGGTGCAGTCGCCTCATTCCGGCAGCGGCACCGGGCTGCTGGGGCTGCGCGAACGCATCGAAGCTTTGGGCGGAACCCTTGAAACCACATTGGACAACGGCCGCTTTGAACTGCAGGCCCGGGTCCCCGGCAGCCCCATTCCCCAGTAAGGAACACCATCATGACTGAGCCTGCACAGGCCCGCCGCATCCGGCTGCTGATTGCCGACGACGAACATCTCATCCGGGGTGCCCTGGAGGCGCTCCTGGGGCTCGAACCTGACATCGAGGTGGTGGCCAGCGCGGACAACGGCGTGACCGCGGCTGAACTGGCCGCCGCCACCCAACCGGACATCTGCCTGCTGGATTTGGAAATGCCGCAGGCCGACGGCCTCGAGGCGGCCGCGAAGATCCTTGCCACCGTGAACACGCGGGTCATCATCGTCACCCGCCACGCGCGGCCCGGTGTGCTGCGGCGCGCGCTGGCGTCGAAGGTCTCCGGTTTCGTGCCGAAGTCCACGCCGGCCCAGGAGCTGGCGCACGTGATCCGCGACGTGGCGGCCGGCAAGCGCTACATCGATCCGGACATCGCCGCTGCCGCCTTGACGGCCGAGCGCTGCCCGCTCACGGACCGTGAACTGGACGCCCTGCGCGTCAGCCGTTCCACCACCAGCGTCGCGCAGATAGCGCAGGCCATGCACCTGGCGCCCGGCACAGTCCGCAACTACCTCTCCTCCGCCATGATGAAACTCAACGCCGCCTCACGCCACGAGGCCGCCGACAGGGCGTGGCAGCAGGGCTGGATCTAGGCGGAGGGCCGCCCAAACCTTCACCCGGCCACCTGCACGAGGCGCTGGAACCTTGCCTGCCCTGAAGGACTGCCAGCGAACTGCCAGCCGGGCCCCCCTTGCCCCGCCCGCACATTTGCAGGAGCATTTTCATGAATCCACCCGCCAGAAACCCTCCCTCACGGAGCGGCCCGGCATCCACGCGGAAGCAGGAACACCATGAAGACCATGAAATTGGGCAGCCAGGGGCTCGAAGTCTCCGTCGAGGGCCTCGGCGCCATGGGCATGAGCGCGTTTTACGGACAACGGGACGACGCCGAATCCTCCGCCACGCTCAACCGCGCCCTTGACCTTGGGGTCACCTTGATCGACACCGCCGAAATCTACGGGCCGTTCCTCAACGAGCAGCTCATCGCGAAGGCGATCGGGCACCGCCGTGGCGAATACTCGCTCGCCACAAAGTTTGGCAGCGAGGTCACCGACGACGGCGAACGCGGCCCCGTGAACGGAAGCCCGGCTTACGCGCGCAAGGCCCTGGAACGATCCCTGCGCAACCTGCAGACCGAGACGGTGGACCTCTACTACCTGCACCGCGTGGACCCCGGCACTCCCATCGAGGAGACAGTGGGCGCCATGGCCGAGTTCGTCAAGGAAGGCAAAGTTCGTTACCTGGGCCTGTCCGAAGCCGCTCCTGAAACAATCCGCCGCGCCCACGCAGTCCACCCGGTCACCGCCCTGCAGACCGAATATTCCATCTTCGAGCGCGAACCCGAGGGCAACGGTGTCCTGGAGACCGTCCGTGGGCTTGGCATCGGCTATGTCGCGTATTCACCGCTGGGTCGGGGTTTCCTGACCGGCAAGATCAGCACCCCGGATGACCTCCCGGAGGGCGACTGGCGCCGCACCATGCCCCGCTTCACACCCGAAAACCTCGCTGCAAACCTGCAGCTGGTGGACCGGATCAAGGACCTGGCCGCGGCCAAGGGCGTCACGGCCGGCCAACTGGCCTTGGCATGGGTGCTGGCCCAGGGTGTGTGCGCCATCCCCGGCACCAAGCGCCGCACCTACCTGGAGGAAAACATTGCGGCCGCCGGAATCGAGCTGACCGCCGCTGACCTCGAAGCCCTGAACACCGCCGCCCCCGCGGGAACCACCGCCGGCACAAGGTACGACGAAGCCGGGCTGAAGTCGTTGTACAAGTAGGCGGACCCTGGATGCGGCCGGGCATCCGGCTAAACTTACACAGGTGATGACACGTCCTACCTCTTCTGTCCATGTACTTGCCCGACGCGGAGTCGCCGACCACCGCCAGTACCGCATCCCGGCCCTGGCCGTGTCCACGCAAGGCACCATCCTGGCCGCCTACGACGGGCGCCCCAACCTGGACGACCTGCCCAACCCCATTGACCTGCTCCTGCGCCGCAGCACAGACAACGGCGCCACCTGGGGCCCGCAGCAGACCGTCCGCACCGGCACCGGCCTGGACGGCTACGGCGACCCCTCACTCCTGGTCGACACCCACACTGGTCGCATCTTCATGTTCCATGCTGCCGGCACGCACGCCGGATTCTTCGAGGCCGTCCCCGGCCTGGCTGACGAAGACGCCATCCAGCACGCCGACCTCAGCTTCTCCGACGACGACGGCGCCACCTGGTCCCACCGCCGCCTCACAGCCATGCTCAAAACAGAAGGTGTCACGGGGCTGTTCGCCGCCGCAGGCGCCGGAATCCAAATCCACACGGGCCCGTTCGCCGGCCGCCTCGTCCAGCAGTTCGTGCTGCTCCACGACGGCGAGATCAAGGCCGCCAGCGCCTACAGCGACGACCACGGCGAGAGCTGGACCTTGGGCGCGTTCATCCCCGGCGCCAACGAAAACAAGGTCGTCTGCCTGGCGGACGGCAGCCTGCTCATGCACTCGCGCGCCACCCCGCACCGCCTCACGGCGAACTCATCCGACGGCGGCCAGACCTGGTCGCCCGCGCAGCCGCACATGGAGCTGCCCGACCCCAGCGACAACGGCTCCGTCGCCCGCTTCGACGGCCTGCCGAACGTCACCGCACTGGCCACCCCGGAAACCGACAACTGGCTCATCGCCACCCACAACCACGACCCCCTCCTGCGCCGCAACACCCTCCTGAAGCTTTC
The DNA here is from genome assembly GCF_017876675.1 of Arthrobacter stackebrandtii. Lineage (NCBI taxonomy): Bacteria > Bacillati > Actinomycetota > Actinomycetes > Micrococcales > Micrococcaceae > Arthrobacter > Arthrobacter stackebrandtii. The sequence continues at coordinate 1,524,491 of NZ_JAGIOI010000001.1, forward strand.
GCAGGACAACGGCGCCAGCTGGCCCTTCGCCGTCGTGCTCTGCGGCGGCAGCTCGCAGTATTCAACTGCCGCCCGCCTGCCCGACGGCCGCATCGGCGTCCTGTACGAGCGCCAGGGCTACCGGGACATCGTGTTTGCCGCCCTCGATCCGCAGGAACTGTTCGCCTCCCCCGCCGCTTCCCTGACGCACGACGCCGGAACCTCCTTCGCGGGCGGCGTCGCCTTCGATGTGGTGTTGCGTTCCATAACGCCCGGCCGGCCCGCCGTGTGGGAAAGCGTGGGCGAGAGCTTTGTGCTCACCCAGACCGACGGCGACTGGGACCCCGCGGCATGGAAGGAAGTGGGCCAGGGCTACTCCGAGGACGCCCCGCAGGTGCTTTCCAACAGGGAGTCCCAGGACCTGAACTACGGCGCGGTGGTGCCCGGGTACAAGGCCGGCGACGTGCTGGCCTTTGCCGGGCGCATCGAGAACCGCGGCGGCGAGCCCGTGCGGGCCGGGGTGTTGCAGGGCGGCGAATCAACGGAACTGCCAGGTGCCGCGCATGCCGGCACGGTGGAACTGCTGGCCCTGGAACTGCTGGCTCCGGGCACGGTGCGCGGATTCAATGCGAACTACACCGTGACGGAGGCGGATGTTGCTGCAGGCCGGGCGTCGGTGGAATTCAGCCTGCTCATGGGCGAGAAGGAAGGTTCCAAACGGGCGGCAGATGCTGGCGAACCTGCCGGCGGCGCGCGCCGGCTGTTCAGCTTCGACACGGCAACGGGTGACATCACCGAATCCTGACGCCATCGCACCATTGGCCGGTTTCTTCAAGACCCTGTCGCACCATTGGCCGGTTTCTTCAAGACCCTGTCGCACCATGGGCCGGGTGCGGTGCTCCGGACAGCAGGGGTTTGAGCCGGAGATCCCCAAGAACTTGCCATTGCTGCGACAGCGTCCGGGAGAAAGCCGCCAATGCTGCGACAGCGTCAGTTGGGGGACGGGGGTTGCTTGTCCCCAAAATCCTCCAGGGCCTTGGCGATGGACTGGTTGGCGTCGGCTGCCTTGTGCACCGCGCGCAGCGTTTCCGCCGTGACGTTGAAACCGGCCACGCGCGCCTGGAGCTGGGTCAGTGCGGCGATCAGCATGGTTTCCTGCTCGGCGAGGGCGTCACGCTGGGAGACCAGGTCGGCCAGCTGCCCCTCCATGATGAGATGCCGGCCCATGGCTGTTTGGACCGACTCCTCATCTCCATCGTCCCGGGACTTTTCCGCCAGTGCCGCCAGGGCATCCAGCGCCTTTTGGAGGTCGGCGGCCTGCAGGTCCAGCCGCTGGCGGCTCACGGAAACATCGGCAACGCCGCGGCGCATCTTTTGCACCGCGGCCTGCTGCTTCAGCTGCGCATCAGCCAGGGTGAGCTGGCCGTCCCGGGAGGCTCCGCCGTCGAGCTTCCCTGCACTCCTGCCGGCACCGAAGAACGCGGCGATCCGGGCGAACAGGCTCATGGGGGCCTACTGGTCGTTGCCGAGGTCGGTGTAGGTCTTGGACCAGTTCTTGAGCATGGTGGCCTCGATTTCGAGGGAGCGCGTGAGGTCCTGCAGGTCGGAGTCTCCCGCAGGGGCGGCGGCGCTGGCCAGGGCCTTGCGCACGCCGGTGGCGGTCTGCGTGATCTGCTCCACCTGGCCGGCAAGGTTCTTGGCGTAGACACCCTGGATGGCCAGATCCGGCTCCTGCTGGGCGACCAGAAGCTGGTGTTCCATGACGGTGCCGGCCTGCTCCAGCGTGGCGAAGATTGAGGGCAGCTTGCCGGTGTATTGGCCGGTTCCCTCGGCAACGTCCAGGGAACGGCGGGTGGCTTCCAGGGATTCCTGCAGCGACACGCGTTGCCGGAGGATCTCGCCGACGGGGCCGGACGTGGATTCGGCCCGCACCTTCAGGGCGCTGCGCTTGGCGGACTCGTACTTGGGCTTGCCCTTCTTGACCAGGCCCAGGACGCCGCGGGACAGCATGACGCCCCCGGTGACGATGGCAACCACAACCAGGGCGATGACCACCAGTATGACAATGAAAACGACGGTCCAAAGGTCCATGGGTGATAGCTTTCCTGCCGTTGCGAACTAATGCCGATGCAGTTCAGCCTAGCACCGGAAACTCCGCGTTTTTCGGCTCCGGCGGGCGGTTTCAGGGTTAAGGCAGGGGCATCCCTGAGGTGTTTGTCGGCGGCGCAGGGCAGAATGTAAAAATGAAGACAATCTTAAACATCATCTGGCTGCTGTTTGGCGGCCTGTGGCTGGCTCTGGGTTACGTCCTGGCCGGAATCCTGTGCTGCATCCTCATCATCACGATCCCGTGGGGCATCGCCTCGTTCCGCATTGCCGGCTACGCATTGTGGCCGTTTGGGCGCACCGTCATTGAAAAGCCGGGCGGCTCGGGCGTGGCCAGCGTCCTGGGCAATGTCATTTGGATCCTGGTGGCCGGGATTTGGATTGTCATCGGGCACATCACCACCGCCATTGCCATGGCGATCACCATCATCGGCATCCCGCTGGCCATCGCCAACCTGAAGATGATCCCGGTTTCCCTCATGCCCCTGGGCAAGGAGATTGTCTCCACCAACCAGCCCTTCGTTTCCACGTACAGGTGACGGACGCGCACCGCGGCATGGTCCCGGCACCGCAGGCTCCGGCCCCGGCTCCCCGGGCCGCCCTCGCATCGGGCACCCAGCAATGCCGCGTAAGCTTGAGCCATGCGCAATAAGACCGATTGGCTTGACATCCTCGTCAACTTCGCCAGCTTTGCCGCCATGATCATGGTTCTGACATTCGTCCGCGTCGGCCTGCCCCTGAAGATCGTGCTGGCCTTCGCCGTTTCCCTGGCCATTTCCGGCGGCTGGTCGTACTACAAGCGCAAGCTCCGCCGCCGGCCCAGCGACCTCAAGCGCCTGCACGTTTACAGCGAGAAGAACGCGGACGAGCAGTAGTGCAGATCATCCGCCACGCCCCGCTGAAGGACGTCCAGTGGCCCTGCGGCACGGCCCGCCACATCGCCGCCGGCCCCGATGCCGCAAATTGGGACTGGCGCGTGAGCATGGCAAGCCTGGCCAAGGCCGGCCCGCTCACACCCATGCCGGGGAAGGACCGGATCCTCATCGTGGCCGAGGGTGAACTGATCGCCCTGGCCGTCGACGGCGCCGAACAGGCCCTGGAAAAATTCCGGCCCTTCCGCTTCTCCGGCGACGCCGACACCACCGCAACGCTGCCCACCGGCGCCCTGAAGTGCCTGAGCCTGACCACCCGGCGCGGCGCGTTTAAGGGGTTCGCGGCCATCATTGAGCTTTCCAAGAAGCGTCCGCACCCAGTCTTTGCGGACCAGTTCGCCGTGCTGCTGCAGGGTTCCGCCACGGTTTCCCCGGCATTGGCGGACGACGGCGGGGCCTCCTCGGGCGGCTCCGGCACCGATGCGCCGGGAACCCAGGCCACGGTCCCCGAGGTGCTGGGCAAGTTCGACACTGTTGTTGGCGCCGACGACGCGCCGGAAATTTCCGGCCGCGGCTTCCTTGCAGTGTTGAGCATCGACCCCGCCTGACCGCCCGCACCACCCACTGGCCGCACCTGTTTGAGAGGTCCCGTGCAAACCCTTAACTACACCGAAGTCGACGTCTTCTCCGACGAGCCGTACCGGGGGAACGCCCTGGCGGTGGTCCACGGGGCCGACAGCCTGTCCACGGAGCAGATGCAGCAGTTCGCGAACTGGACCAACCTGTCCGAGACCACTTTTCTGTTGGCACCCACCGTGCCGGAAGCCGACTACCGCGTCCGCATTTTCACGGCAAGCGAAGAGTTCCCGTTTGCCGGGCATCCAACGCTGGGCTCGGCGAAGGCCTGGCTCGACGCCGGCGGCACGGTGCGTCCAGACGGAACGGTGGTGCAGGAATGCGCCGCCGGTCTGGTCCGGATCCGTGTTTCGGGGGAACTGCTGGCGTTTGAGGCGCCGCCGCTGACGCGCTATGAAGCCGTGGCCGCAGATGTCGTGGACCGGATTGCCCGCGTGTTGGAGGTTCCCCGGAATCACATCCTGGATGCTTCATGGCTGGTCAACGGGCCCCGCTGGATCGGCGTGCGCCTGGCATCGGCGGAGGCTGTGCTGGCGCTGCGTCCGGACCCGGCGGCGCTGGGCAACCTGGAAATCGGCGTCGTGGGCCCCTGTCCCGCCGGCGCGCAGACCCAGTTTGAAGTGCGGGCCTTCTGCGGCGGGGACGCCGTGTGGGAGGACCCCGTGACCGGGAGCCTGAACGCCGGCCTCGCCCGATGGCTTGTGGGCACGGGCATCGCTCCCCCGCAATACGTCGCCTCCCAGGGCACCGTGTTGGGCCGCCTGGGCCGGGTGCACATCAAGGCGGACGACGGCGCCATCTGGGTGGGCGGGCATGTAACCCCGTGCGTGGCGGGCACGGTGCGGCTCTAGCCTGGGCTGCCGGCCGCTGCCGGCCCGGGTTTTGGACCTGGTCACGCCGGCACGACGTCAGAAATGCTGCGGTTCGCGCTCCCATTCAACCCGCACATTGACCCCGCCCACCGAGGTGTGTTCAATATGCGTCTTGATGTCGCCCGGCTTGGCACCCATGTCGGCGATCTTTTGCCGGTAGCCCTGGACCAGGACCTCAAGGCTCTCCTCGGTCCACTCCCCGGGGCGCAACTTGGTTGAAATCTCCACATCGTTGGCACTCATGACAACTACTCCCACTCCACAAGATCCGTTGCTGATCATTAAAAGGTAGGACCCCGGCGGCGGTCAGGCAAGGGAAACGGGCACCAATTCGTCAGTCCCGGCGCCTACCCCAGAAGGCGCCGCTCATAGGCGAAGGCGACCAGTTGCAGACGGGTGCGCAGGCCAAACTTGTCCAGCACGCTGCGCAGGTGCGTCTTGACCGTGGCCTCGGAGACGAACAGGCTGCCGGCGATCTCGGCATTGGCCAGCCCCTTGGCCGCCAGCAGGAAGATGTCACGTTCACGAGGCGACAGTGGTGCCAGGATGGAGAGGTCGGGAACCTCCTGCGGATACGTCCTGGCGGCATGCAGGAACAGGTCCTGAACGGATCCGGGCGCAATGACGGAATAGCCTGCATGAACCGTGCGGATGGCCGAGAGCAGGAATTCAGGCTCCGCACTTTTGAGCAAATATCCGCTGGCCCCGGCCCGGACCGCTTCCACCACGGCCTGGTCTCGGTTGAAGGTGGTCAGTGCGATGATGCGCGGTTTGTCGATGCCCGCAGCTGCCGCCGCTTCGGAAATGCTGCGGGTGGCGGCAACGCCATCCATTACCGGCATGCGCACATCCATGAGCATGATGTCCGGTTGAGCGCTGGCAGCCAGGGCCACCGCTTCCTCGCCATTGGAAGCCTCCCCGGCAAACACCATGTCCTTCTGGCTCTCGACCATCATGCGGATGCCTGCACGGAATAGGTCCTGGTCGTCAACGAGCGCCACGGAGATGGCGGAACCAGGGTTACCCACTGTGACTACTTCCCGCCGCGGCAGGCTCCAACGCGCCCTGCAGCAGTGCCAGCCCAGTGCCGGGGGCGCGGCCTGCAGTGTCCGTGGCACCGCCGTCGGACGAGCTCTGGGTCAACCCATAAGGGAGGAAAACCGTTACACGGAAATGCTTGCCGTCCATGCCGGCGCTCATCCATCCGCCCGCCATGTGGGCACGTTCGCGCATGCCTGCGATGCCGCGCCCCTGTCGGGGAACCCCCGGTTGCGTGGGCGGGGATTCCGGCAGGTCCGAGGAAATGTGCAGTGTCAGGCCCGGGCCGCTCCAGTCAAAATGCACCGCGACAGCATTGCCGCGGCCACCGTGCCTGAGCGCATTGGTGAGACATTCCTGAACGATCCGGAACACGGCAACCTGCGCACCTGCGGTCAGGTCAACCGGGATTCCGGACTCACTGCGAGTGATCTTCAGGCTGCTCTGCTGCATCCGCTCGATCAACGGTTGGACGTCACTGAGATTTGGCTGGGGTGCGGCCGTGCTGCCGGTGCCCACACCTTCAATGACCCGCTGGGCGTCCACCAGCGCGTTCCTGGCCGCTCGGGAAATGTTCTCCAGTGCCGTGGCAACGTGACCGGGCTGGTCTTCGCTGAGGTAGCGGGCACCGTCGGCCTGCGCGGCAATGACCGCCAGGGAGTGCGCCAGGACGTCATGGAGATCCCGGGAGATTCGGGTCCTCTCCTGTTCAACCACCAGGTCGGCTTCCGCCCGCGCCAAGGTTTCCTCCACCAAGGTGCGGTCTTGGAACAAGCCCAAACGCTCCTCATACAGCGAAAGCGTGCGTCCCGCCGCAGCAAAACCTGTCCCGATCAGGAGCAGGAGCGCCAGAAGCTGCCAACCGTACATTCGCAGCATGGCAAAGTCCCCCATGTTGTTGAAGTACCAGCCAACACCGCCACCGTACCGCCACGACAGCATGAGAACGGTCATGAGCGCCGCAAAGATGGCGTTGCAGGCCACCGAGACAACGCGTTCACGGCGGTCACCGGTCCACTGGATAAAGGCCATTGCCATGAATGAACCAAGATACATCGGCCAATAATTGGACTCCATGGGTGGTATCACGCCCAGCAACTGCCCCACCAGGAGAGCGCCGACAAGGCCCAGCGATACGTACGGCTGCCACGTGGCCACGGCGATTGCGCACGCCACCAGGAACAGCGGCCAGAGGCCGGCCCACTGAAGCAGGTCAGGCCACGGACCCATGCGACCGGCTTCGCCAACCATCCACAGGACCACGAATACCACGGCGGCGAGCGGGGCACCCCAAGTTCGCAGCACCTTCATCAAATTTTCCATGCCTGCAACACTAGCCATGCCCAATGGATGTGACGCCGGGTTTGGGGCTTCCCGGGCCGAGTTCCACCCAAAAGCCAGAAGGTTCAGCCTTTGGGCCAGCCGCGGGCAGGCGTTCGGCCGGCAGGTGCCGCGGCGGCGCGAGGCGCGCACCGCCGTCGCGCATCAGCATGTTAAACAAAAATGCCCGCAAGGAACGGCGGCAGTCCCCGAAAATTCGTGGACATCCGCCGTTCCATGCGGGTCAGTTTTGGCAGGGTCTAGCGGCCGCGGCGCTGGTTTGAGGCCGGGGCCGAGGCGCGGCGTGATCCGCCGGAACGGGCCGGGCGGGACTGGCCGCCGCCGTTGGCGTTGTAGCTGCCGCCGGAGGTGCCGCCGGTGTTCGAGGACCAGACGGCGCCGGAGCCGCTGCGTGAGCCGGCACCTTCCGACGATCCTTCGCGGGAGCCGCCCTGGCGGGTGCGGCGGCCGCGTGCCACGTCGCCGTCGCGGGCCGGGCGGCCCTCGCCGGAACGTGCAGGACGGCCGGGACCGCCTGCACGCGGGGCCTGCGCGATGCCCTCGCGGCGCTCGGAACGGTTGCCCGCCGAGCCTTCGCGTGAACCGCCTTCGGAAGCGACGCGTCCACGTCCGCCGCGGCCGCCACGGCCGCCGGCTGTGGGGGCTGCGCCGGAGCGGGCGCGCTTGCGCTGGGCGTTGGCGCCGGTGGAGGTGCCGCCACCTTCAGCCGGGCGCTTGGCTGCGAGCAGTGCTGCCCGGGTGCGCGGGTCAACCTTGTCTGCAATCTCACCGACGAGGTCGGCGATCAGGGGTGAGGACGTGGTGACGCGCTCGAAGTTCACGTTGACGCCGGCGGCGCGCATGAGCTTCTTGACGTCGCCCTGCTGCTCGGGGAGCGTCAGGGTGACCACAACACCGTCGGAGCCGGCACGGGCCGTACGGCCTGAGCGGTGCAGGTATGCCTTGTGCTCTGTCGGCGGGTCAACGTGGATGACCAGCTCGATGTCGTCAACGTGCACGCCGCGGGCGGCAACGTCGGTGGCGACCAGGACGCGCACGTCGCCGGAAGCGAACTCGGCCAGGTTCCGGTCGCGGGCGTTCTGCGACAGGTTGCCGTGCAGGTCGACGGCGGGGATGCCGGCGTCGGTCAGGGTCTTGGCCAGCTTGCGGGCGTGGTGCTTGGTGCGCATGAACAGGATGCGGCGGCCGGCACCGGAGGCCAGCTCGGTGATGACCTGCTTCTTCACGGTCTGGTCGTTGACCACCAGGACGTGGTGCTCCATGGTGGATACCGCGGCCTTGGGCTCGTCCACCGAGTGGGTGAGCTGGTTGGAGAGGTAGCGCTGGACGATCTTGTCCACGCCGTTGTCCAGGGTTGCGGAGAACAGCATGCGCTGCCCCTGCGTGGGTGTGGTGTCCAGCAGGCGCTTGACCACGGGCAGGAAGCCGAGGTCAGCCATGTGGTCGGCCTCGTCCAGGACGGTGATCTCAACGCTTTCCAGCGACACAATGCGCTGCTTCATGAGGTCTTCGAGGCGGCCGGGGCAGGCGATGACAATGTCGACGCCGGCGCGCAGCGCCTTTTCCTGGCGGGCCTGTGAGACACCGCCGTAGATGACGGTGGTGTTCAGGCCCATGGCCTTGGCGAGGGGCTCAATTGTGTTGTTCAGCTGGGTCGCCAGCTCGCGCGTCGGGGCAAGAACCAGTCCCATGGGGCGGCCGGGCTTGCGGAAGTACGGTGCTTCGCGCTCGGCCAGGCGGGCCACGAGCGGGATGGCGAAGGCAATGGTCTTGCCCGAGCCGGTGCGGCCGCGGCCCAGCACGTCGCGGCCTGCCAATGTGTCCGGCAGGGTCTTGACCTGGATGGGGAATGCTTCCTCAATGCCGTTTCCGGCGAGCGAAGCAACAATTTCCTTGGGCGCACCAAGGGCAGCAAAAGTCGTCATGTAAAGAGAAAATCTTTCGTAAGGCGGTTCAACGTCCCACGGGCAGTTTTGACCGCGGGTTCGCCGATTCAATGCCAGAGCCAGTCAACCGCGAGCGCCAAAGGGCAATTTCAGTGCGGGACAAGATGCATGCGTTCATCGACGCAGAATGCGCAGGATGCACATTAAGTAAGGCAATTCTAACAGCCTTACGACGCCGGACCCCTCCTTGGTGCCGCATCTCACCATCCGCTCCGGGTCGCCGGGGCGGATGGCACAGCCGGGGCGGGCAGGAAAAGTGCCGACAGCTGGGCAAAACCCGGCCGACAGGTCGGGGCAGGGCACGGCGACGGTGGGCAACGCACGGCCGGCGTGATTCACTCTTCGAGCCAGCAGGCTATGCGTGCAGCTCGTGCTTCGATGTTGAAACAGCAGCACCTGCGATCGCCCAACTTCAAACAGCGGCTCTTGCGGCAATCCCAGCGGCAAACCAGCGATTTCATCGCGATTTTCATCGCAGGTGCTGCAGTTTCAACTGCGGCAGTCGCATGTACTGCGGTTTCAACCGTGGAAATCGCAAGAGCTGCTGTTTCAACGCACCTGTCCACCCCGAAATCGTGTCATCTGCCGACTCAGCGGGAGCAAGCCCAATCGGCGCTTCCCGGGGCCCGTCCGAACCCCGGTACCCTTAATGGTGATGAGTGAAACCCCAGCTTCCGCACCCGAATCCGCAGAATCCGCTGCAACCACCGCGCCGGCGGCAACGGACACCGCCACCGCAGGCAACACCGCCGAGGAGCGCGCACCGCGCACGGAGGACGGCACCGCCCGCCCCATCACCCCGGGGACGCAGGCCGCCGAAGGGACCTACCGCCGCCAGACGGTCTCATTCGTGCGACGCGGCACCCGCCTGCAGGGCAAGCGGCAGAAGGCCTGGGACGAGCACTCCGCACACCTGGCCGTTGACGTGCCGCGCCACATTGCAGACACCTCCGTGCACCCCGAATACGTCTTTGATGCCGCGGCGGAGTTCGGCCGCACGGCGCCGGTCGTCGTCGAGATTGGTTCCGGCCTGGGCGACGCCGTCATCCACGCCGCCATGGAAAACCCGGACAAGGATTTCCTCGCCGTGGAGGTCTACACGCCAGGCCTGGCCCAGACCATCCAGAAGATCGTCGCCAACAACATCACCAACGTCCGGGTGGTGCAGGCAAACGCCCCCGAGGTCCTGAGCAGCATGCTCCCGGCCGGATCCGTCAGCGAGGTGTGGGTGTTCTTCCCGGACCCGTGGCACAAAACCAAGCACAACAAGCGCCGCATGGTGAAGGACGCGTTCGCCCCGCTCGTGGCCCGCGTCCTGGAGCCCGGCGGCACCTGGCGCCTGGCCACCGACTGGTCCGCCTACGCGGAGCAGATGCTGGAGGTGGGCAACGCTTCGGAGGACTTCACCAACATTTACGACGGCGAACGCACCGGTGCCGAGAGCCCCCTCACCGAGGCGCGGCTCAGCGGAGTTGACTGCGAACAGAGCGATGAAGCGGACGAGGCAGGAGGCTGGGCCCCGCGCTTTGACGGGCGCGTCCTGACCAGCTTTGAGGGCAAGGCCCACAAGGCCGGCCGGGTCATCTTCGACCTCGCCTTCCGCAAAAACTAGCCAGCGGCGGAGCCGGGGCGGGCAGTGGCGGCCCCTCCGCCCCGGCGGACGGCAGTTCAACCTGCGTCAGCAGGTGCCTTGGCCCCCGGGAATACGTGTAGGCCCCCAAATTCGAGATTTGGGGGCCTACACGTATTTCCGGCGCCATTCTGCACCGCCTGGGGCCGCCCCACCAGGCCAGCTGCCACCGGCGCAGCTCGAAGCAAATTCAGCGTAACAATCAATTTTTCGCGCGTAACATTCGATGAGACCATTGACACATTCCTCCTCGCCTGCGCAAAAGTCGCATATTTTAGGCAAGAATTAGATCACCCTTATGTTGACTATTTGACCGGTCGTAGAAAACGCCTGCGATGCACCATATGGTGGTGCCATGACTGCCGAAACTTATGTCGCTGGGGTCGATGGCCCGGCGTCGGACGCGATGTTGAAATTGGGGCGTTTCTTCACCAAATGGGATGAAACCGACGATGGCCGGGCGGTGTTCCGAGAGGGCGGACGTGCCGGGGACATCTTCTACCGCGACCGGTGGAGCCACGACAAGGTGGTGCGCTCAACCCACGGCGTGAACTGCACGGGCTCCTGTTCCTGGAAGGTGTACGTCAAGGACGGCATCATCACCTGGGAATCCCAGCAGACCGACTACCCGTCCGTGGGCCCGGACAGTCCCGAGTATGAACCCCGCGGCTGCCCCCGCGGCGCCGCGTTCTCGTGGTACACCTACTCCCCCACCCGCGTCCGCTTCCCCTACGCCCGCGGCGTCCTCGTGGAGATGTACCGCGAGGCCAAGGAACGCCTCAAGGACCCCGTCCTCGCGTTCGCCGAGGTCTCCACGGACCCCGAAAAGCGGCGCAGGTACCAAAACGCCCGCGGCAAGGGCGGCCTGGTCCGCACCTCCTGGGCAGAAGCGCTGGAAATTGCCGCCGCTGCCCACGTGAACACCATCAAGACGTACGGCCCCGACCGCGTCTCCGGCTTCTCGCCCATCCCGGCCATGTCCATGGTCAGCCACGCGATCGGCACCCGCTTCGTGCAGCTCATCGGCGGCGTCATGACCTCCTTCTACGACTGGTACGCGGACCTTCCCGTCGCCAGCCCGCAGGTGTTCGGCGACCAGACCGACGTCCCGGAGTCCGGCGACTGGTGGGATGCCACGTACCTGATGATGTGGGGCTCCAACGTCCCCGTCACACGCACCCCTGACGCGCACTGGATGGCCGAGGTCCGCTACCGCGGCACGAAGGTCATCGCCATCAGCCCCGACTATGCGGACAACACCAAGTTCGCCGACGAATGGCTCCCCGCCCAGGCCGGCACCGACGCCGCCCTCGCCATGGGCATGGGCCACGTGACGCTCAAGGAATTCTTCGTTGACCGCCAGGTCCCGTTCTTCCAGGACTACGTCCGCCAGTTCACCGACCTGCCTTTCCTGGTCCGTCTCGAGAAGCACGACGGCGGAGCTTACGTTCCCGGGAAATTCCTCACCGCCGCGTTCGTCCCCGGCCAGGAAAACCTCGAAGACGCCGAGTTCAAGACCATGCTCTTCGACAAGGTCACCGGCGAGGCAATCGTCCCCAACGGCACCATGGGCCACCGCTACTCCAAGACGGGCGAAGGCAAGTGGAACCTTGATTTGACGGGCATCGAGCCGGCACTGAGCCTGGACGAGGTCACCGGCGAATCCGTGGAGATCCTGCTCCCCTGCTTCGAGGACCCCGAAGGCGCCGGCACCATCATGCACCGCGGCGTGCCCGCGAAGATGGTGGGCGGCCACCTGGTCACCACGGTCTACGACCTCATGCTCGCCCAGTACGGCGTGGGCCGGCCGGGCCTGCCCGGCACCTGGGCCAAGGACTACAACGACGTTTCCGTCCCCTACACCCCGGCCTGGCAGGAGGAGATCACATCCGTCCCGGCCCAGGCCTGCATCCGCGTGGCCCGCGAGTTCGCCCGCAACGCCGAACAGTCCAAGGGCCGCTCCATGATCATCATGGGCGCCGGCATCTGCCAGTGGTTCCACGGCGACACCACCTACCGCGCCATCCTGGCCCTGGTCATGCTGACGGGCTGCATGGGCCGCAACGGCGGCGGCTGGGCCCACTACGTGGGCCAGGAAAAGTGCCGCCCCATCACCGGCTGGGTATCCCTGGCCAATGGCCTGGACTGGTCGCGCCCGCCCCGGACCATGATCGGCACCGGCTACTGGTACATGCACACCGACCAGTGGCGCCAGGACGGCTACTCGGCCGACGCGCTAAAGTCGCCGCTGTCCACGGGCAACCTGGACGGCATGCACACGGCCGACGCCCTGGCACAGTCCGTGCGCCTGGGCTGGATGCCCTTCTACCCGCAATTCGACTCCAACCCCCTTGACCTCGCGGACAAGGCCATCGCGGCAGTGGCAGCCGGGGAAGCCCCGGATGAGAAGACCTGGATTGCCCAGTCGCTCATGAACCGCACCGTCAACCCCGCCATCGAGGACATCGACGCCCCGGAAAACTGGCCGCGCACCCTGGTGCTGTGGCGCTCCAACCTGTTCGGCTCCTCCGCCAAGGGCAACGAGTACTTCCTGCGGAACCTGCTGGGCACACACAACAATGTCATGGGCCAGGACAGCCACGAATCGCTCAAGCCGCAGGACGTGAAATGGCATGAGGAGGGCCCGGAAGGAAAGCTGGACTTCCTGATGTCCGCCGACTTCCGCATGACCAGCACCACCCTGCTCTCCGACGTCGTGTTCCCGGCCGCCACCTGGTACGAGAAGCACGACCTCTCCTCCACCGACATGCACCCGTTCGTCCACGCCTTCACCCCGGCCATCGACCCGCCGTGGGAAACCAAGACGGACTTTGAGCTGTTCACCGCACTGGCCGAGGAACTCTCACGCCAGTCGGCGAAACACCTGGGCACCCGCAAGGACCTGGTCAGCGTCCCGCTGATCCACGACACCGTGGGCCAGATCGCCCAGCCCGGCGGCGTGGTCCGCGACTGGCGCAAGGAGGGAATCGACGGCGTCCCCGGCCAAAACATGCCGAACTTCACTGTTGTGGAGCGGGACTACACGGCCATCGCCCACAAGCTCACCGCCGTCGGACCCCTGGCAGACAAGCTCGGCTTCACCGTCAAGGACATCACCTACAAGCTGGACACGGCCCTGGCCCACCTGGGCAAGGTGAACGGCGTCATGATGGGCGGCGCCGCGCACGGCCGCCCGGCCATCGACACCGACGCGAAAATGGCCGAGGCCATCCTGACGTTCTCCGGCACCACCAACGGCCAGCTCGCCGTGGCCGGGTTCAAGGAAATGGAACGGAAGACGGGCATGAAGCTCGTTGACCTGGCCGAGGGCAGCGAGGAAAAGCACATCTCCTTCGCCATGACCCAGGCCGGGCCGCAGCCCGTCATCACCTCGCCTGAATGGTCCGGCTCGGAGACGGGCGGGCGCCGCTACGCACCGTTCACGCAGAACATCGAGCGGCTCAAGCCCTTCCACACGCTGACCGGGCGCATGCACTTCTTCCTTGACCACGACTGGATGATCGACATTGGCGAAATGCTGCCGATCTTCCGCCCGCCACTGGACATGCACCGGCTGTTCGGGGAACCAAAGCTGGGCCCCAACGGAGACAAGGAAATTGTGGTGCGCTACCTGACACCGCACTCCAAGTGGTCCATCCACTCCGAATACCAGGACAACCTGCTGATGCTTTCCCTCTCCCGTGGCGGTCCCACCGTTTGGATGAGCCCGCAGGACGCCGGGTCAATCAATGTCAAGGACAACGAATGGGTTGAGTGCGTCAACGCCAACGGCGTGTTTGTGGGGCGGGCCGTGGTCAGCCACCGGATGCCCGAAGGCGTGGCGTACATCTACCACGCACAGGAACGCACCATCGACGTGCCGAAGTCGGAGGCCACAGGCCGCCGCGGCGGCATCCACAACTCCGTCACGAGGCTGCTGGTCAAGCCCAGCCACCTCATTGGCGGGTACGCGCAGCTGACGTACGCGTTCAATTATCTTGGCCCCACAGGAAACCAGCGGGACAACGTTTCCACCATCCGTCGCCGTTCCCAGGAGGTGCAGTACTAATGCGTGTTATGGCTCAAATGGGCATGGTCATGAACTTGGACAAGTGCATTGGCTGCCACACGTGCTCCGTCACGTGCAAGCAGGCATGGACCAACCGCGCAGGCGTTGAATACGTCTGGTTCAACAACGTGGAAACCCGCCCCGGGCAGGGTTATCCGCGCCGCTACGAGGACCAGGAGAAGTGGAAGGGCGGCTGGGAGCTGAACAAGCGCGGCCGCCTGAAACTCAAGGCCGGCGGTCGCGTGAAGAAGCTGTTCGGCCTCTTCGCCAGCCCCCTCCAGCCCGAGCTCAAGGACTACTACGAGCCCTGGACCTACGACTACAAGACCCTGGTTGACGCCCCGCTGGGCGACGACTTCCCGGTGGCCCGGCCCAAGTCCCTCATCACGGGCAAGGACACGAAGATCGAGTGGAGCGCCAACTGGGACGACGACCTGGGCGGCACCTCGGAGATGGGCCACCTGGACCCGATCGTGGAGAAGGTGCGCCGCGAGTCCGAGGACAAGATCAAGTTCGAGTTCGAGCAGACGTTCATGTTCTACCTGCCGCGCATCTGCGAGCACTGCCTGAACCCTTCCTGCATGGCATCCTGCCCCTCCGGCGCCATTTACAAGCGCGTCGAGGACGGCATTGTGCTGGTGGACCAGGACCAGTGCCGCGGCTGGCGCCAGTGCATGACCGGCTGCCCGTACAAGAAGATCTACTTCAACCACAAGACCGGCAAGGCCGAGAAGTGCACGTTCTGCTACCCGCGCATCGAGGTGGGCCTGCCCACCGTGTGCTCGGAAACCTGTGTGGGCCGGCTGCGGTACCTGGGGCTTTTCCTGTACGACGCCGATGCCGTCACCGCTGCTGCCTCGGTCACGGATCCGCAGGATCTGTACCAGTCGCAGATGGATGTGCTGCTGGACCCCAACGATCCCGCCGTCATCAAGGCCGCCCGTGAACAGGGCATCCAGGAGGACTGGATCGAGGCTGCGCAGAAGTCGCCCGTGTACGCACTGACCAAGGTGTACAAGGTGGCCCTGCCGCTGCACCCGGAATACCGCACCATGCCCATGGTCTGGTACATCCCGCCGCTGTCCCCCGTGGTGGACCTGCTCCGCGACCAGGGCCACGACGCCGAGGACAAGGACGTATTGTTCGGCGCCATTGACGCCCTGCGCATCCCGGTGGAGTACCTGGCCGAGCTGTTCACGGCCGGCGACACCGGTCTCGTGACGGAGGTGCTGCAAAAGCTGGCGGCCATGCGTGCCTACATGCGCGGCATTTCCCTGGGCAACGACCCCGACGAGTCCATCCCCGCCGCCGTGGGCATGGACGGCGCCACCATGTATGAGATGTACCGGCTCATGGCCATCGCCAAGTACGACGAACGCTACGTGATCCCCAAGGCCCACGCCGAGCAGGCCCACGACCTGGAGGAAATGGGCTGCTCGCTGGACTTCGAGGGCGGCCCCGGCATGGACTCCATGGGCATGTCGCCCTTCGGCGAGGCCAGCGGACGCCCCACACCGGTGGCCCTGGAAACCTTCAACGCGCTCAAGGACCGCCAGACCTCCGACTCGGTGGCCGGGCCGGACACGCTGCGCGGCCGCGTGAACCTGCTCAACTGGGACGGCAACGGCGCACCCTCCGGGCTGTTCCCGCAGCAGCACCCCACCGAGCCGCCCGCGGACGACCTTGAAGGTGCTGTCGAAGGCGGTGGCGGATCATGACCGGGGCCGGCAAAAAGGACCGGGTGACGTTCCTGGCCGCCGCGTGGTGCCTGTCCTACCCGGATGCCGAACTCGTGGGCCGCGTGCCCTTGATGCGCGCCGCCCTCGGCGAGTTTCCGGGCGCAAGCCGGCCCTTCGCCGTCGTGCTTGACCAGTTGGAGGGCACGGACCTGATGTCGCTCCAGGCCCAATACGTGCAGGAATTCGACCTGGGCAAGCGGCACGCGCTGCACCTGTCCTACTGGACGGACGGGGACACCCGGCGGCGCGGGGAGGTGCTGGGCGCGTTCAAGAAGGTGTACCGCGGGCAGGACACGCTGGTGGACACGCGCGGTGAACTGCCCGACTTCCTGCCCATGGTGCTGGAGTACTCGGCCACCGTGGACATGGCAACGGGCAAGGAACTGCTGGTGCAGTACCGGCCCAGCCTGGAGCTGATCAAGTTTGGCCTGCTGCGCGACAATCTGCCGCACAGCGACATTGTGCAGGCCATTTGCAACACCCTGCCGGGCGCCTCCCCGGAAGACGAACAGGCCGTGATGAAGATGGCGGGCTACGGCCCGCCCACCGAATCCGTGGGCCTTGACCCCTATGATCCCCGTTTGCTGCCCATGAGAGGGGCCTGACGCAATGAACATCTTCCTCTGGGGCGTGCTCCCCTACATCATGGTGGTCATCCTGGTGGGCGGCTCGATCTGGCGCTACAAATACGACCAGTTCGGCTGGACCACGCGCTCCTCGCAGCTGTATGAATCGAAGTTGCTGCGGATCGGTTCGCCCGTCTTCCACTTTGGCCTGCTGGCCGTGATTGCGGGCCACGTCTTTGGTCTGCTGATCCCGAAGACGTGGACCGAGGCCGTGGGCATGACGGAGAACATCTACCACTTCAACGCACTGTTTGTGGGCACGATTGCGGGCGTGGGCACGCTGGGCGGCATTGTGCTGCTGATCTACCGGCGCCGCAAGACAGGGCCCGTGTTCATGGCGACCACGAAGAACGACAAGCTCATGTACGTGGTGCTGGTGGCGGCCATCGTGTTCGGCCTGTGGACCACACTGGCCAGCGTGTTCTGGCCAGTGCATGACATGACGTACCGGGACACCGTCTCGCCCTGGTTCCGCTCGCTGTTCATCTTCCAGCCGGACATTGGGGCCATGGCCATGGCGCCCACCTCGTTCCACATCCACACGCTCGTGGGCATGCTGCTGTTCATGGTGTGGCCGTTCACCAGACTGGTGCACGCGTTCACCGCGCCCATGCACTACCTGTTCCGGCCGTACATTGTGTACCGCTCACGGGACAAGGGCGCCAGCGTCGCACCCCGCGACGGCTGGTCCGAGGTGGGCACGCACGACCGCGACACCAGCAAGCGCTAACCCTTCCACGATTTCTCATACCGGACAGCAGGAGAGAGACATGGCAACACCCACAGCCACCAACCCGCCGGCCCTCAAGGGGCAGGCCCTGAACCTTACGCTGGCGACCGCCGCCTCGGTGGTCGGGTTCTGGGCCTGGAACATCATTGCAACACTGAGCACGCACTACGCCAACAACATGGAACTGTCCGCCGGAACCATGGGCATCCTGGTGGCCATGCCCATCTTCGTGGGCTCACTGGGCCGCATCGTCGTGGGCACCATGACGGACAGGTTTGGCGGCCGGGCGCTGTTCACCTTTGTTCTCGTGGCCACCATACCCACAGTGCTGCTGGTTGCGTTGGGAGGGGCACTCAACTCCTTTGCCATAGTGCTCATCGCCGGCTTCCTGCTGGGTGTGGCGGGCACGGTCTTTGCCGTGGGCATCCCGTTTGTCAGCGCCTGGTACCCGCCGGCCCGCCGCGGCTTTGCCACCGGCGTGTTTGGTGCCGGCATGGGCGGAACGGCCCTGGCCGCATTCCTGAACCCTCGCCTGGTGAAGTCCATTGGCTATGTGCCCACGCACCTGCTGATAGCCGGAATCCTGGCCGTCATGGCCGTGCTGGTCTGGGTCTTCATGAAGAACGCGCCCGGTTGGGAACCCAACAAGGCACCCGTCATGCCGAAACTCATCGACGCCTCCAAGCTGGCCGTGACCTGGAAGATGTGCTTTCTGTACGCCGTGGTCTTTGGTGGTTTCGTCTCCTTCGCCACCTACCTGCCCACGTACCTGCGCGATGTGTACGCCTTTGATCCCAGCGCTGCCGGAGCCCGGACCGCCGGCTTCGCCTTGGCCGCCGTGATCGCCCGGCCCATTGGCGGCGTCATTGCGGACAAGATCGGCTCCAAGCCCGTGGTCATTGCATCCCTGGTGGGCGTTGCCATCCTTGGCTTCTTCGTGGCGCTGGAACCGGCCGCCGACGTCCAGGCCGGCCCCGTCTTCATCGCCCTCGCCGCGGCCCTGGGCCTGGGCACCGGCGGCGTGTTCGCCTGGGTGGGCACGCTGTCCCCGGACGGCAAGGTCGGCACCATCAGCGGCATTGTCAGTGCCGCAGGCGGCCTGGGCGGCTACTTCCCGCCGCTGGTCATGGGCTGGACCTACAACCCCGACGCCGAAAACTACAAGTACGCCATTGGCCTCTCACTGCTGGTGGTGACGGCCATCGTGGCGCTG
Source organism: Arthrobacter stackebrandtii (assembly GCF_017876675.1). NCBI lineage: Bacteria > Bacillati > Actinomycetota > Actinomycetes > Micrococcales > Micrococcaceae > Arthrobacter > Arthrobacter stackebrandtii. Next base: position 1,543,288 of record NZ_JAGIOI010000001.1, read on the forward strand.
CTCTTCACCTTGTTCTTCGTGAAGGATCCGGCGAAGAAGAAGTTGGAACCCGCCGTGAAATAGCCACTTCGCCGAGCAGGGGCCCATCACTGCACCGGCTGGGCACAACGACGGCGGCGGGCTGGACACATTCCAGCCCGCCGCCGTCGTCGTTCTTCCTGGCGGAGGCCGGCAAGCTGCCGAATTTGCCACCGGAACGTGCCGCAGAACCACCAAGCCCACCACGCCCGCAAATACTGCGTAGGATTGATAGATGTGGTTCGCACACTTGCGCCACTCCCAACCGACAGGTGGAAAAGTTCTGTGACGTCCTCCTCCGCCGGTCCGCGCCTCATGACGCGGATCGCCGAGTTCAGCGAGAATTCCATTGCTGCAGGCCGCGCCTACGCCGATGAGGACCGGGTCAGCGCCATCACGCTGGAACCGGCCACCGGGCTGCTGTCCGGAACCGTGGCCGGCACCAGGGACTACAAGTCCACGGCCAAGCTGGTCCGCGAGCACGACGGCGTCATCGCCTGCCGGGTGGGCATCTGCAACTGCCCCGTGCGCCAAAACTGCAAGCACGTGGTGGCCTTGATCGCCGCCGCCGAGGCAGACATTTCCTTCACCGATTTTTTCCTCCCCGAGGAAGCCCCGCAGGAGCCCACCTTCTTGGAGACCCTGCTGGCCAAGGCCAAGGACGGCAAAAAAGCCGCGGCCGCCCCGGGCGCGGAGCCTCTCGAATCCTGGGAGGCGGCGCTGTCCGCACTGCTCCCCCCGGCCGCCGCACCCCCCAGCCAGGACACGCCCGCGCTGGGCCTGCAATTTGAGCTGCACATGCCGCCGCCGCGATTCTCCTACCGCGGCCGCGGCGCCAGTGTCCCCTCCGAACCCGTCCTGAACGTGCGCCCCGTGGTCATGGGGGCGCGCGGCAAGTGGGTCAAGACCGGCGTCAGCTGGGCCACGCTCGGCTACCTTGCCTACGGCGGCACCCACGACCGCACCCAGCTGGACTGGCTCAGCGAATTCCTGTCCTCGCACAGCCCCCGCCAGTACAACCACGGCAACGCCAGCGCCTGGCTCTCCCTCAACGACTTTGCCGGGCGGAACCTGTGGCAGCTGCTGGGCACCGCCAACAAGAACGGCGTCGCCCTGATCCAGTCGGGCAGCGGCGACCCCGTGCGCATCCTCAACCATGAGGCCGTGCTCGCCCTTGACGTCACCCAGGGCACGGACGGGCTCGACGTCGGACCCCTCATCGAGGTGGACGGCTCGCCCGTCACCGCCGAGATCACGGGCCGCATCGGCAACCCGGTCACCGGGCTGTTCTTCGGCGACCAGGCCGAACCCGCGGCGGCGGGCCCGGGCACCCAAGGCCGTTCCGCCGTCGTGCGCGGAAACATCACCCTGGCACCGCTGCCGGCGGACGTCTCCGCGCAACTGCTGGATTTTGCGCTGCGCAAGGAGACCGTCCACGTTCCGGAACAGGCGCGGGAGAAGTTCCTGACGCAGTTTTACCCGCAGCTGAAGCAGGCGGCGCAGGTGGTGTCGGCGGACCATTCCGTGGAGCTGCCGGCGTATGTGGAGCCCACGCTCTCGCTGCTGGCCGCGTTTGGCGGGGACCACACGGTGCGGCTGCACTGGGAATGGCACTACCCCGTGGGCAGCCGCGTCACGTCGCTGCCGCTGTGGCCGGAGCTGGGTGAAACCGCGGTGCGCGACACCGGCGCCGAGGCCCGGCTGGTGGAATCCGTGGGGCGCCCGTGGGAGGACATCACCGCCATGGGCGTCGCCTCGAACAACGCGTGGGGCGAGCCCGCCCTGGCCTCGACCGCCGAGCTGACCGGGCTGGACACGCTGACGTTCACCGAGACCGTGCTGCCGCGGCTGCAGGAGCTGCCCGGCGTTGAGGTGGAGACCACCGGCGACATCGCCAGCTACCGGGAGGTCACCGAGGCGCCGATCGTCACGATTTCCACGAAGGCCACGGATGAGCGCGACTGGTTCGACCTTGGCATCGTGATCACGCTCGAGGGCCAGTATGTGTCCTTCGCGGCCGTGTTCTCCGCCCTGGCCGCCGGGAACACGCGCATGCTGCTGCCCAGCGGCGCCTACTTCTCCCTGGACCGCCCCGAACTGCACCAGCTGCGGGCCCTGATCGACGAGGCCCGCAGCCTCAACGACATCAAGGACGGGCAGCTGCGGATCAGCCGCTTCCAGGCCGGGCTGTGGGACGAGCTGGCCCAGCTGGGCATCGTGGATGAGCAGGCGCAGGCGTGGCGGACCGCCGTTTCCGGCCTGCTCGACGGCGGGCCAACAGTTCCGCTGCCGGCGCCCGAGGGCCTGAACGCAACCCTGCGCCCGTACCAGCTGGACGGTTTCAACTGGCTGCATTTCCTGTACAGCAACGGGCTGGGCGGGGTGCTCGCCGACGACATGGGCCTGGGCAAGACCGTGCAGACGCTGGCGCTGATGTGCCAGGTCCAGGCTGAGCAGGACGGGCTGAAGGCACCGTTCCTGGTGGTGGCACCCACCTCCGTGGTGGGCAACTGGGCCAGTGAGACCGTGAAGTTTGCGCCGGGGCTGAAGGTGGTCACGGTTTCGGAGACCTTTGCCAAGAGCGGGCTGGACTCGGCGGGCTTCTTTGCCGGCGCCGACATCGTCATCACCTCCTACGCCCTGTTCCGGATCGACTTTGAAGCATATGGCGAACAGGACTTTTCCGGGCTGATCCTCGACGAGGCGCAGTTCGTGAAGAACCACCAGTCCAAGGCATACCAGTGCGCGCGGAAGCTGAAGGCCCCGTTCAAGCTGGCCGTCACCGGCACACCCATGGAGAACAATCTCATGGAGCTGTGGGCGCTGTTGTCCATCGTGGCGCCGGGCCTGTTCCCGAGCCCGAAGCGCTTCGCCGAGTTCTACCAGCGGCCCATTGAGAAGAACACGAACGCCAAGCTGCTGCACAAGCTGCGGACCCGGGTAAAGCCCCTCATGCTGCGCCGCACCAAGGAAGCCGTCATTGCGGACCTGCCGGCCAAGCAGGAGCAGATCCTGGAAGTGGAGCTGAACCCGCGCCACCAAAAGATCTACCAGACGCACCTGCAGCGCGAGCGCGCCAAGATCCTGGGGCTGCTCAAGGACGTCAACAAGAACCGCTTCACGATCTTCCAGTCGCTGACGCTGCTGCGCCAGCTCAGCCTGGACGTGACGCTCGTGGACGAGGGCCAGGCCGGGGTGCGCTCCTCCAAGCTGGACGTACTGTTCGAGCAGCTGGAGGATGTGGTGAAGGAGGGCCACCGGGCCCTGATCTTCAGCCAGTTCACCGGTTTCCTGGGCAAGGTCCGGGACCGGCTCACGGCCGAGGGCATCGACTTCACGTACCTGGACGGGGGCACCCGGAACAGGGCCGCCGTCGTCGAGGAATTCAAGACCGGAACGGCGCCGCTGTTCCTCATCAGCCTCAAGGCCGGCGGTTTTGGGCTCAACCTGACCGAGGCGGACTACGTGTTCATCCTGGACCCGTGGTGGAACCCGGCGTCCGAGGCCCAGGCCGTGGACCGCACGCACCGGATCGGGCAGAAGAAGAACGTGATGGTCTACCGCCTGGTCGCCAAGGACACGATCGAGGAAAAGGTCATGGCGCTGAAGGCGAAGAAGTCGCAACTGTTCTCAGATGTCATGAGCGGGGAATCACTGGCTGGCGGCACGCTGACAAGCACCGACCTGGCCGGCCTGTTCGCGGAGTGACACCAAAGCCCTGTTAAAAACAGATAACGCCGTTGTTGGACCCAACCCAGTGGGATCGGTCCAACAACGGCGTTGTCGATATTGCTTGGCGGTCAGCGCTGCGGGCGCCAGACCACCATGGCCTGGCTGCGGGGGCGGGGGCGCTGGCCCCGGGCCAGTGCAACAATGTCCCCGCCTGCCAACCCGGCGGCGAACACGCGGCTGTTGGGGCGCAGCGCCCGCGACTGGCCCTCCGCCGTGACGGCTTCCAGCTGCTCGCTGAGTTCAAGCACCCTGGCACGCAGCGCCTCGACCTGGTTCTCCAGCTCCATGATGCGCTTGATGCCTTCCAGGGACACCCCGGCCTGGGAGAGTCGCTGCACCTCCCGGAGCATGTCGACGTCGTGCTGCGAGTACCGCCGCGCGCGTCCGGGGGCACGGCTGGGCTTGACGATGCCGAGACGGTCATATTGGCGAAGGGTCTGCGGGTGCATGTCCGCCAGCTCCGCGGCCACGGAAATCACAAAAATGGGCGCGTACGGATCAATTTGCATCGCAATTCCCTTCCTCAACAGTGCTTCTTTGTCCCCCCTGGCCATTCCCCCGGTGTCCCGGCCGGTCCGGGCCGGCCGGGACAGTTGCTACAGTTTTGCCTTGTCCTTCAAGGCTGCGCGCGGATCGCCGTCGGCTGTCGCCTCGGCGAACGCACGGACGGCATCCTCGGCTTCCTTGCTGAGCTTCTGCGGCACGGCCACGTCGATCGTGACGAGCAGGTCGCCGTCGCCCTTCTTGGTCTTGACGCCGGCACCCTTGACGCGCAAGGTCCGGCCCGACGGCGTGCCCGCCGGAACACGGACCCTCACCGTGTCGCCGGTGAGGGTTGGGACGCTGATGTCGGCTCCCAGCGCGGCCTCCGGGAAGGTGACCGGAACGTGGATGCGGATGTTGTTGCCGTCGCGGACAAAGAAGTCGTGCGGCTTGACGTTGACGGTGACCATGAGGTCGCCGGGGCCGGCCGCACCCTGCTGGCCCTTGCCCTTGACGCGCACCTTCTGGCCGTCCTTGATGCCCGCCGGGATGCGCACGTCAATGACCTCGCCGTTGGGCTCGCGCAGGCCGATCTTGGTGCCGTTGATGGATCCGGCAAAGGAAATCGAGGTGCTCGCCGTGCGGTCCGCACCCTTGGTGGGCGTGGGCTGGAATCCGCCCCCGCCGAATCCGCCGCCGCCGCCGAACAGGTCGGCAAATTCCGGCGGCAGGCCTGAGCCGCCAAATCCACCGCCGCCACCACGCGAGCCGCGCCCGCCGCCGCCGAACAGGTCTCCGAAGACGTCTTCAAAGCCGCCGCCTCCGCCGCCGTGGCCGCTGCCAGGTGCGCTGAACCGCGCACCTCCGCCCATGGCCCTGATGGCGTCATACTGTTCACGGTCTTCCTTGCTGGACAGCACTGAATACGCTTCGGAGACGTCCTTGAAAGTCTTTTCCGCCTGGGCATCACCGGAGTTGGTATCCGGGTGATACTTGCGGGCCAGTTTTCGGTAGGCCTTCTTGATGTCGGCCTCCGATGCATCTTTGGACACACCGAGGATTTTGTAGAAGTCTTTTTCAACCCAGTCCTGACTTGCCAAGACGCCTCCTTTCTAAAAGTTTGTGGGGAACTGCTGTGTTCCGGCGGCCGGGCCATTGCTGGGTCCGGCCGCCGGAACAGGTGAAACAGTTTATGCTTCGGGCACTGCCACGATCACCTGTGCGGCGCGCAGGATGCGTTCGCCGGACTTGTAACCGTTGCGCAGGACCTGGCTGACCGTGTCGATTTCAACATCGGCGCCGGGCTGCTGGATGAGGGCCTCGTGCACCGTCGGGTCGAAGGGCACGCCGACTTCGGCGATGCGCTCCAGGCCGTAGGTGGTGAGCGTGGTTTCCAGCTTGGCGGCGATGGCTGCGAACGGACCGTCCTCAAGGTCGCCGTGGGCGCGGGCCGCGTCGATGTCGTCCATGACCGGCAGGAGTGCGTTCAGCACACCGATCACGGCCATCTGTCCGGCAACGGCCCGGTCGCGCTCAACGCGCTTGCGGTAGTTGACGTACTCGGCCTGCAGGCGCAGGAGGTCGTTCTTCAGCTCGATCGCCACATCGGACTCCGCACCCTGTGCCACGGATTCCTCGGCCGGAACCTCAACACCGTTGAGGATGTCCTCGGCCTGTGAGAGGGCATCGCCCTCTGCGCCGGCCGGGGTGCCGGCGGCTTCGCCGTCCGGCACCTCTTCGGGGTTTACGGATTCAGACATAGTTACTTCTTCTCGTCTTCGTCGATGATCTCGGCGTCCACGATGTCTTCCTCGGCACCGGCATCGGAGGATGCGGCACCTTCGGAAGCGTCGGCGTCGGCCGTGGCACCCTCAGCCTGGGCTGCGGCGTAGATGGCCTCGCCCAGCGTGGACTGCGACGCCTGCAGCTTCTCGAACGCGGCCTTGACGGCTGCGTCGTCGTCGCCTGCAAGGGCGGTCTTCAGCGCGGTGACATCTTCCTTGACGGGGTTCTTGACCTCGTCGGCGAGCTTGTCGTCGTTGTCGGCCAGAACCTTGTCCACCGAGTACTGCAGCTGCTCTGCGGAGTTGCGCAGGTCTGCTGCCTCGCGGCGCTCCTTGTCCTCTGCGGCGTGCTCTTCGGCTTCGCGGACCATGCGCTCAATGTCATCCTTGGACAGCGAGGAGCCGCCCGTGATGGTCATTGACTGCTCAACACCGGTGCCCTTGTCCTTGGCGGACACGTGCACGATGCCGTTGGCGTCGATGTCGAAGGTGACCTCGACCTGCGGGACGCCGCGCGGGGCCGGTGCGATGCCGGTCAGCTCGAATGTGCCCAGCGGCTTGTTGTCGCGGGTGAACTGGCGCTCGCCCTGGAAGACCTGGATGGCCACGGACGGCTGGTTGTCGTCAGCGGTGGTGAAGGTCTCGCTGCGCTTGGTCGGGATGGCCGTGTTGCGCTCGATCAGGTTGGTCATGACACCGCCCTTGGTCTCGATGCCCAGGGACAGCGGGGTGACGTCGATCAGGAGGACGTCCTTGCGCTCGCCCTTCAGAACACCAGCCTGGAGAGCAGCACCTACGGCCACAACCTCATCCGGGTTGACGCCCTTGTTGGGCTCCTTGCCGCCGGCCAGTTCCTTGACTAGTTCGACGACGGCCGGCATGCGGGTGGAGCCGCCGACGAGCACGATGTGGTCGATGTCGGAAACCTTGATGCCGGCTTCCTTGATGACGTCGTTGAACGGCTTCTTGGTGCGCTCGAGCAGGTCCTTGGTCAGGTCCTGGAGCTTGGCGCGGGTCAGCTGCTCGTCCAGGTGGACGGGGCCGTCGGCCGTGACGGAGAGGTACTGCAGGGAGATGTTGGTGCTGGAGGAAGAGGAGAGTTCCTTCTTCGCCTGCTCGGCAGCTTCCTTCAGGCGCTGCAGGGCGATCTTGTCCTTGGACAGGTCGATGCCCTTGACCTTGAGCTGGTTCAGCAGGTAGTCAACAATGCGCTGGTCCCAGTCGTCGCCGCCGAGGCGGTTGTCGCCGTAGGTTGCGCGGACCTGGATCGTGGAGAAGTCGTCTTCGTCCTTGCCAACTTCGAGCAGGGAGACGTCGAACGTTCCGCCGCCGAGGTCGAAGACGAGGATGAGCTCGTCTTCCTTGCCCTTGTCGAGGCCGTAAGCCAGGGCAGCCGCGGTGGGCTCGTTGACAATGCGCAGCACGTTCAGGCCCGCGATTTCGCCGGCTTCCTTGGTGGCCTGGCGCTCAGCGTCGTTGAAGTAGGCCGGAACGGTGACCACAGCGTCGGTGACCTTCTCGCCCAGGTACGCTTCGGCGTCGTTCTTGAGCTTCATCAGGATGCGGGCGGAGATTTCCTGCGCCGTGTACTTCTTGTCATCGATCGCAATGGTCCAGTCGGTGCCCATGTGGCGCTTGACGGAAGCGATGGTGCGGTCGATGTTGTTGACGGCCTGGCGCTTGGCGATTTCGCCGACCAGGACTTCGCCGGTCTTGGAGAACGCGACGACGGACGGCGTGGTGCGGCCGCCTTCAGCGTTGGCGATGACGGTGGGCTCGCCACCTTCCAGGACGGATACAACAGAGTTGGTGGTTCCGAGGTCAATACCTACGGCACGTGACATAAGTGGTTCCTTTCATGAGCCGCTGCCTGAACAGTTCCGCCCGAGTGGCGGTTCGCTCAACCAGCGGTATTGAGCGTTCTGCACTCAACTTTACTCAGACTCGCTTCCATGTCAAGCCAAGTTGAGCGCAGTTCACTCAACTTTCACTTTCGGTGAACAAGCACGACGCCGGATGGCCGCTTTTTGTGCCCCGCGCCACCTTTGCGCGGGGCTCCTGGGGGACGGACGGGCGTGGTTTGGCGCACGCCCGGGCGCGCGGCAGGAGTTTCTTGCCCCCACCCGGAAAATGATCCCGATGCCGCTTTCTGATGCAGAAATCCCGGGATCAGAAAGCGGGATCGGGATCATTTCCAGCCACCGGGCCCGGCGGATGCGGCCAAATTGTGGGACGTTCTGGCCGCATCCGCCCAGACGGGCGTACGCTCCCAGTTATGAACGAGCAATCCAGCACATGGCCACAATCCAGCCACGGGCAGCCGGAAGAGCGCGGCGACGTCTACACGCACGGCCACCACGAGAGCGTGCTGCGGTCGCACGCTTCGCGGACGGCGGCGAACTCGGCGGCCTACCTGGTTCCGCACCTCACACATGGGCTCAGTGTCCTGGATGTGGGCTCCGGCCCCGGCACCATCACGGCGGATTTCGCCCGCCTTGTGGCACCCGGACCGGTGCTGGGCCTCGACCGGGCACCTGAAGTGGTGGCGGCGGCCGAGTCGCTGGCCGCCGAACAACATCTGTCCAACCTCAGCTTCGACACGGGAGACATCTACAGCCTCGACTTCCCTGATGACAGCTTCGATGTGGTCCACGCCCACCAAGTCCTGCAGCACCTGACGGACCCCGTGGCCGCCCTGAAGGAGATGCGACGCGTGGCGAAGCCGGGCGGCATCGTGGCGGTCAGGGACGCCGACTTCCACGGCATGTCCTGGTACCCGCAGCCGCCCGAGATGGACCAGTGGATGGAGCTGTACCAAAAGGTGGCCCGGCACAACCAGGCGGAACCGGACGCCGGGCGGCGGTTGCTCCACTGGGCGAAAGAAGCAGGCTTTGCCGACGTTACGGCGTCGAGCGCCAACTGGCTGTACGCCAGCGATGAGCAACGCGCCTGGCTGGCGGGCGTTTGGGCTGACCGGGTGACCGGCTCGGCCTTCGCCGAACAAGCCGTGGCCTACGGCTTCGCCGATGCCGCCACCTTGGCGCGGATCTCGGCGGCGTGGAGGAGCTGGGGCGAAACAGAAGACGGCTGGTTCCTCATGCCCAACGGGGAAATCATCGCTCGGGCGTAGGGGCGGGCGGCTGCTTTCCGTGCCACACGGTAGCTTGGCAGGATGACATCGATTCGGAAAGCATTTTGGGGACTGCCGGCCTTTGCCCTGGCGGGCATGCTGGCAGGTTGTTCGATTGACGCGGTCATTTGGGGGCCTGATGGCTACAAGGTGATTCAAGCAACCGAATCGCTTGTAGCCGATCTGGCGGCGGGGGAAAACTCCGATCTCCTGTGCGCAGACTTCGCGGCGGACCTCGGCACAGCCGCCGACTGGTCCGGGCGCTCGGCGGGCGAACCGGAAAAATTTGCCGCCCGGTATTGGCCCGATCAAGCAGAACTCAACCCCCAGTGGAGCATCAACCTGGAGGGCCTGCCCGACGGTGCAGGGCCGGGCAGCGATTTCCCGGGAGACGTCTTCTTTCGCGAGGCCGACGACGGCGGGCTGTGCGTGGTGGACATCACGTGGACAACGCTCGTCTCCGTGGGCTGACCCTCCGGGCGCCGTGGGTTGACGCCGGCGTCAGCGCCGGTGGCATGGCCGGGATGTCACGGCACCAGCCGGCCACCCGTACAGTTACGCGTCGACCACCAGGAACTGGCCCATCATGCCCATGTCCTCATGCCAGAGCAGGTGGCAGTGGTACATGTACGGGACCACGGGGTCGGAGAGCTTGCTGAACTGCATCAGCAGGCGGATCGTGACGCCGGGCGGGGCGTAGACGGTGTCCTTCCAGCCGGCGAGCTCCGGCAGCGGGGGCTGCTCGTTGAGGCTGAGGATCTGGAACTGGACGTCGTGGATGTGGAAGTTGTGCGGCTGGTTGTGGGAGTTCAGCACGGCCCAGGATTCGGTGGCGCCGGCCTTGATTTCCAGGTCGATCCGGTTCATGTCCATGGACTTGGAATTGATGACGTTGTTGCCGAGCATGAACATGCGCATCTCGCCTGCGAGCACGGGATCCGGGTATTTCACGGCGGCCAGCTTGGCCGGGACCGGTGCGGCCGGGGCGAGCCTGGCGGCGGCCTTCAGTGAGAGGACATCGAGGGTGTCCTGCGCACCAGCGTCCACGGCACGGAAGTCCACCACCCCCAGCTCCTGCGGGTAGGAGCGCAGCACCGCGGTTTCTCCGGGGGCCGCGGCCACGATGATCTCGGCACGCTCGCCGGGGGTGAGCATGATCCGGGTCAGCGGCACAGGGGCGGCGAGCAGTCCGCCGTCGGAGGCGATCATGGTGAAGGTGCGGCCGTCGGAGAAGCCGAAGTTGTAGCTGCGGGCGCTTGAGGCGTTCAGCAGGCGCAGGCGCGTGTGCTCGGCGGTCACCTCCAGCACGGGCGCCGCGGTGCCGTTGACCAGGATGGTGGTGCCGAGCATGCCGACGCCGATACGGTCCGTTTCAACGAGTGCACCGTTGGAGGAGAAAGTCTTGTCCTGGACGATGACCGGGATGTCATCCACGCCGTATTCGCGGGGCAGCGCCAGGGCGCCCTCCTCATCGTCGTCAACGATGAGCATGCCGCCGAGGCCCTTGTACACGTGGCGTTCGGTGGCCCCGTGCGGGTGCGGGTGGTACCAAAGCGTGGCCGCCTGCTGGTCGATCTGCCACTCCGGCGACCATGTCGCACCGGCCTCCACCATCTGGTGCGGTCCGCCGTCGGCCTTTGCGGGCAGGCGCATGCCGTGCCAGTGCAGGGTCGTGGCCTCGGGAAGCTCGTTGTGGATGTTGATGCGGATGTTATCGCCGCGGCGCACGCGCACCGTGGGGCCGAGCAGCGCGCCGTTGACGCCCCACGTGCTGGACGGGCCCTGCGGGACAATGTTCGACTCCCCCGCCTGGGTGGTCAGGTCAAAGGTGAGCCGGCCGCCGTCGACCGTGGCTGGTGCGAGCGGCGGGATGTGCAGGGGATTGCGGAACTCGACCTTGCCGGTGGTGTCCATCGCCTTGCGCTCCCCGGGTCCGCCGCAGCCTGCCAGGACCGCGAGCGCGCCGGCGCCAAGACCGAGGGTGGACAGCTGGAGCATGCGGCGGCGGGTGGGGCCGGACCGTGGGAGGGAAGCACTCATTTGCCTCATCATAGTTGCGGCATCTGGGAGCATCCTGCCGGGCCGGGCGCGGCGGTGGCGCGGATCACCGCCTGCGCGGCGCTAAACTTGCCCAGTGCAGTTTTCCCTCTGGCTGGCCCTTGTGGGCGCCGGCGCCATGATCAGCCTGACACCGGGCGCGGGCGCCATCAACACCATGTCCAACGCCCTGACGTCCGGGTTCCGCCGCTCCTTCTGGGGCATCCTCGGCCAGCAGGTGGCACTGGTCATCCACGTGGTGATCGTCGCGGCCGGCGTGGGCATCCTGGTCTCGCAGACCCCGGTGCTGTTCATGCTGATCCGCTACGTGGGCGCCGCCTACCTGGTGTACCTGGGCATCCGGCAGCTGCTGGCCAAGCCGGTGAAGAACGACGGCGGGGACTCGCCTGCCGCACTCGAGTCCGGCTTCTCGATGTTCCGGCGCGGGCTGTGGGTGAATCTGTTGAACCCGAAGGCGATCGTATTCTTCCTGGCGTTCATGCCCCAGTTCATCCGCCCCGATGAGCCGCTGCTGCCGCAATACGTCATCCTGACAATCACGGTGGTGGTCATCGACATCATCGTCATGTGGTTCGTCTTTGCCGCAGGTGCCAAGCAGCTCAAGCACCTGACCGCCAGCGAACACGGGCAGCTGGTGCTGAACCGGATCTTCGGCGTGCTGTTCATTGTGGTGGGCGCGCTGCTGGCGCTCGTGTAGCCGGGCATTCCTCCACAGGGGCGGCAGCGGGCACCTGGCCGGGCGTACGGCGTGCGCCGATAGACTGGTTCAATGACCACCACGTTCCGGATCATCACCGTCTGCACCGGCAATATCTGCCGCTCCCCCATGGCTGAGTTCATGCTGGCGGCCGCCGCCGCGGAGGCGGGGCTGGACGTGGCCGTGGATTCTGCCGGCACCACCGGCTGGGAAGTTGGCGAGCCCATCGACCCCCGCGCCAAGGCGGAGCTGGCCCGCCATGGCGTCCCCGCCACCGGCCACACGGCACGAAAGTTCAACCCGTCCTGGTTTGCCGAACGCGAGCTCATCCTCGCCCTGGACACCGACCACTACGACGCCCTCCGTGCACTCGCACCGACGCCGGAAGCAGCCGCAAAGGTTCGCATGCTCCGCTCCTTTGACCCCGCCGTTGCCGCCGAAAAGCCCGACGCCCAGGGCATCTACGACCCCTGGTACGGCGACGCCAAGGACTTTGAGGCGAGCTGGGATTTGATCGCCGCCGCCGTCCCCGGCATCCTGGCGCACGCCACGGCGCACGGTCCCGCCCGTGGCTGACCCGCGCCCGGTCCCGCAGTTCGCAAACCCGCAGCGGCCCGTCATCATCGCTGTCGACGGCCGCTCCGGCGCCGGAAAAACAACGATCGCCGTGGAGCTCGCCGCCCTCCTGCGCCGGCACCGCACCGTCTCCCTGTTCCACCTCGAGGACATCTACCCCGGCTGGGACGGCCTTGCCGGCGGCGTGGAACGCTACATTGACACCGTCCTGGCGCCGCTGCGCGCCGGGCTGCCCGCCACCTGGACCGCCTGGGACTGGGAGGCCAGGCACGACGGCGCCTCCCGGACCACGGAGGCGGCTCCCGTGGTGCTGGTGGAGGGTGTGGGTTCCTCGCACGGCCGCGCGGGCGGGTTTCTGGACGCCGTGGTCTGGGTTGATGCGCCCAGCAAGACGCGCAAGAAGCGCGCGCTGGAACGCGACGGCGAGACTTATGCTCCATTCTGGGACATCTGGGCGCAGCAGGAAGAACGCCTGCTCAACGGCAGCACCGTCCCGGCCGCAGCCGACATTGTGGTGGACGGGCGCCACGGGGTGGCGGATGCACCCGAGTTTGTCCTTGACGCACTGACGCAGCTCCCTGCCCTGGAAAACGTGCTGGCCCCCGAACTGGCCCGGCGCCGCGGACTCGAGGTGGTGGTCACCCGCCTCGACGGGCTGCCCCAGGCCGAGTTGCTGTTTCACTCCCTCTATGGCGGAAGTGGCAACGCTGCCTGGCTCGACAGCTCCATCGCGGAAGTCCAGAAAACGGCAGGCGAGGCAACGGCGGGCACCACCACCGGAACGGCAGGCAGCGGCCCGGCGCCAGCTGCCCCGGAGACCGCGCGCTCACGGTTCTCCATCATGGCCGATTCCGCCGGCTGCTTTGGCCAGCGCGCCAGCCACCATCACGGGCTGACCATTGTGTCCGCCGGCCAGGTCACCACGCACATCCGCGGCTCGTTCTTCCACTGGCTGGACTCCGTGTGGGGCCGCAAAGCCGTGCGTGCACCCATCCACTACCCGGGCGATTTCACGCTCGGCTGGCTCGGCTACCTGGGCTACGAACTCAAGGCCGAAACCGGCGGCGCGGCACGGCCCGACGAATCCACGGCCGGACCGGGCGCAACGTCCGCGATCCGGGCCGCGGCCGGGCAGGGAACCTCCGTCCCCGACGCCGCACTCCTTTTCGCCGGCCGCGCCGTGGTGCTGGACCACCGGGAGGACTGCCTCTACGTGCTGGCCCTCACCGGTGTCCAGCATCCGCAGTCGTACCGGGAGGCAGAGGATTTCCTGGAAACCGTCCACACCGCCCACGCCGCCGCTTTGGCGGCCGCAGCCCTCGCCGGCGCAACACCGCAGGCCGGCCCTCCGGCGTCGGGCCTGCCGGACAAGGCGCCCGCCTTCACGGCGAGGGACGGCGAGCGCCGCTACAAGGACATGATCGCGGCGGCGCAGGCCCAGATCCACGACGGCAATTCCTACGAGGTCTGCCTGACCACCACGCTGGAGGCGCACGCGCAGGACGGCATGGACCCGTGGGCCGCCTACCGGGCCCTGCGCCGCCGCAGCCCGGCACCGTTCGCCGCGTTCCTGCGCCTGGGCAGCCTGAGCGTTGCCAGCACGTCACCCGAACGTTTCCTGCGCATTGACTCCGAGGGCCTGATGCGCGCCGAGCCGATCAAGGGCACCCGCCGCCGCGACCCGGACCCCGCCGCGGACGCCGCACTCAAGCAGGACCTGGCCGCCTCGCCCAAGGACCGCGCGGAAAACGTGATGATCGTGGACCTGCTGCGCAACGACCTCTCGCACTTTGCCCTGCCCAATACCCTGACCGTGCCGCGGCTGTGCGCCATCGAAAGCTATGCCACGGTCCACCAGATGGTCAGCACCATCGAGGCGCAGCTGGCCCCCGGCAATTCGCGTGCGCAGGCCGTGGCCGCCGCCTTCCCGGCCGGGTCCATGACGGGGGCGCCGAAAATCAGCACCATGGCCATCCTCGACGCGCTCGAGGCCGGCCCCCGCGGGATTTATTCGGGCGCGATCGGCTATTTTTCACTCAACGCGGCCACGGACCTTTCGGTTGTCATCCGCACCCTGGTCCTGCAGGACACGGACGACGGCGGCACGCACCTTTCGCTGGGCATCGGCGGCGCCATTACGGCCGACTCTGAGGACGAGGCGGAATGGCAGGAGATCCAGGCCAAGGCCTACGGAGTGCTCTCGACACTGGGCGCAAAGTTCCCCTCAGGCTGAGCAGCAGGCGCCGATTTTATGATTAGAGGGGGTGCTAATCGTAAAACGTTTGGCAAAGCTGGTCATCGCTTTACGATTAGCTGTGCGTCATTCGTAAAATCGTTCCGTTTCCGCCAATGAGCGCCCACCCTCTGGGCGCAGGCGCCGAAACCGTGACGAGTCGTGCTCATGCGCACCAGCCCAGCGCGGGCCATGTATGAACGGGTCCCGAGGCGGTTGGGCCCACAGCCGCGAGGGGCCCAAGCCGAGGAACGAGGCTTGGGAGCGGCTGGGGACTACTGGATTGTTGCAGTCAACCGGGCCACGTTGTCCACGTAGCGCGCCAGCATGGGCCGCTGCATCCACTCATCCAGCTGCAGTTCCCGGGACATGGATCGGTAGTGGTCCTCGACGGCGTGCATCTGGCGCACCACGTCATCATCGATCATCATGACCGTGACCTCGAGGTTGAGCGAGAAGCTGCGCATGTCCATGTTGGAGGAGCCGATCACGGCCACGTCAGAGTCCACCGTGAAGTGCTTCGCATGCAGCACAAACGGCTTGGGATAGAGGTAGATCCGCACACCGGCACGCAGCAGCGCCTCATAGTAGGAGCGCTGGGCGTGGTGGACCAGGAACTGGTCGCCCACCTCGGAGACAAACAGTTCCACGGTGATCCCGCGCTGGGCGGCCGTGGTGATGGCGTAAAGCAGCGAATCATCCGGCACAAAGTAGGGGCTGGAAATGGTGATGCATTCTTCGGCCGAATACAGCAGCGTATTAAAGAGGCGCAAGTTGTTCTCTGTGCGATATCCCGGGCCGCTGGGCACCACCTGGCACAGGGATCCGCCGGTGAAGGAATCCCAGTGATACGCCGCCAGCTGCGACTCCAGCGATTCCTCGGTTTCCGAAGACCAGTCGGTGGCAAACATGACATTGAGCGTGCCAACAATGGGACCCTCCAGCCGCGACATCAGCTCCACCCATTCGCGCCCCACCTTCACGTTGCGCTTCTTCCGGTAGGAGGGTTCAATCACGTTTTGGGAACCTGTGAAGCCGACCCGGCCGTCCACCACCAAGATCTTGCGGTGGTTGCGCAGGTCCGGCCGGCGCCACTGGCCCTTGACCGGCAGCAGTGGCAGCATGCGCCGCCACTCAATCTGGCTGGCCTTGAGCCGGCGGACCATGCCCCGGTAGCCGGGCACACGCAGCGAACCGATGTGGTCAAAAAGGACCCGCACCCGCACACCCCGCTCGGCGGCCGCTTCCAATTCCCTGAACAGCCTGTCCGTGCTGGCGTCGGAGCTCATGATGTAAAACTCTGCATTGACGTAGTGCGTGGCCCGGCTGATTTCATCCGCCATGGCGTCCAGGGACTCCTGGTACCCCTCGATCAGCTGAACCGAGTTGCCGCCCAGCGCCGGGAAGTAGCCCAGGTTCTGGTTCAGTTCCATGGCGGACTTCACCCAGGCCGGGCCGTCATAGTCGGGCACCTGGGAGGCAATGTCGCGGGTGCCCTCGACGATTCGCCGGTTGACGTCGTCCTGGGTCTCCCGCCGCCGTCGAGAGAGCCGGAAATTGCCAAACATGAGGAACAGCAGTAGCCCGACGTACGGCAGGAAGAAGATGCACAGCAGCCAGGCCATCGCGGTGGTGGGGCGCCGGTTGCCGGGAATGACACCCAGCACCACGACGCGGATGACCAAGTCGACCAACACCAGCAGGGCCGATACCCATGCACTGCCCGTTGGCAGGCTAATCGCTGTCCAAACCACCGCACCTCCCGTGCCCAACGTCGCGGAATGCCGGACGGGTCGTGCCCGCTCCGGTGACACCACCTTATCCGCCGAAATTGCCGCAACGCCGCTCCCACGCGCACCGGTGGCCAACAGTTATGCTTGGCTGACCTACCACGAATAGCTGAGGCAACAATGAGCGCTTCCCAAGAAACTATCGACATCTTCGCACTTGATCCGGCAACCCTGACCAAGAAGGCCATCAACGGCATGCGCGTTGCCTTCGGCGTCAGCGGCATCATCGCCGTGGTCCTGGGCATCATCCTGCTCGTGTGGCCGGTGAAGACCATTGCCGTCGTGGCCGTCATCCTGGGCATCTACTTCCTGGTGGCCGGCGCCATCAAGGTGGGCGTGGGCATCTTCGGACACAGCATCTCCGGCGGCATGCGCGCACTGAACATCGTCCTGGGCCTGCTTGTGATGGTCGCGGGCATCATCGCCCTGCGCAACTCGGCAGCCACGGGCGAGGCGCTGCTGATCTTCACTGTCATCATGATCGGCATCGGCTGGATCATTGAAGGCATCATTGCCCTGGTTGAGTCCGGCAAGGCGGAGAGCCGCGGCTGGGCCATCATCTTCGGCATCATCAGCATCATCGCCGGCATCGCCGTGCTGGCCATTCCGGGCTGGACCGCATTCTGGCTGGTCATGATGAGCGCCATCATGCTGGTCATCCTGGGCGTTGTCGGCGTGATCCGCGCGTTCACCTTCGGCAAGGAATTCCTGAAGGCCGCTAAGCTCTAACGCATGACAGTTTTGGTTTTCCTGGACCCCGTCCACCCCGCAGGCCGCCTGGCCGACGCCTCGATCCCCACCATTTTGGCCACGGATCAGGGCCTCACGCGGGGTGACGGGGTTTTTGAATCCCTCCTCGCAGTAAATGGTGTGCCCCGCAAGATGCAGGCACACCTGGACCGCCTCGCCGTATCCGCACGCACCATGGACCTGTCCATCCCCGGCGCGGGTGAGTGGCAGGCGGCCATTGCGACGGCGCTCACGGCCTACGCCGCAGCCTCCCCTGACGGCGGGCAGTGCGTGGTCAAGCTCATTTCCACGCGCGGGCCCGAGGGCGCCGACTCGCCCACCTCATGGGTCACCGTGGCGCCCGTGTCCCCGTCCGCGGCAGCCCAGCGCGAGAAGGGCCTGGCCGTGGTCCTGCTGGAGCGCGGCTACGACAGTGACATTGCCGCACGGGCACCCTGGCTGCTCATGGGTGCCAAGACCCTGTCCTACGCGGTCAACATGGCGGCGCTGCGCCACGCCCACAGCGTAGGCGCCGATGACGTCATCTTCACCAGCAACGACGAACTTGTGCTGGAGGGTCCCACCTCATCGGTCCTCCTGGCACACATCTCGGATGATTCCGGCATCCCGGTCAAGCGCCTCATCACCCCGCACCTGGACACCGGGATCCTGCCGGGCACCACCCAGGGCGCCTTGTTCGCTGCGGCCAGGGAGGCCGGCTGGGAGCTGGGCTACGGCCCCGTCACACCCGCCGACCTGTTGGATGCCGACGCGGTGTGGCTGATCTCCAGCCTGCGCCTGCTGGCACCGGTCAACTCGATCGACGGACAGGAAATCGGCAACGCTGCCACCCGTGCCGCGCTCACAGCCGAGCTGTCGGCGCTGCTGGCCGCAACGGAATAGCCCGCCCCGCGTACAGCTAGGCGTAGGACCTGTCGCGGCTGGTGTGCCGCGCGCCGAGCTTGTTGCCCAGCCACATGGCCAGCGCCGTCGTGGCCACGAACACCACCGCAATGATGAGGCAGGTCAGCAGGACCGCAGCGTATCCGCCGTCGGCCGGGTTCAGGAAAGGGTAGGCGTACCAGCCGGTGGCCGCGCCCCGGACCAGCGAGTACGCGAGGTAGGCCAGCGGGAACAGCACGGCCACGCCGATGCGCTTGAGCGGGATGGGGTGGCGGGGCGGGAAGATGAGCCAGTCTGCCACGATGGCGACTGGCATGACATAGTGCAGCCACGTGTTGATCCAGGGCAGGAGCGAGCCGAGGTCGACATCCCGCAACAGGGCGCTGAACACAATGCCCACCAGTGCCATGCACACCACCGAGATGCAGCGCAGCAACGCCCAGGCCGGGCCAAGGTCCTTCCCGCGCCAGGCCAGCACCGATTCAACCACCAGCACCGCGGCGGCAAAAATGTTGGACAGGTTGGTGAAATAGCTGAAGAAGTTCAGCACGCTGAAGCCGTGGCTGATGTGGATGCCCAGCTGAATTCCGACGGCGGCGAGGGTCGTGGCGCCAAAGGCGAAGCGGACGGCGGCAAACATGCGCGTGGTGGTCATGGATTCATGATGCCAGTGCCGGGGCCCGCGCGTCTGCTGATTTCCGTCATGTTGCGCCATACTCGCCCTGCGGTGGCGGTCCGGGAGCATGCGTGTGTTATTTTCAAAGGGAGTAATGAGTGCCAGCGCCAAGCCCTGACTTGCTGGACGGCAACCCTCTGTTCCGGCGGGGTGCCTCAGGTGAATACTCGGCAAACCCAGTGATCCATGGCTGGCAATTTGCAAGCGTGAACCATCCCGCGGCGTCTTTGGCCCAACCCCAGGCACCGCCCCCAGCTCCCGCTTGCTGCGTCGGCTACTTGCAATGAGGAGTACCCATGTCCGCGCACGAATCCCCCCTGGCCTACCGGCTCATCACCGGCCCCGACGACCGCGTCTTTTGTGAGCGGGTTTCGGAAGCCCTCGCGGAAGGGTATGTGCTCCATGGCGGACCGGCCGTGACCTTTGACGGCACCTCCGTGGTGGCCGCCCAGGCCGTGATCCTGCCCGCCGCCGTGGCCGTCAGCGACGCCGCTGTCGCCACCGCGGTTGACGATCTGGACGCCGAACTTGAGTTCGACGGCGAGGGCATCGCATGAGCTACGCAGGTGACGTGAGCCCGGAATCGGCGTGGGAGCGCGTGGCGGCGGGCGCCGTCCTGGTGGACGTGCGCACCGAGGGTGAATGGCAGCACATCGGCGTGCCGGACATTTCGGCGCTGAACGCCAAGCCCGCCTTCATCCAGTGGAACCTGGGCAGCGGCCACAACAACCCGGACTTCCTGCGCGAGCTGGCCGAGGTGGTCCAGCCGGGAACCGAGCTGGTGGTGCTGTGCCGTTCCGGCGCCCGCTCCATCGCCGCCGCCGAGGCGGCAACCGCCGCCGGCTACACGGCGTGGAACATCCTCGAGGGGTTTGAAGGCGAGCCCGACCGCTACGGCGAACGCGTGGTCAACGGCTGGAAGAACCGCAAGCTGCCCTGGCACTAGCCTGCCGCGGCCTGCCAGCCAGCCGCAGGCGGCCACCACCGGCAGGCACACCAAACCCAACCGGCCCCGGGGTGCGCCAAGCGCATGGCGCAAGGGCCGCCGTCGTACTTCACCAGCACCACAAGCGAAAGCCAAGGAACCACCATTGAGCAACTTTAATGAGCACGCAGCCACATGGGCAGAGGACACCCAAGCCGTCCGCGGCGGCCTTGACCGCAGCAACTTCCAGGAAACGTCCGAGGCCCTGTTCCTGAACTCCGGGTTTGTGTACGAGTCCGCGGAGGCCGCCGAGCAGGCGTTCACGGGCGAGGTGGACCGGTTCGTGTACTCACGCTACGGCAACCCGTCGGTGGCCACGTTCCAGGAACGGCTGCGGCTGTTGGAGGGCAAGGAGGCATGCTTTGCGACGGCGTCCGGCATGTCGGCCGTGTTCACCGCCCTGGGCGCGCTGCTCGCTGCCGGGGACCGGGTGGTGGCGTCGCGCTCGCTCTTCGGCTCCTGCTTTGTGATCCTGAACGAACTGCTCCCGCGCTGGGGCGTGGAGACCGTGTTTGTGGACGGGCCGGACTTGGAGCAGTGGCGCGAGGCGCTCTCGGTGCCGACCACGGCCGTGTTCTTTGAGTCCCCGTCGAACCCGATGCAGGAGATCATCGACGTCCAGGCCGTGTGCGACCTCGCCCATGCGGCGGGCGCGCAGGTGGTGGCCGACAACGTGTTCGCGACCCCGCTGCTGCAGCGCTGCGGCGACTTCGGCGCGGACATCATCGTGTATTCGGGCACCAAGCACATTGACGGCCAGGGCCGCGTGCTGGGCGGAGCCATCCTGGGCACGAAGGAGTTCATCGACGGGCCCGTGAAGAACCTCATGCGCCACACCGGGCCGGCGCTGTCATCGTTCAATGCCTGGGTGCTGACGAAGGGCCTGGAGACCATGAACCTGCGCGTGACGCACTCGTGCAACAACGCGCTGGCGCTCGGCGAATTCCTCGAGGCGCAGCCGCAGGTGGCCCGCGTGCTGTACCCCCACCTGCCCTCGCACCCGCAGTACGAGCTGGCCAAAAAGCAGATGAAGGCCGGCGGCACCGTGCTGACATTTGAGCTGGCCGAACCGGCCTCCGGAACGCGCAAGGACGCCGCGTTTGCCTTGCTTAACGCGCTGTCCATCATCGACATCTCCAACAACCTGGGCGATGCGAAGTCCCTGATCACGCACCCGGCCACCACCACCCACCGCGCCATGGGGCCGGAGGGCCGTGCAGCGATTGGGCTCTCCGACGGTTTCCTGCGTTTGTCCGTGGGACTCGAGGACCTGGACGACCTCAAGAAGGACCTCGCGGCGGCGCTGGCAGCAATCTAGGGGCTGAACTGTACGGGCGTCCCTCCCAAGCACGACGGCGGCCGGTGACCTTTCGCGCGAAAGGTCACCGGCCGCCGTCGTGCTCGGGGAAGAAGCCGAGCCGGATCAGTCCTGAAAGTATTCGATCTCGGCGCCCACGGTGTTGAGGCGCTCGGCCAGGTCCTCGTAGCCGCGCTCGATGACGTAGATGTTGCGCAGCTCGGAGGTGCCCTTCGCGGCGAGCATGGCCAGCAGGATGCAGGCTGCCGGGCGCAGTGCCGGCGGGCAGCCGATTTCCGCGGCGCGCCAGGCGGTGGGGCCGGTGATGTCGATGCGGTGCGGATCCAGCAGGCGGACGCCGGCGCCGAGGCGGTTCAGTTCCGTGAGGTAGATGGCACGGTTCTCGTAGACCCAGTCGTGGATCAGCGTGGTGCCCTCGGCGCAGGAGGCGATGACGGCGAAGAACGGCAGGTTGTCGATGTTCAGGCCGGGGAAAGGCATGGGGTGGATCTTGTCCGGTGCGGCCTTCAGTTCGGAGGGCAGCGTGGTGATGTCCACGAGGCGGGTCTTGCCGTTGCGTGCCACGTACTCGGCCGACTTGAGGTAGCGGAAGCCCATCTGCTCGAGCACCTTGAGCTCAATTTCCATGAACTCGATGGGTACGCGGCGCACGGTGACCTCGGACTTGGTCACGATGCCTGCCGTGATGAGCGACATGGCCTCGATGGGATCCTCGGAGGGGGCGTACTCAATGTCCACGTCGATGCGGGACTTGCCCTTGATGGTCAGCGTGGTGGAGCCCACGCCTTCCACCGTGACGCCCAGGCCCTGCAGGTAGAAGCAGAGGTCCTGGACCATGTAGTTGGGGCTGGCGTTGCGGATGACGGTGGTGCCCTCGCGGTGGGCGGCGGCCATGATGGCGTTTTCGGTGACGGTGTCCCCGCGCTCGGTGAGCACAAAGGTGCGGTCTTCGCCGTCGCTGCGAGGGGCCTGGACCAGGTAGAAGCCGTCGTGGGCGTTGACGTCCAAGCCGAACTCGCGCAGTGCCTGCATGTGCGGCTCCACGGTGCGGGTGCCAAGGTCGCAGCCGCCGGCGTAGGGGATGCGGTAGGGGTTTTCCTCGTCCAGGAGCGGGCCCAGCAGCATGATGACACTGCGGGTGCGCTTGGCGGCGGCGATGTCCATCTGCGCCAGGTCCAGCACCTCCGGGCGGCGGATCTGCAGGTCGTTGTCATCGAGCCAGGTGCATTCGACGCCAATGGACGTCAACAGCTCAACAATGCGGTTGACCTCCTCAATCCGGGCCACGCGGCGCAAGGTGGTGGTGCCGCGGTTCAGCAGGCTGGCGCACAGCAGAGCCACGCCTGCGTTCTTGCTGGTGTTCACGTCAACGCTGCCGGAAAGCTGGCGGCCGCCGTGCACGCGCAGGTGGGTGACGGCGTTTTTGGACACGGCCCCGACGCTGAAGAGATTCGCCTCGAGGAGGTCTTCCATGCGTTGGATCATCTTCAGGCTCAGATTCTGCTTGCCCTGTTCCATCCGCGCCACGGCACTCTGGCTGGTTCCGAGATGGGATGCCAGCTCGCCCTGGGTCCAGCCTTTTTCGTTCCGTGCATCCCGCACCAAAACGCCGACAGTTTCTGCAGCCACTTGAGTCATAAGTGCATTTATATCACGGTATGCATAATTCCCCGGGATCATGTGACCTTTTGGACAGTCTTTGAAGAAAATTCACGTAAATAATCGCCATGTGCGATAAATGCGCTGTCAGTTGTGCGTTAATGCCCCGCTTGTTACTCCACGGTACACCGGCGGGTCCGCCACGCCTGAAACATCCGCCGTCGCGGCGCAACATTGAGGCAGTAAGCTGGCCTAACACGATTTAGGAGGCTCCATGGCACGCAAGGCCACTTCCCAGGACGTTGCCAACCGCGCCGGCGTTTCCCGCAGCGCAGTCAGCTTCGTGCTAAACGGCAGGGCGGACGGCAATATCGCCAAGGACAAGCAGCTGCGCATTCTGGCGGCCGCCAAGGAACTGAACTACACGCCCAACGCCGTCGCGCGTTCACTACAGGCCCAGCGGACCCACACCATCGGGGTTGTCACCGACACCATCGCCGGCGGCCCGTTCGCCGGTGAGCTCCTGCAGGGTGCCAGCAGCGCCGCGTTCGATGCCGGATACCTGTTGTTGGTCATCGAGACCCAAAATCAGGAGGCCCGCGAAAACAGTGCATTCACCATGCTTCTGGACCGGCAGGTGGACGCCCTGGTGTTTGCCGCGGAGAGCATGCGTCCGCACACGCCACACCCGGCCATGCACGGAGTTCCTGCCGTTCTTGCCAACTGCTTTGACCCGGAGGGCGGGCTTCGCTCCGTCATGGCGGACGAGGTTGCGGGCGGGCGCAGCGCAACGCAAATCCTGCTCGACAGCCGCCACATCAATATTGCGTACCTCTCCGGCCCCCTCGACGCGGTCGCCGCACAGCGCCGCACCGAGGGTTTTGACACCGCCATTGCTGCCTCCGGCCGTCCCCCCATCAAGGCTGTGGAAACCGGCTGGGACATCAATGACGGTTACGCCGCCGCCATGCGCCTTTTCTCGGACGACGGCGGCCACTCGCCGAAGCACGACCGGCCCACCGGTGTTGTGTGCGCCAATGACCGGGTGGCCCTTGGCGTCATGCTCGCCTGTGCCCGGCTGGGACTGCGTGTCCCCGAGGACCTCAGCATCGTAGGCTACGACAACCACGATCCTCTCGCCAAGACCACCGTGCCGGGCCTGACCACGGTGGCGATCCCCCACCGTGAAATGGGCGAAAAGGCCGTGGAAATTCTGCTGGGCGAGCTCAGCAATGGAATCCGCAAGGAATCTTCCGGAACTGTCTTGATTCCCTGCCCCGTAGTGATGCGCGGCTCCGTGGCAGCGCCGCCGCTGCGCTAACGTCCGTGAATAACCCGCCACTGCTGCGACAGCGTTGGGGAATAACCCGCCAATGGTGCGAGAGCGTCGGGGAGGGTTGGTTGCACCGGACCAGCTGGCGGCCGGGCGAGGCTCAGGTGAACAGCGCGATGGAGTCGGCCAGGGTCTGCGCCGAGTGCTGCAGCTGTTCGGCTTCGCGGTCGTCCATGGGCGTGTCGAGCACGCGCTGCACGCCGCCGGCACCAACGATCGACGGCACGCTCAGCGCCACGCCGTCGATCCCCCGGTACCCGTGCAGCACGCTGGACACTGGCAAAACCGCACGTTCGTCTCGCAGCACGGCCTCAACGATGCGCGCCCCGGAGAGCCCGATCGCGTAGTTCGTGGCGCCCTTGCCGGCGATGACCTTGTAGGCCGCGTGGACGACGTCGTGGGTCAGGGTCTCCAGCCGCTCCCGCGGAAACAGCAGCGCGCCGGAGGAATCGGTCCATTCCGGCAGCGGCGTCTGCCCAATCGTAGCAGCCGACCACAGCGGAAATTCGGTGTCTCCGTGCTCGCCAACAATTAGCGCGTGCACACTCTGCGGCGCCACGCCGGCAGCCTCCGCCACGAGCCAGCGCAGCCGCGCCGAGTCCAGCACCGTGCCGGAGCTGAAGATCCGCCCGGGCGGCAGGTCCGTGATGCGTTCGGCCACGGCGGTGAGGACGTCGCACGGGTTTGTCACCAGGATATAGACCGCGTGCGGCGAGAGCTCGATCAGCGCCGGCAGCATCTTGGACATGATGCCTACATTGACGCCTGCCAGTTCCAGCCGAGTCTGGCCCGGCTCCTGTTTGGCGCCGGCCGTGATGACCACGACGTCGGATCCCGCCGTCAGCCCGATGTCGCTGCCTCCGGTAATGCTTGAGGAGCCAACGAACGGAGTCCCGTGCGCCAGGTCCAGCACCTCGGCCTCCGCCTTGGCGGTGGCGATGTCGTACAGCACCACCTCGCGCGCGGAACCGCGGATCAGGGCGGCGTAGGCCAGGGCAGTGCCGACGCTTCCGGCGCCGACAACGGTCAGTTTTGTGTTCCGTGGGATCGTCATGACCCCAGTATCCCTGCCGCCCGCCGCCCACGGGCCCGCCGCCGGGATTGTGTCTTGGCGTGTCGGCGGGCCCTGAAGCACGACGGCGGCAGGCACCTTCCTGCTGGAAGGTGCCTGCCGCCGCGGTGCAGGGGCAGTCCCGGCTGCGGCCTAAAGCGCCAGGGCGTGCACCGTGGCGGCGCCGCGCACCTCAAAGTGCGAGGTCGCCGTGGGGTAGGCGCGCACAGTGTGGGCAGGTGCGTCCCCGGCGAAGACCTCCAGGAGGGAGCCGTCAACGAGGATGCGCCCGGCAGGGATGGCGGCCACTGTCCGCTCACTGCCGCCGTCAACAAATACGAGTTCCACGGCCCCGGGTGCGAGGACCTCGAACGCGCGGGTGGCTTGCGGCAGGGAGAAATCGGGCGCGCCGTCGGACAGCAGGCCGGCACGCAGCGTGTCCACCTCTGCCACGGGTTCCGAGTGCAGCACACCGTCGCGGAAGGACAGGACGCGCGCGTAGCTGAGCACGCCGGCCCAGCCCGAGGCGAGGGTGTCGGCGTGGTTCCGGGATTTTTCCCAGCTCCAGCCCCACATCAGGGTGCGCGGCTCTGTTGCGGTGCCGGCCACCACCTGGGGGGCGTAGAAGTCGGGGCCGGAATCAACCAGGCCCCCGCCGGTGGGCAGGAACTTCAGTCCGGCACCGCCCTCGCTGAGCTCGCCTGTCAGGTAGCTGACACGGTCCATTGAGTGGTCGTCGCGGTTCCAGAGGGAGAGCATGAGGATCCACTGTCCGTCCACCTCGAACAGCTGCGGGCATTCCCAGATCTGCGCGGGCGCCCACTCCTGGGCAACGTCCGTGCCGCCGGTGACGAGCGGGCCAAGGTATTCCCAGTTGGTCATGGTGTGGCAGCGGTAGAGCAGGATGGCGGGGGTGCCGTCCTTGTAGCCGGCGCCCTGGATGGCGTACTGGCTGCCGTTGAAGGTGAAGAGGAAGGGGTCGCGGACGTCGCCGATGTTGGGTTCATCCGGCATGCCGGCGATGCCTTCGTCGGCCTGCTTCCAATCGATCAGTGTGCGGTCCGAGGTGGCCGTCAGTACAAGGGATTCGTGCTCGGTTTCGGCGATGCCCGTGTAGTAGGCGGTGGGCACGTCCCCGTCCATGGCAATGACTCCTGACCAGGCACCGACGGCGTCCGGGCCGCCCTTGCGCGGGAACAGTGCGGTGGGCTGCTGGGTCCAGCGGACCAGGTCGGTGGAGGTGGCGTGGCCCCAGTGGACGTTGCCGTGGATGGGCGCATCCGGGTTGTACTGGAAGAACAGGTGGTGGACGCCGTCCACGAAGATGGCGCCGTTGGGGTCGTTGATCCAGCCCTGGTCCGGGCGGCCGTGGAGGGCAGGGAACGCGGGGTCGCGGAGGGCGGGGTCGGTGGTGCTCACGGGTGGTTCTCCTTGGTGGGTGTTGTTGTCCGGCGGGTTGTCCGGCGGGAGGCAGGGCTGGTGGTTTGCATGGCTGTGGGGCCCTCCGGTGGGGCCAACCGCCAGGGGCAGGGCGGAGGCGGCTTACTTGTTAACGCCGGCGGTGAGGCCCTCGCGCAGGTAGCGCTGGCCGAACAGGAACACCACGAGGGCGGGGATCATGGACAGCACCACCCCGGCAAGGACGGTGGCAACGGAGCCGGTGCCCATGTTGCCCTGCAGCGAGACCAGGCCCAGGGGCATGGTGAAGTTTTCCTCGCTGATGGTCATGATGAGCGGCCGGAAGAATTCGTTCCAGTGGAAGTTGAAGGCGAGAATGCCCACAACAGCCAGCCCCGGCCAGGCGAGCGGCAGGTAAACGGAACGGAAGGTGCGCAAGGGGGATGCGCCGTCGATCGCGGCGGCCTCCGCCAGCTCACCCGGCAGCCCGATGAAGAATTGGCGCATCAGGAAGGTGCCGAACGCCGTCGGAATGGCCGGCAGAATCAGGGCCAGCAGCGTGTCCGAGAGGCCCATGCCGCGGATCAGCATGAAGACCGGGACGATCGTGACCTGCATGGGGACCATCATGGTGGCCAGGACCACGCTGAACAGCACACCGCGGCCCTTGAAGTCGATGCGGGCAAAAACATAGCCGGCGAGTGCCGCAGTGAACATCTGGCCCACAGCGATGATGCCGGTGACCAGCGCCGAGTTCCAGATCAGCAGCCACATGTTGACCTGCTTGAACACGTCGGCATAAGAGTTGAAACTCAGGCCGGAGAAGAAGGATCCTCCGCCTCCCAGGGATTCGGTGGGCGGGCGCATGGACGTCATGACCGTCCACACCACGGGGCCAAGAGTCAGGAATGTTGCAACGATGAGGATGGCTGCGCGGCCTGCGGTGCGCCCGGTGATGCGGACCTTCTTGCGGGGCGGCAAGGCGCCGCGGCCGGGGACGGGATTGCTTTCTTTCACGGAAATGGTGGTCATGGCACTGTCCTAGTTGTAGTGCACGAAGCGTCGTGAGAGGCGGAATTGGATGGCCGTCACCAGCATGATCAGCAGCGTCAGCACGATGCCGATGGCGAAGGCGCGGCCAAAGTCGAGCTGCTTGAAGGCTGTTTCATAGATGACCATGACGGCCGTGCGGGTGGAGTCGCCGGGGCCGCCGCGGGTGATGACGTACGGCTGGTCAAAGATTTGCAGGGCGGAGATGATCGCCATGACGCTGGCCACCAGAAGCGTGGGGCTGAGCAGGGGCAGCGTGATGTTCTTGAACTGCTTCCAGCCCGTGGCCCCGTCAATGGAGGACGCCTCGTACATTTCAGTGGGGATGGAGCTGAGCCCGCCAACGATGAGCAGGAACGTGAAGCCGAAGTTCTGCCAGACGTAGACCAGGATGATGACCACCATGGCCCCGCCCTGCGATGTCAGCCACGGCACTGCCGGGATGCCCACCAGGGCGATGACCTGATTGACCAGCCCGAAGTTCTGGTTGAACAGGTAGCTCATGATGATGGACACGCTGGAGGCCGAAAGCACCAGCGGCAGGAAGAACGTGGAGCGGAAGAAGGTGCGCAGCCAGTTGGGCATCTTGGATTGGATGAGCACGGCCAGGCCGATCGAGACGCTCAGCTGCAGGGTCACGGCCACCGCCACGAAGCCCACCGTGTTCAGGAACGCCCTGCGGATGGTGGGGTCGGCGCCGATGGAGACAAAGTTGTCCACGCCCACGAATTCCGGGGCGCTGATGATGTCCCAGCGGAAGAATGCCAGGGTCAGTGAGGCGACGATGGGCACCAGGGTGAAGATGGCGATGCCGATGATGGTGGGGGCCAGGAACAGTGCGGCGAGGCGTTTGCCTCCCTTGTCCCTGCCGGATCCCTGCCCGGTCCCGGCATTCTTGGCCGCCGGCACCTTGGCGCCGGCACGGGTTTGCTCGACTGTGGTGGACATTAGACCCTCCTCATGGCGAGCTCGAGGTCACGCTGGAGCGTGGACATGGCCGGCCGGATATTGGCGGCGGAGCCGGTCACGGCGCCGAGGACATTTTTGATCAAGGCGCTTTCGACGGCGGCCTGCTGCGGCGGTGCGGGGATGGGACCGGAACTGGGGAACTTGTCCAGGGTGTCGTAGAAGACCTGCCAGTGGGCCGGCCCCTTGCCCGAGTACAGTGCCTCATTCACCATGGAGCGGCGGGTGGGCGTGGTGTTGGGGTTGGGCATGGCCAGCTCCATGGCCTCCTTGGATGCACAGAACTTGATCCATTCCCAGGCCTCGTCCTTGCGGGTGGAGGTCTTCATGATCGCGTAGCCGGCTGCGCCAAACTGGTGCCGCTGGGTCCGCCACTTCGGGAAGAACTGCACATCGAAGTCGTTTTCGCCCATGCCGGCCTCGTGCAGGCCCTCGACCCAATAGCCGCCGGCAGGTGTGGTGCCAATGAGGCCCGAGGCGAACTGTGCCACGAGCTCGTTGCCGCCGCCCTGGGCCGGGCTGGTGCCCAGACCCTCGGCGACCAGGGTGCGCAGGAATTCGAAGCTCTCTGCCACCTTGGGGTCCTCGGCGTTGGGCTCAAGCCACTGGTAGCCGCCGGAGCGCATGCCGCGGGTGGGGTCGTTGGCATAGAAGGAGTCCCAGAACCAGCTTCCGCCGGTGCTGCGCGTCTCCTTCAGGAAGCTTGTGTCGTTGACGTACAGCCACGGCACCACACCGCCGAAGAGCCGGTTGGTCCAGTAGTACGGCACAAACTGCTTGCCGCCGGTCTTTTTCATGGCCGTGAGTGAATTGTAGAAGTCGTCGTGCGTCCAGTTGTCCGCAGGGCGGGCCAGGCCTGCCTTGGCGAAGGCACCTGTGTTCATGTACATGTTGGCGCTGTTGAAATCCAGCGGAAGCTGGAACAGGCTGCCCTGGTACATGAACGCCTCCACCAGGGAAGGGTGCACGTCGTCAAAGTAGTCCTGCACGTCCGTGCGGTCCCGCTTGACGAACGCGTCCAGCGGCTCGGCCAGGCGTTCGGCGAACAGCTGGGCGCCTTCCGTGGCCACCAGCACCACATCCGGTGAGGTTCCGGCGGCAACCATGGTGAGGATCTTCGCGAAGAAGTCGCCCCAGTCGGCGCCCTGGATGGCCTGGATCCGCACCTTGATGTTCGGATGGGCGGCAGAAAAAGCCTTGACCAGGTTGGCGCGGCTGGCAGCGTCCTGCGCATTGCCCAGGATGGCAACATTGAGCGACTCCGAACCCCGCCCTGGGATGTCTGCTCCTGTCAGCCGGGGCCAGCTTGCCCCGACTGCACCGACCGCGCCAACGCCGAGCAACCCCAGCATGGCCCGTCTTGTTACGTCACTCATGTTGCCTCCTCGCAACTTCCTAACTCGTGTTAGGAAGCATGACAGACGAACCTAACACGTGTCAAGCATGATGCAGGTCACAAAAGAAGCCCGCTGCGGCGCGGATGCGCTGCAGCGGGCTTCCCGGATGAGAATTCCCTAGCCAAACACCGGGTTCCAGGTGCCAAGCACGACGGCGGTCCCCACCGACAAGGCGGCCAGCCCCAGACCGGCGGCCGCCACCCAGACGTCCAGGCGGGTGAAGGCCGACTCTCGGGCCCATGTCCGCGGACCGGCCCCAAAGCCCTTGGCCTCCATGGTGACCGCCAGCCGGGATGCCCTTCGCACCGCCTGAACCAGCAGCGCCATGGCCTGCCCGAGTTGGGACTTCATCCCGCGGAACAGTCCGGGCTCGCCGCCCACGCCGCGGGCACGGCGGGCCATGCCGAGGGTCTGCCACTCCGCAACAAGCAGGCCCACCAGGCGCATGGCCGCGAGTGCCCCGAGCACAAAGCGGTGCGGCAGCCGCAGCTTTTGGGCCAGTGCGTCCGCCAGGTCGGTGGGGTCGGTTGAAGCCAGCACAATGATGCCCGGCAGGGCCACCGCCAGGCCGCGCAAGGCAATCGCCACACCGGCCTCCACTGAACCGGTGGTGAACGTGACCGGCCCCAGCGAAAGCAGCAGCTCTCCGGTCTTGGGAGCCAGGAGCGCCGTTCCGTACCCCCCGACAACCGCTGCGAACAGAATGGGCCAACCGCGAGTGAGCAGCATGCGCAGGCTCAGCCCGGCCAGGGGCAGCAGTGCACACTCCAGCACCAGGGCCACCGTGGCCGACACCCAGTCGACGCTGAACAGCAGCACAATGGTCAGCGCCATGCCCGCACCCAGCTTGGACAGCGGGTTGGCACGGGCCAGCAGCGCGGTGGACCTCGGGGTGGCAATGATGTCCACACTCATGAGCGCACCGCCTTGATGCGATCCGCCGGGACGTCGATACCCAACATCTCAACGGCAGCGCAGGCCGGGGTGCCCAGGTCCAGCCGGGCGCCGCCCAGGGCGGCGCTGAAGGCGGCGTCATGCGTCACGGAGACCACGGCCGTCCCGGCATCCAGCAGCTCCGTCAGCAGCGACGCCAGTTCAGCCCAGGTATTGGCGTCCTGCCCAAAGGTGGGCTCGTCCAGCACCAGCACCTGCGGGCTCGCCGCCAGCACGGTGGCCACCGACAGCCTTCGCTTCTCCCCGCCCGAAAGCGTAAACGGGTTGGCCTCGGCCAGGTGTTCCAGGCGCAGGCGTGCCAGCAGCCCGTCCACCTGTTCCTCGCCGCGCCCCAGGATCCGGGGCCCAAACAGGAGTTCGTCCCGGACGGTGCCCGCCACAAATTGGTGTTCAGGTTCCTGGAAAACGGTGCCGATCCGGCTGATGAGCTGCTTGCCGCGCCACTTCAGCGGATCTGCGCCGGCCCCGCGCGCCAGTTCCGGCAGCGCCGAGAGCCGCCCGCCGGCAGGGGCCAGCAGCCCCGCCAGGGTCAGGGCCAGGGTGGATTTCCCGGCGCCGTTGGGCCCGGTGACGCTCAGCGCCTGCCCGGCAACCACCTGAACCTGGGGCACGACGGCGGCCGGAACCACCGGGCGCCGCTTCCGTCCCCTGGTGCGGGAGACCGCGAGGGCCTGCGCTTCCAGCAGCAGGTGCGCACCGGCGTCGGGTGTGGCAGTGCGGGGGCGCACCGCCGGGACGAACCCGGGGACCCAGATGCCGGCGCCGGCCAGCAGTTCCCTGCTCTGCGCGAGGACGGTGGCGGGAGGGCCGTCGAACAGCACGCCGCCGGGTTGGCCGAGGCCGGCTGGGGCGAGCACGATGATGCGGTCCACCACGTCGAGCCAAACCGAGACGCGGTGCTCCACGACAACCAGGGTTGCCCCGGTGTCGTCGAGGCTGCGGCGGACGGCGTCGCGGACTTCCACGACGCCGGCCGGGTCAAGGTTGGCGGTGGGCTCGTCGAGCAGGAGCAGCCCGGGGCGCATGGCCAGCATGCCGGCGAGGCCCAGACGTTGCTTTTGCCCTCCGGACAGGGCGGAGCTGGGGTGATCCAGGGGCAGGGTAAGGCCCACGGATTCCAGCGCTTCAGGGACGCGGCGCCAGATTTCCTCC
The DNA here is from genome assembly GCF_017876675.1 of Arthrobacter stackebrandtii. Classification (NCBI taxonomy): domain Bacteria; kingdom Bacillati; phylum Actinomycetota; class Actinomycetes; order Micrococcales; family Micrococcaceae; genus Arthrobacter; species Arthrobacter stackebrandtii. The sequence continues at coordinate 1,575,300 of NZ_JAGIOI010000001.1, forward strand.
CGCGGGACGGCGAGGTTTTCGGCGCCAAAGGCAACGTCGTCGCCAATGCGCGAGAGGACCACCTGGGCGTCCGGGTCCTGCTGCATGAGACCGGCACGGCCGCGTGATTCGGAAACCGGCCGGCCGTCGATGAGCAGTTCACCGGTCTCGTTGGCGTCCTCGTCCTGGCCCAGAACGCCGGCCAGGGCGTGGAGCAGGGTGGACTTGCCGGCGCCGGAGGGGCCCAGAAGCAGGACCCGCTCCCCCGGTTCAATGGCCAAATCAAGGCCCTGGACGGCGTGGGCGCTGCGGCCGGAGTGCTGCCATCCCCAGCCCCTGGCCGTGATGCGGGCCGGCGCCGCACCTGCCTTGGGGAGTGGGGCGCTTGCCACGTTTACACCACCCGTTCGGTGGCGGCGTTCCGCGAGGGCAGGTTGGCCAGGGCCCCCGTGCGGGCGAGCCCGCGCACCGCCAGCCAGGAGACGAGCCCGGCAATGACGGCCCCGGAAACCATGGCCAGGACGATGTAGACGAGCTTCCACTCCAGGGCCCAGGCGATGTTCCACACCAGTGAGTCGTTGATGCCCAGCGCCAGCCCCGCCAGTGCGCCGGCCAGCAGCGCAACGGGCAGGTTGAACTTGCGGTAGCGGAAGATCGCGAAGCCCAGTTCCGCGCCGAGGCCCTGGATGAGGCCGGACAGCAGCACGGTGAAGCCGAAGTGGGTGCCCAGCAGGCCCTCCACGGTGGCGGCGATCAACTCGCAGTACAGTGCCGCGCCGGGTTTGCGGATGACGAGTCCGCCAAGGACGCCGGCAATCAGCCAGCCTCCGCCGTACAGTGCCCCGATCGGCGGGAAGGCGACGGTGAAGGCGCTGACCACGCCGTAGCCGGCGGACCAGAGCCAGAAGATGACGCCGACGGCGACGCCGAGGACGGACACCACAACGATGTCCACGACGCGCCAGTTGCTGGGGCGCTTGGGTGTGTTGGTGCTTGGTTGGGCGGTGGCGCCCGAAAATGGCTTGCTCATGTTTCCTCCTTTGCAGGAGGGGCGGCTGCCTGCGGTATTTCCGCGCAGCCGAAGAGAACTCGACTCCCTTCGCCGGTACTAGCCGGAGCAGGTTCGAGGGTCTGCGGCGAACCGCACTCTCAGCGCCACTTCCCAATAACGGGTGGACGCTCCCCTGTCGTGTTTGAATTGCGGCTTCAGTTTACCCCCGGGCCCTGCACGCGGCCAATGCGCGGCGGCGCACCGTGCATTGCGGACCAAAAGGCGGGGCCCGCACCGAATGCTGCATTCGGTGCGGGCCCCGCCGTTCAGGCCGGCCGGCGTGGCGGGCGGATGCCTGCCACACCGGGGAATTACCCCTTCTTGCCGCCCCCGTTGGAGAGGCTGTTGCCCTGGGTGCCGCCCGGCTTCGTGATGTACGGGCCACTGCCCACGGGTCCTGTCGCGCGCAGCCCCAGTTCGTAGACAACCGGGAGCCCGTCGGCGCCGGGTGTGAACAGGATGCGCACCCCGGAAACGGGCTTGCGGCTGTGGGCCGGGGTGTTGGCATTGGCGTTCGGCTTCAGGGTTGCCTCCTGGAAGCTGGCAGCCGGGTCCAGGGCACCCCAGGTGACCCATTCGCCGTCGACCAGCAGCTGCAGGTCCCCCGCCACATGGCCCACGATGGCCACAGATTCCATGTGCACCGGCTCGTCCAGCAGGTACGTCATGTGCGAACCCTCAACAGGGGATTCGGCGGCTTCAAAGGCGGTGGCGATGCTGGCGTCGAAGGCGTTCTCGACGCCGGTGCCGTTGGCGCCGGGCACGTTGGTGCCCAGCTTGGTGGCGGCCGAGAATGCCTGGAACTCGCGGATCTTGATCCACTGGCCGCCCGGGTTTGTTGCGGCGGCGGACAGGCGGAAGTAGCGGGCGTTGACGGGCGTGTCGAAGCTCTGCTCGATGCGCGGCTTGCTGTCAAAGGTGCCGGCTGCGGTCCAGGTGGCCCCGTCCTGCGAGTACTCAACGCGGGCGTGGTAGATCATGTCGCCCGCACTGGAGTCGGAGTCGGCCTGCTGGATGAGTACCTTGCCCACCTCCTGCACGGATCCGAGGTCAAGGGTGACGCTGGAGCCCACGGACGGTGCCGCGTTGGACCACCAGAAGCTCTTGGGGTCCCCGTCAACCATGCGCGACGGCGTGTAGCTCTGGTAGGTGCCCAAGGTGCTGGAGGCGGTGCCCGGGTAATTCTCCGATGCCTTCACGGGCGTCAGGTTCAGCCAGGCATCGTAACGCTTGGCGGCCTCCGTGGTGAAGGTTTCAAAGAGGCCGTCGCCGACGGAGGGGATTATGACATTGGGTGTGATGCCAATGTTGTTCGGCCCCACGTCGGGGACGGTGGGCCGCTTGGCCAGGGCCATCTCGGCGCCCGCGGCAAGGGCGGCATCGGTGGCCGCCACGCCGTCGCCGGATTTGGTGGCTTCCAGCATCGTGACCTGCTCATCCATGGCCGCGGCCCAGTTGGCGGCGGCGTCGATCCACGGCTCGGAATCCGTGTAGAAGCCGGTCATGGCCATGGTTGAGAGGACTTCCGGGCCTGTCTTGATGACGGCCAGGCGGTCCTTCAACGGCTGCATCCCGGCCGTGTCGCCGGCGTCATAGGCCGCCCAGAAGGCGGCGATGTCGGCTGTCAGCGCGGGTGCCGTCTGGGAGCTGGGGCGGTAGGGCTTCCAGCTCTGGTTCAGGTCAACGAAGGTCTCCAGCGAGGCCCGGACTGCGGGGTCTGTTCCGGCGAGTTCGGAGATGATCGAGGACTGGGTGGTGGCGGGGCTGTAGGCCGGGCCGTTCCACGCGTAGTCGCCAAACCCGGCCAGCGCGATCATCGAGGAGTAGGGCTCAATCATAGGGTTGGAGGTGATGCCGTCAATGTGCTTGTAGAGGTTGGGGTCGCGGCCTTCCACGGGGTTCAGGAACAGGCGCCCGCGCTGGCCGTCGTTGACCGGCAGGTTGTCCCAGATGTAGAAGTGTTCGGCGTTGTAGGTGTCCACGGCACGTGTGACGGAGGCTTCCGTGATCTGGTCGGAGAAGACGCCCTCGCCGGTCCACTGGATGCGGATTGAGTCGTCCGTGGAGAGGCCGAACTGGTCCTTGTAGGCGTCGGGTCCTGAGCCGGCGTAGTTGGTGGGGACGGTCTGCAGCGGCTCCAGGCCGTGGACGTTGACGTAGTCGTTGACCAAACGGTTCAGGTAGAACGCCTGCCCCTGGGCCAGGCTGCGGAATCCGGGGAGCGTGAACTTGGCCCGGTCGGCGGCACAGTTGAGCCGCGGGTTGATGTCGTCCAGGGCGATGTAGAAGCTGCGCACGCCGATGCTGCGCAGCTGCTCGAACTTGGCCGTGGTGGCGTTGAAGTCGTTGGTGTCGGAGTAGCAGACGTCGTTCCCCGGGGACAGGGCAAACGTGAAGTTGACGTGGTTGGCGCTGGCCGTGTCCACGAGTTCCTTCAGCTTGGCCAGTTCCGCGGCGGGGTACAGTTCACGCCACTTGGCGCGCAGGTAGTTGTCGTCCTTGGGCGTGTAGATGTACGTGTTCATCTTGTGCTTGCCGTAGAACTCAAACTGGTCCAGGCGGGCCTGGTGCGACCACGGGATCCCGTAGAAGCCTTCGATGCCGCCTCGGATGGACATGAGCGGCCAGTCCCTGACGGTCATGGCCGGGGCTTCGCCGCCGGACACCACCTGGCCCAGGCTCTCCACGGCATAGAAGGTTCCCGTGGCGTCCCTGCCGTTGAGGACCAGGACGGGCTTGCCGGAGATATTGCCGGTGGCAATGACATAGCCGTCTGCGGCCAGCCCGTCGGCACTTGTGGACCCAAGGGTTGCCAGTGCTGCGGGCAGGGCCGCGTTGTCCGCCGTGGTTCCGAGGAACACCGTGGCGCCGTCGGCATTGGCCGCATCCACAAATTCCACTGTTCCGCCGGCGGCGGCGATGACCTCGGCAAGACGGTCCTTCGCCGGGGCGTCGGTGCCGGACCCCACCGCCACCTTCACCGTTCCCGTCAGTGGAACCGCGACGCCGGAGCTGCCGGCTTCCTGCGGCGGCGGCAGGATTTCCGCCGGCGTGGCGGCGGCCTCGGCCGACGGCAAGGCTGCCGTGGACAGGGCCGCCATGCCTCCCCCTGCGATGATGGCCAGGGCCAGGGCCCCGCTGGCTACGTTCTTGAGCGCGCTTTTCACACAAAATCCCCTCTTGTGGCTGCATACCTCCGGAACACCGCGTGTTATGGATCACAGGCGCGGCTGCTGCAACAGTAGCCACGTGCGCCAATGGCCGTCAATGGCCCAAACGGCTAGTCACAGCCGCCGTCCGGCCAACACTTTTTCCGCCGCAGGCGGCCCGGGGCTGTGACTGGGACCCGCACGGCCCGGGCATGCGCTCCCGGTCCGGCAGGGCGCGCGGCGGCCGTCTTGTCACGGTCGCCACACTGGGGGGCGCCAGGCGTTAGGCTAACCATAGGGACTTGCCTGCAACAGCCAGGCCACATAATTCAGGAGTCACACATGAACATCGTCTTCAAGCTGCTCGGCACCGGAGTTAGCCTGGGTGCCGGATTCGTCGCCAGCAAGCTGGTGGACACCGTCTGGGAAAAGACCACCGGCAACAAGCCGCCCAAGGACGGCGCCGACCTGGGCAACAGCCTGCGTTCGGCACTCACGTTCGCACTCGTGTCCTCAGCCGTGGCGGCTGTGATCCAGGTTGTTGCCGGGCGCACCACGCAGAAGGCCATTGCCCGCTTCAACGCGCATCCCACAGAAGTTTAGGTAATCCGCCGCAACCCCCAAGCATGCACACATGACCCCCCAAGGGCGCGCCTTGGGGGTCATCTGCATGCTGTGGGGAAAGGCAGTCAGCTCCCGGGTGCGTCGTCCTCGACGGCGGCCGCGACCACCTGGTCGAGCTCGTCGACGCTCAGCATTTCCGGACGGCGGTGCTTCGTCCTGTAGCCGGCACGGCCCACCATGTGCGCCGAGACCGGAACCGTCAGGAGCTGGAACAGCCAGGCCACCAGGAGGATGGGCAGCAGGGCCCACGACCTCATCTGCAGGCCGAGCGCCGTCAGCATCAACAGCAAGCCCAGCACCTGCGGCTTGGTGGCGGCGTGCATGCGGCTCATCAGGTCCGGGAAGCGGAGCAGGCCGATGGCGGCGGCAAGGCTCATCAGCGCACCGCCCACGAGGGCGATGGCCGTCAGGACATCAATGAGGGTGTTCATCCGTCCTCCTTCTTGTGGGCCACGAAACGGGCCACCGTCACCGAGCCGATGAATCCAATCACGGACAGCACCACGAGCAGCGCCAGGTTGTCCAGGTTCCTGTCGACAGCCATTTCCGTGGCCAGGGCCGCACCGAAGATGGCCAGCAGCACGTCGGCGGCGATGACCCGGTCCAGCAGGGACGGTCCCTTGGCTATGCGGTAGATGGTGCCCGCCGCGGCCAGGGTCAGCAGCACGGCCACCACCAGGACCACAATGTTCATGGCGCTCATGGCTTCTCCCCCGCGTTGTTGCCTGCCCCGGCGCCCGCTGCACCGGACGATTCACGCGGAACGTACGTCCCTGCGTCGAGCCTGTCGGCATGGCTGACCATTGGCCCGCCCGCCCGCTCCGCGTTCAGCGCAGCCAGCTCTTCCCGGGTGCCCATGACCTGAATCAGCCTGGCCTCGAAGCCCTGCACGTCCGACCTTACCTTGGCGGCGCCGGCCGGGGTCTGGACATTCATGGCGTGCACGTAGAGCGTTGCCCGGCCGCGGTCCACCTCGACCACAAGCGAACCGGGGATGAGCGAGAGCACGTGGCCGACGGCGGTCATGAGCAGGTCGGAGGGGCTGCGCAACGGCACGGCAACGACGGCGTTGCGAATCCGGGGACCCTTCACGACAGCCCAATACAGGACCTGGAAGCTGGCGACAGTCACCTGGCCGATGAACCAGAGCATCATGCCCACGGCCCGCAGCGGGTTGAACCGTCCGCTCAGTTCGATGGGCGGCAGGTAGAAAAGCTGGGAGACGATGATGGCAATGACGGCCCCGAATATCAGGTTGCCGGCGCTGAAGTCCCGCCACAGGGCGCCCCAGACAATGACCAGCCAGATGAGCAGTGGCAGCTTCTGCCACAGGCTCCTGGCGCTCTTCGGTGTTCTCACAGGGCCCCCGATCCAAGCACGGCGGCAATGTAGGGCACGCGTTCGAGCATGCCGGCCGCGGCCGCATTGCACAGGTCAAACAGCGGGCCGGCAAAAACCGTCATGGCCACGCCCAGCACCACCAGACCCATGGTGGAATACACCATCATTTTCGGCAGGATGGGGATCTCGTTGTCGCCGGAGAAGCGGCCCTCGGTGGCGTCCACATACTTGCTGGTGCGCAGGGCCCGCATGCTCGGCGCGCCGGAGGCGTCGGGCGCGGTGGCCAGGAGCACGGGGTCCGGATTCTCGGCGTCGGCGGTGCTGCGCCAGAACACGCGGTTCCAGACGCGCGCCATGACCAGCAGGGTCAGCAGGCTGGCCACGACGCCGCCAACGACCAGGGCGTAGGCCATGGGCGAGCCGTCCTCGACGCCGGCCTGCAGGAGGCCGAGCTTGCCGAGGAAGCCGGAGAACGGCGGAATGCCTGCCAGGTTCATGGCGGGAACAAAGTAGAGCACGCCCAGGATCGGCGACAACTTCGCCAGGCCGCCCAGCCGCCCGATCGAGGAGCTGCCGCCACGGCGTTCAATGAGCCCGGTGACCATGAAGAGGGAGGTCTGGATGGTGATGTGGTGGATGGTGTAGAAGATGGCCGCGGCCAGTCCGAGCACCGATGAGAGCGCGACGCCGAAGATCATGTACCCGATGTGGCTCACCAGCGTGAAGGAAAGCATTCGCTTGATGTCTGTTTGGGCCACGGCGCCCAGGACTCCCACCAGCATGGTCAGCAGGGCCACCACCAGCAGGGGCGTGTTGAAGTCGTCCGACGGGAACAGCAGGGTTTCCGTACGCACAATGGCATATACGCCGACCTTGGTCAGCAGGCCGGCAAACACCGCTGTGACCGGCGCCGGGGCTGTTGGGTAGGAGTCGGGGAGCCAGAAGGACAGCGGGAAGACGGCTGCCTTGATGCCGAACGCCACGAGCAGCAGCACATGGAGCACGTTCTGGGTTCCGGGGTCCAGCTCGCCGAGCTTGATGGCGAGGTCGGCCATGTTGACCGTGCCGGTTGCCCCGTAGACCATGGCGATGGCAATCAGGAACAGCACCGATGACACCACACTGACCACGACATAGGTGATGCCGGCGCGGATGCGCGAACCGGTTCCGCCCAGGGTCATGAGCACGTAGCTGGCGGTCAGCAGGATTTCGAAGCCGACATAGAGGTTGAACAGGTCGCCGGCCAGGAAGGCGTTGGAGACACCGGCCACCAGGATCAGGTAGGTGGGGTGAAAGACGGAGACGGGCCCGCCCTCTTCACCGTCTGCGGCGCCCTGCCCGGTTGCGTAGGCGAGCACGGCCAGGCTCACCGCTGAGGAGACCACCAGCAGCAGCGAGGAGAACTGGTCGGCGACCATGACGATGCCGAACGGCGGCGCCCATCCGCCCAGTGCCACGGCGATGGGCCCGGTGTTCCAGACGCTGGCCAGGACGAGCACTTCCAGCCCCAGGGTCAGGGTGATGGTGCCCAGGCTGACACGGCGCTGGGCACGCGGATGCTTGATGAGGACGAATGCGAGGGCGGCTCCCAAGAAGGGCAGGACGACTGCTAGCGGTGCCAGGCTGGCGATGTTCATGCCTTCTCCTTCCCGGGCCGCTCCGGCTTGCCGGCTTGCTCTGGTTTGGCGGGTTTGTCCTGCCGCTTTGGCCCGATTCCGGGAATGGTTTCCCGTTTGTCGAGCGGCTGGTCGTTCTCGTGGAAGTCGGAGATTTCCACCGCAATCTCGGAGTCTTCCTCGTCGTCGTACAGGTTCTGGGTGGCGACGCGGATGTCTTCGCGGTCCACCTGGATGTCATCGGCGCGGCTGAGCAGCCATGACCGGTAGATCAGGCCAAGCATGAAGGCGGTGACGGCGAAGGAAATGACAATCGAGGTGAGGATGAATGCCTGCGGCAGGGGGTCGTTGTATTCCACTGGGGGAATATCCTTGTTGAAGACCGGCGCCAGTCCGGCATAGCCTCCCGTGGTGAGCAGCAGGAGGTTGGTGGCATTGGCCAGCAACATCAGGCCCAGGAGCACCCGGGTCAGGCTTCTTTCCAGCAGCAGGTAGATGCCCACGGCGTACAGGACGCCCATGACGAGCAGGAGTGTCAAGTTCGCGCTCACCGGCCAACCTCCAACGGCTCGTCGTCCTCGATCAGTTCAATTCCGGCCATGCCGCTTTCTTCGTGCTGGTCAATTTCCGAGCCGAGGCTGCGGAGGACGTCGATGACAAGGCCCACAACAATCAGGTACACGCCGATGTCGAAGAGCGTTGAGGTGACGAACTTGATGTTGCCAAAAATGGGCCAGTCGAAGCTGATGATGGCACTTTGGAACACCTCTCCGCCAAAGAACAGGGGCATGAGCCCGGTCAGCGCCGCCATGGCCAGCCCGAGGCCCAGGAGGGTGCCGGCGGAAACACGGGTGGCCTCCGCCAGCTCAAAGCGCCCGCCGGCCAGGTAGCGGATGGTGAGGGCAAGCCCGGCCACCAGGCCGCCGGCAAAGCCGCCGCCGGTGCCGTTGTGTCCCACGAGCAGCAGGTAGACGGAAATGACCATGATGCTGTGGAACACCAGGCGCGTGACCACCTCAATGATGATCGATCGCCGTTCAGGGGCCAGCGTCCGGCCGGCCACCAGCCACGGGTTGCGGGTGGAGGCGGAGAATTTCTTGGCGATCTTGATGGTGGGTGCCGGCAGGGACGAACGCAGCTTGCCAATACTCCCGGTTTCCACGGTTTCGGCGCGGGGAAGGCTCATGCCGCGGCCCCTGACGAAGATCAGGCTCGCAATGCCCGTGGCGGCGATGGCAAGTACGGAGACCTCTCCGAACGTGTCCCAGGCGCGGATGTCCACCAGGGTCACGTTGACGACGTTGAGGCCGCCGCCGCCCTCATATGCCATTCTCGGCATGGACAGGCTGACGGGGTCGTGGATGCGCGATCCCATGGCAAGGGCCCCCACCACCACCATGGTGGCGCCGAATCCGATGCCCAGTATCATGCGCAGGCCCTTGTGGCTGCCTGACTTGCGCTCTTCCAGGCCGGCCGGCAGTGAGCGCATGGCAAGCACAAATGCCACGAGGATGATGGTTTCCACCAGCATCTGCGTCAGTGCAAGGTCCGGGGCGCCCTGCAGCGCAAAGATCAGGGCAATGCCGTAGCCGGTCACGGAGACCATGAGGACGGCCATGAACCGTTTTGAGGCCCGTGCCGCCGCGACCGCACCGATGATGATGACGGCACCGGCGACAATTTGGAACGGGGATCCGGGGTCGACGAGGTAGAGGTTGTTGCTCCACTGCTGGTCGCCGAGGATCAGCACCGCCAGCACGGCGGCAATGGCCGTCGACAGGATCACGACGAGGTAGAAAAACAGTGAACCGCGCTGGGTGCGCCCGGTGACCCAAATCGCCACCGCATCCAGGATCACGATGGACTGGCGGTAGCCGCGCTCGGCGTCCACCACCGACGGCACCTTGGCCTGCCATGCCTCCACCCGTGCACGGGCCAGGAACAGTGCCAGGCCAAGCACCACGACCACGGCGCTAAGGCCCAGGGCAGGGGTGAAGCCGTGCCACAGCAGCAGGTGCAGCCCGTTGGGGTCATAGGAGGGGAACTGCGAGCTGTACGGCTTGATCCACCCTTCAACAACCGACGGGACAATGGCGTAGGCGAGCGTCAACATGGCCAGCAGCGCCGGCGCCGCCAGGAACAGCCATCCCACGGGCTTGAACGCCGTGGCCATGCCCTTGGACTTCGTGGCGAACCCGCCCCACATGAAGCGGGCGCTGTAGGCAAACGTCAGCGCGGACCCGAGGACCACACCCACCACGACAAGCCACCCGACGACGGCGCTGGAGGGTCCGTGGCCTGCATTGGCCAGCAGCGCCTGAAAGACGCCTTCCTTGGCCACGAAACCGGCGGTCGGCGGCAGCCCCGCCATGGATGCGGCACCGATCAGCGCCACCACGCCCAGCTTGGGCGCGGACTTGAATACGCCCGAGAGTTCCCGGATGTCGCGGGTGCCGCTTTGGTGGTCAATGATGCCAACCACCAGGAACAGCGACGCCTTGAACAAGCCGTGGGCCAGCACCATGGCGAGGCCGGCCATGGCCGCCTCCTGCCCGCCCAGTCCCACGACGAGCGTCAAAAAGCCCAGCTGGCTGACGGTGCCGTACGCCAGGATGAGCTTGAGGTCGTGCTGGCGCAGCGCCCGCCAGCCGCCGAGCAGCATGGTGCCCAGGCCCAGCACCAGGATCATGGCCTGCCAGTATTCCGTCTGTGAATAGCCGGGCGCCAGGCGGGCAATCAGGTAGATGCCGGCCTTCACCATGGCGGCAGCGTGCAGGTAGGCGCTGACGGGCGTGGGCGCAGCCATGGCGCCGGGCAGCCAGAAGTGGAAGGGCAGCAGCGCCGACTTGGTCACGGCGCCCACCAGGATCAGCGCAATGCCAATGTCCAGAACAGTTCTGGAACTTCCGACGGCGGCCATCAGCTCGGGCGCCTTGGCCACCACCGCGGAGATGCTGTAGGTGCCTGCCGTTTCACCGAGCATGATGAGTCCGACCAGCATGGCGAGCCCGCCAAAAGTCGTCACGATCAGGGCCTGAAGCGCGGCGCGGCGGGCCGCGATGCGGGTGCGCGCATAGCCGATCAGCAAATAGGAAAGGACCGTGGTCAATTCCCAGAAAATGAACAAAAGAATAAAGTTGTCGGCCGTGACCAGCCCAAACATGACCCCGGCGAAAGCGAGCAGCTGGGCACCAAAGCCGCCCAGTCCGGCGTCGTTGGTCTTGAAATAGCGGGCGCAATACGCCAGCACCAGCGCACCAATTCCAAGGACAAGGAGGCACAGAATCCAGGAGAGCTGATCCATCCGGAAGTCCAGGTCCAACCGCAAAACCGGCACCCAGGGGATGTTCAGCGAAGGGCTGGGGAGTGTGTTGGAGAACACATTGTTGTACTGGGAAATGAGCCAAACGAAGCTGATTCCGGGGATTGCGGCCAGCACATAAAATGCCGAACGTCCCATGCGCGAAAACAAAATGGGCGCAAAAATGGCCACAAGGAAGTGCGCACAAAGGACAAATAACACTAAAGTCTCCGCATGTTTCGGGCCGGCAATGAGCGAATCACGGGGGTGAATGTTGGCGATCCAACCCTCCAAGCCTATCAAGTGGGCGGCACCTAAAATGCCGCGGCGGCCGCCCGCGGCACGCTCCGCCCGGGTGAACGGTGCCTTAATGTTCGCGCGGCAACCGCGCCGCGGCACGGGGCCCGGATAGCATGTGCCGTATGACGAACTCAGGCGCGGCCCCCGTGCCCACAGCCAACACGGAGAAGAATCCCGGGACCATCTGGCAGATCACGGCCTGGTCGTTGTGGGATTGGGGCGGCGCTGCATTCAACGCCGTGATGACCACGTTTATCTTCACGGCCCTGTACCTGACCAAGAATGAGGGGTTTGGCGGCGCCGACAAGGCCACCGCCACCCTGGCCTTCGCCATGTCCGTTTCCGGCTTTGCCATCGCCGCGCTGGCACCGGTCGCCGGCCAGCGCACAGACCACAGCGGCCGGCGCAAGATGTGGCTGGGCATCAACACCCTGATCGTCGTAGTGCTGACGGGTGCGTGCTTCTTTGTCCAGCCCAGCGAGTCCTACCTGCTCCTTGGCTGCATGCTGATCGCGGCCGGGCACGTGTTCTTCGAAATTGCCGGCGTGAACTACAACGCCATGCTCCTGCAGATCTCCAACAAGCACACCATTGGCCGGATCAGCGGATTCGGCTGGGCTGCCGGCTACCTGGGCGGCATCGTGGCCCTGCTCATCGTGTTCTTCGCTCTCATCAAGCCTGAGGTGGGCATCTTCGGGATCACCAGCGCCGACGGCATGACCTACCGCGCCGTGGCCGTCTTCTCTGCCCTGTGGATCCTCATCTTCGCCATCCCCGTCATGTTGGCCATCCCGGAAACCAAGCCGGACCCCAACGAGCCCAAGGTGGGCTTCTTCCAGTCCTACAAGGAACTGTTCCAAACCATCATGCGCCTGTGGAGGCACGAGCGACACACGCTCTTCTTCCTGGTTTCCTCCGCCATCTTCCGCGACGGGCTGGCCGCCATATTCACCTTCGGCGCCGTCCTGGCCGTGGGCTCCTTCGGCTTCGAGACCGGCGACGTCCTCATCTTCGCCATCGCCGGAAACGTGGTGGCCGCAGTCGGCGCACTGTCCGCCGGCTTCTTCGACGACAAGTTCGGGCCCAAGGCCGTCATCGTCACCTCACTCGTGGGCCTGCTTGTTTCCGGCGGCGCCCTGCTGTTTCTGGACGGCAAGGAAGCCTTCTGGATCTTCGGCCTGATCCTGTGCCTGTTTGTCGGCCCCGCCCAGTCCTCGGCCCGCACCTTCATGGGCCGCCTTGCCACCCCGGGCCACGAGGGCGAAATGTACGGCCTCTACGCCACGACCGGCCGCGCCGTCTCGTTCCTGGCGCCGATGCTGTTCGGCTGGTGCATCATCATCTTCGGCGCGCAGCGCTGGGGCATCATCGGCATCCTCGCCGTGCTGCTGCTGGGCCTGCTGTTGCTCCTGCCGGTCAAGGCCCCCGCCCACCGTTAGCCAACCATCCCGCTCACAAAGTACGACGGCGGGAGGCCGCCGTGGCGCTGCCAAGGTGACCTCCCGCCGTCGTGAATTACGAACAAAAAACGCCGCCTCCCCACCGTCTGGCAGCGGGAAAACGACGTCTCTCGATGTGCCCGCGTCATCGCAACGGGCGCCGCATCACTGGTCGGAGGGCAGCTCAATCCGGGTGCGGTGGAAATTCTGGTGCGAGCGCGACGCGGTGGGGCCGCGCTGGCCCTGGTAGCGGTTGAGGTTGTTGCCCGTGCCGTAGGCGTTCTCGGCCGGCGAGGTGAGCTGGAAGAAGCAGAGCTGGCCGATCTTCATGCCCGGCCACAACTTGATGGGCAGCGTGGCGACGTTGGAGAGTTCCAGCGTGACGTGGCCGGAGAAACCGGGGTCGATGAATCCGGCGGTGGAGTGCGTGAGCAGGCCCAGGCGTCCCAGTGAGGACTTGCCCTCCAGGCGTGCAGCGACGTTGTCCGGCAGCGTGACCGTCTCATAGGTGGAGGCGAGGGCAAATTCGCCCGGGTGCAGGATGAAGGCCTCGTCCGGGTCAACCTCAACCAGGCGGGTCAGCTCGGGCTGCTCCTCGGCGGGGTCGATGTGGGCGTAGCGGTGGTTGTCGAACAGCCTGAAGTACCTGTCGATGCGCACGTCAACGCTGGAGGGCTGCACCATGGCGGGGTCGTAGGGGTCCAAGACAATGCGCTTGGCGTCAATTTCGGCACGTATGTCGCGGTCAGAGATCAGCACACCCTAAATTTAGCGCATTTGGGCCCAACGGCTTGTCCGCGCCCGTCACGCGGGGACGCGTCCGGGGCGGTTAAGGGTCCCTTTCGGCGGGCACCGGAGCGGAAGGCGGGCTGCCCGCGGCCGTCGGGACTAAATGGTGCACGGAATGCGTTTAACCCCAGTACGGAAAGACCCGACTAAAGTTGGAGCCATGAATATTGAAGAGACGCCTCTTCCCGGAATTGGCGTGCGCAGGGAGCTGCGCCTGGCCACCGGACGGCGGGTGGGCGTTGTGACCCACCGCGACGGCCACACGGAACTGATCCTCTCCCGCGTGGACGACCCGGACGCGTGCGCCGCGTCCATCCCGCTCAGCGCCGATGAGGCCTCGACGCTGGGCCAGCTGCTGGGTTCTGCCCAGCTGGTTGCACAGCTGACGGCGGAGCAGGAGGACGTCTCCGGCATCAGCACCCACCAGATCATGATCCGCAAGGGCACCGCGTTCGCGGGACGGCCGCTGGGCGACACCCAGATGCGCACCCGCACCGGCACCTCCATCGTGGCCCTGCTGCGCGGCGACGACGTCATCGCCTCCCCGCGCCCCGGCGAGATCCTGAAAGTCGACGACCTCGTCGTCATCGTAGGCACCGACAACGGCCTGGCAGACGCCGCCCTGATCCTGCAGTCCCGGCCCTAGCTGCACCATGGACCCAACGACCCTCTCACTGATCCAGCTCGGCATCGTCTTTTTCGCGCTCGGATTCCTGGGTCGTTTGGCCGGCCGCATCGGCATGTCGCCGGTCCCCCTGTACCTGCTGGGAGGGCTGGCATTCGGCAACGGCGGCTTCGTCAACCTCGGCGGCATTGACGACTTCGCCCACATCGCCAGCGAGATCGGCGTCATCCTCCTGCTGCTTATGCTCGGACTGGAATATACGGCAAAGGAACTGGTCACTGGCCTGCGCCAGTCATGGATGGCCGGACTGGTGGACCTTGTCCTGAACATGCTGCCCGGAGTCGCCGTCGCCCTGATCCTTGGCTGGGGCCCCGTGGGCGCGCTGGTCATGGCAGGCATCACCTACAGTTCCTCCTCCGGCATCATCGCCAAGGTGCTGGGCGACCTCGGCCGCCTCGGCAACCGCGAAACCCCCGTCATCCTGGCGGTGCTGGTCATTGAGGACCTCGCCATGGCCGCCTACCTGCCCATCCTGACAGCCGTCCTGGCGAGCGTGTCGTTCCTGGGCGGGCTGACCGCCGTCGGAATTTCCCTGGCCGTCATCACCATGGTCCTGCTGGGCGCACTGCGGTATGGGCACATGGTCTCCAACGTCCTGGACAGCCCGGACCGGGAATCGTTTCTGCTGAAGCTGCTCGGTGCAGCGCTGCTGGTGGCGGGGGTGGCCTCGGCGCTGCAGGTCTCGGCCGCGGTGGGCGCGTTCCTGCTGGGCATCGCCATTTCCGGCGGCACGGCCGAGAACGCCACCCGGGTCCTGGAGCCCCTGCGCGACCTCTTCGCCGCCATGTTCTTTGTGCTGTTCGGCCTGAACACAGACCCCCGCACCATCCCGCCGGTCCTGGGCGTGGCGCTCATCCTTGCCCTGGTCACAGCCCTCACGAAGGTGGCCACGGGGTGGTGGGCGGCGAAGCAACAGGGCATAGGCGTGCCCGGCCGGGCCAGGGCCGGCGCGGCGCTGATTGCCCGGGGCGAGTTCTCGATCGTCATCGCCGGGCTGGCCGTGGCATCCGGCGCCGTTCCCACGGAGCTCGCGGCCCTGGCCACAACCTACGTGCTGATCATGGCTGTCAGCGGCCCCATCGCCGCCCGGTACGTGGAACCGCTGGTGCGCGTGGTTCAGGGCAAGAAGCCGGAACCCGCCATTTAGGCAGCCCGACGGCGGCCCGCGACTTTTTGCGTCCTTCCCGCCTTGGGCAGGGCCGTAGTATGAGGGAACCGGCGGGCGGCTTCGCCCAACGGCACCCTGAGGAGATCACCATGGCATTTGGACGACGCAACCGACCCAGTCTTTTGGGCACCGCAGCCCGCACGGCAGTCATTGCCGGCACAGCCACGGCAGCCAGCAACGCGGTGAACGCCAAGGCCGCCGCGCAGCATGCGCAGGCAGTTCCTCCCGCAGCCCCCGCAGTGGAGGCCGCTCCCGTGGCAGCCCCGGCCGATGACCTGCTCAACAAGTTGGAACGCCTCGCCGCCCTGCACGCCTCCGGCGCCCTGACCGATGCCGAATTTGCAGCGGTGAAGGCATCCATCATCAGCTGACGGGCGTGTCACTGGTCATGAGCACACCGCGGCACGGGCTAGAATCAATAGCGGAACTTCAGCTGCGGCCTGCCGCACATGGGTTCCAGTGCGGGCGTAGCTCAATGGTAGAGCGCTAGCTTCCCAAGCTCGATACGCGGGTTCGATTCCCGTCGCCCGCTCTGTGTGAATGCTGTTGCCCCCGGCCTGGCCGGGGGCAACAGCTGTTTAACATGCGCTGCGGATTAACGCACCGGTGCGTGTAGGGTCAGGCTACGGGGTCATTTTGGCCCCACCTTAGGGAGCTGACATGGGCGACAAATCACCACGGCAAACCGCATCGAAGAAGTCAAGCAAGTCCATCAAGGAAAAGCGCGCCGACAAGCGGGCCGGCGAAACCGCTGCAAACATTGCTGACAAACCCACCCCCGCAAAGAAAAAATGAGTGCCGCGAGGACCGGGCTGCGGCTCGGCGTTTTAGGCAAATCCAGCAAGCCCGATGAGCGGCGTGCACCCATCCACCCCGAGCATTTTTCCCGCATCGAGCCCGACATCCTCGCCCGGATGGTGGTTGAGGAGGGGTACGGCACCCGCTTTGGCATGTCAGACGGCGCGCTGGCCGGTTTGGTGGGCTCGGTCGCCTCCCGCGAGCAGGTCATCGCGCAGTCGGATGTACTGCTTCTGCCCAAGCCGCAGGCATCGGACCTGGCCGACATGAAGGACGGCCAGGTGCTGTGGGGCTGGCCGCACTGCGTCCAGGACCGCGCCATCACCCAGCTTGCCATCGACAAGAAGCTGACGCTGATCGCCTTTGAGGTCATGAACCACTGGGCCTCCGACGGCGGTTTTGGGCTGCACGTGTTCCACAAGAACAACGAGCTGGCCGGCTACTGTTCCGTCATGCACTCCCTGGCACTGACCGGGTCCACCGGCGACTATGGCCGCCGCATGAGCGCCGTCGTCATTGGCTTTGGTGCCACGGCCCGGGGTGCCGTGACGGCCTTGAAGGCCCTGGGCATCCACGATGTGCAGGTGCTGACCAGCCGGAGTGTGGCAGCCGTTGCCGCGCCGATCCATTCGGTCGAGATGGTGCAATTTGATTTCGCACCCGAAGCGCCGCACGCCGGTTTTGTCATGCTTGAGGACGGGGATGTACCGCTGGGCGAGTTCCTGGCGGAGGCGGACATCGTGGTGAACTGCACCCTGCAGGACCCCAACGCGCCCATGACGTACCTGACCGAGGCGGACCTTGACGGGTTCCGGCCCGGCAGCCTGATTGTGGACGTCTCGTGCGACGAGGGCATGGGGTTCAGCTGGGCCCGCAGCACAACGTTCACCGACCCCATGTTCACCGTGGGCGACCACATCAACTACTACGCCGTGGACCACAGCCCCAGCTACCTGTGGAATTCGGCCACGTGGGAAATCAGCGAGGCCCTGATGCCGTTCATCGAGACGGTGCTGGAGGGCCCGGACGCATGGGCTGGACGGGACACCATTCAGCGCGCCATTGAAATTTCCGACGGCGTCATCGTCAACCCGGCCATCCTTGAGTTCCAGCGGCGCCAGGAGGCGTATCCGCACCTGCCTCTGGCCGAAGGTTAGACGGAGCGGCTAGAACAGTTTGTGGGACGCCTCCGGCAACAGTGGTTCGAACAATTCGACCAGGTTGCCGGAGGGGTCCTCCAGCAGAATCTGCCTGACTCCGATTCCTTCGATGATGCCGCCGCGGAAATGAACTCCCGCCGCGCTGAGCCGGGACGCCTCTGCGTCCAGATCGGGCATCTGAAGTGAGAACCTGTTCCACCCGCCCGGCGCCGGCACGGCGCCGTCGGGCGTGGCCCTGCCTCCCCCGCCGGGGGCGCCCTTGGCATCCACGGATCCCGGGGCGCTGAGCAGCAGCCGCAGGCCGCCGAGGGTGAGCATCGCGAATCCGGGTGCCGGATGCATGACTTCCGTGAACCCCAGCAACCGCACGTAAAAGTCCAAGGCGGCATCGACGTCGTGAACGATGTACCGGACACTGACCTGCTCCATGACCTCCTCCATCCTGTCCTATTGGCGGTATTGCCGCACGAGCGGGCATTCAAAGGGGTCCGCCGCAGACAGGCCCACCCGGTTCAGGTAGCGCACCACAATGGCGTACGACTCCAGCAGGCCAGTCTCGGTGAAAACAATGCCGTTGCGTTCACAGGCCTGCCGCACCATGGCGTTGGCGCGGGGCAGCTCGGGCCGGGCCATGTCCGGGAACAGGTGGTGCTCCACCTGCCGGTTCAGCCCGCCCATGAGCGTGTCCATGAACCAGCCGCCACGGATGTTGCGGCTGGTGACCACCTGGCGGGTGAGGAAATCCACCCGGCTTCCGGCCTCCAGAACGGGCATGCCCTTGTGGTTCGGCGCAAATGAGGCGCCCATGTAGAACCCGAAGACTCCCATTTGCACGGCAAGAAACGCAAGGGCCATTCCCCACGGCAGCACCATGAACAGCAGGGCCAGGTAGACACCGAATCGCAGCACGAGCATCGCAATCTCCACGTACCGGTATTTGACTCCGCGCCGGGCAAACAAGGTCCTGCCCGAGTCGAAGACCAGGCTGACACCCAGGAACAGGATCAACGGAAACAGCAGCGTTCCCTGGTGTCGGGTGAAGGCGGCGGGCAGTCCGTGCTTCGCGGCAGCACCTTCCTCATGGAACGCCACCACCCCCGTGTGGATGTCCGGGTCCTTGCCCTTGGTGTTCGGGTTTTGGTGGTGGGCAGTGTGCTTCTTGACCCACATGGCGTAGCTCATGCCCACCAACAGCGGCCCGAGGATCCTGGCGCTCCAGTCATTGACAGGGCCCGAGGCAAACACTTGGTGGTGGGCAGCTTCGTGCCCCAGAAAGGCGAACTGCGTGAACAAGACCCCCAGGGCTGCGGCGATCAGCAGTTGGAACCAGGTCTGCCCCAGCAGCATGAAGCCGGCGCCTGCGGCGGCGAGCAACAGCAGCAGTACGGCAAACACCACCGCGTAGAAGGTTCGACGGCGGCGCATGAGGCCTGCGGTCCGCACACTTTTCAGCAGCACCGCATAGGTCTCAATGATCGGGTTGCCGCGAGTGGGACGATCCACGGCGTGACGCGGCCCTATGGCGGGTCTGAGTCGTGCTTGCATGGTGTCACCGGCGGGTCAGGGTCGACCGTCAAAGCCGGCAATTGAGAGCGAAAAGGATCTTCCGTAGCTTCCATTTTAGTCCCCCGACCGATGGAAAGACCGGGCCGCTGCCGGGCGAAATTGCGCCGCCAGGCGCTGCCCAATTCCTGGGCCGGCACCCAGCCACTGCGCGTAGCATGGCCGCATGGTTGATTCACTGACCAGGGAACAGCGCCATAAAGTGATGTCGCACATCCACAGCAAGGACACCAAGCCGGAAATGCTGGTGCGCCGGATGTTGTTCGCCGAAGGTTACAGGTACCGGCTGCATGCGGCAGACCTGCCCGGCACTCCGGACCTGGTGTTTCGGCGCCGCCGTGTGGCTGTCTTCGTCAACGGTTGTTTTTGGCATTCGCACAGCTGCCCCAACGGCACACACAAACCCGCCACCAATGCCGAGTTCTGGGAAGCCAAGCGCAACAGGACCGTTGAACGCGACGGGCAGGCGCTCACCGAACTGGCCAATCGCGGCTGGACGGCCGTCACGGTGTGGGAATGCGAGTTGCGAAGCCTGAACGCCGTGGCCGATTCCCTCCACCGCGCCCTGGGGCCGCCCCGGCTTTAGCCCGCGGGCTTCGCTTCAATGAAAATCGGGTGCCTGGCGCTGCGCAGGTTCAAGCGCAGTGTCAGCTGGCCCCGCTTGGCCAGCACCAGCCCGATCACCACGGCGGCCAGGGCCTGCCCGCCAATGAGCACCATGATGTACAGGCTCATGACCCTGCCTCGGATCGTGACATTCGTGGACATTTGCACCAGCTGGTTGGAGCTGGTCAGGAACAGCAGCGAGGCAAAGCCCGCCACCACCATGACGGCGCCAAACGTGACCATGTTGGGGGCCAGCGAGGCGATCATCAGCACCACTCCGTAGGCACCCGCCGCAGACATGACACCACGCAGGCGCAGCGTGGCGACGCGGGTGGAGGCCAGTGCCCCGCACAGCGCACCGAGCGCAACCAGGGTGTTCAGCAGGCCGTAGCCTCCGGCACCGGCGTCGAACACGTTGTTGGCGTAGGCGGCCATCAGCACCGGCAGGCTTAGGCCAAAGATGGCAAAAACGGCGGCCATCATGGCCGGCCAGAAGATGGTCGGCTTGCCAATGGCGTAGCGGAAACCCTCCGCGAGCTGCCCCTTGGCGCGCTTCACCGGAGGCATGAGCACCAGCTCGTTCTTGCGGATCAGCAGCAGTGAGATGACGGTGATGGTGCAGGCCAGTGCATTGGCGGCAAAGGCCCAGCCGCCGCCGATCGCCATGATCATGACACCGCTGACTGCCGGGCCGATCATGCCGCCCAGCTGGAAGATCGAGGAGTTCAGGCTGATGGCGTTGCGCAGTTGCGCCGGCCCCACCAGTTCGTTGACGAAGACCTGGCGGGCGGGCTGGTCGGCCACCACCACCAGGCCCAGCACGAAGGCGATGACATAGATGTGCCAGACCTCAAGGTGCCCGGTCAGCGCCAGCACGGCCATGATTGCCGCCAGCGCACCGGCCGCGCCCTGGCTGATCATGAGGATGAGGCGCTTGGAGTAGCGGTCTGCGAGGATTCCGCCCAGCGGCATGAGGACGAGGGAGGGGATGAACTGCATGAAAACGGTAATTCCGACGGCGGTCACCGAACCTGAGAGCTCCAGGACCATCCAGTCCTGGGCCACCCGCTGCATCCAGAGGGCGATCACGGCCAGAAGGTTGGCGGAAGCGAAGATGCGGTAGTTTCGGATCTTGAGCGAGGAGAACGTCTGGCTCCACGGCGGCCGGGTGGTCACGATGTTGATGGGGGCGGTCAGGGCGGGATTCTGCGGTGTTGAGGGGGGAGTCAACGGATCAGTCCTGGGACTCGAAGGTGATTGGGCTTTACCTCTTCAACCATAGGCCGTAACAATTTATGCCGAAATAGTATGATGCCTATAAACACTATTGAAGAACGTAATAGTCCCTAGGATGTGGACCGTGTCGGACGCCCCAACTTTTGACCCCGTTCAGCTCAAGAGCTTTCTTGCGTTGGCAGAGACCCGCAACTTCACCAGGGCCGCCGAACGGCTGGGCATCAGCCAGCCAACGGTCAGCCAGCATGTGCGGAAACTGGAGCAGGCGGCCGGGCGAATCCTGGTCACCCGAGACACGCGCGAACTCCGCCTGACGGACAACGGCGACGCCATGGCCGGCTTTGCCCGCACCATCCTGTCCGCCAACGACGCCGCGACCCGCTACTTCTCCGGTGCCGCCATGAAGGGCCGGCTGCGCTTTGGCACTGCCGACGACCTGGCCATTACGGGCCTGCCCCGGATCCTGCGTGAATTCCGCCAGCTGTACCCGCAGATCAACCTCGAGCTGACCGTCAGCCAGAGCGACCAGCTGCACCGCCGCCTCAAGGCCGGCGCCCTGGACCTCGTCTTCGTCAAGTGGGTGTCCGGCGCACAGGAGGGCGAGGTGGTCAAGAAGGACACCTTCGACTGGGTGGGCCTCGAGCAGACCGTACTGGAGCCGGGCGAGCCCGTGCCAGTCATCGTCTACCCGGCCCCGAGCCTGAGCCGGAAGCTGGCGCTCGACGCCCTCGAAGCCGCGGGCCGCACCTGGCGGGTCACCTGCACCACCAAGCAGATCAGCGGGGTCCTGGCTGCACTGCGGGCGGGGATCGGCATTGCCGTCATGCCGACCTCGCTGGTTCCGGAGGACTTAAAGGTGATCACCAAGCGCTTCGACCTGCCGCCAGTGGGCGACGTCGACTTCACCCTGATCCGCAACCCGCTGGCCAACACCGAGGTGGTCGACGCCCTGACCCGCGCCATCATGGGCCGCAAACTGACGCCGGTGGGACGGCGATAGGTGGCCCCGAAGCCGGTGCGGTAAGGCAGCTCACAGCCATTCCTGGGCCCGCGGCGGTAGACTTGACCCCGTTATGATGCGAACAATGTTTAAGTCCAAGATCCACCGCGCCACCGTCACCCACGCCGACCTGCACTACGTGGGCTCCGTGACGGTCGACGCCGATCTGCTGGACGCTGCGGACATTCTGCCAGGCGAGCTCGTCTCGATCGTGGACATCACCAATGGTGCGCGCCTGGAAACCTACACGATCGCCGGCGAGCGTGGGTCCGGCGTCATTGGCATCAACGGTGCCGCCGCGCACCTGGTCAACGTTGGCGACCTCGTGATCCTGATGACCTACGCCCAGATGAGCGACGCCGAGGCGCGCGACTATGTGCCCTCCGTCGTCCACGTCGACGCGAACAACAAGATCGTCCACCTGGGCAGCGATCCGGCCGAGGCCATCACCGAGGGCCTGCTGCGCCCCGCCTTGGCGCAGTCCCGCTAACCCAGTCCCGCCTGCCCGCCCCGGCAACTTCCGCGGGTGCCGATGGTGCGGCCAAGGGGTGCAGTCCGGGCATCGGCGCCCGGTTCACTAAGCTGTAGCTTGTGCTGTCCGTCATCGAGGGTTTCTCCGTAGTCTGGCTCATCATCCTGGTGGGCTGGTTCGCGGGCCGCAAAAAGGTCCTGGGCGAGAACGCCCAAATCGTCCTGAGCAGGCTCTCCTTCTTCGTGGCGAGCCCGGCACTGCTCGTGGAGACTCTGGCCCGGGCGGATCTCCATGTGGTTTTTGCCGCGCCCCTCCTCGTGGCCGCGGCCAGCGCCGTCATCACGGCCGGAATCTGCCTTGTCATCGTAAAATTCTGGCTCCGGCGCACGCTGGCCGAATCACTGCTGGCAGCCATGTCTTCCTCCACCGCGAATGCCGCCAACCTGGGTATTCCCATTGCGGCATATGTCCTGGGCGACGCGGCCTTGATTGCCCCCGTGCTGGTTTTCCAGCTGGCGTTTTACACGCCCGTCTACCTCATGCTGCTCGACGGCCTCACGAGCGGCCGCCGCGCCACGCCCGGGCGGGTGCTGCTGCAGATCATCAGCAACCCGATGATCCTTGGCACCGCGGTGGGCCTGGTGCTGTCGGCCACCGGCTGGGCGCTTCCGTCGCTCGTGGCGGAGCCGCTGCACCTGATCGCCGGCGCCGCCATCCCCTCCATCCTCATCGCCTTCGGCATGTCGCTGGGGACCACGCGGCCGCTGAACCCGGCCGACGGCAGGCGCCCCGACATCCTCCTGGCCACAAGCTTCAAGTTGGTGCTGCACCCCACCGTCGCCTTCCTGTTGGGGCACTTTGCCTTGGGGCTGGGCGGGGCGGAACTGTTCGCCGTCGTGATTGCCGCGGCACTGCCCACGGCACAGAACGTCTACGTGACGGCGCAGCGCTACCAGGTGGGCGTCGCCGTCGCCAAGGACACCGTGCTCCTGACCACCGTGCTGGCCATTCCGGCAATGTTCGGCGTGGCGTTCCTCTTGGGCTGAGTCGGCGGGGATGCGCGGTACGCTTTCGTTATGGCTAGCAAATCCGCATCAGAGTTGATCACGGCAATCACCACCGGCTACACCTTTGAGGGCTCCTCGATCGCCCTCGGCGCGGCCATGGCCGACGGCGAAATCCACCCGGAAGCGCAGGTGTCGCTGCCGCTGGCCATGATGAACCGCCACGGCCTCGTCGCCGGAGCCACGGGCACGGGCAAGACCGTCACGCTGCACATGATCGCCGAACAGCTTTCAACCGCGGGCGTCCCCGTCTTCATGGCTGACATCAAGGGCGATCTCACCGGCCTGGCCACGGCCGCCGAGGGCAGCGAAAAGCTCACCGCACGCACCCAGGCGCTCGGCCAGCAGTGGGAATCCAAGGCATTCCCCGTGGAGTTCCTGGCCCTGGGCGGCAACGGCAGCGGCGTCCCGGTCCGCGCCACCATCACCTCTTTTGGTCCCATCCTGCTGGCCCGCGTGCTGGACCTGAATGAAACCCAGGAATCCAGCCTGCAGCTCGTGTTCCACTACGCCGACACCAAGGGCCTGGAACTTTATGACCTGAAGGACCTGCGCGCCGTCATCCAATTCCTCACCTCCGACGAGGGCAAGGATGA
The DNA here is from genome assembly GCF_017876675.1 of Arthrobacter stackebrandtii. Taxonomy (NCBI): domain Bacteria; kingdom Bacillati; phylum Actinomycetota; class Actinomycetes; order Micrococcales; family Micrococcaceae; genus Arthrobacter; species Arthrobacter stackebrandtii. The sequence goes on from NZ_JAGIOI010000001.1 coordinate 1,599,237, forward strand.
CCTGAAGGAACTCGGCGGGCTGTCCAAGGCCACGGCCGGCGTGATTCTGCGCAACCTGATCACCCTGGACGCCCAGGGCATGGGCGAATTCTTCGGCATGCCAGAGTTTGACACCGCCGAACTGCTGCGCACGGCCCCCGACGGCCGCGGTGTCATCAGCTGCCTGGAACTGCCCAGCGTGCAAGACAAGCCGCTGCTGTTCTCCACCTTCCTGATGTGGCTGCTGGCGGACCTGTTCCGCGACCTGCCCGAGGTGGGCGATCTCGACAAGCCCAAGCTGGTCTTCTTCTTCGACGAGGCGCACCTGCTCTTCAACGACGCCAGCAAGGCCTTCCTGAACGCCATCACCCAGACGGTGCGGCTCATCCGTTCCAAGGGCGTGGGCATCTTCTTCGTCACCCAGACCCCCAAGGACGTGCCCGCCGACGTCCTGGCGCAGCTGGCCAACCGCATCCAGCATGCCCTTCGCGCGTTCACCCCTGAGGACGCCAAGGCGCTGAAAGCCACCGTCTCCACGTTCCCGATCAGCGGCTACGACCTCGAGGAGGTCCTCACCAGCGCCGGGATCGGCGAGGCCGTGGTGACCGTCATGGATGAAAACGGCGCCCCCACCCCGGTGGCCCTGACCCGCCTGCGCGCCCCAGGATCCGTCATGGGCCCCAGCTCCCCCGACGCCGTCCAGGCCGTCATCGCGGCCTCCGCCCTCCTGCCCACCTACGGCACCGCCGTCGACCCCGTCTCCGCGTACGAGAAGCTGCAGGCACCCTCCGCACCTGCCGCTCCCGCCGCCCCCACGGGACCGGCCGTGGGCAGCCCCCTTCCCCCGCCGCCTCCCGTCAACCTTCCGGCACCCAAGAACGACGGCGGCATCGCCGCCGATGTCATCGGCGCCTTGGGCGGGGCTTTCGGCAGCGGCCTCAAGGGCGGGCTGCAGAGTGCTGCCAGGTCCATGGGGCGCAGCCTCATCCGTGACATTTTCGGCACGGCGCCGCGCAAGAGACGCCGATAATCGTGAGCACGATTGAGGTCACAGAGTCTGAAACCGGTACAGTGGACGGGATGAAGAACGGGACCCAATTGATTAAAACGACCGCAACATGGCTCATGATCTTCATGCTGGCATTGGCAGCGTGCATCGTCACGATCGTGGTCGTCAACAACAAAAGCTTTGGTCCCGAAGGCACGGTTTCGCACTACCTGAAAGCGCTCGAGGCCGGCGACGGCGCGAAGGCGCTGGGCCTGCTGCAGGCGAAGGTCCCCGCCGGCAACGCGGCCGGCCTGGACAGGGCAGCCCTGTCCGCCTCCATGGAGGGGTTGAAGGACCTCACCATCGGCGACGCCGTGGACGGCCCCGACGGCCAGAAGATCGTCACCGTCAGTTACACGATCGACGACGTCGGTTATTCCACTGAATTCAAGCTGGTGTCCGGTTCCAAGCAGTGGCTGTTCTTCGACACCTGGCAGATGGTTCCCGGCACGCTCCCCCACGTCGATGTTTCCGTGGTGAACGCCAACCAGGCGTCCATCAACGGTGTGGACGTCAACATGCCGGACGGTCGCAACTCCTTCGCCGTGTTTTACCCGGGCCGCTACGAATTTGAGTACCGCTCCCCGCTCTTCGCCGCTCCCCCCGTGGCGAGCGCCGTGACCGGCCAAGGTGCGGTGTCCGCCGTCGGACTGGCCACCGGGCCCACGAGCGAGCTGCTGTCGCAGGTGGACGGGACCATCCGCAGCTACCTCGACGCCTGCACGGAACAGGCCGTCCTGATGCCCACGGGCTGCCCCATGAGCGCCAGCACGGACAACCGCGTGGTGTCGGACGTGAAGTGGTCCATTCTGGAGTACCCCACCATCAGCATCACGCCGTACGGCGGGCAGTGGGTGCTGGCGCCGCTGACCGGCAAGGCCGAGGTTGCCTACCAGGAGCAGAACCTGTTCACCGGCTTGATCACGGATGTGAAGGTGCCGTCCGACTTCACGTTCTCCGCGACCCTGAGCATCAACGGAACCGACGTCAACGTCACCCCGGTTCTCGACTACTGACGCGCCCGGGCCCCTCGTGGTGATGGCAGGCAACGACGCCTCCACCCCCGTTGAGGGCTTGGCTGACGACGCCTGTGTTTAGCCCGGTATCGGCATGACGGCGAAGACGTAGACAATCGCGGTCACCAGCGCGTAGGCGGCAAAGGCGTAGCTGACTGCCAGGGCGCCCAGGGCGAGCGCACGTCCCCGTTCGCCGCGTGACTTGATTTGCTGGAGCGCGATGTGGCCCGGGCCCACGGCAAACACGAAGACCGCGGAGATCCCAAAGAAGACGAGGCAGGCGATGGCCACCGCCGTCATGGCGGCCGAGACCACGGACATCTTGTTCAGCGGTTTGAGAGCAGTTTCTTGAAGGTCCTGCATGGGTTTCCCCTCCACCCGGTCAGGCAAGCGATGGCGGTCGTCGCCATCCATCCCAGACTAGGGCAGCCCCCTCCAAAGTTCCATTGGAGGGGGCTGCGCTGTGGTGCGGCTGTTACTGGACGCCGCGGAGGTCCAGTGCCAGCTCGGAGGCGCCGTCGGCGGTGATGAGCACCGGGATGCCCCAGTCCTGCTGGTAGAGGTGGCAGGCGGCGTGGTCCGGGATCTCGCCGTTGGCGTCCTCCGGCCCGTCGCATGCTGCGGCGCGGGCCGTAAAGTGCAGCACACCCTCGGGCACGTCCGGGTTCAGCACCAGTGTGCGCGCCAGCCCCACGGAGGTTCCCTCGCCGCCCAGCAGCAGTTCCGGCGGCGTGGAGGAGACCTTCAACTGGGTGGGGTCGCCCCAGCGGTCATCCAGCTTCTGCCCCGTGGGGGCGGCAAAGTTGATGGTCAGCGCCAGTTCGCCGGCGGCCACTGGCGTCTTGGGCCGCTGCGTCTGGGCGGCGCCCTCGTCGACCTGCAGGGCGTTCTTGGGCAGCGGCAGGCGGATCAGCTGGTGGCGGTTGGCCTCCACCACAATGAGCAGCGGCACCTCGCCCGATTCGTCCAGCAGCACGTCGCTGGGCTCAGCCAGGCCGCGCGCCAGCGTGCTGACGGTCTTTGCGGCGGGGTCGTAGCGGCGCACGGCACCGTTGTAGGTGTCGGCGACGGCGACGGAACCGTCAGGAAGCACGGCCACGCCGAGGGGGTGCTGCAGGCGTGCCTGGGCGGCCTCACCGTCCCGGAAGCCGAAGTCAAAGAGCCCCTCGCCGATGGCCGTCTCAACTGTTGCGCCGCCGTCGGCAAACTTCAGCACGCGCAGTGCCGAGGTCTCCGAATCTGCGATCCAGATGTTGCCCTTGGCGTCCTCGGTCACGCCGGAAGGCTGGGCAAACCAGGCCTGCTCCGCCGGTCCGTCCAACAGACCCTCGAGCCCGTTGCCGGCCACCACGGTGACTGCGCCGGTGGCGGGTGCGAAGCCGAAGATCTGGTGGGTGCCGGCCATCGCGATGATGACCGTCTCCAGCACGTGCGAGTACGCCACGTCCCACGGCGAGGACAGCGCCACCTCGAGCGGCTCGGAGCCGAGCTCGGTCTCGGAGGCGGGCGCGCCGTCGTCATTGACGCGGGCTGGCCCGGCCTCGAGCAGGCGCTGCACGCCGTTGCCGGCCAGGGTGCGGACCTCGCCGGTGGCCAGGGTGATCCCGCGCAGGCGGTGGTTGACGGAGTCGGCAATGACGACGTCGTAGCCGACTTCCGCCGCCAGCGCGCCCGGGAGCAGCGCAAGTCCCTGCGGCTCGTTGAATTCCGCCTCCTCCGCGCTGCCGTCGCGGAAGCCCTTGGCACCGGATCCGATGGTGCGCACCACGGTGGCCAGGTCCGGACCGGTCTCAACGAGGCGGTGGTGGCCGGTGTCGGAGACCAGGAAGTTGCCGCTCTCCAGCGGCAGGACCTTGCCGGGGAAGCGGAGGTCGCGGGCCACGGGCTCGGGCGCCACGTAGGGGCCGTCGCCGCGATGCAGTGTGCCCTTGGCCTCGTGCTCGGCGATGAGTTCGGGGATCAGCGAGGCCAGGCCTGCTGCGTGTCCTTCCCCGGAGAGGTGCGCCACGATGTAGCCCTCGGGGTCAACCACCACCAGGGTGGGCCAGGCGCGGGCCGAGTAGGCCTGCCAGGTGACCAGTTCAGGGTCGTCCAGGACGGGGTGGGTGATGTCGTAGCGTTCCACGGCTGCGGCCAGGGCCACGGGGTCCGCCTCGTGCTCAAACTTGGGCGAGTGCACGCCCACGGTGACCAGGACGTCCTTGTACTGCGCCTCAAGCGGGCGCAGCTCGTCCAGGACGTGCAGGCAGTTGATGCAGCAGAACGTCCAGAAGTCCAGGATGACGATCTTGCCGCGCAGCTTGTCCAGGCCAAGCTCCACGCCGCCGGTATTGAGCCAGCCTCGGCCCTCAAGCTCGGAGGCCCGGACACGGACGGAACTGGTTTTCGTTGCGGAATCCACTACTTTGCTTCTCCTTGCTGGGCGCCCTGCGGGGCGGCTGTCGGGTCATCGGTGGGGGTTGCATCGGCCGGTGCGCCGTCTGCTGCGGAAGGTGCACCGGGGGTGCCGCCGCCCGCCCGGGCCGGGGCTGCGCCGTCGTGCTTCTCATGCGGCCTGCCCAGGTGCGGCAGCGCGGGTCCGGACTGGGCCGGGGACATTGCAGCGTCTCGGGCTGCCAGCTGCGCGAACATGTCATTGTAAGCGCCCAGGTCGGCGTCGTTATTCCGGTCGGCGGCGCGGTCCCTGCGCTTGGTCTCGCGCGCATCCGACTTAGACCACATGTAAGCGACGCCCAGGGCAATGATCAGGGTGGGGAACTCGCCGATGCCCCAAGCGATGCCGCCCGCTGTTTGCTGGTCGATGAGTGCGGAGTCGCCCCAGGGCCGGCCCATGTTGCCGAAGTAGTCGCCGGAGAGCAGCGCCGTGGACATCATGAGCGAGACACCGAAGAATGCGTGGAACGCCATGGTGGCCAGGAGCAGGAGCAGCCTGAGCGGGTAGGGGGCGCGGGTGGGGAGGGGGTCGGCGCCGATCATGCTCTGCACGAAGATGTAGCCGGTCAGGGTGAAGTGGACGATCATGAGCTCGTGGCCCACGTGGTACTTCATGGCCAGGTCGAAAGCCGGCGTGTAGTAGAACAGGATCAGGCTGCCGGAGAAGTTCGCAGCGGCAAACAGCGGGTGGGTGATGATCTTCGAGTACCAGGAATGGACCAGGACCAGGATCCACTCGCGGATGCCGCGGGAGCCGTCGCGGCGCGGGGCCAGGGCCTGCAGCGCCAGCGAGACGGGCGAGCCCATGGCCAGGAACAGCGGGGCGATGGCCATGAGGGCCATGTGCTCGATCATGTGGGCGCTGAAGGTCACGGCGCCGTAGACGGCCGGGCCGCCGGAGGTGATGTAGACCAGGGCCAGCAGGCCGGCAAACCACGAGACGGTGCGCAGCACGGACCATTTGTCACCGCGCCGGCGCAGCTTCGTGACGCCCATCAGGTAGGCGGTGCCGGCCAGCACGGCAAAGGCCACCCACAACCAGTCGAAGCGCCACTCCGTGAACCAGCTGGAAAGCTGCGGTTCGGGCGGCAGCGGGTAGCCGGTGAGGATCTGTGCGGGGGTCAGCGCCTCCGCGGACAGCTCACGCGACTGCGGCGGGGCGGAACGGCCCAGGGCCACGGCGATGCCGCTGACGGCGCCCATGACCAGGAACTCCACGAAGATCAGCTGCCAGAGCAGGCGGCGGGTGCCGGGGCCGCCGTGGGTGGCCGGCTTGGCACCCTGCTTGGTGCCTCCCTCCAGGCGGGGGATGATCCATTCGCGGTGCATGTAGCCGACGGTGCCCAGCACCACGACGGCGGCAAACTTGGCCAGGATCAGCTGGCCGTAGGAAGAGTAGAAGAGGTCATGCCAGTTGGTGATGCGGATGGCGCCGTTGATGATGCCGGAGCCCGCCACCAGGATGAAGGAGAACAGCGCCAGCGCCGAGAAGCGCTTGAGCGTCTGGGCCGTGATGGCGCCCAGCAGTTGCGACACCACCACCAGGACGATGATGCCGCCCACCCACAGCGACGCGCCGGAGACGTGCAGGAACAGCGAGTTGACCGCGCCCTTGTGGTCGGCGCTCGAGGCCGAGTGCCCGATCAGCGCCTGCGGCACGAACGACAGCATGGCCAGCACCAGCGGCACCGCCAGCCCGCTGATGTTGCGCAGCCCCATGACCAGCGTGGTCACGACGGCGGCCACAATCGTGATGATCAGCCAGGCCTGGCCCACGGGCAGTTCGGTCATGAAGAACACCAGCATGTTGGTGTATTCGGTGGTGCCGGCCAGCGCCAGCCCGGAAATACTGGAGTACGTCAGCACCAGCACGGCAATCGCGGCAACGGTCCAGACGCCGCCCGCCACCATGGCCAGTGTCATGGCCCGGGTGAACGCGGGATGTTCCGGCTCCGGCGCACGCTTGGCAGCATCCTGCTTGTGGCTGCCGGTGCGTGGCCGGTGCGGCTTGAGGTCCTTCGGCAGGATCACCACGGCAAACACCAGCGCACCGATCACGGTGGACAGGGCCACGTTGTGGATGGTGGTGGCCATGGGGAGGCCCCACCTCGTGAAGGCGCCGGGATCAGCCATGTCCTGGACCGCCGTCGCACCTGTCCAAAGCAGGGAGAGGACGACGGCGGCCATGGCGGCTGCCAGCCCCAACCACCACCAGCGGCTGCGGATGCCGTTGGCAAAGCTGTGCCCCGGGGTGGCCGGAGCTGTGCGGGCGGTGGTTGCGGGGGAAGAGTCTACGGGTGACACACCACCTATTCTCCCGCACCCGGTGAACATCGGACGAATCAGGGAGCTCTCAGGAAAGGGTCGCGGTGTGGCGCCGGCGGAGGCACCGCTTAAAAGGTGAAGGCGGCCACCCCGTGGGGAGACCGCCTGCACACATGCTTTTGCGAAGAAATTACTTCTTGACAGCAGCCTTCAGCTTGGAGCCGGCGGACAGCTTGACGCTGTGGCCTGCGGCGATCTGAATGGTCTCACCGGTCTGCGGGTTGCGGCCGGTGCGAGCTGCACGGTCGGTGCGCTCAACGGAGAGCCAGCCCGGGATGGTGATCTTTTCGCCGGCTGCAACGGAGCTCTCGAAAACGGAGAAGAGTGCATCCAAAACGCTGTTCACTGCGGTCTGGCTGGTCTCAGCCTTTGCAGCAACTTCAGCAACCAGTTCGCTACGGTTCTTAGCCATGTTTGTCCTCCTGGACGTCAAGTGAATCCAATTCCACGCGGTTGCGTGTCAACCACTGCTAGCGAACTTACCAGCAATTCCGCGAGATTCCGGTAAATTTCCGCATTTTTCGGCGTTTTCAGGGTCATTTTCCCCGTGTTGCCGGGTTTTTTCGCTCTCGGCCGAGCGTTTTGGGCCTGCTGAGCCGCCTTGCGGCACCTTCGGGTGCGACCTGCGGGCCCCCGATGACACGCGACTCACAGCACACGGCCGCCTCGCAGATGGGGCGAATGCGCGGCTGCTTCGGGGGGCCGGAGGAGTGCCGGCCCGGACCAACGGAAGAGTCGAAGGGCGGCAAAAAGGGCGGCCACCCGAAGGTGACCGCCCTTTTTTACTGCCGGAAATCAGTGATTACCAGCTGGACTTCTTGATGCCGGGCAGTTCGCCAGCGTGCGCCATCTTGCGGAAGCGTACACGGGAGATGCCGAACTTCTGGAGCGTTCCACGCGGGCGGCCGTCGATGGCGTCGCGGTTGCGAACGCGTACCGGTGAGGCGTTGCGGGGGAGCTTCTGCAGGCCCAGGCGGGCTGCTTCGCGCTCTTCCGGAGTGGAGGCGGGGTTAACGAGGGCCTTCTTGAGGGCGAGACGCTTTTCGGCGTAACGCTCTACGATGACCTTGCGCTGCTCGTTCTTCGCGATCATGGACTTCTTGGCCATAGTCTTAGCGCTCCTCTCGGAATTCAACGTGCTGACGGATCTTGGGATCGTACTTCTTCAGGACCAGGCGGTCCGGAGTGTTACGACGGTTCTTGCGGGTCACGTACGTGAAACCGGTACCCGCGGTGCTCTTCAGCTTGATGATCGGACGTACGTCCTTGTCTTTTGCCATTAGAGCTTCACCCCACGTGCCAGAATCTGTGCAACAACGGCGTCAATACCGCGTACATCGATGACCTTGATGCCCTTGGCAGAAACCTGCAGGGTCACATTGCGGCGCAGGGACGGAACCCAGTAGCGCTTCTTCTGAATGTTCGGATCGAACCGGCGCTTGTTGCGGCGGTGCGAGTGCGAAATGCTATGCCCAAAGCCCGGCTCGGCTCCGGTCACCTGGCAGTGTGCTGCCATGATCACTCCTAGTTAAATATGTGGATACGGCTCACTGGTGCAAACCGTGCGCTTCGGCGGCGTCCGCCCCGGGACAGCATTCTTCCCACAACATTTTCATGATTGAAAAAGAAGAAGTGCTCTCCGGCGAATACCCGAATGCACGCAACTTGAGCCCCTAACTACCGGCCCGCGGGAGGATAATCACCGCAAACCGGAGCAATTGCACACGCTCCGCGCCACCTAGCGCCTAACCAGTCTAGTTGCTCCCGGCCGATATGACTAATTGACATACCACACCCTTGCCCGGACATGGCCCGCGGCGCGGCAGGCGCGCAGGGCGAGGGTTGTTTCAAGGTGTCAGGACGGCCAGATGCCCCTGATGTCGCGGTCGGCGGACGCCTGCTGGCCGGCAGGGAAGCCAACCCGTAAAAAAGCAGCGTCGGTGTCGCGAAGCTGCCGCATGTTGCGCAAGGCTTCACGCAATGTCTCCGGCGCCGCCTGCAACGTCGCTCCCGCAATATCAGCCATCGTGGTGCTCTCTTTCCGTAAACCAGTAATCCGTGTGTCGTTGTTTCCGACACTACGGACATGGCACGGCGCACACATCGGTAATTACTACGTATCTTTGAGTTTCAGCCGATGCCGGCCCCCGACAACCGGCCGGAGCAGTTCAGGCGAGCGGGCTGCGCAGGGCCGGGTACCGGGCGCTGAGATTGTCGCCCGAGGAAACCCCGCGCAGGCGGCGGCTGACCCAGGGCCCCACGTATTCCCTGGTCCAGGCGGCGTTGTCCTTGAGGACCTCCGCCGAGGTCTTGACGGGAATGGGCGGCAGCTCGGGGAGGGGGATGCGCACGGTTTCACCGATCTGCTCCAACACGCGGTTGGCCATGTTGATGTGTCCGGGGGTGGACATGTGCATGCGGTCGATCCCCCACAGGCGCCAGTCGTTGTACTCCCGGAAGCGCCAGTAGTCCACAAGTTCGGCGCCGTGGGTCTCGGCAACCTCGCGGACCAGTTCGTTGTAGACGGCGGTGCGTCCGCGGATGCTGGAGAAGACCTTCGAGGAGCTGGCGTCGTAGCCGGTGAAAATGAGCAGGCGCGTGCCCGTTGCCGCCAGCTTGCCCAGTCCGTCAGAGTACCCGGCGATCATGGCGTCAATGTCCACCTTGGGGCGCAGGATGTCGTTGATGCCGGCGTAGATGGTGACGAGTGTGGGATTCAGGGCCACAGCCGCGTCGATCTGCTCGGAGAGGATCTGCCTCATCTTCTTGCCGCGGATCGCGAGGTTGGCGTAGCCCCAGCTCTCCTCCGAATGGGCCAGTGCCAGCTGCTCAGCCGCCCGGTCCGCCCAGCCGCGGACCTGGTTGGGCAGGGCCGCGTCCGTGTCGCCGAGGCCCTCCGTGAATGAATCGCCCAATGCCACGTACCGTTGCGAAAATTCCACGCCTGCTCCTTGTGGCCGCAGTCTGGCAGCGGCCGTCATCCGATTGCGGTCTTTTGTTGTCTCAACCATTAATTAGGCTAATCCTATGACTTCGTTCCTCCAGTTCCCCGCGTGAGCTCCCCCGCGACCATCTGGGGCGGGCAGTACCGTGGCGCCACCCTGGGATTTTTCGGCCTGGCATTCATGGTGGCCTACTCCTTCGCCGCCGTCACGACGGCCATGCCGGCGGCCGCCAGGGAGCTCGACGGGCTGCCGCTCTACGGCCTGGCGTTTGGCATCACCATGGCCACCTCCATTGTTTCGATGACCCTTGCCGCCCATTGGATTGACCGGTCCGGGCCCCAGATGCCACTGCTGGCCGGCGTGGGCATCTATGTGCTGGGCATGTTCCTTTCCGCGTGGGCCCCCACCATGGAACTGCTGGTGGCGGCGCGCGCCCTGACCGGTTTCGGTTCCGGGCTCGACGGCGTCGCCCTCTACGTGGGCATCGCCCGGGTCTTCCCGGCGCACCTGAGGCCCAAGATGTTTGGCGCCCTGGCCGCTGCCTGGCTCTTGCCCTCCATCGTTGGGCCCGCCTTGAGCGGTGTGGTCACCGACCACTTTGGCTGGCGCTGGGTGTTTGGCACCGTACCCGTCCTGGCCATTGCCGCCGTGGCCCTTCTGCTGCGCGGCAGCCGTGGCAGCGGCATGAATGTGGCTGGGGAGGATGCCGTGCCCCGCACGACGGCGATGCCCGGCTCCCGCTGGTCCGCCCGCCTTTGGTGGAAGCCGGCCTGGGCGGTGGTGGCGTCCGCCTCGGTGCTGATGCTCGGCGATGCCACGACCCTCGTGCAGCCGTGGTGGCCCGCCCAGCTGGGTGCCGCCGTCGTGCTTCTTGCGGTGGCCGTGAATGTCCTGCTGCCGAGGGGAATGTGGCGGGCGGCGCACGGCCTGCCCTCGCTCATCCTGATGCGCGGGCTGATGGGCACCGGTTTCACGATTGCTGACGTCTACCTGCCGCTGTTCATGATCGACCAGCGCGGCTTGCCGGCATGGCTGGCCGGGCTGTCCCTGACGGTGGGTGGCATAACGTGGGCGGTGGGCGCATGGCTGGCGGGACGGGGCACGTTGCGGCCGGGACAGTCGCTGCGCTGGGGCGCTGCGTTCATGCTGTTCGGCATGTTGGTTGCCGCGCTGGTGCTCATCCCCGGCTGGCCCGTCTGGATTGCGTGGGTGGGCTGGGCTGCTGCCGGATTCGGCATTGGTGTGGCCTACCCGACGCAGTCGGTGGTGGTGCTGGGCGAATCTGCGCCGAGCGAGCAGGGCGCCAATGCGTCTGCCCTGCAACTGAGCGAGACCCTGTTGACGGCAACCATGCTGGCCGTGGTGGGTGCAGTTTTTGCCGCCCTGCTGGGCCTTGGCGAGGCCGGCTATGCCATGGCATTTGGTGTGGCGTGTGCGCTGGGGCTTGGCACGCTGCTGGTTTCGCGGCGTGCGGCGGCGGGCCAGGCGTAGCCGCCTGCCCGGGCCGGCCAGGCCGGCATTTTCAACCGCGGCGCCGGATGGCCGGACCGCTCAGGAAGCCAGTTCCAGTTCTTCGCCTGCCGCGATGAGCGCAGCGTAGGCTCCGCCGGCGCTGCGGAGGTTCGACGGCGTTCCCACCTCCACGAGTTCGCCGCCCGCAAGCACGGCGAGCTGGTCCGCATCCTCCACCGTGGTGAGGCGGTGGGCGATGGTCAGGGTGGTGCGGCCCACGGCCAGGTGGTCCAGTGCCAGCTGCACGGCAGCCTCGGTGGTGTTGTCCAGTGCGGAGGTGGCCTCGTCCAGGACCAGCACGCGCGGGTTGCGCAGGATGGTCCGGGCGATGGCAAGGCGCTGCTGCTCGCCGCCGGAGAAGCGGTGGCCGCGGGCGCCGACCAGGGTGTCCAGCCCGTCAGGGAGTCCGGCCACAAGGTCTGCGATTTGTGCAGAAGCCAGGGCCTTCCAGAGGGTGGCATCGTCGGCGTCCGGCGCGGCCAGCAACAGGTTTTCGCGGATGGAGGCGTGGGCCAGGTAGCTCTCCTGCGACACCACACCCACAATGCGGGCCAGCACATCCGGCGCTATGTCGCGGACGTCCACGCCGTCGATCGTGACCCGGCCGCCGGTGGCATCGTGCAGCCGAGGAAGCAGGGCACCCAGCGTGGACTTGCCGGAACCGGTGGGGCCGACCACGGCGGTGCCCGAGCCGGCCGGAAGCGAAAGGTTGATGCCGCGCAAAACATCAGGGCCGCCGTCGTACGCGAAATGGACGTTTTCAAAGCGGACTTCGCCGCGCACCGTCTCAGGGTCCAGCGCAACCGGGCGGGCAGGGGCCTTGATCTCCGGCTCGAGGTCCAGGTATTCAAAGATGCGGGAGAACAGGGCCATGGCGCTGACCCACTGCACGCCGAGGTTCAGCAGGCCCATGATGGGCCGGAAGATGGTGGACTGCAGGGCCGTGAACGCGACGATGGTGCCGATGCTCAGGGTGGTTCCGGGCAGGCCGCCGGCGAAGTAGATGAGGGCGGGGATGGCGGAGAAGATGATGCTCATGGTGGCCATCCGCCAGCGACCGGCCAGCTGTGAGCGCAGTTCCAGGCCGATCAGGCGCTCGGAGCTTTCGGTGTAGCGGGCGGCGTCGCGGCCCGTGGTGCCGAGGGTTTTGGCCAGGCGCACGCCGGAGATGCTCAGGCCTTCCTCCACGTAGGTGTTCATGGTGGCGAGCTCGGCCTGCATGGTTGAGGTGATGTCGCGGCGCAGCAGGGCCACGCGGCGGGAGAACCAGACGGCGGGCGGGATCACGAAGAGCGAGAGCAGCGAAAGTTGCGGCGAGAGGACGATCATGGCGGCCGCGGTGGCGACGGCGGTGGTCACGTTGGATGCGATGCCGGTGGCCGTTGAGGTGATGACGGACTGCATGCCGGAGATGTCGTTGTTCAGGCGCGACTGCACCTCGCCGCTGCGGGTCCTGGTGAAGAACGCGAGCGACTGCTTCTGCAGGTGCGTGAACAGCCGGGTGCGCAGCGTGTGCATGATTTTCTGGCCCATGCCCGTGGTCATCCAGGTCTGGACCACGCCGATGACGGCGGTTGCGGCGGCCACGGCGATCATGGCGCCGGCCAGCAGCCCCAGCAGCCGCAGGTCCTTGTGGGGCAGCGCTTCGTCGATGATGCCGCGGACCAGGAACGGCTGCGCCAGGCCGATCAGGCTTGAGGCGCTGATGAGAAGCACGACGACGGCAATGGTCGCCTTGTGCGGTGCGAACAGGGCGGCGATGCGCTTCGGGTTCACGGGGTGCAGCTTGATTTGTTTCTTGTCGGCCGGATTGATGCGGCCCGGGCCGCGGCCGCCATATTCGCCGCGGGCGTTGAAGTTAGAAGTGCCGGTGTCTTCACGGCCAGGTTTTTGAGTTCGGGTTTTCTCCCTCATGGGCGCCACCTCCAAATGGTGTGCGGGGTGCGGGACTCGCACCAACTAATAGAGAGGTTACCTCACTATGTGGTTGCGTGTCAATATTGGTATGCTGGCGGCATGGCTTCCCCTGACGATGCGCCGGACCTTGGCGAACTTTTTCACGCTGCATTCCGCGGCCTGCGCCGCACCTGGGCCGAGCAGCTGGCCCCCTGGGAGCTGACCCCGCACCAGTGGCGGGCGCTCATGACCCTGCTCCGTGGGCGCGGCGGCTCCGGCCGCCCAGGCTCCGCCTGCGACGTTGCGGCGGACGTCCGACTGAAGGACCTGGCGGACCGGCTGCGCATCGCCCCCCGTTCCGCCACCGAGGTGGTGGACCAGTTGGAGGTCAAGGGGCTGGTCCGGCGGGAACCGGACCCCACGGACCGGCGGGCAACACTGATTGTGGCCACCGGTGCCGGGAAAAAGCTCTTCGCGGACGTCCAGGCGGAGCGCCGCGACAAGTCAAGCGAGTACTTTGCCCGGCTCTCCCCCGAGGACCGCGCCGAACTGGCAAGAATCCTGGCCCAACTCCCCCACTAACACGCGCCCACCCAGGACGCTCTCGCAGCAATGGCTGATTAATTGCAAACGCTCTCGCACACCCTGGCAGGGTGTGCGAGAGCGTCCGGGGAAAACCAGCCATTGCTGCGAGATCGTCACGGGTTAGGGGCAGGTGTCAGGCCACCACGCGGCCAGCTTGTATGACCGTTCGCGGGCGCGACTCGTCCCACAGCACGGAGGCGTCCTCAAAGGGGTTGCCGTCCAGGACCAGCACGTCGGCATGGGCGCCCACGCCGATCCGCCCAATCAGCGGGTCCTGCAGCAGCTCCGCATTGACCGATGTCATGGACCTCAGCGTTTCGAGCATCCCGGCGGCCTCGACCTGCAGCCGCACGCCGGCCAGCTGCTCGGTTTCCAGCGCTCCCATGAGGTCCGATCCGAAGCCCACCTTGACGCCGGCTGCGAGCGCCAGCTCAATCGCGGTCTTGCCGGCGGAGAGCACCTCCACATTCTTCGCCTGCGATACGGGGTGCAGCCCCAGTTCTTCGCCGAAGCGGTCCATCGCGTAGTAGGCGGCCAGGGTGGGCACCAGGAAACTGCCGTGCGCGGCCATCAGCGCGGCGGTTTCCGCGTCCAGCAGGTTGCCGTGCTCAATGCTCCGCACCCCGTTCTCCACCGAATGCCGGATGGCCTCGGGCGAATAGGCATGCGCGGCCACATAGCGGTTCCGGCGCCCCGCCTCCTCGGTCACGGCCCTGATCTCCTCGGCCGAATACTGCGGCACGCGGATCGGGTCGGTCAGCGAGACCACCCCGCCGGAGGTCATGATCTTGATGGCGTGCGCGCCCGTGCGGAAGCGGTTGCGGACGGCCTTGCGCAGCTCATCCACACCGTCCACAACGTCGCACATGTGGCCGTGGCTGAAGCACAGGTCAAGGTCCTCGGCGCGTGGATCCCCGTGCCCGCCGGTCTGGCTCAGCGCCGGGCCGGTGAACAGGTAGCGCGGCGAGGCAAACAGTCCCTCGCGCACGGCCTTTGCCAGGCCGATGTCACCGCCGGCCACGTCGCGCACCGTGGTGAAGCCGCGGCGCAGCGCCTTGCCCAGGCGCAGCGATCCGGCCAGGGCGGCGTAGCTCAGGGGGCCGCGCTCCACTTCCATGCCGCCAAGCCCGACGGCGTACGCGTGGAAGTGCGCATCGATGAGCCCCGGGACCACCACCTTCCCGGACGCATCGAGCACCTCCCCTTCCGGGGCCACCTGCCCAACCGCCGCGATGGCGCCGTCGCGCATGACGATGGAACCGGCCACCAGCTCGGGCGAGGTGCCGTCAAAGATCAGCGCATTGGTGATGGTTTGGACAGCAGCAGGGCTCACGCCTGTCCTTCCCCGGGGGTGCCGGCAATGTTGACCATCCACGGCACGCCGAACTTGTCGGTCAGCATGCCGAAGGTGTCGCCCCACGGGGCCTTGGTGAGGGGCTCGCCGATCGTGGCGCCGTCGGAAAGGGCGTCCCACCAGCCGCGCAGCACCGTCTCGTCGTCACCGCTGAGGGAGACACTGGAGTTGGCACTGATTTCCATGCTGTTGGGGACGTCGGCGCCCATCAGGACGATGTCGTTGTCGCCGGTCAGCATGGCGTGCATGATCTTGTTGCCCTCGGCGGGGTCGTCAAACATGGGCATCTCGGCGTAGGTGCTCAGGTCCAGGGTGCCGCCGAAGATTGAATGGTAGAACTCCATGGCGCCGCGGGCGCTGTCGCGGAAGTTCAGGTAGGGGTTGAGGCGTACTGTCATGATGGCACTCCTGAAGTGGGGATTGGATCGGACACATGAAATTATGCTCCGCTTCCGGCGCCCTGTCAGCAGCCGCGGCCAAACGCTATCCCGGCAGGGCCTGGCCCTTGCGCCAATACCCCATGAAGGCCACCGAATTCCTGTCCATGCCGACATCGCGCACCAGGTAGCGGCGCAGCCCCCGGATGGTTGCCGCCTCCCCCGCCAGCCACGCATACAGGCCGTGCCCGGACGAAGCGGCAGGGGTTTCCCAGAGGATCGTGGCATCAACATCCACGTCCTCGGGCTCCTCGCCAACATCGCAGGCGGCGGGGACAACAATGGTCCCAACGCTCCGGGCCAGCGACTCACCGTGGGCCCCGTCCCCACGCGCCAGCCAGCGCACCTCAACACCCGGCGGCACGCTCAGGTCCAGGAAGTCCGCTGCCGAGGGAACCTCCAGCACGGCGTGGCCGCTCACATGCTCCGGCAGGTTTTCCAGGATGGCGGCGATCGCGGGAACGGCCGTCTCGTCGCCCACCAGCAGGACCCTCTCAGCAGAACCCGGCGCAAACTCGATCCCCACGCAGTCGCCCCAGCGTGCGCACGGGCCGATGACCGTCATGGCGTCACCGGGCTGCGCTGCGGCGGCCCATTCGGCGGCCGGCCCTGATGCGGCACCCGGGCTGCCGTCTGCCTGCCCAGAGTCCAGGTGCAGGACAAAGTCGACGTCCAGTTCGGCCGGAACTGCCGGACGCCCGCCCGCGGCGGCAACCGCAGGGCGCAGGGCCCGGACGGTGTAGGTGCGCATGACTCCGCGCACGGACTCATCCAGCTCTCGCCACTTTTGGTACCAGTCGTCCCGCAGCGAGCCGCGGTCCGCGCTGAGCGCCGGCAGCGGGTGCCCCGGCGAGGGGATCATGACCTTGATGCGCAGGTCCAGGGTCTGCCCGTCGGCATTGGAGCCAAACAAGTCCAAATCGGCGCCCCGAAAGGTGATCCGCCGGAAGTGCGGCGTCAGCTGCTCCACGGCACTGACTTCAAGCTCAAAGGCACGGATGGGCCGAATCCCATCCCCTGCCGCACCGCCGGCCCCGGCCACTGCATCCACAGCCCGTTCCTCAACCGTTGAACTCATGCCTGCACACCTTCCGATTCGGGAACCATCTCAAGATCCTGCAACTTCTTTGCCGCGGCATCCGCCAGCAGGGCCGCCCGGCGCCCAATGGGCACCACCATGGGCGTGCCCACCACGGGGTCTGCCACCACCACCGATTCCAGCCCGAAGACTTCCTGCACCAGCTCCGCCGTCAGCACCGTGGACGGCGCCCCCTGAGCCACGATTGCACCTGATTTCATGGCGACCAGGTGGTCCGCGTAACGCGCAGCCAGGTTGAGGTCGTGGAGCACAATCGCCACCGTGATCCCGCGCCGTGCATTGAGCTCGGAGACCACGTCCAGCACCTCCACCTGGTGCGCCAGGTCCAGGTAGGTTGTGGGTTCGTCCAGCAGCAGCACCTCTGTTTCCTGCGCCAGCGCCATGGCGATCCACACACGCTGGCGCTGCCCGCCGGACAGCTCGTCAATGTTGCGCCCGGCCAGCTCGGCCGTGCCGGTGACGTTGAGCGCGGCGGCCACGGCGTCGTCGTCGGCCGCCGTCCACTGCCGGAACCAGCCCTGGTGCGGGCTGCGTCCCCGCCCCACCAGGTCGGCAACGCTGATGCCGTCCGGCGCCGTGGGCGATTGCGGCAGAATGCCAAGCTCGCGCGCCAGCTTGCGGGTGGGCACCTTGTGGATGTCGGCCCCGTTCAGATGCACGACGCCGGCACTTGGCGCCAGCAGCCTGGCCAGCCCTCTCAGCAGCGTGGATTTGCCGCAGGCGTTGGCTCCCACAATGATGGTCACCTTCCCTGCGGGCAGTTCCACGTCCAGCTGGTCCACAATCTGCCGGTCCCCGTAGCCCAGTGTCAGGCCGCTGGCGGACAGGGTTGCGGCGCGCAGTTGGCCGGCAGGATTTCCGGCAGAAAGACCGGCGGCACGCTGTTGTGTTGTGAAAGCCATCTCAGCCTCCTTGGTTGGCACGGTTGGATGAAATGAGCAGCCACAGCAGGAACGGTGCCCCGAGCGCACCCGTGACAACGCCCACCGGCAGCGACGTTCCAGGGACGGCGTTGACGGCGGCAAAGTGGGCGGCCAGCACAATGGCCGCCCCCACCAGTCCGGACAGCGGCAGGCTCGCCGCTCCCCCGTTCAGCCGCTTGGCGATGGGTCCGGACAGGAACGCCACGAAGGCGATCGGTCCCGCGGCGGCGGTGGGGAATGCCGCAAGCAGCACGCCGAGGACGATCAGCAGCAGGCGGGCCCGCGGCACGTTGAAGCCGAGCCCGGCTGCGGTGTCGTCGCCCAGCGACAAACCGCGTAGCTCGCGCCCGCCAAGGGCAACCAGCGGCGCCAGCACCACCAGCGCGACGGCCAGGATGCCCACGCGCTCCCAGTTCGCCGAGTTCAGCGACCCCGTCAGCCACACCATGAGCTCCTGGGCGCTGCTGATGTCCGCCCGGGACATCAGGAAGGTGACCACAGCCTGCATGAACGCCGCCGCTCCAATCCCCACCAGGATCAGGCCTGTGCCGCCCCGGCCGCGCGCCAGGACGGAGATCAGCAGCGCCACCAGGAGCGCCCCGACGATTGCCGCCGCCGAAACACCGCCCCCGCGAATCCCAAAAAGCACCACGGCGGCCACCGCCGCGGCGCTGGCCCCGTAGCTGATGCCGATGATGTCCGGGCTGGCCAGCGGGTTGCGCAGCATGGTCTGGAACACCGCACCGGCCACACCAAACGATGCCCCCGCAAGCAGCCCCAGCAGCGCCTGCGGCAGCTTGTTTTCCATGACGATGAAGCTGGCACCGGGAATGTTCTCCCCGCCCAGCATGGCCAGAAGATCGGGAACGGTGACAGTGAAACTTCCCAGCAGGACGTTCACGGCCAACAGCGCGAACACCAGCACGGCCATGCCGCCCATGATGCATGCCCGACGCCGGGCAGGAGCCTTGCGCTGCCCGCGCAGCCAGGCGCCGTCCACCACGGGCGGCGCGGCGTTGGGCATGGCGTTCTTCTCCAGGAGGCTCACAGCTCGGCCTGCTTTCCGCGGCGCACCACGGCGATGAAGACCGGCGCGCCAATGATTGCGGCAAGAATGCCGGCGGGCACCTCGCTGGGGAGCAGGATGACGCGGCCCGCCACGTCGGCCGCCAACAGCACGGCCGGTGCGGCAAGCAGGGAAAGTGGCAGCAGCCAGCGGTAGTCCGGACCCACCAGTCCGCGCAACAGGTGCGGCACAATGAGCCCGATGAAGCCGATGGGCCCGGCCAGGGCGGTCGCGGAGCCGCACAACAGCACGATGCCGACGGCCGACACGGCACGTCCCACTCCGGGGCGCTGGCCCAGCCCGCGCGCCATGTCATCGCCCAGGGCGAGGGTGTTGAGCAGGCGGCCCGTGCACAACAAAATCACCACGCCCACGGCAACAAACGGCAGCACGGCCAGAATGGAATCCCAGGACTTCCCGGCGAGGGCGCCCACCTGCCAGCGCCGGAACAGTTCCAGCGAGTCCTGGCTCGAGACCAGCATGGCGCTCATGAGCGAGCCCATCCCGGCGGCAACCGCTGCACCGGCCAGGGCGAGCTTGACCGGCGTGGCGCCGCTGCGGCCCAGGCTTGCCACAAGATAAACAACGACGGCGGCCACCGCACTTCCGGCGAAGGCGAACCACAGATAGCTGGAGACGCCGGCGGCGCCGAAGAAGAAGATGCCGGAAACAACGGCCAGGGAGGCTCCGGCGTTGACGCCGAGGATGCCCGGATCGGCCAGCGGGTTGCGGGCCACGCCCTGCATGGAGGTCCCGGCCAGGCCCAGCGACAACCCCACCACGAGCCCGGCCACCGTGCGCACGATGCGGGAAAGCACCACGGCATGATCGCCGTTGGCGGGGTCAAAGGCGAACAGTGCATCCAGCACCGTGGCAGGTGCGATGCTGCGGGCGCCGATGGCCAGCGAAGCCAGTGCTACGAGCAGCAGGGCGGCACCCAGGACAGCGAGCCAGCACAGTCGGCGGCGGGTGTTGAAGCCCTTGGCCGCCAGCGACGGGGCGGGCCCCGGCGCCGTCCGCGCACCCGCCTGGGTGGGCACAGCGGAAGCGGCGGAGGGCTGGGAGGCGGTGTCCGGCGTCGCGCTTCCGGCAACGGACGTTCCTTCCGCCGCTGTTCCCTCCTGCATGGCCACTCCTCCCGCCACCGTTGGCGCTGCGCCGCCCACCGGTCCGCCCTTAGGCCTTCTCGGCCGCGGCGGCGAGCTGGGGCAGGAACGCGTCAAGCGCCCAGGGCAGGCTCAGCGGGGAAGATGCGGAAATGGCCAGGGTGAGGGTGTTGTCGGAATCGGCCACGAAGGCACCGGACTTGACGGCGGGGATCTGGCCCAGCAGGGGGTCCTTGGTGATGGCTTCCTTGGTCTTGGAGTCGGGCACCCAACTGACGAAGACCTGGGAGTCGAGCTCGTTGGCCTTCTCTGCGGACCAGGGGATGAAGAAGCCGTCGGCGTTCTTCTCTGCCTCGACCACCACGGGCGCCAGCTCCATGCCGATGCTGGTGAGGAACTTGGGGCGGTTGTCGCCGGAGAGGTAGACGTTGACGCCGTCGCTCTTGGCGGGCTCAAGGTTGCCGTAGATGAAGGTCTTGCCCTTGATGGCCGGGTACTTGGCGGCCTGTTCGGCGATGGTCTTTTCCGTGGCGGCGATGAGATCCTTGGCGGCCTGTGAGCGGCCCAGCGCGGCACCGATCATGGTGGTGGAGTCCTGCCAGGCGGTGCCGTACGCGGCTTCCGGGAAGGCGATGACGGGGGCGATCTTGGACAGCTTGTCGTAGTCCTCCTGCGTCAGGCCCGAGTAGGCGGCGAGGATGATGTCCGGGCTGGTCTTGGCGATCTCTGTGAAGTTCACGCCGTCCTCTTCGGAGTACTGGACCGGGGACTTCTCGGTGCCGATGGCTGCGCCGGCCTTCTCCAGGGCCGCATCCTTCCACGGCACGGAGCCCTGCTCGTTGCCGCCCCATTCATTCTTGGGCATGCCGACGGGGATGACGCCGAGGGCAATGGCGATGTCGTCATTGACCCAGGAGACCGTGGCCACGCGCTGGGGTGCGGCCTTGATGACGGTCTCGCCGTAGATGTGCTTGACCGTGACGGGGAACTTGTCTGCCGCAGCGGGTGCATTTTGGGTTTCGGTGCCGCCGACTGTTCCCGTGGAGCAGCCTGCCAGGCCCACTCCGAGGGCTGCGAGCGATACTGAAAGGCCCAGCTTGAGACCTTGGCGGCGCGAAAATTCCATGTCGATTCCTAACGGTGACCCCAACGGCAAGGCATGCCACGTTTAGGCAAGCCTTAGCTAACACTAGGGGAACATTTCACCATTAGGCAAAGTTTTGCTGACCTATTAGCCTCTTCGCGTCGTGGTCGCAGCAAAAATCCGGGACTTTTCAGGGCGGAATGTGGGCAGAGTCACGCTTGGCAGGTTCGCAGCCCGAGCCGCATTCAGCCGACCCCGAGGGCACTGCGGCCCTCAGGCCCGCGGCCGCTCCGGGCGCAGCGTCCAGTGCGCTTCATCCAGGCCCCGCACGATCTTGCGTCCGATGCGGGCAAGGTCATCGACATCCTTCTGGCCCAGCTGGTCAAAGACGAATTCCCGCACAGTTTCCACATGGGCAGGCGCGAGTTTGCGAATAAGCGCCATGCCCACGCCGGTAATGGCAGCCTCGGTGACGCGGGCGTCGGCGGCGTGGACGGAACGCTGCACGAGACCGCGGGCCTGGAGCTTTTTCACCACATGCGACAGCCGGGACAATGAAGCGGAGGTGCGGGCGGCAAGCTCGCTCATGGGGAGGGCCTCACCGTCGGCCTCTGAGAGCATGGCCAGCACGTTGTACTCAAAGAGCGACAGCTTGGCCTCCTGCTGCAGCGGGGCCTCGATGGCGCCCGGGAGCAAAGTGGTGACGGAGAACAGGGCCAGCCAGGCGGCGCGCTCCTGTCCATTGAGCCAGCGCGGTTCCATGTCAGTCATGGCGCCATCTTTTCACGTTTCCCGAAGCGAAATGGAGAGCCGGTCGGCCGCCAGAAGTTTTTACTTGACGCTTCAAGCAATGTCGTCTATTATTTAGTTGTAGCTTCAAGTAAATAACTTCCAGCTAATCCTAGAGAGCAGGAACATCATGAGCACAGTCACCATCATCGGAACCGGAAACATGGCCCGCGGAATTGCCGCCCGGGCACTCGCCGCCGGCCGCACCGTAGAACTTCTCAACCGCGATGCCGGCAAGGCCGCCGCCGTTGCCGCAGAACTGGGCGGCAACACCACCTCCGGCGCAGTGGGCCAGGTCCCGTCGGGCGACATTGTGGTTCTCGCAGTACCATTCGATGCGGCCAAGGAAATCGTCACGGCCTACGGCGAGGCGCTGGCCGGCAAGACCATCGTGGACATCACGAACCCCGTGAACTTTGAAACCTTTGATTCCCTGGTGGTGGCACCGGACACTTCGGCCGCCGAGGAGATTGCCGCACTGACCCCCGGCAACGTTGTCAAGGCCTTCAACACGAACTTCGCCGGCACCCTGGTCGCGGGTGAAGCAGGCGGGCACAAGCTGGACGGCTTCATTGCCGGTGACAACACCGACGCCACCGCTGCCGTGGCCTCACTGATGTTCGACGGCGGCATGCGCCCCCTCGTTGTGGGCGCACTCAAGCGTTCACGCGAACTCGAGGGATTCCAGTTCCTGCTCATGACGCTGCAGGCCAACCCGGAGTTCGAGACGTTCAACTGGAACACCGGACTGAAGGTCCTGGTCTAACCACCCGGCGCGCGGCGTCCCGCCAAGAAGCGTGGCCTGTCAGCTTCCCGCTGACAGGCCACGCTTCTTGCGTTGCTTGACCGGCTTTCGCCCGGCCAACCGTCGTCGCAGGGAAAACTTCAGCGCTGGGCTGCTCAAACAAATCCGGCCAGCGGGCCTCGATATCAAACTCAGCGGCCATGACGGCCCCCTTCCACATCTAAGGCCGTTCTACCAAGCGGTCTTACGCGTCAACCGGGCGAGTGGGCGCCGTCCCGGACCCGAAGGGGCTCCCACCCAGTGACTCGCGGCCGTGCGCCGTCGACCATCCGGACGTGTCCGGGCCGAGCGGGACAATCTGGGTGGGGTTCAGGTCCTCATGGACGATGTAGTAGTGGTCCTTGATCTGCGCGAAGTTCACGGTGTCGCCGAATCCGGGGGTCTGGAAGAGGTCGCGCGCGTAGGCCCAGAGGACCGGCATTTCGGTGAGCTTGTTGCGGTTGCACTTGAAGTGCCCGTGGTAAACGGCGTCGAAGCGGACCAGCGTGGTGAAGAGCCGCACGTCGGCCTCGGTGATGGAGCCGCCCATGAGGTAGCGCTGGCCAGCAAGGCGTTCCTCGAGCCAGTCAAGGGCAACGAACAGGCGCTCGTAAGCCGCGTTGTAGGCCTCCTGCGAACCGGCGAACCCGCAACGGTAGACGCCGTTGTTGACCTCGGTGAAGATGCGCTTCATGACCGGAGTCATCTCCTCGCGCAGCGCTTCCGGGTACAAATCCGGGGCGCCCTCGCGGTGGAATTCGGTCCACTCGGTGGAGAAGTCGAGGGTGATCTGCGGGAAGTTGTTCGTCACCACGGCGCCGCTGGGCACGTCGACAATGGCCGGGACGGTGATGCCGCGCGGGTAGTTGGGGGTGCGCTTGAAGTACGCATCCTGCAGGCGTTCGATGCCCAGGACCGGATCAACTCCGCCTTCGTCGAGGTCGAAGGTCCAGGAGCGGACGTCGTGCGTGGGGCCGGTGACGCCGATGGAAATGGCGTCTTCCAGGCCCAGCAGGCGGCGGACGATCGTGGAGCGGTGCGCCCATGGGCATGCCCTGGACACGACCAGCCGGTACCGCCCGGCCTCCACCGGGTAGCCGTCCTCGCCGCCGCGCGTGATCCGCGTTTCGATGTAGTTGGTGTCCCGCGTGTACTCCTCACCAGTGACGTAGGTGCCCTTGGTGCTGAATTCCGTCTCTGTTGACTGCGTTCCCGAAGTGTCCATGGGGCCAGCCTAGCGCCGGTGCCTGAACGGTGCCCGGATTCCTGCCCGGCCCGGCCACCTCCATGGCCAGGCACGACGGCGGCACTCGCCTTCCGGCGTCGGCCGCGGTTGGGTGCGGATCCCCCAGGCGGCCCTAAACCTTGGCGTTTTGCTTCGGCACCCACACCTGCCTGATGATCAGCAGGAGTGATGCCGTGACAGGAATGGCGATGAAGGCGCCCAGCAGGCCCATCAGGGTGCCGCCCGCAACGGCGCTGATGATGACCAGCGGTCCCGGAACGGACACGGCGCGGTTCATGATGCGGGGTGTCATGACATATGCCTCGACCTGCATGTAAATGAGGTAGGCGATGGCGAAGATGATGGCGGGCGTGAGGCCCGTGAAGAGCGCCATGCCTGTGCCGATCACCCAGAACAGGACCGTGCCGATCATGGGAATCAGGGTGATGCAGAGAGCCGCGACGCCCATCAGCAGTGCGAAAGGCAGGCCCAGAATGGCATAGAGGATGCCCACCAGCGAGCCGTTGATGAACGCCAGAATGATCATGCCGCCGACGTAGGACCCCACGGATCCGGTGATTTGTTCGGTCAGTTCCGCCAGCTTGCCGCGGTCGCGGGCCGGGACCAGTGTGTACATGGCGGCTGTCATCTGCGGCAGCGAGGCCAGGAAGTACAGGGTCAGCACCAGAATCACAATGAGGCCGCTGCCCGCATTGAGCAGGGAAGCGCCCACCTGCAGGGCTCCGCCCCCAATGGCGGCAATATTGCCGGGGTTGCTCAGGAAGGTCTGAATGTCGGCGAGTATCCCGTTCAACGAATCGCTGAACTGTTTCTCAAGCCAGGCGTACGTTCCGGTGCCCTGGAAGTCCCGGACCATGGCCGGAACAGACTGCACGAATTGCGCAATTTGATCCACCACGGTGGGGATCACCAGGCTCAGGAGCAGTGCTATGACGGCAATGACCAGGCCAAAGGCCGTGGCGACGGCCGCCGGCCGTCCCATCCCGTGCTTCTGCAGCGCCACCACCACGGGATTCAAGCCGAGGGAAATGAATAGGGCCACCACAATGTAGATGATGACGCTGACAAGATCCTGCACGGCAAAGCTCAGGACGAGGGCCGTCAGGCCGCCAAGTGTCAGGAGGAAGCCGGTGCGAAACGGGGAGTCCATACGGCTGGATACCTGCCGGCGGCGCCCTGTCTTGCGGCCGTACGTCGCAGCGTCCACACCGGTTGTGGCAACAGCTTCGTTTGGCTTGGCCGGAGCCTCGGCGGGCTCGGTCGCGGCAGGAGTAACTGCGGGCGCCGCGGTCCCAGTGGCCTGGGGGTTTCCTCCTGGGGTTATTTCAGCCATGACTGCACCTGCCCGTCATGAAAAGCGGCGGCAGCCCCAACTGGTCCAACGCCAGGCGCGGGGCGCAGGGAATGACGTCGACCAGAAGCGGCGCCATCGGTCACGATCAGTTGATCCACAGATTTCCCCAAACTCAATGTGTAGCTTGCCGCGTTCGGCACGTTTGCTCATGATTATGGCATGCGGGCGCAGTTCAGGGAGCGGCATTGCGCGGCCGCGTCGGCGACTGAACACGGCCCGGCCTGGGCGAGAGCGCCATGCTCGGCAATTTTGGCCTGCACATGATCGACAAACCCGGGCGGGCAATCCACAAGAACGCCACCCACACAGAGGGCCGTCCATGGCGGCCCAAGTTCCGCCGTCGTCCGCGGTTGGGAGGGGAGTCATACCCGGAGAGCGGGCCGAATCTGTGATCTACTGACAATCACTGCCGTTCTCGAAGTTCAGGCCGGGCTCCCGCCAGGTCCATCCTTTGAGAAATCGCCGTACACGCGGTGGCGGTATTGTCTTGACATCGATGGGGGACTTGAAACGACATGGATCAGAGCGTCACAGCGAGCGGTGCCCACACGTCCGGGCGGAAACGACCACGCCGGCGCAGGCTCTTGGTCGCAGGTGGAATCGTGCTTGCAGCTGTTGTCGTTGCCGCGACCGTCGCAGCGGCCTCCCCGTGGCCGTCGGTGATGGTCATCCGCACGGTGTTTGAGAAGGGCGCTTCGGCAACCGTCGCCGAAATGGAGCCCCACGTTCCCGACACCAAGCTCACCGAGTACCGGGATGTCGCCTACGCGCCGCCGACCGGCTCGCTCCCGCAGTCGGACACCACCCTCGACGTTTTCACCCCTGCCAACGGCACCAAAAAGTTGACCACGATCGTTTGGGTGCACGGCGGTGCATGGATCTCCGGCCAGAAGGAGAACATCGAGCCCTACATGCGCATCCTCGCGGCCCAGGGCTACACAACCATCGCGCTGAACTACACAACGGCGCCGGAAGCCGCCTACCCAACGGCGCTCACTCAACTCAATACGGCGCTGGCCTACATTGGCGAGCACGCATCCGACTGGAACGCCGATCCCAACCGGATCGTGCTTGCAGGCGACTCCGCCGGCAGCCAACTGGCGAGCCAACTCGCCACCCTCACCACCAACCCCCGCTATGCACACCTTGCGGGGATGGTCCCTGGGCTCAAGAAGGAGCAGCTGATTGGGGCCATCCTCAACTGCGGCGTCTACGACATGCCCGCCATGTCCGCACTCAACGGCATCGAAGCCTGGGGGCTGCAGGTTTCCCTGTGGGCCTACGCCGGCACAAAGGACTGGTCCTCCAGGTCAACCGGCTCCCTGATGTCCACGATCGAATTCGTCAACGCCGACTTTCCGCCGACATTCATCAGCGGGGGAAACGGTGACGCCCTCACCTGGTCGCAGTCGATCCCGTTTGCCCAGGCCCTTGAGGATGCCGGCGTGTCTGTGACACCGCTCTTCTGGCCGTCAAACCACGAACCAAAACTTCCCCATGAGTACCAGTTCCACCTTGACCTCGACGAGGCGAATGTGGCACTGGCCGACACGCTCAAGTACCTTCAGTCGCTCGATTCAGCCCCAACCTCCAAGTAGGGGTTTCGAGGCGGAATTTCCGTCGAGCCTGGAATCTGCGTGAGTTTTCGGCCGGCGGGGCGCGGCCACACCCAAAGCCAAGCCCGACGGCGGTAGGCAAGTTCCGCCGTCGTCCGCGGTCAGCGCTGCGTGCGTTGGATGTGATCCATGGATCGACTACCCAGGCAGTGGGAACGACTGCTGGCAGTAGAGAATCTCGTTCACCCTACGAAAGGGCCGAAATGGACTCCTGGAAACTAGATCGCGTCGGGTCAGCCATCAAGGGCGAAAATCCCACGGTAATGACACGCCTCAACGGCGGATTTGCTGTTATCGGCGACGTCCAATGGCTGCCGGGCTACTCGGTACTGATCACTGACAGGATCGGAGTTGACAGGCTTTCTGACCTCCCCCGCCCCGAACGGTCAGCATTCCTGAACAGCCTCGATATTCTGGCCGAGGCCGTCGAAATTGCCTGCAGCCAGCTGGACCCCGCATTTCTCCGGGTAAACATAGAAATTCTTGGCAACAAGGACCCATTCCTGCACGCACACGTTTGGCCCCGGTACCAATGGGAGGCGCCTGAAATGCGCTCGAAACCTGTCTGGCTCTACCCCGGAACCAACTGGTCAGACCCGGCCACATCGCTAAACTCCTCGCACGCCCCCTACAGGTCCGCCATTACGGCACACATCACGGAACTCGCGACGCCCAATGCAGTCCGACAAGTCCGGCGTTGAGCAGGCGGTTTGTGTTAGCTGAGGTCGCCCAGGAACCTGGCCACTGCCCGCTCCTCATCATCAGCATGGGGTCCGATCCACAGGAAGTGGCTCACTGAATCGGTCATCACCAACGTTGAATTCCTGAGCTGGGCGGCAAGTGCCTGCGGGTGTTCGGGGCCCACTGCGGCATCGTTTCGGCTCGCGACGATGAGCGTGGGCTGGGCGGGGGAAGGAATGGTGCCGACAGGTTCGCGCAGGTCGTTGCTGAAGCCACTGCCGGATCTCATGCGGGACAGCAGGCCGGCGAGTTTCGCCCTGTCTTCCACCTGCAACCGGGCGTATGCGGTGCGGGCGGGCAGTGTTGACAGGGACGAGAGCATCACCCTCAGCATGGCTCCCGGCAAGGCAGCGAACGCATAGCGCGTGAGCGCCCAAGTCACGCGCTCAATGCGGGGGCGGAACGCAACCCTCGCGACGATTCTGGTGAATCGGCCCGGCCACGGCAGGAAGCTCGTTGAACTCTCCAGGATCAGCCCGGTGACCAGGTGCGGGTGGCGTTCCGCGAAGGTCATCGCCGTCCGGCCACCGGCGGAGACCCCGACGGCAACAACGTCGTCGTACCCGAGCGTCTTGCACAGCAGAGCGATCCGGTCGGAGAACGCGGCCGGATCGGGCCCTGCTTCGAGGGGCGTGCGCCCGTAGCCCGGCCGTGAGGGTTGCAGGATCGAGCAGCCCGCATCAAGGAACACGTTTTGCCCAATGTCGAGTTCGGCGCGCATGTGGCCACCGTGGAACAGGACGGCGAGGCGGCGTCCCCCGGGGCGGAGCAGGTACTCAACACTCTCGCCGTCAATCATCCCTGCAGTGGTCATGGATCGAGTGTAGGTCCCGCCTATGGGCCGCATCCACTGTGCCGTTCACGCTTGTCCCTGCGGTTGCCTGGCCCGGCCAATTCCAAACCTAAGCGCGACGGCGGCAGGCGGCACCAGGCAGTTATCTGGAGTCGCTGCCTTCAGCCTTCCGGGCGAGCTGCTCTTCCAGCAAGGCAAGGGTTTTCTCGTTCGCATCACGGATTCGATGAAGCGCCCCCACAATGCTGATGGCCGCGAAAGCGACAACGAGGATCAATGCAACAAGCAGCCACGTGATGTCCATGTACCCACTATGCCACCCCACCGTGAACGAGGAGCGTGCCTGCGTCATGAGCGTCGATGGCGTCATTCAGTCACCGTTGTTCACAAGTAAGGACGCCAGTGGCGGCCCAAGACACTCGGCCCAAGGTCAGCGAAAGCGCCAAGACAGTTCTCAGCTTGGACCTCCCTGACGTACAGCAACAGCAGCCTCAGGCAGACGCCAACTATTTGAGCCGGGCAAATGGCCCGCCCCGTCGCCATCATCACAGGCACCCGCGCGCGACGGCGGCACGCGCCTTCCGCCGTCGTCCGCGCTAAGCGAAACCCGCCGAACACGGCGCGGGGCGCTTTACTGGGCAAATTGGGCCTGCCTATGATCGAGGGGCACAGGTGAACGATCCACAAGAACGCCACCCACAGTCAGGAAGTACCCATGGCGGCACCAGAAACCACCGCCGCACCACAGGCCGGCGGCACCACCGCGCAGGAAACCATCGACCAGGCCGGCGAGGCCATGGTTGAATTCCACAACGTCAGCAAGATCTATCCGGGCCAAGCTGCCGTGGAAAACCTCACCCTGAGCGTCGCCACGGGCAAGATCACGGTTTTTGTTGGCCCGTCAGGCTGCGGGAAGACCACCTCGCTGCGCATGATCAACCGCATGGTGGAGCCCACCTCCGGCACCATCACGGTGGGCGGGCGCAGCGTCGCCACCATCCCGGCCCACGAACTGCGCCGCTCCATGGGCTACGTCATGCAGCAGGCCGGGCTGCTCCCCCACCGCACCGTCTTGGACAATGTCTCCACAGTGCTGCGGCTCAACAAGGTGCCGCGCGCACAGGCCCGGAAGCGCTCCCTGGAACTCCTCGAGACGGTCGGCCTCCCCGCCTCCATGGCCCGGCGCTACCCCAACCAGCTCTCCGGCGGACAGCAGCAGCGCGTCGGCGTGGCCCGGGCCCTGGCCGCCGACCCGCCCGTGCTGCTCATGGACGAGCCCTTCTCCGCCGTGGACCCCGTGGTCCGCGCCGAGCTCCAGGCGGAACTGCTCCGGCTCCAGCGCGAGCTCGCCAAGACCATCATCTTCGTCACGCACGACATCGACGAGGCCACCCTCCTCGGCGACCGCGTTGCCGTGTTCGCCACCGGCGGCCGCGTGGCCCAATACGCCCCGCCGGAGGAAATCCTGCGGGCGCCGGTGGACGATTTCGTGGCCAACTTTGTGGGCCGTGACCGCGGCTTCCGCCACCTCTCCTTCAGCCCCGGCGGCGACGTTCCCCTGCACCCGGCCCCCACCGTTCTGCCGGGGGATGCCCCGGGCGGTGAAAATTCCACGCACGACGCCGGGGCTGCCGCCGCCTCCCGCTGGATGCTCGCCGTCGACGCAGACCGCCGGCCGCTGGGCTGGCACGCGCCGGGCGCGTCGGCGGCAGGCGGAAGCACGGAGCTGGTTCCCGGCGGCTCGCTGTTCCACGAGGGCGATTCCCTCCGCAACGCCCTCGACGCGGCGTTGTCCTCCCCCTCCGGGCTGGGAGTCGCCGTTGACGGCGCAGGGCGAGTGGCCGGCGTCGTGCATGCCGCCGAAGTCCTGGCGGCAATAGACGCCGCCCGCGAAGGCAGGCACTGATGGGCGGGGCAAGCTGATGGACTGGTTCCTCGCCAACCTGCCTCAGGTGCTGGAGCTGACCGGCTACCACCTCATCCAGGCCGTGGTGCCGCTGGCGCTCAGCATGGCCATCGCGATCCCGCTGGCACAGCTGGCCCGGCTCAACAAGACCGCCGGCGGCATCATCCTGTCGGTGGGCTCGCTGCTGTACACCATCCCGTCGCTGGCCCTCTTCGTGATCCTGCCGGGCATCCTCGGGACCCGGATCCTGGACTTCGCCAACATCATCGTGGCGCTGACCATCTACGCCGTGGCACTTCTGGTCCGCTCCACCCTGGACGCCCTGAACTCTGTGGACGATTCCATCCGCCAGTCCGCCACCGCCATGGGCTACCGCCCGTTGAAGCGTTTCCTCCAGGTGGACCTGCCGCTGTCCATCCCGGTCCTGTTCGCCGGCCTGCGCGTCATCTCGGTCAGCAACATTTCGCTCGTGACCGTCGGCTCGCTGCTGGGCATCCCGTCGCTGGGCTTCTTCTTCACCGACGGCCTGCAGCGCAACTTCCCCACGGAAATCATCGTCGGCATCATCGGCACTCTCGTGCTGGCACTGCTCATGGATGTGGTCTTGGTGGCCCTGCAACGCCTGCTGACCCCATGGCTGCGCGGCGGCACGGCCGCGTCGGTCCCCGCGTCCGCGGATGCAGGCGCCCCTGCACCACCGGCTTCCCCCGGCACGACGGCGGTGCTTCCGTGACCGTTCCCGCCGCCTATATGCCGATTGGGACATACCCTGCCACCGCCTACACCTCCGCCAACCCCTTCGGGCAGGGCTGGCAATGGCTCACGGACCCCGCCAACTGGCAAGGGGCGGCGGGCATCCCCACCCGCATCGTGGAGCACCTGGGATTCACGGGCCTGACCCTGGCAATCTCGCTGGCCATCGCCGTCCCGATCGGACTGTATGTGGGGCACACGGGGCGGGGACGCGTCGTCGTGGTGGCCATGGCGGGCATGCTTCGGGCGCTGCCAACGCTGGGCATCATGACGCTGTTTGCGCTCATCGCCACGTCGACGCTGTCGCTCATGCCGGCCATCTGGTCGCTGGTGCTGCTGGCCGTGCCACCCATTTTGACAGGGACCTATGCCGGAATTTCCTCGGTGGACAGGGGCCTGGTCGATTCCGCGCGGGCCATGGGCATGCGCGAGCCGCAGATCCTGTTCGGCGTGGAAGTGCCCAACGGGCTGTCCGTCATGCTGGGCGGGCTGCGCTCGGCCGTGCTGCAGGTGGTTTCCACCGTGGCCGTGGTGGCGTTCATCAGTTTGGGCGGCCTGGGCAGGTTCATCATTGATGGTTTGGCCGTGCAGGACTACGGTCAGGTATTGGGCGGAGCCGTGGTGATTGCCGTGCTGGCCATTGTGCTGGACGGCCTTTTGGCACTGCTGCAGCGCACCGTGGTGTCGCCCGGGCTGCGGAACGTTTCACGGGGAACGGAACCCGATGCAGTGCTCGCACAGCTGTAAAAAGTAATGTCGGACAAAGTGGAAGAGAAATCATGAAGCAAAATACCGTCACCACCCGACGCGCCCTGTTTGGCGCCGCTGCCGGGCTGTCGCTGGCCCTGACACTGAGCGCCTGTGGCGGGTCCCCGCTGGCCCCGGAGTCGTCCGGCAACGCGTCCGGCGGCGACGCCGGCCCCATCGTGGTGGGTTCTGCGAACTTCCCGGAAAACGCCATCATCGCCGAGATCTACGCCGGCGCGCTCAACGCCGCGGGCGTGAAGGCGGGCACCAAGCTGAACATCGGCGCCCGCGAGGTTTACATCAAGGCCCTCGAGGACGGCTCGGTGGATGTGGTCCCCGACTACAGCGGCAACCTCCTGGGCTTCGTTGACACCGCCAACACCGTGAGCGACCCCGCCGGGATCCTGGCTGCACTGCCGGACAAGCTGCCCAGCGGACTGTCCGTGCTGGACGCCTCGGAGGCGGAGGACAAGGACGCCATGGTGGTCACCGCCGAAACTGCAGCCAAGTACAACCTGAAGACCATTGAGGACCTGGCCAAGGTTTGCGACCAGCTCACCCTCGGCGCCCCGCCGGAGTTCCAGACCCGCCCCTACGGGCTGCCCGGGCTGAAGACCAACTACAACTGCGTGCCCAAGTCCTTCACGCCCGTCAGCGACGGCGGCGGCCCGCTGACGGTCAAGGCGCTGCTGAACAACGAGATCCAGGTGGCTGACATCTTCACTACCTCCCCCGCCATCCCGGCCAACAAACTGGTGGTGCTGGAGGACCCCAAGCACAACTGGCTGGCCCAGCAGGTGCTGCCGCTGGTCAAGACGGACCGAATCAGCGACGAGGCCAAGACCGCACTCAACAACGTCTCCAAGCTCCTGACCACGGCGGACCTGATCTCCCTGCGCGACGAGGTTGAGGGCGACAAGAAGATGGAGCCCCAGGCGGCAGCCGCGGCGTGGCTCGCCGACAAGGGCATCAACAAGTAGCCCGGGAGCAACCACATGCCCTCCACGGAATATGCCGCAGCCGGGCTGCCGCCCGCCGAAGAAGTCGACGTCGTCGTGGTGGGCATGGGTCCGGGCGGCGAATCGATGGCGGGCGAGCTGGCCGCGGCCGGCCTGTCCGTGGTTGGCGTTGAGGCGAGGCTGGTCGGCGGGGAGTGCCCGTACTACGGCTGCATCCCGTCCAAAATGATGATCCGGGCTGCCAACACGCTGGCCGAGGCGCGGCGCGTTCCGGAACTGGCCGGCACCGCCCGCGTCTCCCCCGGCTTCGCCGCAGTCGCCCGCCGCATCCGTTCTGAGGCAACCGACAACTGGGACGACACCGCAGCCGCCGAACGCTTTGCCGGCAAGGGCGGGCTGCTGGTCCGCGGCACCGGCCGGCTCAGCGGCCCGCGCGAGGTCACCGTCTCCCCGGCGCCCGCAGCCCCGGGCCCCAAGCCTCCGGACACCGCTTCCCAGCCCGGCGGCGAACGCACCTTCCGTGCGCGCCTCGCCGTGGTGCTCAACCCGGGCACCAACCCTGCGGTCCCAGACGTTCCGGGGCTTGTGGGCACACCCTATTGGACCAACCGTGAGGCTGTGCAGGCGTCCGAAGCGCCCGATTCCCTGATCGTGTGGGGCGGCGGCCCGATCGCCGTGGAACTGGCCCAGTCATTCGCCCGCTTCGGCACAAAGGTCACCATGGTCCTGCGCGGTTCCCGGCTGCTGTCGCGGGAGGAACCTGAGGCCGCGGAGCTGCTGGAGGCGGTGCTGCTGGACGAAGGAGTGGAGATTCTGCGCAACCGCGGCGTCACGGCAGTGTCCCATGCCGGCGGGCGCTTCACAGTGGACCTGGCTGCCGCCGGCGGCAGCCCGGGTGCGCCCGGCGGCGAGGCTGCCCGGCTCTCGGCCGGGCAGCTGCTCGTGGCGACGGGGCGCGCCCAGGCGCTGGCCGCCGTCGGACTTGTCGAGGCAGGCATCGCATGGGACGGCCACCATGCGCCGGCGGTGGACGGCCACATGCAACTGGCCGACGGCCTCTATCTCATCGGCGACGCTGCGGGAGCGGGCGCCTTCACCCACATGTCCATGTACCAGGGCAACATCGCCGCCGGGCACATCCTGTCGCGGGCCGAGATTGGCGGCGCGGGTGCCGGCCGGGACCGTGGCGTTGCCGAGGGGCACGCCGTGCCTCGCGTGACTTTCACGGACCCGGAAATCGGCGTCGTGGGCATGACCGAGTCGCAGGCCCGGGAGTCCGGGCGGGCCGTACGGACCGGATTTACGGAGCTGGGCGCCTCGACGCGCGGATGGATCCACGGGCCGGGCGGCGGCGGCTTCATCAAGGTCGTTGAAGATGCGGACGCAGGTATATTGCTGGGCGCCACGTCGGTCGGCCCCATGGGCGGGGAGGTCCTGTCCATGCTGGCGCTGGCCGTGCACGCGCGCATTCCGGTGTCCACGTTGCAGGGCATGATTTGCGCCTACCCCACGTTCCACCGGGCCGTCGAGGCGGCGTTGGCAGACCTGCACTGAGGGACAGCCAATTTCCACCCCTCCCGCCCACCCCTCCCATCTATGACGCAGCAGATGCAGCGGAAAGCGCTTACTTGGACAGATTTTGTGCAGTATCTGCGTCATAGACGGCGGGTCAGGGTGTGGCGGCTGGGTCAGGAGGAGAGCAGGACCGTCCGGACGGCGGCACTCAGTTGCAGGGCCCGGCCGGTGGTGGTGCCTTCCTCGTTCTTGGCGGGAACGTAGCCGAAACCAACCCCGTACATCGGGTCGGCGTAACCCATGGCGGCGTTGGCGCCTTCGTGGCCGAAGGCCTGGGCGCTGCCGAAGTCCATGCGCGGGTGCGACTTCATAAAGGTGATGGCAAAGGCGCTGGTGTCACAGAAGACCCGGTCCAGGCCCCACACCTGCTCCTCAGCCATGAGCGCGATGGTTTCAGGCGTCAGGTATGCGGGCACACCGTCGACTCCGGTGATGGCCCCTGCGTAGACACGTGCCAACCCGTCGGCCGAGCCCACACCGGCACCGCTCGTGCTGCCTTCCGCACGTACCGAACGGACGTTGGGCATGCCGAGGAGGTTCCCGGCCTGGACATTGCCGGAGACGCCGGCGATGGAGAAGGGGTCAAAGAACGCCGGGGCAGGTTCTTCGTCGAACAGCACGGGGCGGTAGCGGTGGTCCTCCGACTCCGGCAGGCCCAGGAACATGCCGGCGTCCAGGGGCACGCGGATCCGGCGGTTGTACACGTCCTGCAGGCGTTCGCCGGTGGTGCGCCGGCACAGTTCCTCGAGGAAGACACCCATGGTCAGTGCGTGGTAGCCGAAGATTCCGCTTCCCGGGCGCCACATGGGTGCCAGCGCGGCCAGGCGGTCGGCCACAGCGGGCAGGTCGTTGTACTCCTCCATGGCAAAGCCGCCCTGCACACCCACCAGTCCGGCCTGGTGGGAGAGAAGCTGGCGAACGGTCACTGCGCCCTTGCCCTGCTGCGCAAACTCGGGCCAGTAGCTGGCCACCGGGGCGTCCAGGTCCACGTGCCCGTCCTGGACCAGCAGGCTGAATGCCAGCGCGGCCACCCCCTTGGAGCAGGAAAACACGCCGGTCACCGAATCAACTGAGGAGTTCGGTCCGCCCACCAGGTCAATGGCCTTCTCCCCGCCCACGTAGACGGCGAGCTGGGCACTGTAGGCCGGATCGGCGTCGAGCATGGCGTCAAAGAGCTCGCGGACAGGGGCAAATTTTTCGGCGGTGAAACCCTGGGAAGAAGTCATGGCTCCACTCTAGGAGCAAAATGGCCGCCCCGTGACTCATCCGGCAGGGCCCCAATCCCGCAATAGTCGAGCACCAGCTCGGCGAACATCGAGTTCGCCCAGGAGAACCACGGCCGGGTGAAATTTTCCGGCGCGGATGGGTCG
Source organism: Arthrobacter stackebrandtii (assembly GCF_017876675.1). Taxonomy (NCBI): domain Bacteria; kingdom Bacillati; phylum Actinomycetota; class Actinomycetes; order Micrococcales; family Micrococcaceae; genus Arthrobacter; species Arthrobacter stackebrandtii. The sequence continues at coordinate 1,634,678 of NZ_JAGIOI010000001.1, forward strand.
AAGCCCTCGTGCATCATGCCGGTGCCGCCGGTGGTGTCGCGCAACAGCCGAAGCAGGCGCAGTTTTTCGGCACGGTCCGGCGTCGTCAGCCCCTGGACGGCAAGTGCAATGGGCCAAATGTAGCCCGGCGGCGTGTGCGGGCTGCCGATCCCGGCGGCCCGCGTGCCCTCGTAGTAGTGGGGGTTTTCCGGGCCCAGAATATATGCGCGTGTAGCCATATACAGCGGATCATCCGCTGCAATCCCGCCGGTCAACGGCAGCGACAGCAGGCTGGGCATGTTGGCGTCGTCCATCAGCAGCGTGTTGCCCAGCCCGTCCACCTCGTAGGCGTACATGTCCCCATGGGCGGGGTGGAGCACCACGCCGAAGGAGGCAACGCCGTCGGAAATTTCCCGGGCCAGCCCGACGGCGTCCGAGGCAAGTTCCGCGTCCCCGTACACTTCCGCGGCGATCTCCGCGAGCTGGCGCAGCGCCTGGGCGGCGAACAGGTTGCCGGGGATGTTGTAGCTGTAGGTGCAGGCGTCGTCGCTGGGCCGGAATCCTGCCCAGGTCATCCCGGTGCGGCCCGCCGCGGGCCCCCGCCCGTCCCGTGCGAGCATCTCGGTGGGCAGCTCCGTCTGCCGCACGAAAGTGTACGGGGAGCTGTTTTCATGGTCCTGCTCCAGCCGCAGCTGCGACACGATGGCCTGCAGGACTCCGCGGACCATGCCGTCAAAGACGTCCGCGCGGCCGGTGCGCCGCCACACCGCGTGGGCCAGCCAGATGGGGAAGGCGAGCGAGTCGACCTCGTATTTGCGCTCCCAGATCCAAGGGTCCTCGCACGCGTCCGCCGGGTCCCATGCGGCACCGCTGGCTGTCTGGTTGAAGGCGTTGGCGTAGGAGTCCTGCGCAATGCAGCCAAACTGGCGGCGGCTCAGCCCCGCCAGCACCTGGTACAGCTCCTCCGCGTCCGCGCCTCCCTCCGGCCCCAGAAACCGCAGGAACGGCAGCATTTGGGCCGAGGAATCGCGCAGCCACATGGCTGGGATGTCACCCGTGATGACAAACGTGGTGCCGTCCGGCTCACGCGACAGCGTGGTTTCGAGCGTGTCGCGCAGGCCGCGGTGGAAGATGTCCGCAAGTTCCGCATCGCCCGTCAGCCCCGCCACCCGGGCCGCGCATTCACGCAGCGGAACCTTCAGGAATTCCGCCGCATCCCATTGGCCGGAGGCTGCTGCACTGCCCACTTTTTCTCCTTATCCGTTGGAACTCACCAGCTTATGCGCCGCCGCGTGAGCTGCCCCACTAGACTGAATTTTTGAAGCGTTCAACCGACCGCCACGGGAAGGTCCACACTCATGCACGACAAGCACGGTCTCATCCACGACCGGCTCAAGCGGGTCCTCACGGAGCGGATCATCCCCGCCATCCACACCCCCGTCGCACCGCTGGAGCTGACGGCCTGGCATGTGGAGGGCGGCCAGGGCGAACCCGTGGACCCCTCGGTTGCGCTGGGCCTTCCTGCCGCAGACGACGCCGGGCACTCCCCTTCCGCCACCACGGCGCCTGCCGCCGGGGTCGTCTACGCGCCGTTTTCCGTGGGCACGCCGTGGGGGCCTCCGTGGGGCACTAGCTGGATCCACCTCACCGGCACGGTCCCGGCCGAAGCGGCCGGCAAGACCGTGGAACTCGTGGTTGACCTGGGCTTCAGCCAGTCCTGGCCCGGATTCCAGGCCGAGGGCCTCGTGTACCGCCCGGACGGCACCACCGTGAAGGCGCTCAACCCGCTCAACACGTGGGTCCCGCTGGACGGCATCACCCCCGGCGGAGCGGCCCGGGGCGGCACGGTTGGTGACAGCGCGGGCCTGGCCCGCGGGGGCGAGGCGGTTGACCTCTACGTGGAGGCGGCCGCGAACCCATTTGTCTTCACCGACAACCCGTTCATTCCCACGCAGCTGGGCGAAAAGTCCACGGCCGGCGACACCCCCCGCTACATGATGGCCCGCGCCGACATCAACGTCTTCAACACCGAGGTGTGGGAGCTCGTGCAGGACCTGGAGGTCCTCGACCAGCTGCAAAACGAGCTGGACCTGGGCAACCCGCGCCGCTGGGACATCCTGTACGCCCTGGAACGCGCACTCGACGCCGTGTCCCTCACCGACATCCCCGGCACCGCGGCCGCGGCCCGCGCATTGCTGGCGGAGGTGCTGGCGCAGCCGGCCAACGCCAGCGCCCACCGGCTCACCGCAATTGGCCACGCCCACATCGACTCGGCATGGCTCTGGCCCGTGCGCGAGACAGTGCGCAAGGTGGCCCGGACGACGTCGAGCGTGGCCACCCTGCTGGAGCTCTATCCCGAGTTCCAGTTCGCCATGTCCTCCGCCCAGCAATACGAGTGGCTGAAGGAGCAGCGGCCCGAGGTCTTTGCCCGGGTCAAGGCCGCTGTGGCGGAGGGGCGCCTCATCCCGGTGGGCGGCATGTGGGTGGAGTCGGACACGAACATGGTGGGCTCGGAGGCCATGGCGCGCCAGTTCACGTACGGCCAGAGGTTCTTCCGCGAAAACTTCGGTGTGGAGTGCCAGGAGGTGTGGCTGCCCGATTCCTTCGGCTACTCGGCCGCGCTGCCGCAGATCGTGAAGCAGGCAGGTGCCAAGTGGTTCCTGACGCAGAAGATCTCCTGGAACACCGTCAACAAGTTCCCGCACCATACCTTCAACTGGGAGGGCATCGACGGCACCCGCGTGTTCACGCACTTCCCTCCCGTCGACACCTACAACGCACAGCTGTCCGGCCAGGAACTGGCTCACGCCGTGAGCAACTTCCGTGACAAGGGCGCGGCAAAGAATTCCCTGGTTCCATTTGGCTGGGGCGACGGCGGTGGCGGGCCCACGCGCGAAATGCTCGCCAGGGCGAAGCGCACCAAGAACCTGGAGGGCTCACCCCAGGTGACGATCGCCTCCCCTGCGGAGTTCTTCACCGCGGCCGAGGCCGAATACCCCAACGCCCCCGTCTGGAAGGGTGAGCTCTACCTTGAAATCCACCGCGGCACCTACACGTCCCAGGCGCTGACCAAGCAGGGCAACCGCCGCAGCGAACACCTCCTGCGCGAAGCCGAGCTGTGGAGCGCCACGGCAGCGGCCCGGGGGCTCATCGACTACCCGTATGAGGAGCTCGACCGGATCTGGAAGCTGGTCCTGCTGAACCAATTCCACGACATCCTGCCCGGCTCCTCCATCGCCTGGGTGCACCGCGAAGCGGCGGAGAGCTACGCCTGGATCACCAGCGATCTCGAAGCCATCATCAGCCCGGCGCTGCTGGCGCTCGCACCGTTTGCCGAGCCGCTCGACCCCGGCTCGGAGCAGGATTTCGCGAACTCCACGCTATTCAACGCCTCACCCTACCCGCGCCGCGGCATCGCCCCCCTGAGCGCGGGCGTCCCGGAGCCGGACACCGCCCAGGTGACTGTGGAGCGGGACGGAAGTGACGTCGTCGTGCGCAACGGGCTCATCACCGTGCGTTTCGGCGCGGACGGCGTCATCAGCTCCATTCTGGATGTGGCGGCGGACCGCGAACTGGTGCCGGCCGGGCAGGGCGCCAACCTGCTGCAGCTGCACGCCGACTTCCCCAACATGTGGGACGCGTGGGACATTGATGAGTTCTACAAGAACACGGTGACGGACCTTCGCGAGCTTGATTCCATGGAGGTCACCATGCTGGGCAGCCAGCCCGAGGTCACCATCAAGCGCAGCTTCCGAAGCTCGCACATCACCCAGCGGGTGCGCATTGCCCCGGACTCCAAGGTCATCACGGTCTACACCGAGGTCGACTGGCACGAGCAGGAGACGTTGCTCAAGGCCGCGTTCCCTCTTGACGTGCACGCCGACCACGCCCGTTTCGAGACGCAGTACGGCCACATCCAGCGCGCCACGCACGAGAACACCTCCTGGGACAACGCCCGTTTTGAGGTGTGCGCGCACCGCTGGGTGCATGTGGGTGAGCCAGGTTTTGGTGCGGCGGTCATCAACGATTCCACCTACGGCCACGATGTATCCCGCCACCCCGGCACCAACGGTTCCAGCTTCACCACCGTGCGGCTGTCGCTGCTGCGCGGGCCCCGATTCCCCGATCCGCAAACGGACCAGGGCCCGCACTCCTTCACGTACGGCCTGGTGGTGGGATCCGAGGTGGCGGACGCCGTGGCCGCCGGCTATGCCATGAACCTGCCGTGGCGCGGAGTACCGGCTGGAGCCGCCGCCGTCGAACCGCTGGTGAGCACCGACTCCCAAGGCGCTTTGATCGAAGCGGTGAAGCTGGCCGATGACCGCAGCGGCGACGTGATTGTCCGCCTCTACGAGCCGCTCGGCGCGCGGGCCAAGGTGACGCTCTCGGCGTCGTTCCCCGTGGCCTCCGTGGTGGAGAACAACCTCCTCGAGCAGCCGTACGACGCCGGTTCCCTCTCCCTGGGATCCCCGGACGCTTCCGGCAATCCCGCCATGACGCTCACCCTGCGCCCGTTCCAAATCCTGACCCTGCGCCTGCAGAAAGGCAACAAATGATCCCCGCAGTGCCCGGCTCGCCACGTTCCACCCCTCTGCGCTGGGGTGTGAACTACACACCGAGTGAAGGTTGGTTCCATTCCTGGCAGGACTTCGACGTGGACTCCGTCCGCGCGGACTTTGAATCCATCGCGAAGCTGGGGCTGGACCACGTGCGGATCTTCCCGCTGTGGCCGCTGCTGCAGCCGAACCGATCGCTCATCCGCCCCGCCGGCATTGCCGATGTGGGACGCGTGGTGGACGCCGCTGCCGAATTTGGACTGGACGTCTCGGTGGACGGGCTGCAGGGGCACCTCTCCAGCTTCGACTTCCTGCCATCGTGGGTGACCAGCTGGCACCGCCGCAACATCTACACCGATCCCGACGTGGTGGCGGCCGAGGCAGATCTCATCACCGCCCTGGCCAACGAGGTCACCTCGCGCCCCAACGTCCTGGGCATGACGGTGGGCAACGAGACAAACCAGTTCGCGGTGGAACGGCACCCCGAGCAGCAGCTCACCAGCCCCGCCGAGATGGGCGAATGGTTCAAAACCCTTCTCGCCGCTGCCCGCAAGGTGTGGCCCACGGGCATGCACCAGCACAGCTTTGACGACAATGCTTGGTTTGTGGACAGCTGCCCCGTCACACCACGCCACGCCGCAACCCTGGGCGACGCCACCACCGTCCACTCATGGGTGTTCGTGGCCGTGGCGCACCTCTTCCCGCAGGGCCATCCGGCCCGCACGCTTTTTGCGGACTACCTGGTCCAGCTGGCCGACGCCTACTCCGACGACCCCGCCCGCCCCATCTGGCTCCAGGAGATCGGCGCACCGTACCCGGCCGTGCCCTTCGACGGCGCCGCGGACTTCCTCGAACAAAGCCTGCGCCCCGTGCTGGACACCCCGAACCTGTGGGGCGTCACGTGGTGGTGCTCGCACGATGTCAGCCGCAAGCTGGCCGATTTCCCCGAACTGGAATACACGCTTGGCCTGCTTGATTCGGACCGCCGCCCCAAGCCCGCGGGCTTGCGCCTGGCCGAGCTGATTGCTTCCGAGAGGGCAAACCCCACAACACCTGTCCAGCGGGATACGGCACTCACCTTCGATCCGGGCGACGAGGACACCGGCGTCGGCCGCTCGGTGGCCGATCCCTCCGGAGAGCTGTTCACCTCGTGGCTGGCGCGTGCCGCCTCGGGCACCAAGCCCGCCCTGGTGCGTGCTGCAAAGACGTCCGACGCCGACTACCTCGCCGCCCGCGGCATCACGAACGTCATCCCCTGACGCCGCATCAGATAAACCGCACTTTCGCCCGACGCGGCATCAGATAAACCGCACTTTTCGCCAACGCCGCATCACTGGCGTTTCCCCGGACAAGGAGGCTGACCCCATGCAAGGCACACTGGAGCACTGGGATCAGGTCGCCTTCAAGGACGCGGAAAGCGGCTGGGAGGCACTGGATGAAAACGGCTGGTTTGCCATGATGGCGTGGGCGGCCGGGCCGGACAATGTGCGCAAAACCGTCCAGTCCGACGAAGGCCGTATCATCCGGCGCACCGTCATCGCCGACGGCGTGGAATCCACGAGGCTGGAGCCCTTCACACCGGAGGACCGCGCCATTGTCGAGGACGCCATCAACAGCGACCTCGAGAGTGCCGGCATTCCACCTCGTCCGTCCGGATTTGTCTGGCACCTGCGCATCCCAGGGGACTGGTCCGGAGACTCGTCCGTGATTGACACGCTGGGCGCCCGGATTCTCAAGGAGCAACGGGACCAGCAGACAATGGCAGCACTACGGTCACACATTGAGAGGATCGTGGCCGGATATTACACCGAAAACGGCTGCTAACCGCCGCCCTTCCGGAACCGGGGGCAGATAACCTGTTTCGCCCCCTGTGGACCGGTGGCGAATCGCATTTGCTGCCCCGCGCCCGCCACCCTTTCCGGAAAGAAAGCACGAAACCCCCGCAACGCCTAGCGTTGCGGGGGTTTTGCGAAACAGCAATTAGCTGTCGGTCTTCACGATGTACACGTCGCACGGTGCGTTGTGTGAAACAGCGTTGGCAACCGAGCCGAGCACGCGGGCCAGGCCCTGCATGCGGATGTTGCCCACAACGATCAGGTCAGCCTTGAGCTTCGTGGCTTCTTCGAGCAGGACGTCGGCGGGCTTGCCCAGCGCCGAGGAGTACTCGGTCTTGACGCCGCTGATCTTCAGCTCTTCGGCAACGCGCTGAGCAACACGCTCGGCCTCGTCCGCCGTGGAGAGGAACCATTCGTCGTTCCCGATGGCAACCTTTTCGGTCTTGTCCTCGCCGAACGCGGTCACAACACGCAGGGTGCGGCCGGTGGCCTTGGCCAGTTCCGCGGCGACGCGGGCAGCCTTCATGGACGTTGAGTTGCCGTCTACGCCGACAATGATGATTCCAGCCATTTGTTTCATCCTTTGCTTGCTTGCCAAACGCCGGTGCGTTGCACACTGGCGCCATTCCTGTCCCCTACTTTAGCCACAAAAGTGCCCAAATAGGCCTAAACGTGCCCGAACTTACGCCCCTGTTACAGGATCCTTGCCGCAAACGGCGTCCGCGAGGATTTCCAGCACGTGCCGGTAGTCACGGCCGGTGGCTCGCGTCATGCCCAGTTCGCACGTCCGGTTGCAGGATGCATGCCCGACGGCGTCCATCGCCGCTACATCCGCGGCCTGTGCCGCCGTGGCTGAGGCGGTGAGTTCCGGGTGCAGCATGCCCCGGTCCCCGGCAAAGCCGCAACAACCCCAGCGCTCCGGCACCTGGACGAATTCTGCGGCGGCCCCGGCCACTGCCTCGAGCGCCGGGTTCAGGCCCATGCGCGCCGAGGAACACGTGGGGTGCAGCGCCAGCGACTCCAGCTTTTCCCATTTCTCGTCCAGCCGTGGCAGCAGCTCCTGTGCCGTGAACTCCACCGCATCAACCACGCGCAGCGGCCGCTGTCCGGGCACGAGCCGCTCGCTTTCAATCGTGTGCAGCAACCCTTCCGTGCAGCTGGAGGCGTCGCAGATGACCGCGAGCTCCCCGTCGCGTGTCGCCTCCCGCAGCAGCTTCAGCGTCCGGGCGTGCATCGCCGCGAGCCCCGACGCCATCCCCTTCGAGGACCACGGCGTCCCGCAGCAGGCATCCGAAATTCCCTCCGGCACCAGCAGTTCCACTCCGGCCGCGGCGCACAGCTGCTCAAAGCTCGCCTGCACGCCCGACGCACCCTCCCCCGCGGGGCCGAACATGACGTTCACGCAGGCGGGGAAATACACGGCCGCCGGCTCCCCGGCAGGTGCCGCCCGCCGTCGGGCCGCTCCGCCCGCGGGCAGCTCGGAAGAGTACAGGGGCAGGGTGTCCTCACCGAGTATTTTTCGCGCCACCTTATTGACCGGAAGCACGACGGCGGCCGGCACCTTGGCGGCCACGCCCAGCGCCAGCCCGGCCCCCTGGGTGACGGCGCCCCAGTGTTTCGCGGCCGCGCCCCATACGGCGCCCTCCACCGTGCCGGCGTCGCGTTCGCGCAGGTGTTTGACCAGGGTGCCGGTGTTGATGTCCACGGGGCAGGCGGTTTGGCACATGCCGTCCACGGCGCAGGTGTCCACACCCGCGTAGTCGAAGTCCTTGGCGATGGCGTCCGCCAGTGCAGTGTTGCCCTCGCTGCGGGCCTGTTCCATGTCACGCAGGGTGACGATGCGCTGGCGCGGGGTCAGGGTCAGGTTCTTGCTGGGGCACACGGGTTCGCAGTAGCCGCATGAGACGCAGCGGTCTACCTCCGGGTCTACCGCGGGCGGCGCCGCCTTGATGTGGCGCAGGTGTGCCATATCATCGTCGTCGAGGATGACGCCTGGGTTCAGCATGCCGGCAGGGTCGCACAATTCCTTGATGCGGCGCATGACACCATAGAGCTCATCGCCGTACTGGCGGCGCACAAACGGCGCCATGACGCGGCCCGTGCCATGTTCGGCCTTGAGCGATCCGCCTTCGCCGAGCACTACGTCCACCATGTCCTCGGTGAACGCGGAATAGCGCTCAAGCTCCCCCTTGCTGGCAAACTTGTCCGTCAGCATGAAGTGGATGTTGCCGTCCTTGGCGTGGCCGAAGATGACGGAATTGGCATAGCTGTACTTTTTAAAGAGTTCGCCCAGGGCGACGCAGGTGCGGCCCAGCACAGGGACCGGAACCACCACGTCCTCGAGCAGCGCCGTGGTGCCCAGCGGCCGGGCGCCGGCCACCGAGGTGTAGAGGCCCTTGCGAAGGTGCCACAGTTCGGCTCGGACCGTGGCATCGGAGCTGAAGTCGGCGGGCTCGTCCAGGCCGAGCGTGGCTGCCAGCGAGACGGCCTTCGCGTTCAGGTCCGCGAGTTCATCCCGGTCGCCGGTCTGGTATTCGACCAGCAGGGCCGCGTGCCGGTCCACGTTCAGGTCCCGCACCACGCCGGGGACCTGGGTGAGCCCCTGCCCCACCTTCAGTGAGAGCGAATCCATGAGCTCCACGGTGGCGGCGCCGCTGTCCACGAGCGCCGGCAGAGCCGAGTTTGCCGCCTCCAGGTCCTTGAAGACCAGCAGCCCCGACGTGGCGTGGGCCAGGCGCGGCACAGTCCTGAAGACAGCCTCGGCCACAAAGCCCAGGGTGCCCTCGCTTCCGATGACCAGGTGGGCCAGGATGTCCACGGGGTCGTCAAAGTCCAGTAGGGAGTTCAGCCCGTAGCCCATGGTGTTTTTCATGGCGAATTGCGCTTCGATGGTTGCCCGCGATGCCGGGTTGCTGCGCACCCTTTCGGCCAGCTCACCCAGGCCCCTGAACAGTTCCGGCTCCTGGGCGCGCAGCCGGGCGGCGGCATCCGGAGCGCCGGTGTCGATGACGGTGCCGCTGGGCAGCACCAGGGTCAGGGATTCCAGCGTCCGGTAGGCGTTGTCCGTGGTGCCGCAGGCCATGCCGGAGGAGTTGTTGGCGACCACCCCGCCAATCGTGCAGGCAGCCTCGCTGGCCGGGTCGGGGCCGAATTTGCGGCCAAACCGCAGCAGACGCGCATTCAGCTCCCGCACCGTAACCCCCGGCTGCACTCGCACCCGGGCCCCGCCGTCGAGCACGTCAATGGAACGGAAGTTCTTTCGCACATCCACCAGCAGGCCTCCGCTGACCGCCTGGCCGCTGAGGCTCGTGCCGCCGGAGCGCAGGGTCAGGGGCAGGCAGCGGGAGGAGCTGATGCGCATGAGCGCGCCCACCTCGGCGGCGTTCGCGGGGACCGCCACGGCCTGCGGGATGAGGAGGAAATGGGAGGCGTCGTGGGCGTTGGCGTGGCGGTCCAGGGCGCCCGTGCGGGTCTGCTCCGCGCCGCCCATTGCGGCCCTGACCTCCTGCAGCAGTGCGCCGCCAAGAACGTCCGTGGTGCCGCCATCCGCGCCTGTTTGTACCGACATGTTGCCCCTTCGCCATCGCTTTCCATGAGTATTGCACCTTCGCGGGAACCCCGCGGAGGCCGTGTCGGGCCCGGGCAGGTCCGCAGGGTACGCCCGGTCACGCCCTGAAGTTTGCCGGACCCTTCAAGGGGGCAAGCTGCGCCTTCTTTTCCGCCGTGAGCCGCACCAGGGAGCCGCTGGGTTCGTGGAAGAATGCCAGCACGGTTTCGGCAATGACGCACCTGCCGCCGGTGACGGGGTCAAAAATGGCATAGGCAACGGTGAAGCTGGCTCCCTTCACGGAGCTGATCCACACGTGCACGCGTGCCGGAATGTTGCGGTAGTTCAAAGGAGTCAGGTATTTGACCCGGTGCTCGACGACGAGGGCCTGCACGTCCGCGTCGAGCTCGGAGAAGATCGGTTGGGCCACGTCCACGCCGGGCAGCCCGGTCCCGGCCGGCGGGCCGAAGGCGTGCACGCGTGCCTCCTCGAGGATCCGCACCACCTCCACGTTGTTGATGTGGCCATACGCGTCCATGTCACCCCAGCGCATGGGGACGTCGAGCGCGAGGTGCGTGCCGCCGTCGGGCGTGCCGTTGTGGGCGGACATCAATATCCTCGGCTTTCGTTGGGCATGGCTGCCAGCACCTGCTCCTGCGCGGCGGCCAGGTAGTTTGAGAGTTTCTCGGCGGCCTGCCCGCCCTGCCCCGCCTGCCACAGGGCCAGGATCTCGGCGTTTTGGCTGCTGAAGGGTGCGTGGAAGGCCGGGTTGGAGTCCATCGCATGGAAGACCAGGCGCATCTCCTGTTGGATGTGGGACATGAGCGCGTCCAGCCGGGCACTGCCCGCCAGGCCCACCACGAGCGCATGGAACTGCTGGTTGGCGGCCGCCATGCCGGGGATGTCGTTCCGCCCGCGGGCGTCGAGCCCCTGCCGCACTGCCGCCGCCAGGCCCGCCTCCACGGTTGCCTGCCTCCCCTGGAGCAGCGCGGCGGGTTCGAGGATGCGCCTGATCCGGTACATTTCCGCCACATCCGTGCGCGACGGCTTGGCCACAAACACGCCGCGGTTGGGGATGCGGGTGACGATTCGTTCCGCACTGAGCACGGCGAACGCTTCGCGCAGCGTGTTGCGCGAAACGCCCAGCGACTCACCGAGCGCCTGCTCGGACAGCTTGCTCCCGGGGGGCAGCTCGCCACCCAGGATCGCGGCCCGGAGCCGTTCTGCAAGGCCATTGCCGGCCGGTCCGGAGGCCAGTGCTCCGGCTGGTTTTTCGCCGGCCGGCTTTTGCGCGCCGGAACGGGCCGCATCGGCGGCAGGCACGCCCAGGCCGGGATCCGGCGTCGAACGCGGCAAGTTCCGGCGGTGCAGCTCAGGCACGGGCCTGCCACTCCCTCTTGAGAACGGCGTAGTGGCGCAGCGTGATCCATTCACCCTTGGACCAGTCGGCCTCGACAAACGTAGCCTCCAGGCGCATGCCGAGCCGGGTCATCAGTGCGGCGGATTTGTCATTGCGGTCATCACAAATGCCCTCGACGCGGTGCCAGCCAAAATGGTTGAAGGCAATGTCCAGGGCGGCGGTGCAGGCGGCAAAGGCAATTCCGCGGCCCTGCACGCAGGGGCTGAAGACAAAGCCGATCTCGCCGCGCTGTGGATTGGCGGCATCCCATTTCAGCAGGACCTCGCCGACGGCCTCCGCCGAATCACCATGTTCCACCGCAAGATCCAGCCACTGGCCCGGTGTGGACAGCTCGGACTGCGAAGCCATCGACGCGACGGTGAGCCGGGTGTCGGCCATGGTGTGAGGCGGGTGGGGCAGGTAGCGGGCCACCTCCGCGAGCGAACGGTAGGCGTTGACGGCGGGCGCATCTGCCTCGGTGACCGGTCGCAGGCGGATGCCGCTGCCGGTGAAGGGATAGGCCGGCTGGGGCGGGGCGGAAATCTTGGGGGCCATGGAAAGATCCTAGTGCCGAATGCCCGCACCGCCCGGACGCCGGGCCTTGGCGGACGCTGCCGGGACGCGCCCGCGCGGCGTGAGGACACATGCCGGCGCGGCGGCGGACCGGTTGCGGCATTTCGCAGATTCCTACCGGCAAACGGTCAGGCTCGTTCGGTAGCATGATTCGCATGCCTGCCGCCCCAACAACCCGACGCCGCGTGGAACTCGTTCTGGTTCCGCTGGTCGCCGCCTTTTGCATGGCGTTCATCATCGGCGCCATCGTGTTGGACCGGGATGGCCGCCCGTGCCCTTCGCCGAACTGGAACAACCAAGTCACGCTGTCGCTCTCGGGCAACCTCCCCAGTTCCACCCAGGCCGCAGCCGTGACGGCGTGCACCAGCACCGACTGCGTCCCTGCAGCACCGACCACGGTTGCCGCGGCGGCGCTCCATTCGATTGCCAGCAACCGAATCCTGGCCCAGCAGGCCGACGGCAGCTGGCTGCTGAACCTGGGCGCCAAACCGCCGAACTCGGTCAGCTTCAGCGTGTTCGATCAAAATGGCGCGGTGCTCGCCACCCAGTCAACCGCCTTGAACTGGACCCGGGTTTCCGGCAATGAACGCTGCGGGGGACGCATGGCCGGCCTGCACGTAGTGGTGGACATGCCCTAATTTCCTCAACTGCTTTTAGCGGTTGAGGAAATACACCAGGACCCCCACGCCCCATGTGCCGGCGGCCAGGGCGGCAAAACCGAATTCAGCGAGAATCCCCAGTCCCGTCGCCTTCAAGGCCGCCAGCGACGACGAAACGGCCGCCTTCGCGTCCTTCTGGCGCAGGAACTCGGAGGCGAACAGCCCCACGGCGAAACCCACCAGCAGCCCCACCACGGGAATCACAAAGAACCCCACGATGCCCAGCAGCAGGCCGACAACCACCGACCTGCCCGGGATCGACTTCTTTTTCATGGCCCGCCCGGTCAGGACGGCACTCGAGGCCATGCCCGCCGCAACAAAAGTCACACCGACACCGAACACCACCCACCCCGTGGCGTTTCCCACCGCAAGGGCCCACGCCAGCAGGCTGATCGCGATCAACATGCTGCCCGGCAATACCGGGACGATGATCCCGGTGGCACCCACCAGGATGGCGAGGCCGCAAACAATGGTCCAAATGATCTGAGCATCCATCCTGCAATGATCCCATCCCGGATGCATCGAAGGGCTCCTGCAGTCGCAGGAGCCCTTCGATGTTTCTTATGTGACGGTACTGCCGCGCGGCCGCACTGTCAGCGCTGTCTTATGGCAGCAATCGCGCCCTACGAATGGCGACGGCGGCCCGTTGCGCGGTTGCCGGCGATCACCCCGGCACCCAGCAGCAGGATCATGATTGCGCCAATGACGGCCGCGTCCATCCCCGTTGCGCCGGTCTTGGCCAAGGTTCCTGCACTCGCCGCGGCAACGGTCGTCGGAGCGGTGGTTGCCGTTGTCCCGGGAACAGGCTGGGCTGTTGCTGAGGCCGTCGGCGCATCGGTAGGAGCACCGGTGGCACCACCATTGACCACGTCGATGGCGGCAGCACCGGAGCAGCCGAGAATAAAGCTGAGGGGATCCATGGCATCGCCGGCTGCGTAGAAGTCAGCGAAGGGTGCAACGCCGCTGGAAGCCAGCACGGCGGGGATGTTGGTGCCCGCATAGGCCACGCCACCGCCTGCCAGGGAAGCGCTGCTGAGATCCAACTCGGCCAGGACCACCGATGCATAGTTCACGTCGCCTCCCGGAGCTGCACCTTCGGTGGCCGATTCAAGCGAACGACTGACAACGTCTGCCTTCAACGAGCCTGCGTTGCCGTCCAGGACCAGCGTGACGTTGGAAATCGTCACGGACAGTACCGCCCCGGATCCGTAGTCGTGGCCCTGGAAGGAGGCGACGCCGTCGAACCTCACTTCACCGGTGCGCTTGGTTGAATCAATCGTGCCAATGCCATTGCTGAAGGTGAAGACCTGATCGGCGGAAACCTCAGCACCGTTGAAGGTGATGTTTCCGTCGGCGATGTTGCCGGTGATGTATTTGCGGAAGGATTCCTTGACACCCCAGACCAGAGCACCGTCCACAATCGTGCCGTTGGTGCACTTGGCATCCGCAGGAACGTTGGAGACCGGGGGAAGGGTGTCCACCGGCTTTTCGACCGGCTTTGACGGACCGACCGTGGCTGGCGGAAGCTCGGGAGCAACTTCATCGTCCTTGCCATCTCCGGGATTGACGGCCGCGGCCGTCACTTCAAGCATCATGGATGCCGTCTGAACACCAGCCGTGACAAGTGCCCGGGCCTGCTGCGGTGCAGTTGCGGTGGCAGTCAGCGTGTAGCTGCCAGCCTTCTGCGTTGCCGGCACCGGCCATTGGCCTGAGAACGAGCCGTCCTCTCCAACAAGCAAGGAGTTGAGCACGGTTTCTTCGTGGATGTCGAAGCTCAGCGCATCAAATGACTCACCCGCCTCGTAGAAGGATGCGAACGCGGGCGCACCGGCCTCGGTCAGGACAGTGGACAGGTTCTTGCCCGACAGGCCGTTGCCGTCTCCGTCCAGGGACGTGGCGCCAATGGCAACCAGCGCGACATCGGTGAAGTTCTCCGAGGCCCCTGTCAGGGACTTGCTGACCACATCGGCAATGAGCTGCTTGTTCTTGGCATCCACACGAAGATTGGACAGGTTCACCTGAAGTGCACCTTCATGGCCGACCATCGAAAGGGTGCCTGCGTAGCCTGCAACCTTTCCGTCGGCGTCATAGGAAGCCGCGGGGAAGTGGAACGTGCCGTCGCCGTTTATGGTGGCACCTTCACTTGCCGTGATCGTGCCCTTGGCAATGTTGCCCTCGAGATAGCCACGGAACGAGGCCCGGACACCCCAATCCAGTCCGCCGGATATCTCCGTCGAAGCAGGTGTTCCCACCTCAATGGCGTTGCCGTCCAAGTCGAATGCCAGCTGCGAACCGGGAGCGAAGTCGCTGCCTGAAAGGTACAACGTCCCGCCTGCTGCAACGGTGGTGTTCATCGAGAACAGCTTGGGGAGCGTGAACTCCGGAATTTCGGGTTCGGTGACGACCGGTGCGGACGGGTCGGCCCACGCCAGTTCAACAAAGGCATCCTGGCTGCGGTCGGCGGCATCTTCGTTGTCGCTTTCCAGCGGTGACACAAACGTCGCGATGTAGAGCGTGCCGTCAACAGCGTTGAAGCCGCCATTCTTGAAGACCGTGGTGACGGAGAAGTCGATCGGACCGAACGTTCCATCCTTGTTTGTCTTCACGCGGGCAGCGTTCTCGTAGTCCTGGGGCCGGTCAGACCCTCCCGGGCCCTGGGCCACTTCTGCGAGGTAGATCCAGCGGCTGGGACCGTACCCGCTGCCGGAAACGGTGACCCTGCTGCCGTGTTTCAGGCCGGTTGCAGGCTCAACCGTAAGCGTCGGCTTGTCAGCCGGAACCTCCGGCTCCACCGGTCCAGGACCACCAACCGTGACAGGAGCGTAAAGCTCCTGCGCAGCATTGACCGTGCCACCGGCAGCATAGGTGTAAACACCAAAGTTGCCAGCCTCCGGCCACTCAACCTCAGCACCAGAAACAACCTTCTTCTGCACCGTCAAAACCGTCGAGAACGAACCATCAGCAGAAACCTCAACCCACTGACCACGCACAGCACCCTGGAACGCCGCAGGAACAGCATCAAAAGCAGCCTGACTCAACGCCCACTTCTGATCCCCCACCACACGAGCAGAAGCAGGAGCACTCACAGACGGCTGCCACACATCAGCAAACTTGCCAAAAACAACATACGTACCGGCAGGACTACCCCCAGCAATCGGCGGACGATTACCCTCCGGAGCAACATTCGCAGCAGGATCAAAACCAGACCCCTTCACCACAATCTGCGTACCCTCAGAAACCGGACCAACCAACGAAGTCACACCATCAGCAGCAAAAACCTCCACCTCAGGAACAAACACCGGAACCTCCGGCTCCACCGGTCCAGGACCACCAACCGTGACAGGAGCGTAAAGCTCCTGCGCAGCATTGACCGTGCCACCGGCAGCATAGGTGTAAACACCAAAGTTGCCAGCCTCCGGCCACTCAACCTCAGCACCAGAAACAACCTTCTTCTGCACCGTCAAAACCGTCGAGAACGAACCATCAGCAGAAACCTCAACCCACTGACCACGCACAGCACCCTGGAACGCCGCAGGAACAGCATCAAAAGCAGCCTGACTCAACGCCCACTTCTGATCCCCCACCACACGAGCAGAAGCAGGAGCACTCACAGACGGCTGCCACACATCAGCAAACTTGCCAAAAACAACATACGTACCGGCAGGACTACCCCCAGCAATCGGCGGACGATTACCCTCCGGAGCAACATTCGCAGCAGGATCAAAACCAGACCCCTTCACCACAATCTGCGTACCCTCAGAAACCGGACCAACCAACGAAGTCACACCATCAGCAGCAAAAACCTCCACCTCAGGAACAAACACCGGAACCTCCGGCTCCACCGGTCCAGGACCACCAACCGTGACAGGAGCGTAAAGCTCCTGCGCAGCATTGACCGTGCCACCGGCAGCATAGGTGTAAACACCAAAGTTGCCAGCCTCCGGCCACTCAACCTCAGCACCAGAAACAACCTTCTTCTGCACCGTCAAAACCGTCGAGAACGAACCATCAGCAGAAACCTCAACCCACTGACCACGCACAGCACCCTGGAACGCCGCAGGAACAGCATCAAAAGCAGCCTGACTCAACGCCCACTTCTGATCCCCCACCACACGAGCAGAAGCAGGAGCACTCACAGACGGCTGCCACACATCAGCAAACTTGCCAAAAACAACATACGTACCGGCAGGACTACCCCCAGCAATCGGCGGACGATTACCCTCCGGAGCAACATTCGCAGCAGGATCAAAACCAGACCCCTTCACCACAATCTGCGTACCCTCAGAAACCGGACCAACCAACGAAGTCACACCATCAGCAGCAAAAACCTCCACCTCAGGAACAAACACCGGAACCTCCGGCTCCACCGGTCCAGGACCACCAACCGTGACAGGAGCGTAAAGCTCCTGCGCAGCATTGACCGTGCCACCGGCAGCATAGGTGTAAACACCAAAGTTGCCAGCCTCCGGCCACTCAACCTCAGCACCAGAAACAACCTTCTTCTGCACCGTCAAAACCGTCGAGAACGAACCATCAGCAGAAACCTCAACCCACTGACCACGCACAGCACCCTGGAACGCCGCAGGAACAGCATCAAAAGCAGCCTGACTCAACGCCCACTTCTGATCCCCCACCACACGAGCAGAAGCAGGAGCACTCACAGACGGCTGCCACACATCAGCAAACTTGCCAAAAACAACATACGTACCGGCAGGACTACCCCCAGCAATCGGCGGACGATTACCCTCCGGAGCAACATTCGCAGCAGGATCAAAACCAGACCCCTTCACCACAATCTGCGTACCCTCAGAAACCGGACCAACCAACGAAGTCACACCATCAGCAGCAAAAACCTCCACCTCAGGAACAAACACCGGAACCTCCGGCTCCACCGGTCCAGGATCAACAGTCTCCGCGACAGCCACCGTCAAAACAGCTGCGTCGGAGAATACCGTTCCGGCGCCATTGGTGAAGGCAGCGCGGTACTGTCTGCCGCTGCCACCGACTGTTGCCGTGAAAGTCAGCGTGGGCGCAATGGCACCGGCAATATCGGCCCACTCGCTGCCATCCGCACTGACCTGCCACTGGACCGACTCGTATCCGGTGCCGGCCGCGGCAAAGGTCGCGTCCTCGCCGTCCTTGACCGATGCGGCAGCGGGTGACGCGGCAACCTCGGGCTTGGCCGCCACGACAGGTTCTGTCACGGTCAGCAAGGCAGCGTCGGAGGGTGCCTCGCCGCCTGCATTAATGAACACTGCACGGTACTGCTTGCCGTTGTCGGCAATGAGCGGCGTGAATGTCAGCGTTGCGCCTGAAGCGCCATCAATGGGCGCCCAGTCACTGCCGTTGTAACTTGCTTCCCAACGAACCGATTCGTAGCCGGTCCCATCCGCCGAGAAAGTCACGGCCTGGCCGACCTCAACGGTTTGGGCCACGGGCGGGGCCGCAACCACGGGGATTGCGACCGGCACATCGTAGCTTGCCGTGAACGTCACGGGGTCAAAGGCGGAGCCTGCCCCGTACATGCTTGCGAAAGCAGGCGCACCTGACTCCGTCAAAGTTGTGGGCAATGCCGTTCCGGCAGCCTCACCACCGGAAATCGTTGCTCCCGCCAGCGGTTCGCCCGAGCCCAGGGTGGTGAGATCCACGTCGGCGTAGGTCACGACGCCATCTTCACCCATGGACTTGCTCTGAACATCGGCGATCAGGATGCCCCGCGCCAGGTCAAGGCGAATGTCCGCGATGCTGATCGCGAGTGCATCGTCGTGGCCGGAGAAGCTGACAGAACCGCCGAAGGCCACAGTCTGTGCCGAGGGATCAACGGCGGCAGCCGGGAATCTATAGGTCCCGTCGGCATTCTCGATTGCTCCTCCCCCAAGAACGGTGGTCCCGTGGGCAATAGGAGACTTCAGGTAGTCGCGGAAGGATTTCCGCACACCCCAGTCGAGGCTGCCGCTGGTGGCCACAAAAGCAGTGTCCTCCGATGCCGTGGCCGCCGGTGCCGTGACCGCGAGTGCTCCGCCGGTCATGGACAGAGCGGCGATCACGGCCAGTGGGCGGCGCCACCAAGGGCCCCGTTGCAAGGTCATCATGGCTTTCCTCTGGTTGGTCGATTGGATTTCACTGCGGGGTGGGCGGCTCATTGTCCACCTCGGCGGCGCTTGGTCATCACCAGCGCACCGGCACCGGCGGCTAGGAGAACGGCACCTGCGGCGACGTAAACGGTGGTTGATGCGCCTGTCTTGGCCAAAGGATCGGTCGACTTGCCGGTGCGTGTTTCAGCCGCCGTGGCTTCGCCTGGCGCGGCATTGCCCGCGGCACCGCCTGAAGCGTTGCCGGCTTCACCGGCATCTTCGGCGGCGGGTGCTTCAACGGCACCGAAGCTGATGGGGACCATGACGTCCGCGCTGCGATCCGCGCTTCGGGTGTGGTCCGCACGGGTCACGACGACACAGCCATTCGGAGCCTGCCCCGGATCTTGGCAATTGGTCATGCTGTCGGAGGCGACGACGCCCAGGGCGACCGAGAAGGACCCTGTGCCGCCGCTCTGGGTGAATGGCTGCGCCAGGCCCTGCCCGTAGCTCGGAGGGTTGGAGGAAATCCATACGGAGCTGCCTGAACCGCCGGACATGTCGACCCCGCCGAGGCAGGGCGTTGCCACGGCACCGGGACCGTTGTTGACGCAGATGCCAACGTAGATTCCCTTGCTCAGGTCGTATCCGGCACCGCTGACCACGACGGAATCCCCGGCAGCATTCAGCCCTTCGGAGCGATCCACGCTCAACGTTTGGCCCGAGGGTCCCGCGGCCGCCGTTGCCATGGAACTGGCACCGCCAACCAGCACAAGTCCACCCGCCAGAGCGAGGGCGCCGGCAAGGCGGCCGGCCCTCCGGACGCCGCTTCGGCGTGACACCCTGGCCGCTTCAGGGCGAGCTGTCCCGTTCATTTGTCTCCTTGATTGTTCTGCTGCCGATGGCAGCCAAAAATTAGGCCATTTTTATTTGACCTAAAGTAAACCTAACCTAGGGTAGGCTAACTTAAGAAAACGAGCGATTTTCATTGCTCTGAAATTGCCTGTCCACAAACCCGCGTTCCACCTGCAGGACGCCTCCTCCTGGGAAATACATGATTCTCGCTTCATCCCGACCTTCCGCCGCGCGCGCCTCACGCCCCCGCGGGGCACAGCGGACGATTGCATTCTTTGCCTCCGTGCTGGTCGCCGCCGTGACGCTCTCCGCATGCGCACCGCCCACGCCCACGGCCGGGGAAACAGGCACGACGGCGGCCGCCTCACCCCAGCAGGGCCCCGTTGCGGCCTGCACCGATGGCACCTCCGGCAAGCTCAAGCTGCCGGCTGACTGGCAGGCCGCGGACCCGGCGGCGAACCCCGTCGCCAAGGGCACACCCAATCATGGGCCGGTAACGGTCAATACGGACGGCATCACCTTGCCGATCGTGGCTCCGGCGCCCACGCCGCAACTCCCCACCACTGTTGCTTCATGTGACGGTGAAACCGTGGAGGTGGCTGACGTCAGCCGCATCGTCACGATCGACCTTCACGGAACATTGACAGAAATCGTCTACGCCCTGGGACTGGGCGCGAACGTCGTGGGACGCGACCGGGCCGCCGACTTCAAGCAGGCACAGGGCGCCACCGTTGTCACTCCCATGGGACACGACCTCAACGCGGAAGCCATCACGGCCCTCAATCCGAGCGTCGTCCTGACCGACACCACGATTGGACCCCTGGAAGTCCAGGAACAACTGCGTGCGGTCGGCATCCCCGTCATCTTCTTTGACCCGTCCCGCACCATGGCCGGCATCAGCCACCAGATCACAGCCGTGGCACAGGCAATGGGGGTCCCGGCCGCCGGCGTTGAGCTGAACGGGATGGTGGGGGCGGACATGGCGGCTGCGCTATCTGCGGTTCCCGCCGACAGCACCCCTGTGCGAATAGCGTTTCTGTATGTTCGGGGAACTGCCGGCGTCTACTTGATGGCAGGCCCCGGATCGGGAGCCGACGACATTATCAAGTCTGTTGGCGCAACCGATGTGGGAACCGACATCGGCTTGACCATGCCGTTCACCCAACTCACCTCCGAAGCCCTGATCAATGCCTCCCCTGACGTGCTGCTGCTCATGACCGGCGGGCTGGAAAGCGTTGGCGGTCCAGAGGGGCTGGCCAAGATCCAAGGCATTGCGCAGACACCGGCCGGGGCGGACCGGCGCATAATCGACGTGGCCGACGGCACCCTGCTCAGCTTCGGTCCGCGCAGCGGCCAAATAGTCAAGGCCCTGGCGGAGGCCGTCCATGGAGTGAAGTCATGACAGCCGCCCCGGCAACCAAGGATCCGACGCCTGCGGCAGGGTCCCCGGAATCGGCGGCGCCGGTCCTCGGCGGAACTGGCCGGCGTTCGACGCGCAACAGAAAACACCGCCTCATCGTGGGAATCTTGGCTGCCGCGCTTGCCGTTGCAGCCGTGGTCGCCGCAGGCAGCGGACAGCTGCACATCACCTCTGCTGAGGTGGTTGGCAGCGTCCTGCACGGCATCAACAACTGGATCCAAAGCTGGCTTGACTACTTCGGCGGGGGCTTGACCGCGCCGCTGGGCTGGGCGCCGCTTCCCGAGCACCCCCGGGGCTACGAAACCCTCTGGTCGGTGCGCTTTCCGCGCGTCGTCCTGGCCATGATCGTGGGGGCCGCACTCGCCTGCGCCGGGACGGTCATGCAGGGCGTGTTTGGCAATCCCCTGGCAGAACCCGCCGTCGTCGGCGTTTCCTCCGGCGCCGCTGTCGGGGCAAGCACCGCGATTGTGACCGGACTGGCCACGCACGGCAACTGGATCGTGGCCGCCTTTGCATTCTTCGGCGGCCTCATCACCACCCTGCTGGTGTACAGCCTTTCCCGCAGCAAGGGCCGCACGGAAGTTGTCACGTTGGTCTTGACCGGCATCGCCGTCAACGCCTTCACCTTTGCCCTGATCGCGTTCTACACTTACGTGGCCGATCCCAATGCGCGCGAGCAATTGGTGTTCTGGCAGCTTGGCAGCCTCAACGGAACCGGCTGGCTCAGCGTCGGTTCGGTGTTGCCGCTGCTTGTCGTCGGCTTGTCCATGGCCTTCCTCGCAGCAGGAAAACTCGACCTGCTGGCCTTGGGCGAACGCTCTGCGCGTCACCTGGGTGTCAATGTTGAGCGGCTGCGCATGACCATGATCATCGCGGTGGCGCTCCTGGTCGGCGCCGGCGTTGCCTTTACCGGCATTGTGAGCTTCGTCGGA
This sequence comes from Arthrobacter stackebrandtii, assembly GCF_017876675.1. Taxonomy (NCBI): domain Bacteria; kingdom Bacillati; phylum Actinomycetota; class Actinomycetes; order Micrococcales; family Micrococcaceae; genus Arthrobacter; species Arthrobacter stackebrandtii. The sequence continues at coordinate 1,656,504 of NZ_JAGIOI010000001.1, forward strand.
TTGGTCGTCCCGCACCTCATCCGCATCATTGCCGGCCCCGGACACAAACTGCTCCTGCCGGCCAGCGCCCTGGGCGGCGCACTTCTGGTCCTGCTCGCCGACCTTGGCGCACGGACAATTGTCCCTTATTCGGACCTGCCCCTGGGCATGCTGACGGCGCTCATCGGCGGACCGTTCTTCTTCTGGCTGCTCCGACGCACCCGCAATGAGCAAGGAGGCTGGGCGTGAGCCTGCTCGACGTATTCCGTTCCCCGCCAACCGAGATTCCGGCAGCACCCGCGCCGGGAGAGCTGGCCATTTCCGCCACGGGAGTTACCGTGAAACTGGGCGGCAAGGCTGTTCTGCGGGATGTTGACCTGCCGGTCAAGGCAGGGGAAGTCCTGGCACTGGTCGGCCCCAATGGTGCCGGAAAATCTACGCTCCTTGCCGCCCTCGCCGGCGACCTGGACCTGGACGGCGGCGAAATCATCCTCGGCGGTGAACCGCTGAACCAGTGGAAGGCCGAGGAACTCGCGCTGCGCCGGGCAGTCCTGCTGCAGCAGGTCCAGCTCAGCTTCCCCTTCACCGTCCTTGACGTCGTGCAAATGGGTCGCGCCCCGTGGTCCAACACTGCCGCTTCCGCGTTCGACGACGAGCGAGTGTCCGCGGCCATGCTCGCCACCGATGTCACCGCCTTTTCGGCCCGAAAGTTCTCCTTTCTGTCGGGCGGGGAAAAGGCGCGGGTCGCCTTGTCCAGGGTACTTGCCCAGGACACTAACATTCTGATGCTGGATGAGCCCACAGCAGCCCTCGACCTGCGCCACCAGGAACTGGTCCTGCAAGTGGCCAGGGCGCGCGCCGAGGCCGGCCGGGCCGTGGTTGTCGTGCTCCATGACCTCAATCTCGCAGCCGGGTACGCCGACAAGGTGGCGGTCCTGGAGCAGGGCCGGCTGGCGGCACTGGGCACCCCCAATGAAGTCCTGACAGAGGGGCTTCTCAGCCGTGTTTACCAGTACAAAATCGACGTCATGGCCCACCCAATGTCCGGCCGCACCGTGGTGCTTCCCCGCCGCTGAGCCCGCCCACGGATGGGGCGCAGCCAGGGTCCCGGCGCTTAGACTGTCCCTGTGACTACTGTGCAAAAAGCCGCCACGGATCCCAAACCTCCCGCAACTGCAGCCGGTTTGTCCGCACTTTCCCGCGCACGGCAGGCCCTGGCTCCGTGGGCCGTCCCCGCGACCGTGGGCACCCTGGCACTGGCCCTCTATTCTGTGTTCTCGTGGCTGCAGTGGCGAAGTTTCACCATTCGCTCCTGGGATCTGGGCATCTTTGACCAGCTGGCCAAGGCCTATTCAAATTTCCAGCCGCCAATCGTCAGCCTGAAGGGCGAAGGCTACAACCTCCTGGGAGACCAGTTCCACCCGCTGCTGGTGGTGCTGGGCCCCGTCTACAAGCTGTTCCCCCATGCGTTCACGCTTTTGGTTGTCCAGAACATCCTCATCGCCTTCTCCGTCGCGGTTATCGCCCACTGCGCCATAAAGCACCTGGGCCGGTTCACCGGCGTCAGCATCGGTGCCGCGTATGCGCTCAGCTGGGGCCTGCAGTCGGCCATCGACGCCCAGTTCCATGAAATTGCCTTTGCCGTTCCGTTTTTGGCGCTCTCGCTCAGCGCGCTGCTGGACGAGAGGTGGCGGTCGGCCTGGATTTGGGCCGCATTGCTGGTCTTCGTCAAGGAAGACCTTGGCCTGACAGTTCTGGTCGTAGGCCTCGTCATGACCCTCCGCGCCCGCACCATGGCGGGATTGTGGCTTTCGGCATGGGGCCTGGGCTGGTTCGTGCTCGCGACGCAGGTGATCCTGCCGGCGATGAACCCCGGCGACCAGTGGGCCTATGAAAGCCAGCTGAACATCGCGGGCCTGCTCAGCGATCCGCTCTCACTGTTCCACCCGGAGAAGGTCATCACGGTGCTGGCGCTGGTCGCCATCACCGTGGGCCTGTGCCTCTTCTCGCCGCTGACCCTGATTGTGCTGCCCACCCTCGCCTGGCGGTTCCTGTCCGAGCTGCCCGTCTACTGGGGCCAGGAATGGCAGTACAGTGCGGTGCTCATGCCCGTGGTGTTTGCCGCGGCCATCGACACCCTCATGCGCCGCCGGCCCCTCATTTCACTGCGCCTGCGCAAGCTGCTGGGTGCCGCCATGCTGCTGGTCGGCGTTGTCCTGAGCAGCCAGTACGCCTTCGGAATGCTGCTCAGCCCGGCCACCCATTTCCCCACCGCCACAGCCGAGTCCTCGAACAACGCGCTTGCAGCCGTGCCCGACGGTGTCACCGTGGAGACCGACATCTCCCTCATGAGCTACCTCGTGGACCGCACGGAAGTCTATTGGATCGGCAACCAAAACCCGGCCCCGGAGTATGTTCTCATCGACGTCTCCGGCCGCCAGGGCGTCTCGCCCGACGCCGCCGCCATCGAGGCCGAACAGCGGTTCCCGGGCACCACCTACCAAATGGTGTTCGCCGATTCCCGGTACCAGGTGGCCCGGCAGCCGTAGCTGCGCCACGCTTAAAGCGAGGACGACGGCGGAACGCAAGGTCCGCCGTCGTCCTCAGTTGCGTGGGTGGCCGCCCGGGCAGGGGCTGGTCAGGCCGCGGCCTTGCGGGCGGCGTCGAGGTCAACAAATACGGCGCGGTTGAGCTCGAAGGACTCGGCCGCAAAGTTCAAGATGGCGTCCTTCTGCCCACGGGTGAAGTTGGTGGTGTCGAGCAGGTCCCGGTAGCCGTCCTTGTAGGGCTTGGGCTTGGCGATCTCGTTGAAGGCGTAGAAGTTCAAGCCTTCATCGGCAATGCCGTAGTGGCGCTGGACCATGCGCGAGATGATCAGGCCGCCGGAGAGGTCGCCCATGTAGCGGACGTAGTGGTGGGCCAGCAGGAATTCGATGGACTCGCGGCCCATGGTGGACAGCGCGTCGGCGTAGGCCAGGGTGGCGGGCACAATGGCGATCCGGCCGTCGGCCAGCTGTGCATCCCAGTCGGCGCCGTGGTGGTAGGCCATGTCGGCCTCCAGGGCAGCAACCCGGGCCAGTTTCGGGTCGATGAAGGCGCCCAGCTGCGGGTGGTCAACGTGCGCGGCAAGCGCAGTTTCCATGGCCCGGTAAATGACCAGGCTCTGGTCGAGCAGGCTCACCAGGGCTGCAGCGTCCAGGGTTCCGCCCATCAAGTCCGCCACAAACGTGGAGTCTTCCGCGGCCATGTGGGCTGCAGCTGTGTGGGTCTTGAGCTCCTGCGACAAAGCGGCAGTGGCTCCGGGAAGGGTGGATTCAACGGCGGGCGCAGACACGGGCAACTCCATAATTAGGTTAAGGTAACCTTAGCTAATCAAAGTTGCTGACACTCTGTCAAGATCTTAATGACACAGTGTCAGCGAAGTTGGTCACAGAGCTCCCGGCGGCGCCGGCCGGCCATTGGCTGGTCCCCTAGTCGACGCCCTTGATTTTCACAACGAACACCGCACCCAGCAGGCCAATGACGGCCGCCACCACGTAGAGCGTGACGTAGCCGCCCAGGATGGTGACCAAGGGCCAGGCAATGATCGGTGCAATGACCTGCGGAAGTGAATTGGCCACATTGATCACACCCATGTCCTTGCCCCGGCTCGCGGCCGAGGGCAGGACCTGGGTCAGGAGGGCGAAGTCGACCGCCAGGTACACGCCGTAGCCGATCCCCAACACGGCGGCGCCGGCGAGCGCGCCCGGCCACGTGGGGAAGAACGCCAAAATGAGTGCGGCGGAGGCAATGATGGCCGAGGAGGCGATGACGAAGGGCTTGCGCCTGCCCACCCGGTCCGTCCAGCGCCCGCCGATCACGGCGGTGACCAGCGTCAGGATCGAATACATGCCGGTCAGGATCAGTACGCCCATCTCAGGGTTCTCGTAGCCCACCGCGTCGCTGAGGAAAAACAACAGGTACAGCGTCACCAGGTGGTTTCCCACATTCACCAGGAAGCGGGTGATCCAGGCCCAGCCAAAGTCCGGGTAGAGGCGCGGGGAGATCCAAAACCCCTTGGCGAAGGATACCCACGTAAACGGCGGCCTGTCGGCCGGGTCCAGCACGTGGTCGTTGGAGAGGAACAGGTAGGGGATCATCCCGGCGCCCAGTGCCACGGCACAAATGACGTATCCGAGCGGAAAGTTTCCGGCCACGGCGGCGGCGATGGCGGCACCCACCAGGATGCCCACCACAGTGCCCATCGAGGCCAGCCCGCCAATGCTGCCGCGCTGGCGCACCGGCACCTGGTCGGGGATGGCGGCCGTGGTGGCCGCCAGCGCACCATTGCACCCCAGTTGCACCAGGCACCACAGAAGCGCCATCGCGGCAACGGTGGGGGCCCCCGCAAGGCCCAGCAGGCCGGCCATGCCCAGCAGCGCCCCGATGAAAACCCACGGGACGCGCCGGCCAAAACGGGAGACCGTCCTGTCGCTGAACGTCCCAAACAGCGGATTGGCCACGAGGGACATCGCGGCACCGGCACCGGTGACCAGGGCCAGGATGCCTTCCTTGTCGGCCTCGCTGAAGTGTGCCGCCTGCTGGCCAAGCAACACCTGGATCGGGCCGAAGAATGCGGCGTTGATACCCACGTTGACCAGCACAATCGAGAGAATCCACCGGGGGCGGACATTCACGGCTGGTTCGGCGAGTGCCAAATGGGTGGGTTCCGGATGATGGTACCCGGCGGCGTCCTTGCGGCTCATGGTGGGCTCAGCCTCCCGCGGTGCGTAGGTCTATGGCTCGACAATTGTTCGCCCAGCTTACGTGCTGGCGGTGCGTTGCACATGGGCGGCACGTAATTCTTCGACAATGCGCAGCCCCGCCACGGAGTCTGCCGGGTCCACGGGGACGGGTCCGCCGTCGAGAATGGCTGCGGCCAGCAGCTCGTAATAGCGTGAGAAATTTCCGCGTTCGGTGGGCACGGGCACGGTGTTCCCGTCTGACCCCAGCCTGCCCCACGCATCTTCCGGCTCCACGCCGTAGCCCGGCATCCCCGGGAGGACACCTGCCTGGATCTGCGATTCCTGCACATCGGCACGGCCCTTGACGTACGCCCCGCCGGAACCGAGCACCCGCAGCCGTGGGCCGTTTTGGGCCACGTTGGCGTTGACCCACAGGTGGGAGATGACGCCGCTGGCGTGCTCGAGGGCAATGAAGACGTCGTCCTCGGCCCGTTCCATCGGCCGCCTCGCCCGCAGCTCCCCGTAGCTGTGCACCACGGGACCAAAAAGCAGCAGCGCCTGGTCAATCAGGTGCGTGCCGAGGTCGAAAAGCAGCCCGCCGCCGTCGGCCACCCCAGCCTCCGCCTTCCACACCTTGGTGATGGCGGGCTGGTTGCGTTCCAGCCGGGATTCAAAGCGCCACACCTCGCCCAGCGCGCCTTCCGCCAGAAGCCGCTGCAGGGTCAGGAACTCACCGTCCCAGCGCCGGTTCTGGTAGCTGCTCAGCAGCCGGCCGCGCTCCGTCGCCAGCGCGATCAGGGCCTCACCCTGCGCGCTGGTGAGCGCGAAGGGCTTGTCAACCACGACGTCGCACCCTCCTTCCAGCGCCGCCTCCGCCAGCGGCACGTGCGATGCCGGCGGGGTCGCCACCACCACAAGGTCGATGCCCGTGCGGTCCCGTCGCAACTCCCATTCCGCCCGGCTGAGAACCGCCGCCCCCGGGTGGTCCCGCCGGGCCTCCGCTTGGCGCCCGGGATCGGAGGCGACAATCACGTCGATGCTGAACTGCGGCAGCGCCGCCAGCGAAGGGGCGTGAAAAACGCGCCCGGCCAGGCCGTACCCCAGCAGCGCGGTGCGGATCACTTGTGTCATGGGCCAACCATACCGGCAGGCCCCTGGTCGTGACGGATACCATGTGTTCCATGACAAACGATGCCCCCAGGGTCAGCCCGCCCCTGTCCCCAGCCCAGCAGGCGTCCCTCACCCGCGCCCTGTCAGGCAGCGACGACGTCACAGTCTTTGTGGATGGCACGGCGCACCGCCTGGAAGCAGGTGCCGGAGAGGCTGTCCTGGACCTCCTGCTGCGCCTCTCACGGGGTGACGCCGTCAGCGTGGCCAGCATTTCGGAATTGCTCACCACCTCTCAGGCTGCGGACCTTGCCGGTATCTCCAACACGTTCCTGCGCAATTTGACGGACCGCGGTGAACTGGCAGTGCAGTACCGCGGATCGCACCGGCGCATTCGCCGCGAGGACATCATGGCGTGGCTGGCCGCGCAAAAAACGCGCAAGGAAGAGCCGGGCTCCTGACCCTGCGCGGGGCCGCGTTACCCTGAGTGGAGATGCCCCGCACCCCGCGGGCTTTTCCCGACGCTAGGACGAGTCATGCTGGAGCTTGCGGCAATTCTCCTGGCCGGCTTCTGGGCCGGCATGATCAACGTGGTGGTGGGTTCGGGCACACTCGTGACGTTTCCCGTGCTGCTCCTGTTTGGCTATCCGCCGCTGACCGCGAACATCTCCAACAACATCGGCCTCGTGGCCGGCGGCCTCTCCGGCACCTGGGGCTACCGCAGGGAGCTGGCCCCCAACAAGGCCACCCTCATGCGCCTGCTGCCGGCCTCCGCGGCAGGCGGTTTGGTCGGGGCTGTGCTTTTGCTGGTACTGCCCGCCACCGCCTTCAACGCCATCGTTCCGGCACTGATCGTCCTGGGCATCCTCATGGTGGCGTTCGGCCCCGCCCTGCAAAGGCGCATGGCAACGCGCCGCTACACCGGCCCCCGTGAGGACGGGGCAGGACCTTCCCGCAGCACCGCGGGCCTGGTCGCGGGCATCTTTGTCCTCGGCATGTACGGTGGCTATTTCGGCGCGGCTCAAGGCATCCTGATCGTGGGGCTCATGAGCATCGTGACCACCCTGGCCCTGCAGCAGATCAACGCCGTCAAGAACGTGCTGACCACCACCGTCAACGCCGTCGCGGCCCTGACCTTCATCATCGTGGCCGGCGCGTACATCGACTGGAAGGTCGTGGGGCTGATCGCCGTCGGCTCCCTCCTTGGCGGCCTCGTGGGCGCACGGTTCGGGCGCAGGCTTCCTCCCGCCGCGCTGCGTGCCACCATCATCATCGTTGGCACGGCGGCCCTGGTGAAAATGCTCTTCTTCCCGTAGACGGTGCACGCCGTGACCGGGCCGCGACCAGATTGCATTTCAGGCCCCTTTGCACCGGGCCGCTGTCGGTCCGCGCGGCCCGCACGTAGCGTGTAGTGACGGGGAAAACCTGCACATCCAAGGAGCCACGACATGAGCACAATACGCATCTCCCCACTTGCCGCAATATTTGCCGCCGGAGCCCTGGCCCTTGCAGGCTGCACCGGCAGCCCGGGCACACCAGGCACCCCTCCGCCATCGGCCGGCGCCACAAGCAGCCCTGCGGGTGGCGCGGCAACCGGCCCAAGCCAGGCACCGGCGTCGACCATGCCGGAAAGTCCCGCCGTATCCCGCGGGTCCGCTCCCGGCGGTGAGCCCACCGTCCTGCCCACCACGGCCTCCGTGACCATTTACTACATCGCGGTGGGCGACGGCGGGACGGCCGGCCCCGAGGTCGGCTGCGGCGACAGTGCAGTGGCCGCGACCAGCCCGGCGGTCACCTTCACCGACCCCGTGGAAGCCGCCCTGGAGGAGCTGCTGGGGAGCAAGGATGAGGAAATCGGCCAGTCGGGGCTGCGCAATGCGCTGTGGCAATCGGAGCTGGTGGTGACAGGGGTGGACAGGTCGGCAACGCCCCTCTCGGTGCACCTGGAAGGCACGCTGGCACTGGCGGGCGAGTGCGACATCCCGAGGGCCGAGCAGCAGCTCATGCTCACCGCAGAGCACGCCGCAGGGGCACCGGTGGCCATCACCGTCAACGGCAAACCCCTGGCCGAGGCGCTGAGCCTGAAATAGCTGTTGAAAACTTTTGATGCCTATTTAGCAACAAAAGCTATATCCTGAGCACGTGAACACTACAGCCCCCGGTGCCAATGCCGCCGCCGAAACCCTGTCCGAAGAAGCCGTCGACGCCCTGGCCAGGGCCGGCGGAGCGCCCCACGCCCCGGCGGGTCGCGGCGCGCCGCACCCCCACGAAGCACTGCTGTCCTCCCGGGCTGCGAACATCAAGCAGTCGGCCGTGCGCGATGTCTTTGAAATTTCCATGCAGCCCGGTCTCGTCTCCTTGGCCGGCGGAAACCCCTACCTGCAGTCGCTGCCCCTCGAGCGCCTCGCCGCCACGGCCGCCGAAATTGTTGCCGAACACGGCCTGGAGGCCCTGCAGTACGGGGGCGGGCAGGGCACGGAGGAGCTGCGCACGCAGATCTGCGAGGTCATGGCCGCCGAGGGCATCCTCGACGCCGATCCGGAGAACGTCGTCATTACGGCAGGCTCCCAGTCCGCACAGGATGTTGCGGCGAAGGTCTTTTGCGATCCGGGCGACGTCATCCTGCTGGAGGACCCCACCTATGTGGGTGCGTTGAACACCTTCGAGGCGTACGAGGTCGACGTGCAGCCGGTGGCCGGCGACGAGCATGGCATCATCCCGTCCCTGCTGCGCGAGCGGATTGCCGCCCTGCAGGCCGAGGGCAAGCGGATCAAGCTGCTGTACACGATCCCCAACTTCAACAACCCCTCCGGCGTCATGCTGGCGCCGGAGCGCCGGCAGGAAATCGTGGATATATGCCGCGAGGCGAATATTCTGGTACTGGAGGACAACCCCTACGGCCTGCTGAAGTTCGATGGCGTTCTGCCGGAGCCGCTGCGTGCGGCGAACCCCGACGACGTGCTGTACCTGGGCTCGTTCTCCAAGATCTTCGCCCCGGGCCTGCGCATTGGCTGGGCCCTGGTCCCGGCACACCTGAAGCAGCGCTACTACCTGGCCAGCGAGGCCGTGACCCTGTGCCCGCCCACCCTGAATCAGATGCTGGTCAGCGAATATCTGCGCAACTACGACTGGCAGGGCCAGATCGCCACGTACCGGGCGCTCTATGCCGAACGCTGTGCCGCCCTTCTGGAGGCACTGGACGAATTCATGCCGGAGGGTGTTTCCTGGACGCGTCCCGAGGGCGGCTTCTTCGTGTGGCTGACCCTGCCAGAGGGCATTGACACATACCCGCTGCTGCATGAAGGCATCGACGCCGGGGTGGTGTTCGTCCCGGGCGCCGCATTCTCGGCGGCTGAAGGACCCAGCAGCAAGCTGCGCCTGGCCTTCAGCGCCGTTCCGCCGGGGACCCTCCGCGAAGGCGTCAGGCGCCTCGCCCCGGTGCTTGCCAAGGCCATCGCCGCCGCATAGCCCGCCCCCATGGCGCAGCACCCGCGACAATTCCTGCCGGGAAGGGTGCTGCCCAACAGCGGTGAAGGGATGCCATGCCGGCGCCTTGGACGGGACGCGGGGCGGCGCGCCTGTAACAATGCGAACTACGTCAGTCGAGCAGCAGCGCGGGCTCTTCCATGATTGCTGCGACGTCCGCCATGAAGCGTGCGGACAGGTCGCCGTCCACCACTCGGTGGTCAAACGACCCGCCGAGCGTGGTGACCCAGCGCGGCACAACCTCGCCATCCACAACCCACGGCTTCTGCTTGATCGTGCCGAACGCCACGATCGCCACCTCGCCCGGGTTGATGATGGGCGTGCCGGTGTCAATCCCGAGCGCACCGATGTTCGTGACCGTCAGTGTCCCGCCCTGCATGGCGGCCGGGGCGGTCTTGCCCGCACGGGCCGTGGTGGCCAGCTCGTTCAGCGCAACGGCCAGCTCCTTCAGGCTCAGGTCCTGTGCGTCCTTGATGTTGGGCACCATGAGCCCGCGCGGCGTGGCCGCGGCAATGCCCAGGTTCATGAAGTGCTTGATGAGGATCTCATCGCCGGTCCAGGTCGCATTGACGGAAGGGTTGCGCGCGGCAGCCCAAATCACGGCCTTCGCCAGGATGAGCAGCGGCGAGACCTTGATGCCCTCAAAATCGCGTGACACCTTCAGCCGCTTCACAAACTCCATGGTGCGCGACGCGTCAACGTCCACAAAAATGCTCACATGCGGTGCGGTGAACGCGCTGTCCACCATGGCCTTGGCAGTCGCCTTGCGCACGCCCTTGACCTTGATGCGCTCAATGCGGGGGTCCTCCGCCGAGCCCTGTGCGGCGGCGGGTGCCCAGAAGGATCCCGCGGCAGCCTGTTCGGCGGCGCGCTGGTCGTGGTAGCTGAGCAGGTCCTTCTTAGTGACTTCCCCGCGCAGCCCGGTGGCCAGGACCTCGCTGAGGTTGATGCCCAGGTCCTTGGCCGCCTTGCGCACCGGCGGCTTCGCCAGCACCCGGTTGGCCCGGGCCACCATGCGGTTGGCGGTGGCCGCCGCCTTGCCGATGATGCCCGACGCCGGATCCTGGCCGGGTGCCTTGGCTGCGGCAGGTGCCGGTGCGGCAGCAGGCGCAGCCGCCTGGGCGGGCACGGCGGAAGCCGCAGCCAGCCGCGGGCGGCGCTTGACGGCGTCGGCCTTGGGACCGGAGCCGACCAGCGGCTTGAGCACTTCAGCCTCTTCCGGGGCAGGGGCTTGCGGGGCAGCCGTCGCCGGGGCGGCAGGTTCAGCCGCCGAACCCTGGACAGAACCCGAGCCGATGGCGATGATGGGCGTGCCGACGTCCACCGTCTCGCCCTCGGCAACCATCAGCGCCGCCACCACGCCCGCATAGGGGGACGGCAGCTCGACGAGCGACTTGGCCGTTTCAATCTCCACGATGACGTCGTTGACGGCAACGGTGTCGCCCTCCTTGACCTTCCAGGAGACGATTTCGGCCTCGAGCAGGCCCTCGCCGACGTCGGGCAGCTTGAACAGGTTGGGGGCAGTCATGGTGGGCCTTCCTAGTATGCGAAGGCGCGGTCCAACGCCTCCAGCATGCGGTCGATGTCCGGCAGGTAGTGCTCCTCGACGCGTGCCACGGGGTAGGGCATGTGGAAGCCACCGACGCGGATGGCCGGGGATTCCAGCGAATAGAAGCAGCGTTCGCTGATGCGGGAGGCGATTTCTCCGCCGATGCCGCCGAAGGTGGGGGCTTCGTGGGCCACCACCAGCCGGCCGGTCTTGTTGACGGAGGCCTCGACGGTGTCAAAGTCGATGGGGGAAATGGATCGCAGGTCAATGACTTCCACGCTGTGTCCGTCTTCCGCGGCGGCGTTGGCCGCGGCCAGGGCAACGGGGACCAGGGGCCCGTAGGCGACGATTGTGGCGTCGCTGCCTTCGCGGATCACGTGGGCCTTGAACGGGTCGCCGGGGCTGTTTTCGGTGTCGACCTCGCCCTTGAGCCAGTAGCGGCGCTTGGGTTCGAAGAAGATGACCGGGTCCTGGCATTCCACGGCCTGCTGGATCATCCAGTAGGCGTCGTTGGCGTTGGAAGGGGTGATGATGCGCAGCCCAGCCGTGTGGGCGAACAGGGCCTCCGGGGATTCCGAGTGGTGCTCGATGGAGCCGATGCCGCCGCCGTAGGGAATGCGGATAACGACGGGGGCGCTGAGCTGGCCGTCGGAGCGCGTGTGGATCTTGGCCAGCTGCGTGGTGATCTGGTTGAAGGCCGGGAAGACGAAGCCGTCGAACTGGATCTCGCAGATGGGGTGGTGGCCGCGCAGTGCCATGCCGATCGCCGTGCCGACGATGCCGGATTCGGCCAGCGGGGTGTCCATGACGCGGTGGGCGCCGAACTCGGCTTTCAGGCCCTCGGTGATGCGGTAGACCCCACCCAGGGAACCGATGTCCTCCCCCATGATGAAGCTCTTGGGATCGTTCGAGAGCTTGGCACGCAGGCCCTCATTGATGGCCTTGGCAATGGTCATTGTGCTCATGCGGCACCGCCCTGGATCTGCGAGTTGTTGGTGTCGGCATCGGCGAAGGAAGCCTCGTAGCTTTCAAACCAGGCGAGCTCCTCGGCCACCAGCGGGTGGGCCTCGGCGTAGACGGTGGCGAACTTCTGGCGGATGTCCGCCCCGCCCAGCGCCAGCGTGGCGCGCCGGACGTGGGCAGCCAGCTCATCGCCGTCGTTCTTCACCTGCTCAAAGAATTCATCATCGGCCAGCCCTTGGGCGCGCAGGTAAGTTTCCAGGCGCGCCAGGGGATCCTTGGCCTTCCAGAATTCCTCTTCGGCATTCATGCGGTACTTGGTGGGGTCGTCGGCGGTGGTGTGCGCGCCGATCCGGTAGGTGGAGGCCTCGATCAGGACCGGCCCGTGGCCGTTGCGGGCGTGGTCGAGGGCCCACTGGGTCACGGCGTAGACGGCCAGGACGTCGTTGCCGTCCACCCGGATGCCGGGGATGCCGTATCCGCCCGCGCGGTTGACCAGCGGAATCTTGGACTGGACCTCGAAGGGGACGGAGATGGCCCAGTTGTTGTTCTGGCAGAAAAACACGACCGGGGCGTCGTAGGAGGCGGCAAACACCATGGACTCGTGGACGTCGCCCTCGCTGCTGGATCCGTCGCCGAAGTAGGCCACGACGGCGGCCGGCTCGGTTGCGGGGTCGGCTGCCAGGTCCCGGGAGATGCCCATGGCGTAGCCCACGGCGTGCAGCGTCTGGGCCGCCAGCACCAGCGTGTAGAGGTGGAAGTTGGTCTCGCGGGGGTCCCAGCCGCCGTTGGAGATGCCGCGGAAAAGCTTGAGGAGGTCCGCAAGGTCCAGGCCGCGGGTCAGGGCAACCCCGTGTTCGCGGTAGGTGGGGAAGGCGTAGTCGGCAGGCTTCATGGCCCGTCCGGAACCGATCTGGGCAGCTTCCTGGCCAACGACGGGAACCCACAGGGCGAGCTCGCCCTGGCGCTGGAGCGCGGTGGCCTCGGCGTCAAAACGGCGCACGGTAGCCATGTCGCGGTAGAAGCCGCGCAGCACCTCGGGGTCCAACGCCTCAATGTAGGGGCTGAAAGTGGACTCGTGGTGCAAGGCGCCGTGCTCGTCGAGAAGCTGGACCGCCTCATCGGGGCCGACGGTTCGATTCTGCAGCACACCGGCCGAACCACCTGCCTGCGGGCGCCCGGGGGCAGGTGCGTCCGGGGCGGGCGCCCCCTGGATTGGCGATGCGTCGCCAGCGGTGCCACTGGCAGCGTGCTGGGCGTTGCCCATGCTGTCTCCTCGTCTGCCGAACCTCACGGGACCCGTAGTCCCACGTCGACTCGTTGGTATCGATATATGCCCTCAATGGAATACATTCCGCAGGCCGCATATATATACGTTTTCGATTTACAACTGTATCGGTACATGCCCGCAAACAGCGTCTTTGTTAATGGCTAGGAACGGTGCGGCTCTTTTGTATAGCCTGCACAGATTTCCAGGAACCGGGTGTTGGCGGCCACTTCGCCGATGCTGACGCGCACACCCTCGTCGCCGAAGGCGCGCACGGAGAGCGCGTGTTCTTCCGCCAATGCTGCAAACTCTTGGGTGTTGTGGCCCAATTCCAGCCACAGGAAGTTTCCCTGGGCGTCGGGAACCTGCCAGCCCAGGTCCGCAAGTCCCGCCATGACTCGGGTGCGCTCGTCGACCAGGCTTTGTACTCTTTCCACAACCTGGTCGTAGTGCTCGAGGGATGCAACAGCGGCCTGCTCGCCAATGCCGGAGACGGCGAACGGCGTGGCTGCGGCCCTCAGGTATTGGGTGATGCCGGGCTGGGAAATCGAATAACCCACGCGCAGTCCCGCCAGTCCATGCGCCTTGGAGAATGTCCGCAGCACCATCACATTGGGGTATTTGCGGTACAGCTCAACACCGTTGACGGCGTCTTCGGCACGAACAAATTCCTGGTATGCCTCGTCAATGACGATGACCACGTCACTGGGGACGCTGCGGATGAACTCTTCCGTTTCACCTGCGCGCAGCGCCGGACCCGTGGGGTTGTTCGGGGTGCACAGCAGCACCACCTTGGTGTTTTCGGTGACCGCTGCAGCCATGGCCGGAAGGTCGTGGCGGCCGTCGGCCTGCACCGGCACCTGGACGCTCTTTGCGCCGGCCAGCCCCACACAGATGGGGTATGCCTCGAACGACCGCCAGGCGTAGAGGACCTCGTCCTGCACGCCGTCGTCGTTCTGACCGGAAAAAGCGGCAAGGATCTGGTTCAGGGCGCCGAGGCTTCCGGCACCGGTGACAATGTCGTCGGCGGGGATGTCCAGAAAGTCGCTAAGGGCGTTGCGCAGCAAGGTGCAGCTCGTGTCCGGGTAGCGGTGAACACCCGCGGCACCGCGGAGGACCTCGAGCACGGCCGGGACCGGCCCCAGCGGGTTCTCATTGGAGGAGAGCTTGAAGCTTTCTAGCCCAGGGACTGCCACGGGCGGCTTGCCCGCCGCGTACTTCGGCAGGCGGCCCACTACGTGGCGCGGCTGCACGCCGGCATGGTCGGAGGCATTCATGGAGGTCATGCCCCAAGCTTATTGCAGTGCTTCACATACCTTTCATGGTTCCATCCTGTGGAATCATGGACGCATGGGAAGATTTGTGGTTCGAGTGCTCATTAACGGCCTTGCGATCTGGGTTGCCAGCTGGCTCCTGCCCGGGCTGACCATTGCACCGGCAAAGGTGGTTGGTGGAGACATTGTCGGAACCGGCGCCACTGCGGACACCATCAACACGGTGCTTGCCTACCTCTTCATCGGCCTCATTTTCGGCGTGGTCAACGCCCTGGTGAAGCCCATCGTGAAATTGCTGTCGCTGCCTGTCACCATCCTGACGCTGGGACTGTTCACGGTCATCATCAATGCCGCAATGTTGTGGCTTACGGCCTGGGCCAGCAGCTACACCCCCATCCAGTTCTCCATCGACGACTTCTTCTGGACCGCAATCCTGGCCGCCTTGATCATCAGCATTGTCTCCATGGTCGCCGGCAGCCTGACACGCACCCGGTAGGCCCCGACTGCGGCGCATTCCCGCCCGCCGCTTCACTGCGCCTGTGTCGGCGTGTAGTGCATTCCGGAATGCTTGAGCTTCTCGTGCCCCTTCGCGATTTCCGCCGGGCTCGGGCCTTGCTTTTCGGGGCGCGGGTCATTGATGTCACTGCCTTGGTAGGCCCATTTGGTGGTTTTCACGGTGGCCCCGGCAATGCCGGCGCCAAAGAACACGGCCAACTTGTCCCGGACCCCTTCAATGGCCGGATCGCCGCTGGCGTCAAGCATCCTTGCATCCTCGAGATAGTTCCCCATGTCATGGGCCTGCCCGGCGATGTCCACCGCACTGGCGCCCTCCGGCATGGGCGGGCGGCGGGTGGTGACGCTGACCCAGTTCTTTGATTCGTGCCTCTGCCCGGCATCAGCGGCGGCAACAATGTCATCAACGCTAGACAGCTCAAACACGTCTACGTCGTCGCCAATGTCGGCATGCCTGATGGGCGCGCCAGCCACCAATACAATTTTGACGTTGACTTCGGCCAGAAATTCCGGGTCTGCGGCAGCTGCGGCAACATGGATCCCGCCACCGCTGTGGCCCGTCAGCAAAACCTCCTCCCCGGCCTTGTAGCCGGATTGCCGCAGGGCCTCCTTAATGAGTTCCTGCACCAGCACGTCCTGCTGGGCGAAGGCGGCCCTTTGTTCAGAGGTGAGGCCCTCGAGGTTGCCTTCCATGTCGAAAATGTTGGAACTGTCCAGCTTGCTCCACACCTCCGTGCCCGGCAGGTGGACCGCCCAGACAGCCGTGCCGTCGTACCGTTCCACCTTTTCCACCGAAATGGACCCACCAGGCAGGCCATAGGCTTCGTTGGTCGCAAGCATGGCGCCTGCAAGGTCCACCGTCAGCTCACCGCTCTGCCCGCCATCTTCCCTCACCGCCTGTGCGGCGTTTCTGGGCGGCGACCATTCATGGACCGGGACCTGGCGGACCTCGATGTGTCCAGGCCGCAGCAGGCCGGCAGCATCCATGAGGCCGCGCAGCACCACAGGCGCCTTCGAACCCGCAGCCGCGGCATCCTTGGTGCCGCCAAAGGCCAGCATGAAGGCCGCAGCGGTGCCCGGGCCGAACAAGCCGGCCAGGTATGCCGGCGTGTCATTGATCATGGCCTCGGCAGTGTCCCGGAGCCCCTTCTCCCTCGAATCCTTCAGTAGCCTGTGCAGGTCTGAAACGAGGGCCAGGGGCATCATGGGGCCAAGTGCCCACAGGAGCAGCCCGTGGTTGAGCGCCTTCGCCTGGCGCACGGTCGCCATCCTGTTAGCTGCTGCTGCCTCGGCGGCCTCGTAGTTGGCTGCAGCCTGGCTTGCCTGTTGCGCCAGGGCTGCCGTGTCCACGCGGAGGCTCTGGCCGTGCCACACGGCACTTTGGAGTGCATGGGTTGCGTCATAAGGATAGAAGGGAGCGGACAAGGCGGCGTCTGCAAGCCATGCGTGTTCGGTCCCCATCCGGTCAATGAGCGGGGACATTTGTTCGGCAAGGCGGGCAATCCGCGTCGCCGTGTCTGCAATTTCTGACACGGTATAGCTTGCCGACCCGACCCCTCCTGTGACAGTGAACGAGGTGGAGTCCTGCGGTTCATTCACCATGGCGCACCCCCGCCTTGTTGCATCGGCATCCATGGCCCCGTGCTGCTGCCGTGGTGTCCCCCGAACCGCTGCGCCCCGAACCCTGCAGGGAGGGGGG
The DNA here is from genome assembly GCF_017876675.1 of Arthrobacter stackebrandtii. Lineage (NCBI taxonomy): Bacteria > Bacillati > Actinomycetota > Actinomycetes > Micrococcales > Micrococcaceae > Arthrobacter > Arthrobacter stackebrandtii. Next base: position 1,673,062 of record NZ_JAGIOI010000001.1, read on the forward strand.
CCGTGGGATCGTCCTGCGATTCCACGATCTGAAGCTGGCGCCCGTACTTGTCCACCAGGGCGGCGGCCTGCTGCACAGCGGAAATGGCCGCCACCATGCCCGCCTGGCGTTCCGCGAGCTGCCTGCGAAACCCTTCCGCCGCCGCGGATTGCCAGTCCCGGCCGTCGACCTGCGCCAGGCCTGACTGGAGCGTCATAAACTCCGCCGCAATCTGGTTGAGCCGCTGGGCCACCACCAAGACCGCTGTTGAAGACAAAGCTGAGGCATAGCCCGTGGCCATTCCGTATGTGACTCCCATGGGGCACTCCATTGTGTAAATTTCCCGGCGAAAAGGTGCTTGGCTGCCAGCCTAGGAATCGGCCGGAACGCATTCCATGGGCTCCGGGCAATTTGTGGACAAGCAACGCCGCCGCACCCGCTGTGGAGGAATTGGCGGTCCATGAAAGAATTGAGCCATGTCTGATTCCGCAAATGCCACAGCCCGCATCCCTTCCGGCCGCCTGTCACTGGCCGCCTCCTCCGAGCGCATCGCACTTGGCCCCCTGGACGGCCGCTACGCCGGTGCCGTTGCACCGCTGGTGGACTACCTGTCCGAGGCCGCCCTGAACCGCGACCGCGTTGGCGTCGAAGTTGAATGGTTTATCCACCTGACGGACAACAATGTCCTTCCCGGCACCGAGACGCTGACCGCGGAACAGAAAGCCGGCCTACGCGCCATCGTCACCGAATTTGACGCCGCTTCCGTTGCGGAACTGGCCGACATTGAAAAGGTCACCGTCCACGACGTCAAGGCCGTGGAATACTTCATCGGCAACCGCCTGGCTGCCCTCGGCCTGGAGCGCCTAAAGCCGCTGGTCCACTTCGGCTGCACCAGCGAAGACATCAACAACCTCTCCTACGCCGTGGGCGTCAAGGGCGCCGTCGAGGACGTCTGGCTGCCCGCAGCCCGCGCACTCGTCGCGAAGATCACCGAAATGGCCGAGACCAACCGCGCCGTCCCCATGCTCTCGCGCACGCACGGCCAGCCCGCAACCCCCACCACACTGGGCAAGGAACTGGCCGTCACGGCCTTCCGCCTGACCCGCCAGCTGGACCGCATCGCCAAGACGGAATTCCTGGGCAAGATCAACGGCGCCACGGGCACCTACGCCGCGCACTACGCATCCGTCCCGGCCGCCGACTGGGAAGTTGTCGCCAAGGGCTTCGTCGAGGCCCTGGGCCTGACCTGGAACCCTCTCACCACGCAGATCGAATCCCACGACTGGCAGGCAGAGCTCTACGCGGACATGGCCCGCTTCAACCGCATCCTGCACAACCTGTGCACGGACGTGTGGAGCTACATCTCCATCGGCTACTTCGCCCAGATCCCCGTTCCCGGCGCCACCGGTTCCTCCACCATGCCACACAAGGTCAACCCGATCCGCTTTGAAAACGCCGAGGCCAACCTGGAGATCTCCAACGCCCTCCTGGACACCCTGGGCGCAACCCTGGTGACCAGCCGCTGGCAGCGCGACCTCACCGACTCCTCCAGCCAGCGCAACATCGGCGTGGCATTCGGCCACTCCTTGCTGGCCATCAACAACGTGCTGGGCGGCCTGGGCCGTCTGGACACCGCCGAGGCCGTCTTGGCTGCGGACCTGGACACCAACTGGGAGGTCCTCGCCGAGGCCATCCAGATGGTCATGCGCGCCGAGGCCATCGCCGGTGTCGAGGGCATGGAAGACCCCTACGAGCGCCTCAAGGACCTGACCCGCGGCCACCGCGTGGATGCCGCCCGCATGCAGGAGTTCGTCTCCGGTCTGGGCCTGTCCGACGGCGCCCAGCAGCGCCTGCTGGACCTGACCCCGGGCAAGTACATCGGCATCGCCGAGTCGCTGGTGGACCACCTGAACAAGTAATTTTGAAAAAATTCCCCACAGGGAATGCTCGACGGCGGCACCTCGCTTGCGCTTCAAGCGCTGGCGGGGTGCCGCCGTCGTTTGTCAACGAATCGCCGGCCTACGTTCGAGCGGCCGCCGGTGACTCAGGGGCTTGCGACGCGACTGCCCTTGGGCCAAAAGACCGCGGCAAACACGGTCAAGAGCAGCAGCACTCCCGTTGACGCGAGCCACAGGAACATGCCGCCGATATCCCCGGCCGCACCTGCGGACGACCCAAAGGACAGCAAAACACCAGCCATGACGGCTGATAATGCCCCAAGGACCGACAACGCGACCATCATGAACGTCCGAATACCTCGGTCCTGAGGTCGCGGACGCGCGCTCAGGACCGCATAGCTCAGCGGAACCGCCAGGGCAAAGGCCGCCGCAAGCGCACAACCAAGCACATACAAGCCTTCGATCCGGGGCAGGAGCAGGCCGCAGGCAGCTGCCAGGACTGAGAAAAACAGCGGGATCACCCGGACGAGCCAATTCGCAGTATCTGAAATATTATCGCCCTTCATCATGTCGTCCAGGTTTTCACTGAGACCACGGCATAATATGATGCAGCAACCGCGGAGCAAGAATTACGGGTAACGCCCGGACCATAGGCAGTGCGGCAACTTGTCGTCAAATTGACTCCGAGCGCAAGGTCACAGCCCTTTCGCAATGACTTCTGCACTGCCTTGCTCTTGCCGAGATTCCCTTCAATGCACATGTCGTGGCGTGCACAGGAGCCCCGGAAATCGGCATTAAACCAACTATCTGGCGACATTGTACAATAGTCATGAAGCGATTTTCGAGAATGCTTCGTATTGTATACGTAATTTCCGGGAATGCTCACGCCAGCGGCGCGGCTCTGCGCAAGCAAAGTTCCCTCTGCGCCACCCATCGACATGGATTTATTTACTGGTACTTCTCGAAAAAACTGATGATATGCGGAGATCAGCCGAATATCATCTTTATGACCCTTTCTGATAATCGCTGGAGCTAACGTAACAGGGAAGCTTGCATCCACACCCACGTTCACTACCTGTCGAATCACATTCCCATGCACCTCATAGTGCGATTCAAGGACCTTGCCATTCGCATCAACCGCGAATGGATCGGAAAGGTCACCAAAAACTTTTCCCTTGACTTTGACCCGAACACCACCATTCGAGGTTTCCACCAATTTGCGGTCCGACTGAAGTCCACTGAAACCCTCAACAGCGTAGCCGTTATCATCAATCTTGCCTTCAACAATAATCGCATCAAGGAAAGGAGAGTATTCGTCGGATCCGCCGAGAACTTTGGAATCACCAGATTGAACACGGCTCTCATCGCCGACCACATCGAAGTCATCTCCGCCCAAGTATTCAGGAGCGGCATTCGCAGACGGCGCAGCAAACAACGCCCCCAAACACAGCAAAGCGACCACTATAAAACTGCGTATACGTCGTTTCAAAAAATTCCCCATATTACTCAACCACTTGCCCTCACAATCTATGAGGCAGGTTCAGCATCGCACAACAGAGCTAGCGTCATATCCAGAGTCGATCGGATGGCCCGTACGCACGTCTCCTGATGCGTGAAAGTATGTCACACCGACTCATGCACTCCCCGCTCACGAGCGTGAATATCCGGCAGAAGAATGTTCGATAGTCTTGAAATACTGTCACCGACTCAAGGGGGGACGATAATCACTGGACCCCGCTCTTCACTTATGGCTGTCCTTTTGGACAATGGTTGCCCTGTAACATTTCGTCATATCGAAGGTTTTTAGGTCCGAGGAAAGCTGGCCGGCCGGGGTTGCTCCGGCTGATTCCCACCGACTCTCGGTATGCCGGCCTCCGGTAAGGAGTCCCGTCAAACCTTAAAGAGCCACTTGTCTGCCCTTGTCAGTACGAAGGATCCAGCCAATCCGTACCTGGAATGAGCGTGGCGTCCCGCCGCCAGATCCAGAGGCGGCACGGCTGGGTCGATCCCCTGCGCACCCCGATGCATGGCGGCGCCCCCACGGGAATGTTGCAGTCGGCGCAGCGCAGATCTTCCCGCAACAGGCCGTTGGCCACCACGCCGCTTTGCAGCAGATGGACATCCCCGTAGATCCCCATCTGCAGCAGTCGGCCGCCAAGGTTGGTGGCACGGGGCGCGTTGTGCTCCTGAAAGACCCGTGTCATGGCAAATCCCGTGTCCTCAGGGCTCCGGTCATGGTCGGGGACAGGCATTTGAAGTTCGTTGATTTTCAGGGGTTTTGAGTGGCTGAAGGGCTGTTAATCTTGCCCGCGATACGAAAAATAGAGTTAGTGTTTTGTCGTCAATCGAGGGGTGAAATGATGGTTTTTATGACTGCTCAACTTCCCCTGCCTGTGACGATGGATCCTGTTGCCGTGTCGGTGGGCCTGGCGGTGTCCCTGGTGGAGAACGATCGTGGCGGGGAAGTCTATATTCGCGGGCAACTGTGTGACGTGTGGGACGCCGAAGACGCTGCTGCACGTCGCTGGGCGGCAGTGAAATTGGTGCGTTTGGGTGCGGCTTCGCAGGAGCAGGTCGCGGCAGCTTTCGGAGTTTCCTCGGTGGCGGTGTGGAAATGGGTCCAGCGGGCGGCCGTCGGTGGCATTGCTGCGTTGGTGTCGGAAAAGAAGGGCCCGAAGAAGGCTTCCCGACTTAGTGACACTGTCATCGCCCGGATCGTGGAACTGCGCAGCACTGGCCTGTCCCAGCAGGCTGTCGGCGACATGGTTGGCGTCTCGGAATTCAGTGTCCGCCGCGCCCTGAAAATCGCTGCCGAACAAACTGCCACAGAAACAGCAGCCCTCGAGCCAGAACCCCTGGAACCAGCACCAGCACCACAGCCTGAGCTGCCGCTCTTTCCAGCCCCGGCACCCCGCACTGCTGAGCGTGCCGCCGCCGGCCTGCTCGAGGCTGCAGCGCCTTTGTTTGCCCCGGCCGCCCATGTTCGCTATGCCGGACTGTTTCTGGCGTTCCCCGCACTGGAAACCACCGGACTACTCGCCTGCGCTAGGCAAGTGTACGGGGCGTTGCCGAATGGTTTCTACGGCCTGGAAACGATACTGATTGATAGTGTGCTGCGGGCACTAGCTGGGGAAGCCCGGGCCGAGGGCGCGACCCGCTTTGACCCGGAGGAACTTGGGCGGGTGTTGGGGTTGGATCGGGCCCCGGAAGTAAAAACCATCCGCCGCCGGATCAGCCAACTTGCCGAAACGGGCAAAGCCGGGGAACTGATCGCTGCCCTCGCCAAACACCACTTGTCAGGTACCGGTTCCGGTGGTGAGGACCTGGCGGCGATTCTTTATGTTGATGGGCATGTGCGCGCCTACCAGGGCACGAAGAAGATCGGGAAGATCTACTCCACACGGTTGAAGTTCCCGGTTCCGGCGACCGAGGAAACCTGGGTCACCGACGCGCACGGTGCCCCTGTCTTTGTCGTCATGGCCGCGCCCGGTGCGTCCCTGGCCGCCGAACTCCGCGACCTCCTGCCGGAACTGCGCACCACGGTCGGGGACGAGCGGCGGGTGCTGGTCGGCTTCGACCGCGGAGGATGGTCCCCCGCCTTGTTCAAGCACATGGATGCGGCTGGTTTTGATGTGCTGACTTGGCGCAAAGGCACCACCAAAGACATCGAAGAAAAGTTGTTCGCCCAGGTGTCCTACACCGACGAACACGGTGAAGAGAAGACTTGGTCGGTTGCTGACACGGTCGTTGACCTGCCCCTGAACACCACGAAGAAGACCGGTGAAGTCTTCAGTATCCGCCAGATTAGCCGGATCGTGGGCACCACCGGTGGTGGCACGAGGCAAATTCATATCCTCACCACTGACCGGACCATGAGCGCTGGGGAGGTCGTGTATCGGATGGGGAATCGGTGGCGGCAGGAAAACCAGTTCCGCTACGCGCGCATGCACTTCGCCCTCGACTCACACGACTCCTACACCAGCACCGATGACAACGAGGACCGTTTGGTGCCGGAACCGGCGAAGGCCCGCGCCTACCAAAAAGTTGTCGCCGCCCGGCGCCACCACGCAGAAGCAGCAGCCATAGCTGATCTGAACCTGTTGGCATTGAAAACCCCGACCGAGGGCACCGATGAAATCACGGTGACCAGTGCCATGCACAACCACGTCATGGCACCAGTATGGGAAGCAGAAAGTGCTTTGGTTGCTGCTGAGAATGTACATCAAAGCATTCCGGCGAAGATCCGCCTCGGTGACCTGAACCCGGGCCAACAAGTCCTGGATATCGAGGTGAAACTGATCCACACCGGGATCCGGATGGCCGCCTACAACACGGCGATGACGATCGCCAGAGAGATCCGTACCAACACTGGCTACCGGCGCGCGAACCAGGAAGCCCACGCCCTCATGCGTCAGATGTTCAATCAGCCCGGTGACGTGAATACCACCGACCCCGGCCATCTCACCATCACTCTGGACCCGCTACCGACCAAGGCCAAAACTGCGGCCGCCGCTCAGCTGTGCGAGCACCTCACCGCCACCGAAACCCGCTACCCCGGCACCAATCTCATCCTCAAATACGCCATCAAAACCAAGGCCTCGGCTCTCATCAAATAAATCGTGATGTCAGGAGCCCTGGTCCTCCAGCCCCGAGACGGCCCGCATCAAAAAACACACCAGGCATTCATTGGGGTGCGGCGTCATGAGGCTGCCGGCCAGCTGCCAAAACTCCCGGTCCTCCCGATCCTCCGGATCTTCCATACCGTCGTCGTCAGCGCTGAAGTCGTAGTCGTCCATGCGTTTTCCTTTCCATGGTTCAACCATGGCGGGCCGAACACGCACGCAAAAGGGCGGCTTGGGGAATTGTGGACCACCGCCTCGCCACGCCCGGCTGTGGAGGAACGAACGGGCCCGCTCAGCCTGCGTGGGCGCGCTGGAACCGTTCGATTCGCGCCATGGCCGAGCTGACGGCGTCGTACCCGGCGGCAAAGCTCAGGCGCACGGTGGCTGTCCCGCCCACCCCGTCAAAGTCGGTGCCCGGCACCAGCGCCACGGCCTCGGATTCCAGCAGCGCGGCGCAGTATTCACGCGAATCCGCGAAACCGGCAAGGGCGGGCCCCAGGTTTGCGTAGTAGTAGAAGGCGCCGTCGGCCGGGGCGGCGTCCGTCCAGCCCAGATCCGCAACCTTGCCAAGAATGTAGTTGCGGGTGCGGGAGAACTCGGCCACCCAGGCGTCCGCCTCCGCATACGACTCCCCACTGAACGCCTCCACGGCCGCCATTTGGGCCGGCGCCGGCGGGCACAGGGCCACGTTGCCGGCCAGCGCGTCCACGCCGGGCAGGAGGTCGTCGGGTACAAGTGCCCAGCCGAGCCGCCAGCCGGTCATCCCCCAGTACTTTGAAAAGCTGGAAATTACGACGCCGGACTGGTCCAGTTCCCAGGCGCAGACCCCCTTGGGGTCGGGGTTCCGGGGCGCCGGGTAGGTGATGCCGTGGTAAATCTCGTCGCTGATCAGGCGCACCCCGTGCTCGCCGCACCACTGCGCCAGCTCCGCCAGTTCCTCCCGGGACACCATGGTGCCGGTGGGATTGGCGGGCGAGGCCAACATCAGTCCCGCGAGCGGACCATGCTGGGCCACAGCCTGCCCAAGGAGCGCGGGGGTGGGCTGGAAGCGGGTGTCCGCTCCGGCGTCGAGCTCCACCACCTCAATACCCAAGGCCGTGAGGATGTTTTTGTAGGCCGGGTAGCCGGGGCGGGCGAGGGCCACCCTGTCACCGGGGTTGAAGGCGGCCAGGAAGACCAGCATGAAGGCGCCGGAGGATCCGGTGGTGACTGCGATGTTGCGGGCGGGAACGTCCAGCCCATACCAGCGCTTGTAGTGCCCGGCGATGGCCTGGCGAAGCTCGGCGATCCCGAGCGCCGGCGTGTACGTCAGCGGCGTCCCGGCGGCATGGATGGCCGCGGCACGGGCGGAAACGGCGGTGGGCGCTCCCCCGCTGGGCTCGCCCGCACAGAGGGAAATGACGTCGCGACCGGCTGCGCGGAGGTCGGCCACGCGCTGCAGGATGTCCATGACGGCGAAGGGCTGCACACTGGCGCGGGCGGCGACGGCGAGGGGTGGGCGCATGGGAACTCCTTGGGTGGCGGCGGAATCAGGCCTCAAGCAGCCTTGGGCTGGACTCCAGCTTGCCACACGCCGCTGCCGATACCCTTGTGGGGTGAGTGAATATACCGAACGTGCCCGGGGAGAATTGATCCAGCCCATCATCTTGTATGTGGACCGCGAGGAGCCGGCCGGCGAGCAGCATGGCATTGCTGCGGCGGCGCTGGCGTCCGTGCAGGCCTACCTGCAGGACCCCGCGAATCCGGACTGGCGGGTGTGGGCATCGGAGGCGTTTGGCAAGACGGTCCGGCGTGCCGACGCGAAGATGTTTGCCAAGGTCCGGGCGGCATTCCCGGAGGCGGTGCTGGCGACGGTGGGTGAGGGATCCGCCGTCGGGCTGCCGCCCATGCCCGCAGATGCCCTGCCCAAACTGCTGGCCAAGCTGCAGGTCTCCGGCACGGCGTTGCCGCCCGGGGTACCACTGCCGCCTGCGCCGCTTTCCATTGTGTTGAACGGCTCGCTGGGGATGTCCACGGGCAAGGCCTGCGCCCAGGCGGCGCATGCGCTGTTTGCCTGGCTGGTGGAAGCCAAACCGGCCGTGGTGGAACAGTGGGTGGCCGACGGTTTCCCCCTGGGCGTGCTGGACCTGCCCGCCAAGGAGTTCCGCAGGGGTGCGCGGAAGGCGGCAGGGCCGGTGATCCGGGACGCCGGCCGGACGGAGATTGAGCCGGGATCGACGACGGCGTATGTGACCCTCTCCCGTTAAACAGGATCGAGCCCTGCCCTCAGCGTTGAGCTGCGCGTCTCCAGCCGCTCATATCAACACCAAGGGCAGAACTCGATCCTGCCGGGGCCGGCCAGCCGGCCCCGGGTCAAGCTACCGGACTGGGACTAGCAAACGCCCAGGTCCTTCCAGACGCCATACTTGTCCGTGGCACCGGGCTCGTCGCCCTGGGTCCACCACTTGGCTTCCCAGTTGTGGCCGTTGCTGGAGATCTGGTCTCCGCCGCTGTAGATGTTGCCGGCAACCCAGGGTGCCAGGCCGCATGCAGCAGGGTCGCCGGGGGTGGCGGAGACCGTCGGTGCCACGGACGGTGAAGCCGTGGGTGCGGTGGCGTCGGCGCAGGGGCCCACGTATTGCCAGACACCGGAGGCATCCACCAGGTTGGGGGCGTTGCCCACGGTCCACCACTTGGCCTTCCACACATCGCCGTTGTAGTTGACCTCGTTGCCGCCAACATACGTCTGGAGGACGTTCCATGCCGCGGCATCGCATACTTCACCTGCCGGGGGGACGGTCGGCTCCGTGGTGGGGGCTACGGTCGGGGCAACCGTGGGCTCCGTCGTGGGCTCAACCGTCGGCTCAACCGTCGGCTCAGTCGTGGGCTCAACCGTCGGGGCAACGGTGGGAGCAACCGTCGGCTCAGTCGTGGGCTCAACCGTGGGTTCAACCGTCGGGGCAACCGTCGGCTCAGTCGTGGGTTCAACGGTGCCGGTCTTGGTGACGTTGACATCAAGGCAGTTGTAGAAGGCGTTGATGGTGTCGGCAACGTTCCAACGGGCCAGAATCGTGTGCTCGCCCTCGGGCAGATTGGTCAGGCGGTGGGTTACAAGAGCTTCCGGCTTTGCACCATTGCTCTCCACCGTCTGGATCAGCTTGCCGTCCAGGAAGTACTCCCAGCTCGCCGTTGCGTGGCGGGCCGTGATGTTCCAGTTGATGTCAACGTCGGTGCCGATGGTCTTGACCGGCCAGGGCAGGGTGTCGTCGTTGAGAATGGCATAGTCGACGTTGCCGCCGCTGCATTCCATTGATCCCTTGGGCGCTTCCACGCTCTGGGGCTCGTACTTGAGCTTGCCGCAGTCGAAGGACAGGGCCCCTGCCGCGCAGCTGTCTTGGCGGCTGGGCGGATCGGTGACCCAGCCATGGGCCGAGGCGCTGCCAGCCAATGCGACAGGTGCGATTGCCGTGGCGGCAAACACGAGTGTCAACATGCCTGCCTGAAGTGGCTTCTTCAAGAAATTCTCGCTTCGTGTGGGGAACGGGTGGCCGTCATAAGGTGAGCGGCCCGTCCGAAATTTCCGGACCGAGCAACCACGCTAGCCAAAATCGCCTGCCGCTGTAATGAGGGAAACCCCTTAGCGGACCTACGTAGGGACCCATTCATGCCTCCCACGGAATGCTTTAAAAACCCCGCAACGACGCCGGAAGCCGGGCTTGGCGGGGCTCCCACCCAGGGCGGCACACACCTGCACTGACCGCGCAAGTTTCGCCTATGTGACGACGCCACCCCGCGCACGCGCCCGCCAGCCACCCTTAAAAGCCAAGGACGACGGCGGAACCCAGGTTCCGCCGTCGTCCCTCAGACAGTGATTCTTCGGCAGGGCGCTCAACTGGCGCCCGCCCGGCGCTACTCCGTGGCGGCGAGCTGCCCGCAGGCGCCGTCGATTTCCTTGCCGCGGGTGTCGCGCAGCGTGGTGGGCACGCCGTGCTCGATCAGCGTGTCAATGAATTCCTGCATGACATGCGGCTCGGAGGAAGTCCAGATGGAGCCGGGTGTGGGGTTCAGCGGGATCGGGTTCACGTGGACCCAGCCGCGGCCGCGCTGGTTCAGCTTCTTCGCGAGAAGTTCAGCACGCCACGGGTGGTCGTTCATGTCCTTGATCAGCGCGTACTCAATGGAAACGCGGCGGCCCGTGACCTTGTAGTAGTTGTACGCGGCGTCAAGGACCTCATCCACCTTCCACTTGTCGTTGACCGGGATCAGCTCGTCGCGCAGCTCGTCGTCCGGCGCGTGCAGGGAGAGCGCGAAGGTGATGCCCAGGCCCTCCTGCGCCAGCTTGTTGATGGCCGGCGCCAGGCCCACGGTGGAAACCGTGATGCCGCGGGCGGACATGCCCAGGCCCTCGGGGGCTTCGGCGACCATGCGGTGAACGGCATTCATCACGCGCTTGTAGTTGGCCAGGGGCTCGCCCATGCCCATGAAGACGATGTTGGTGACGCGCTCGGCGTCGTGCCCGCCGTCGCGGCGCAGGTTGCCCAGGCCGCCCTCGGCGATGACCCGGTTGGCCTGCACAATCTGGTCCAGGATCTCGGCCGTGGACATGTTGCGGGTCAACCCGGCCTGGCCGGTGGCGCAGAACGGGCAGTTCATGCCGCAGCCGCACTGGCTGGACACGCACAGGGTCACGCGGCCGGGGTAGCGCATGAGCACCGACTCCACGAGCGAGCCGTCAAAGAGCCGCCACAGGAACTTGATGGTGTCGCCGTTGTCCGTGGTGAGGCGCTTGACCTCGGTCAGCAGCTTCGGGAACATCGTCTCGACGATCTCGGCGCGGCGGTCCTTGGGGAGATCGCTCATCTGCTCGGGATCGGTGGTGTAGTGCTGGAAGTAGTGCACGGAGAGCTGCTTCGCGCGGAACGCCGGCAGGCCCATCTCCTTGAACTTCGCCTCGCGCTCGGGCAGTGTCATGTCAGCCAGGTGCGCCGGCGGCTGCGACACGCGCGGGGACTTGAACTGCAGCAGCGGCCGTCCGCCCGGGTCCTTGGCCTGCTTCCAGCCCTCCGTGGCAGGCATGACCTGCGCCGCACGGCGGACCGGGCGCGTCTTCGAAGCGATCGAGGCGGGTGCGTCGACGGCAGGGCTGGGGGCGTTTTTGGGGGAAGTCATCCTTTCCATTGTCCCTTAGTTGGCCGGCTATGTCCCGCCGTGGCCGCCAAGATCACATTTGTGCCCCTGCCGTCCCGTCGCGCACAAGGCATGCACGACGGCGGCACCCCCTTCCGCAGGCTGCTCGGCCTGCGTCGTGGCTGCGCGGGCGGCCGGTGCCGGCGCGGCCCGGGGCAGCTGCCCCCGTGGTTGGACCGGGGGCACAGGACACTCCTCCCCTGGTGCCATGCGCAGCCGGCAGGCCAACAACTAGGCTGAATGCGTGATGTCACTCTTCTTCGCTGCGGCCCTCGGCTGCTCCTATGTCTACTTGCGGCGCAAGGACCCGCGGATGCTCCGCAACGGCCTCGTCCTGGTGGCCGCCTGCTGGTTTGCGGCGGTGGGCGCGCTGGATGTCCTTTCGCAGTGGTTCCCGTGGACCAGCTGGATCACCCTTGCCCTGTTTGCCCTGACCCCGCTGGCCATTGTGGTGCTGGCCGGATTTTTGATCAGCAATGGAGCAACCATGATGCGTCATGAAGGGCGGAGCCTGGGCAACCTACTCTCCCTCATCGCCGGCGTCGCGCTCTTGGGACTGCCGGCAGTGGCCCTGCTGCTGGTCACCACACTGAACCCGGTGGCGATTGGCATGGCCGCGCTGCTGTTCTTTTTGTGCAGCTACTTCGGCGTGGTGTTTGTGGTGTTCCTGGCCTATGCCGTGGTTTACGGCAGGATGAAGCACAGCACCACCCCGGACGCCGTGGTGATTCTGGGCTCGCAAATCATCAACGGAAAAGTTCCGCCACTGTTGCGGTCCCGGCTCGACAAGGGCATTGAGGTGTACCACGCAGTCCCCTCCGCGGCGGCTCCCCTGCTGATTCCCTCAGGCGGCCAGGGCGCGGACGAGGCCATGCCTGAAGGGGTGGCAATGGCCGAATATCTGGTGGCCGCCGGGATTCCCGGTGAGCATGTGGCGGCCGAGGACCAGGCCGTAAACACGGCACAGAACCTGCAGCTCTCCACCGTTGTGGCCCGGGCCCATGGCAGGACCGGCGCCATGGTGGTGGTGACCAACAATTACCATGTACTGCGCGCCGCCCTGCTGTCGCGCAAGCTGGGGCTCGACGCCCAGGTTGTGGGCTCTCCCACCGCACGGTATTTTCTGCCAAGCGCATTTCTGCGCGAGTTTGTCGCCATCTTGCAAGAACACAGGAAACTGCACGTGTTCATGTGCCTGCCATTTCTGGCCCTGACAGGATTGCTGACTGCAGCCATCGTGCTGGTCAGCCAGTAGTCGGCAACAACTGAAGCGGCCGGCGCCCAGCCCGGGTGAACTGCACCCCGAAAGTTGGACTCGGTAATTAGGAGTCTATGGGGCCCGGGGATGATCCGTACGGGAATTCACGCTAAGGGGATCATGTGCTCGGAGTGCATCGTTTGGTTCCCCATCATCGGGTTACTTCTCGGGCAGGGTATAGGGCAATCTGACACCTGCAGAAGTAAGGTTTTTCGAAAATTCCCGAAGCTGTCTGCATGTGCTCCGGTGAACGACCGCGGCTTACGGGAAACTAACGGGACGGCGTTTCCCGTACGACAACTCCGGCTACCCGGGTGGTCTTTCAGTTCGGGAAATTCGGCGTCCCGGTTGACTGTTCAACAGATCAAGAATGCTAACTTCGATGACAGGGCCCTGCCCATCGCTGAGGTAGTCAAAACTGAATCTACGAAAAGTAGCCCGGACTATGGTGGTACTAGCTCGCCGCAGATTCCAGCCGTTGGATAGCCACTGCCCTGCCCTTGTGACTACTTCGTTCGTCGAAGGCGATTACCAACCCCAGAACAATCATCATTTCAAGCATGCACAGTGATACTGGCACGCCTGCAGCTGCCATTCCCACGCCCGCTCCGAGGCCGGCTACGACGAATGCCGCGACCCATACGAAGCTGCGGTCCACGCCCAACAGAGACGTATACAGGGACGTAAGCGAAATCTGGAAGATAGCGATGGGTATCGCAATGGAGGCTACTGCGATGGTTGCGCTGATGTGGGTTTCGTGGGCGATGAAGTACGCAGCAACGTGGAGTCCGGCGCCTGTTGCAGCAATCGCTGCGAATACAGGCATGTGCCAGTATCCGAATCTCGGGCCTCGGTCCCGTCTGGCGTGGAGGGCCTGGCCGGAAGGCAATACGAAGTAAATCCACCACATTGCGAAGGCTAAGCCAGTGCCGCTCAATCCGACTAGTGCTGTTTCAACGCTCCACCCATCGATGGCCACGATCGCACGAAGAGTCTCGATGGCACCGAGCAAGCATTCACCCAAGGCAATGATGGCCAGGAGGCCGAATCGTTCGGCCATGTGGTGTGCATGCCACGGGGTCCCGGTTCCTTTTCGTTCTGCCGTGTAGGGGATCATCACTTCAAGGATGAACAAAGGAGCCGCCATGGCAAGCATGGTGGGTATGTTGGCATCGACCAACAACACGGCAACCCATCCGACCTGAACAATGGCCAGGTACGCGGCATACCGCAGGCACACCTGACGATGGGCGGGGTCTTGGCGGGCGGCGCGCAGCCACTGGAAGATTAGGGCCACCCGCATGATGATGTAGCCGGCCACCATGGTGGCGTTATCGACATGGTTGCCTTCAATGATCGAGTGGAACAATGGCTCAATGCCCATGGCCAAGACCAGGACACCCACCATCTGGACCATGGTCACGAGACGGAATACCCAGTCATCAGTGTCGTATGCGCTGGCGAACCAGGAGAAGTTAATCCAGGCCCAGATAATGCAGAACATCGCGAAGGCGAAGGCGAGGAGCCCGGGCCAGACGTGAGCTTCCGCTATCGCGTGGGCAAACTGGCTACCAGCAACGCCAAAAGCAATAACGAAGGTCAAATCGAAGAAGAGCTCCAGAGGAGTCGACGCACGGTGCTTTTCGTGAGGATCGCGGCCACCCATGCGGGACAGGGTATGGCGCAGGGGATTCGTGGACATGAGCGGAGGACTACCTTTACACCGGAGACAAGAGTACGGATCTGCAATGCCTAACCCTCAATACGGGCGAAATGAATCCTGCGGATCACCCAGTTACTATACTGCGAAGTCTCAGCCATTGAGCCTTGACCACTCATGAATAGCTGCACCGATGTGGCACCGAACTGGGCCGAGATTGCATCAATCTCGGCCAAGTCCGGTGTGATGAACTGACCCCAGGCCCACGAGGGCTATGCTCGACCGCCCCAAGATGGACAAATATGAGGCTGAAAGTCTTCTTTGTCCAGGCACCTCAGCCATCAAGAACCATCTTAAAAACGACTCACGTCCCGCGTTGGCCCTACGGGAACAGGTATGTCCAGGGCTGAACTTCAGCGCGAATTTCCGTTCAGATCATCCGCGGACCCCGAGTCTACGCAGCCAGTGCTTGTGATCGATATTCCATTGGGCTCAGACACTCAAGCGTCAACGAGATTCGCTCATGGACTCTTCTATATCTGTCAAGCCGCTTCCTGCACCTTTGTCGCCTGAGCCGCGGCAGTCAGAATCCTGAACACCCGACGGGCCAGATAGCGCTTGATGCAACGTCGGATTTCTTTGTCGGTCTTACCTTCGGCACGTCGTTTCTCGACGTAGTCGCAGGTTTCAGAGTCGTAGGTCATCCTGGTGATCGCGGCCATGTGAAGAGCACTGTTGAGCCTTCTATCGCCTCCACGGTTCAGCCGATGCCGAACGGTGTTCCCGGACGATGCGGGGATGGGATTCACGCCGGCCAGACAGGAGAAGGCAGCCTCGCTACGGACCCGTCCCTCGTGCGACCACGCCACCAGACATTTCGCCGCGGCGACCGCCTGGAATCCCTTCTCCTCAAGCAGGGGCGCGGCTTCGCTGACCTTGACCAGCTCGTCCAGCTTTTGCTCGTTGGACTCCAACTGCTCACCGAGGTCCAGGATGTGTTTGGCGAGGCGGACCGCCTCGGAGCGGGCGATACTCAAAGCCAGTTCTTCCACGCGTTCACGCCAGCGTGAGATCTCCTCGATCTGGACTGGGGTGAGCTTCCTGCGGGCATCAATGCCGAGATTGTTACTTCGTACCAAAGCGTTCAATGCGTTGATCGAACGGGTACGGCCCTTGGTCATGGACTCGCGGGCGGTGACCAGGATCCGCAAGCCTTGGCGGATCCCTTCATTCAAGCGGGGGCAGCGCAGTTTCTCGACCGGCAACGACAGCACGGCCATGCCCATCCGGTGGGCGTCCAAGGCATCGGTTTTACCGACACCGCGGTTCTTCTTGGCATCCATACGAGGAGCCTCGGTAACGGGGAATCCATGGGCGGCTACGGTACCGGCGAGGATCGCTCCGTAGGACGCGGCTCCCTCGATAACCCAGAGGGTATCGGCGTCGGCGTTGGTGCGGCGTGCGACCCATTTGATGGCGCGGTTGATACCGGCCGCGGTAGTCGGGAAAGACTGCGTATCCAGCAGTGCGCCATTGGTGGCGTCAAGGATGGCGTAGACGTGGTTGCGTGCGTGAGTGTCGACACCCACGACAAATGGGTGGCAATGAGAGACGATAGACAGAGCGGTCACCGTGCTTTTCCTTTTGTGATGGACTTGGTTGGTGGCCGTTGACGGCCGGTACAAGTCCGGGTAGGAATCACTACGGAACAGAACTGTGAGGGGTCACGCCCGTGAGGGTGGACAATCTTCTAATCAAGCTACCGTGGTGGGCCGGACGGGTACCGGCCGAACCATCCTGGTAGACGGACAAGTCCACAAAAGGACACCATGAGGGTCAGTTGTACCAAGGGTCACGCCTGCAGTGTGGAGCGGCCGGTAACTATCCTGCCAGCCAGTCCCAGACCAGCTAAAACAAGTCTCACAGTTGTACCAGTGGATGTAGTCTTCCAGCTCGGTGACGAACCCACTGGCATCGGTTAAGTTTTGGCGGTGGAACATCTCCTCTTTCAAATGTCCGAAGAAGTTTTCCATCACCGAATTATCTAGGCAGTTACCCTTTCGGGACATGGATTGGGCCATGTTGGCATTGCTGAGAAGTTTTTGCCAGCTGGTGTGCTGGTATTGAAAACCGGCTCTTCAGATTTGAGGGTGTAGTTTTGGTCTGAATCCGCCGGATTCCAGCAATGCCCGGGCGACATAGATTGGTGAGATTGCGGAAGCCGAGGGCAGATCCGCGGAGGTGTTCCAAACGGCCATTGATCGCTTCAGTTGGGCCATTGGAGGTTCTTGGGTGGTCGAAGTATGCGAGGATGTCGGCTGCCCTGCGTTTGAGTGTTCCGCCCATCTTTTTCAACTCTTTCAGCGCGGCCGGAACGCCGGTACTGAGGGAGTCAATGAGTGCCTGCATGAGCTTCTTGCCCTGGACCGGGTCTTTCTCCCGGTAGGCGGAGATCATGCGTTGATATGCGCCCCATGTTGCTTCGACCTCGACATGCTTCTCGTCGGCGAAGAGGTCAATGATGCGTTGCTGTTGCTTCTCGGTCAGCAGCCCGTCCCCGGTATGTAGCGTCAGCCGGGCTTTGTAGAGTGGGTCTCCGGCCCGTCCACGGTGTCCGCACGTGTCCTGCTGTACCCGGCGCCGGCAGTCATCGAGCGCGTCCCCGGCAAGACGGACTACGTGGAACGGGTCCATGACCGCAACAGCTTCGGGGAGCTCTTCGGCGGTGGCACTTTTGAAGCCGGAGAACCCGTCCATGGCCACGACTTCCACCCCGTCCCGCCACTGCTGCGGGCGAGCCTGTAACCATGTAGCGAAGACCTGTTTGGAGCGGCCCTCGACCATGTCCAACAGCCGGGAAGGGCCCGTCTTGTCACGGGCCGGGGTGAGGTCGATGATGACGGTGACGTACTTGTCCCCGCGCCTGGTGTGGCGCCAGACATGCTCGTCAACACCGATGATCTTGACCCCGTCGAAGCGGGTGGGGTCATTGATCAGGACCCGTCGCCCTTCGGCCAACACGGCCTTGTTCGCGGTATTCCAAGACACGCCCAGCCCCTCGGCGACACGGGCAACAGTGAGGTGCTGACAAACAATGCCTTCAAGCGCCCACACCAGGCCGCGTCGGGAGAGCTTTGACCGTGGCTCAGCGGCTTCAGCGGTGTCTTGCCTCCAGACATGACCGCACTCGGTGCACTTGTAGCGGCGGATCCGCACGAGCAAAGTCGTTGGTCGCCAGCCGAAGGGTTCATGGCCGAGTTCCCGCGTCACGGTGTCCCTCGGAATACCTTGGCTCCCGCACTTGTGGCACCACTCGTCCGTAGAAGCCACCTGGCAGGCAATCACGGCACGATCCGGGGCAAGGAACTGTCCGGTCGCTTGCAAACCAAGGCCGTCAAGACGGCAGAAAGTAGTCAGGTCAGGGCATTGGAAGGTAGCGTTAAACACGAGGGCCTTGCTGTAGAAAACGAGATCTAGACAATCTGATTCTCTACCAAGGCCCTCACCTATCCCGAACCAACTTCCCCGCCCCGGCTCTCACGCGCACCAACCCCGACTACACCCTGCATTCGGAAGAGCCTGAAAACCCTGATCTGAGTGCATCATCGGGGTCTCACCCGGGGCCAGGGTCCCGATCGCCTCGATGAGTGATTCGTTGGTGAACGCCGTGTTTGGAGATTCGGAAACCGAGTAGGCAACGATAGAGCGGTCGAACAAGTCCAGCACCGGTGAGAGGTAGACCTTGCGCTCAGCGATTTTGAACTCGGTCACGTCGGTCACCCATTTGGTGTTCGGCGCCGCAGCGTTGAACTCGCGTTTGAGCAGGTTGTCGGCGATCCTGCCGACCTGGCCCTTATAGGAAGAATATTTGCGCCGAGTGCGGACTTTGCAGACCAGGTTCTCCTCACGCATCAGCTTCAACACGGTCTTCCGTGCGATCTGCTCGCCTTGGCGCGTCAGGACTGCGTGGACGCGTCGGTGTCCATAGCGGCCTCTGGCACCGGTGAAGACTTCGTGGATCTGGGCTCGAAGCTCAGCATGACGGTCAGGCTTCTTCAGGGCCGCTTGGCGGTGGAAGAACGTAGAACGAGCCAGACCAGCTGCCTGTAGCAACAGGGGCAGAGAATGGGATGCCTTGAGGGCAATCACGGCGCCAACTTTCAGCGCCGTGGTTAGTTCCTCAAGGCTCGTACTTTTTTAGGTAAGCATTCTCCGCCAGTAGACGTTGATTCTCGTGACGCAGCTTCTCCAGCTCGCTGACTTCGCCCGATGAGGTGGCAGGGGCAGATTTGGGTCGCCCCTTGGCCTTGGGTCGCAAACCGTCTTCGCCATGGATTCGATAGGTGTGGATCCATGTGCGCAAGAGCGTTGGAGAACTGAGTTCGTGCTTGAAGGCTATCTCAGGCTGGGTTCCTTCACCATTCAGGAACTGACGAACAATCGCGAGTTTGAACTCGAAGCTGTACACCGGTTTGGTCGGTTTACTTTCCAACATTGCTCTACCCCAAATCATGAATCGTTCCCGAAGAATCCGGGTGGCCTTGGCGCTGACGTTCATTTTGGAGGCTACAGCGTAGTACCCGAATCCCTCCTCGAAAAGATCAAGGGCGGCTAACCGCTGAGCGGGGGTCAAGGAACTTTGTGGACGCATGAAAATCTCCCTGGAATTGCTGGAACTGAATTATTCAGTCCAACTTTCGGGGTGCAGTTCAGGGAGGGGCTGGCGCCGGCCGCTTCGAAACGCCGCTTAGGCCGAAACTTCTGCCGGGTAGCCGGCGGCAATAACGGCCGCAGTGACAGTCTCGGGGCTGACGTCGCCTGCAACACTCAGGGTTGAGGTGCCTCCGTTGACAAGTGCCACGGATGCGGATTCGACGCCGGCCAGCCCGGCCACCAGAGTCTCCACCTTGCGCACGCAGCTGCCGCAGGTCAGGCCCTGCAGGTCAAAGTTGATGCTGCCTGCCACATCCGGCGCCTGGACCGCGGTGTCCTTGGCGGAGCCGCAGCCGCAGGAGGAATCCTGCACGGGGGCAAGTCCCAGTTCGGTGGCGTTCGAGGTGTCGGCTGTCTTGGTTTCTGTAGTGGAGTCACACATGGTGTGGCATTCCTTTCAACGCAGGGTAATTGGACACGTTGTGGGTTGAAGGGAACGTAATGGCTTGAGGCGCGTGGCCCGGCCGGGACAAACCTATGTCACTGACAACAACTCAATAATACCCCCTAGGGGTATGTGCTGGGAAATTGGCCGCACGGTGGGCCTGCAGCGGCGGGCGGGCGCCGCCGTCGCGCCTGAGAAACGTGCACAAGGCGTCAGTCAACAAACTCTGACTGGGTCACAATGAAATCCCACTCCCGCTGCGTCAACGTGCCTCCAGTGAGACTGCCGCCGGCGCCCTCCACGGCCTCCGCCACAAAGTCCGGCACGGATTCCGACTCGTTGTTTTCGCGCAGCCACTGCTTGGCCGGCAGTTCCATATTGATCCACCACAGGTGAATTTCCATTTGGGCCACCCCCTAGGATGCCCCTTCACGCTATGCCTGTTCGAGTGGCCGGGCAATGGCTTGCAGGCAGTTTTCGCGGTGCGCCTAAATGGCCAGCCAGACGGTCAGCAGCACGACCGCCACCAGCGGGAACGCCAGCTGCACGGCAGCGGCCCGCACCTTGTTCGGCGCGGATATCAGCAGGACCAGGCCGGCGGCAAGCATGGATCCGCAGCCGGCCAGCACCAGCGCAGCCCCGACGGCGTGGTGGCCGGTGGTCGCGGCCACAATGCCGGCCACAGCCACAATGGCGAGAAAAAGGTTGTAGAAGCCCTGGTTGAAGGCCAGCTCCCTGGTTGCGGCAGCCTGCTCAACGCTGGTTCCGAAGGTTTTGCGGGTGGCCGGCAGCGTCCAGCGCAGCGATTCCAACACAAAAATGTAGACATGGACGAGCGCTGCCAGGCCGGCGAAAACAAGTGCTGCAGCGAGCATGGGGGTTCCTTCCCTGACGTTGGGCCTCAGCCGCGCGGAATGTTGCGCAGGTTTGAACGGGCCATGCTGACGGCCTCGCCGGCGCCCCTGTTCAGCACAATCTTGGACATGGCCGTGGCGAATCCCACCACCTGCCCACCCTTGATCTTGGGCGGGATGGAGAGGGCATTGGGATCGGTGACCAGCTCCACCAGGGCCGGCCCCTCATGGGCGAAGGCCGCCCGATACGCGTCGGCGATATTGGCGGGGTCGGTGACCCTGACGGCGTGAAAGCCCATGGCTGCGGCAATGGCCGCATAGTTCACGTCGGGAACATCCACACCAAAGTCCTGCAGCCCGTCCACCAGCATTTCCAGCTTCACCATGCCAAGGGTGGAGTTGTTGAACACCACCACCTTGACGGGCAGCTTCTGTGCTGCGGCAGTGATCAATTCACCCAGCAGCATGGACAGTCCGCCGTCGCCGGAGACGGAGATGACCTGCCTTCCGGGATGGGCGGCCTGCGCGCCGATGGCTTGCGGCAGGGCGTTGGCCATGGAGCCGTGGAGGTAGGAACCGATCAGGCGCCGGGTGCCCAGGGGGTTGATGTAGCGTGCTGTCCAGACGTTGCACATGCCGGTGTCGGCAGTGAAGATGGCATCGGCTGCGGCGATTTCATCCAGCAGCGACGCCGCATATTCGGGGTGGATGGGCACCAGCGCATCGGCGTTGCGGGTGTAGGCGCCGACGGCCTTGTTCATCAGCTTGTCGTGCTTTTTCAGCATTTGATCCAGGAACTTCGAGCTCTTCTTTGCCGCCACAAGCGGCAGGAGGGCCTGCAGGGTTGGCAGCACGTCGCCATGCACGGCGATGTCAACGTCGGTGCGCCGGCCCAAATGTTCCGGGGCCCTGTCGACCTGGGCGGTGCGGGTGGCGGGAAGGAATTGGTCGTAGGGGAAGTCTGTGCCCAGCAGGATCAACAACTCGGCACCGGCAATGCCCTCCGCGGCGGCCCCGTAGCCAAGCAGGCCAGTCATGCCAATGTCGTACGGGTTGTTGTGCTGGATAAAGTCCTTGCCGCGCAGGCTGTGGCCAATCGGAGCCTTGACCAGTTTCGCCAGGGCAAGCACCTC
This sequence comes from Arthrobacter stackebrandtii, assembly GCF_017876675.1. NCBI lineage: Bacteria > Bacillati > Actinomycetota > Actinomycetes > Micrococcales > Micrococcaceae > Arthrobacter > Arthrobacter stackebrandtii. The sequence goes on from NZ_JAGIOI010000001.1 coordinate 1,694,730, forward strand.
GTCGTGGGCGCCCTGGACGCCGGCACCGGCAAAGATGGCCACCTTGTCAGCCTTGTTGATGGCTTCGGCCAGCTCCGCGACGCTTTCTGACGCCGGGACCAGGCTTGCAGGCCGCACGGTCCGTTGCAGGGGCGACGGCGCGGTGGCGGGCAGACTCGCGATGTCGCCGGGCAGCGTCACGACGGCCACGCCGCGCAGGCCCACGGCGTGCGAGATGGCGTTGTGCATCACCCGCGGGGCCTGGTCGGAGGTGCTGATCAACTCGGAGTACACCGAGCACTCGTCAAACAGCCTGTCCGGGTGCGTTTCCTGGAAGAAACCGCTGCCGATTTGCACGCTGGGCAGGTGCGAGGCGATCGCCAACACCGGGGCACCTGTGCGGTTGGCGTCATAGAGACCGTTCATCAGGTGCAGGTTGCCCGGCCCGCAGGAGCCCGCACATACGGCCAGCTCGCCGGTCAACTGGGCTTCCGCACCGGCCGCGAAAGCAGCCGCCTCCTCGTGGCGGACATGGATCCAGTCGATGCCGCCGTTGGCTGAGCCGCCGGTCTTCCGCACCGCGTCCACCAGCGGATTCAGGCTGTCGCCCACAATCCCGTAGATGCGCCGCACACCGGCGGACTGCAATTGTTCAATGAGCTGGGTGGCAAGTTCCTTGGCCATGGGGGCCTTCCTGCAGCAGAGTCCTTTAGCGGATACTGGCCAATATAGCCCCCTGCGGCCAGCGGCGCAGCGATCGCACGGCCAATCGGCAATTCGCTCATTTGAGAAACGTAGTTCTGCTCATTTGATATGGTGGGACGAAGATCACGTCGCCCAAGGAGCGCAGCATGCCGCAACTCAACGCAGAGACCCTGACCCATTTGCCGGAATCCGTCTCGATTCCCAACTACGACCGCGCGGCGGTAACAACGGGAATCGTGCACTTTGGGGTGGGCGGCTTCCACCGCGCGCACCAGGCCATGTACCTGGACCGGCTGATGAACGCCGGCCAGGCTCTGGACTGGGGCATCTGCGGTGTTGGCGTGCTGCCCCATGATGCCAAGATGGCACAGGTCATGGCGGAACAAGACTGCCTTTACACAATGCTGCTGAAGCACCCCGACGGCCGCCGCGAGGCACGGGTCATCGGCTCCATGACCGAGTACCTGTTTGCCCCGGCGAACCCAGAGGCCGTCATTGAAAAGATGGCCTGCCCGGACACCCGCATCGTCTCGCTCACCGTGACGGAGGGCGGCTACAACTTCCACCACGTCACCGGCGAGTTCGACGCCGAAAACCCCGACGTCCTCCACGACTTGACGCCCAACGCGGCCCCCCGCACCGCGTTCGGCCTCGTCACGGAGGCCCTCTCCCGCCGCCGGGCCCGCGGCATTGAGCCGTTCACCGTCATGTCCTGCGACAACATCCAGGGCAACGGCGACGTCGCGAAGAAGATGTTCACGGCGTTCGCGGAACTGCGCGACCCGGATCTTGCCGCCTGGATGCGTTCCAACGTACTGTTTCCGAACTCCATGGTGGACCGGATCACCCCCGTCACCACCGATGAGGACCGCAGCGCCATCGCCAAGGAATTCGGCGTCGTGGACCAGTGGCCCGTGGTCTGCGAGCCGTTCGAACAGTGGGTCCTCGAGGACCACTTCACGCTGGGCCGCCCGCCGTTTGAGGACGCCGGCGTGCAGGTGGTGGACGACGTCGAGCCCTACGAACTCATGAAGCTGCGCCTGCTCAACGCCAGCCACCAGGCCCTCTGCTACTTCGGCACACTGGCCGGCTACACCTACGCGCACGAGGTCGCCCAAGACCCGCTGTTCGTGCAGTTCCTGCTCGACTACATGGACCTCGAGGGCACGCCCGCGCTCTCCCCGCTGCCCGGCGTCGACCTCCCGCTCTACAAGCGCACGCTCATCGAGCGCTTCGCCAATGAGCACGTCCGCGACACCCTTGCCCGCCTCTGCGCCGAGAGCTCGGACCGCATCCCCAAGTGGCTGATCCCGGTGGTCTGGATCAACCTGAAGAACGACGGCGGGATCTCCCGTTCCGCCGGCATCGTCGCCTCCTGGGCCCGCTATGCCGAGGGGACGGACGAGGCCGGCGGGCCCATCACCGTGGTTGACCGGCTCAAGGAGCCGCTCATGGCCGCCGCGGCCCTGCAACGGGAGGACAAGCTGGCGTTCCTGCGCAACCGCGACGTCTTCGGCGACCTCGTGGACAACGAACGCTTCACGGAGGCCTACCTGCGCGCCCTCGACACCCTGCACACCCGCGGCGCCCGTGCCGCCGTTGCGGAATTGGTGGCACTGGGCCGGTAGCGCCGCCAGTTCGCCACCCAGCCTTCGCCGAGGACGTGGCAGGCTGGCGATTGTAGGGGAATTTTCACCCGCGGTCGCCAGCCTGCCACGTCCTGGGCGGGCGCTACTTCAATCGGAGGCTGGCTGCGGCAATGGCGGCCAGGATCCGCCGTTTCAGCAGCTCCGGGTTGTCCAGATCATTCCACTCAACCCGAATGAACATCCAACCCTCCTCCATCAGCTCGCGCTCCCGCTGCCGCTCCTCGTAGATGGCCTCGTCGGTGCGTTGGTAGTTGAAGTACTTGGTCTTCCCGTCGAATTCCAGGGCCAGCTTGATGTCCTGCCAGGCCCCGTCGACGCGATAGTTGTTGCCGGCGGCCCGCAACCAGACCTGATAGTCCGGTTGCGGGATGTCCATGTCCGACACCACCAGGCGCATCCGGGTCTCGCCGGCTGATTCTGAGCCCTTGTCCAAGGCCCCCAGCACCCGCCGCGCGGCCCTGACGCCCCTATGCCCGGCCATCCCATCCAGCAACTGGAGCATGACATCAAGGCGCGCACCGCGGTGCAGCCCGGAATCCCCAATAATCACTGCAGTGACAAAATCCTCGGTCCGCGCACAATCCACAATCGTTTGCTCAAGCGAGGTCACCCTCACCTGCCCAAACTTTCCGTGTGTAATGCGCCGGCGCAGCTCCGGAGCCAGCGTGCGGCGGTGCACGCGGACACCCGGCACAGCACTGTCGCCGGCAAGCGCAGACTTCGCACTCACATGGACAACCGGGCCGCCGTTCCAGACGTGAAGCCCCCACAACCGAGCCGCACTGAGGTGGCTGTACAGCGCCTTGGCCTTCGTGGCCTGGCAGTGCGCAAGCAGCCGCAGCATGTCCTTCTGGGACGGATACTGGTTCTCCCAGTCCGTTCTGCGAATGTACACGCCGTGCCGGAGACGGACGAGCAGGCCGCATTTCACGCCCATGGCCAGGCGCCGCGGCCCCAACCCGGCACTTGAGAGCTGTGCCGTGGTGGCAGAAGTGAGGCCCGCCGGCCAGTCCCGGTCAAGCCTCGACGCCAGTGCTTGAATGTCCATGCCTCAAGCCTTGTCCCGCTTGGGCGCGGATTCAATGCCCTCCGCACCGGCTGTGGATAACCCCGCCCTGTGGATCCGGACCGCCGAGGACGTGGCAAGTCGGCGACTGTGGGGGACATTTCACCTACAGTCGCCAGCCTGCCACGTCCTCGGCAGTTGCCCGGCCGGCCTGCCACGCCGTCGACGCTTGGCCGGTCAGTTGAGAGCGCCGGTCGGAGTGCGCCAGTCGGAGTGCGCCGGCCGTCCTACACCCCGTAAACGGTTCTCCGCGCAGAGGAGTACCGCCCGCGCACTGTGGCACCCCATCCGCCGTCGGGCATGAAGGACTCCTCGATCCGCCGGCCCCACACCGGCAGTTCCCCGGTGGCGGCCCAGGCGGCCTGGCGTGCGGCACCGAGGGCCACGTATTCGCGCTGTTCGGGGACGTCGACGGGCACCCCAAATACGGTGGCGGCCGCCTCGCGCAGCGCCCGCGACTTCGAGCCGCCGCCAATCAGCAGCACACGCTCCACGGGCACGCCGAATGAATGCAGCCCGGCAAGGGCGTCGGCCAGGGAATTCAACACGGCCAGCACGGAGGCGCGGGCCAGGTTTTCCGGCGTCATGTTGGCCCGGGTCATGCCCGTGAGCGTGCCGGTGGCGTCGGGCAGGTTGGGCGTGCGTTCGCCGTCGAGGTACGGCAGCAGGGTGAGGCCCCCGGCATCGGGCGCGGCGGCGAGTGCGAGCCGGTCAAACTCGGCCAAGTCCACATTGAGCATGGCCGCACCGGCCGCCATGACGCGGGCCGCGTTGATCGTGGCCAGCAGCGGCAGGTGCCGGCCGGTGGCGTCAGCGAAGCCCGCCAGCTGGCCGGACGCGTCCTGCACCGGTTCCTCCGAGACGGCAAACACGGTGCCCGAGGTGCCGATCGAGACGGCCACCTCGCCCGGCGCCAGCTCCAGCCCCAGCGCGGCCCCGGCGTTGTCCCCCATGCCGGCACCAACGACGGCGGAACTTGCGCCCCAGCGTGGCAGGAGTTGCCCGGCGCTTGCGTTGGGAGCGAGCACCTCCGGGAGCGCAGGCACGGAGCCGAAGTATTCCTTGAGCAGGTGGGGCCGGTAGGTGTTGGCCACCGGGTCAAAGTAGGCGGTGCCGGAGGCGTCGCTGCGGTCTGTGGACCAGGTGCCGGTGAGTTGGCGGTTCAGCCAGTCGTGCGGCAGGCCCACGGTGTGAAGCCGGGCTGCGGCGTTCGGCTCCGAACGGGCCAGCCAGGCCAGCTTGCTCAGCGTGAAGGAGGCAACCGGAACCACGTTCACGGCCTCGACCCAGGCCTTCGCGCCGAAGTCGGCAACCATGGCCGCGGCATCATCGGCGCTGCGGACGTCGTTCCACAACAGGGCGTCATGGACTGGTTCGCCGGCGCTGTCCACGGCCACCATGCCGTGCTGCTGGGCGGCAACGGACACGCCGGCGACGCGGCCGCCCAGCGCATCGATGCCGGCCGCGGCCCACGCGTCCCCAAGCGCAACGGTCCACACCCCGGGGTCCACGGCCGTCCCGTCCGGATGGGCCGCCGAGCCCGTGGAAACCTGGGCCCCGGTGAACAGGTCCACGGCAACCACCTTGCAGGACTGGGTGGAAGAGTCGATGCCAACCACGACGGAGCCGGCGGCTGCCGAGACGGCAGAAGACGGACTCACAGATGCCTGGCCAGGCGTCGGCGGGCGGGGCACCTGGGCGCCGGCCGCCGTCGCGCCTTCCCCCGAAGCAGCACTCACGCGGTGGCGCCTTGGGTTGCGGCGTGGGATTGCAGGGCAAGCGCCAGTGACTCGTCCAGGACCAGCGTGTGCACGATTCCGGCGGCGATGCAGGCCCGGACGGCGTCGGCACGGGCGGCCCCCTGGGCCACGGCGATGACGCGCGGGGTGCCCTGCAGCTGTCCGACCGTGACGGAAAGTGTGCGGGCATCGAGCTCGGCAGCAACCGCAGTGCCGTCGGCGGCGATGAGCCGGCCGGAGCATTCGGCCACGGCGCCCCTGGCGATGCCGTCCTGCCGGACCGCGTTGTCCACGCGCTCCCAGACGGTGGAGAGGTTGGGGGCCCAGGCGCCAATGGCCACAACGGCCAGGTCCAGGGAGTCGGCCTTGCTCATGGCGTCGGCGATTTCCGGCTGGCGCCGCAGGCCGGACGCCGTGGCGGCACTGTCAACCACGAGGGGAGCCCACATGGGCCAGGTCCGGCCGCCGCCCACACGGCCCAGGCGCTGGATCAGTTCCAGGGGATTGCCGCCGCCGGCCGAGGGCAGTGCACCGGCCAGTTGCACGATGTTGCACTTGGGCAGTTCCGTGACGTGGCGGGCGGCGAGGTCCAGGGTGCGGGACCAGGAGATGCCGATGGTCATGCCGGTGCGGGCCGCGGACATGAGCTCTCCGGCGACGGCCTGGGCCTGGAGGTCGCGCTGGCGGAAGTCGTCGTCGACCGACTTGACCACCACCACCCGGTGCAGCCCGAGGCGATCGGCGAGCGCACCGGCGTCGACCTCCACGGCGGCGCCGGGGCGGCGGATTTCAATGTGGACGATGCCCTCGGCGCGGGCCTCGTCGAGGAAGCGGGCCACCTGGAACCGTGAGATTCCGTGTTCGTTGGCGATCTCCACCTTGGAATGGTTGTCCAGGTAGTAGGCCTGCCCGATGCGGGCAAGCAGCTCCTCGTGGGTAATTTCCGGCACGGCGCGCCTTCCTAAAAAGAAACATTTGAGCGACTGCTCTTGCTCAAATGAGTATATATGACTAGAGTCACTTAACAAATGAGCAAGATCATGTTCTCAAATGAGCAACGAGATTGAGAGTGACCAATGAAGTTCCCACCATTTCGCGCCGCAAAGGCGCACCGGCCGCGGCCCGGCAAGAAGGCTGCCGGCTGGATGGCCCTGGCCGCCGCCGCAACCCTCACCCTGGGCGGCTGCGCTCCGGCCGGTGCAGCCCAGGACACCCTCGTGGTGGCCATCGTTGCCAACCCGCAGATGAAGGACGCCATCTCCCTGCAGGATGACTTCAAGGCCAAGCATCCCAACGTCAACGTGAAGTTTGTGACGCTGCCGGAGAATGAGGCCCGCGCCAAGATCACCGCGTCGGTGGCCACCGGCGGCGGCGAGTTCGACGTCGTCATGATCTCCAACTATGAAACGGAGATGTGGGCGGCCAACGGCTGGATTGAAAACCTTCAGCCCCTCGCGGACGCCACCCCCGGCTATGACACCAAGGATTTCATCCCCACCATCAAGGACGCGCTGAGCTACCAGGGCGACATGTATTCGGTCCCGTTCTACGGCGAGTCCTCCTTCCTTGTGTACCGCGAGGACCTGTTCAAGGAAGCCGGCATCACCATGCCCAAGCACCCCACCTGGGACGAGATCGGCACCATCGCCCGCAAGCTCAACGACCCCGCCAAGGACTTTGCCGGCATCTGCCTGCGCGGCCTGGCCGGCTGGGGCGAGGTCATGGCCCCGCTGGACACCGTCATCAACACCTACGGCGGCCAGTGGTTCGACATGGACTGGAACGCCAAGCTGGACTCACCCGAGGTCAAGGCCGCCGTCACCGACTATGTGGACCTGCTGCACGACGCCGGCCAGCCCGGCGCCGCGACCAGCGGCTACGGCGACTGCATCACGCGCTACAGCCAGGGCAAGGCGGCCATGTGGTACGACGCCACGGCCATGGTTTCCAGCATCGAGGATCCCGCCTCCTCCCTCGTGGCCGGCAAGTCGCAGTACGCCCCCGCACCCGTGGAGAAGACGGAGTCGGCAGGCTGGCTCTACAGCTGGTCGCTCGCCATCCCCACCACCACCAAGCACAAGGACGCCGCCTGGGACTTCATCTCCTGGATGACCAACAAGGACTACATCAAGCTGGTCGGCAACAACATCGGCTGGGAGCGAGTTCCCCCGGGCAGCCGCCAGTCCACCTATGAGATTTCCGAATACGCCGCCGTCGCCAAGGCCTACGCCAAGCCCACCCTGGACGCCATGTACAGCGCCAAGCAGGCCACGTCCATGGTCAACCCCGTCCCCTATCCCGGCCTGCAGTTTGTGGCCATCCCGGAATTCCAGGACCTCGGCACCCGGGTCAGCCAGCAGATTTCCGCCGCCATTGCCGGGCAAAAGTCCGTCGGTGAAGCGCTGAAGCAGGCCCAGCAGTATGCAGAGCCCATCGCCGCGTCATACCAAGAAGGAGGCAAGTAGTGGCTACCACCCTGGTTGACAAGCACAACCTCAAACAGCACCAGCGCCGCACTGAAAAGGACGGCTCCGGCATGTCCAAGGCGGAGGGCTGGCGCCGCCGCGGCCCACTCCTGCCCGCGCTGATTTTCACAATCGTCATCACGCAGCTGCCGTTCCTCGTCACCATCTGGTACTCCATGCGGAACTGGAACCTCCTGCGCCCCGACGGCAACCAGTTCAACGGCCTGCAAAACTATGTGGACATCTTCCGCGACTCCACCTTCCGCAGCTCGGCAGTCAACAGCATCGTCATCACCCTTGGCTGCGTGTTCTTCGCCATGGTCCTGGGCATCATCTTCGCCCTCCTGCTCGACCGCAAGTTCCGCGGCCAGGGCGTGGTGCGCACCATGCTCATCACCCCGTTCCTCATCATGCCGGTCGCCGGGGCCACGCTCTGGAGCATCTCCATGCTGAACCCGAGCTTCGGCCTGGTGAACTGGGTGATCTCCCTCGTGGGCATCCCGCCCGTCGACTGGACCTCGCAGCACCCCATCGTCTCCATCCTCATGGCGCTGGTCTGGCAGTGGACCCCCTTCACCATGCTGCTGGTGCTGGCCGGCCTGCAGTCCCAGCCCAAGGACGTCCTTGAGGCCGCACAGATCGACGGCGCCGGCTGGACCAAGACGTTCTTCTGGGTCACACTTCCCCAGCTGCGCCGCTACATCGAACTCGGCGTGCTGCTGGGCACCATCTACGTGGTCAACACCTTCGACCAGATCTACCTCATGACCGCGGGCGGCCCCGGGACGGCGAGCGCCAACCTGCCGTTTTACATCTACCAGCGGGCCTTCCTGGGCTTCGACATCGGACAGGCCGCAGCCATGGGCGTCGTGGTCGTCATCGCGACGATCATCATCGCCACCCTCGCCCTCCGCCTGATCTTCCGCAGCTTTGACGCAAAGGACTAAGCCGTGACAACCACCATCACTCCCCCTGCAACCGCCCCCGTTTCGGCCGAGCGGAAGTCCCGTGAGGCACGACGGCGTTTCGCCGGTTCCAGCATCACCACCCTTACGTGGCTGCTCGCCTTTGTGTTCTTCGCACCCGTGATCTGGCTCGTCATGACCGCGTTCAAGCCCGAGTCAGCGGCCGCCTCCAACCCGCCCGTGTTCTTCTTTGTCCCAACGTTCGAGCAGTTTGAGGCGGTGCTGGCCAACGGTGCCGGCGCGTACTTCCTCAACTCGCTCATCGCCACGGGGCTCTCAACGGTGCTTGTCATCGTGCTGGCCGTCCCGGCGTCGTACGCCCTGAGCATCCGGCCAGTGAAGAAGACCTCTGACGTGCTTTTCTTCTTCATCTCCACCAAGATGCTGCCGGTTGTTGCCGTCATCATGCCCATCTATGTCATTGCCGGGCAGATCAAGGTGCTGGACAACATCGGCACCCTCGTGGTGCTGTACACGGCCATGAACCTGCCCATCGCGGTGTGGATGATGCGCTCCTTCTTCCAGGAAGTCCCGGCGGAGGTGCTCGAGGCCGCTTCCATGGACGGTGCCGGGCTCATCAAGACCCTGCGCACCATCCTGATCCCCATGGTCACGCCAGGCCTGGCCGCCACGGCCCTGATCTGCGTGATCTTTGCCTGGAATGAGTTCTTCTTTGCCCTGAACCTCACGGCCGCCAATGCCGCCACGGTGCCGGTGTTCCTCGTGTCGCAGATGACCAGTGAGGGCCTGTTCCTGGCCAAGCTGTCGGCAGCCTCGGTGCTGGCGTCGCTGCCTGTGGTCATTGCCGGCTGGGTGGCCCAGAAGCAGCTGGTCCGCGGCCTCTCCATGGGTGCGGTGAAGTAGAAACATGGCAACCCAGGCAACCTCAATTCCAGAAGCGTCGGCAGGAACCATGTTGAATTCACCCACCGCGCCGGCCCCCGCCGTTCCGGACACCATGACGGCCTCGGTCCTGGTCCGGCAGGGCGAGCTGCGCACCGAACAGCGCCCCGTCCCCGCACCAGGGCCGGGCGAGGTGCTCGTGCGCATCACTTCGGTGGGCGTGTGCGGATCCGACACCCACTACTTCACCCACGGCAGGATCGGCAGCTTCGTGGTCGATTCGCCGCTGGTGCTGGGCCACGAGCCCGCCGGCGTGGTGGTGGCACTGGGGCCGGGCGTCACCGATCGCGAGGCAGGGCAGCGCGTCTCGCTTGAGCCGGGAATCCCGGATCCGCTCTCGAGGCAGTCGCTGGCCGGCTGCTACAACCTTGATCCCGGCGTGCGGTTCTTTGCCACGCCTCCCATCGACGGGGTGTTTTCCGAATACGCGGTGCACCCGGCAGCCTTCTGCCATCCCGTCCCGGACTCAGTCTCGGACGACGCCGCAGCACTCCTGGAACCTCTCAGTGTTGCACTCGCGGCCCGGGCAGCCGGAAAAGTCCAGCTCGGCGACAAGGTACTCGTGGCCGGAGCCGGGCCCATCGGGCTGCTCATCTCCAAGGTGGCCCAGCTGGCCGGGGCAACCGTCACCCTGACAGACGTACGGGCTGAACGCCTCGAAATTGCGGAGGCCTACGGCGCTGCGCAGACGTTTACGGCAGCCAACCAGCCGCCTGTCGTACCCGAATTCGATGTCTTCATCGACGCCAGCGGCGCCGAGCGGGCCATCCTGGGCGGGCTGGAACGGCTCGCCCCGCGCGGGCGCGCCGTCCTGGTGGGCATGGGCGCGGACACTGTCGCACTTCCGGTGCCGCTGCTGCAGGGCCGGGAGCTGACGATTACCGGCACCTTCCGCTATGCGAACACCTGGCCCACCGCCATCGAGCTGGCCGCCTCCGGCCAGGTTGACCTCGACGGCCTCGTCACCTCAACCCACGGGCTGGCAGACGTGGAGGCTGCGCTGACGGCAGGCGCCACCCCGGGCGCCCTGAAGGCCATGGTCCACCCCTAAAATACCGACGCCATCGCAGCAATCGACCGTTTTCTGGGGACGCCATCGCAGCAAATGCGTGATTATTCGCATCGCGAGCGCAGCAGGCAATGGGCCGTTTGGTGCTCGGCGCAGGAACGACGCGGTTTGGTTTTCGAGCAGGCGAGGTGCCGGCCACAGGCCGGCGCCTCGTGCTGTGGTCAGTCGGCTGCGTAAGCGTCCAGGATGATCCGGGCCAGCGCTTCGGGGCGGCTCCACATGGGCCAATGGCCCGTTGGGAGGTCGATGTAGTCGACCTTTTTGAGGTTTGCGACCTCAGCGAACATTGGGTGGCCTGCTTCGACGAGCTCCCTCACCTGCGAGCTCGGAATCGAACAACACACGAGAGTGTTCGGCACCTCAAGGCGGGCGTCGTTGGTGAGTTCCACGGCTTGGCGCAGCACAGGACCTGGCTCCGGAACGGCACGATTCCTGAACCGTTCAAGAGTGCCGGCATCCAGGCCCTCAAGGCTGGCTTGCCGGCCAAGCACGTTGAAGGGCGGCAGCGGAAGCCCCTCTGCGTCTTCGGGGAAGCCAGGGGCGAAAGCTGTGCCGGGGGCGACCGGGCCGCTGTCGACCCAGATCACCCGGCGGACCAACTCTGGATGCCGGTCGAGGACGAGACTCACCGGGGCGTTGGCGCCGCTGTGTGCCACAATGACCGCCTCCCCGTCATCAGCAGTCAAGGCCCGCTCGATTGCTGCGGTCTGATCATCAAGCGTTCTGGAGGATCGTTCAGCGTCCGTTGGGTCCAGGCCCGGCAGAGTCAGTGGAACAGCCCACGGCCCGTTGGCCGGAAGGTTCTCAAGCAATTCGTCCCAAGCCCAGGCACCCAGCCAGTGGCCAGGCACAAGGATTATTTTCGGGCTGGTCTTTTCAGTTGTCATGTCAGAATCCTCGCAGCAGGTTTGGACAACTGCATGTCACTATTTATGGCACGATTATGGCAAGGGGGTGGTGCAATGAAGCGGACGGAGAGGCTTCACGCGTTGTCGGAAATGCTGCGTCGCAGCGGCTCTCGCGGGCGCACAGCCGAACGGCTGGCGAGCGAGTTCGGCGTGTCCGTGCGCACCATCAAGAGGGACCTGGATGCGCTGGAGAACAGCGGCGCGCCAGTCTGGGCCCGTCCGGGGCCCGGCGGCGGGTACGGCCTGGCCGGCCGTGCCAATCTCCCGCCAATCACCCTGACACCGGAGCAGGCAGTGGCCCTGCTCGCTGCCGTCACGGCAGCGCCTGATGCGCCTTTTGCGGATCTCGCCGCCGCAGGCATCCGGAAGATTGTCGATGTGCTGGACCCGCGGACCCGCAAAAGGGCGGACGAACTCGCCCGCCGAATCTGGATCAACACCGAAACTCCCGTTGCGCGGGTGATCAGCTCCGCCCTCGAGCAGGCAATGGCGGAGCAACTGGTTGTCCGGATCCGCTATTCCTCGGCCACTGGAAACACAACCACCCGCGACGTTGAGCCCGTGATCTTCGCTTGCCGGGACGGGCGCTGGTACCTGATCGGCTGGTGCCGCATGAGGAACGACATGCGGTGGTTCCTGCTCAAGCGCATCGAACGCGCCAGCGTCACCAGGATGCCTTGCGGGGACCATGGCGTTGAAGAGGCCGGCATTCCCCCGGCGACCGCCAGATCGGTACGGCTCGGAGATGGCCAACAACCAGTGCAAGCACGCCCGGATTTGAGGCTGGATCCTGACGAACGTGAGGGATAAACTCCGGGCGAAGGCTAACCGCCGGCGACGGACTGGATGACCAGCAGTTCGGCACCGGCGGCGATACGGGTGTCCAGGCCGGAGAGCCGGCGCACCTCGTCTCCGTCGAGGTAGATGTTGACGAAGCGGCGCAGCGCCCCGGTTTCGTCCCTTAGGCGGCGGCCGAAAATGGGGTACTCCGCGGCAACGGCATCCAGCAGCTCGGACAGCGGAGCCCCCTCCCCCACGTCAAGCCGCAGTTCCGCACTGTCCCCCACCAGGGGCTGGAGCAGCCGTGGCACGAGCATCGTCACCTCTCCCGACATAGCAGCCGCCTAGATCACGGCGGCGCGGACGCACAGGACATCCGGCAACTGTGTCAGCACAGGCTCAAAGTGGGCACCCTCGTCCGCACTGGCATACACGGTGCCGCCGCGGGTGCCGAAGTACAGCCCTGCCGGTTCCGCGGTGTCAACGGAAGCCGCATCACGAAGCACCACGTTGAACTCGGGCTGAAGCAGGCCGTCGGCCAGCCGTGTCCAGGACGTCCCGCCGTCATCCGTCCTGTGCACCGCCAACTGCCCGTCCGGCGGAATCCGCTGGGCATCGGCAACGAGGGGAATGACCCAGGCGGTGTCCGAGCGGCGCGGGTGGGCCAGGATGGTGAAGCCAAAGTCCGCGGGGAGCCCGCCGGCAATGTACTCCCATGAATCACCGCTGTTGCCGCTGCGGTACACGCCGCCGTGGTTTTGTGCGAACAGCACCTCCGGGGTGTTGGGATCGCGGGCCACCTTGTGCACGCACTGGCCGAATTCGGGCGTCTCCTCGGGCAGGAACGTGGCACCGATGCCCTTGTTCCGGGGCTCCCAGTTGGCGCCGCCGTCCACGCTGCGGTAGACGCCGCCGGTGCTCATGGCGACATGGATGGCATTTTCATCAAACGGGCTGGGCAGCACAGTGTGTGCCGCGGCGCCGCCAAATCCGGCGCCCCACTCGGAGCGGTGCGGGTGGTCCCACAGCCCGCGGTTCAGCTCGAAATGCTCGCCGCCGTCAGTGGATTTCCATACCGAGATGGGCTCGCAGCCTGCCCACACCACGCCCGGCCGGTCCGCGGAGTCGGGCTGGATCTGCCAGACCCGCTCCAAGGCGGCTTCCGTGTCGGGCGGGAAGGTGATGGCGCCGCGCTCAGGCTCCTGCCAGGTGGCGCCGAGGTCGTCCGAGTGCGCCACCGTGGGACCCCAGTGCTCGCTGCGCAGGCCCACCAGGATCCGTGTCCGCCCGTCGCGGGTGTCAATGCCGATGCTGGGGATCTCCTGCATCAGGAAGTGCGGGCCGGTGAAACTGTAATTAACCCTGTCGTTGCTCGTGCCCAGCCAGAGGCCCTTCTTGGTGCCCACCGCCAGCAGATGGGTCATTTCGGAGCGCATGCCATTCGTTGCTTCGCTATTTTCCATGGGTTAAAGTCGACCACCGCAGCCGTGGCACGGCAAGGGTTACCAGCCGGTAATTTGCGCAGGCCAGGAATGGCAACCGTCCACCCCGGCGCCTCCTGAAGCATACCCCCCAGGGGTACTTGACACATACCCTATGGGGGTATAAATTGGAGACATGGAAACAGAACAATACGGATACTCGGAAGAGAAGCAGGCCTACCTCCGACGCCTCAAGCGCGCCGAGGGCCAGGTCCGCGGTATCGCCCGGATGGTCGAGGAAGACAAGTACTGCATCGACATCCTCACCCAGATGGCCGCCGTCAACAAGGCCCTGCACGCCGTCAGCATCGGCCTGCTGGAAGACCACATTGCGCACTGCGTGGTCAACGCCGCCAATGAATCCCAGGAATCAGGCAACCCGGAGATCGTCTCCGACAAGGTCGCCGAAGCCACCGCCGCAATTTCCCGCCTACTCAGGAGCTAACCATGAACACCACCACCATCAACGTCTCCGGCATGACCTGCGGCCACTGCGTCAGCTCCGTCACCGAGGAACTCACAGAACTGGCGGGCGTTGAGAACGTCGCCGTCAACCTCAACGCCGGAGGCATCTCCGAGGTCACCATCACCTCCACCCTGACCCTGCGCCCGGAAGAGATCTCCGAGGCCGTTGCCGAGGCCGGCTACCTCGTCGTCGCCAACAACGCCTAGCCCGACACCACCCAAACCACACTCAAAGCAAGGAGCGCCATGAGCGCCTCAGACATTTTGTCCCAAACCGCCACACCCGGCCCCCGCATGGTCGAGATCGACATCGAAGGCATGACCTGTGCCTCGTGCGTCAGCCGGGTTGAACGCAAGTTGGGCAAACTCGAAGGCGTCAGCGCTTCCGTGAACCTCCCGCTGGAATCAGCCCAGGTCACGGTCCCCGCCGGCATGTCAGACCAGCAAATCCTCGACACCGTCAAGGCCACCGGCTACAAGGCCACCCTGAAGAATCCCCCCGCCGTTAAGCACGACGCCGGAACCCAGCTTGCGCACGACACCCACCCGGGTGCCGCGCAGGTAAGCGTCCAGCACGGCGATCATGCCGAGCAAGGCTCGCATGAGGACCACATGGCCCACGGCGGCACGGCGTCGACCCTGCGCCCCCGCCTCATCCTTGCCGCCATCCTGACCGTCCCGGTCTTTTTGGTGTCCATGTTCCCGGCCCTGCAGTTCCCAAACTGGGGCTGGGTTGCCGGAATCCTGACCCTGCCAGTCGTCACGTGGGCTGCTTGGCCGTTCCACCGTGCGGCAGCCATCAATGCCCGCCACTTCGCGTCCACCATGGACACCCTGGTCTCCATCGGCGTCAGCGCAGCATTCCTGTTCTCGGCCGTCGAACTGGCCATGGACCCCACAATGACCGCGCACGGCGGCGCCATGGCCGGCCACGCACCCCTGTACTTTGAGGTCTCGGCCGTCGTCATCACCTTCCTGCTGCTGGGCCGCTACCTGGAGGCCCGCGCCAAGTCCAAGGCCGGCGATGCCCTCAAGGCGCTGCTGAACCTGGGCGCCAAGGAAGCCACGGTGCTGCGCAACGGCGTCGAGGTCAAGATCCCGGCGGCAGACCTGGCCGTGGATGAGATCTTCGTGGTCCGCCCCGGAGAGAAAATCGCCACCGACGGCGTCATCACCGACGGCATTTCCGCCGTGGACACCTCGCTCATCACGGGCGAATCCCTGCCCGTGGACGTGGTCCCCGGAGACAGCGTCACCGGCGCCACGATCAACACCTCCGGCCGCCTGCTCGTGAAGGCCACCCGCGTCGGCAGCGAAACCACGCTCGCCCAAATGGGCAAGCTGGTCAGCAACGCCCAGGCCGCCAAGGCTCCCATCGCCCGCCTCGCCGACCGCATCAGCTCCGTGTTTGTGCCGATCGTGCTCGTCATCGCCGTCCTCACCTTTGCCCTCTGGCTGGTGTTCAGCGGCGACATCCAATCCGCGTTCACGGCCGCCGTGGCCGTGCTGATCATCGCCTGCCCCTGCGCCCTGGGCCTGGCCACGCCGGTCGGCCTGCTGACCGGAACCGGCCGTGCCGCCCAGCTCGGCATCCTCATCAAGGGCCCGCAAGTCCTTGAGGACACCCGCGTGGTCAACACCATCCTCCTGGACAAGACCGGCACCGTCACCGAGGGCCGCCTCTCCGTGGTCGACGTCGTCCCCCTCACCCAGGTGCCTGCCGCAGAGCTTCTGCGGCTGGCCGGGGCAGTGGAATCCCACAGCGAGCACCCCATTGCCCACGCCATCACGGCCCATGCCCGTGAACAGGCTGGCGGCGACGGCACACTCCCCGAGCTCAGCGACTTCATGTCAGCGCCGGGCGGCGGCGTCCGCGCCGTGATCGAGGGCAGCACCGTGCTGGCCGGCCGGGCAGGCTGGCTGGAGGAAAACGGCGTCGTGCTTTCCGCGGAGGCCCGTGCATCACTGGCCGAGCAGCAGCAGCGCGGCACCACGGCCATTTGGGTTGCCGTGGACGGTGAAGCAGCCGGACTGATCGCGCTCAAGGACACCATCAAGGCGGGGTCCAAGGAGGCCATTGCCAAGCTGCAGGAACTGGGCCTGCGCCCCATCCTGCTGACCGGTGACAACGCCGCCGTGGCCGCCCAGGTGGCCGCCGCCGTCGGAATCGCGCCGGAAGATGTGTATGCGGACGTCCTGCCGGAAGGCAAGGTTGAGGCTGTCAAGAAGCTGCAGGCCGAAGGCGCCACGGTGGCCATGGCCGGCGACGGCGTGAACGACGCCGCAGCCCTGGCACAGGCCGACCTTGGCATCGCCATGGGTTCGGGAACGGATGTGGCCATTGCCGCCGCGGACCTCACGGTCATGGGCAGCGACCTCGGCCAGGTCGCCACTGCCATTGCCTTGTCACGCAAGACCTTGGGCACCATCAAGACGAACCTGTTCTGGGCGTTCTTCTACAACGCGATCGGCATCCCCATCGCTGCACTCGGCCTGCTCAACCCGATGATCGCCGGCGCCGCCATGGCTGCCAGCTCGGTGCTGGTGGTGGCGAACTCGCTGCGGCTGCGGCGCTTCGGCCGGTAGCCCGGGCAGGCCCGCCGCGAGAATGCGGCGGCGGTCAAGCGGCGGCAAGCCTGCCGCGAGGTGAGCGGCACAGTGAAGCGGCCGGCGATGCAAAAATCGCCGGCCGCTTCACTGTTCCGCACCGCTCCATCTATCGTGGACCGGCATCCGCCAGGCCCTCCGCCGCCGCAGCAGCGTCCGCGCCGCCGGGGCCGGCAGGCGCATTGAGGTCCACCTCGAACGTCCCGCCGCGGACCGGCGACCCGCGCAGCTCATCAAGGCGCACAAGCACCACCCCGGCCATGATCGCCACCCCGCCCAGCAACTGAACGAACCGCGGCATCTCCCCCAGCAGCAGCCAGGCCCAGACCACGGCAAACAGCACCTCAAACAGCGCCACAAAAGACGCCACCTTCGAGCCCAGCCCGCGGGTTGCCACGATCCCCATCAGGTACGCAAACACAGTGGTGACCAGCACCAGCCCCAGCACCGGAACCAGCCAGGAGACCTCGGCCCCTGCAAAGACGGGGTTGTTGAACGTGAACGCCATGGGCAGCAGGCCCGTCCAGCCAAGCAGCAGAATCAGCACGGCCCCCACCGCCATGCCGCCGCCGGCCATGAGAACGGGAGGGACGTCGTCGTCCGTCCTGGCCGACATCACAAAGTACACGGCCGAGCACACCGCCGCACCCAGCCCCCACAGCACGCCGGCCACACTGACTCTCTGGTCTCCGGCCAGGTCAAGCACCAGCACGAGTCCCGCCATGGCGCTTGCCCCGCCAATGATGGTCAGCAGCCTCGGGCGCCGGCGCGTCATGAACCACGCCCAGACCACCAGGAGCACGGGCGAGAGGTATTCCAGCAGCAGCGCCACGCCCACCGACAGGTGCTGCACTGCGTTGAAGTAGAACAGCTGGCACAGGGCAATCGGTGCCACGCCGTAAATTGCAATCCGTCCAAGCGAGCCTTTCACGGTGGTCCAGCGCCGCACCAGGATGATGGTGACGGGCACCAGAAGCACGACGGCGGCACCCCCTATGCGGACGGCGACGGCTGCGCCGGGGGTCCAGCCGACATCGAAAAGCGACTTCGCGAAGGGACCCGACAGTGCAAACGCCGCGGCCGAGATGAGTGCCAGCAGCAGCGCAGGTGAGGCGAGGGCGGTCCGGGCGGCGGGCATGGGACGCACGGCAGGCGTGCCGGAGGAGGGGTTTGGGGCGGTCATGGCTGTCCAAGTGTCAGGAGTGAAAGGCGTTACACTGGTGACATTACGCTCGTCCATTGTCAGGAGTCAACATGGTCTTTAGTCATGACACGGAGCTGGCCCTGGCGTCGGCTGTCAACTTGATCAACACGGGGCCCACGTCGCTCGCAGAGGACGGAGCGGTCAGTGGCGCCGACACCCTGGAAACCGCCGCACAGCTGGATGAGTTTGTGCGCCGGGAACAGTTTTCAGGATCCCGCGAACACTCCGCACAGGAGCTCGCCGCCGTGCGGGACATGCGGGACGAGCTGCGCACCATTTTCACCGCAGGAGAGACCGAGGCGGCAATGCTGGTCAACGGCCTGCTGGCCAGGGCGCATGCCCTGCCGCAGCTGGTCAAGCACGATGCGTGGGACTGGCACCTGCACGCGACCGCGCCGGCGGCACCGCTGGCCGAACGCATGGGCGTGGAGGCTGCCATGGCACTCGTGGACGTGATCCGCAGCAAGGAACTGCCCCGGTTGAAGGTGTGCGCCGCACCCGACTGCTGCGCTGTGGTTATTGACCTGTCCAAGAACCGGTCCCGGCGGTATTGCGACACCGGAAACTGCGGCAACCGCGCCCACGTGGCTGCCTACCGCCGCCGCAAGTCGGAACAGGCATGAGCCGCACAAACCAACGACCACAAGGACGATGGAGTGAGGTCCACTTAACCAGTTGAGGCCCGCATCGACTGGCGATGCGGGCCTCTTTTGGCATTCTACGGAAGAAGATTCCGTGGGACTGAATTTACTTCATGGTTCCTGCAGACACCGAGCCCTGGAGCTGGCGCTGGAACAGCACGTACATGATCAACACGGGGATGATCACGATGATGGCTGCTGCGAACATGGCGCCGAAGTCCACGGCGTAGCCCATCTGGCCGGCAAAGGCGGCGATGCCCTGCGACAGCACGTAGTTCTCCGGCTTGGTGTTGATGGCAACCGGAATCAGGTACTGGTTCCACAGGCCGAGGAAGTTGAAGATGGCCACTGAGGCCATGCCGGGCTTGGCCATGGGAAGCATGACCTGGAAGAAGGTGCGCCACTCGCCGGCACCGTCAATCTGCGCCGCTTCTGCGATCTCGTGTGGGAGCGCCTTGAAGAATGAGAACAGGAAGAACACGGTGAAGGGCAGCGCGAACGCCACGTACACAATGATCAGGCCCGGCAGCGTGTTCAGCAGGCCGATGTTCTTCAGGATGAAGAACAGCGGAACGATGGCCAGGAAGATCGGGAACGTCAGGCCGGCGAGCATCAGGTAGTAGATGGCCCGCGAGCCCGGGAACACGTAGCGCGCCAGCACATAAGCACACATGGCGCCCAACACCATGACGATCACCAGGGCGAAACCCACGACGATGACAGTGTTGAAGAAGTAGTTGCCAATGCCGGCCGTGTTCCACGCATTGAGGTAGTTCTCAAATTTCCAGTCGGCTGGAAGCGAGAACGGCGAGGCAAGGATTTCCTTGGTCGTCTTGAACGAGGAAAGCAGTGTCCACAGCAGCGGGATGAGCACCATCAGCGTCCAGAGGGCGAGCATGGTGTGTGAAACGCCAGCTACAACCTTGTCACCCTTGGTGTCCTGGGCCTTGCGTTCAACGTGGTCGTTGAGCGCCGTGGTCTTGGAGAGTTGGATAGACATTATTCAGACACATCCTGACTGCCGCCGGTGATCTTGTTGACAAGGAACACCAGTGCGGAGAAGAGCAGCGTAATGGCGGCCAGCACCACGCCCATGGCGCAGGCCAGACCGAACTGGTTCTTGCCGAAGGCCGTCATGAACAGCTTTTGCGACATCACCAGGGTGGAGTTTTCCGGGCCGCCCGTGGAGTTCAGGACAGACATGTAAACGAAGGCGTCCAGGGCAAGGATGCCCATGTAGACGTATGCCGTCTGGATGTTGTCGCGGATCAGCGGGATGGTGATGCTGATGGCGGTGCGGAAACGACCGGCGCCGTCAATGCGGGCGGCCTCGAACGTCTCTGCAGGGATGCCCTTGATGGCGGCAATGAACAGGATCATGTAGAAGCCTACGAAGCCCCACACAATGACCACCATTGAGGCGATCATGGCCGTGCGGGAGTCGCCCAGCCAGGCGTAGTCCTTGAAGCCGTCGAAACCCACGGCCGTCAGAATCCCGTTGAGCAGGCCGTTTCGGGGTGCGAAGATCTGCGCCCAGATGATGCCGATGACAACGGCAGGAATGACATAGGGGAAGAAGGAGATGACACGGTAGAACCCGGCGCCCTTCAGGCCCTTGATCTGCCCGCGGCTGCTGCCGCCGATGGTGACCAGGGTGGCCAGCACCAGGGACAGGATCACAGTGATGATGGGCAGGAAGATGGCGAGGGTGATGCTGTTGCGCACCGAGAGCATGAAGATGTCATCGTTGAAGAGCTTGACGTAGTTGTCGAAGCCCACGAACGGCATGTTGTTGTCGAAGCCGCCCCAGCTGGTCATGGAGTAATAGATCGCCTGGGCGAACGGAGAAATCACAAAGACCAGATAGATCACCAACGGCAGTCCCAGGAAGACTGCCATGAAGCTAACCTTGTCGAATGTCAGTTTTTTCCGGCGCCGCCGGGCAGTGGCGACAACGCCACTGCCCGACTGCACTTCGTTTGTTGCTTGGGTCACTTCACTTCAATCTTCTTGACCGAGGAGTCGTTCGCCACGTTGTCGGTGATCTTCTGCATGGCGCTCGTCAGGCCGGCAACATCCAGCTTGCCGTCCAGGAAGGAGTTCCACGGCACCAGCAGGTCGGCGTTCATGCCGTAGGTGTCAATGAAGTTCCAGGTGAAGATGTTCTTCCCGGCACCTTCCAGCATGGTGGTCTGGGAGACCAGCGCGGTGGAACCGAAGCCGTCGGCGGGCACGGTGCCCTTGACGACTGTGGGAGCCAGCTTCTCCTTGGCGAAGTTGGTTGCAGCTTCCTTGGAGAGCATGGTGCGCAGCAATTCCTTGCCGGCAGCCGGGTTGACGCCCTTGGAGGGGACGATGAAAGGCTCGCCGCCCGCGGAGCGGACACCCTTCTGGTCGATCTTCGGGCTGGAGGAGACAACGGGAGTCGGAGCACCGGTCATCTCGAAGCCTTCCTTGGTGACATCCTTCATCTCGTTTTCGATCCAGGAGCCCGAGGGGTACAGCAGGGCTTCCTGGTCGTTGGACCAGGCAGCCTGAGCGGCCGTGAACTCAGTGCCGGAGCCGCCGGGGACAAACATGCCCGCCTTGACGATCTTTTCCAGGGCGGTCAGGACTTCCTGCATGGCCGGCTGCGACCAGCAGTCGGGCTTCAGGTTTTCCAGCGACAGGCGGACCTCGTCGCCGCCTTCCTTGATGGCCGACTCGATGGCCATGGTCAGGTAGTATGTGGCTGCCTGCTTGCCCCAGACGAACAGGTACTTGCCCTTTTCCTTGGCCTTGGTGCCCAGCTCGTAGGCCTCATCCCAGGTGGTGGGGACGGTCCAGCCATTTTCCTTGAACAGGCTGGCGGAGTACCACACGGCGTAGACCGTGAGCACGTAGTTGATGGCGGCGAGCTTGCCGTCAAAGGTGCCCGGTGCCAGCACGCCGTCGAACAGGGTGTCGGCAATCTTGGTGCCTTCGAGGTTATTGGCATCAATGACACCCTGCAGGTCCTCGAGCTGGTCCAGGATGGTGCTGAAGCCGATGGACTTGGCGCCCGAGTTGTCGATCAGGTCCGGCGGGGTGCCGCCGGCAAAGCGGGGCTGCAGTTCCTGCGCAATGTCCGTCGAGGGGCTGATCTTCACGTCAATGTCCGGGAAGTTCTTGCTCAGGATCTTGCCGGCGAACTCGACGTAGTCGATGCCGTATCCGCCCTTGAAGATCACAGCGTCCAGTGCGCCGGTTGAGGCCAGGCCGAACGGGTTCTTGGTGGGGTCAACTTCGCCGCCGGGAGCCTTCGAAGTCTCGCTGGATCCGCCGCCTCCTGCGCAGGAAGCCAAGGCTCCACCCACGGGCAAAAGAACGGCGGTGGCCAGTGCACCGCGGAGGAATCCACGGCGCTGCAGCGGCTTGTTCTGAATAGTCATTCTGTGTACTGCCTTCCATTGATGGTTCGAACGTTAGAAAACGGTCTTACTCTGTACTGCTCTGTACTTGGAAAGTACGGGCACTGCATTTCACTGCAACTTGCTTCGGCTGACTTCACGCGCTGTAGCTGACTTCAACTACTTGGCTGTTGGAATCACGCCTCACGCCTGAGCCGGCCAACATACTGGCCCACCAGTGCTGTGTTGTGTTCGTCCCCGCCCGGAATATTTGCCGAAATATAGATGGGCGGTTTCTTCCCCGCACGAACCAGGCATTGGACCGTCTCAATGGTCAGCAGCTGCGCAATGTACGCAGACGTGATGGATGACACGGCACCAACACCCCCTCCGCCGGAAACTTGTAGGGTCGTATCGCCATACGGCGCCCTGTTATCCATAACAATATCGGCAATCTCACTGAGACGCATCCCACTCGGGTGTTTCGTCGCCACGGCATTGGTGTGCTCGAGGCTTGTCACGGCGATGACTTTGTGTCCGCGCTGCTTGGCGGCCAGGGCGAGTCCCACGATGGAACCGTTCACACCCGAGTTGGAGGCGATGATGAAGATGTCGCGGGGGTCCACCAGCGAGAGGTTGAAGAGCTCCTCCGCGACGCCGGTGTCCCGCTCCAGAACGGAACCTTCCAGGGAGTCCAGCACGGACACATCGCGGTCCCCATGCAGGACCAGGTCGCGCAGGGCAATCTTGCTGGTGGGGATCAACCCGCCGGCGCGTCCGGCAATTTCCATGGCGAAGGCCTCGGAATGGCCGGTGCCAAAGGCCTGGATAACGCCCCCGTTGGCAAGCGTGTCGGCCATGGCATTGGCCGCCTCGACCAGTCCGCCGCCAGCCGCCCAGGCAGTGATGGCGTCAAGCCGTGTGGAGACCTCGAGGCTGAAGGCTGTCAGTGAATCAGGCACGGTCGTCCACCTTTCCGGAGTTTCGTGAACCGCGGCCCGTGCCAACCTCCAGCCGGGCGGCCCGGGTGGGGCGCCGGTGGGGGGAGACTGCCATGGCGGACGCGGCAAGTTTTGATGTGGTCTGGGCAAAGTTCACCTGGGCCACCAGCAGGTAGATCAGGTCGAGGACCAGCAGTTGCACGTGCTTGGCGGAGAGGTCATCCGGCTGCAGGAACTGCTCGTGCACTGAGGTGATGATTGACTCGTCGGCGCTTTCCGCCAGCGGGGAGCCGGGGTTGTTGCTCAGCGCCACTGTCAAGGCGCCGGCTTCTCCGGCTTCGCGCAGCATCTGCAACGTCTCTTCCGTGCGTCCGGTGTTTGAGATGCCGATGGCCACGGAGTTGGAGTCCTGGATCGCGGCACTTGTCAGGCCAGCATGGACCTCAGCCCAGTAATGGGCGTTGATCCCGATCCGGTACAGGCGCGACTGCAGCTCCTTGGCCATGACCGAGCTGCCGCCGATGCCGTAGATGTCCACGTGCTGGCACATGGCGATCCGGCGGGCAACCTTGTTCATCTGGGCCAGGTCAATGACCGCCGCGGTCTCCGTCAGTGAACGGGTGTGGGCGTTGACCAACGTGCTGAGTACATCACGGGGCGAATCATCCGGGCCAAAGGCGCGGCCAATGTCGGCCTTCCATGACTCCCGCGCGTCGCTGCGCCCCAGGTCCGAGGCGATGCTGACACGGAAAGGCACGTAGCCGGCGTAGCCGAGCAGGCGGCAAAAACGTGTCACGGTGGCCGGTGACGTCTTGGTCTGTTCCGCCAGTTCCATGATGGACAGTTCCAGCGGGGCCTGCGGATGCTCCAACAGGTAGGAGCCGATTTTCGCCATGGCGGCCGGCATGTCAGGTAGTTTGGCCTGAATGCGGTTCACAACACCGGCGGCCGGTGCAGCGGCCGCAGAGGACGTGAAGGCTGACATGTGAAAATCCATTTCTTTTCGGTGAGTACATACTGAAAACTATTATCGTCCCCGATGTAAGTCAAGTCACACCTAGACACAGAATGATAACGATGCGAAATTATCTAGCGATTGACGCCGGCGGAACCTCCACGAGGGCCGTCCTGGTTGACCCTTCCGGGCAGTGCCTGGGATACGGCACGGCGGGCGGTGGGAACCCGGTTTCCCGCGGATTTGAGTCTGCACTGGCCGCACTTGTGGAGGCCTCCCGGAAGGCCCTCGGGGACACCCCCGGCGGCGTCGAGGGGGCACTTGCAGGAATGGCCGGCGCCTCACTCGAGCTGCCGTCACAATTGTTCCGGGAAGGGTTCCGGACGCTCGGGTTGCGCGGAGAGGTCATGATCGAATCTGACCTTTTGGCCGCCTTTTACTCAGGAACCTTTCACGATGATGGCCTGGCTTTGATAGCTGGTACCGGAGCCGTCGGCGCGCGGGTTGTGGACAGCAGGCTCGACATGGTGGCGGATGGAACCGGCTGGCTGCTTGGCGACAACGGTTCAGGATTCTGGCTGGGCAGGGAGGTTGCCCAGGCGGTTGCTGCGGCCCTTGACGGGCGCGGTCCTGCGACGGCACTGACGCCGCTGGTGCTGGCTGAGCTGGACATCACCCTGGACCCTCAGGCGCGCACCCTGGGACGCCTGCGGGCGCAGCAGCAGCTGATTTTCAAGGTTTATGAGCTGAAGGCGATTGAACTTTCACGGTTTGCCCCACTGGTCTTCGCCGTTCCGGAGGATGCCGTTGCCCGGGCCATCGTCGACCGTGCGGCGCAGGCACTGGCCCAGACTCTGGTGGCGGCATGGGAGGGCAGCGGCGCCTCCGGCTCCGGGGCGTCCGGGGAGCAGCTGGCGGCCCAGCCGCTGGTATTTGGCGGCAGCGTGCTGACCAAGGGCGGCACAGTGGCTGCTGCCGTCGTTGAACGCCTGCGCACGGCCACGGGCGTTGGCTCGGGCGACATAGCACCCGTGCTGGTGGGCGACGGAGTGGTGGGTGCTGCTGTCCTGGCACTCAAGCGCCACGGCATCGCCGTGGATGCCCGTGTCTTTGCCCGCATACAGGAAAGCCTGGCCGCCCTCCGCGGCGGATAGCAGCCAGGGCCGGAAGTCAGCGTTTCAGCGGGTGGGGGCTCCGCCGTCGTCCGTGTCCCTGCCGCTGCCTGCCGAAGGGCCTGTTTCGCCGTCACGGGCCTGGCTGTCCTGCCGGGCCTGCTTGAGGCGGTCGGCCGAGCGGCGGTTGATGCCGGAACCCTCGCTGAGGGAGGGGTCATTCTCCTTGTGGCCCATGACCAGCAAGGAGGCGATGAGCAGGGAGGCGACGAAGGCGATCCCGAACGCTATCCCGCCCAGGTCCCAGCGCAGGCCGTTGCGGGTGCCGCCGGCGGAGACGATCAGCGTCACCAGGCCGGCCACGGCACCCATGGCGAAGGAGAAGCCGAGGGGAAACTTGATGGATTTGGCAGAATCCTGGTTCTGCGGCTCTACACTGCCCACAATTGGTCCTTTTGCTTGTTTGGTATTTCACGCACCACGCGCTTCTACGCAGGGTAGAACATATGGTGTCCAGTTTACGCGGCTTTTGCCTTGCCGCCGTCATGGCGGAGTGTGAGGGCCGACAAGGTCCACAGGGCGCCGGTCATCATTGCACCGCCGCCCATCACGCCAAGGATGGCGTGGGGGCCCGCGGCGGCGAAGAAGGGCAGCAGAAGGCCGGTGCCCAGGCCCAGTGCGCCGGAGATGATCCAGTCGCCACGCAGCGGCGGACGGCCCCCGCCGGCTGTGCGTTTCCGCATCCCGGCGAACAGCTCTGCGGCGCCCATGACGGCCAGGGCGGCGCCGGCAAGCCAGGCGGTGACGACGGCGCTCAGTGACACGGCCGCGACCACGGCACTGACGGACAGCAGGCCGACAGCACCCGCTATGGCCATGCGGCGGGAGTCCCCCCGGGGCAGGTCGAGTGTGCGCAGCACCCAGTAGTGCGAGGCGGCGAGGGCCAGGAAGTACAGTGCCACACTGACACACAGGCCCACCGTGCCCGGGTTGCCCCAAAACACCGTGGTCAGGCCGAACGCCAAGGTCACGAGGGCGCGCAGGAGAACCGGCTGCCAGACTGGACGCGATCCACTGGCGGAGGTGCTTGCGTTGCTGGGCTGGGGCAGGGCTGTTTCAGTCACGCATCAAGTCTAGCCGCGGCCGGGCCGGGCGCCGACTTGCAGCCACCGTCCCGTGCGGGCCCGCAGCCCCAGGGTCAGTCCGCGCGCACCCATGTAGCCGATGCTGAAGGCGGCCCAGACCCAGAACAGGCCCGCGGGGGTGTCACCCAGGCCCGCATGCCAGACCCAGTAAAGCAGCGGCAGGTAGATCACAAGGTTGGCCATGCCGGCGAGGGCCAGGTAGCGGGCGTCGCCCGCGCCGATGAGGACGCCGTCGAGCACAAAGACATAGCCCGCAAGGGGCTGGCCGACAGCCATGACCAGCAGCGCCGCGGCCAGTGCTGCGTGGACGCTTGCGTCCGAGGTGAAGATCCAGCCCACAACGCCCGAGACCGCCCAAAGCCCCAGTCCGGTAATGACGCCGAACCCCAGGCCCCAGCGGGTCATGGTGCGTGTCAGCAGATGGACCTGGGCGGTGTTGCCGGCGCCAAGCTCCTTGCCCACCAGCGCCTGGGCCGCGATGGCGAGGGCATCGAGGGCAAAGGCGAGGAAGCTGAACAGCGTCATGGCGAGCTGGTGAGCGGCGAGGTTTGCGGGGCCCTGCGCCGTGACGACCAGGACGGTGACGAGGATTGCCGCCCGCAGCGACAGCGTGCGCAGCATGAGCCAGCTGCCCACGGTGGAGACCGCACGGACGCCCGCCCAGTCCGGCCGCAGGGAAACCTCGTAGTGCCGCGCCGCCCGGGTCACAATCACCAGGTAAACAGCGGCCATCCCCCACTGCGCGATCACAGTGCCGAGGGCCGCGCCGGCCACTGACATGCCAAGGCCGTAGACAAAGGCGAAGTTCAGGACGATGTTGATGCCGAAGCCAACCGTGGCAACGATCAAGGGTGTCTTGGTGTCCTGCAGGCCGCGCAAAACGCCCATGGCGGCCATGACCAGCAGCATCGCCGGGATGCCCGCCAGGCTGACCAGGAAGTATTCCTGTGCGTAGGCCAGGACATCACCGTGGGCACCCATGGCGTTGAGCAGGGGACCGCCGGTGAACATGCCGACGACGGCGAGCACCAGTCCCAGGCCGGCCGCCAGCCACAGTCCGTCCCGGCCCACGGCAAGTGCCTCTGCGTGTTTGCCGGCACCCAGGAGGCGGGCCACTGCGGGGGTGGTGGAGTAGGCCAGGAACACCATGAGTCCCACGACCGTCTGCAACACCGTGGCGGCAAGGCCCACTCCGGCAAGTTGCGGCACACCCAGGTGGCCAACGATGGCGGAGTCGGCCAGCAGGAACAGCGGTTCGGCGATGAGGGCGCCGAAGGCGGGGATGGCCAAGCCGCGGATGGCCCTCGCCGTGGAGCGGCGGCTGGCTGCCGTGCCGGTCTTCGGCGTCACCGAGCCACGCACCTCGGGGCCTGGGATGGGATTGTTGGGCATGGATTCCTTGGGCATGGGAGAGCTGTCCGGGGCGTGGTTCAACAGTAGCGGCCGAAGGGCGGCCGCCGCCGTGAACTAGTAGCCGCCACCGCTTTCGCTGGCCATGTTGGCGAAGCGCGAGTAGTGGCCCTGGAAACCAAGCACGATGGTCTTGGTGGGACCGTTACGGTGCTTGGCCACGATCACGTCGGCTTCGCCGGCCCGCGCCGACTCCTTGTCGTAGATGTCTTCGCGGTGCAGCAGGATGACCATGTCGGCATCCTGCTCGATCGATCCGGATTCACGAAGGTCGGAAACCATGGGCTTCTTGTCCGTGCGCTGTTCGGAACCTCGGTTCAGCTGAGAGAGGGCCACCACCGGAACTTGCAGTTCCTTGGCGAGCAGCTTCAAGGCACGCGAGAACTCGGAGACTTCCTGCTGTCGTGATTCCACACGCTTGCCGGAGGACATCAGCTGCAGGTAGTCGAGGACCACAAGCTTCAGGTCATGCTGCTGCTTGAGCCTTCGGCACTTGGCGCGGATTTCCATGAGTGACATGTTGGGGGAATCATCGATGAACAGGGGGGCCTCGTTCATCTTGCCCATCGTCGTGGCGATCTTGGACCACTGGTCGTCCTTGACGGTTCCCTTGCGGAGGTCCTGCAGACTGATGGTGGCCTCGGCAGAAAGCAGTCGCATGGCGATTTCGTTGCGGCCCATTTCCAGGGAGAAGACAACAGTGGCCATGTTGTGGTCAATCGCGGCAGACCGGGCCCAGTCAAGTGCGAACGTTGAGTTGTGCGTGGGAATGAAGGACGGGCCCGCCAGATACAGATGACTGCTGTGGGCGATCTGTATGCATTTCACCGGAACCGAATCAACGGCGCGTACGGACGTGATGAACCGCTGGCTGCGCTTGGGCGTTGCCCTCGCGTCGCGTTCCTTGTGCAGCAACTGCTTGCGAGTCAGTCCGAAGACCACATCATCCGTGGCGAAAGTGATCGTGTAGGCGGTGGAAGAAGACTCTGATCGCCCCCGGACGGACTTTTCTGACCATCCGGTTCGGTAGCCCAAGCTGTGGATGAGTTCCCGGGTACCCCTCGCCAAGACGAGATTCGTCACAGCAAATTGCACGCAGCCACTGCTGGTCACGGTTCCATCCGTATCAAGAAGCCCAGCGAGCAGTTCCCGACGCTGGGCTTCGCTGGCCCGAAGATACACGTCGGGAATGTGCTTGTTGTTCAACAGCGAGTTGGAGCGCAAAAGCGCCTGAAGTGATCCATGGTCGAGACGGCACGGTTCACAGCGAAGTCCACCGCTGCAGGCAATGCCGCAGTCAATGCATGTTGGAGCAGGAACGGGATCAGTTGTGTAACGTGCCTTTCGGCCACAATTCTGAGAGCAAGTGCGCACCTGACGCTGCTTGCTGGTGAACGCTTCCCCGCACACGACGCAAATCCCGTCAAAGACAAATGACTCCGGTGGCAGGTGGATGCTCATCGTCAGATCAGTAACAGACTTTAGTTCATAGCCTTCGGCGGAAATCCGCATGAACACTTCATCGTCCGCGTTCGTGACACGGGCAGCAGCCGATTCACCGTCACCAAGCCACGCACCTAGCGTGTATGGTCCGATGGGAAGCTCCGCTGTCGGAAGGTCCAGTGCCCCGGTGTTGTGTATTGAGTGGTTCAGCCGATTGTCCGATACAGCGCACCGCAATGTGTTTGCGATTTGCGTGGTTGTCCGCACTTCCGCGGTGATTCTCGGATGAGTGGATGTCTGGGCAGATTTCCTCGAAGCCCTGGTGTCGGTGAGCCACTGGTGTTCGGCATCCGCTATGAGGACACTGCCGTCGTCAAAAGTCACTTCAAAGCAGGGCCGATCCAGCATGATCTCGGTGGCTGCCACAACTGTCGTCGGGGTTCCATCCGCAGCCAGAACCCAGTCGCCCTCTTTGACCTCTCCCATCGTGGTCCAGCCACTCGGCGTGGGCAGCAAGGTGTCCGTTGCCAGAGCCTTGCCCACGGCCGGACGAGCCGCGATGACGATCATCTGGCCCGGGTGCAGGCCGTTGGTCAGTTCATCGAACTCGTAGAAACCGGTGGGCACGCCCGTCATGCCCTGGCCCTTGTGGCCCGACGCCTCGATTTCATCCACTGTGGATTCCATGACGTCCTTGAGCAGGACGTAGTCCTCAGTGGTGCGCCGCTCGGCCACGGCAAAGATTTCCGCCTGAGCGGCGTTGACCGTGTCCTCAACCTCGCCGTCCTGGGCGTAGCCCATCTGGACGATCTTCGTGCCAGCAGTGACCAGCCGGCGGAGCACGGCCCGCTCGGCCACGATCTCGGCATAGAAGCCGGCGTTGGCAGCGGTGGGAACGGACTGGATGAGCTGGTGCAGGTAGGCTGCGCCGCCGGTCTTCGTGATCTCGCCGCGCTTGGTCAGCTCATCGGCGACGGTGACGGCGTCGGCGGGCTCGCCTCGGCCATAGAGGTCCAGGATGGCCTCATAGATACTCTCGTGGGAGGGCCGGTAGAAGTCATTGCCGCGCAGGACCTCAACGACGTCCGCGATGGCGTCCTTGGAGAGCATCATGCCGCCGAGCACGCTTTGCTCGGCAACAAGGTCCTGGGGTGGTGTCCGGGCGAAATCCGGTTCGCGGGATGAAGCTTCTGATTCCCTGGCTGGAGCCGACATTGTGGTGCCTCTTTCTGCCCTGCTGGCCGGGCGCTTCACCGCTGGAAGGCGGCGTATACCTATTGCTACTACTCTTTACCAGCTGGTTCCGACAAAGTTGCCGCAGAGGAGCGCTCAACTGCAACGTTAGACGCAGAAACGGCAACCACCAACCCCGTTATCCACCCAGCCTGTGGATAACCGGTGCATTAACTGCCCCAGCTTGTGCACAGGATGGGGACAACGATGTGGATAACTACGGACAGGGTTGTGGAACATGCCTCTGACCTGCATAAACACTGTCCACCACTTGTGGAGAACCACAATATTTACATAGCTGGAACATCTTCCCGGGATCCCTTGACGCTCCGGGTGACACAAGATACAGCGGTGATATCCACAGATATATGCGTGTGTGTGGATATCCCCGCCCAGCCCGTCCACAGCGCACCGGTCCGGTGCCTTCCTGCGTAACAAAGTGCGCGGACCATGTGCCTGCATGCGCACACGGACATGTTGGCCATCTATATAGTTGGCTGCACGACACCGCCGCCGTGCGCCCGGCCCACAGGAGAGCGATTGCATGAGCAACAAGACCCCGCCCACAAATATTGACCCGAGGGAATTCATTGCCGAAGTGGACACCACAGCCGTCCGCCGCGCGGATGCCATCACCCTTCTGGAGATGATGGAGGACGTCACCGGCCTGCCGCCACGCATGTGGGGACCGAGCATCATTGGCTTCGGGGAATACCACTACAAGTACGCCTCGGGCAGGGAAGGCGACACGGCCGCCGTCGCATTTTCCCCGCGAAAGGCCAGCCTGGTGGTCTACGGCCTGGGCGAGCCGCCCGGAGCCGCACCGCTGCTGGAAAGGCTGGGCAAGTTCAAGTCGAGCGTGGCCTGCACCTACATCAGCAAGCTGGCGGACGTCGACATGGACGTGCTGCGCGAGCTGGTGGACATGACGTACCGCCACTTCACCACCCGAGATATCCAGTCGCAGCAGTCACAGCCGGACTGAGGCGGAAACCGGCCCAAAAAAGCCCGGCCCCCGCAATGGGGACCGGGCTTCTTGTGAAGCGGTGCAGCGAGACTAGCTTGCTACAACGTTCAGGGTGATCGTTGCTGAAACATCTTCGTGGAGACGAAGGGTTGCAGTGTGCTTGCCGACCGACTTGATGTGGGCGGGCAGTTCGACCTTGCGCTTGTCAATGGTGCCCAGGCCTGCAGCTGCAACAGCATCTGCGACGTCGGCAGCCTTGACGGTGCCGAACAGGCGGCCCGAGGCGCCGGCCTTGACCTTGAGGACAACGGCGTTGGCCTGGAGGGCAGCTGCCTGCTCCTGTGCAGCCTCAACGGTTGCGTGCGCGTGAGCAACACGTGCAGCCTTGATGGTCTCCACCTGCTTCTCACCGCCCTTGGTCCAGGTCAGTGCGAAGCCGCGGGGCAGAAGGAAGTTACGTGCGTAACCGTTCTTCACCTCAACGATGTCGCCAGCGGCGCCGAGGCCGCTTACTTCGTGGGTCAAAATGAGCTTTGCCATGTTTATTTATCTCCCTTAACCGCGGCCAGCGCCGGAGTAGGGCAGCAGTGCAACTTCGCGGGCGTTCTTAATTGCCTGTGCGATCTTGCGCTGCTCCTGGACGGTGACACCCGTGACGCGGCGCGCACGGATCTTTCCGCGATCAGAGATGAACTTGCGCAGCAATGCTACGTCCTTGTAGTCGATGACGGTGACGTCAGCGGCCTTCAAGGGGTTGGACTTTGGTTTGGGCTTACGGAGTTCAGCCTTAGCCATCGTGGAGCTCCTTAGTATTAGTGGAGCCCGTGGATATTAATCCGCGGGATGGTGAGCGTGCGACGGTTGCCGCACAAATGATTTTGTTTAGAAGGGGGGCTCGGAGTTGTCCGGGCCCGCACCCCAGCCGCCGGTGTTTCCGCCGGGCGTTGCCCAGGGATCCGCCGCCGGTGCAGCCTGGGGCTGCTGCTGGCCGCCGCCCCAGGGAGCGTTGCCGCCACCCTGGTTGCCGCCGCCGAAGCCGCCCTGTCCCCCGCCGGCGTTTCCGCCGCCGAAGTTGCCGCCCTGTCCGCCGCCAAAGTTGCCGCCACCCTGACCGCCGGAGCGCTGGGTGCGGTTGACCTTGGCATTGGCGTAACGGAGCGAGGGGCCGATTTCCTCGACCTCAAGCTCCATGACGGTGCGCTTTTCGCCTTCTTTGGTGTCGTAGGTCCGCGACTTCAGCCGGCCGGAAACAATCACGCGCATGCCCTTTGTCAGGGATTCGGCAACGTTCTCGGCCGCTTCACGCCAGATCGACGCACGGAGGAACAGCGTTTCGCCGTCCTTCCACTCGTTGGACTGGCGGTCAAAGGTCCGAGGAGTGGACGCAACGGTGAAGTTCGCTACTGCTGAACCGCTCGGGGTAAACCGAAGTTCGGGGTCACCGGTGAGATTACCAATGACCGTGATAGTGGTTTCGCCTGCCATCTGCTCCTGCTTCCTGCTTGGTGTTTTCCTACTGGCGTTTTTCCTGCAACGGAAAAGCTAAAACGAAGTGCCGAAATTACTCGGCAACAACCTTCTGCTCTTCCGGGCGGGTGATCTTGGTGCGCAGGATGGTCTCATTGAGGCCAAGCACGCGGTCGAGTTCCTGTGCGGTAGCAGGCTCAGCGGTGAAGTTCACCACGGCGTAGATACCCTCGGACTTCTTCTGGATGTCGTAAGCCAGGCGACGACGGCCCCAGATGTCAACCTTTTCGATGGTTCCACCATCGTTGGTGATGACATTGAGGAACTTCTGAAGCGACGGCTCAACGGTACGCTCATCAACATCGGGGTCGATGATTACCATCAGTTCGTAAGGACGCATATGTGAACCCACCTCCTTTGGTCTAGGCGGTTACGGCATTTCCGTAACAGGAGGTTCATTTGCGATGCCCGTGCGGCGGTCAATTCCACATAAATGTGGTCCCGGTGCCAGCACAGACTTGTCCATCTTACCGTAACTACGACGCCGGACGGTCGCGCCTGTGGGTAACTCTCACCACACGCTTCGGCCGGGTTGCGCACAGCTGCAACGGGAATCCGCAGGGCCTTCATGCCTTAAAATGGAATGACACCCCGATTCTCCTGCCGAAAGGCCGTGCCATGCGCTCCACCGACCAAGCCGTTGCGCAGTGGCACGCGCAAAAACAACTGCGGCTCAGCCCGGCATGGAAGCTGCTTCAGGGCGCCCCGTGGGCCCTTGCCTTCCTGCGTGCGGAATTCACGGCATCCAGGCAGCGGGTGGGCCTGGAGGAGTTCCACGCCGACCTGGCCGACTTCATGAAGGAGCTCCGCGAGGAGAACCTCAGCCTGAACGACGCCTGGCAGGCGTCGCACTACGCGGATTCCTGGGTGCGCAGCCAGTTCCTGTCCCGCCCCATGGTGGAGGGCAGGTTCCACTACGAACCCACCGCAGCAACGGCCCGGGTGCTGGCATTTGTGGACAGCCTGACGGGGCAGCACACCAACCTCAACAGCTCCCGCCTGAGCACGCTGCTCAACAGCATCGAGACCCTCTCGCGGCAAAGCGACCCCAACCCGGAGTCCCGCATCGCCGCACTTGAGGCCGAAATTGCCGAGCGCCAGGGCGAGATTGCCGCCCTGCGGAGCGGCGCCAGCCCGGCCATCCTCTCGGATGATTCCGCCGCAGCTGCGGCCCGCAGCGTGCTGGACCTTGCCGCGGGCCTGCCTGCAGACTTCAAGCGGATGCGCGACGGTGTCGAGGCCATGCTGCATTCAATCCGCACGGAAATCATGGAATCCTCGGTGACGAAGGGTGTTGCGGTGGGCCAAGTCCTGGCCGGCGACAAGGCCCTGCGCGGCACGGCCGAGGGCGAGACCTTCCAGGG
Organism: Arthrobacter stackebrandtii; assembly: GCF_017876675.1. Taxonomy (NCBI): domain Bacteria; kingdom Bacillati; phylum Actinomycetota; class Actinomycetes; order Micrococcales; family Micrococcaceae; genus Arthrobacter; species Arthrobacter stackebrandtii. The sequence goes on from NZ_JAGIOI010000001.1 coordinate 1,728,821, forward strand.
CTTCACCGAGTTCCTCAACGATCCCGTCCAGCAGGCCCGCTTCCGACAGTCGGTCAATGAAGTGCTGGAGCGCGACTTCACGGACCAGCTGACCTCCGAGGAGCGGGCCAACCTGGCCTCACTGCTGCGGGAGATGCGCCGCCAGGCCGCCGAGGTGCACGCCATTTACGGGCGCCTGTCGGAGAGCCTGCACGCCTACGTCCAGTCCGCCGAATTCCAGGAATCGGTGCTGCTGCGCAAGGCGATCCACGCCGCCGAACAGGCCGTGGCCACGGCGCCGCTGGGCGCCCGCACCGGGGTGGTGGAACCGCGGCTGTTCGCCCCCAACTTTGAGACGCTGTCCGGGCTGGGCATCTTCAATCCTGACGACCACGTCCCGCCGCCCAAGCTGGCCGCACCACCGGCCCTGAGCGACGCCGACATCCACCGCACCCCCGTGACGCCGGCGCCTGACATGCCAACCCTGCGCGCCGCCGTCGAACGCGTGCGGGAAACGCGCAACGGCCAGGCCACCCTGGCCGAGGTGTACGCGGGGCTGCCGCATGAACTCCGGCACATCAACACCATTCGCGGGCTTATCCTGGCCGCGCGCGGCTCCGGAGACAACGTCGACACCGGGCGCAGCGAGACGCTCGAGTTCACCCAAATAGACGGCACCGTGCGCACCGCAACCGTCCCCTTGTTCACCTTCACAAAGGAACCCATAGCATGAGCAGCACCGAGCGCACACTCTTCCCCGGCGACACCGGTTCCTTCCCGCTGGACATGCGCCAGGCACTGGTGCGGCTGCTGCGCGGGCCGTACATCGACGGCGCGACCGACCCTGCCCTGTGGACCACCGTCCTGACCCACGCAGTCTCCCTGCAGCAGTACCTCAGCGAGATATTCCTGCTGCTGGAGATCGACGGCGAACGCAAGATCGCACTGCTCTCGCCTGCCGGGGTGGACGCCGTGCATACCCAGCCGATCGTGGCGCGCAAGCCCCTGCGCAGGGAGGAGACGCTGCTGGCGCTGCGGCTGCGCGTGCTGCTGGACAGGCACGCCGGCTCGGGCACGGACGTGGGCATTTCCCGCGCCGGCGCCAGGGAGATCCTCGCCGAACACCGCCAGCCCGGCGCCGTGGACGACAAGCGCCTGGATGAACAAACCGATGCCGCGCTGGCCCGGCTGCTGAACCTGAAACTGATCCTGCCCACGGAACTGCCGCACGAATACCGGGTCAGCAACGCCCTGGCGCTGGCCCTGCCGTTTGACTCCATCGACCAGATTCCGGCGTACCTCGCTGCCATCGACGCTGCCACGCAGGATGCCCCGGACGGCCAGGACGAAGCATTTGACCTGGACGGCGGGCCTGAAGTGGAAGTCGAGGTGGACGGAGGGCTGCACGGGCAGCTTGCGGACGATGCACGCAGCGCAAAGGACAGCGGCACCGCCGAGGACACCGGCCGGGAACGCACCGCGCAGGACACCACGATGCAGGAGATCTTCTAAGTGAGCATTGCAACCACCCTGCCCATCGGCGGGGAACTCAACCCGGGCCAGTTCCGGCTCAGCCAGATCCAGATCATCAACTGGGGCACCTTCCACGGCCGGCACAGCATGTATGTGGACCGTGCCGGGACGCTGCTGACAGGCCATCCCGGCGTCGGCAAGTCCACCTTGTTTGACGGCATCCAGCACATTTTCTACGCGGCGCCGCGCCTGAACGAATCCGCCCACGAGGCCTCAAACCGCAAGGACCGCCGCACCACGTTCAGCTACATGCGCGGGCGCAAAATCAAGACGGCCAGCGGCATTGAGTACCAGCGCCCCAGCGCCACCTGGTCCGCCACCGCACTGGTCTTTGAGGACGGCCTGGGCCGTCACGTCACCATCGCCGCCCTGTTCGACCTGCCCGCCAACGGGCTGGAGGGCCAGGTGGGCAAGCACTATGTCATCCACGACCGGCCGCTGGACACCGAGGCGCTGGAGAACCACGGCAGCCGCCGCTTCTCGCCCTCCTCCCTGCATGCCGCCCTGCCCGGTGCCGAGGCGTTCGACGTACACAAGACCTTCGCCGAACGCTTCCGGCGCAGGCTCGGCATCCACAACGACAAGGCATTCAGCCTGCTGCGCACGCTGCAGAACGGCAAGGGCCTGGACAAGGGCGTCAACCGCTTCTTCCGCTACGAGGTCCTGGACAAGCCGGCCACGCTGGCGGCGGCCGCGGCAGCGGTGGAGGACTTCAGCCACTTGAGCGGCATCTACCGCCAGCTGGAGGACGCCCGCGGGCAGCGCGATGCCCTGGCGCCCGTGCCGGAACTGCACCAAAAACTCCGGCACCTGGCAGAGAAGCATGAGCGCACGATTGAGTTAAAAAACGTCCAGCTTCCCCTGCTCCGGCAGCAGTTCCAGGGCGAGCTGCTGGCGTCCCGTGCAGTCGCCCTCGCTGAAGCGCAGGCCCACAAGAAGGCCGACATCACGGCCGCCGGACAGGCCAAGGATGCCCTCGCCGAAACTGTTTCCGCACTGGCCCGGCAGCACGCCACCCACGGCGGGCAGGCCATCGAGTCCCTCGAAAAGGACATCCGCACAGGCCGGCGCGAGCTGGCGGAGAGCCAGCGCCTGGAGGCCGCTGCCCGCGACGAACTTGACGCCACCGGGCTCGAGTATGACTGGAGTGCGCAGGGACTGGCCGCTGCGCGCCTGGCTGCGGCGTCCGGCGTCGAACACCAGCAGGTGGACATGGACGCGGCGCGCACGCTGGAATACCAGGCCGTCGCCGCCAGTGTGAACCTCAAGGCCCGGGAAAAGGCGCTGCGGGCCGAGATCGCAGCCTACGAGCGCCGCGGCTCCAACATTGACTCGCGCAGTGCCGCCGCCCGGCGCGCCATCTGCGCCGCGACCGGCCTGGAAGCCGCGGACATGCCGTTTGCCGGCGAGCTGGTGGACATGGGCGCCGGACACGGTGCATGGCGGCCGGCGGCGGAAAAGGTGCTGCGTTCGCTCGCCACCACCCTGCTGGTTCGGGGTGGCGACATTGCGGCCGTCACCTCGGCCATCAACGCGCTCGACGGCCACGGCAAGCTGCGCTGGATCGACCTTGGCGTGCCCGCCAAGCCTGCCAAGGAGGGCCGCAACCAGCTGGTAGGCAAGCTGGATTTCCATGATTCCGAGGCAGGAGCCTGGCTCCGCGGGAAAATCGCGGCCGACTTTGCCTTCACCTGCGTTGACGACGACGCCGCCCTGCACGAACAGGCCAAGGCCGTTTCGCTGGCGGGAACCGTGAAGCTGGGGCAGGCGCTGTTTGAACGAGACACCCGCACCATCAACCCGGGCGACTACCTGCTGGGCTTCAACAACGTGGCGAAGATTGCCGAACTTGAGGACCAGGCCCGGCTGCTGGCCGACGAGCAGGGGGCCTTGGACGCCGCGGCGGCCGAAAGCAGCCTGGCGAAAGAACAGTCGGTCCGCAGGCTGGCGGCCCTGAAGCGCGTCGCCGCAGACCCCCGCACTTTTGAGGAGCTGGACTCAGCAGCCCCGGCGGCAGCGCTGGAGGCCTTGCAGGCCACCCTTGAAGCCACCATCGCCGGCAGCACCACGCTGGCCCAGCTCCGGGATTCGCTGGCGGAGGCCCAGGGTGAACTCGAGGCCGCCGTCGGGCGCGTGGCAGTGCTGCACCACGACCTGGCCGGAATCGAGAAGGACCTTGCCGCGGTCCAGGGCGTGTTGGCCGGAGGCAGCCCGGACAAGGCTGCGGACGACTGGGCGCAGGAGGCATTTGCGCCGTTCCTGGAGGCGGGCGAACCCGCCTCCCTCGACGAGCTCGAAGTCCTGCTGAGCCATGTCGCCGTCGACCTTGGGGAACGGATCGCCACCATCAAGGAACGCCAGTTCCGCACCGAAGCCGCGCTGAGTGAGATCTTCAAGGCGTTTGCCCGGCAGTTCGGGCCAACAATGAGCGCCAGCCACGGCACCGGTGCCGAAGCCGCTCCCCACTACGAGGAGCTGTACCACCGCATCGTCTCGGACGGGCTGCCGCAGCGCCAGGAGGAATTCAAGGAGTACTTCAACAACCGCTCCTACGAACGATTCTCCGACCTCCTGCAGCTGCTGGAAGAAGAACGGCGATCCATCGAGGAACGCATCCTGCCCCTGAACCAGATCCTGGCCGACGTCCCCTTCGAGAAGGGCAGCCGGCTGCGGCTGGAGGTGAAGACCACCGTTCCCGACGAGGCACGCGCGTTCCGCCAGGACCTCAAGGAGGCCCTCGGAAATGCCTACACCAAGGCAACGGAGGAAACCATGGCCAGCAGCTACCAGCAGCTGGAACGGCTCGTCACCTCACTGGCGGATCCCGCCATGGCGTCCTGGACCGACACCGTGCTGGACGTCCGCCAGCATGTCACCATCAGCTGCAACGAGCACCGCCCGAACGGGGAAACCGAGCTCGGCCTCGAACCCGGCACCCTGTCCGGCGGCGAGGGCCAGCGGTTCACGTCGTTCATCATGGGCGCCGCCCTGGCCTACCAGCTGGGGATCGATGTCCAGGGCTACAGCACCTACGGCACCGTCATGATCGACGAAGCCTTCATTCAGGCCAACTCCGAATACGCCGGGGCCGGCATCAACGCGCTGCAGGAATTCGGCTTCCAGCTGCTGCTGGCGGCACCCGAAGACAAGGTGGACCTGTCCCGCCACCTGGGTTCAGTCACCGACATCATCAAACATCCGCAGGCCAACGTCTCTGGTTTTGTCTCCACCGGCCAGTCGCCGGCCACCGCAACGGACATCATCCTGCGGTAAACACGGTCCGCCCCTGGCCAGGGTAGCCCCGCCCATCCCGCTGCTGGGCCATCAGCCCAACTGAAGGGCCACAATTCCGGCGACTGCCGCCGTCGTCCATCCCAGCCTTGCCCTGGAGAACTTTTCGCCGAAAAACAGGAAGCCCACCAGGCCGGCGAGCAGCACGGAGGACTCGCGCAGGGCTGAGACCAGGGCTAGCGGGGCAAGGCCCTGCGCCCACACCACAATCCCGTATGCGAGCAGCGACAGCAGGCCGCCGAGCGAGCCAAGGCGCCAATGCCGGCCCATGGCGCCCAGGTAGGTGCGGCGGTCCGGGGCGGCCAGCCAGCAAACCACGGGCAGCAGGACGCCCTGCAGCAGAAACAGCCACGCGATGTAGGCGAAGGAATCACCGGATTCACGTACGCCCACGCCATCCACCAGCGAGTAGGCCGCGATGCATACGCCCGTCAGGAGGGCGAAGATGACCCCAGTGCGGCTGCCACGTTTTCCGAGCAAGGCCAGTGACAGCAGTGATCCGCCCACGACGGCGACGCCTGCCACCTGCACCCAGCTCAAGTCTTCTGCCAGGAGGGTCACCGAAACGACTGCCACCAGCAGGACTGCCAGGCCTCGGGCGAGTGGATAGATTTGGCTGAAGTCGCCATGTTTGTAGGACGCGGTCAGCAGGAGCAGGTAGCCGGTTTGCAGGCCCGCCGAGACAGCTATGAAAGGCCAGGCTTCAGCCGCGGGCAGGCCAAACGCGGCAACCCCAGCCGCGCCGGCCACCAGATAGACCAGGGCGATGAGAGTGGCTGACGCCAACCGGTGGGGGATGTGCTTGGCAATCGCATTCCAAGTGCTGTGGAAGACGGCCGCCAACAGCACCAGAAGGGTTATGCCCAGGGTCATTTAGCGGTCACCAAACGGCACACCGCTGAGGTCGGGTGCCTCCAGGCCGAACGTTTTGAGCACCTGGACTGCGATGTCCGCATGGTCCAATGCAGTGATTCCGGCTGGAAGGCCCGGTCCGCTGGCGGCCATCCACGCGGTGCGCTCCTCAGGCGAGTCACCGCCGTGGCCGCCTTCAGTCAGGTGGCCGTGGTCGGTGACCACAATGACGGTCCAGTCTTCATCGCTGCGGCCGGGACGGCCGTCGATCGCGTCGAGCAGCCTGCCCAACCGTGCGTCGCATCGCTCAATGGCTGCCGTGTACCCGGCGCCGGTTCCGTGGTTGTGGGCCTCAACGTCGCACTCGCCAAAGTACACAAAGCTGGCAGCGAGGTCTTCTGTCAGCAGCCGCTGCGAGGCATGGTCGGCAATCTCGTCGTCGGCCTTGATCCAGCTTGCGCTGTTGTTCTCACCCTCGGGATCAACCGGATTCACCCATCCACCGGATGAAAAGATGGGCCCGCACGCCGTCTTGGCTGCTAGGGGGAACCAGCTGGCGGCCATCATTGTCTGCAGTTCCGGCCGCCGCTGCCGAAGCAGGGCCGTGAAGTCTGCATAGCGTCCCAACTCCGGTGGGTGCGTCTCATTTCCAACCACTCCGTGCCGGTCCATGTAGACGCCGGTTGCAACCGTCGCCCAGACGGGCCCTGAAACGGTCAGGTTTTTCTCATGGACCTGGACCGGCAGCAGCACACCGGCGTCTGCGAGGGAGTCAAGGTACGGCGTTCCAGCATGCACAAGTGAGTCGTGGCGGACCCCGTCAATGCCAACAACCAAGACATGGGGTACACGCGGCGTTAATGAATTGTTCACGTTCCTACGCTACTGAAGGAGCATGGGCGATCTCTATTCACATTGAGTACTCCTATGTCGAATATAGAATTCATCTATGAACATGACCCACTTGCGCGCGTTCCACCTTGTCGCCTCCCATGGCAGCTACTCGGTTGCTGCGACCGCGGCGGGAGTCAGCCAGCCAACATTGTCGGAACAGGTCCGCCGACTGCAAATGGACCACGGGGTGTTGCTGTTGCACCGGACCCGCGGGGGCATGGAAACCACCAGTAAGGGCGAGGAACTATTCAAAGTGACCCGCAGGATCTTTGCAGCCGAACGCGATGCAGAACTGCTGCTCTCAACCGAGAACATGACAGTCCAGGCACGACTGCGCCTCGGCGCCGATGCGCCCGTCCATGCAGTCCCGGTCCTGAAGCGGCTTCGCGAGCTGCACCCCGGAGTGAAGATCTCCATCAGCAGTGGAAACTCAGCAGGCATCCGGGCCCAGGTGCTCAGTGGCGCCTTGGACGCAGGCATCGTCGCGGATGCCACGACCGATCCGCTGCTGACCACGCAAGTACTCACGACGCAGGACTTGGTGGCAGTGGTGCTGCGCGACTCGGCGCTGACTGCCATGAGAACGGCGAGTGTGCACATTCTCAACAGTCAGCCAGTCGTCATCCGCGAACAGGGCTCCGTGACCCGCAGTGCCACAGAAGAAGCCTTCCTACGGTGGAATGTGGTCCCGTCGGAGGTTACGGAAGCCGGCAGCAGGGAAGCTGTGGAAGCATCCGTGCTGGCGGGATTAGGCACGGGGCTCATGGGTGAAGTGGAATTCAGTCACGACCCCAGGCTGGCACTTGTCGACTTCAACGAAGGCCTTCCGCCTCTGGTGGAATACATCGTGCATCGCACAGATCGCGGCAACGACCCGGCGCTGAGGGCGGTCCTCGCTGCTGCTTTGGGCACCGTTGCTTCTTGACTCGACGCCCGCCAGGAAGCAGCAGAAGGACCTGTTGCTGCCGGTGTGTGGTGGTTGTGGCTGCCGACTTGGCGGAAACCCTCAGCGGTCAGGCTCGGTGATATGACGCGGTAGTCGGGCAGATTGAAAAGCATGGTGGCAGCGTCAACTGCCACAACGGTAGGCTCGTTCAAGGCTCGTGGTCCTGTTCCAGGTTGTATGCTTAGACACACTCATCCCAGCAGGGCCACGGGCCCTTTGCATAGGCAAATCAAGAACTCAAACCCCCACCAACCGCGGAGAGCCGGTTAAAGGGGTGTGGCCGCCTGGTGGGGCGGCCATGGTGTGTGGTTGAGCCGGCCGTGTGGTGGCCGTGGTGGTTTTGGTTGTTAAGTGGAGGGAGGCCCCGCACCTGGTGGTGTGGGGCCTCGACCTCGTTTTGGTGTTGTCCGGCGGTGTCCTACTCTCCCACATCCTCTCGAATGCAGTACCATCGGCGCTGTGGGTCTTAGCTTCCGGGTTCGGAATGGGACCGGGCGTTTCCCCCACGCTATGACCACCGTAACTCGTTCCCCGAACCGTGTTTGGTTGGGTGGCTTGTTGGGTGTTCCTTTTGTGAACAACTTGTTGTTATTTTATTGTACAGGCCCCTGGTGCCGTCCCGTACCGTTGTGGTGGTGGGGGTGGTCACAGGGTTTCTGTGGTGTTGGGTTTCCAAACGGTTTGTTGTTTGGGAACCACATAGTGAACGCGAGCAGTCTTAGTGTTTATAAGAGTGTGTGTGGTGTAAGTTATCGGCTTATTAGTACCGGTCAGCTTCACGAGTCTTTAGTCCTCGCTTCCACGTCCGGCCTATCAACCCAGTGGTCTAGCTGGGGGCCTCTCACACATAAAGTGTATGGAAATCTCATCTTGAAGTGGGCTTCCCGCTTAGATGCTTTCAGCGGTTATCCCTTCCGAACGTAGCTAATCAGCGATGCACTTGGCAGTACAACTGACACACCAGAGGTTCGTCCGTCCCGGTCCTCTCGTACTAAGGACAGCTCTTCTCAAATTTCCTGCGCGCGCAGCGGATAGGGACCGAACTGTCTCACGACGTTCTAAACCCAGCTCGCGTACCGCTTTAATGGGCGAACAGCCCAACCCTTGGGACCTACTCCAGCCCCAGGATGCGACGAGCCGACATCGAGGTGCCAAACCATGCCGTCGATATGGACTCTTGGGCAAGATCAGCCTGTTATCCCCGAGGTACCTTTTATCCGTTGAGCGACGGCCATTCCACAATGTGCCGCCGGATCACTAGTCCCGACTTTCGTCCCTGCTCGAGGTGTCCCTCTCACAGTCAAGCTCCCTTGTGCACTTACACTCGATACCTGATTGCCAACCAGGCTGAGGGAACCTTTGGGCGCCTCCGTTACTTTTTAGGAGGCAACCGCCCCAGTTAAACTACCCATCAGGCACTGTCCCTGACCCGGATTACGGGCCGAAGTTAGATGTCCAAAGTGACCAGAGTGGTATTTCAACGATGACTCCACCACAACTAGCGTTGCGGTTTCACAGTCTCCCACCTATCCTACACAAGCCACTCCGAACACCAATACCAAACTATAGTAAAGGTCTCGGGGTCTTTCCGTCCTGCTGCGCGTAACGAGCATCTTTACTCGTACTGCAATTTCGCCGAGTTTATGGTTGAGACAGCGGGGAAGTCGTTACTCCATTCGTGCAGGTCGGAACTTACCCGACAAGGAATTTCGCTACCTTAGGATGGTTATAGTTACCACCGCCGTTTACTGGGGCTTAAATTCTCAGCTTCGCACTTGCGTGCTAACCGGTCCTCTTAACCTTCCAGCACCGGGCAGGAGTCAGTCCGTATACATCGTCTTGCGACTTCGCACGGACCTGTGTTTTTAGTAAACAGTCGCTTCCCCCTGGTCTCTGCGGCCCACACCCGCTCACGGACAGCTAGTGTCCTTCACGGGGCAGGCCCCCCTTCTCCCGAAGTTACGGGGGCATTTTGCCGAGTTCCTTAACCATAATTCTCTCGATCGCCTTAGTATTCTCTACCTGATCACCTGTGTCGGTTTGGGGTACGGGCGGTTGGAACCTCACGTCGATGCTTTTCTTGGCAGCATAGGATCACCGAATTCCCCCATGCGGGGGTCCCATCAGATCTCAGAATCGTCATCAAAGACAACACAACGGATTTGCCTATCGTGTTTCCTACATCCTTAGACCGGGACTACCATCGCCCGGCTCGGCTACCTTCCTGCGTCACACCTGTTAATACGTTTACATCCCCAGATCGGGTCCCACGCGCAACAAGACTCCCTGGCCCGAAGGCACGCAGAATCAAGTCTTGGGTGGTTAGTATCACTGGTTCAATAGGGGCGGTTCTTCACCGGTACGGGAATATCAACCCGTTGTCCATCGACTACGCCTGTCGGCCTCGCCTTAGGTCCCGACTTACCCAGGGCAGATTAGCTTGACCCTGGAACCCTTGATCATTCGGCGGACGGGTTTCTCACCCGTCTTTCGCTACTCATGCCTGCATTCTCACTCGTGCAGCCTCCACCACTCGTTCACACGGCGGCTTCAATGGCTGCACGACGCTCCCCTACCACTCCAAACCCCTGAACCAACTTGCGTTGGCTTGGGTAGTGTTTGAAATCCACAACTTCGGCGGTGTACTTGAGCCCCGCTACATTGTCGGCGCGGAATCACTTGACCAGTGAGCTATTACGCACTCTTTTAAGGATGGCTGCTTCTAAGCCAACCTCCTGGTTGTCTAAGCAATCCCACATCCTTTCCCACTTAGCACACGCTTAGGGGCCTTAGTTGGTGGTCTGGGCTGTTTCCCTCTCGACTATGAAGCTTATCCCCCACAGTCTCACTGCTACGCTCTCACTTACCGGCATTCGGAGTTTGGCTGACGTCAGTAACCTTGTAGGGCCCATTAGCCATCCAGTAGCTCTACCTCCAGTAAGAAACACGCAACGCTGCACCTAAATGCATTTCGGGGAGAACCAGCTATCACGAAGTTTGATTGGCCTTTCACCCCTACCCACAGCTCATCCCCTCCATTTTCAACTGAAGTGGGTTCGGTCCTCCACGCGCTCTTACACGCGCTTCAACCTGGCCATGGGTAGATCACTTCGCTTCGGGTCTAGATCACGCCACTACACTCGCCCTATTCAGACTCGCTTTCGCTACGGCTTCCCCACACGGGTTAACCTCGCGACGTAACACTAACTCGCAGGCTCATTCTTCAAAAGGCACGCCATCACCACAACAAGGTGGCTCTGACGGATTGTAAGCACACGGTTTCAGGTACTATTTCACTCCCCTCCCGGGGTACTTTTCACCTTTCCCTCACGGTACTTGTCCGCTATCGGTCATTAGGTAGTATTTAGGCTTATCAGGTGGTCCTGACAGATTCACACGGGATTTCTCGGGCCCCGTGCTACTTGGGATACTCACCAGGGAGTGCACTGCATTTCAGTTACGGGACTCTCACCCTCTACGGTCGGCCATTCAAAACCGTTCACCTATACATGCACCATTCCCCTTCCCAGTCCGGCAGAACTGGATCGGTAAGTCCCACAACCCCGCACCATGCAACGCCCGCCGGCTATCACACATGACACGGTTTAGCCTGATCCGCGTTCGCTCGCCACTACTAACGGAATCACTATTGTTTTCTCTTCCTGTGGGTACTGAGATGTTTCACTTCCCCACGTTCCCTCCACACACCCTATATATTCAGGTGCGGGTCACCACCTCGCCTTGCGACGGGTAGCGGGGTTCCCCCATTCGGACACCCTCGGATCAAAGTTTGGTTATCAACTCCCCGAGGCTTATCGCAGATTCCTACGTCCTTCTTCGGCTCCTAATGCCAAGGCATCCACCGTGCGCCCTTAAAAACTTGACCACACACATGCAGTCAAACTCACAAGAACAACACAAAATGTTGCACTCACAAAATTTTTGTACTTCTATCGAGAGAACCATGAAAACAAACACCAACCACACACACAAGTGCATGCAAGCCGGCATCCAGTTCCAGGTTCATTCATTTTCTCAAAGAAATTGCTTTCTTATAAAAGATGCTCGCGTTCACTATGTAGTTCTCAAACAACAACCCCACCACACACATCCCCACCAACAACACCAAAGTGTCCAAGTCAGCAAGTCCGTTGCGTGCGGGAAACCAGGCACAACCACAAACCCAACCCCACAAAAAAGGGGGAGGGCCTGTTGTTGTTCCAGGACCCAACAGTGTGCCAAACACTACCCACCAGAACACAGCAATCCATGATGAAACGTTCCCCGCAACCCCCAAAAGGATTGCTGTACTAATATCGGACTGCCCCGTGCCGGCAGGCACCTGTTTCATTGATATTCCACCCTTGAGCAACCCACCGAGAAACAAACGTTCTCGCAATGGATTATTCTCCTCACACCACCGGCAGTCACCATGCGGTGCCTGTTGTGGTGTTTGGTGCTCCTTAGAAAGGAGGTGATCCAGCCGCACCTTCCGGTACGGCTACCTTGTTACGACTTAGTCCCAATCGCCAGTCCCACCTTCGACCACTCCCTCCCTTGCGGGTTGGGCCATGGGCTTCGGGTGTTACCAACTTTCGTGACTTGACGGGCGGTGTGTACAAGGCCCGGGAACGTATTCACCGCAGCGTTGCTGATCTGCGATTACTAGCGACTCCGACTTCATGGGGTCGAGTTGCAGACCCCAATCCGAACTGAGACCGGCTTTTTGGGATTAGCTCCACCTCACAGTATCGCAACCCATTGTACCGGCCATTGTAGCATGCGTGAAGCCCAAGACATAAGGGGCATGATGATTTGACGTCGTCCTCACCTTCCTCCGAGTTGACCCCGGCAGTCTCCTATGAGTCCCCACCATTACGTGCTGGCAACATAGAACGAGGGTTGCGCTCGTTGCGGGACTTAACCCAACATCTCACGACACGAGCTGACGACAACCATGCACCACCTGTAAACCGACCGCAAGCGGGGCACCTGTTTCCAGGTGTTTCCAGTTCATGTCAAGCCTTGGTAAGGTTCTTCGCGTTGCATCGAATTAATCCGCATGCTCCGCCGCTTGTGCGGGCCCCCGTCAATTCCTTTGAGTTTTAGCCTTGCGGCCGTACTCCCCAGGCGGGGCACTTAATGCGTTAGCTACGGCGCGGAAAACGTGGAATGTCCCCCACACCTAGTGCCCAACGTTTACGGCATGGACTACCAGGGTATCTAATCCTGTTCGCTCCCCATGCTTTCGCTCCTCAGCGTCAGTTAATGCCCAGAGACCTGCCTTCGCCATCGGTGTTCCTCCTGATATCTGCGCATTTCACCGCTACACCAGGAATTCCAGTCTCCCCTACATCACTCTAGTCTGCCCGTACCCACCGCAGATCCGGGGTTGAGCCCCGGACTTTCACGGCAGACGCGACAAACCGCCTACGAGCTCTTTACGCCCAATAATTCCGGATAACGCTTGCGCCCTACGTATTACCGCGGCTGCTGGCACGTAGTTAGCCGGCGCTTCTTCTGCAAGTACCCTCAACCAGTCAACGACTGGCCTTGTTCCCTACTGAAAGAGGTTTACAACCCGAAGGCCGTCATCCCTCACGCGGCGTCGCTGCATCAGGCTTGCGCCCATTGTGCAATATTCCCCACTGCTGCCTCCCGTAGGAGTCTGGGCCGTGTCTCAGTCCCAGTGTGGCCGGTCACCCTCTCAGGCCGGCTACCCGTCGTCGCCTTGGTGAGCCATTACCTCACCAACAAGCTGATAGGCCGCGAGTCCATCCAAAACCAATAAATCTTTCAACACAACCCCATGCGGGACCATGTCAATATCCAGTATTAGACCCCGTTTCCAAGGCTTATCCCAGAGTTAAGGGCAGGTTACTCACGTGTTACTCACCCGTTCGCCACTAATCCCCCCGCAAGCGGGGTTCATCGTTCGACTTGCATGTGTTAAGCACGCCGCCAGCGTTCATCCTGAGCCAGGATCAAACTCTCCGTTAATAACTAAACAGACACACACAACCACACCGGAAAAAGATGACAGCTGCGTGCACTAAATTCGAAACCAGCTAAACGATCATGCATCACCACAGGGGCGGCAACACACAACCAAATAACCAATCAAATAAATAAATTGGTATCAATAAAACTTGGCACACTATTGAGTTCTCAAACAACAACCACACCCAGCCACACACCCAAACCAAAACAAACGCTTCAGTCCGTGGCGATCAGCACCGGGGCAACTTTTCAATCTTACCCCCCAACAAGCCAGAAAGCAAAACCAACCAAACCGGCCAGCCCCACCCACCAGAACACAACCATCCACCAGCAAAACAAGTCCGCCGGCAAACAATCAAGAAAGGGGATCCGTTGACCTCCGCACCAAGCGGGGCAACTCGAAAAACAATACACCCCTTTCCACCCAAACGCACATCCACCACCACCCCCACCACCCAAAAAGCACCCCCCACCAACCCACCAACCCCCCCAAAAACCCCGGAAACACAACCAACAAACACCCCACTGTGATCCCCATCCCACACCCCACCAACACCCAAAAACCACCACCAAAACCACCACAACCGTGACCCACACCACCCCACCAGACCACGCACCCTCCACCCGACACCCCACACCCCGCACCACAAAAAACCCGGGGCCCAGGGGCACACCACCAGACCCAGCAACCAGACCCCGGCCCATCGGTTGCAGCAACCAGGCCCCTGCACCCCCGCCACCAGGTCCCGGCCGGGCCGGTCGTGCAACAAATCCAGCATCCCGGGCCACCAGCGTCACACCCGGACCATGACCGCCGGCAAAAAAAATGCGTCCGTGCCACGGCACCCGGCACCCGCCCCAGCAGCCACAACACCAGACCTGACGCGACGACAGTGCAGGCGAGACAGGCAGCCAAGAGAAACCAGCCCCCAGGGCAGGCCGGCAGCCAAGAGAAACCTGCCCCCGGACCCGTGTACGGGAGCCGTCCCCGGGGTCCGGCACCGCCAACAGTGCGATTCCAGCCGGGCGATGAAGGCCCCGGCACCCCTTCAAGGACCTCCCTCCCCAGCCCAAACCCCAGCCCACCCACACCCCACAACCCCACGGCAGCACGCCGGCAGGGCTGCAGGACTGCGGGGCGGCGGGGCAGGTGGCGTCGGGCGGCGGGGCAGGTGGCGTCGGCGGATTCCTTGCGGGATGCCGGTGTTTGAACCGGCAACCACCGGGACCGGCACGAAAGGAAGGCACCAGGGAACCAGCCACACCGGCAACGCCGGGCCCGCCGGGTGTTCCGGCAACCGGTCATACGTGGCCGGAGCGCAAAAGCCCTGGCGCCGTTCGTCAACCCGGGGCCGGCACCGGCAGCTGCCTGGTGGCAGGATCCTTCTCCGCGCACGCGGCGGGCGCTCCCCGAACGGGGGCTCATGCGGCGCATGCGAAGGCTGGTGCCTCCCCGGGGCGATGGCCGGCACGGTGCCGGTGGTGGTGTGTGGGTGATGAAATGCGGGTGGCCGCCTGGTGGGGCGGCCGGGGTGATGAAATGCGGGTGGCCGCCTGGTGGGGCGGCCGGGGTGGTTTAAGTGGGTGTGGCCGCCTGGTGGGGCGGCCGGGGTGTGGGTGTTAAGTGGCTCTCCGTGGTTCGTGGTGAATTCTGGTTTCGTGTCACTGAACGGAGGTGGCTCGTAGCCTGCGTTGTGATGGATGTTCTGACGCATTCATCGATGACAGGACTACGAGCCTTGAACGAGCTTACTTTGCCGCACGCTGATGCTGCCACCACGATCTTCAATCTTCACGATTACCGCGTTCTGGGAACCGAGACGTTGAGTTTCGGCCAACGCAGAATCCATATTGAAAGCACCGTCGATTCCGGATGCCCTAGCTGCGGTGTCATCGGCACCCGGCGCCATTCCGGCCGGCAGCAACGCGTTCGCGATATCCCGGTGGCTGGTCCGGTGGAAGTCGTGTGGGCCAAGCGGCGATTGTTCTGCGACGAATCATCATGTCCCCGCAGAACCTTCTCTGAATCCACGCTCGAGATCCCGGCCAGGTCACGCACCACGAGCCGGCTCCACGGCGCACTAGTTGATGCGGTGGTCTCTTCCGGGCGGGCAGCGACAGAAACAGCCATCGCCCACGGGGTCTCGTGGTGGTTGGTGCAAAAAGCCTTGACCTTGGCGGCAACGAAACTGCCCAACGTTGATCTCTTACGGCCACGCATGCTCGGTATTGATGAACACCGTTTCCGGTCCGTGCGCTTCTTCAAAGACCCGGAAACGAGTCTCTGGAAGCGCATCGAACCGTGGATGACGACGATCGTTGACCTGGATACCGGGCAGATCCTGGGTGTTGTTGACGGGCGAGACCACACCGGGGTCGGTGCGTGGCTCATCAAGCGGCCCCTGGAGTGGCGGCTCGGCGTGCAAGTTGTTGCTATTGATCCCTCAGCAGCCTTCCGAAAAGCATTGCGGATGTGGCTGCCCCGCACCGCCGTCTCAGTGGATCATTTCCATCTGATCCAGCTAGCGAATCAGGCACTGACAGAAGTCAGGCAGCAACTTTCTCACCAGGTACGTGGTCGCCGTGGCCGGGCCGTGGATCCAGCCTGGGCGCACCGGATGCTGCTCCTGCGGGCCAGCGACACACTCTCAGATCGAGCACGGGCGAAGCTAGAGACAGTCTTCGCGACCGATGACCCGACGAGGAAACTCAAGGCTGCCTGGGACGTGAAAGAGCAAGTGCGAATGCTGCTGCGCACCGGCTCCTTGGAGGATGCCGAGCTGGCCAAGGAAGAACTCGAACGCCTCGTCAAGGAATCCAATCAGCCAGAAACGACCAGGCTCTGGCGGACCATTTGCCGTTGGTGGAAAGAGATCGAGGTCCTCATCGTCACCGGCGCCACCACAGGAAAAGTCGAAGCCAACAACACCAGCATCAAACACATCAAGAGGACCGGCCGTGGCTTCGTCAATAGCGCCAACTACACAACACGTATTATGCTCAGGAGCGCCGCCCGAACAGCGGTGAATCATCCATGACAACAATGGAATTCACCACGAACCACGGAGAGCCGGTTAAAGGGGTGTGGCCGTCTGGTGGGGCGGCCGGGGTGTGGGTGTTGAGTGCGGGTGGCCGCCTGGTGGGGCGGCCATGGTGTGTGGTTGAGCCGGCCGTGTGGTGGCCGTGGTGGTTTTGGTTGTTAAGTGGAGGGAGGCCCCGCACCTGGTGGTGTGGGGCCTCGACCTCGTTTTGGTGTTGTCCGGCGGTGTCCTACTCTCCCACATCCTCTCGAATGCAGTACCATCGGCGCTGTGGGTCTTAGCTTCCGGGTTCGGAATGGGACCGGGCGTTTCCCCCACGCTATGACCACCGTAACTCGTTCCCCGAACCGTGTTTGGTTGGGTGGCTTGTTGGGTGTTCCTTTTGTGAACAACTTGTTGTTATTTTATTGTACAGGCCCCTGGTGCCGTCCCGTACCGTTGTGGTGGTGGGGGTGGTCACAGGGTTTCTGTGGTGTTGGGTTTCCAAACGGTTTGTTGTTTGGGAACCACATAGTGAACGCGAGCAGTCTTAGTGTTTATAAGAGTGTGTGTGGTGTAAGTTATCGGCTTATTAGTACCGGTCAGCTTCACGAGTCTTTAGTCCTCGCTTCCACGTCCGGCCTATCAACCCAGTGGTCTAGCTGGGGGCCTCTCACACATAAAGTGTATGGAAATCTCATCTTGAAGTGGGCTTCCCGCTTAGATGCTTTCAGCGGTTATCCCTTCCGAACGTAGCTAATCAGCGATGCACTTGGCAGTACAACTGACACACCAGAGGTTCGTCCGTCCCGGTCCTCTCGTACTAAGGACAGCTCTTCTCAAATTTCCTGCGCGCGCAGCGGATAGGGACCGAACTGTCTCACGACGTTCTAAACCCAGCTCGCGTACCGCTTTAATGGGCGAACAGCCCAACCCTTGGGACCTACTCCAGCCCCAGGATGCGACGAGCCGACATCGAGGTGCCAAACCATGCCGTCGATATGGACTCTTGGGCAAGATCAGCCTGTTATCCCCGAGGTACCTTTTATCCGTTGAGCGACGGCCATTCCACAATGTGCCGCCGGATCACTAGTCCCGACTTTCGTCCCTGCTCGAGGTGTCCCTCTCACAGTCAAGCTCCCTTGTGCACTTACACTCGATACCTGATTGCCAACCAGGCTGAGGGAACCTTTGGGCGCCTCCGTTACTTTTTAGGAGGCAACCGCCCCAGTTAAACTACCCATCAGGCACTGTCCCTGACCCGGATTACGGGCCGAAGTTAGATGTCCAAAGTGACCAGAGTGGTATTTCAACGATGACTCCACCACAACTAGCGTTGCGGTTTCACAGTCTCCCACCTATCCTACACAAGCCACTCCGAACACCAATACCAAACTATAGTAAAGGTCTCGGGGTCTTTCCGTCCTGCTGCGCGTAACGAGCATCTTTACTCGTACTGCAATTTCGCCGAGTTTATGGTTGAGACAGCGGGGAAGTCGTTACTCCATTCGTGCAGGTCGGAACTTACCCGACAAGGAATTTCGCTACCTTAGGATGGTTATAGTTACCACCGCCGTTTACTGGGGCTTAAATTCTCAGCTTCGCACTTGCGTGCTAACCGGTCCTCTTAACCTTCCAGCACCGGGCAGGAGTCAGTCCGTATACATCGTCTTGCGACTTCGCACGGACCTGTGTTTTTAGTAAACAGTCGCTTCCCCCTGGTCTCTGCGGCCCACACCCGCTCACGGACAGCTAGTGTCCTTCACGGGGCAGGCCCCCCTTCTCCCGAAGTTACGGGGGCATTTTGCCGAGTTCCTTAACCATAATTCTCTCGATCGCCTTAGTATTCTCTACCTGATCACCTGTGTCGGTTTGGGGTACGGGCGGTTGGAACCTCACGTCGATGCTTTTCTTGGCAGCATAGGATCACCGAATTCCCCCATGCGGGGGTCCCATCAGATCTCAGAATCGTCATCAAAGACAACACAACGGATTTGCCTATCGTGTTTCCTACATCCTTAGACCGGGACTACCATCGCCCGGCTCGGCTACCTTCCTGCGTCACACCTGTTAATACGTTTACATCCCCAGATCGGGTCCCACGCGCAACAAGATTCCCTGGCCCGAAGGCACGCAGAATCAAGTCTTGGGTGGTTAGTATCACTGGTTCAATAGGGGCGGTTCTTCACCGGTACGGGAATATCAACCCGTTGTCCATCGACTACGCCTGTCGGCCTCGCCTTAGGTCCCGACTTACCCAGGGCAGATTAGCTTGACCCTGGAACCCTTGATCATTCGGCGGACGGGTTTCTCACCCGTCTTTCGCTACTCATGCCTGCATTCTCACTCGTGCAGCCTCCACCGCTCGTTCACACGGCGGCTTCAATGGCTGCACGACGCTCCCCTACCACTCCAAACCCCTGAACCAACTTGCGTTGGCTTGGGTAGTGTTTGAAATCCACAACTTCGGCGGTGTACTTGAGCCCCGCTACATTGTCGGCGCGGAATCACTTGACCAGTGAGCTATTACGCACTCTTTTAAGGATGGCTGCTTCTAAGCCAACCTCCTGGTTGTCTAAGCAATCCCACATCCTTTCCCACTTAGCACACGCTTAGGGGCCTTAGTTGGTGGTCTGGGCTGTTTCCCTCTCGACTATGAAGCTTATCCCCCACAGTCTCACTGCTACGCTCTCACTTACCGGCATTCGGAGTTTGGCTGACGTCAGTAACCTTGTAGGGCCCATTAGCCATCCAGTAGCTCTACCTCCAGTAAGAAACACGCAACGCTGCACCTAAATGCATTTCGGGGAGAACCAGCTATCACGAAGTTTGATTGGCCTTTCACCCCTACCCACAGCTCATCCCCTCCATTTTCAACTGAAGTGGGTTCGGTCCTCCACGCGCTCTTACACGCGCTTCAACCTGGCCATGGGTAGATCACTTCGCTTCGGGTCTAGATCACGCCACTACACTCGCCCTATTCAGACTCGCTTTCGCTACGGCTTCCCCACACGGGTTAACCTCGCGACGTAACACTAACTCGCAGGCTCATTCTTCAAAAGGCACGCCATCACCACAACAAGGTGGCTCTGACGGATTGTAAGCACACGGTTTCAGGTACTATTTCACTCCCCTCCCGGGGTACTTTTCACCTTTCCCTCACGGTACTTGTCCGCTATCGGTCATTAGGTAGTATTTAGGCTTATCAGGTGGTCCTGACAGATTCACACGGGATTTCTCGGGCCCCGTGCTACTTGGGATACTCACCAGGGAGTGCACTGCATTTCAGTTACGGGACTCTCACCCTCTACGGTCGGCCATTCAAAACCGTTCACCTATACATGCACCATTCCCCTTCCCAGTCCGGCAGAACTGGATCGGTAAGTCCCACAACCCCGCACCATGCAACGCCCGCCGGCTATCACACATGACACGGTTTAGCCTGATCCGCGTTCGCTCGCCACTACTAACGGAATCACTATTGTTTTCTCTTCCTGTGGGTACTGAGATGTTTCACTTCCCCACGTTCCCTCCACACACCCTATATATTCAGGTGCGGGTCACCACCTCGCCTTGCGACGGGTAGCGGGGTTCCCCCATTCGGACACCCTCGGATCAAAGTTTGGTTATCAACTCCCCGAGGCTTATCGCAGATTCCTACGTCCTTCTTCGGCTCCTAATGCCAAGGCATCCACCGTGCGCCCTTAAAAACTTGACCACACACATGCAGTCAAACTCACAAGAACAACACAAAATGTTGCACTCACAAAATTTTTGTACTTCTATCGAGAGAACCATGAAAACAAACACCAACCACACACACAAGTGCATGCAAGCCGGCATCCAGTTCCAGGTTCATTCATTTTCTCAAAGAAATTGCTTTCTTATAAAAGATGCTCGCGTTCACTATGTAGTTCTCAAACAACAACCCCACCACACACATCCCCACCAACAACACCAAAGTGTCCAAGTCAGCAAGTCCGTTGCGTGCGGGAAACCAGGCACAACCACAAACCCAACCCCACAAAAAAGGGGGAGGGCCTGTTGTTGTTCCAGGACCCAACAGTGTGCCAAACACTACCCACCAGAACACAGCAATCCATGATGAAACGTTCCCCGCAACCCCCAAAAGGATTGCTGTACTAATCTCGGACTGCCCCGTGCCGGCAGGCACCTGTTTCATTGATATTCCACCCTTGAGCAACCCACCGAGAAACAAACGTTCTCGCAATGGATTATTCTCCTCACACCACCGGCAGTCACCATGCGGTGCCTGTTGTGGTGTTTGGTGCTCCTTAGAAAGGAGGTGATCCAGCCGCACCTTCCGGTACGGCTACCTTGTTACGACTTAGTCCCAATCGCCAGTCCCACCTTCGACCACTCCCTCCCTTGCGGGTTGGGCCATGGGCTTCGGGTGTTACCAACTTTCGTGACTTGACGGGCGGTGTGTACAAGGCCCGGGAACGTATTCACCGCAGCGTTGCTGATCTGCGATTACTAGCGACTCCGACTTCATGGGGTCGAGTTGCAGACCCCAATCCGAACTGAGACCGGCTTTTTGGGATTAGCTCCACCTCACAGTATCGCAACCCATTGTACCGGCCATTGTAGCATGCGTGAAGCCCAAGACATAAGGGGCATGATGATTTGACGTCGTCCTCACCTTCCTCCGAGTTGACCCCGGCAGTCTCCTATGAGTCCCCACCATTACGTGCTGGCAACATAGAACGAGGGTTGCGCTCGTTGCGGGACTTAACCCAACATCTCACGACACGAGCTGACGACAACCATGCACCACCTGTAAACCGACCGCAAGCGGGGCACCTGTTTCCAGGTGTTTCCAGTTCATGTCAAGCCTTGGTAAGGTTCTTCGCGTTGCATCGAATTAATCCGCATGCTCCGCCGCTTGTGCGGGCCCCCGTCAATTCCTTTGAGTTTTAGCCTTGCGGCCGTACTCCCCAGGCGGGGCACTTAATGCGTTAGCTACGGCGCGGAAAACGTGGAATGTCCCCCACACCTAGTGCCCAACGTTTACGGCATGGACTACCAGGGTATCTAATCCTGTTCGCTCCCCATGCTTTCGCTCCTCAGCGTCAGTTAATGCCCAGAGACCTGCCTTCGCCATCGGTGTTCCTCCTGATATCTGCGCATTTCACCGCTACACCAGGAATTCCAGTCTCCCCTACATCACTCTAGTCTGCCCGTACCCACCGCAGATCCGGGGTTGAGCCCCGGACTTTCACGGCAGACGCGACAAACCGCCTACGAGCTCTTTACGCCCAATAATTCCGGATAACGCTTGCGCCCTACGTATTACCGCGGCTGCTGGCACGTAGTTAGCCGGCGCTTCTTCTGCAAGTACCCTCAACCAGTCAACGACTGGCCTTGTTCCCTACTGAAAGAGGTTTACAACCCGAAGGCCGTCATCCCTCACGCGGCGTCGCTGCATCAGGCTTGCGCCCATTGTGCAATATTCCCCACTGCTGCCTCCCGTAGGAGTCTGGGCCGTGTCTCAGTCCCAGTGTGGCCGGTCACCCTCTCAGGCCGGCTACCCGTCGTCGCCTTGGTGAGCCATTACCTCACCAACAAGCTGATAGGCCGCGAGTCCATCCAAAACCAATAAATCTTTCAACACAACCCCATGCGGGACCATGTCAATATCCAGTATTAGACCCCGTTTCCAAGGCTTATCCCAGAGTTAAGGGCAGGTTACTCACGTGTTACTCACCCGTTCGCCACTAATCCCCCCGCAAGCGGGGTTCATCGTTCGACTTGCATGTGTTAAGCACGCCGCCAGCGTTCATCCTGAGCCAGGATCAAACTCTCCGTTAATAACTAAACAGACACACACAACCACACCGGAAAAAGATGACAGCTGCGTGCACTAAATTCGAAACCAGCTAAACGATCATGCATCACCACAGGGGCGGCAACACACAACCAAATAACCAATCAAATAAATAAATTGGTATCAATAAAACTTGGCACACTATTGAGTTCTCAAACAACAACCACACCCAGCCACACACCCAAACCAAAACAAACGCTTCAGTCCGTGGCGATCAGCACCGGGGCAACTTTTCAATCTTACCCCCCAACAAGCCAGAAAGCAAAACCAACCAAACCGGCCAGCCCCACCCACCAGAACACAACCATCCACCAGCAAAACAAGTCCGCCGGCAAACAATCAAGAAAGGGGATCCGTTGACCTCCGCACCAAGCGGGGCAACTCGAAAAACAATACACCCCTTTCTGCGGGTGTGCAAATCGGACGGCGCCTCTGCAAATTGTGGGCGGAAAAGTGGTGGCCACAATAGCGGCTATGCCGCCTTGGAAGCCTTGGCGAGGTACTTGGGCACTAGTACAGCGCACAGGGCTGTCACACCCCAGACTATGAGAGTGGCCCAGATCCACGTCCAGAATCCATAGATTCGAATGCCGCCAAATGGCAGGTTGGCAATGATGAGTGCCAACCAGGTGGAGACCAGTGACGCTGCGCCTGCCATGGCTGGCAGGTGCTTGGTGGCGAGTTTTGCAACCAGACCCACCAATACCGACTGTGCAATGGTGAACATGACCACCGCGGTGATGAAACCACCGATGCCCAAGGAGAAGCGGGACAGAAGCATGGCGGCCAAAATGAGTGCCACTGCAGAACTGCCCAGCTGAAAGCCAATCTGGATCAAAAGTTGTTTCATGTGACGATCCTATGTGCCCCAATAGGGAAGCGGCCAGAGCCGGGGCTCGTTTTCGGCCGGGCGCCCTCTTTATAGCCACATCCCCGCGAGGTAGTTGCAGATCCGGGGCGCCGGCTGTGGATCTTCTGTATATAGGGATACCTGGACAGCGGGTGCCGAACCATCTGGGGCAAAGTTGTAGAAGCTGTGCATGGCTGAGGTATCGCTTTTGACAGCGCGGGCCGGTGAAGTCCATTTCTGCAAGGTCGGTCAGTGGATGGGATCAGCGAGCAATCCGTGCTGCTGATTGCGGCCACACCATGTTAATACCCGTGTGACGCCATGCCCCTTCGGCAGGAAGAGATTGCGGGTGCTTGCTCGCATCGCATGGTGGCGGCTCCCCAATCCATGTCTTCTCCGCCGACAGCGTCTCACCAACGAACAGGTCCCATAGTGATTAGCTCCTATGGTGATAACCGCCGAGGACGGGGAACGGTTGTCCGCAGATGCGCGAATCGACCACATGGCATGGCCGACTTCCCCGTATTCATAGCCTGGCAAGTCGCAGCGGGCACGCACGGGGCGCACGACTCAGACCGACCGGGTCGGCGCATGAATGCGGTTCGCGGATCCGCCTTCCAGCGACACGTAGCAGGACCGGGTGGTCGCGGTGGGGTTGCCGCATCGGGGCATGACCCTTACCCTCCGTGTCATGGATGGAAAGTTGCCGGTAACGGGCTCAGCGCTACGGCGTCCCACATCAGCTGTTCGATGACCGGTCACCTGCTGCCGGCATCGACATCCAGAAGACACACCTTCTACCGCATCCCTTATATAAGGAAGGACGGCGATGCCGGAAGCCAGGCCAGATTATCTGGCTGATTTGTCGGTGCTGCGCCAGCGCGCCACCGAATTCCTGAAGCCCAGCACGCCTCACTGGATGTTGCCATTAGATAGATAAGAGGAAGGCTGACGGAGCCAAACGCACATGGTGAGACTTCGCCATCCCTGCCTTCACCGCCCATGGCTGCTCGGGCTGCTGGGTCGAAGACCGTTGAGGCTGGCTCTCGAGCCGAACCGGCGTCCGGGAGAGGCAATTGGAGCGCACGTCCACGGCCTCACAGAACGTTCGGGCAACAAAAGATCCCCGGAAGGAACACTTGGTTCCTGCCGGGGATCTTTCAAAACGTGCGCGAGGGGGGATTTGAACCCCCACGCCCTTTCGGACACTGGCACCTGAAGCCAGCGCGTCTGCCGTTCCGCCACTCGCGCGTTTTTTGAATCTGCTTCACTGTCGGACCGAAGTGATTTCGGCTTTCAGTGGAACAGCGAGATCAAGCATATAGGACGTTTGCCCGATTTGCCTAAACGAGCCGCTCCACACACGTCCCGGAGCGGGTAAATCACCCTTCAAATGTGCCCCACAGCCCCTAGAACACGCGGATTTCCCTTCTCTCAAAACTTCCTTAAACTTCCCCTACCAGGGTAGGAAATTTGCCACATTCGGCCCTCTCTATGGGTATATTCAAAGACTGCGGCAGTAGTATCAAGCTTGAACACGGTTGTCCGCAGCGCGGATGACCCTCGCGTTGCGCCCGTTCACGGGCCGCGAGGAGACTCTGGATTCACCCCGCGTCAGCGGCGGCAACGAGAAGCAGTATCAACACCTTGAGGAGAGGAGAGCGCATGGGATTGTTTGACAACGTCGAAAAGGGCATTGAAAAGGCAGTGCGTGGCGCCTTCTCACTGGGCTCCAAGACATTGCAGCCGGTGGAGATGGCCAACGCCCTCCGCCGCGAGCTGGACGACAAGGCCATGACCCTTGATGCCGGCCGCACCTTGGCACCCAACGTATTCAACATCGAACTGGGTGACACCGACTTTGAACGCGCCCGCACTTGGGGGGTCACCCTCGCTGAAGAGTTGTGCGACGTCGTCATCAACCATGCGCGCAGCCAAGGCTATGTTCTGCAGGGCCCCGTACGCGTAGCCTTCAACCATCATGACGAAATGCGACCCGGCCAGTTTGAGGTCGTGTCCTCCACGGAGCGGGAAAGTGCCGCCCCGTCACAGCCGGCCCAGGCGCCGGCCCGTCCCACCCAAGGTCCCAGTGCGCCGTCGGAAGTCCCGGCACCTGTCTACAAGCGGCAGCCTGCCCCGTCACCCCCGCAACCAGCCGCTGCACAAGGCCAGCCAGTGCTGGATATCGACGGCCAACGCTATTCGTTGAACGCCGCCTCGATTGTCCTTGGACGTTCATCGGAGGCAGACATCTTGATAGACGACACGGGTGTATCCCGCAAACATCTGGAAATCCGCACTGCCGGCGGTGTGAGCACCGCAGTTGACCTTGGCTCAACCAACGGCAGCTACGTCGACGGCCACCGGATCCAAGGCATGGCGGCCCTGAGGGACGGATCCACCATCACCATGGGACGGACACAAATTACGTTCCGCATCCTGCCAGTACGCGGCGGAGGGCAGCGATGAACGAGCTCAGCCTTGTTGTAACAATCCTGCGCTTCGGCTTCCTAGTCCTCATGTGGATTATGGTGTTCGCCGTGGTGGCTGCAATGCGCCGCGACCTTGTCATCGGCCGCAAGGCCAAGGTTGGGGCCCCCACGGCCCGCCAGGCACGAAAGCACCCTGAATTGGTGGAAGAGGCGCCTCCGGCCAAGGTTCAAGCACGTGAACTCGTGGTGACTGAGGGCCCACTGGCAGGAACCACCCTTGAGCTCGCTGGCATCCCCATCCTGCTGGGGCGCGCCCAGGAGGCCACCCTCGTCTTGGAGGACGACTACGCCTCCGGCCGGCACGCCCGCCTGTTTCCGCAGGGGACCCGCTGGTTTATTGAAGATTTGGGCTCCACCAATGGAACCTTCCTCGGTGGCAACGCACTGACGCGTACACTTCCCGTGGAACTTGGTGTTCCGGTGCGGATCGGCAAAACGGTCATCGAATTGAGGCCGTAAGATGGCCGATACCCCGCTGCTTCTGCGCTATGCCGCCAGATCCCATGTGGGCATGGTCAGGGCAAAGAATGACGACTCTGCATATGCCGGCCACTTTCTGGCCGTTGTTGCCGACGGCATGGGCGGGCACGCCGGCGGTGACGTGGCCAGTGCGTCCACCGTGCTGGACCTGATCCACCTCGACCACAACCGCCACGGCGACGACGCCGAAGCGAACCTGGCGGACGAAATCCAGAGCGCCAACTCGTTGCTGTCCGAGCTGGTCCACGTCAACCCAAAGCTTGCCGGCATGGGCACCACCGTGACCGCGCTGCTACTGTCCGGAGACCGCCTGGCCTACGCCCACATTGGTGATTCGCGCGCATACAGGCTCAAGGACGGCGTCTTCGAACAGATGAGCACCGACCACACCTTCGTCCAGCGCATGATCGACGAGGGCCGCATGACGGAGGCTGAGGCCGAGGTCCACCCCCACAAGAATGTGCTCATGCGCGTCCTGGGCGACGTGGATGCCTCCCCTGAACTGGACCTGAAGTACTTTGACGCCACTGCCGGCGAACGCTGGCTGCTGTGCTCCGACGGGCTGAATTTCGTCCGTCACGAAATGATCGAAGAGGTCATTCGCAACACCAAATCGCTGGCCACCGCCGCCGACACCCTGATCGAGCTGACCCTGGCCGCCGGTTCCCCCGACAATGTCACAGTTGTCGTCTTCGACATCGAGGAGGGCGTGCTTGACGACGCCCCCACCGCCTCACTGGAAACCATTGATCCTGCTGCCGGCCAGCCCGCTGAGCTGCCGGCGTCTGATGCTGAAGATAAAGCGCACGACGCCGGACACGCACCCGAGGATGTTGCGCCAGCTTCCGCTTCGCCCGCCGACGGGGACGCCGCCGATGGCGCCGAAATCCCGGCTGCCGAGGCTGCAGTGGAGAACAACAGTTCCGGCGCCCTCGATGTCAACATCCGCGAAGCAGCCATTCTCAGGCAGCTTGCCTCCCGGGAACATGAGTTGGTGGGAGCGGCCCTGACAGCCAACGCGGAAGGCAAGATCCCGCACCTGGCCCGCAAGCCAGTGACGCAGCGTGCCGCCATGGTCCTGACTCACAAACCGGTCGCTGCCCCCACCATCGTGGAAGATACCGAAGTATCCCTGCCGCGGCTGCGGTACCGGCCCCTGGTGGTGGCAATCATCGCCGTGCTTGCGACCCTTGCTGTCGTGGCCGGCTCGTGGGCCGCCTACGCCTGGACGCAAACCCAGTTCTTTGTCGGTGCCGCCAACGGCAACGTGGCCATCTACCAAGGCGTGTCACAATCGCTTGGCCCCATCCCACTCTCGCATCTCTACCGTGAGACCGATGTTGAAGTTGAATCCCTGCCGGATTATTCCCAGCAGCTGGTGGCCAAGACCATGCCTGCCACAACCCTCGGCGACGCGGAACAGATCATCGAAGACCTGCAGCTGGGCACCGGCACCAGCCTGCCTCCCTGCGATCTGGTTGAACCGACCACGAAGGCGGCCACGGGCAAAGCCACGGCATCTGGCACTGCCACACCCTCTGGCGCTGCAACCACGGCCGCACCAACCACCGCTGCGCCCAGCCCTGCTGCAACCGCCAAACCCGAGGGAACAGCCGCAAGCACGGCAAAGGCCAGCGGCACGGCAACGGCAAAACCCTCGCCGACACCCACCCCGACCTGCATTCCAGGAGGTGCAAAGTGAGCCAGCTTCTCACCGTGGCAAAACCGCGGCGCAACACCGAACTGCTTCTGCTGGTGCTCGCCCTTGGCATGTCTGCCCTGGCCAATGCGCTGGTCAACATGAACCTGGGCCGCACCTTTGACAACGACTACTTCACGCAGATCGCGGTCCTCACCATCCTGGCACTGGCCTTCCATGTTGTCCTGCGCCTGAAGGCAAAATATGCCGACCCAGTCATATTGCCCATTGTGGTTGGCTTGAATGGCCTTGGCCTTGCCGTGATCCACCGGCTGGACATCACATCCGGGCTAAAGGATGCCCCGCGGCAGTGGATGTGGACCAGCCTTGCGGTGATATGTGCCATCGCCGTCATATGGTTTCTGCGGGACCACCGTATCCTTCGACGCTATACCTACATTTCACTCGTTGCTTCTGTGGTCCTGCTGATTCTGCCCATGGTGCCGGGCATCGGGTGGAGTGCATACGGGGCAAGTGTCTGGATCAAGATTGGACCATTCAGCTTCCAACCGGGTGAAATCGCTAAGATCACCCTTGCCATATTCTTTGCCGGGTATCTATCCTCCAACCGCGACCTGATCCTTTTGGCGGGCAAGAAGATCGGGCCGCTTCAGCTGCCCCGCGCACGCGACTTGGCACCGATGCTCGTGGCCTGGCTGGCCAGCGTGGGCGTATTGATCTTCCAGCGCGACCTCGGATCGTCAATCCTCTTCTTCGGCCTGTTCATGGTCATGATCTACGTGGCCACCAGCCGCGTGAGCTGGATCTTCATCGGCCTTGGGCTCATCGCAGTGGGTGGGGTTGCCGCCTACCAATTTTTCCCGCACGTCGCCCGACGCATCGATGTTTGGATCAATGCCTTCGACCCCGCCTATATTGGCGCTCAGTACGGCAGCTTCCAGGTAGTGGAAGGTCTGTTTGGCATGGCCAACGGCGGCCTCATGGGCACGGGCTTCGGCCAGGGCTCCCCCGACAAATTGCCGGTGGCCAACAGCGACATGATTATTGCGGTTATCGGCGAGGAATTGGGCCTCATTGGCCTGTTTGCGGTGCTATGCCTGTACGCCCTGCTGATTTCCCGAGGCTTTCGCGCAGCACTGGGCACAAGGGACGCCTTTGGCAAGCTGCTGGCGGTGGGGTTGTCCTTTGCCATGGCCCTGCAGTCCTTCGTCATCATCGGGGGTGTGACGCGGCTGATTCCCCTGACGGGTCTCACCACGCCGTTCCTGTCCGCCGGCGGTTCGTCGCTTCTGGCCAACTGGATCATCGTGGCGTTGATCCTGAAGATTTCAGATGCCGCACGCCGCCCCATAGACATGTCCGGCCTGGCCGCACCGAGCGATCCGATCCTTCCACCGGCCCAGATGAACCCCAACAACAACCATGACGGACTAAGCCCGCAGGAGGTGAGCGCACCATGAACCAAGCCATCCGAAATTCATGGATAGTGGCCATAGCCCTGTTCGCACTGCTGTTTAGCTCCGTTACCTACGTGCAGTTTTTTGCCGCTGATTCCCTCAACAAGAACCCGAACAACCAGCGCCAGCTCCTGGCCACGTTCTGCAACAGCCGCGGCCCCATCCTTGTGGGCGGCCACGCGATAGCCGAGTCCGTGTCCACCAACAGCGACTGCAAGTACCAGCGCGTCTACAACGAGCCCTACCTTTATGCCGGGCTCACTGGCTTCTACAGCAAGTATTCGGGACAGTACGGCATCGAGTCGGCCATGAGTGATGAACTGACTGGCACCTCTGACGGCGCGCTGTTTGACCGAATTGCCCAGGTTTTTACAGGCGCGCAGCCCCAGGGCCGTTCCGTTGAACTCACTATTGATCCCGTCATACAGCAACTGGCCTACGACATGATCCCGGACAATGTGGCCGGCTCCATCGTGGTGATGAACCCCAAGACGGGGGCCATCATCGCCATGGTCTCCAAGCCGTCCTACGACACCAACTTGATGGCCACGCATGACAAGGCCGCCTTTGACGCTGCCATGGCGGAGCTCGTCAGCGTACCCGGCATCAACCTCTTCGGTTCATCTGCCTACAAGCAGCTGTATTCCCCCGGCTCGGTGTTCAAGATCATCGACACCGCGGCGGCCCTTGAATCCGGAAAGTACAAGAAGGACAGCATCCTTCCGAACCCCGCCAACTTGGCGTTCCCGGGCATCGAATACACCCTGCCCAATTATGCCTACGGCCAGTGCTACACGCAGGACAAGGCGTCGTTTGCCTTTGCCCTGGAGAATTCCTGCAACACACCCTTTGCCAGCATTGCCCTTGACATCGGACAGGACGCCCTCACCGCAGAGGCCGACAAGTTTGGATTCAATGACAAGTCGCTGACGTTCCCCGATTCGGTGGTGCCCAGCCGCTTCCCCGGAAGCAGCGGAACCCTGGACGACGCCGCCCTCGCACAGAGCGCGATCGGCCAGCGCGATGTCCTTGCCACTCCCTTGGAGATCGCCATGATGACGGCCGCCATCGCCAATGGCGGCAAGCAAATGGCACCCAACCTCGTCAAGGCCGTCCGCACACCCGATCTCAAGACGGTTTCATCCCTGGAACCCCAGGTCCTGAGGCAGTCGACGACACCCGAGATTGCGGCGCAGATCACCGAGTGGATGGTTAGTGTGGTCAACAACGGGATTGGCTCCGCAGCCGCCGTGCCAGGCGTTGAGGTGGCAGGAAAAACAGGAACAGCAGAGGTCAGTGACGGTTTGAACAACGCATGGTTTACAGGATTCGCCCCGGCGAACGACCCAGAGGTGGTGGTCAGCATCGTCATGCCAAATGTTGACGTGGCCACAGGAGCAGAATTGACAAGTCCCAATGCAAGCAAACTCTTCAAGGCGGTGTTGAAAAAGTGAGGCCTACATCTGGTATCACCTTAGGCGGCAGGTTCCAACTCACTTCACGCATTGCCATCGGTGGCATGGGGGAGGTGTGGAAGGCCCAGGACCTGGTCCTTGGCCGCATCGTTGCGATCAAGATCCTCAAGGACGAATACACGGGCGATCCCGGGTTCCGGGCGCGATTCCGTGCAGAAGCCAAGCACACGGCCCTGCTGAACCACGACGGCATTGCCAATGTCTTTGACTACGGCGAGGAGGACGGCTCCGCGTACCTGGTGATGGAGCTTGTCCCCGGCGAGCCCTTGTCCGCGCTGATTGAGCGCGAGCACGTGCTCTCCGCGGACTGGACGCTGTCAATGATCGCCCAGACCGCCCGCGCCCTGTCCGTGGCCCACGCCCAGGGCCTGGTGCACCGCGACGTCAAGCCCGGCAACCTGCTCATCACGCCAGACGGCAAGGTCAAGATCACCGACTTTGGCATTGCCCGCCTGGCCGACCAGGTGCCGCTGACACAGACCGGCCAGGTCATGGGAACGGCACAGTACTTGGCGCCGGAGCAGGCAACTGGGCAGATCGCCACCGGAGCAAGCGACATATATTCCCTTGGCGTCATAGGTTATGAGTGCATCACGGGCCACCGGCCATTCTCCGGTGAATCCCAGATCGCCATCGCCCTGGCCCAGGTCAACGACGCCCCGCCGCCGTTGCCGGACACACTGCCCACGCCTGTCCGTGCGCTGCTGATGTCCATGCTGGCCAAGGATCCGACCAACCGGCCTGCCAACGCCCTGAAGCTGGCGGAGGCGGCCGAGGCCATCCGCGCCGGCGACATCAAGGCTGCCCACGCCGCCGTCCCCGGGATGCTCCTGTTCGAAGCCAGCACCGGCCCCATCACCGCACCCGTTGACATCAACGCCACCGCACCCACGTCCGTGGTCAGCAACATCGCCGAGCCAAACACCACAGCACTGCCCGTAGTGGAGGAGTCACCGGTTCCCGAACCGTATGCTCCCACGCGTGCGGAGATGCTGGGTGCCCAGCGTGCCTGGACGGACGAGCCCGACGGCGTCGACCTCCTTGACGACGACGAGGAACCGGCCGTGGAACCCAAGAAGAAGGGCCGCAGCCCCTGGACGTGGCCCCTTGTTGCCCTGATCGCATTGCTCGTCTTTGCCCTCGGCGCACTGCTGCTGCAGTCCCTCGGCATCTTTGACGCCAAGCCTGCCCCAACGGTGTCGCAGACCCAGACCCAGGAAGCCCCGCCCACAACGTCCGAGGCGCCGACACCCGTTGAGACCACGCCGGAACCCGTCGAGACCACGCCGGAACCTGTGGATATCAACAACAATGCGTACGCTGGCAGGTCCATCGCCGATGTCACTGCAGATCTCACCGGCATGGGAATGGTGGTGTCTCCCGTTGATGAGGCAAGCGACACAGCCCCTCCGGGGGTGGTGATCCGGGTCGAGCCGACCGGGCCCCAGATCATGGGCAGCACCATCACGGTCTACGTCTCCACCGGCCCGGACCTGACCACGGTGCCGTCCTTTGCCGGCAAGACAGGCGACCAGTATGACGCCGAACTGGTGGAAGCCGGCTTCATCCCCAACCGCGCCGAAGAGCCGTCCTCGACCGTGGAGGCAGGCAAAGTCATTCGCGTCCAGCCCACGGCCGGTGAGAAGGCTGCGCCTGGTTCCGTGGTGCTGTACTTCGTCTCCACAGGACCGGCGCCCGAGCCGACCCCTAGTGCCCAACCTGAACCGGAGCCGAGCGCAACCCCGAGTGCCGAATCGGCACCCAAGGATGAGCCCAGCCAGGGCCCGGCCAAGGATGAGGCAAAGCAGTAGCCTTCCAACATCAAATCCCGAACACCCTCTCCCACGATCGAAAGGACAACAGATACTCATGAGTGTCCCCGGCGTCCTTAATGACCGTTACGAGATTGGCGAACTGCTGGGCCGGGGTGGGATGGCCGACGTCTACAAGGCGCAGGACACCCGCCTCGGCCGGGCCGTCGCCGTCAAGCTGCTGCGGGCGGACGTCGCCCGTGATTCACAGTTGCAGGCCCGCTTCCGCCGTGAGGCGCAGGCCGTGGCCGGACTGAACCACCCCTTCATTGTTGCCGTCTACGACACCGGTGAGCACATCACCAACGACCATGTCCGCGACAGCGCCCACCTGCCCTACATTGTGATGGAGTATATCCACGGGCGCACGCTGCGGGACTTGATCCGCAGCAAGGACATCAACATTGAGCAGGCCGTCAACTACACCATGGGTGTCCTGGCTGCGTTGGACTACAGCCACCGCGCAGGCATTGTGCACCGCGACATCAAACCGGCCAACGTCATGGTCACGGAAGATGACCACGGAGTCCTGGGCCAGGTCAAGGTCATGGACTTTGGCATTGCCCGGACCATTGCCGATTCCGCTGCCACCATGACGCAGACACAGACTGTCATGGGCACCGCCCAGTATCTCTCCCCCGAGCAGGCCCGCGGGGAGAACGTCGACGCCCGCAGCGACCTGTACTCGGCCGCCTGCCTGCTGTACGAAATGCTGGCAGGCAGGCCCCCGTTTACGGGCGACTCGCCCTTCACCGTGGCCTACCAGCATGTGCGCGAGCACCCGGCACTGCCCAGCAGTTTCAATCCGGAAATCTCGCCCGCCCTGGACGCGCTGCTGATGCGCGCGCTGGAAAAGGACCGTGCGAACCGGTTTCAGGACGCGGCTGCATTCCGCCGCGCCCTGCGGGCAGCCAGTGCCGGCGTCATGCCCCCGGAACCCCGTGTCAGCCAGGCCCCGATTCCAGCAGCCGCCCGGCTGCCTTCAACCGGAGTTGTCAGCCCCTCACCTTCATCTGTTTTAACGGACGACGACGGTCCCTCCACGCGTGCCATGGCGAAGGAACTCGCAGGTGGGGCCTTGACAACGAACGACGGCGGCTTTGAGGAGGTGCCGGACGTTCCCCCGTCCACCAAGCGCCGGCGCACCGCCTGGATGGTCACCTTGTTCATCCTGCTCGCCGCAGTTCTGGGCGGCGGTGCATACTTGGGGTACAACCTCCTGCAGTCCAGGCCCCCGGCAGTCCAGCCCGTCGCGGTGCCTTTCTTGGTGAACAGCCCAGAAAGTGAAGCCCTAAACCAGCTGCGCGATGTGAAGCTGGAACCGCACAGCACCGAGGAATACTCTGCGACAGTCACGGCCGGGCAGGTGATCCGCACGGACCCTGCGGGCGGGACCAGCCTGAATCCGGGCTCCACCGTGCAGGTTTACGTTTCGAAGGGCCCCTCAACGGTCACCATTCCGGAGGGCCTGGCCGGGCGCACGGACGCGGATGTCCGGGCGCTGTTGAGCAGCCTGAACCTGAAGATCATGCCCAATGACATGGTCAATGACGGTTCCATCGCGGCCACGCTGGTGGTCACCACCGACCCCGCACCCGGTGAGACCGTTCCTGCAGGCTCCAGCATCACCATGAAGGTCTCCAATGGGGAGATTCTGATGCCGTCGCTCTTTGACCTGACGGATGACCCGGAACAGGTGAAAGAAGTGGTCACAGCAGCGCTCAAGGCCGTCTCGCCGTTCCTTGAGGTGACGTTCAGCGAGGCTGAAAACACGGTGGTGACACCCGGACTCGTTACCGGCCAGTCCATCAGCGCCGGAACCACCGTGCCTCAGCGGACCACAGTGAATGTGACCCTTGCTGCGGCCCCGGTAACCGTGGAGCCGCCTGCTGCTGAGCCCACGCCTGAGCCAACACCCAAGGCCAAGGCCTCGGAGAAGGCCCAGCCCACGGCGACTCCGGACCCACCGGCAGGCGATTCGGGCAAAGGCCAGTAGATGAAAAGGCCCGGCCACTCCGTCACGGAGTGGCCGGGCTTTTCTGTGCCGCCTGCATCTCAACCTTTGAGGGGGAGGGCGTCCGGCCCAGCTGTTCGCGGCGTGTTCAGCTGTTGATGAGCGGACTCAACGTCGCAGCCCTTGCAGCGGCGCCGGACAGCCCCAGGGACTCGAGCCAGTTGCCCAGCATGGTGTATCCGCCCTCGGTGAGCACGGATTCGGGATGGAACTGGACCCCGCACAAGGGGGCACTCTTGTGCGCCAAACCCATGATCACGCCGTCGGCCGTCTTCGCAGTCACCTCCAACACCTCAGGGATGCTGGACGGCACAGCAGCCAGCGAATGGTAGCGGGTTGCGGTGACGGGGCTGGGAAGGCCTGCAAACACGCTCGTGCCGTGGTGCAGGACCTCACTGGTCTTGCCGTGCATGAGCTGCTCGGCATGCGTCACCACGCCGCCGTAGGCCTCCGCCAGTGCCTGGTGGCCCAGGCACACCCCAAGCATGGGCTTCGCGTGCCCGCCGCACCACTTGATGAGTTCGATGCACACCCCGGCCTCTGCGGGGGTGCCGGGACCGGGGGAGACGAGGACGCCGTCGCGCGCCTCAGCCATCTCGATGGCTTCCGCCAAGGTGACGTCGTCATTGCGGACCACTGTGGTCTCCGCGCCCAACTGCTGCAGGTAGCCAACCAGTGTGTAGACAAAGCTGTCGTAGTTGTCGATCACAAGAATCCGTGTGGCCATCTCAGACCCCACCACCAATCGTCGAATCGTTCAGGGGATTGAATTGGGAAAGCCAGGGAAACACAAACTGCATGAGCAGCAGCACGGCCGCGACCACCAGAACGATCGCGATGATGATCCGGAACCACAAGGGACCGGGCAGGTTTCTAAAGATCCAGCCGTACATGACTAGCCTTTCTGGTTCGCTGCTACGAGGTCCGCGATGGCGGATGGAGGTCCGGCACTGGCCGGCTGCCAGGATTCCAGCAGCGAGTAGGCGATGATCCGTTCCTCGGCGCCGAAGCGGGGGTTGCAACTGGTCATGGTCAGGAACCACTCGGTGGGCACGGCCTCCGGGTCCGTGGGCACGGGCAGCAGGACGTCGGCCCGGTCCGGCATGACGATCTGGTTGTTGCGGAACACGTACGTGTAGTAGCCGTCCTTGGTCTGGATATAGATCTTGTCGCCGGGCACCAGGGTGTGGATGGCGTCCAGGACGGCGCCGTGCGTCTGCCGGTGGCCGGCTATGGCAAAGTTGCCGACGCCGCCAGGCATGGTTGAGGAGTCATAACGGCCGAGTCCAAGGGAGTCCAACTGTGCCGGTGCCACGCCTTCAACCAGGGGGCGGCTGTAGTTCTCGCCAAACCGGGGGATGTAGGCGACGCCGAACACCTCACCCGGCACTGCCGGCTCGGCCGTCACCACCGGTTCACCGTAGTCGCTTGGCGTCCCCGGGTCAGGGGGAGTGAGCGGACCCTGGAAATCCCGGGCAAACTCGGAGACAGCCTGCTGCTGCACGGAATTGGCCTCGATATTGGTCCACCACAGTTCCCACACCACAAACAGCAGC
Organism: Arthrobacter stackebrandtii; assembly: GCF_017876675.1. NCBI lineage: Bacteria > Bacillati > Actinomycetota > Actinomycetes > Micrococcales > Micrococcaceae > Arthrobacter > Arthrobacter stackebrandtii. The sequence continues at coordinate 1,764,979 of NZ_JAGIOI010000001.1, forward strand.
AGGACGATTCCAGCAGTAATGAGCAGCTCGCCCAGGACCTGGACGAGGGTGCGGAAGAAACCCTGTTTGGGGCGCTGCCTGCTGCGGCGGTTCCCGGCGCGGCCGCCTGGGCCGGCTGGGCTGTTTCCGGCGCTGCGCGCCCGGCCGGTGCGGCTGCCGGGCTGTCGCCGGGCCGCCTCCTCACGCAGACGGTGCCGGCGCTCGTTTCCGGAGATCAGCTCCTGCACGCCCACCCCGGAATCGGCATGGTCTGGCGATGGAGCCACGCGGTTCTCCTTCACGGCTGGTGGGCGATAATGTCATGCAATCCCTGGGCACATTAAATGCAGTTAGAATTGCCTCAACAATACCGGCAGTTCACCACCTGAGAACAATTTGCCCACGCAACACCTGCGCTCATGAACCGCCCATCCACCTATCGAGCGGACCGCCCAGCCGGCCGCGTTGTCAAGGAGCTCCTGTGCCTGAGTCCAAATCGCGTCGCCGCCCCGCCAAGGGACCCGCCCAAACTCCTTCCAGCAAGGCACAGCAGCCCAACGCGGTGTGGTTCCTCCCCGTCATGGTGACGCTGATGCTTCTGGGGCTCGTCTGGATCATCACGTACTACATTTCCGACGGCGGGTTCCCCATCCCCAACATTGGCAACTGGAACATCGGAATTGGCTTTGCCATTGCCCTGGCCGGGTTCATGATGACCACGCGCTGGCGCAGCTAGCCTCCGGATTCCTCCTCTGAACCCGGGTCGCTTTGCACGTAGCGGCCCTTCGGATCTCCTGCGGTACGGCCCGGCACATCGCCGGCCGTGCCGTAGTCAGCCTCAACGAAGCGCCCCCGGCCGTCGTTTTCCGACGCCTCCTCCGTGCCCGCCAGGCCGTAGTCGCCCTCTATGTAGCGGCCTTCCGGATCCCCTGACTCGTGTCCCGGCTCTGCGCCGGCCGTGCCGTATTCGCCCTGGACATACCGTCCCCGGCCCGCTTCGCCGTCCACCGGCTCTTCATAACTGGACATTGTGCTGCCCTGCCTTCCACAGCACCAACACCGAAGCCCTGGTGGCTGTCACTGGTGCCGCTCCTCTTTTCAGTCTAGGCCGCCGCCAGCGACTTAGACAGGGCAACAGCCTGGACAGGGCAGCCGTGCCCGGCCGCGGGCCCGCAGGCGTCCCCGTTGGAGCAACTGCGACCGCTCGCCATGTCGGGTCCTGCTGGAAACGGCGGGCCCTGCGTCGTACGGCCCCGCCTCAAGGGCCGGGGCGGCGCCTGGCTGTTCCTGGCGCCTATCAACACTCAACACTGGTTCGTCACTAGTTCCGGGCACCCGCACAGTATCAAACGGCGGCCCGGCAGGGCATAACCTTCAGCGTTCCACCACTCAGGAATAGTAGCCGCCGCTCTCCTTTGGAGTGTCCCCGCCGTTCATGAGTGCCGCCAATTGTTCGCGCGACTGCAGATCCAGCTTGATGAATGTCCTGTACAGGTGGCCTTCAATGGTGCGCAGCGAGACATTGAGGCGGGCGGCAATTGAGTTGTTGGATTCGCCCTGTGCCACAAGCAGCGCGATCTGGTGTTCTCGCCGGGTCATCTTGGGCTGGTCAATGGACTGGAAAACTGGTGAGACCAGCCCTGGCATCTGCTCACGCATGGCCACCACTTTGCTGGCCGCCTTGCGGCTCTTGTGGACCTTCCCCCGGTCACTGAACTTTCGCAGCGCATGCGCGGCAAGCTCCACGCCAATGAGTTCATAACCAAGATCCATGGCGGTGGTGCTGGCCAGGTCCAAGACGGCAGGATCCTGGGACTCCATGGCGTGGACCCACGTGATGAAGAATTCCTTACTGCCGGATTCCACCTGCTGGGCAACCTCTCCCAGGCGGGCGACAGCCGAGGATTCACCCACCCTCAACAGCAAGGAGAGGACCGTCGCCTCAATGCCCAGGTAGCCGTTCGCGGCACACTCGCGCTGCAGGCTTCTCAGCCTGGCCAGGCCAAGGTCGTGCTGCCCGGTCAGGCACTGAGCTGCAGCCGCGTAGGCGGTGCCTTCAATTTCATTGAACTTGCCCGTGCGTTGGTTCAGGGCCGCCAATCGGGTCAGGCACCGCTGCGAGGCCGGAATATCGCCACTCATGACGAGCCCATAGGCCTGGATTCCCAGCGCCGTTGGCAGCACGGACCAGGGATCGTATTCTGCCAGCGCTCCAACGGCCGGTTCCAGTGCTGCCAGCACATCTGGGATATGGCCGCGGCGGCAGGCCATCATGGCAGCGCCCAGGTCCCGCAGGCCGCCCGCATACAGCAACAGGTCGGCATTCCGGAACGTGTCGGGTTCCAGGGCCGCGGCCACCTCATCCCACGCGCCGTCGTAAATCAAGGTGGCCACTGCACGGGTGTAGGCCAAAATTGAAATGTCGGGCCGGGAAAATCCCGTGGGCGCCTCTAGTTCATCGAAAATCTCCATGGCGAGGACCCTGGCAAGATCCACCCGGCCCATGGCCGCGAGTATCTCCGTGTGGAGTCCTTTCAACGACACACGATGCCCGGCGTTGTCTGCCAGCGGATGCCGGCGCAGGGCTTCAATCAGCTCCCTGGCGTGTGCGATGTCGCCGGTCGACACCTCCATCGTGGCACGGATGACCAGGACGGCAATGTCCGCCGGAGTGGATAATCCGTCCAACACAGGCGCTCCGAAGCGGGCATCGTATGCGGCAAGTGCCGCCTTGAGCTCGGCCTGGTATCCAACGCTGGCAAAATGGCTGAGGTGAACGGCATGGAGGGCATATGCGCCGTCGTCAGCATTCTCCGCCATGGCAAACGACTGCGCAGCCAGCAGGCGTGCCTCATCCGGCTCATTTTGGTTCACCATGGCGATGGCCCGCTCCGCCAGCATTGGCGCCGAATGGTCTGAGAGGCTGAGGCTGTTGCTGAATGCCAGCGCATCCAAGGGGCGCATCAGTTGGTTGGCGCACGTGGCTGCTTCCAACAGCCGCCCCTCCGGCACGGGCAGTCCACACGCCAGGGCCCACCGGGTGAAGCTGATGGTTGCTTCCGGGGTGGCGCGTTCTGCCGGAGGCACGAGGCGGGTGACGTCGGCCCAGTACTGGCGGGCGCGCCCCACAGGAACCGTGGCTCGTATGGCTGGTGCAGTGACGGCCTTGGACAGGCGCATGGCCAGCTGCGGACCCGGCAGAATCTCCACCAGCTCGCGCTGCTGGATGTCATCGACGGCATCGGAGCTGGTCAGGTCCAACAAAACGTCGAGTGGAAGCTGCCCGGCCAATGCCAAGATCTCGACGATGCGCCGTGAATCAGGGGCCAGGTGCTCCAGGTCCATCTGGAGGTATTCCCATGACTCGGAGCCAAGCCTGTCATCCGGATGGTCCAGGACCCACACGCCGCCGATGTTGCGCAGCGATCCTTCATCCTGTGCGCCCGTCACCAGTCCCTGCAGCACGAGGGGGTTTCCGGAGGAACGCTTTGCGAGGTAGTCCGCCGTCGCACCAGTGACCTTGCCGCCCAGGATGTCCTCCAGAAAGTCCCGGACGTCTTCTGGTTGGAGAGGTGCAAGCTCATAACGTCTCAGGTGGCCGTCGCGCCACAATTCACGCAGGTAGCTGTCGTGGCTGCCCGGCCGGTCCACAATGATCAGCTTGCATTCGGTCGACATGAGCACTTGCAGGATGATGGCGGCACTGTCGCTGTCAAGGAACTCTGCGTTGTCCACCATGAGAAACACATGGGGATTGGATTCCAGGCTGAGCTGGACCTGGCCCATCAGGCCATTCAGGACCTCGTAATAGTTGTTGCTGCGGACAACGTTGGATCCAACCCTGGCATTCACGGCGCCGAACGGGATGCCGGCCAGTGCCTTGCTTGCGGAGAGCCTGATGATGGCGGCCTGTGGACCCAGGGCAGCATGGACCTGCCCGAGCATCCACGTCTTACCCACCCCGCGGGGGCCGACGATGAGCACACCACGGGAGGAGCCATGCACCAGCGTCCTCACAATGTCTTCGGCGTTCGCCCGGCGGGCCACATTTCCCCATTTCACACAATCACGGCAGCAGCTGCCCTCGGCTGGTGCCGGACAGCTGATCCCGGCACCCAAGACCAGACCATAGCCAAGTGGCTAAATGCATACTCATTCTAGGGACATATGGTCAGCCATGTCGACGACCCTACGGGATATTAAGTACGCACCCTTGATTTTCCCGGCATCGGATCGTCCTGCTCCTGAAGATAAGTGGCCAACGAGCGTTCTCCGGGACTCGGTGAAGGCCAAGTCTCGGGAAGTTGGTGCCGGCCGTTGGCCTGTTGGTGGGCACCAGGCAGCCGGACGGTACAACCCGGGATACACGCGGCTGGCACTATGCTGCCGGCGAGCAGATGAACATCGCCGCCGGACAAACCAATCGCACCATTCCGTTCAAGATCTGCAACACCCTGGGCAGTGGCAGCTGAATGGTTGAGGTTCCCGGCACCAATCAAGACTTTGCCAGGCTCGACAGCGGGTAGCGCCCCCGCCCCGAGCACTGCCCACGTCCCGGTGGCCGTGGCGGTGGGATGGATCTCGGACAGCTCGAACAGTTCGGCGCTGGTATGCCGACCGGCGCGCCACGGCGGGGCCAGAGTTCGCACGGCCGTCCGCGCAGCTGGCAACCTAGATCTCGGGGCGCATCTTGACCAGGTCAGCTGGACATACTCGGGGGATCGATGCCGGCTACCCAGCCCCGGCCCACCCATCACCCCTTCGTAAGAGCCGCCATTGCCCGCGCTTCGCACCGTCTCGATCCGCACCTGCAGCGACCAGCGCCTCATCCAGGCTGTCGCCATGGACACTCAGCGCCCCCAACAACAGGTGCTTGATCCTGACATGATCGGAATGAAGCTCCCGCGCTGTGCGCTGCGCCGCCTTTAGTGCGTCCAGAGACTTTCGGGCGAACGGCAACGATTCTCAGGTTTCTTGCGGACGAGGGGAGGCGAAACTCAATATCGCAACACAGACCTCCTCCGGCCAGACGCCCGGCGCCGCCTGCACTGCGTCCGGGAAAGCGTGCAAAAGCCCCAATAGTAGATGCTCAGGACCGATATACGAGTCATGCATCATTGTCCTTGACTCTTCCTGAGCCAGGACCAGCGCCCGCCGAGCAGCTTCGGTGTAGTTCTCAAACAACTTTGAACCGCGCGTGCCCTTGAGCGTAGTCTTCGCGATGCGCCAGCACCACGGACCGCCTTCCAATGCGCGGAAAAGTGCAACTCCCGGCTGGCGTTACCCGTCACCAGCGAGTTTCTCTGACCTGCGGTGATGCTCGAACCACAGCTGCTGAAATTCCATGTTTTGTGTCCCTGTCTTGAAAAGCACGGCCGGCGTTCTGATCGATCTAGACTTGGAACTTTCCTGACTGAAATGGAGAATCTGGCTTGCGAAACTTGTACATTGTCACCCATACAGAGGCCACGCACCACGTAGAGAACCTCGTCGGCGGTTGGTACGATTCCGCCCTCACCTCCAAGGGAACAAAGGATGCCCAGCTTGTAGCCTTGGCATTGCGGAAGCTCATCCCAACCGATGAAGATTCTCTGCTGTTTTCTTCAGATCTCCTCCGCGCACGCCAAACTTCAGAACCGATTGCTGAAATCCTCGGCTCCACGCCGGTGATGGATGCTGACCTCCGAGAGCAGTCCTATGGCGCAGCCGAGGGCACGCCACCCGGAACAACTCCCTTTGCGCCTCCTCCCGCCCAAGGCGATCGCATGAGGCACCGAGACGGAATTCAGGGGTCGGAGACCAGATTCGAGTGGGCGGGGCGCGCCTACGCTGCTCTCGACCGAATCCTCACCGTGGAGTCAGCTCACACAATTGTGGTCACCCATGGAGGCACCGCGACCTACCTGATTGCCGCATGGATAGGGCTCCCACTTGAAGCTGCCGGCCACGTGAAGTTCAAAACATCGCCTGGCGGGATCAGCCACCTGCGAGAAGACGATTTCTTCCACGACCGGCAAGTGGTGACACTCAACGACCACAGCCACCTCAACTGACAGTCACCGCACCACTGGCACAAGTAGCGGTGACACCAATTCAGGATCTGCGGCAGGCATCTCCGCAGCATGCAAATTGGCAGTTGACAGGCGTGAAAACCCTCTGTCCCCAAAGTTCTCCACACTGTGGATAACTTTTTCCCACAACCCACAGACTTATCCACGGGCGTTGACAAGTCCTTCGAACTATCCACAAGCAGTCTTCGAAGCTGTGGTTATCCCAAGTTGTTCACAAAGTTATCCACAGACGTGGATAACTTTGCGCGATGAAAAGCCCGGCATGCCGTAAGACCCCGTCAGAAAGTAATCCACAGCTGTGGAATTACATGTGTGTAACTTATGCCCAATGTGCATAACCCTGTGGAGAACTAGTAGTTCGACGAGTCTTCAGGTACTCGAACTACAGCTCTGTAAGTTATGCCCATGTGTGGACATCACTGTGGATAACTGTGGATACGTGGGAGTATTGAGCCATGGAACTAGCCGATTCTCTCGATGTCCACAGAGTTTTCCCACAGGATCCGAGCCAGGATCAAATCGATGAGTACCGCCGGCTCAGTGCAGAGCAGGCCGGCTCGGTGGCTGTGATCAGCACGAAGCAGCGCGGACGGGACCATGCGGCCACGGTCAGTGCCTTCATTTCAGTCTCCTACGACCCACCGACATTGTTGGTGAGTCTCTATGCGGAGTCCAGGATTGCCCTGGCGGTGGCGGAATCAGGCAACTGGGCTTTATCGCTGCTGAGCGCCGAACAGAAGAGGCAGGCCAACTGGCTGGCAAGTCCCGGCACCCCGGTTGAGGGGCTGTTGAACCAGATTGATTTCAGGCGCGGCCCCGCAACCGGCAATGCTGTCATTGCCGGGGCACTGGCGTATTTCGAGGTGGAGACGACACAGGTCCACACGGCCGCAACCCACCTGTTGGTGGTGGGACAGGTCGTATCCATGGGCGAGGACGCGCTGTGGACCCGGGAACTGTCCCCGCTGATCCACTACGGCGGGGACTACCGCCGGCTCAAGCCCTGACGCCCAAGGCGCGCCGGGCGCCGTCGATTATCAGAAGATAAATACAGGGAAGGTGGAAACCTTCCACAGCGTCAGCGCCACAAGGATGAGGACGACAGCAGCCATGCCGCCCCACTGGATGAGGTTCCGGTTCTTCGCCGGAGCGTAGGCGATGGCCGTTGCGCACAATGCGCCGGCAACCAGGCCGCCCAGGTGTGCCTCCCAGGCGATGCCGGGCACCATGAAGCCGATGACGGCGTTGATCAACAGGAGCACCACGATTTGGCGCAGGTCTCCGCCGCGCTTCTTCTGGACGACAAAGAGTGCACCGAAAAGGCCGAACACGGCACCGGAGGCTCCAACGACCCAGGTGTCGTAAGGGGCAATCAAGAGCACGCCGACTGACCCGGCGAAGGCGCTGACAAGGTAGAGAGCCAGGAAACGGGCCCTGCCGAACGCCGGTTCAAGGGCGTTGCCCAGGATCCACAGGGCATACATGTTGAATGCAATGTGCATGATGGACGTGGAATGCAGGAATGCCGAGGTCAGCATCCGCCACGGCTCGGACTCCGTCAGGGCCGGCGCGTAGGCAAAGGTCTGCATGATGAAGTTGTCGGGGGCAAGCCACAGGAGGGCGTAGCCGGCCAGACAGATGACCATCATGGTGATGGTGATCACCGGGCGGCCGGCACGTGCCACGCCGCCGAAAATCGTCCGGCGGGAGGCGACGGACTTGCTGGTCTCGCGGACACAATCCACGCATTGCACGCCCACGGCGGCGCTCCGCTGGCAGTCTGGGCACGCAGGGCGGCCGCACCGCTGGCAGCTCACGTAGGAGACACGGTCAGGGTGGCGCGGACAGACAGGTGCGCCCACGGCGGGACCTGGGACCGGGTATGGCGTGCTCATCGTGAATATTCCTTGTTGGTCATATATAAGGAAGGCCCCAGCCGCCGGCACGCGCGGTGCCGGCGGCCGAAGCCAGGAAAGCAGATTGAAGCCAGTAGCCCTGTTAGAGCTGCTCGACGGTGACGGAGTTGATGACAACGTCCTCGCGCGGCTTGTCGCCTGCACCGGTTGCAACGCCTTCAATGGCATCAACGACGGCGCGTGAGGCCTCGTCGGTGACATCGCCGAAGATGGTGTGCTTGCCCTGCAGCCAGCTGGTGTTCACGGTGGTGATGAAGAACTGTGAACCGTTGGTGCCGCGGCCGCCCTGGATGCCTGCGTTCGCCATGGCGAACTTGTAGGGCTCGTTGAAGTTGAGGTCCGGGTTGATTTCATCGTCGAACTGGTAGCCTGGGCCACCGATGCCGCGGCCCAGGGGATCGCCGCCCTGGATCATGAAGTCCTTGATGATGCGGTGAAAGATGGTGCCGTTGTAGAGCGGGGCAGTCGTCTTCTCGCCGGTGGCCGGGTGCGTCCATTCCCTGGTTCCGGTCGCCAGGCCAACAAAGTTGTCCACCGTCTTGGGAGCGTGGTTGCCAAAGAGGTTGACCTCGATGTCGCCAAGGCTCGTGCTGATAATTGCTTTTGCGGTTGGGATTGCAGTCATGGCGATATTCTGCCACGACTAAGTGGGAGTTTTCTGACAACGGCGGCCATTCCGCGCGCGGCGAACTGTGGCGGGATAGCAACGGCCCGGTTGTGGACGTAGGCTGAACATGAAACTGCTGACACCTGGAGGAAATGTGAAGAAGGTTGACCGTTTTACCCAAAGTTTGGAAGATTCACTCAATACCGGCGTGGATTGGGCTGCGCCCCATGTTGAACATGCAAAGGACTGGACAGCTCCCCGGGTGGAGGCGGCGCTGGCTTGGGCCGTACCCCGCATTGAGAAGGGCATCGAGCAGGCTTCCCCCATCGTCCAGGACGGCCTGCGCAGAGCCGCCCAGTACACCGCCGACGGCGTGGCAACCGTAACGCCCAAACTCCAGGAAGGCCTTGAAAAGTTGGCGCCAAAGATCTCCGATGCCGTGGACGACGCCACCCCCCACATCCAGGAGGCGATCGCCAAGACCGGCCCGGCCATCACCACAGCCAAGGGCAAGGTGGTGGACGACTTCATCCCGTTGTTCTCGGAGAAGCTGGGTGACGCCGCGCACGCTGTCGAATCCGCGCTGGAAAGATCCCAGGCCCCTCAGAAGGTGGAACTCGTTGCCGCCAAGCTGGCAGGCAACAAGAAGGCGATCGCCAAAGCTGAGAAGGCGGCCCGGGAATCCGCCCAGAAACTGGCAGTCGAGCTGAAGAAGGCCGCCAAGGACGCCGCAAAGAAAGACAAGAAGTCCGGCAAGGGCTGGATCGTGGTGGGTGTCATCGTCGCCGCCGGCACCGCCGGCGTTGCGGCATGGAAGGCGTCCAAGCCCGTGGCGGACCCCTGGCAGACCCCGGCACCCGTGGTACCCGCCGCTCCCGTCCCTGCCCCTGTTGCGGCGGACGACGGCGCAGCCACCAAGGCTGCCACGGTCGCCGACACTGTGGGGGCGAAGGCGTCGAACGCTGCCGCCGAGGCGAAGGAGAAGGTCGCCGACATGGCCGCGAAGGTTGCAGACAAGGCTGGCGACGCCGCAGCCGAAGTTGCATACAAGGCTGACAAGGTCGCGGACAAGGTTGCCGACGCCGCAGCCGAGGCGAAGGACAAGGTTGCCGACGCTTCGGAATCCGCCAAGGGAGCAGCGGCCGACATCGCCGGCGACGTCAAGGAGGCCGCATCAGATGCCGTGGAATCTGCCAAGGACGCGGCTGCAAAGCCGAAGCCGAAGGCTCCCAAGCAGTAAAAATCACCAAACGCACGTGTGGTGCGGGCTGGGCCGGGATCCGAGGGGATCCCGGCCCAGCCGTGTTTTGGGCCAGTATGCGTCCCCGGTGCTGCCGGCAGACCACAGACCTTGGCGCTGCGCCTAAGCGGCGTCCTTGCGTTTCTTTCCGGACGGGAGCTGCAGGGGCTGGTTCTTCAGGCCGCTGCGGCCCTGGCGCATGATGACGATGGCCAGGCCGGCCAGGATCAACGTGAGGCCAACATACGTGCCGCCTGGCAGCGCCTGGCCAAGGAAGATCCCGGCCAGGAGCGCGGCCCCGGGTATCTCCAAAAGAATCATCATGGAAACCACCAGCGGGGAGATTGTGGCCAACAGATGGTTGAAGATGGTGTGTCCAAGGAGTTGGGCCGCCACCGTGACCGCAATAATGCCCCACCAGGCCTCAGCCGGAATGTCCACCAGCGGCTGGCCCAGCACCAGGCACATGGCCAGCAGCACCACTGAACACAAGCCGTAACAAATGCTGGAGTAGACACTCGTGGAAAGCGTTTTGCGGGCACGCGCGCCGGCCAGGGTGTAGACGGCGGCCAGGGCACCACCCGCCATGGCCAGCAGGTCACCGAGCAGCGCCTCCCGGGACACTCCCATGTCGAACCCTGTGATGACCACGACGCCAATGAGCGCTGTCCCCAGCCCCAGGATGACCGGCCGTGCAGGCCTCCTGCCCCTGATCCACTGAAACAGCGCAATCCAGGCCGCCTGCAGGCAGACCAATGCGGTGGCTGCGGCCACGCTGGTCAATTTCACGGAGGTGACAAAGCAGGCAAAGTGCAGGGCCAGGGCAGTTGCTGCAATCACCAGATATTTCAGTTCCGTGCGGTTCAGCGAGGCGAACTGGCCCCGGTCCTTCAGCGCCGCGGGAATGCCCAGTGCCACGGCGCCAAAGACATTTCGCCACAGGGCGATGGTGAGGGGTGGTGCCATGGTCGCCGCCATGATCGGGCCCGATGCCGACACGCCCAAAATGCCGACAACGGCCAAGAAAATGATCACTGTTCAAGCCTAAGGCACCCCAACGGTGCCCACCTCCAGCCGAGAAGGGGATTGTCCGTCTCGCCGGGGCTGTTGTGGAGCAGGAAAAGCGGCCTGCCTCCCCGAGGATGTGGTGCCGACGACGTTTAAAACAGAACAACCCCGGTCCAAGGACCAGGGTTGTTCGTTCATGGTGGAGGCACGGGGACTCGAACCCCGAACCCCCTGCTTGCAAAGCAGGTGCGCTACCAATTGCGCCATGCCCCCATGAGGCTGATTCAGTATATATGAATCAAGGCCAACTCATTCAACCGAATCTGTTGCCTTGCTCCATGTTGTCTTCACAACTTTGGTTTCCCGCCACTTCCTATTCAGGATAATTGCAGCACCCAAAGCCGTGATAACTATCAACAACTTCTTCACCGCACACCATCCTGACCAGGAACCGTTGGATTCCGTGGGCGTACCTGGACTTGAACCAGGGACCTCTTCGTTATCAGCGAAGCGCTCTAACCGCCTGAGCTATACGCCCTCACCGGCCCTCATCGGGCCGAGACAAAACTTTACCGCACAGAATCGGAAAGTCCAAAATCGGCGGGCCTGAAGCCACTTCTGGCCCGCCGATTCCCGGATTCATGCAGATTTTTCGCTAATCATCGGTCAGCGTGACACCAATTCCGCCCACCAGGGTGGAGGAAATGTTGTACAGCCAGGCCGAGAGGACCGAAAGTGTGGTCAACAACACGACATTGACGACAGCGACAATGGTGGAGAACGAAGCCACCTGGCCCAGCGAGGCAAAACTGAGCAGGTCAAACGGAGTGCCGGCCTCCTGGCCCTGAATCTCATTGATGAACTGGTTGACCTTGTCGAACAGGCCCATGGCATCGAGAACGGACCAAAGCACGATCGTGGCCACGACGGTAATGATCCCGAGAGCCACCGACAGCAGGAATGCCATCTTCAGCACGGACCACGGATCGATCTTGCTGATCAGTAGCCGGGCGCGCCGGGCCTTCGCCTTGGGCGCGGGCTTGACCAGTGACGGCGGCGCCTTCGGCCGTGGCGCGGCAGATGCCGGACGCTGGGCCGACGGGGGCTTTGGGGCGCCACTGGGGCGCTGTGGCGGTCGGGCAGGGGCACCTACCTTGGGTGCTGAACCAGGCCGCGGAATCGGCTTATTGGTGCTCAATCGGTACCTCCAGTTATTCCGTCATTACCGCTTAACGGTACTTCATCATTCTGCTGGACCGTTTCGAGCACTCCGTCGGCCGTTGCCGGCGACTGGGCTTCTTCATCCATTTCATCGTCTTCTTCAAGGCCGCGCTCAGTATTCCGTGCAATGCCAATTATGCGGTCGTTCTTGTCCGGCTTGGCAAAGATGACGCCCATGGTGTCGCGGCCCTTGGCCGGAACCTCTGAAACATTGGACCGGACCACCTTTCCTCCGCTCATAACCACCAGGACTTCATCTTCTTCCTGCACGATCAATGCACCAATGAGGTCACCGCGGTCCTCCACGAGTTTGGCAACCTTGATGCCCAGCCCTCCGCGCCCTTGGAGCCGGTATTCCTGAACGGCAGTTCTCTTGGCATAACCTCCTTCTGTGACAATAAACACAAAGGACTCGTCCGTAACAACCGAAGCTGACAGCAGTTCGTCAAAGTCACGGAACTTCATTCCAGTCACGCCCGACGTGGCACGGCCCATGGGCCGCAGCGCCTCGTTGGTTGCGGTGAAACGGATCGACTGGCCCTTGCGGGACACCAGCAGGAGGTCGTCGGTGTCGGAGACGAGCTGCGCCGAGACGAGCTCATCGCCGTCGCGGAGGTTGATGGCAATGACGCCCGCGGAACGGTTGGTGTCGTAGTCCTCAAGCGAGGTCTTCTTGACCAGCCCGTTCCGGGTCGCCAGGACCAGGTACGGCGACTGCTGGTAGTCCTTCAGTTCCATGACCTGGGCGATTTTCTCGTCAGGCTGGAACGCCAGCAGGTTCGCCACGTGCTGGCCCTTGGCATCACGGCCGGCTTCGGCCAGCTCGTACGCCTTGGCGCGGTAGACCCGTCCCAAGTTGGTAAAGAAGAGCAGCCAGTGGTGCGTTGTGGTCACGAAGAAGTGCTCGACGACGTCGTCCCCGCGCAGCTGCGCCCCCTTGACACCCTTGCCGCCGCGGTGCTGCGTGCGGTAGTTGTCGCTTCGGGTGCGCTTGACGTAGCCGCCGCGGGTGATGGTGACGACCATTTCCTCTTCGGGGATGAGATCTTCCATGCTCATGTTGGGGTCATAGCCCATCATGATCTCGGTGCGGCGGTCGTCACCGAAGCGTGCGGTGATCTCCGCCAGTTCCTCGCTGACAATGCCGCGCTGCACCTCCGGGTCCGCCAGGATGCGGTTGAACTCGGTGATCATGGTCTCCAGGACATCTGCACGGTCCTGGATTTTCTGGTGCTCCAGGGCGGCCAGGCGGCGCAGCTGCATGTCCAAGATGGCCTTGGCCTGGATTTCATCAATGTCCAGCAGCTGGATCAGGCCGTCGCGGGCCTCCTCGGTGGTGCTGGAACGGCGAATCAGGGCGATGACCTCGTCGAGGGCGTCCAGGGCCTTCAGGAGTGCGCGCTGGATGTGCGCCTCTTCCTCGGCCTTTCGAAGCCGGAACCTGGTCCGGCGGACAATGACGTCCATCTGGTGGGTGACCCAGTGGCGGATGAAGGCGTCAAGCGGCAGGGTGCGGGGCACACCGTCAACAATGGCCAGCATGTTGGCGCTGAAGTTTTCCTGCAGCTGTGTGTGCTTGTACAGGTTGTTCAGGACCACCTTGGCGACGGCGTCGCGCTTGAGCACGATGACCAGGCGCTGGCCGGTGCGGCCGGAGGTCTCATCGCGGAGGTCGGCGATGCCGGCGATCTTGCCGTCCTTGACGAGGTCGGCAATCTTGATGGCCAGGTTGTCCGGGTTTGCCTGGTAGGGCAGTTCCGTGACGACGAGGCAGGTGCGGCCCTGGATTTCCTCAACGTTGACCACGGCGCGCATGGTGATCGAGCCACGGCCTGTGCGGTAGGCATCCTCGATGCCCTTGCGGCCCAGGATCTGCGCGCCGGTGGGGAAGTCGGGTCCCTTGATGCGTTCGATGAGTGCCTCGAGCAGTTCCTCGCGGCTCACGGTGGGGTTGGCCAGGTACCACTGGACGCCTTCGGCGACCTCACGCAGGTTGTGCGGGGGAATGTTGGTGGCCATGCCCACCGCGATGCCGGAAGAGCCATTGACCAGCAAGTTGGGGAAGCGGGACGGCAGGATCGTCGGTTCCTGGTTCTTGCCGTCATAGTTGTCCTGGAAATCGACGGTTTCCTCGTCGATGTCGCGGACCATCTCCATGGCCAAGGGCGCCATCTTGGTTTCCGTGTAACGGGGGGCGGCAGCGCCGTCGTTGCCGGGGGAGCCGAAGTTGCCCTGTCCCAAGGCCAGCGGGTAGCGCATTGTCCAGTCCTGGATCAGGCGGACCAGGGCATCGTAAATGGCCGTGTCGCCGTGGGGGTGGTACTGGCCCATGACCTCGCCGACAACGCGGGCGCACTTGTTGAAGGAACGCTCCGGACGGTAGCCGCCGTCGAACATTGCGTACAGCACGCGCCGGTGGACCGGCTTGAGTCCGTCACGCACGTCAGGCAGTGCACGGCCGACAATGACCGCCATGGCGTAATCCAGGTAGGAGCGCTTCATCTCATCCTGGAGATCAATCTGCTCTACCTTGTCATGGAGCAGGTTTCCTTCATGAACCTCGACGGCGCTTTCATCCGTGGTGGGTTCGTCCGGGTTCTGTGGTGTTTCGTCACTCATAATCTTAATATTCCATTCCCAATATATGTCGGTTTCGCACTATTTCCGGAGGGGCACGTCATGGCCCGTCTAGATATCGAGGAAGCGGACATCCTTGGCGTTTTGCTGGATGAAGTTCCGTCGTGATTCGACGTCTTCGCCCATGAGGATGGAGAAAATCTGGTCGGCTTCGGCTGCGTCGTCCATGGTGACCTGCAGGAGGGTGCGGTGTGCCGGGTCCATGGTGGTGTCCCACAGCTCGGTGTAGTCCATCTCGCCCAGGCCCTTGTAGCGCTGGATGCCGTTGTCCTTGGGAATCCGGCGCCCGGCGGCGGCACCTGCAGCCAGGGCGGCGTCGCGCTCCTTGTCGCTGAACACGTAGTCGTGCGGCGCGTTGGACCACTTGATCCGGTAAAGCGGCGGCTGTGCCAGGTACACGTAGCCGTTTTCAATCAGTGGGCGCATGTAGCGGAACAGCAGCGTCAGCAGCAGCGTGGTGATGTGCTGGCCATCAACGTCTGCATCGGCCATCAAGACGATCTTGTGGTACCGGGCCTTCTCAACGTCGAAGTCCTCGCCGATGCCGGCGCCGAACGCCGTGATCATGGCCTGGACCTCGGCATTGCCAAGGGCGCGGTCAAGGCGGGCCCGCTCAACGTTGAGGATTTTTCCTCGCAGCGGCAGGATGGCCTGGGTGTTCGGGTTGCGGCCGCGGACGGCCGAGCCGCCTGCCGAGTCACCCTCCACGATGTAAATTTCGGACAGTGCCGGGTCCTTGGACTGGCAGTCCTTGAGCTTTCCGGGCATGCCGCCGGATTCCAGCAGGCCCTTGCGTCGCGTGTTTTCGCGTGCCTTGCGGGCTGCAAGCCGGGCCATCGATGCCTGGATGGACTTGCGGATGACATCGCGGGCCGGGCCGGGGTTGCGTTCAAGCCAGTCGCCCAGGCCGTCGGTGACAACGCGCTGAACGAAGCCCTTGACCTCGGAGTTACCGAGCTTGGTCTTGGTCTGGCCTTCAAACTGCGGTTCAGACAGCTTCACCGAAATGACAGCAGTGAGTCCCTCACGGATGTCGTCGCCGGTGAGGTTGTCATCCTTTTCCTTGATGATGTTTTTTTCCCGCGCGTAGCGGTTGATCAACGACGTCATGGCAGCACGGAATCCTTCTTCGTGCGTGCCGCCTTCATGCGTGTTGATGGTGTTGGCATACGTGTGGACACTCTCCGAGAAGGATGTGGTCCACTGCATGGCAATCTCCACGGCCATGCTGCGTGAGGAGTCCTCGGTTTCAAAGGCGATGACGTCCTCATGGACGGTCTCGTACTTCTTTGAGTTGTTCAGGTGCTTCACATAGTCCAGCAGGCCGTCGTTGTACTGGTAGACAACCACGCGCTTGCCGGTTGCCAGGTCCTTGCCCTCGGGAATGGCATCCAGGTCCGGGTCTTCATCGTTCTCGGCGGCCACCACGCGTTCGTCAGTCAGCGTGATCTTCAGGCCCTTGTTCAGGAACGCCATCTGCTGGAAGCGTGCCCGCAGCGTCTCAAAGTCGAACTCGACCGATTCGAAGATTTCCGGGTCCGGCCAGAATGTCTGTGTGGTGCCGGTTTCAGTGGTGGTCTCGCCCTTGACCAGCGTGCCCTGTGGCTTTCCGCCGTCGGCAAAGAGCATGCGCCAGACAAAACCCTTGCGGCGGATTTCAGTCTCGACCTTGCGGGAGAGGGCGTTGACCACGGAAATGCCCACGCCGTGCAGTCCACCGGAGACCGCGTAGCCGCCGCCACCAAACTTGCCGCCGGCGTGCAGGATGGTCATGACCACTTCAACCGTTGGCTTGTGCTCGGTGGGGTGCATGTCGACGGGGATGCCGCGGCCGTTGTCCACAACTCGGACGCCGCCGTCGGCGGTGAGCGTGATTTCGATGTGGTCGCAATAACCGGCAAGGGCTTCGTCAACCGAGTTGTCAACCACTTCGTAGACCAGGTGGTGCAGGCCGCGCGGACCGGTGGAACCGATGTACATGCCGGGGCGCTTGCGGACGGCTTCGAGGCCTTCCAAAACCGTAATGTCGCCTGCATCGTAGTGCGGCGCATTGGCAGGTGCTGCGTCTGCCGCGGGTGCTGCGCCTGTATCTGGCGCCGCCTCCGACGGTGTGTCTTCCGGTTCTGGATTCACGGCACTATCCGAATTGTTCGTCGTCACAGGCGCGTTCGACCCCTTTTGTTGTTCAGCTCGATTGCCGACGCCAGGAACGATCACGGGACTCTCGTGCACCGTGCGCCAATTCCTTGTCGAAGGCAGATAAATACCGCTCTCAACGAAACCAAAAACCTGCCACAGCGCCGCGGAGAGACGGTTATAGTGCCAATTCTACCTTGAGACGGGCCCAGATGGTGGCCCAACGTGCCCTAGAACGCGTAAAAAGCGGCTCAGGGCGCAATTGCCAGCTCTTCTTTAAGGAGATGTACGGCCGATGGTGTTTGAATCGCCCTGCAGCGCCTTGGACAGCTTGGGTCCGACGGCGCGCGTCATCCGTAGGTGTCGCGGGGTCCGCGCCCCTTGACATTGCGGAATCCCTTTCGCCAGCTTGGCGCTGCCGGGCCGAGGACCATGATCTTCGTGACGACGCCGCGACCCAGGAGGTCATCAAACTTCGCCAGCAGGGATGATGACAACAGCCGCAGCTGCGTGGCCCAACTGGTCGAGTCGCACCTGATGTGGAGCGTGGTTTCCTCAAAGCTCTCCGGCTGGCAATGGGCGGCAATGTCCGGCCCCACCAGCGTGTCCCACTGGGACATGACGGATCCAACAGCCAGTGGTGAGCTCCATCCCCTGTCCGAGACAAGGCGGTTCACCACGTTGCCCAGCCCCTGCGGGTCACGGCCCCCGCCGTACTTTGCATCCAGAAACGGCTTCCGCTTGTTCTTGGAAACAGGCTTTTCACCCAACCGGCTGCGTGGAATCCGTAATTCTCCCCGGCTCTTGGCGATGGTCCGCATGCGGTTCAGTGCAGCCTGGGCAGCATCAACCTCGGTGACATGGTCACTCGCGGCCGCCGCCCTGCTGCTTTTTTTCCCCACTGGATCACCGTGGGAATTTCCCCGCGGCTGGTCATTCATTGGGCACAACCCCGCCGGGAACCACTTGGACGGTCGCCC
Organism: Arthrobacter stackebrandtii; assembly: GCF_017876675.1. Taxonomy (NCBI): domain Bacteria; kingdom Bacillati; phylum Actinomycetota; class Actinomycetes; order Micrococcales; family Micrococcaceae; genus Arthrobacter; species Arthrobacter stackebrandtii. Next base: position 1,782,774 of record NZ_JAGIOI010000001.1, read on the forward strand.
CCGCCAGTTCAGTCGGAATGTCTTCACCCACAGCCGCCGTTACAAGGACCTGCTCGGCGGTCGAAACCATGCCGGCAAGTTTTCGTCGACGCTGGGCATCCAGTTCCGCAAAGACGTCGTCCAGTATCAGGATGGGCTGGTTGCCGGCGACGTGCTTGTCCTCGTCCAGGACGTGGAAGGAGGCAAGCCTCAGTGCCAGTGCAATCGACCAGGATTCCCCGTGCGAGGCATAGCCGCGCGCCGGCGCCTGGCCCAGCAGCAAGTCCACCTCGTCACGGTGCGGTCCCACCAGCGACATGCCCCGCTCAAGTTCACGCCTTCGGGAGGATGCCAGTTCCACGCGGTACTTCTCCGCCAGCTCTTCCACCGAAAACAGCGAAAGGTCTTCACCCTCGTCAACCTCATCAGGCACCCCAGCCGTTGGCGGGCCGGACGTGTCGGGGGATGCGCCGTCGTACTTTTCCGGCTCATTCAGGCTGCTGCGGTAGATGGCCCTCAACAGTTTTGACCCGTCGGTGAGCTGGGCGTAGGCCTCTGACATGTGCGGCCGCAGCCGGTTGAGCAATTCCAGGCGTGCTGCCAGGAGTTCCGCGGCGATGACGGCCAGGTGTTCATCCCAGACGTCAAGGGTGGACAGATGCGACTCTGAAACACCGGAACGGGAGAAATGCTGTGACCGTGCAGACTTCAACAGTGCATTGCGCTGTTTGAGCACCCTGTCGTAGTCGCTGCGGGTTCCGGAGTGGCGGGGCAACAGGACAACGAGGAGGTCGTCCAGGAAACGACGGCGGTTGCCGGGATCCCCCTTGACCAGGGCCAAATCCTCGGGTGCGAAAAGGACGGTGCGGCAAATGCCCAGGACGTCCCTTGCACGGACAGGGTTGGCACGGTTGATGCGGGCCCGGTTGGCGCGGGAGGCGTTGATTTCCACTTCCACCATCACCTTTTGCTCGCCCCGGACAAGCTGTGCCCGGACAAGTGCCCGTTCGGTGCCGAAGCGGAGGAGGGGTCCGTCGCTGCTGACCCGGTGGGATGAGAGTGTGGAAAGGTAACCGATGGATTCAACGAGGTTCGTCTTGCCCAGTCCGTTGGAGCCAACGAGAACTGTGACGCCGGGCGACAGGGTGAGATCGACCTGGGCGTAGCTGCGAAAATCGGTCAGCGACAGGTGTTCAAGATACATTGAGCCAAGCTTTGTGCACTGCTAGGAGCCCGCAGGTTTGGTGGCGTGACCGCCAAACTGGTGACGCAGTGCCGAAACCATCTTCATGGCGGGGGAGTTGTCTTCGCGCGAGGAGAACCTGGCGAACAAGGCTGCTGTGATGGCCGGTGCCGGAACGGCGTTGGCAATGGCCTCCTCAACAGTCCAGCGGCCCTCGCCGGAATCTTCGACATAGTCGTCGATTGATTCCAGGCCGGGATCTTCATCAAGTGCCTTCACCATCAAATCCAGCAGCCAGGAACGCACAACGGTTCCCTTTTGCCAGGCGCGGAAAGTTCCAGGCAGGTCCTCAATGATTTCCTTCTTGGCCAGCAGTTCGTAGCCTTCTGCGTAAGCCTGCATGAGGCCGTATTCGATGCCGTTGTGGACCATTTTTGCGTAGTGGCCTGCGCCGACACCGCCAACGTGGACAAAACTGTCGGCCCGGTCGCCTTCGGGACGCAGTGCGTCAAGGACCGGAAGGGCCCGATCCACATCCTCTTTGGCGCCGCCGGCCATAAGTCCGTAGCCGTTTTCCAGGCCCCAGACGCCGCCGGAAACCCCAACATCCATGAAGCCGATGTTCTTGGCAGCCAGCATTTCACCATGCTTTTGGTCCTCGGTGAAACGTGAGTTCCCGCCGTCGACCAGCAAGTCACCCGGTTCCAGCAGCACGGACAATTCGGTGATGACCGAGTTGGTGATCTCTCCTGAAGGAACCATTACCCAGATGAGCCGGGGTGACGGGACGGCCTTCACCAGTTCGGCAAGGTTCGGGACATCCGTGACGTCGGGGTTGCGGTCATATCCGGTGACATCAATGCCGGCGGCCCGCAGCCGTGCACGCATATTAAAACCCATTTTTCCAAGTCCGACGAGTCCGATGTGCATGAAATTAGCTCTCTTTCGTGGGTTGGCGGCTGATGGGTTTTGTTTCTTTAGCCTATTGGCCCGGCAACCTGACCGGCATGACCAGGTAGCGGTATTCGTCGCGGCGTTCGCCGTCGATTTCGTCCTGGGCACTGAGCATGGCCGGCTTCGGGGCTGAAGTGAACGAGAAGCGGACGTACTTGCTGTCGAAGGCGCTGAGGCCTTCACTCAGATAGTGGGGGTTGAACGCGACCGTGATTTCGTCACCGACGAGTGCGGCTTCCAGGTTTTCCGAGGCCTGTGCATCCTCGCCCGTGCCGGCATCCAGCGTCAGCTGGCCGTCTGTGAAAATGAGCCTGACGGGGGTGTTTCGTTCGGCAACGAGCGAAACACGGCGGACGGCCTCAGCCAAGGCATGGGTTTCGACCGTGGCGTGGATGGGTGTGGTGTCCGGGAAAAGCGAGCGGATCTTGGGGTAGTCGCCGTCAACCAGCAGCGAGGTGGTTCGACGTCCGCCGCTTTCAAAGCCGATGAGCTCGCTGTTGTCGGACAGTGCGATGTTGATGTTTCCCGAGCTGCCCAGCGTCTTGGCAACTTCACTGAGCGTCTTCGCCTTGACGAGTGCGCCGGTGGAAATATTGGGGTTGGTGGGGTTCCAGCGAATTTCACGCAGTGCCAGGCGGTAGCGGTCTGTTGCCAGAAGTGTAATGAGGTCGCCCTCGATTTCCATTTTCACGCCGGTGAGGATGGGGAGGGTGTCGTCCTTGCTGGAGGCAATGATTACCTGGGAAACAGCCTGGGCGAAGGCTTCACCATCGACTGTTCCGCTGATATCCGGAAGGGCGGGCAATTCCGGATAGTCGCTGACCGGCATGGTTGCCAGATGGAAGCGGCTGCTGCGGCAGGTCAGTGTGACTTTGCTGCCATCGGTGTCAATGTCAACGGGTGCAGAGGGAAGGCTGCGGCAAATGTCCGCAAGGAGCCTTCCTGAAACCAGAATGGTGCCCTCCTCTGAAATGTCAGCAGGAATGTGCAGGCGCGCTGAAATTTCGTAGTCGAAACTCGACAGGCTCAGAGTTCCGGCTTCTGCCTTCAACAACAGCCCGGAAAGCACTGGGACAGGCGGACGCGGTGACAGGGAACGTGCGGCCCAGCTGACTGCTTCGGTCAGAACATCCCGTTCGACTCGGAACTTCACGGAAGGGTGCCGCCTTTCATGGTGCGAAAAAGTATCGTGCTGGTTTTGCCTGGAGGGCCGGTAGGAGCCCTGGGCAGGAATGACATTACATGCTTGCAGCTAGCTTAGCCCCTTGGGCAAGGCCTGTGGGCATTGCTTTGGGGTTCACGGGGACTGCCGGCGGGTAGGAACCAGATGTTCTTTGAAACGAAGAATTCTTGTAGTTCGTAGTGTTAATAAGTCCTGTGGATACTGTGGATAAGTGCCCTCAGCCGCGGGGTTCCGCGAAAATTGGCTGTGCACAGTGTGTGAGGTTCTTCCGTCTGAGGCTGTGGGGAGCGGTGGAGAACTTTTCCTGCCGATTTAACGATCCACAGGCGACCCTGTGGTTATCCGCAGGGAACGGCCGTTGTACACCGACTTATCCACAGGGTTGTCCACACCTGTTAATTTCTTTAAATTTTGCCCGCTGCGCGGGCTAGCCCTCGCGCTGCTGCTGTTTGATCTTGTTGGTCAGTTCCGTGACCTGGTTGTAGATGGCCCGGCGCTCTGCCATGAGTTCGCGGATCTTGCGGTCCGCGTGAATGACTGTTGTGTGGTCCCGACCGCCAAATTCCTGGCCGATCTTGGGCAGTGACATGTCCGTCAGTTCGCGGCAAAGATACATGGCGATCTGGCGCGCGGTCACCAGGGTCCTGGTGCGGGACTTGCTGCACAGCTCCTCGAGGGAAATATTGAAGTAGGCGGCCGTTTGTCCCAGGATTGCCGTTGAGGTGATCTCTTGGGCGCCGTCGTCGGTGATCAGGTCCTTCAAGACCAGTTCCGCCAAGCCGACATCCACGGGCTGTCGATTGAGGCTGGCGAAGGCGGTGACTCGAATCAGGGCGCCTTCAAGCTCACGAATGTTGGTGGAGATCTTGGAAGCAATGTACTCAAGGGCGTCGTCGGGGGCAGAAAGGCCCTCACCAATGGCCTTTTTGCGCAGAATGGCAATGCGGGTTTCCAGCTCCGGCGGCTGGACGTCCGTCAACAGGCCCCACTCAAACCGGGACCGCATACGTTCCTCAAATCCCTGCAACCGCTTGGGCGGAAGGTCTGAAGTGATGACCACCTGCTTGTTGTGGTTGTGCAGGGCGTTGAAGGTGTGGAAGAACTCTTCCTGCGTGGCGTCCTTGTTGGCCAGGAACTGGATGTCATCGATGAGCAGGATGTCCACGTTGCGGTACAACTGCTTGAAACTGGCGCCTTCATCGTCGCGGATGGAGTTGATGAAGTCGTTGGTGAATTCCTCGGAATTCACGTAACGGACCCGGATCCCGTTATAGAGGCGGCGTGCGTAGTGGCCAATGGCGTGCAGGAGGTGGGTCTTGCCCAAGCCGGAGTCGCCATAGATGAACAGTGGGTTGTAGGCCTTGGCCGGCGCTTCAGCAACGGCCACGGCTGCAGCGTGGGCAAACCGGTTGGAGGAACCAATGACAAAGGAGTCGAAGACGTACTTGGGGTTTAGCCGGCCAAATTCCTGAGAGGTGCTGGGAAGTGTAGGGGACGGCTTGGAAGACGACTCGACAGGTTCTGCCAAGACAATCTGCTCATGGTGGCTGGGTGTGGAGAGGGCAACAGGCGAGGGAGCGGGCTCCTCTTCCTTGACCGGGGGAACCAGATCCGCGTTGACGCTGAACGCACAGCTGATTTCCTCCGAGAATACTTGCGCCAACGCATCGCTTAGCGCGGTGTGGAGCTGCGTCTGAAGAACTTCGCGTGTGAGTTCATTGGGAACGGCCACCAGCAAGGTGTTTCCAATCAGGCCCTGGGGCTGGGTCAGGACAACGAAGCCCCGCTGCCTGGGTGAAACCCGTTCATCCTGTTCCAAGATCCTGATGACGCGCCGCCAGGAACTACCAACGTCATTGATGTCCTCAGTGCTCATTGATTGTTCCGTCCTTACTCCCGCGTGGATTGCAGGAATGCTCATAGTTACACGCCGGTCGGGCGTGATCTCGGTAACACAAGGCAAGGTGCCATTTTTGCCGCCATGTCAACCGTCGAATCACAGTAATCCACAGAGTTATGCACATCCGTGGATAACTTGCTACGCGCCTAGCCTAGAGGATGAAAAGCCCAGAAGATAGCGGGGCAAACAGCTTGTGGATAAATCTCACAACAGGGGGTGATTCAGGGCTCCGTCCACAGCTGTTGTCCACGAACTTGTGCACAGCTGTGAATAAAGGTGTGGAGAGGTTGCCGGAGCCGCAATCCGCCTGTTTCCGGGGTCGGCGCCCGCGTTCGGCTCGACCCGGCGTTTGACTGGGATGGCCATGATGACCTAACGTTGTGAAGTCCCATGTGTCTGTTTTGCGCACCTGCGTGCGCCTCCTGTAATGGGAGGCAAAATGAACAGGCATCCATATACTTAGCGTCGACCCCTTTCTTACCTGTTAGCTACGGGCAAGGCGCATCTTTGATTGTCTTGGAGTAACTACCGTGAGCAAGCGGACTTTTCAGCCGAACAACCGCCGTCGTGCCAAGAAGCACGGCTTTCGCCTTCGCATGCGCACCCGCGCCGGCCGCGCCATTTTGGCCGCACGCCGCGGCAAGGGTCGCGTAGAGCTGTCGGCCTAAACAATAACTGCTTGACGCTTCGTCGAGCCTTAGTGAAGTAGCGGTTGATCGCAGGGTGCTGGCCACCAGAAATAGAATGCGGACATCCGCCAACTTCTCACATACTGTACGTTCCGGCGTCCGCAATGGACGCCGGAACTTAGTGTTATATATGGTGTCCACTTCGTCGGATGAACCCAGCCAAATCGGGTTCATCGTGTCGAAATCTGTTGGGAACGCCGTGACCCGCAATCTCGTTAAGAGGAGACTGAGGGAGATAGTTGTCGAAACACTTCGGCAGCATCCCCAGGGAGTCAATGTGGTGGTGCGGGCCCTGCCCGCATCCGCCGCTGCCTCCTTCAGCGAACTTGTCACGGACTACCGCAAGGCAAGCTCCTCGGCTCTGTCCCGTTTGCACGGGCGGCCGGGAAGCCCACTGCCTTCGACACTGGCACCTGCAGTGGATAAGGTGAGCGGGCACAGAGGAGGAGAAGTTTTGTGAGCACATCGCAAACTGAACGTCGGGCACCCAAGTGGTTGTCCGACGTCGTGCTCTTCCTTTGGCACCTCCCCCAAAACATCCTGATCATCGTCTTGAAAATGTACCGGCGCGTCATCTCACCCATTTATGGGCAGGTGTGCCGGTTTTTTCCGTCATGTTCGGCCTATGCCCTGGAAGCCGTGACCGTACATGGCGCGGTCAAGGGCAGCTGGTTTGCGGCGCGGCGCATCATTCGGTGCCACCCGTGGAGTGCCGGCGGGTTGGATCCTGTTCCGTCCCCGGCCCATGTTGACTGGGACGACCCCACCACGGTGCCCCTCATTGTTCAGCTGAACCACCCGGATGTATTTCTGGCTAAACAACAGGAAACGCAAAGCCGCAACGCGGCTTGAGGAGATAGATAAAGAAATATGGGCTTCTTCAATACAATTCTGTTCCCGTTCAAGTGGATTGTTTCCTGGATCATGGTGGCATTCCATGACCTGTTCACGTGGATGGGCATGGATCCCGCCTCGGGCGTCACTTGGACGCTGGCCATCATTGGCCTCGTTCTGGTGATCCGTGCTGCGCTGATTCCTGTCTTTGTCAAGCAGATCAAGGCACAGCGTGGCATGCAGGCCTTGCAGCCGGACATGAAGAAGCTCCAGGCCAAGTACAAGGGCAAGACAGACCAGCTCTCACGCCAGGCCATGGGCCAGGAACAGATGGCGCTGTACAAGGAGCACGGCACCAACCCGTTCTCCGCATGTTTGCCCATGCTGATCCAGATGCCGTTCTTCTTCTCCCTCTTCCAGGTGCTTTCCGGTGTGGCCAAGGCCAACATCAACAACGAGGGCATCGGGGCCATGACGCACGACGAGGTCGTGCAGTTCGATGAAGCCACCATCTTTGGTGCGCGGCTCTCGGATGCGCTGCTCCCGTCGTGGCAGGGTGGCAACCTGACCGTTGCGATTGCCGTACTTTCCATCGTCATGATCCTGGCGATGATTGCGTCGCAGTTCATCACGCAGAAGCAGATCATGTCCAAGAACATGTCTGAAGAAGCCATGCAGGGCCCGTTCATGCGCCAGCAGAAGATGATGCTTTATGTCCTGCCGCTCGTGTTCGGCATCGGTGGCATCAACTTCCCCATCGGTGTCCTGATTTACTGGACCACCACCAACCTCTGGACCATGGGCCAGCAGTTCTTTGTCATCCGCCGGATGCCCACGCCTGGATCGCCTGCCTACAAGGAATACCAGAAGCGCCGCGAGGCCAAGGGCTTGCCGCTGCTGGGCGCGTCCAAGAAGCAGGTTGAGGAAGTTGTCGAGGAGATTCCTGAGCCCAAGGGCCAGCGGAACCAGCCACAGCGCAAGAACAGGAAGAAGAAATAATGTCTGAAGACACACAAATCATCCCTGAAGAAGCAACGGCCGCCATCGGTGTCAGCCGTCTCGAAGAAGAAGGCGACATCGCCGCCGACTACCTCGAGGAACTCCTGGACATTGCCGACATCGACGGAGATATCGACATCGAAGTGCGCAATGGCCGCACCTACATTTCCATCGTCGCCGAGGAAGGCTCCGATTCACTGGCCAGCCTGGTCGGCGAGGACGGGGAAGTCCTGGACGCCCTGCAGGAGCTGACACGGCTGAGCGTGTTGTCCGCCACTGAATCCCGCTCACGACTGGTTCTGGACATTTCCGGCTACCGTGAACGCCGCAACGTTGAATTGGCCCAGATTGCCAAGGACGCAGCCGAAGAGATCAAGTCGGGAGCCGAATCGGTGGCACTGGCACCCATGGGCGCCTACGAACGAAAGATCGTGCATGACGCCGTTGCCGAGCTCGGCCTGGAATCCGAGTCCGAGGGCGAAGGCGCCAAGCGACACATTGTAGTGAGCGCCGCGTCCTAAGGCGCAGTGCACCAAAAGAAGCAAAAACGGTCCCGGCCACTACCTCAGGGGAGTGGCCGGGATCCGAGTTTAGAGGACACAAACGTGGTGGAACTTACGGCACAAGAGGCTGTTGCGGCCCAACAAATTTTTGGCGACCGCCTTGGCCTTGCCAAGCGGTATGTTGAACACCTGGCGACATCCGGGATCGAGCGGGGACTGATCGGCCCGCGGGAGGTTCCACGCCTGTGGAGCCGGCATGTGCTCAACTGTGCCGTTGTGGCCGAATTGATTGACGACGGCGCCAAGGTCGCCGATGTGGGCAGCGGCGCCGGCCTGCCGGGCCTGTGCCTGGCGATCGCCCGCCCTGACCTGTACCTGACCCTGATCGAGCCGTTGGAGCGCCGCGTCATATGGTTGGAGGAGGTGGTCATGGACCTTGGCCTCTCTAACGTGGAGATCATTCGCGCTCGTGCCGAAGCCGCCATTGGCAAGGTGGAATGCACCGTGGTGACCGCGCGCGCCGTCTCTGCCCTCAACACCCTGGCGCCGCTCACCATCCCGCTGCTTGGTGGTGAAGGTGAACTGCTGGCCATCAAGGGCCGCAGCGCGGAAGAGGAAATCACCAAGGCAGCAAAGGTCCTGAAGAAGCTCGGCGGCATGCACACAGAGGTGGTCATTGCCGGCGGGGACATTTTGGAAGAACCCACCACAGTGGTGCGTGTGAAGGTGAAGCGGCGCTGATCCCCGATGCTGTGGGTTGGAACCGATAGGCTAGAGGTTGGCAAGCATAGCCACAGGAAAGTGAGAGTGCCAGCGTGACCAGTAGCGAAGCATCTTCGCAACGGATTCCTCCGTTCATGACGTTAGGGTCTGCACGCTCCAACGCCTCAAATCAACCGAAAGTGTTTGATTTTCCTCGACGTGACGATGTTTCACGTGAAACGGATGTTGAACGCTTCGATCCTTTGGACAACGACTTTGATGACAGCAGCCCCATTGCGAGCCAGCTGGTAAACGAGACCAAGCGCCGCGAACGGCTGCTGGGGCGGGAATTGCCGCGGCCGGCACATACCCGCATCATGACCGTAGCGAACCAGAAGGGCGGCGTCGGCAAGACAACCACGACAGTCAATGTTGCGGCTGCGCTTGCGTCTGCAGGTCTTCACGTTCTTGTTATCGACATCGATCCGCAGGGCAATGCGTCCACAGCGCTCGGCGTGCCGCACCATGCTGAAATTGACAGCATCTACGATGTCCTCATCAATGACTTTCCGATGTCGGAAGTTGTGCAGCAATGCCCCGATATTGACAATCTGTACTGCGCGCCTGCGACCATCCACCTTGCGGGAGCGGAAATTGAACTGGTTTCCCTTGTCGCGAGAGAACAGCGGCTGCGACGGGCTATCGACGAGTATGTGAAATTCCGCGATGCCAATGGCCAACAGCGTCTCGACTTCATCTTTATTGACTGCCCTCCAAGCCTCGGACTTCTGACCGTGAACGCGTTCTGCGCGGCCAATGAAGTAATGATTCCCATCCAATGTGAGTACTATGCTCTGGAGGGCCTGAGCCAGCTGCTGAAGAACATTGAGATGATTCAAAAACACCTGAACTCTGATCTTGTTGTTTCGACCATTCTGCTCACCATGTATGACGGAAGAACCAACCTGGCGGCACATGTCGCCGCGGATGTTCGCGAACACTTCCCCCAGCAGGTGCTCCAGGCCATGATTCCGCGATCAGTGAGAATTTCAGAGGCGCCGAGCTACCAGCAGACTGTTATGACGTATGATCCGTCGTCCACAGGTGCGTTGTCATATTTGGAGGCCGCGGCGGAGCTGGCAGAACGCTCCGTTGGCTGACAATGCCGTGCCTGATTCAAATTCCCACATACAATGAAGTCCAGCAGGCCCCACATTATCGGGGTCAATTCAATGGAGGATGTCTCAATGACTGACAAGCGCAGGGGTCTTGGCCGCGGTTTGGGTGCTCTAATCCCGAACTCTTCAGGCGATGAGACAGGTGCGACGCAGCCGACGCGCCCCGTGGACCTGTTCTTTCCAGAGCCGAAGAACCGCAAGGCACCTGTCACAGCCGCTCCGGCTGCAGAAGCTGCAGCGCCAGTTGCTGCCACAAAGCAGACACGCTCAAGGAAGAAACCAGTGGCTGAAGAGGCTGAGCTGGTCGATGTTCCTGGTGCTACGTTCATGGAACTTCCTGTTGGGGAGATTCATCCGAACCGGAAGCAGCCACGTACGGTATTCGATGAAGACGACATGGCTGAGTTGGTCCACTCCGTCAAGGAAATCGGCATACTTCAGCCGATTGTCGTGCGAAAGTCCACGGAAAAGGGTGACCAGCCCTATGAATTGGTCATGGGTGAGCGCCGCTGGCGTGCCAGCCAGGCGGCTGGACTTGAAACCATCCCTGTCATCATCAGGGAAACCACGGATGACAACCTGCTGCGCGATGCCCTGCTTGAGAACCTTCATCGCAGCCAACTGAATCCCCTTGAAGAAGCCGCAGCATACCAGCAACTTCTTGAAGACTTCGGCACAACACATGAACAACTAGCCGACAAGATTGGTCGATCCCGCCCGCAGGTTTCAAATACCCTGCGTTTACTGAAGCTTCCGCCCGTGGTGCAGCGACGTGTCGCAGCCGGTGTCCTCTCGGCAGGCCATGCACGGGCCCTGCTGGCACTGCCCGATGGTGATGCCATGGAACAGTTGGCTCAAAAGATCGTTGCAGAGGGCATGTCTGTTCGTGCCACAGAGGAAGCTGTACAGCTGTACCAGGCCCCCGCCGGCGACAAGAAGGCGCCGGCCAAGGCGCCCAGCCCGCGCCACGAGCGTCTCGATTTCCTGGCGAGTTCACTTGCTGACCGCTTGGACACCAATGTGAAGATCTCGTTGGGCGCCCGCAAGGGCAAGGTCAGCATTGAGTTTGCCTCAGTTGAGGACCTGAACCGAATCATGGATGTATTGGCACCCGGCAACAACTAGTTGCTGATCGTCGATTGAGGTGGTGTTTCACGTGAAACGCCACCTCAATGGCGTTAAGGTGCGTTCTCCTGGAGCCATCCTAAGCCAAATATTTTCTTCCAGCTTTTCCTGCAAATGACTGGGTAGTTGCAGTCGGGCATGTTGCTGGGGGAGTCGCACCGCTGTTTCACGTGAAACAGCTTGCTTGCGGTTCTCTGACCACCGTGATGGATGAGAGCCTCGGATTTCGTTGGAGTCCTGCAAGTCCCTGATGCGCCTGTGCACCGAGATCGATCGCCTACGCACCGGCTGAGCCATGATCGGGCTGATGCTGGCGCAATGTAAGCAATAGCCTTCGTGAACTCGCTGCGATGCGCTATGTACGCTCAATGAACAAGTGTTGTTTCCTGCACAATCAAGTACCTCGCAAACTTGCTAGGCCTAGTCCACTAGAGACGAGGTCGGGCTGTGACAGTGCCCTGCGAGGCGCGAGGCCATGGCGCGGGTGAAATTGAATAGTGCATCGGAACTGGCAAGGTGCGACGGTGATGACCCCTAATCCGACAAGACACCACAATTCTCAATAGTGGACCGTGGACGGCAGCCTCTGTGCTCCGCTGCAAAGCGTCGTCGTGGCTGTCTCCGGTCGAGGTGGTTAACCTAGCTGCCTCAACTCTGCAAGCACATTGGCGCATAGGTGAAAATCAGGCTGGTGGGATTCCGTCACCACGAGCAATTGTGCACATATGCCCCTATTGGGGCGAGGGCCTGTGGTAGCCCGCAAGGGCCTGGTAGGCGTTGGATGCTACATGCGCTCGGCCAACGCCCTTGAGGGCCCTGAGGGGACGCTGGAAGCTGCGGGGAGGGGCATGATGCCTGCCGGGTCACTCCGGCCTGGGCAGGCTCCTGGGAGTGGGGCCATGAGGGAAACACATACCCTGCTTTGTTGAATCTCGGGGGATCGTATCCGGCTACCAACGTTCATGAGCGCGCCGCTCCCTGGGCGGGCGCCTAACTAACAGGGTAGACCGCGAGGTTCAGGACCTGCGGCTGGAAACCGAACTTCGCCTCCCAAAAGGATGCGGTGCTTGCCGAGGCCGCAGTAAAGCAATCGAGATGCAGTGAATCGCCTTCAGGACCGGCGGGCAAGGTGCTGCCTGACCCTAATGGGGTAGAAGTCAGGTGCGAGTAGGACGGGAGATCGCTAGTCGTTGGACCTCAGGATTGAGGAAGGTGGTCTGGGCGAGCCTGAGTGCTGTCCCACGGTCATGGACGCCTGCCGGCTTCAAAAGCATGGGCCTTCCGGCCGCGTGTGGCCGTTGGCCGACTGCCCTGAAGGGTCGGTGCGGTTCTTCGGCCCGGGCTGCAGAGGAAGTCATGCCACCGATTCTCCTAGAAGTGTCACTTGGATCGTTTTGGTGAAAGCCGGGCGGTTGGCTGCCGCGGGAATACTCCCTTGCCCACGATCTGATTTGTCGAAATCCGCTACACCGTCCCTTCGGGCCGCAGCCATGACCAACAGGAGTAGGAGACGTAGGTGTTGGGCATTCGAGCAGGGACCCCACGAAGTTGAACGCCAAGCTTCCCGGCAGAGACGGGGCAGCCCTGCGGGCAGGAGAAGCACACTGTACAGATAGCTCTTCACTGTCCAGCCAGCATTGGAATGCCATCACCCACGCAGCATGCGGCTTGGGCCAGGTTCCTTCGACCGCACGGCATCGATGCGCGCTATATGTCGGTTGTAGTCATTCAGGTGCTGCTGCCTGTCGCGTTGCCCTGTGCCGGGCCGACGCCATCAAGGTCACCGGGAACGCGCTGGCATCGAGGGTTGTTGGGGGCAGACACCGCACGATCGCTACCTTTCGTCCATGGAGGTCTCGATGGAACGCACTGGCTTCGACGTGTATCGAAACCCGCGCCCTGAGCATATGTGAGCGGTCCGTGCTTCACTCTTCCCGCCTCAGCCTCGAGTTCCTGGTCTGCCCAAGAAATGACCGGCCGGTACGCCGCGGCCATGGCTTGAGTATCTTGGTCGGTGCAGCCCAGGGGTGCTGCCGTCCGGAAGACCCCGTGCCGCGGCCCTGGAGCATGATCGGCAGCTGCACGTGAGGTAGGCTCCTGAGCCATGCTCTGCGCACCTGAAGGAGCGATACTAATTGGGCGCCGCCAGCCGCCAGAAATGGGTGCCACCGCCACCGACTCGACGACGCCTATGGACGTAGCTGCATGCCCGGGCCCGATGCCGACGCCGATGGCACACTCAACTCCCCACTCCCATCGTCAACACGCGCGAGGTTGTCATCGACAAACAGCGCGACAGGTAACAATGGATCTCAGGATTGGCGAACAGATGAAGGGCAACGCTGACTCTGTTTCGGAGCGCAACGTCTCGTGTGTCAGAATACCGTCATGGAACTCAGACTCTTGCCCATGCCCGACGTTGAATTGGCTGCATGGATTGCGGCCAGTCTCAACGACTATGTTGCGGACCGAATCAAGGGCGGCGAGACCGCTGAGCTTGCAGAAGCCACAGCAGAGAAGTCCTTCGCCGAACTCTTTCCAGACGGTAAACCAACTGTTGGACACGTCGTACGGAATGCCATCCGAGATGACGGGGAAGCAGTCGGGTACATCTGGATTGGCCCGGACTCCAGCAACGGCGAGTCGGCTTGGTGGGTGTGGGATATTGCAGTCCATGCGCAGCACCGAGGTCGCGGCTATGGACGGAAAATCATGGAACTGGCTGAGGCAAAAGCCGTAGCGAGTGGGGCGACGAGCATGGGCCTGCATGTCTTCGGGTTCAACACTATAGCCAGGGATCTCTATGAATCAATGGGATATGCGCCAACGTCAATCAGGATGGCAAAGCAATTGAATGCGACACCTGCAGAAGTCATCTAGTAGGGAGACAGGATCCTCACTGAGCCGGTGAGGTCTGCCTTTTGAATCAGTCACGTTGGAGCCCTTGCGCATGTCGGTGGTCCGCACCAGGAATCAGATTCGAGCTACATTGTAGACCGGGGTCAAGATGTGTGGTTCCTTGCCTGCCGCATAGCTGGCGCCCAGGGCCCACGGCTCATTCATGAATCGATTTCCCGATGCGTAGCGTCAGTCAACGTCCAATGGCATCGCTGCCCGCTGGGAGAGTCCGTGCAGGCATACCCTCTCTGCGCACAGCTAATCTTGTGGAAACCCAGGCCCGGGTGACGCAAGAGAAGTTTAGAATCATCCAATTGATGGTCGTCTCAAGGTGACTCGGAAATCGTTGCCTGTAGGCGTCTGCAAATAGCACTCCTTGTGGTGGCAAGACAGATTCTTGAGGGACGTGGCGGCAGCTTCATTGATGGCGTCTACACGCGGGTGGTGCTCTAAACGGCGAGCCGCCGGTAGGGGTGCCTGCGCCGAACATGTTGATCATCGTGGACGGTGTCCAACGAGTCCTGGGCTGTCACGGCTACCCAATGTTCCTTGCCGCGTGGGCGTCACTAATCTGGCTGCACATATCGATGTTCTGAGAATTGCACAGACACTATGGCATGCCAGGCTGGGTCGTGCGGCCAAGGCCAGGTAGCTGGTACCTACTGCCCCACCCAGCAGAGACGGCCGCTGGTCGGTTGCCAGCGGGGTGGGACCATGGTGTCCACTCGCCCCCAGATAGGAACCACAACATATCGCGACCTGTCCTTTGGCGAAGGGCCATGTGGTGAACGTCTGCTCACCATGTAGCTTCGAGTACGGTCAACGGCTGCCCGATCAGAGTGGCGGGTCAGTTTCCTGCGAACCATTCGCGCGGTGACCTATCATGTGGGGCTTTGGTTCAACCACGCGCTGGGCTTTCTGGCTGAGGTGTCGACGCCAACCGAAAATAGGGCCATAATCGCCAGTTGAAAATGAGGCCACCTGACATCATTGAAGGTGATCAATTTGGATGATTGGGTAACTATCCGCCACCGCTACGCGAACGAGAAGATCTCCAAGCGGGAGCTGGCGAAACAGCTAGGCGTCTCGCGTGGCACTGTAGATCGGGCGTTGGCCGCGAAGGCTGCGCCGAAGTATGAACGAAGGCCTGCGGGTTCTTCCTTCGACGCTTTTGAGAAGGATGTTCGGCGCTTGCTAGTGGTGACGCCGAGGATGCCGGCAACGGTGTTGGCAGAGCGGGTGGGCTGGACTGGGGCGGCGTCTTTGTTCCGGGCCAAGGTCGCAGCGATCCGGCCCGAGTATGCGCCGGCGGATCCGGCGGACCGCCTCGTGCACGAACCGGGCAAGGTGGTGCAGTGTGATCTATGGTTCCCGCATCAGCCTCTGCCGTTAGGGCACGGGCAAGAGGGCAAGCCTCCGGTGCTGGTGATGACTAGTGCTTATTCTGGGTTTGTGCAGGCTCGCATGATTCCCTCCCGGACGACCGAGGATCTGCTCGGGGGTATGTGGGAGCTGATCCAGGAGGCCGATGCTGTACCGGCTCGCCTGTTGTGGGACAACGAGACTGGGATCGGGCGCGGGAAGCTGACCGAGGCGGCCAGCGCGTTCGCCGGGGTGTTGGGTACCGAGATCAAGCTCTTGCCACCGAGGGATCCTGAGTCCAAGGGCATGGTGGAGCGGATGAACGGGTTCTTCCGCCGCGGGTTCATGCCGGGTCGTGATTTCATTGACCCGCATGATTTCAACGACCAGCTCTATGCCTGGTTGCCACGGGCGAACGCCCGCTACACCCGCACCCGCGGCGGCACCCCGGCAGACATCGTGATCGAGGACCGGGCGGCAATGCGCCCGTTGGGTCCCATCGCCCCGGAAGCCGTGTTCCGCAAAGAGATTCGACTGCCCAGGGATTACTACGTACGGGTTCATTCGAACGACTACTCCGTGGACCCGTCCGCGATCGGCCGGCTCGTGCAGGTCACAGCAGATCTGGATACGGTCACGGTCACCGCCGGCGCTACGGTGTTGGCACGGCATGAACGCCGATGGGCCAAACACCAGATCTTCACTGACCCGGCCCATGTCAGCCGCGCCGCCGAGTTGCGTCGGGACTACCGGACCTCCATGGCCCGGAAACCGCCAGGGCAGGAGGCCGTGCAGGAGCGAGATCTTTCCATCTACGACCAGGCCTTCGGACTCTCCACCCCCAGCGACGACCTCGAGTTGGCTGGAGCTGCGCAATGAGCGCCGTCACCGCAAACGCGGGCAAGGATGTTCAGTACTACGCCCGGGCGCTGCGGGCGCCTCGGATCGGGGACGGGTACCGGCACCTGGCCGACACGGCCCGGGATGCGGGCTGGACGCATGAGGAATACCTTGCCGCCGTGCTCTCCCGGGAAGTCGCCGAGCGCGAAGCCTCCGGTGCCGCGTTGAGAGTCAAGGCCGCGAAATTCCCTGGCCACAAGACCCTGGAGGAGTTCAACTTCGATCACCAGCCCGCTGCCGACCGGTCCCTGATCGCTCATCTGGGCACTGGGTTGTTCCTGGAGGAAGCGAAAAACGTTGTCTTGCTCGGCCCGCCCGGGACAGGGAAAACGCACCTGGCCGTCGGTATCGCTACCCGCGCCGCCCACTCCGGGCACCGGGTTCTCTTCGATTCCGCGACCGGCTGGGTGGCCCGCCTCGCCCAGGCCCACAACCGCGGGCAACTGGCCGCCGAGCTGGCCAAACTGCGCCGCTACAAGCTCCTCATAATTGACGAAGTGGGCTACATCCCGTTCGACCAGGACTCCGCGAACCTGTTCTTCCAGCTCGTCTCCTCCCGCTACGAGCGGGCCTCGCTAATCCTGACCAGCAACCTTGCCTTCAGCCGCTGGGCCGACGTGTTCGGTGACGCCACGATCGCCTCGGCCATGATCGACAGGATCATCCACCACGCCGAAGTCATCAACCTCACCGGCAACAGCTACCGCCTCCAAGGCCGGCTCAAGCCACAAACAATGGCACAATAAGACCACACACCGTGGCCCCGTTTTCAATTGGCAAAAGTGGCCCTATTTTCGGTTGGCGTTGACATGAGGGCAGGACAGGTGCGAGGAGTCCAACATCTCCTGCAAGCCAGAGTCACTCACCGGTCGAATCTCGACCTAGGTCGTATTGGTCTACTGGCGGTCGGTGTTGGCCTCCTGCCATCATGGGCACCTTGGTGAGTGGGAGCAGAACAGGTTCGCTGCGGTTGAGGCTCGGATCAGTTTGCTCAATACGAGATCCCGAAATGGCAGTGGATACAGTCCTGCGTTCAGCGCACCATGACGCCAACCTCCGGCCCGTTGGCTCGGAGACAGACGGAGGCGGCACTCGATGGCTCGCGATGCTGCCGCGGCGATTGCTTGCGACATGGAGGAGAATGGCGCAGAGGACGATGCTAGGTGGATGGAAGAATCTACGGGCGCCAAACGGAATACTTGTTATGGCGATGGATCGCCTGCCGGCCTAGATGGGACTCCTCTGCTTGAGAATCCCGTCCGTTGCGATCGGCGCCTGCAGATCCTGCCAACGTTTCATCGGCTTTGTTTGCGGCAAAGGTTCCCCAACCCGCGCTTTGAACATCGCAAGTCCGGAAAGGCAGATTGGACGGTAGCGCCAGTTCGACACATAGACGTTGATTACCTGACGGGTCTGCCTGTGCGCTTTCACTCATCGACGATGGGCTGTCCGTTAGAAGACTCGTCCATGGGGATCCCGTGGAGGTGAATGCTCAAGGCGAACGGACTCAGGTGCAGGTTCGTTTCACGTGAAACTCATGCGGGGATCGGATGACGACACATTACGAAAATGGCTACTCGGTGAGGCGGTGGAGTTGTTGGTGCAGCCAGCTTCTTTACGCAGATGAATAGGTGCCACGGCTGGAGTGCCTGAGTAATGTCTCTGAGGTTGAATGGGCTTCCCATGCACTGGGACGGCAAATGGCAATCCGGGAGCTCGCGACGCCCCAAGGGCATGGCACCCCCTGTCCTGCGACCAGGTGCCCGGCGGCCGAGGCGGATGCTCGGACTCCGATGTCGGTCAGCTGAGCGCGTGGGGGATGCACGGCTCTCTCTTCGTGTGGCGTGAGCATAGCAGTCAGCTGTCCTGTCGCCGGCCCGAATACTAAGAAGGAGCAAGGCGACCGTGCCGCGGGTAGTGCCACCGTGACGGGGCCGCAGTAAGTTGATGATCGGTCCGCTCCGAGGACACCACAATACTGGGTAGACATTAGGCGCCTGGGATGTGCCATGCCCGGGGAGCAGTGGCACTGTCTGGAGCCTATTATCTCCTCGCTTTCGGAGGGGGCACACCCCGAGCGGCGCTGGCTACTTCTGCCCGGCCGCCAAGCCAAGCGACGGCGGATCGCAAGGGTTCAGGCAAGACACCCCATTGACTGCGGCAGGATCTAGGGCACCAGTTTGACTTGCGATCATCTGGACTGGGGTGAAGGGGTAGCCAAGCCTCTTGGGGACGTCTCCACCCGAACCTACGGCACCGCCTTGACCATTGCATCGCAGGCTACGCGGCGAACAGTGCCGCCCAAACCAGCGATAGCGGGATGTCGCGTTTCACGTGAAACGAAATGAAGGGGTTCGACTGTACTGGCCATGGAACCGCCAAGTTATGCCTGAGTGCGACTTCGGGACAGGATCAAGAAACTTTGCAGCGGCCCAGATCCGGGTCGTGAAGCCCACGGAGGATGGCTTGGCGATCCATGATGGCAGAGTCCTCGGGCGAAGGACGCCAGGCAGCGGGTTCCGCTGGAAGTACGTCAGGGTTCCAGTGAGGATCCTCTGCCAGCGCAGAGGCATCGAAGTCGAAGTGTTCTGCAGTGGATGGCGCGAGGGCCAGCTCGATGAGCGCCTTCAGCCATCGAGGATACTGCATCAATACCGGCTCACTCGGGTCGGATGGGAAGAGTCGACCCGTTGGGGAGCTCCAAGATACGTGGCCGTCTTCCTCGACCACCGGCGTCCAACCCCGAAGACCAACTCGGGCACGCTCCGGATTGGGGTGAGTGCGCTTTGATCCGCTCTTGGTCTTGTCATCTTTGAAGTGTTTGAGCAGATGGTGATGAAGACACAAGCTCTCGAGGTTGCCGAACGTGGTCTGTCCGCCACCTTCAAATGCCCTAATGTGGTCTACATCGGAGCTGCATGCCTTCGCCGTGCACCCTGGGAACTGACAGTATTCATCCCTGATTCGGATCATGGTACGCATCGCTTTGGTGATGCGGTAGCTCTCGGGTGCAATGTCCAGGGGCTCAGGCCTCCGGACATGGTCAGTGCGCGGTTTTTGTAGTTTGTTGAATTGCCGCGGTTCTTACTGCGGCTGAGGCTGTTAATTTCACGCCTGTTGTGAGATAATAAAGGCGTGATGATTTCTTGTGTGGGTGGGTGAAACAATGGTTTCAATGACTACCCAAACCGCCCTTCCCGTACTTCCGGACCTTGGCGCTGTGCTCATGGGCGAGCGTGCGGCCCTGCTGGAAAACGCCTCTGGTGGCAAGGTCTTCATTAACGGGCAGCTGGCCTATGTGTGGGGTGCGGGCCAGGACGGTCTGCGCCGGTTGGCGGCCTCTCAACTGGTCGATACCGGTGCCGCCCAGGTCAACGAGGTCGCCGCAGCTTTCGGCGTCAACACGGAGTCGTTGCGGCGCTGGCGCAAGTCCCTTGAAGGCACTGGCCTGATGGGCCTGGCACCGGTAAAGAAGGGACCCAAACGCCCCTCCCTGCTCACGGAAGCCAAAGCAGCAGAAATTCGTGCTATTCGTGCCGGCGGTTTGAGCCTGCGGGCCACCGCTGAAGCGACGGGGGTTTCCACCGACACGGTCCGGCGCGCCATGGCCATGACCACCACGGCAGAAGCACCGACCACTGATGCTGCCCACGATTCTCTGGTACCCCTTGAAGCAGCGGGGCAGCGTGCACTGCCGCTCTTACCAGCCCCGGTGGCCCGCGATGCCGAGCGGGCCGCTGCCGGCCTGCTCGAGGCTGCAGCGCCTTTGTTTGCCCCGGCCGCCAACGTTCGCCACGCCGGCTTGTTCCTGGCCTTCCCCGCACTGGAATCCACCGGTCTGATCAGCTGTGCGAAAGAGGTGTACGGGGCGTTGCCGAATGGTTTCTACGGCCTCGAGACCGTCCTGATTGATAGCGTGCTGCGAGCACTGGCCGGGGAATCTAGGGCTGAGGGCGCGACGCGCTTTGACCCGGGTGAGCTCGGGCGGGTGTTGGGGTTGGATCGGGCCCCGGAAGTAAAAACCATCCGCCGCCGGATCAGCCAACTCGCCGAAACCGGCAAGGCCGGGGAACTGATTGCCGCCCTGGCCAAACACCATCTGACAGGCACCGGGCCTGGCGGGGAGGACCTGGCTGCGGTGCTTTATGTTGACGGGCACGTGCGCGCCTATCAAGGCACGAAAAAGATTGGGAAGATCTACTCCACGAGGCTCAAGTTCCCAGTCCCGGCGACCGAAGAAACCTGGGTCACCGACGCCCATGGTTCACCGGTCTTCGTTGTCATGGCCGCACCCGGCGCGTCCCTGGCCGCCGAACTGCGCGACCTCCTGCCCGAGCTGCGCACAGCCGTTGGGGATGACCGGCGCGTGTTGGTCGGCTTCGACCGCGGCGGCTGGTCACCGGCATTGTTCAAGCACATGGACTCAGCCGGTTTTGATGTGTTGACCTGGCGCAAAGGCGTTACGGAGGACATCAGCGAAGATCTCTTCACAGAGGTCACGCACACCGACGACCACGGGCAGAGACGCAAATGGTCGGTGGCGGACACGCTCGTTGATCTGCCCCTGGCAACGACCAAGACCAGCGGTGAAGTCTTCACGATCCGGCAGATCAGCAGGGTCGTGGGCACCACCGGTGACGGGAGCAGGCAAATCCATATCCTCACCACCGACCGGACCATGAGTGCCGGGGAGGTTGTGTATCGCATGGGCAATAGGTGGAGGCAGGAAAATCAGTTCCGCTACGCCCGGATGCACTTCGATCTTGACTCCCACGATTCCTACACCAGCACCGGTGACGATGAGGAGCGGATGGTGCCGAACCCTGCCAAGGCCAAGGCGTACCAAAAAGTCGTTGCCGCCCGGAATGCTCATGCCGAGGCCGCTGCGATCGCCGAGACGAACCTGATGGCGCTGAAAACCCCGGCAGAAGGCTCCACGGAACTGGCTGTCACGGTCACCAGCGCCATGCACAACCAGGCCATGGCACCGCTCTGGGAAGCAGAAACGGCGCTGATCGCGGCCGAGAAGGCTCACAAAGCCATTCCGGCAAAACTCCGTCTCGGGGAACTGAACCCGGGCCAGCAAGTCCTGGATACCGAGGTCAAGCTCATCCATACCGGCATCCGCATGGCCGCCTACAACACCGCGATGACCATCGCCCGCGAGATCCGCACCAACACCGGCTACCGGCGCGCCAGCCAGGAAGCCCACGCCCTCATGCGTCAGATATTCAACCAGCCCGGCGACATCGACACCACCAAGCCCGGCCTCCTCACCATCACCCTGGACCCGCTACCCACCAAGGCCAAAACCGCGGCCGCCGCCCAACTATGCGAGCACCTAAACAGCGCCGAAACTCGCTACCCCAGCACCGAGCTCATCCTGCGCTACAAAATCAAGAACACCACCTAGCACCCCACAGCAATTACCTCACCATGACCGGAGCCCTGGGGCTTGCTGCTAATGGGATCCACTAGGAGTCGGTAAAGACTCGGTGCATTCGCGGTCAGTTCCTTGGCGACCTCAATGCTGATGGGACCGACCCCTTCCATCCATGCGGGTTCCGTAGTGGCGCCAAGAAGGGACAAGACGGGGACAACAACAATCGGAAGAACACGAGGCAGTGGCGGCCAAATTGAATCGTTGCCTGACTTCCCGGGCTGCGGTGGTTCCCCATCTGGTTGCAGGTCAGTTTGCGCCCGAAATTCAGGCACTGGAAGGAGCGTTGGGGGAGTGGCTCCAGGGAACCAATCTGGCTCATTTCTGGGGTCAGGCTCTTTGAAGTTGGGATCCCGGTAATCGGGATCATCAAAGACGGGGACGTTCCACGGGTACATCCACCAATACCTTGCCCCGTCGTCGCATCCAGGATCATCCGATCCGCCAGCCACGAATGTATCGGTTCTTGCCGTCTCAAATGGGATGTTTGACCGGTTTGCGAAGCCTTGGGGTGAATTGCTGATGGGCTCCTGCCCTGACTTCGACTCGGGAATGGGCTCATCTTGTGTATTGCCATCTGATGCGCCGGTAAGCCCATCTGTGGAGGTGCTTTCATTGTCCCCAGACCCAGACCCAGACCCAGACCCAGACCCAGACCCAGAGCCAGAGCCAGACCCAGCCCCAGACTCGGTGCTGGCAGTGAAGGTGGCCTTGGGATGGGATGCGTGAACAGGAGTGGGAGACGGAGGTGGTCCGCAGGACGGTAGGTCCGGGCTTGGGTAGGGATTCGTTCCATCGCTGTAGGGCACACCCGCTGGTTCTGGAAATCCGACCCGGGATGGGGCGAAGATGTTGTTCTCTGCAAGACTTTGATTCAGCAGCATGGCTGCTGCAACGTCTATCCTCAGCTGCGTCAGCGTGCGACTTTCATGGGGACCCTGTGCTGCCTGAGCTGTGGCAGTGCATTGGTCCCAGATGCCCTCAACAGTGGGCGCAGGCGCGTAGAAGCTCAACCAGGCCATACCGTCACGCGCATGGCTCTTGGTCATTCTGCGGTCTGAATACGCCTTGCGGGTGCGTGGGACCAGGCTCTCCGGGTACCGGCGTTCACGCATGCGGCGGGCCTTCTCGCGGAAGCTGGGAATCGTACAGTTCTGGGCTTTGCCAAGCAGTAGGAGTTCAAAGGCCGCTATGTCAGCGTCGGGAACTCCGGACTCACGAAGCAATGACGTTTCCTCTGCGATGATGACGGCGTGTTCCCACCCCAGCTCGCCTCTGTGGAGATGTTGCATGGTGGTGGGCAATTGCCTCACCAGTGTTGTGGAGTGGAGCATCAGATTGTTGCCAGCGCCCTCGGGCAATTGCAGGACCGCGGCCAGTTCTGCGGCCATGCTTGAAAGGGAGTTCTGGCACTGCCAAGCATCGAGTGCGAGAATTCCGGCTTCGAGTTCTACGCTGCTGGCGAGACGGTCAATCAGTACCGCTGCCATGCCGGCGCAAGTGTTCTGGTGCTTCTTAAGTGCATCCACGGACGACATGCAGTCGTCCATGAGCCGCCGGGCGTAGTCGAGTTGTGACGCGCAGGCAGTCTGGGGAGACGTGGCGGATTCTTGGGGTCCCGGCCCATCTGGATGACCCGGGTCAGAAATTTTGTTGCTATTGGTGGGGCCAGGAAAGACCGGCAGGGGGATCATCGACTGAATGTCAGTGGCAAGTGGTTGAATGCGGGGAAGGTTCAGCGCTGCAATCAGCTCCGCCACAGCAGCTGTGGTGGATGTGTCAGCCCGTCCATACGGGAAATTCTGAAGATTGCCCATAACTAATATTAGAACAAAGATTCGCATTACACAATAGCTTACATTAGATTGTAATCATTAGATTCTAGTGCCATGTGGCGCCGGGTGGGCGCATTCAAGCCCGGGCGAGGGGCCTGGCTGGGGAATGTTTCACGTGGAACGAGCCTGTCGGTCAATGCGGAGATGCGTGGGGTTCGAAGTCTCACAATAGTGACCGCGCGTCGGGCGATACCTGGGAGGGGTTGTGCGACGGATGGCGAAAGGCGCGAGGCATGGCGAGTTAGCAGCCTGCTGGGCCTTTCCAGTCCCTGAGTGGATCGAAACAGGGGCGCGCCGGCGGGTGAGTATTTGCTTGTTTGTGAGCCAGCAATATTCCGCGTGGGGACCGCCACGGGAAGCGCAATTGTTCTCCGCGTGGGCCACTAGTGGACTTGCCGGGAGCCATTTCGCCGACGGTGTGGTGGGCGATGCCGCGGCGTAAGAAGGTTCGCCCTGGACCGCTCGCCCCTGCAGGCTGCCGGGCAATGCCAACTACGGGATGTGCACGGCGGACTCCAAGCTGGCGGCGATAGCGGAGCAGTTGTCCAGCGGGGACCCCGAGGGGAAGCCTCTCCGGAAGTGGCGTGCGCCCGGGGAACGCCGTTGCGGCCCGGCTCCACGTGTTCTGCACGCGGTGTCCGCATATGGACCGGCACCGGCACCGGCACCGGCATCCGCGCCGACGTGGTCAATAACCGGGACGCCCACCACCCCATCCGGATCCGAGCCAGAAGGTACACGTGACGCGAGAACATCGACGCCGTCCAGGAATAGATCAGGCCCATGGGAAGGTGGTGGCTCCCACGCGGGGAGGTACTGGCCCCCAACAGCATTATCACTGGCTCCCGACGGCGATAATGGGTGGTCCCCAGACCATCGATTACTCAGCAGGAGGGTGCTGGCGTGCAGGCGGCGCGGGGAAGATCAGCTGAGGCGGTCCGGTGTCTCCTCGATGCGACCGGGGGTGCTGAAGTAAGTCGCGGGGTGGCTAAGGTTGGGGTTGAAATTCTGAGGCGCCTGATAGTCGATCGAGGCTATGTGCCGTCACAGCGCGGACGCTGCCTTCATGGCGCAAGATACTTGCGGGTACCGGATGTAACTATGTGTTAGCCTGCGCTCAGCCCTGGCTTGCAGTTGATCTAAGATGCAGCTCATGGAGCGACCAAGGTGCCGCGTGGTTTGACGGGACTGGCGATCGAAGCTGCTCGGGGGGCAGGTGTGTCAGCCGCTTGAAGTTCAGCGGCCCATCGCGGTCGGATGGTCCAGATGCCAGGACGGGTTGCGGGGTGGGTCTGGTGCGTGGTCAGGGCGGTTGGCCTGGTGGGTCAGGAGCGTGGTTGGGGCCGTTGGTTGGTTGGGTCGGAGACGTGACCAGGGTTCGCGCGCTTCAAATCAGAGGCGGGTCGGCCGGCGGGATGGCAGTTTGGCGATCTCTGGCTGGGGGCTGAACGCGTTGATTCTGGACACTCCCGCTCTCTGACACCTCGGCGCGTTCGCCTGGCACTGTCAACTTCCGGAAAGAAGAGATGTGCAACAAGTGGCTATGAGGGGGGAAGGCTGCCAGCGCGAATCTGTTGGTGAATTGAGGGCCGACGACGAATTGAGGAACAACGGTGCAGGTTGCCGAAGTGCGCCAACGGTTGATGGCGCCCGTTGGCAAAATTTGGGTGGGCCGGGTTGAAATAGTGACTGAAAACCGTCCGGTAACAGAAAGTGGCCGCATTATTTTTGGCGCTTAGGATCAATCTGGGAGAAGCGAATATGGGGTGTTAAACAGCTGGGGGCCGGACAATGTCCGGCCCCCAGCTGTCTACTCTTCGCATCTTGCGCCTTGGCCTATGCGAACCCAAAGTTGCTCCGCTTGGGGCAGCTTCAGGGCTCGCGGGTAGGCGACAGGCCCGCGACCCTACTTAAGGACGCTGGCGAATTCCTTCTCAAAGTACTGCTTGGGGCGTGCGCCAATGACGGTGCCCGTTACTTCGCCGCCCTGGAACAGGTAGACAGCGGGAATCGAAGTGATTCCATACTTGGCGGAGATTGCCGGGTTGGCGTCGACATCGACCTTGACTACCTCAACCTTCTCAGCGTGCTCCACGGAGATTTCGTCCAGGATGGGACCGAGCTTGCGGCAGGGGCCACACCATTCTGCCCAGAAGTCCACGATGACAGGCTTGTCTGAATTCAGGACCAGTTCTTCAAATGTCGCATCAGATGCGCTCTTGGCATTGCTCATGGCTGTCTCAGCTTTCTCTTAGGAATCCTGCTCGGCGAGGAAGTGCTCCACATCCAGGGCGGCAACACATCCGGAACCGGCGGCCGTGATGGCCTGGCGGTAGGTGGGGTCAACGACGTCGCCTGCGGCGAAGACGCCGGGGAGGCTGGTCTTGGAGGAGCGGCCTTCGACGGCGATCGTGCCGGCTTCGGTCAGTTCCAGGACACCCTTCACGAGGTCCACTCGGGGATCGTTGCCTATGGCAACGAAAACGCCGGTGACGGCAAGCTCGGAGGCCTCACCGGTGACCAGGTTGTTCAGGCGGACGCCGGAGACCTTGGCTTCCCCGTCGATGCCCACCACTTCAGAGTTCCAAATGAACTTGATCTTGGGGTGGTTCAGGGCACGGTCGGCCATGATCTTTGAGGCGCGGAGGGTGTCACGGCGGTGCACAACGGTGACGGTCTCGGCGAACTTGGTCAGGAAGATGGCTTCCTCCATGGCGGAGTCGCCGCCGCCAATCACGGCGATGTCCTGGCCCTTGAAGAAGAAGCCGTCACAGGTGGCACATGAGCTGACGCCGTGGCCGACGAGGCGCTTCTCGCCCTCCACGCCCAGGGCGCGGTAGGCGGACCCGGTGGACACAATGACCGTGCGGGCCTTGAATTCCTGGCCGTCGGCCAGGGTGACGGTCTTTACCGCACCTTCAAGCTCAACGGAAGTGACGTCGTCGTACATGACCTCGGTGCCAAACTTCTCTGCCTGTGCGCCGAGGTTCTCCATGAGGTCCGGGCCCATGATGCCGTCGGGGAATCCGGGGAAGTTCTCCACGTCGGTGGTGTTCATGAGCTCGCCGCCGGCGGTCACGGAACCGGCGATCATGAGGGGCTTGAGGTCTGCACGGGCGGTGTAAATGGCCGCGGTGTAGCCTGCCGGGCCGGAACCGACGATGATGACATCGCGAACGTCGCTGGCGGGGGTTACTTCAGTGCTCACGGGTGAGTGTTCCTCTTCCTTCATTGACTGGACCGCATTGGCAGCCCAACGGGACCTTCGATAGCCACAACCGGTGGGGGATCCCAGATATTCCGCACCGGTGCTTGAAAGCTACTTGATGCTGATCTCGGCAATCTTCAAGCCGTAGGGATACTGGGTGAACGGAGCCAGGTTGGGCAGCTGCGTGAAGTTGATGATGACGTACTTGCCCTTGGCTCCGGGAGCGGCAGGAATGGTCAGGTCGGGGGCGCTGAAGGAGCCGTTGCCGATCTTTGTGGCTCCGTCGACGGAAGGTTTGTCGTTGGTCAGGATGTTGAACTGGCCACCGGTGCCGTTGAGCTGGGTGATGGTGACGGAACTGATGTTGGAATCCGCCTCCAATTCCACGGCGAGGTTGATGCCCTCCGTCATGCCGGCAAAGTCGGCGCTGGAGAACTCGACGGTGGGCCAGTAGGTGGCCTTGTTGCCGTCGATGGCGTCCGGGAGCCGAGGGAAGTAGGTTTCACCGTAGTTGGGCACGCCGTCGGCGTAGGTGGTGACGTCCGTCAGGCCCTTGATGACAGGGAGCACCGGCGCGGGTTCAACCGGTGCCTGCGAGCTGGGTGTGCCTGTGCTGTTGCTGCTGGTTTCATCCGACGGCGCGGCGCTGGTGTTGCCGCCTGCCTGGTTGGAGCCGTTCAGCAGGCCGGCGATGTGCTGGACCGCAAAGACCAGCGCAATGATGAGCAGCACGCTGACGATTGCACCGGTCAGCCACCGTCCGCTGATGCGCGGGGTGTTGCGCTCGTCGTCTTCCTCATCGTCGTAGTAGTCCTCTTCGTAGCCGTCGCTGGCCGCGCGCAGCTCGGTTGGGAAGACGCCCGGGCGGTTGGTGCCGGAATTCGCGGGCTGCCCGGCGTCGTCGTTCATGAAGCCAAAATCAGAGTCGTCCCAGACGGTGACCTTGGAGGCCGGCCCCTTCGCCGCCGCTGGAGGCACGACGGCGTCACCCGGCTGGGTTGGACGTCCCACCGCAGCAGCGGGCGGGGGTGTGGGGTCCGGCTCCCGGTGCACGCGCGGCAGCGGGTGGGCGGGTGTCAGCGGTGAATTGTCTTCATAAACGTAGCCGCTGGCGGTGGGGGCGGCATCACGGGCCGCACCAAAGATTTCAGTGCCCAGGGTGTCGGTGAAGAACGGCTCCTGGTACGTTTCTTCCACGGGTTCGGTGGGGACGACAAGGTCAAGGAGATCAGCCGGGGTGGTTCGTGCGGCGATCAGGTAGGCGGAGCTGTCCTGGACACCAAGGTCAAGGATGGAGACGTTGGAAATTCGTGCACCGGTGGCCACTTCGCGGGCACTTTGTGTCAGGTGCTCGGAGTTGTCGACGGACGCCACCAAAATGCTAACGGGCCGGTTCAAGACCTGGTCCAGGCCATCCAAAATGACGTCGTTCTCAGCGGAAGCCAAGATACGGCCAGTCACCTTGTAGCGACCGCCAAGGATGGAGCCCACATCAATAGGTTGTGGCACCAATTCCTCCTCTAACATGCATGGTGGCCTGTGCTGCGGATGCGCACGAAGCCATATTCTGACTGATTCTATAGGAAAACCCTGTAAGAACCATGGATTCCGCTACCGGATGATGGCGGCGGCATTATGCCGAAACTACCCCATAAAACGATGCGTGGCTGCCTAAAAAGCTCGGGGCGGCACCCGATAAAGGCCCCAACGGCGCCCAAACATCAACCTTTAGCGCCCCGGCAGGCGGCTCTTGACCTTGGACAGGACGGGATTCATCAGGGCATCCACCTCTGGAATCCGCATCTGCTTGAGGATGACGAAATAGAGGACCGCCATCACGGTGCCCACAACGGCGAGGACGATTGCCGAGGCAGTAATGGACTGCCACATGAAGCCGTCGCTGGATGAACTGCCAAAGAGCCGCAGGAGCAGCTCGCCCGCAACGCCGGCTGCGAGGGCCGCCACCAGGTAGCGCATGTGGGCGCGCATGACGAGTCCTTGGCCGTAGTCGCCGATCTTCGCCCTCAGGAAGAAATGGCTGATAACTGCGGCAGCCACATTGCTGATGGTGTAGCTGAGCGCCAATCCGTAAATGATCCATTCGTGCGGCAGTGATCCCGCGTACAGTGCGGTGCATAAACCAATGGCCACCATGATGCACTGAATGATGAATGGCGTCTTGGCGTTTTCCTGCGCATAAAACACACGGTTGAGGATGAAATTGATGCTGTAAAAAGGGGCGCCGATCGCGAGGATGGCGAGGGTGATCGCCACCTGCCGGCCGACGTCGGGCTGGTTGCCTGAGAAGAGCATGCCGAAGGGTCCCGACAGCACCAACAGGGCGATCCCGGCGAAGACCGTGGCGATTCCCGTGGTGCGCAAGGCCGCGGCCAGGGAGTCACGCACCCCCGAGGAGTCATTGCGGGCGGCAGCATGGGCCATGGCCGTAAACATGACGGTGGCGATGGACAGCGCGATGATCGAGTGCGGCATGATGTACAGCTCGGTGGCGCGGTTCAGGACCAGGATGCCCGGATTCGAGGTGGCCGATTGGGGGTCGCTGTCCGTGGGGATGGTCGCAACACGGAGGATGACCAGGAAGAACAGGTTGCCGATGATCATGGTGCCCATGGTCCAGGTGGCGATCTTCGCGGTGGAGCCAAGGCCCGTACCCTTCAATCCAAACCGCGGACGCAGGTTGAGCCCGAGCCGGTGCACAGGGATGATCAGAGCCGCCGCCTGGATGACAATGCCCAGCGTGGCGGTGCCTGCGAGCATCGCCGTTTCACCCAGGGTCCAGTTGTCCACGGTGTGATGGCTGTTGGCCTCGCTGCCGGCCACCAGGATGAAGACCAGCAGCCCGGCGATGGCCACCACGTTGTTGAGGACGGGCGCCCAGGCGTAGGCCTTGAAGGAATCATGGGCGTTGAGCACCTGGCCCAACAATGAGTACAACCCGTAAAAGAAGATCTGGGGCAGCAGGAACAGGCCAAAGATGATGGCCAGTTGCATGTTCTTGCCTGTAAAGGACATGGTCAGGCCCATGAGCGGAACCACCAGCACCAAGACAAGGGCCGTCAATCCCAAGAGCCCGGTGATGCCCACGGTCAAGAGCCGGGAAATGAACTCAGTGCCGCCGTCGGCCTCGCGGCTGGCCTTGGCGATCTGTGGGATCAACACTGCATTGAACACGCCGCCGGCGATCATGATGAAGATGAGGTTGGGCAGGTAGTTCGCCGCTTCAAAGATGTCCGCCACAGGGCTGCCGATGATGGCGATGCTGAGCACGATGCCCTTGAGGAACCCCAAGATGCGCGATGCCATGGTGCCCAGGGCCAGGGACGCGCTGGACCGCACCGCGCTGGGCGCGGCACCGCCGGGGGCTTCACCCTCCCCCTCGTTGTCCATGTCGATGATGGGCAGGGCCCCCGTGGCGGGGCCGACCATCATGGCGGACTGCGGATTGGCCTGCACCACGGCAAACATGGAAGTGTCCACGGTGGGCCGCGCAGATCGCGGCGCCCACGTGGGTTTTGGCGGGATTTGTACCCGTTCTTCGTTAGACATCGTTCCCATCATCTCACCGCAGCCTTGGTGGGGGCTGGTAACCGGGAAAGCGGTGTTGGATACATGTCGGACACAGGGCCCACCCCTCGGCAGGGTGTCCGCAGTTTCCCGGCATGGGCCTAAAAGTGCTCCGGCAGCAGTTCGCGGGCAAGGTCCGTGATGCGCCGTTCATTGGGAAACGACAGCTTCCGGGCCAATTCGTCAAGCGGAACCCAGGCCACATCCACGGCCTCGTGGTCGGGGTCATTCTCAATGGTGAGGAACCCGCCGGTGGCCCGCAGCAGGAAGTGGTGGACCGTTTTGTGCACGCGGTGGCCGCTGACGGTGAACCAGTAGTCGATGCTGCCGAGCGGGGCCAGCACGTCCCCGGCGATGCCGGTCTCTTCCTCAATCTCCCGCACGGCGGCCTGGGCATGGGTTTCCACGCCTTCGGGATGGCCCTTCGGCAGGCACCACTCAAGCCGGCCACCGCGGTTGATGCGGGCAATAATCGCAACCCGGGGGGCGCCGTCGTGCATCTCCACCACCACGCCGCCGGCGGAGACTTCCTCCATGGTGGGCAGCTGGCTGGGGACCGGTGCCGCGGGCATGCCTTGGGACCCCAGTGCCGGCGGCAACGGGTTCCTCTTCGGCGCGCGCGGCACGGGGTGGACCATGGAGTCCACTCTAGCTATCTTTGGGCGCCGATGATGACAGGAAGGCGCGCAGTTTGCCATGTCCGCGCGTGCAGGCGGCGGATGCGGGCGGCGGCGTGTCGGCAAAAGTCTGGCATTCTTAAGGAACCATGGATTTAGTGCCTGATACTTCAAAACTTGACCCGGTCGTCCTTGAGCTGGGACGGCTCTTTGACGACGCCGGATATGAGCTTTCGCTGGTTGGCGGGCCTGTGCGGGACCTCTTTTTGGGACGAATTTCCCCGGACCTGGATTTCACCACCAACGCCACGCCGGAGCAGATTCTTCAGGTGGCCCGGAAATGGGCGGACTCGCACTGGGAGATGGGCCGGGACTTTGGCACCATCGGCTTCCGGAAGCGCAACCGGAACAAGGAGGTGCTTCTCATTGAGGTCACCACCTACCGGGCCGAGGCGTACGACCCTGACTCCCGCAAGCCGGTGGTGGCGTTCGGCACCTCGCTCGTGGATGACCTGCAGCGCCGTGACTTCAGCGTCAACTCGATGGCGCTGCGGCTGCCCGGCATGGAGCTGGTGGACCCGTTTGGCGGCACCGCCGACCTGGCCGCAGGCATCCTGCGCACACCCGGCGCGCCCGAGGACTCCTTTTCCGACGACCCCCTGCGCATGATGCGGGCAGCCCGGTTCGCCTCGCAGCTGGGCTTCGACCTCCACCCGGAAGTGCTGGCCGCCATGACTGGCATGGCTGAGCGGATCAGCATCATCTCCGCCGAGCGGGTCCGCGACGAACTCGTGAAGCTGATCTGCGGTGCCCACCCGCGGGCCGGCGTGGACATCCTGGTTTCCACGGGGCTGGCCGAGCTGGTGCTGCCCGAGGTTCCAGCGCTCAAGCTGGAAACGGACGAGCACCACCGCCACAAGGACGTCTACCAGCACTCGCTGCAGGTCCTGGAACAGGCGGCCGCCCTGGAAACCGGGCCCGACGGCGCCGTGCCCGGCCCTGACTTCGTGCTGCGGTTTGCCGCGCTGATGCACGACGTCGGCAAGCCCAAGACCCGCCGTTTTGAGCCGGGCGGGGGTGTCAGTTTCCGGCACCATGACCTGGCTGGCGCGAAGCTCACCGCCAAGCGGATGCGGGCGCTGCGCTTTGACAACGACTCGATCAAGGCCGTCTCACGCCTGGTGGAACTGCACATGCGCTTCTACGGATACGGCGAATCCGGCTGGAGTGACTCCGCCGTGCGCCGCTACGTGACGGATGCCGGGCCGCTGCTGGAGCGCCTGCACCGGCTGACCCGCTCCGACGTCACCACGCGGAACCAGCGCAAGGCCGAGCGCCTCTCATTTGCCTACGACGACCTGGAACAGCGGATTTCCGAACTCGCCGCCCAGGAGGAGCTGAATTCCATCCGCCCCGACCTGGACGGCGGGGCCATCATGGCGCTGCTTGGGGTCAAGCCGGGCCGTGTGGTGGGACGCGCCTACAACTTCCTGCTTGAACTGCGCATGGAACACGGCCCGCTGGGCCCGGAGAGGGCTGAAGCCGAGCTGCGGGCCTGGTGGGCGGACCAGCCGGAGTCGCAGGAAACTGGACCCGAAACGGAACCCAGGGCCCCCGAGTCTCCGGCTGCGCCGGGATCCCCGCTTCCGGCGCAGGACACCTCAGACTGACGGGCAGATATTCCCTCACCCCTATATTCTTAGATTGGAATATGAACCATGAGCGCTGACAATGTTGGAACCACACCTGCTGCCGCCGTTCCCGGCGGACCAAAGCTGTGGCTGCTGCGCCACGGCGAAACGGAATGGTCCCGCAGCGGGCAATACACGGGCCTGACGGACATTCCGTTGACCGAGGAAGGGGAAGGGCAGGCGCGGTCGGCACGCAAGGCGCTGGCTGGCGTCGAGCTTGACCTGGTGCTCACTTCGCCACTGCAGCGGGCGCACACGACCGCCATCCTCGCGGGCTACCCGGACGCAGTGGTGGAGCCGAACGCCGTCGAATGGGACTATGGCGACTACGAGGGCATTGACAGCGCCGTGGTCCGGGCGGAAAACCCCGGCTACTTGATCTGGGACAACGGTGTTCCCAACGGTGAGTCCCTGGATTCCGTGGCGGCGCGGGCGGACAGGATCGTGGAGCGTGTCCGTGCCGTGACGCGCGAGGACGGGGCACAGGCCAACGTGCTGCTCGTGGCCCACGGGCACTTTCTGCGCATCCTGACGGCACGGTGGCTGGGGCTGCCGGCCGGCCAGGGCCGGCACTTCATGCTCGGCACCGCCAAGGTCTGCACCCTGGGTTGGGACAAGAAGACGCCGGCCGTGGAGCAGTGGGGGCTGTAATGCTGTGCCGGAACGGGCACCGGGACTGAGCCAGCCGGTAGGCTCGTGTCCATGCAGGAAACACCGCCTTCGGGGTCGTCCACGCCGCAGCCACTGATCGTGCCGTCACGCAGCGACCCCCTGCTGTCTGCCATGACCGAGCCGGTGGGCGGACCGCTGGGCAGGCGCACTGCACCCGGTGTCGTCAAGCCCGGATTCTTCACGGTGGAGCGGGTGCTGGTGCTCGTGACGGCCGCGGCCGCGCTGCTGGCGGTTGTCCTGAAGGGCCACTGCCGAACCTCCGGATGGGCCACGCCCGACCAGTACTCCACGGTTTGCTATTCCGTGTTTCCCAACGCCTTCCTGGACGGCCAGCTGGAGAAGCTGGTGCCGTTCTTCAGCCAGGGGTCCCCTTTCGACGGTCCGGTCCTGGCCGGATGGGTGGCTGGCGCGGCTGCGTGGCTGACCTCCGCAGCCGGCGGCGGACCGGTGCGCCAGCTGGCGTTCTTCGACGTCAACGCAGCGCTGATTGCCCTGCTGTGGATCCTGACGGTGGTTGTTGCGGCACGGACCGCCGGGCGCAGGAGCTGGGACGCGGCGATCATTGCCGCCAGCCCCGTGCTCATCCTGACCGCGTACGTCAGCTGGGACTTCTGGGCCGTGGCACCGGTGGCCCTGGCCTTGTATTTCTTCGCCCGGGGACGTGCCGTGGCGTCGGGAGCGGCCCTGGGCGTTGCGGCCATGGCAGCGCCGTATCCCGTTGTCATCCTCTTGGCACTGCTGTTCCTGGGAATCCGTGCGGGCGCGTTGACCAAGATGCTGGAGCTTCTGGCGGCCGCCCTGGTGTCCTGGCTGCTGGTGCTGGCGCCGGTCATGCTGTTCAACCCGCCGGCCTTCGCAGACCACGTGAAACAAATGATGGCAGCCGAACCAACGGAATCCTCCATTTACGGCGGCTACAACCTGGTTGCCCAGCGGCTGGGCCTGGACGAGATGCATGTGGGCACCGTCAATGCACTGTCGGCTGTGCTGCTGGTGGTGCTGGTTCTCGGGATCATGGCTCTGGCGTTCTATGCACCGCACCCCCCTCGTGTGGGACAGCTGTTGTTCGTGGCCGTGGCCGGATACGTGGTGCTCAGCAAGGACACCGAGCCGTGGCATGCAATGTGGCTGGTTCCCCTCGCGGCGCTGGCCCTGCCCAAATGGCGCCCGGTTCTGTTGTGGCAGGCCGCCGTGGTGGCACACTTCATCGCGCTGATGCTGTTCCGAAGCAAGGGGCTGGGGAACCTTGGCAACCAACACGCGATCGACATGCCCTACTTCTTGCTGGCGGCCATGATCTCCATGCTGGCCACCTGTGCCCTGGCGGCGATGGTCGTCCGCGACATATACGCCCCTGAGCATGATGTGGTGGCCCGGGGTGGCCAGGACCCGCAGGGCGGCGTCCTGGACCCGGCCCCCGCGCGGGCCCCCCATGCCTGACGTCGCCGTGGTGGGCTCCGGGCCCAACGGCCTGGCTGCAGCCGTGACGATGGCACGCGCCGGCCTCTCAGTGCAACTGTTTGAGGCGGCCGGGACCGTGGGCGGCGGCATCCGCACAGCCGAACTGACACTGCCCGGTTACCGGCACGACGTCTGCGCGGCAGTCCACCCCATGGCGCTGGCGTCGCCATTCTTCCAGGCCTTTGAACTGGGCAGGCGCATCGAGCTGCTGGTGCCGGACGTTTCCTACGCCCACCCGCTCGACGGCGGTCGCGCCGGCATTGCGCACCGCAGCCTGGACCGGACGGTGGCCGGACTCGGGCCGGACGGGCCCGCCTGGCGGCGCCTGATGGAGCCGCTGCTCAGGCGCCTTGACGGGATCGTTGATTTTACCCAGGACAAGCTGCTGCGGCTTCCCGCCGATCCGCTGGCCGTGGCGGCCTTTGGGCTTCGTGTGCTGGCCCAGGGCACTCCGGGATGGAACGTTGGGTTTAAGTCGGACGTGGTCCCGGCCATGCTGACGGGAGTGGGGGCGCATGCGATCGGGCGGCTTCCCTCCCTCGCGACGTCCGGGGCCGGCCTGCTGCTGGGTGTCCTGGCCCATGCCGGCGGATGGCCTGTCCCGGCGGGCGGCAGCCAGGCCATTGCTGATTCGCTGGCCGATGACCTTGTGGCGCACGGCGGGGAAATCACCGTCTCCCACAAGGTGCGGAGCATAGCGGAACTGAAAGCCGCCACCGGTGCCAGGGCAGTTATTGCCGATGTCACGCCCAGGGCGCTGGCGGCCATGGCCGGGGACATCCTGCCGCCGCGCTATATGCGCAGCCTGGAATCCTTCCGGTACGGGCCCGGCGTGTTCAAGGTGGACTTTGCCCTGTCCGGCCCGGTTCCCTGGATCGCGCCCGGCGTGGGACGGGCGCCCACGGTGCACCTGGGCGGATCCCGGGCAGCCATCGCCTTCGCAGAATCGGAAGTGCTGGCTGGCCGCCATCCCGAGAATCCCTACGTGCTGGCTGTTCAGCCATCCGTTCTCGACGGCAGCCGTGCACCTGCCGGCCACCACACCTTCTGGGCCTACACGCACGTGCCGGCCGGCTCCACGCGGGACTGCACAGAACAGATCATTGCCGCGGTGGAGCGGCACGCGCCGGGTTTCCGCGACCTCATCCTGGCCAGCCGGGGGCAGACGGCCCGCGACATGGGCGAATACAACGCCAATTACATTGGCGGGGACATCAGCTCCGGCGCAGTGACGTTGGGCCAGCTGTTGAAGCGGCCCGTGGTGTCCGCCGACCCGTGGCGCACACCCGCCGCTGGACTGTACCTGGGTTCCGCCTCCACGCCGCCGGGGCCGGCCGTGCACGGCATGGGCGGATGGCTGGCCGCACGGTCGGCGCTGAAGCACTCATTCGG
Organism: Arthrobacter stackebrandtii; assembly: GCF_017876675.1. Classification (NCBI taxonomy): domain Bacteria; kingdom Bacillati; phylum Actinomycetota; class Actinomycetes; order Micrococcales; family Micrococcaceae; genus Arthrobacter; species Arthrobacter stackebrandtii. Next base: position 1,819,064 of record NZ_JAGIOI010000001.1, read on the forward strand.
GCTGCCCGCCCCCGACCTGGGAATGGGTGCCTAGACCCAGGTCCCGAAGCTGGGCTCCCAAACCGCACTGCTGCGTGGTGAAAAAATACAACCGGCCCGCAGCCAGGGGCCAAAACTGGCGAACAATCGCCAAGTCTCGAGCCCGGGCTGCGGGCCGGTTGCAAAGAATGTGGTGCCGGTGTGGGGCCTGCCGACCAGGCTAGTTGCGGCGGTCCAGGGTGCCAAGCTCGGCGCCGGTGGCGTCGTGGACGGTGAGCGTGTCGCCGTCGACCTTGGCGGTGGCCGCCTTGGAGAGCCAGGTGTCAACACCCTCGCACTGCATCAGCGTGCCGCCCAAGTTCTGGAACTTCAGTTCGCCCTGTGCGTAGAACCACTGACCGGAGAGGCGGTTGCAGCCGTCGCTGCCGCTGATGAAACCGGCCTGCTCGAAGCTGGCATCCTGGTCTGCGGCCAATGCGAGTTCGAGGTACGGCTGCTTGTCGGTGTTGTAGCCGTCGCCCCACGTGCCGACGGGGCCCGTTGTGGCACCGCAGGAGGAGATGGTCAAGGCAAGGAGAAGGCCGCCGGCAAGGGCTGCAAGACGTTTCATTGTGTGGGTGGCTCCGATCGCACTGGTCTAAAGGTCCGTTTCCCTTATGTTATTGCATGGCCGGGAATTCCCGGCTTCTGGCGGGAGCTCCGGCGCGGAAGCGGCGCCCGGCCCCGGGCCTGCAGCCGCCCGGACCGGAGCCGGGCACACAGGCCGGGCACCCGCCGTCGCAGGTGTCAGTGGGCGCCAACGCCGGCGTCGGCAGGAACCGGTGCCGTCAGGACGCCGTCGCGCATGGTGGCGACGGCATCGGTGAGCGGGACGAACTCGGTGTCGTGGGTGACCATGACGGTGGCGACATTGAATTCGTCGCAGACCTCTCGCAGCAGGCGGACGATGGAGTCGCTGCGGGCGTGGTCCAGAGCGGCGGTGGGCTCGTCAACCAGCAGCACCTTTGGCTGCGCCATGAGGGCGCGGGCAATGTTGACGCGCTGGCGCTGGCCGCCGGAGAGCTGGTGCGGGCGCTTCTTGGCGCAGTCGGCCAGGCCCACCAAATCCAGCAGTTCGATGGCCCGGGCGGCGGCAGACTTGGGGGACTTGCCGCGCAGGTGGTCCGTGATGACAAGCTGCTCGGCGGCGGTTAGCGAGGCGAGCAGGTTCGGCTGCTGGAAGATGATGCCCACCTTGTCGCGGCGCAGCGCGGCCAGCTCCTTCTCGTTGAGGCCGGTCGCGTCGACGCCGTCGATCACCACGAGCCCGCTGGTGGGCTTGATGAGGGTGGCGGCCACTGCGAGCAGGCTCGACTTGCCCGAGCCCGACGGGCCCACCAGGGACACGAACTGGCCGGGGTGGACGGCAAGGTTTACGGCATCCAGCGCGGTCATGGTGCCTTCGCCGTCCGGGTATTCCAGCGTCACGTTGACAAGATTCAATGCAGTCATGGGAGGTTCCTTAGAAATTGTGGGGTGTTCGGCAGGCACGGCAGCGGGTCAGTTGCCGCCGAGGGCGATCATGGCGTCGACGCGGGTGACCTTTCGGACGGCCAGTGCGGCGCCGGCCAGGCCCAGGGCCACAATGCCCACCATGGGCAGCAGCGTGGTGGCCGGTGTGAGCAGGAACGGGGCGGCCTTGGCGGCGAAGATGCCGCCCGCGATGCCCACGAGCCCGCCGAGCCCGGCGCCGGCCAACAGCACCAGGGCGGCCTGCGTCAGGGCGTCGCGCAGCAGGTAGCTGCCGGAGGCGCCCATGGCCTTCAGCACGGCGATGTCCCGGGTGCGCTGGACGGTCCAGACGGTCAGGAACGCCACGATCACCAGGGCCGAGATGCCGTACAGGAACGCCTGCATCATCATGAGTGAGCCGTTCTCACTCTTGTAGCCGCCCAGGCCGGCGAAGGATCCGCTGCGGGTGGTGCTGATGGTTCCGGCCGCGGCATTGGCGGCGTCGGTGTCCACGGTGGCGCCCTTGTCATAGGTCACGGCAAGCACGGTGGCCAGCTGGTCGGGGTCGCTCAGGTGCGCAATCTTGGTCCAGGTGGGGAGCGTTGTCCAGACAACCGAGCTGTGCGAGTACCACTCGTCCACCACAATCCCGCCAACCGCCAGCTCCGTGCCAGCAATGGTCACGGCGTCGCCGGTCTTGAGGTTGAGTTCCTTGGCCACGCTTTCGCCGATCACCACAGTTGAATCGCTGATGTCCGACGGCGCGATCCCGGCTTCCGCGGCCGTCCCGCCATCCGCGGGGGTGCCGACGCCAAAGACCGCCACGTTGGCGATGCCCTGGCTGTCGCCGGCGCCCTGGAAACGGCTCTGGCTCACGCCCAGCGGCACCACCGAGGAGACGCCCGGCGTGCCTGCCCAGCTGTTGGCCTGTTTCTCCGTGACCTGGCTTTCGGTAAACGAGATCTTGGGGTCGTTCTTGGCCGGCGCGCCAAACACCATCTGGCTGACCGGGGTTCCGGACGCCTCGCCGAGGTCGGCGACGGCGGAGGTGGACTGGTTGCCCAGCCCGGCTGTGAGCCCGGACAGCAGCACCAGCAGCAGGCTGATCAGCGCCACGACGGCGCCCATCAGGGCAAAGCGCCCCTTGGCAAAGCGGATGTCTCGGATCGCGAGGAACATGTACAGCTCTTTTCTGGTGCCGGACCACGAGGATTTGTCCGGGATGATTTGCAAGTACTTCAACCTTCCCGTGGAACTGCAGCCGTTCCATCGCGGCCTTGGATGATCTGCTGGCGGCAGGAGGTTGATCCTGCCATCAACCTTTTGGTTGATGGCGTTTGAGGAATATGTGGGAGGGCGTGGGGATAGGCTTGTGCCATGTCTGCCGTGGATGCACCGCCCGTGACCAGTGGCACGATCCTGCGCTTCCTGCGCGTGAGCCTGCATGTTGGCTTTGCCGTGCTGCTGGGCGTTGGCATGGTGCGGCTGATCCTGGAGCCCGACGGCGGTGCCGGCCGATACTTCTACCTCGCGTTGTCGCTGCTGCTGGCCGCAACCTACCTTGTGGGGACGGTTGCCGAGAAACGCTTCTCCGCGGGGGCCCTGAAGCGCAACCCGCGCCGCTACGCCGTCGTGTGGCTGGCGCTCATCACTGTGATGTGGGCAGTGCTGATGTTTGGCACGGTGGAGTTCTCCTGGCTGGTCTTCCCCCTCTTCTTCCTGCACCTGCACCTGCTGCCGCGCTGGGCGGGCATCACCATGGTGCTGCTCATGACGGCCGGCGTGGTGTTTGCCCAGTGGCGCGCGTCGGGCGCCGCGTACCCGCCCATCGCAGTCATTGTGGGGCCGGTTTTCGGCATGGGGTTTTCGGTGGCAACGTCCAAGGCGTACCGGCTCCTGTACCAGGAGGGGGAAAACCAGCGCCAAGCCGCCGACGAGCTCCGCCGCACCCGTGCCGAGCTGGCCGCCACCCAGCACGAATCCGGCGTCCTGGCCGAACGTGCCCGGCTGGCCCGGGAAATCCACGACACCCTGGCCCAGGGCTTCTCCTCCATCATTCTGGTCTCCCGTGCGGCACGGCGTTCACTGGCCTCGGGCGACCTGGAATCCACGGAGGAAAGCCTGGCCATGGTGGAGGCGACGGCGGCGGAGAACCTGGCCGAGGCCCGGAATTTTGTGCGCGGGCTCTCCTCCCCGGCATTGTCGGAGGCATCACTTGTGGAGAGCCTGTCCAGGTTGTGCGCCAAGACCCAGCGGGAGGCGGCCGCGCGTGGCGGAAAGCTTCGGTGCAGCTTCCGGCTCGACGGCGAACCCATTGACCTGCCGCAGCCCTACAAGGTGACGCTGCTGCGCGCCGCCCAGGCGAGCCTCGCCAATGTCTGGCTGCACGCCAAGGCGGACTCCGCCGTCGTCAGCCTGGCGTTTCTGGGCAGCGAGGTGACACTTGACGTGTTCGACGACGGACGCGGCTTTGAGCCGGAAAGGCTCGCCGACACTGTGGCCGGGCGGGCGGATGGGAGCGGCTTTGGGCTGCGGTCGCTGCGTGAGAGGGTGGTTGCGCAGGGCGGGACGCTGACCATTGAGTCGGCCCCGGATGAAGGGACGGTGGTGGCCATCCGGCTGCCGCTGGAAGCTGGCGTGAGTGCAGGGACAGGGAATGTTGATGGGTGAAATTAGGATCCTGCTGGTGGATGACCACCCCGTGGTGCGTGCCGGGCTGCGGGCCATGCTGACCGAGTTTGAGGGCTTCACGGTGGTGGCGGAGGCGCCGGAGGGGGCCGCCGCCGTCAAGGAGGTGCAACGGCTGGCCGTGCTGGGCGAGCCCGTGGACGTGGTGCTCATGGACCTGCAAATGGGTGAGGGCATGGACGGGGTCAGCGCCACCAAGGCGTTGAAGGAGCTGCCAGACGCGCCGCCGGTGCTGATCTTGACCACCTACGACACCGACGCCGATATTTTGGCTGCTGTGGAGGCCGGGGCCAGCGGCTACATGTTGAAGGATGCGCCGCCGGAACAGATCCGCAGCGCGGTGCAGTCGGCCGCGGCGGGGCAGACAGCGCTGGCACCCGAGGTCGCGGCGCGGCTCATGGGACGGATCCGGAATCCCGCACCGGTGCTCTCTGCCCGGGAGGTGGAGCTGCTGGAGTTGCTGTCCACGGGCATGAGCAACAAGGCCATTGCCAAGGAGCTGTTTATTTCCGAAGCCACCGTCAAGACTCACCTGGTGCACATTTACGACAAGCTGGGCGTGGACAACAGGACGGCGGCCATCTCCGTGGCGGTTTCCCGGCGGATCATCCGCAGCGCGGGGTAGCAGCAGCCGGAACTGAGCGATGTTATGGATGACATGCCGTGAAAGATTTTCGCGCAGAAGCATCGCCAGAGGCGTCAGGAACAGCTAGGCTCGTCTTACCGCGTGCAAAGAAGCTGGAGGGCCATCTGTGGGGACAAGGCAAGGTGGCGCACACCGGTACCCGTTGAGCATGGCAGTCATCTGCACGGTGCTGGCATCCGGCGGCCTTATTGCGGCAGGTTATTCGGAAACCTCCACGGCGGATGCTGCCGCGTCCCTGAGCCGCAGCAGTCTCACGCGCATGGCCAATAATTTTGACGAGGTGGCCGCGATCGGCTTCGACCCCGTCATGGCTCCGGGATATGGCGTGAAACTTTCCTTTGCAGACATGCTGCTTGAAGCCCGCCGCCCCACTCCCAAGCCGCTCTTTGACCTAACAGACCCCAATGCGAGCACCCCCCACCTGGCTCAGGGCGTCTATGCCATGCGTTCCAAGCTTCCCGAGATCAGCGCGGCGGAAATGTCGCAGGTCCGCCGCGAGATCATGGCGGCCGCCTACCTGGGCCTGGGGCACTCTTATGTCTGGGGCGGGACCAGTTTTGACCACGGCTGGGACTGCTCTGGATTTGTACAATGGGCCTATGCCCGGGCCGGCATTTCGCTGCCTCGCACCGAGCAGTGGGCTCCCATGGTGGAGACGAACAACCCGCAGCCCGGCGACCTCGTGGCGCAGAACCCCGACGGTCCCAACCACTGGTCGCACATCGGCATCTACATTGGCAACGGCAAGATGATCAGCGCCCTCAATCCCTCGGTGGGCACCATCCTGCACGCCCCTTCCGATGTCAGCAGCTCGTCCACGTACTTCACCCTTCCCGCCTTTGCCTCCTCCGACGAACTGGCCAGGGCCGAGGCGGCGGCGAAGGCAACGGCAAGCGCATCGGCCAAGCCCGGCGCTTCGGCGAAACCAAGTGCCAGTGCATCTGCCAGTGCCACGATGAAGGAAACCGGGAAGGCAACGGGCACGCCCACGGCGAAGCCAAGCGCGAAGCCGACACCCAAGCCGACCGCAAAGCCGACGGTTCCCGGAACCACGCCGCCGACAACCAAACCGACCACGACTCCGGGGACCACCGCACCGACCACGCCGCCAGCAACCACTCCGGGGACCACAACGCCGCCCAGCACGCAGCCCACCGCCACCCCGACAACAGCACCAACAACGACTGCGCCAACCCCGACCGCTGCGCCGCCGGCGACAACGGTGGCGCCTCCGCCGCCTACGACTCCAGCCGCCAGCGCACCGCCAACCACGGCGTCGCCATCACCAAGCCCGATCCCGTCGGCAACTCCGAGTCCCACGCCAACAGCGACACCCACACCGACACTGACAGGTGATGCGGATCCCGCCGCTGCCGATCCCACAAGTTCGGCGCCGGCGCAGACCGATGCCGCCGGGACCACCTTGGAATCAGGTTCCGATTCGCCGGCCGCGCAGCCAGCCGAGAGTCCCTCCGCACCTTAGTGCTGCCGAGCCGCAAGGCGCCTGGCCCGCCCCTCGATCCGTCCGTCGCCGGGGCAGCAGGCATGCCATTGGACGGCAGGATCTTTCTTTGCGGATTCCCTGGTGAACTGTGCCAAGAACCTGACCCAATGAGCTCCGAACAGGTTCAAAATGAGTCTCACGTCACATTGGAAGCGTTTGCAGTAATTTGTTGGAAACGCTTGCATTAAATTGGTGGCTTGTGTTGAGTGACAAGAGGCGCGGTGCAAGAGCAGCGCGCTTTTTGATGCAAAGGAGCACAGCATGCACGGAAGTGTGACTATGGAGGCGCAGCGGAGCCTGCGCCGATTATTGGCGGTCCTTGCGGCCGCATCCCTCCTGGTTACGGGGTTGGTCGCCACAGGCGGCGCCTCTCCAGCCCAAGCAGCTGCGGCCGGTCCCAAGGACACGATCGCAGTGCTTTTTTCATACACCTGGAACCAGATCGCCAAGGAATGTGAATCAACGCTGGGTCCGGCGGGGTATGGCTACGTCCAGACCTCCCCGCCCCAGGAACATGTGAAAGGCAGCCAGTGGTGGACTTACTACCAGCCGGTCTCGTACAAACTTGAGACCAGGATGGGCACCGAGGCTGAATTCACCTCAATGGTCCAGCGGTGCAAGGCCGCCGGCGTCGGCGTCATCGTCGATGCAGTGATCAACCACATGTCCGGCAAGTCAGAAGGCGGTACAGGCTGGGCAGGGACACCATTCCAACACTACGACTACCCCGGAATTTACAGCAGCAGCGACTTCCACAACTGCCGCAAGGACATCACCAACTACCAGGACCGCTATGACGTCCAGAACTGCAACCTGGTCAACCTCTCGGACCTGGATACATCCTCCGACCACGTGCAGCAGACCATCGCCAACTACCTGAACCGCTTCGTCGACATGGGAGTTGCCGGTTTCCGCATTGACGCCGTCAAGCACATTGCTGCACAGGACATGGCAGGAATCTGGAATCGCGTGCGCAAAAAGGACTCGCTCTACGTGGTGCAGGAAGTCATCCGTGCCAACGAACCGGTCCAGCCTGAGGAGTACATCTCCATCGGCGACGTCCACGAGTTCGGCTTTGCCCGCAAGCTCAAGGAGGCCTTCGGCGGATCCCGCATCGACTGGCTGATCTCGGGTGCCGGTATTGGCGGCAGCTGGGACGGGTTCCTCAAGCAGGACGATGCGGCAGTATTCGTGGACAACCACGACACCGAACGCAACAACGAAACCCTGTCCTACAAGGACGGAAAATCCTACGACCTGGCCCAGGCGTTTACCCTGGCCTGGCCATACGGATCCCCGTCCGTCCACTCCGGATATGCCTTCTCTGACAAGGACGCAGGCCCCGCCCTTGACGGCCAGGGCCGTGTCATTGACCCGGCACCGGGCCAGAACGGCTGGACGTTCAAGCACGCGCAGAACGACATCCAGAACATGGTTGGATTCCGCGTGGCAACGTACGGCACGGCAGTCGCCAACAAGTGGTCCAGCGCGGACGGCTCTGCCATGTCGTTCAGCCGGGGCGACAGGGGCTTCATCGCCCTCAACAACGGCAGCGGCCAGGTCCAGCGCGAATTCACCACCAGCCTGCCCGACGGCAAGTACTACAACGTGATCACCGCCAAGCGCACCGGCGGCACCTGGAGCGGCGACACAGTCACCGTTGCCGGGGGCAAGTTCACGGCCACAGTGTCTGCCAAGACCGCCCTTGCCCTGCATGCGGGTGCAAAGGTTGAAAGCTGCGTCGACGTCAGTGCACCCAGCACCCCTGCGGCCGTCAGCGCCAAGGTCGACGGCGGTTCGCTTGCGGTTTCGTGGCAGGCGTCAAGCGACGACTGTGGCGTATCCGGCTACGACGTGGTCCGCACAGGCGGAAGCGGCGGGGCGGTCACCAAGACCGTCACGGGCACGACTCTGACAGACAAGACCTTCTCGGCAGCCACCGCATACACGTACACGGTGACGGCCAGGGACGCTTCCGGCAAGTCAAGTGCAGCCTCTGCACCAGCCACCGTCACCACTCCGGAAGCACCGGTCGTGACCGGCACATCGGTGTACTACAAGGCACCGTCCGGATGGTCCAAGGCGTATATGCACTACCGCTCCGGCACCGGCGCATGGACGACGGCACCCGGCACGGAGATGGCGCCGGTGGCCGGACTTGCCGGATGGTTCTCGGCAACGGTTGATGCGGCGGACGGCGCTGCGCTGACCGCCGCCTTCAACAATGGCGGGGGAACATGGGACAACAACGGCGACAAGAACTATGCCATCCCGGCAGGTCCGGAATGGTCCGTGTCGGAGGGCAAGGTCGTGGCCGGAACCCCCGACAAGCCGGTCGTGACGGGCTCCTCGGTGTACTACCAGGCACCCGCCGGCTGGACGAAAGCCTACCTGCACTACCGTGTTGGCACGGCCGCCTGGACCACGGCACCGGGCGTCGAAATGACGCCGGTGGAGGGCATCCCGGGTTGGTTCAAGGCTTCCATCGAGGCTCCTGCCGGCACTGCCACCACCGCTGCATTCAACAATGGTGCAGGTGCCTGGGACAACAACGGCGGCAACAACTACGCCATCCCGACAGGCCCGGCATGGTCGGTGTCGGGCGGTTCCGTCAACGCAGGAGCGCCCCAGAAACCGGTGGCACCCAAGCCGCTGGCGGGGAAGCTGGACCTTTTCTACAAGACGGGCCCCGGCTGGTCGACAGCCAACGCGCACTACCAGGTTGGTGCGGGTGCCTGGACCGCTGCTCCGGGCATTGCCATGGCGGCCGTGTCCAGCTGCGTCTCGGGTAACGGCTGGTACCGCCTGACAATAGACAGCGGAACTGCTGCAAACGTGACAGTGGCATTCAACAACGGCGCAGGGGCATGGGATAACAACGGAGGCAAGAACTACACGTTCACGACCGATGTTGCCGCGGTGTCCGCAGGAAAGGTCACAACCGCCGACCCCTGTGGCGTGATTGTGCCTGAGCCGGCCATTCCGGCCATGCCAACGGCCGTCGCGGTCAAGCCGCTGGGCAGCACCAGCATCCAGGCAACGTGGACTGCCGTCCCCGACGCCACCAGCTACTCCATCTCATACGGGCTGGACGGGCAGGGCGAGCCCCTGTTCGTCAAGGTCTCATCGGGAACTGAGCTCACGGCGCCGGGCCTGCTCCCGGGCAAGCGCTACTGGTTCAAGGTGCGTGCGGAAAACGCAGCGGGGGCCTCGGCCTACTCGCCGGCAGCCTTCGCCACCACGGAGGCCGAAATTGAGCCGACCGTTGAACCCACGGCAACTGCCACCGTTGAACCCACAGCACCTCCGACCAGCGAACCGGGCGATCGCGTGGGAACCGACCACTCGGTCGGGCTCTACAAGACGAACCCCTCGGCGCAGGTTGGCAAGTCGAAGGCCATCACGGTCGACGGCGATGCCTCGGAGTGGACCGCGGACATGATCATCGCCCAAGGCGTGGCAAACGACGATCCGCGCATCTTCCGCGGATCGCATGAAGGCCCTGTCTACGATCCCTATGCGCTCTACGGCTCCTGGGATGACGATAACCTCTACCTGATGTGGCAATTCACCAACGTCACGGACGTGGTGGACCCGGCCCAGGGGTACCCCATCAGCGATAACGGCAAGCCTTACCAGGGAGACATCCCCCAGGCCATTGCTCTGGACGTGAACAACCGCGGCAGCAATGGCATGGTCACGGCGGACGAAAAGGGCGTCTGGGGCATGCGCTACTCCTTTGCGAACAACGAGGCAGACCACCTGCTGATGTTCTCAAGCAAGCCCAAGGTGGGCCAGCCGTCGATCTTCTCGCTCAACTCGGATGACGAATTCGACTATGAGCCGGAAAACGTGAGCGCTTTCAAGGACGCTGGCGTGAGCTTCGCCTACGGAGATGGTTTCGTCGGATCAACTGTGATGGGCATCAAGAAGAACGGCTATGAGGGATATGTTCCGGCCGATTTGAAGGATGCAGCGAACTTCACGGATCTGTTGACGAAGGGCCACGACAAGGCCCAGGACACCACCTACGAGATGAAGATCCCGTTGGCTTCGCTCGGCATCGACCGCGGCTATCTGGAAGGCAATGGGGTCGGCGTCATGCTGGTTTCCACTTTCGGGGAATCCGCAATTGGCTCGCTGCCGTACGATCCGACAACGCTGGACCATGCCCTGGACCCCTACACCGCGGATGAGTCAACGTCAGCTGAGAAGGAGGACGTGGATACGTTCACGGCCAAATTCGCCAGTGTTGGTAGCGTCGGCACATCATCCGTCCTGCCGGCAACACCCAAATCGGTGACAGCTGCCCCCGTGGGAACGACAAGTCTCAAGGCGTCGTGGGCTGCCGTTGCAGGCGCCACCTCGTACACCGTCACCTATGCAGCTGAGAGCCAGGGCCAACCTGTCTTCGTGAAGGTCGCTTCGGGCACCCAGTTCACGGCGACGGGCCTGGCACCGGGAACCCGCTACTGGTTCAAGGTGCGCGCGGAGACGACTGCGGGGGCTTCGCCCTACTCGGCCGCGGTTTTTGCGGCCACCGACACAGAGGTGGAGCCCACCACCGAGCCCACCGAGACACCGACCATCGATCCGACGGTGGAACCAACGGTGGATCCCACCCCGGAACCCACCGTCGACCCGACCCCGGAACCGACAGTGGATCCCACCCCGGAACCGACAGTTGACCCGACGCCGATCCCCACACCCACCGTTGACCCGACGCCGGGTCCCGGAACGGAGCCTGGCGGCTCGGTGGCCGGGGCAACCCAGGGTTCACCTTTGGGCGGGGACCCCCGTGAAGACTCGATTTACTTCATGATGACAGCGCGCTGGAATGACGGCGACAGCTCGAACAACATGGGCGGAAGCCAGCATGTTAAGTCGGGCAATGCCGCCAACAACGACCCGATGTACCGTGGGGACTTCCAAGGTGTCATCGACAAGCTCGACTACATCAAGGGAATCGGCTTCTCTGCCATCTGGATCACCCCGGTGGTCACCAACCGCAGCGACTATGACTTCCATGGTTACCACGGCTGGGACTTCCAGCGCATTGATCCGCGCCTGGAATCAGAGGGTGCCACTTACCAGGAACTGATCGATGCTGCCCACGCCAAGGGCATCAAGATCTACCAGGACGTGGTCTACAACCACACCTCGCGGTGGGGTGAAAAGAACCTCTTTGTCCCCACCGTCTTCGGCACACGTGATGCACAGTGGGACTGGTACTACGACGAGCCGGTGGAAGGCAAGGCCTACAACCCCGCCGAAACCGACGCCGACGGCAGCACCTACAACGGGGACTTGTGGTCCACAACCCAGCCCGCAGACCAAAAATGCAAGAACTGGGGCGTGCAGAGCGGCTTCTCGGCTGAAGGCTACAAGGTGTACAACTGCCAGTGGCCCAACGCCACCTCGGGCATGTTCCCGGCCGACACCTTCCACCAGTGCTGGATTGGCAACTGGGAAGGCAAGGACGCACAGGACTGCTGGATCCATGAGGACCTGGCTGACCTGAACACCGAAAGCGCCAAGGTGCAGGACTACCTGATCGACACGTACAACAAGTACATCGACATGGGTGTGGACGGTTTCCGTGTCGACACGGCGGTGCACATTCCGCGCGTCATGTGGAACCGGCACTTCCTGCCGGCGCTGCAGGAGCACGCAGTGGCAACGCATGGTGACAAGGGCAAGGACTTCTACGTCTTTGGCGAGGTCGCCCAGTTTGTCCATGACAAGTGGAACCGCGGATCCGTAAACCATTCGGCCCCGTTCTACACCTGGAAGGAGCGCCGCTCCTACAGCATTGACGACGTTGTGGCGGCGGCCGAGCAGTTCCAGTATGAGAACCTCATGGGACCTGCCGGCCAGCCGACAAGCGCCAACCACAAGCTGGACGGCAACAATTACCACAAACCCGACCATTCGGCGTCGTCCGGCATGAGCATCATCGACATGCGGATGCACATGAACTTCGACAACGCCTCCAATGCCTTCCATTCGGGCATGGACTCCGACGACGCAACGAACGATGCCACCTACAACGCCGTGTATGTGGACAGCCATGATTATGGTCCGGGAAAGTCGCAAGTGAGGTTCGACGGCGGCACGGATGCCTGGGCGGAAAACCTGAGCCTCATGTGGTCCTTCCGGGGAGTGCCTGTGCTGTTCTACGGTTCAGAGATCGAGTTCCAGGCGGGCAAGCCGATCGACTGCGGGCCCACGTGTCCGCTGGCGACCACCGGCCGTGCCTACTTCGGCGACCACCTGGCGGGAACCGTGACGGCCGGAGATTTCGGCACTGTCACCTCTGCCAGCGGTGCAGTGGCTGAGACGCTGCAGAAACCGCTGGTAAAGCACCTCCAGACACTGAACCAAGTCCGTCGTGCCGTCCCAGCCCTTCAGAAGGGCCAGTATTCAACGGACGGCGTCAGCGGAAACATGGCGTTCAAGCGCCGTTTCACGGAAGGCTCCGTGGACAGCTTTGTGCTGGTTGCGGTTTCTGAAGGGGCGTCGTTCTCCGGCATCCCCAACGGCACCTACGTGGATGCGGTAACCGGTGACAGCAAGACGGTCTCCAACGGATCGCTGACCATTCCGCTCTCCGGCAAGGGCAACATGCGTGCGTATGTGCTGTCCCTGCCAGGCAACCCTGCCCCGGGCAAGGTTGGCAATGGAAGCCCCTTCCTGAAGTGAGGACTGCAGACGAAATGCGAACCAACAAGATGGGCCTCTGGGCAAGGGGCGCCACGGCTGCGGCGGTCATGTCGCTTGCGCTTGCCGGCTGTACCGTGGGCGGCCCGCCGCCCACCGCGACGCAGGACGCAGCGCCCTCTGCTGTGGAATACGTGCCTGATGCCTCTGCAGCAGGTGCCGCCGTGCTCGAGAGCATCACCGACTGCAAGGCAGTCGGTGAGCACTTTGGGGCGTTGCTGGATGGGATGGAACCCACGATGGAATCGGTCAGCGATGCCAGTGTGTTCTGCGACTGGGCTGCAGCCGACGATGAGGAGACTGTCTTCAGCGTCGAAGTGTGGCCTGCAACAAGTCCCGTTCCCGCCGCGGAGGCAGTTGCTGCTTCAGGCGGCACGGTCCTTGAGGATCCGCGCATTTCGGACGCTGGCGGCATTGTCTATGCAATCGCCCCCAGCAGCGAGGCGCTCGCCCTGACGGTGCTGCTGCCGGAGTACTCCATCTCGGCGACGGCACTCAACTTGGTGTCCGAGGCCGAGCAAAAGCAACAGATGTCCGTCGGCCTGTTTGAAATGACAGGACTGGCAGCCAGCTGAGTTGCCCGGGCCACGCACGGCCCGCGATGCCCGGGCAGGGAATCCCCTGCCCGGGCATCGCCTTGTCGCGGCGATGTCATAAATGGAAGCGTTTCCAAGTATTTTGTGGAAACGCTTGCAAAAATTGGATGGCGTTGTTAGCCTGATTACTAATTCTGTCGGACGGCGCGCCGAAGAACAACGACGCCGAAAATCTATTGGGGGAACAAATGCCACGGCACCAGCCTGTCCGCACGCCCAGCTTCCGGAAGCAGCAACGTTCACGTGTGCTCCATCAGTGGTTTGCGGGCGTGGGCGCCCTCATGCTCGCAGGAACCCTGGTCGTTGCGCCGGGCATTGCCGGGCAGGAACCCGCGGCGAAGGCCGCCAGCGGAAACTCGGTCTACATCGACGAGCCGCTGCAAGGCGAGGCGCCGCTGACCGGATGGTCGCTGTCCGGTGACGGCAACGTCTCTGACGTCAGCGGAAATCAGGCGGGTGCATGGCTTCCGCAACTGAGCACGATATCTGAGAACAACAACGTCAACCACAGCATCAACACGAACAACTGTGGGTTTAGCACCGGCGCCAACCAGTGGCCGAGGTGCCTGGCGAACAAAAGCCCGGACCGCGACGGCAAGTGGATGACGTTGACGACGGACAACACCAACGCAAACAGTGCCAACAACAACGGCGGTGCGCAGGCCGGCACAGCCCTGAACAACACACCCTTTAAATCCGACTTGGGCGTGGTGCTCGAATACGACCAGCGTCTGTACCGCACCAACGACGGCCGCATCGGAGGCTCTCCGGCCATCCAGGGCGGCGGTGACGGCCTGGCCGTCTACCTGGCAGACGCCAACGGCAACAACTACGGCAACAGCGGCATCGACACGTCTGTCGGCGAGGCCGGAGGTTACGGTGCAGGCCTCGGATACTCGGCCGTGTCATACAACGGCGACAATCTCTGCCCCGCTGCGCAGGGCGTGGCAGGCGGCTACATCGGCGTCGGCTTCGACGTGTACGGCAACTACCAGAAAGCCGAGAACACCAACGCCACCACCCAGTACAACCGCGCGACACGGCCATGGAGCGTGGCGCAGAGCAACCCTGCAGCGTTTGCAGACCTCGGCGGCGGAGTCACATCTGCCCGCATCCCCCAGTCCATCGGCCTGCGCGGCTCGGGCGTGCGCTACACCGACCCACCTGCGTGCGACCCCGCTGCAACGGGCGGCATGAACCAGGCCTTTGGCCTTGTTGCCACCAATGATGCCCTCGTGACGCAGCCCGGCAACGTCACCGTCTTCCAGCCGAAATGGGACGGCAATGACACTGCCGCCGACTACAAGGCCGGCTACAACGACAAGCAAAGCGGCACGTGGGTGAACCTTCCCCAGAGCGCAATTACCCAGGCCACGGCTGCGCAGTTGCCGGCGGGCCTCGGCGACCCGAAAGGATACGTGATGCTCACGGTGCCGGCCGCGGCAGCCCCGTTCGACCTCTGGTACACGCGCAAGAATGTAACCGCCGGTGCCAACTTTGTCGGCATCAACGGGGACGCGGCCCTGGGCAAAGCGCCCAGCTACACGCCGCTGAAGCGCACGGTTGGCGGTTATCGATGGCTGGCCGGAACAAACAACCTGTCAAGCGCACCGAACCCGACCAACCCCGGCCTCATCAACGACAACGCCGCTGCGCGCCAGGGCGCCGTCATTGACAACGCTCAGATGGACTCGACCAAGTACCGCCGCGTGCGGATCACCCTCACGCCGAAAGCCGACGGGTCACGTTCCGTAAAGGTGTACTGGACCGACAAGTTGAATGTCTCGGATGACAAGTGCTACACCCCGGCCGGTGTGGAAATCACGGGAGTCGGCGCCAACGGTTCCAGCGACAGCTGCATCAGCGGCGGCGGCACGTGGCACCACGGCCAGCCCTATGCCTTCAACGAGCAGTTCTCATACGACGTCGCATCCAGCAGCTATCAGGCCGAGCTGCCGACAGAGTTCAAACTTGGCTTCTCGGCCTCGACCGGCTGGGCCGTCAACTACCACCAGATCCGCAACGTGCGCGTGACGAGTGTCGTGGACCTCGCGGTCGACAAGACCGTGCAGGCAACAGGTGCGGGCAGCTCAATTGACGACGGCGCGTGGGCCGACGAGACCCAGGTGAATGCCGGCGAGAAGGTCGCCTACAAGATTGATGCCTGGAACAACGGGATCTCCGACCTTGACGACGAATACCCCGCCAGCCTGGTGGACGGCCTCGACCAGGTGCCGTTCGACGACCTGGCCAACGTGGCGTGGACCGCAACGGCCACGGGTGATGCGAAGGTGTGCACGACATGGAACACGGCAACCGTGAAGTGCGATGCATACGGCACAACGCTTTCCGGAACCGGAGCGCTCACGGATGCAGCGCCCCTGCGCTGGGCTGCGGCCTCGCGGACCCACGACCCAACGGCAAACATCAACGTCGTGTTCACAGGCACTGTCGGCGCGTCGACAGGCGAAGGCAGCTACCCGAACACCGCAGTCGTGGCCACGAGCCGTGTGGGCGGCCCCCAGGAAGACGACTTCAGCAACAACAAAGACGACGCCCTGATCACGGTCCTCCCGCACATCCCGCAGTGGACGCTTGGCAAGGCCGCTGAGCCGGCATCAGGCAGCCTGGTGGGAGCGGGGGAAACGATCGAATACACGGTCTCGGTTGAAGCCCTCGACCCTGAGCCCATCGGAACCGTTGCGGGTGTTTCAGTGGTCGACAACCTCGCAGAGGTGCTGCAATACGCAGAATTCGAGGCCGGTTCCGTGCTCATCAACGGCGCTGCACCGGCGGCCGGGGTGACCGTCACGGAGCCGGTGCCGGCGAACAACCAAACGCTCACAGTCGCCGGGCTCAACCTGCCTGCCGCAACAACAACGCCCATAACCTACAAGGTGACGGTCAAGGATCCCGCTGCATCGAACGTGTCATTCCGCAACTACGTGCTTGGCGTGCTTGCGGACAACCCGCCGGTGCAATGTGCGGCAGACAGCGAGGCCGACTACCTGGCCAACTGTTCCACCATTCACCACACGCCCAGCCTCCTTCAGGTGCTGAAGGTCGGCGAAGATTCCACCGGCGCCACGATCCCGTTCGAAGGGTCCGAGTGGGCCATCTACCCGGACGACAACGGTGCACCTGCCGCGACGCCGGTGGTGGAGTTTGGCCCGGAGCCCAAGTCGCCGGAAATTGGCACAGGCCTGTTCCAGGCCCAGTTGGCACCCGGCAGCTACTGGCTGGCGGAGACCAAGGCGCTGGACGGCTTCAATCTACTGCCCGGACCCGTGGCATTTACCGTGGCCGCCGACGGCACCGTGACACTGGCCGGAGGAAATACGGGTTCGATTGAGGCGTGTGCCGTGGCGGCGTCCACAGGGCTGTGCCAGCACATACCCGCCGACAACACCACCGTCCCCACCATCGTGGTGCAGGACGTTCCGATTCTTGCCCTGCCAGAAACTGGCGGGTTGGTTCCCCCATGGTTGTTCTATGCCGCTGGGGTCTTGATGGTCGCCCTAACCGGGACCATCGCCGTTGTACTCATCAGGCGACGCCGCGATGACGCATGACCGCCGCAAACCCGCGGCATTCACACCCTTCAAAACTGCACGATCGACACACGGAACAGGAGAACTACCTGTGAATTCCTCATTCACGCGTCGCTGGCGGAATACGCTCGCGATCACCGCCATCGCCGCTCTCACGGCCATTGGCTTCGCCAGCCCGGCGGCCGCCGCCCCGACGATTGACCCAGGTGCGACCGGCAGTCTCACCATCCACAAGCGGGTCAACCCGGCGGGAGTCCTGACCCCGGGCAATGGGCTGGAAGACCCCGCCGCCCCGGGAGGCCCGCTGGCGGGCATCAACTTTGACCTACAGTCCATCGGCAATGTTGACCTGCTCACGACCGCAGGTTGGACGGCAGCAGGCGCGTTTGCGCAGGACCCAAGCACCATCCCGGCCGGGGACCTCGGCACTGCCGTCTCGGGGACCACGACAGCCCCCGATGGCAGCTACACGTTTGGCAACCTGGACATTGGCGCCTACCTCGTCACCGAGCGGCTGACGCCTGCCCAGGTCGACAGCGGCATCTCCGGCGCGTCACCCTTCGTCGTGACCATCCCGATCACGGATCCGGACAACCTGGACAACTGGGTGTATGACGTCCACGTTTACCCCAAAAACCACCAGACCGAACCCACGAAGACCGTCGATGACGGCCCGAACTCGACCTACCAGGTCGGCGACCTGATCGACTGGACCATCTCGGCCCAAGTCCCCTCGCAGGCAACAGATGCCTACGCCTTCAAGGACGAACTGGTTGCCAACCTCGAGATCCCGGCGAGCGTCGCAGACAACATTGAGGTAGCCATTGGTGGAACCGCACTTGTGACTGCCGACTACACGTTCAGCTACGACGCGGCGGGCGGCAACGTCCTCACCGTGGAGCTCACTGCGGCCGGCCTGGCCAAGCTCAATGCTGTGGCAGGCGGCACCCAGAACATTGCACTGACGATCACCACTAAGGTTGTGTCCCTGCCGGCAAACGGCATCATCGAGAACGAGGGCATCATCTTCCCGAACTCGGGCTACCCGATTTCGGGTCCGGGCGTTGTGACTCCGCCGGTGGAGTCCAAGTTCGGTGCGATCAACGTCCTGAAGGTTGATGCATCCGACGACGCGAAGTTCCTTGCAGATGCTGAATTCAAGGTCTTCAAGAGTGAAGCCGACGCACAGGCATACGCCGCTGATCCAACGGGGAACGCCGCCCTCCCGCTGAAGGCGCAGGAAAACGGCGCCGGCGCCCTGGTCGAGACGTTCACGACGGGCACCAACGGTGAAGTTTCGATCTTCGGCCTGCGCGCCTCCAACTGGCAGGACGGCGTGGAGCTGACTGATCCGGCAACCTTCCAGAACTACTGGCTGCTGGAGACAAAGGCGCCCCAGGGCTACGTGCTCTCGACGGCTCCGTTTGGGCCGATCACGGTGGCGTACAACAGCGCAGCGCCGACAGTCCTGCCGTTTGGCGACCTGAACGTGCCCAACGTTGAAAAGACCGAACTGCCGCTTACCGGTGGAACCATTGCAACCGGCATCTTCTTCCTTGCCGGAGCCCTGATCCTCGGCGGCATTGCGCTGCTGGTTGTCCGCTCACGCAAGCGTGGAGCCATGGCATAAGGCAAGCACCATCCTGGCGGTGGGCGACGCATCCGTGCGCCGCCCACCGCACAGCTGTTTCTGCCGTGCAAAGCCGTTCCAGCAGCACTCGAATGCACTAGTACAAGATGGCACATCAATGAGTATTTTTCTTCAACCAGGCCCGGGACCAGACTCCGTTTGGGAGCCGGAACCGGAGCAAACGCCGAGCCCGCGCCGCCGCAGTTCCGCGGCCTTACGCGGGTTTAATGCCCTTCTGGTGCTGGGGGCCCTGGCCGGGGGAATTGTCTTTTCCTACCCGCTGGCGGCTCCATGGATAGCCGATTCCATCCAGGCCGACGCGGTTGTCAAGTATGAGCAGCAAAACTCCGAGATCGACCCGCAAGCCCGCCAGCGGCTGCTTGCTGCTGCACATGAATACAATTCCCACCTGCCCAGCGGACCGCTCCGCGACCCATACGTCATCAATGAACGCGGTGAAGCGGTCAACATGGAAGAGGGCCGCGAACAGTACCAGCAACAGCTCGCGATAAATCCCGACGATCCCGCAGCACCCATGGCGCGACTGGTGGTTCCCGGGTTGGGCCTTGACCTGCCCGTCTACCACGGAACCGATGAAGAAACTCTGACGCGCGGGGTCGGGCACTTTTACGGTTCCGGACTGCCCGTGGGTGGTGCAGGAAACCACGCGGTTCTGAGTGCGCACTCCGGATACGTCAACTCGACCCTGTTCAATGACCTGCCCTCGATGAAGCTGGGCGACACCTTCACCCTGACGGTGCTGGGGGAGGTGCTGACATACAAAGTCGACAACATAGCGACAGTCCTTCCCAATGAATCTGAGCTGTTGCGACAGGTGCCCGGCAAGGATTACGTGACACTCCTGACGTGCACACCGCGGTACGTGAACACGCACCGGCTGTTGGTCCGCGGCGAGCGGATACAGACGGAGGATGCCGAGGCGAAAGTCGCTCAAAGCCAGCTGGTCAGCGCCCCCGATCCAGGCCTGCCTTGGTGGGTCTTGATTGCGCTGGGGCCAGCCACGCTCACGCTCCTTTTGCTCATCCGACCCGCACCGCACCCCCTCGGTGGCATGCGTCACATTCAAAGGAATGGTTGACCTGCATCACACTTTTAAGTGATTGTTGGTGAGTATTTGATTTACAAATCAATCACGAACCATCGTCAATAGTTGAAAGTGAGTTCGCATGTCACCGTTTCACATGAAGGACCCGGCAGCGCTGCCGACGAAGCCGCCGGATCGAAGACTGTTGGGCAGGCGCGCCACAGCGGTGGCTCTGGCAGGGCTGATGGCCGTTGGAACTGTGCCGGCACTCGCAGTGTCCGGGGCCGGACTGGCACCGGCCGCGGCAGCGGACGCGGGAACCCCCATCTCGGCCTCAAGCATCAAGCCGGAAGTGGGGGTGGACGCCAACGGGAGTACCCTCGGCGCCATCGCCTCATTCAGCCAGGCCGACAACGTCGTCACCCTGGTCCCGGCCAAGGGCGCCGTCCGCGTCACCTTCCTCGACGACGGAAACTTCCGTCTCGAAGCCACCCCCACGGGAACTTTCACCGACCCTGCCAACACTCCGGAGTCCCCGGCGGACCCCACCCGCATCGCTGACATCGTGGTGGGGGCGGACCAGTTCAAGAAGGGCTCCGTCACGGTCACCGATTCCGGCGGCGTGATCACCATGGCCACTGCAACGGTCAAGCTGGAAGCCAACAAGGCCAGCGGGGCCTTCACGCTCAGGCGTGCCGACGGCACCGTCGTATGGCAGGAGTCCTCGGCACTGAGCTTTGGTTCCGACACCACCACCCAGCACCTCGAGCCCATCGCCGGGGAGCAGTTCCTGGGCGGCGGCATGCAGAACGGCCGCGTGGTCCACACGGGATCCACCATCAACATCTCCAACAACTTCAACTGGGCGGACGGCGGCCACCCCAACGCCGCCCCCTACTACATGACGAGCGCCGGCTATGGCGTGCTGCGCAACACCTTCGCGCCCGGCTCCTACACGTTCACCCAGAACGAGACCACCACACACCGCGAAAAGCGTTTTGACGCCTACTACTTTGTCGGCGACTACAAGCAGAGCCTGGACGGCTACACCAAGCTGACAGGCCGGCCCAACCTGCCTCCCGTCTACGGCCTGGAGTACGGCGACGCCGACTGCTACAACCGCTCAAACCCGGGATATTCGTCGTCCGGCTATGGTGAGGGCGACACCCCCAAACAGGTCACCTTCGACGCCGTCCAGACGGCCAAGGCGTTCAAGGACAACGACATGCCGGCCGGCTGGATGCTGGTCAACGACGGCTACGGCTGTGAATACACGCCGGACCCGGCAGGCTACGACAAGGACGCCCCCTACGATCCGGTCAACCCGGACAAGGGCCTCGGCGGGACCGTGAAGGCCATCAAGGCCGAGGCGGACCTGAAGACCGGCCTGTGGACGCAGCGCTCACTCACCAACCAGGAATCCGAGGTCGGCAACGACGGCATTGCCCTGCGCAAGCTCGACGTCGCCTGGGTCGGTGCCGGCTACCGCCTGGCCCTGACCGGCTGCGAAAGCGCCAAGTCCGGCATCGAAAGCTATTCCGACGGCCGCGCCAACACCCTCATGGTCGAGGGCTGGGCCGGCTCCCAGCGTTGCGGCGTGCAGTGGACAGGCGACCACTCCGGCAACCTGGACCAGGGCCGCTGGGGTGTTTCGGCGCTGGCCGGCGCCACGAACTCGGGGATGGCCTTCACCACTTCGGACGTGGACGGCATCTTCGGCGGCAGCGCCGAAAGCTACGTCCGCGACCTGCAGTGGAAGGCCTTCGCCCCGGAAATCTACTCCATGAGCGGCTGGGCGCCCACCGACAAGCGCCCGTGGCTCTACGGCGAGACCGCCACGGAGATCAACCGCAAGTACCTGCAGATGCGCCAGGAGCTCATGCCCTACATCTACTCGCTGGCGGTTGACGCCAGCAACACCGGCGTGGGCATGATGCGCACCATGCCGCTGGAGTTCCCCAACGACCCGCTCTCCTACACCAAGGAAGCCGAGACGCAGTTCTTCCTGGGCCGCGACTACCTGGTCGCACCCATCTCCAACAGCAACCCTGTCCGCAACGGAATCGTGCTCCCGGCAGGGTCACAGTGGGTCGACTACTGGACCGGCGCCGTCTACGAAGGCGGCCAGATCCTGAACGGCTACAGCGCCCCCCTGGAGACGCTGCCCATGTTTGTCCGGGCAGGATCCGTGGTGCCGCAGGGCGAGATTGCCCGCAACGCCTCGCTCGTCCCGGAGGACTCACCCATCACGGTTGACGTCTACCCTGCAGGTGCCTCCTCATTCGCCATGAATGAGGACGACAAGGTCAGCCGAGAATACCGCAACGGCGCCACCAGCCGGCAGGAATTCGCCGTCACCGCACCCGCCAAGGACGGCGGCGACGTCGCCGTCACCATTGGCAAGCGCGACGGCGACTACGCCGGCAAGGCTGCCGCCCGCCCCTACAAGCTGGACGTCCACAGCGGCTCGCAGCCGTCGGCCGTGCTGGTCGGGGCCACCATCCTGGACAAGGTCGCCGACGCTGCAGCCTTCGACGCCGCCGAGACGGGCTGGTACTACGACGCCGCCGACGCGGGCGGCACGGTGCATGTGAAGGCCGGGGCTGTTGCCTCCAACGCAACCGCAACGATCACGCTCAAGGATGCATCCGCCGTCGGCGGCACCGATTCAGACGCCAAGGCCGCACAGGTGGCAGTGACGCTGGAGGAGAAGGTCTTCCAGGGCCAGGCAACGCAGGCCTCGGCACAGTTCACCAACACCGGATCCAATGCCAAGACCGACGTGGTCATCACACCCGCCGTCCCCGAAGGCTGGAGCGTCAGCAACGCCAAGGGCAACACCGTGGCCTCGGTGGCTCCGGGCGCCACGGTCCAGGCAACATTTGAACTGACACCCGGCACGGAGGCTGCGGCCGGGCTGCAGAGCATCGGTGCCACCGCGAGCTACACCGACTCCAAGGGCGCGGCCCGGGAAGTCACCGGTTCCAACCAGATGTACGTTGCGTACGGCTCACTCGCCGGAGCGTTCAACAATATCTCCGTCACGACCGCCAACGGCTCGTTTGTTGACAAGCTGGGCAACTTCGACGGCGGCGGCGCCACGTTCAGCGCCGACCAGCTCAAGACCGCCCCGGTTCCGGCCGGCGGCGTAAGCCCCGGTTCCACGGTAACCGTGGACGCGGGCCTGCCCACCGAGGTCAACTACACCTGGCCTGCCGTGGGTGCGGACAAGAACAACGCGGTGGCCCTCAACGGCCAGACCGTTGCCCTCACCGGCAAGGGAACCGACCTGGCAGTACTTGGTTCCTCCGCATCCGGCCCCGGCGTCAGCCCGGAATTCACCATCACCTACACCGACGGCACCGTCCAGAAGCAGAGCCTGTACTATCCCAACTGGCTGCCGCAGGGCGACACCAAGGGCGCCAAGGTGGCCATCAAGTCCATGGGCCGCAACAGCACCGGACAGGCCAGCAACCCCGAGTACACGAGCACCGGCTACCAGATCTACTCCGGCACCCTGCGCCTGCTGCCCGCCAAGGAACTGGCGTCCGTGCAGCTGCCCATTGCCGAAAACGTGAAGATCTTCGACTGGCAGGTGGTGGACTTCCCGCTGCCGACGGCCCCGGATGCGGACGCCTTCGCCTCCGACCTGGAACCTGTCAGCGCCACCAACGGCTACGGCGTCATCGGCTGGGACGTGGTCAACAAGGACTCGGCCGGCTCGCCGGACGTCCCGCTGACCATCATCGACAAGACGGATCCGGCCAAGCCGGTCACCAACACCTATGAAAAGGGCCTGGGCGTTCACGCGCCGTCCAACGTCCAGTTCTACACGGGCGGGCAGTGCACCAGCTTCTCGAGTTTCGTCGGCCTGGAAGGTGCGTTCGGCGGCAAGATCATCTTCACCATCGTCGGCGACGGCAAGGTCCTCTACCAGAGCCGCACCTTCACGAGCGGCTTCGCCCCGGAGCACCCTGTGGTGGACCTGACGGGCGTCTCCTATGTTGAGCTGAAGGTCGACCCAATCTCCGCCGGCGCCATCAACGGCGCCCACGGCGTGTGGGGCGATGCCAAGTTCAGCTGCGGCGCACCCGCCCCGGTGGATGAGACCGCACCCGTCACGACGGCGACAATCGCACCCGCCGAGCCCGCCGCATCCGGCTGGTACACCACTGCCCCGGCGGTGACGCTGGCAGCGGCGGACGAGTCCGGCGTCGAGCTTACCGAGTACAAGATCGGTGAGGGACCCTGGACCGAGTACACCGGGACGGTGACGCTCCCCGAGGGTGTCAACGGCTTCAGCTACCGCTCACGCGACACGGCCGGCAACCTCGAGGAGGCCAAGGCCGCCGCCGAGTTCAAGGTGGACACGCAGGCGCCCACGGTGTCGGCCGCGGTTGACGCCGATGCCCGCACCGTCACGGTTGAGGCCGCGGATTCCGGCTCAGGCATTGCCACGGTGGAATACTCCACCGACGGCGGCGCCACCTGGCAGGCCTACGCGGCTGCGATCCAGGCCGGGGACGACGGCGTGTCCGTCGCCTACCGCGCCACGGACCACGCAGGCCTGGCAGCAGCCTCCGCCGCGGACGCCGTCGTGGCACCGGTTGACACGCCGGCACCCCCGGCACCCGTGGTCGATGCACCCGCCAAGGCCGCACCGGGCGAAACCGTCACGGTGCAGTTCACCGGACTCGCGGCCGGGGCCAAGTACGCGCTGTGGACCAACGCCAAGCCCGGCAAGTCCGCGGCCGTGGGCGACCTCAAGCTCGCGGACGTCACGGCCGGGGCCAACGGTTCCGCAACCGTTGACATCACCCTGCCGAAGTCGCTGTCCAACGGCATGCACACCCTGCTCCTGCAGCAGGGCGGGACCGTGGTGGCCAATTCCGCCATCGTGGTGAACAAGGGGAAGGGCGGCAGGTAGCCGTTCCTGAATTGCAAGGGCCGGGCCCGTCCGCCTTGCGCGGGCGGGCCCCGGCCCTATTTTGCGGGGGCGTTGGTGCGGCCGGCCTGACCGTTCCGGCGGCGTTTCCCGCGGATCAGCCCCGCGTCTGCAGGAATTGCAGCACGGCCAGGACGCGGCGGTGGTCGTCGGGACCCTGCGCCAGCCCCAGCTTCATGAAGATGGAGCTGATGTGCTTTTCCACGGCGCCGGCGCTGACCACCAGGGCCCTGGCGATGCCGGCGTTCGTGAGCCCCTGCGCCATGAGTCCGAGGACCTCCGATTCCCGCGGGCTCAGCGCATTCAGCGGGTCCTGGGCGCTCCGGTTGCCCAGCAGGGCGCCGACAACCTCGGGGTCGAGCACCGTGCCGCCGGCGCAGACGCGTGCAACGGCGTCCGTGAAATCTTCAAACCGCGCCACCCGGTCCTTGAGCAGGTAGCCCAGCCCGGCGCCGCTGCCCGCACCCGCCAGCAGTTCGCCGGCGTAGCTGAGCTCAACATATTGCGAGAGCACCAGGATGGCCACCTCCGGGTGCCGGGCCCTGACCTCCAGCGCCGCACGCAGCCCCTCGTCCCGGTGCGACGGCGGCATCCGGACATCCGTGATGAGCAGCTCCGGGCGGTGCCGGGCCACCGCCTGGAGAAGTTCGACGCCGTCTCCCACCGCCGCGCACACCTCGCCGCCGATTTCCCCGAGCAGGCGGACCAGGCCCTCCCGCAGCAGGACGGAATCTTCAGCTATGACAACACGCATGGCATCCACACTAGCGCCCGGGTGCCGTGGACCGGCCGCTTCCGGCCAGGCCGCAGCCGGCAGGTGCGCCATGGGTTTCAGCCGTTGAGCGGGATGCTGGCGCGCAGCGAAGTGGGCCCGCCCGCGGGGCTGCTGATCTCCAGGGAACCGTCCACGCCGGCCAGCCGGTCCACGAGCCCGGCCAGCCCGTGGCCCTTGCCCACATGGGCGCCGCCAACGCCGTCGTCCGTGACAACAATGAGCAGCTCGGTGGGCTGGGCGTCGACGGCGACACTGGCGCTGCCGGCACCCGAATGCTTGGAAACGTTGGCGAGGGCTTCCGAGACCACAAAGTAGGCTGCGTTTTCCGCACCCTCGGCGAGCCTGGCGCCGTGGGCAAGGCTGCCGTTGACGGTCACAGGGACGGCGGATTTTGCGGCAAGGGACTCGACGGCGGCGCGCAGCCCACGGTCCGCCAGCAGCGGCGGCGCGATGCCGCGGGAGAGCTGGCGCAGCTCGGCGAGGGCCTCGCGGCTCTGCTCAATGGCGCCGTCCATCAATTCGCGGGCGCCCGCGGGGTTCTTCTCCATCTGGCGCTGGGCCGCCTCGACGTCCATTTGCAGGCGGATCAGGCGCTGCTGCGGGCCGTCGTGGAGGTCGCGCTCGATCTTGCGCAACGTGCTGGCCTCCTCTTGGACCACCTGCGCGCGGCTGGCGGCCAGCTCCTCGCTGCGGGCGCGCAGGGCCGCGGTCTCGTTGGTGAGCAGGGTGCGGGTGGTGGCGGCGTCGGCCAAGGCCAGGGCGTGGGTGATGAAGGGCAGGGCGAGCAAAAGTATCACGCCGTAGGCCAGGCCGAACCAGGACTCGGCTGTCTCCGGGCTGACACCCAGGTACGTGTCCAGGCCGATAAGTTCGGCGAGGGTGGTGTTGTCCGAGGGCAGGAACCTCATCCAGAACCACTGCGTCAACCCGCCGGCCGTGGCTGCAAGGATGGTGATGGCCGTGCAGAAGGTTGCGGTGCGCAGCGGAAAGGCAACCAGGAAACCGTGGAAGAAGTCCTTCCACAGCTGCGGATCGCCAAGGTTCTTGAACATGCCGCCAATGGAATATTTGTGCGGCTCCCGGTAATGGACAGGCGGAATATTACCCGCCCAGCGGCGCAGGGCAGCACGGTTGACGCCGGCAAACCAGCGGGCCGTTGCGAGGCAGGCGATGAGCACCGGCAGCCCCACCCAGATGATGAGGGTGCTCACGCCGAGGGTGAACAGGGCCGTCAGTGCCGTGAACGAGGCGATGGAAATGAAGAAGCCCGGCAAGATATATGCCAAGTCGCGGCCGATCTGGCGCCACGTGGCGGGGCGCAGGATGAACCAGGACTTCTGTTGCATGGGTGACATGGTTTTGCTCATGTATCAATCCTTGTTGCGGCGGCGTCCTGAAACCATCATGCCAGCCGGTGAATGCGGGGTGGGGTTTTCCCCACCTGCGACAGGGTCCGTGAAATTCCAGCCAGTGCTGCGACAGGGTCCACGAAGAATCAGCCAATGCCGCGACAGGGTTTGGGGGAGGGGCGGGGAAGTCGTGCGGAAGATGGGAGAATTGCCGGGTGGGACATATTGACGTTGCAAACATTGACTATTTTCTCTCCGACGGCCGGCAGCTGCTGAACGGGGTGAACTTTCGCGTCTCCGACGGCACCAAGACGGCCCTGATCGGGCCCAACGGCACCGGCAAGACCACACTGCTGCGCATCATCTGCCAGGACATCAAGGCTGATGAAGGGGCGGTGTCGCGCTCGGGCAGCATGGGTGTGATGCGCCAGTTTGTGGGCCAGGTGCGCGATGACAGCACGGTGCGCGACCTGCTGCTGTCGGTGGCGGCCGAGAACATTGCCAAAGCCGGAAAGGCCGTCGACGACGCCGAGCTGGCCATGGTTGAGCGCGACGACGAGCCCAGCCAGATGGCCTACGCGCAGGCGATTGCCGACTGGGGCGACGTGGGCGGCTACGAGATGGAGACCACCTGGGACGAGGTCACCATGGCCGCCATGGGCATGGACTTCTATACGGCGCAGCATCGCAAGGCGGCCTCGCTGAGCGGCGGCGAGCAGAAGCGGCTCGTGCTGGAGGCGCTGTTCTCCGGTCCCGACGAGCTTCTGCTCCTCGATGAGCCCGACAACTACCTCGACGTGCCCGGCAAGCGCTGGCTCGAGGCGAAGATGGCGGAGTCGGACAAGTCCGTGCTGTTTGTCAGCCACGACCGGGAGCTGCTGGCCAACGCCGCGGACCGGATTGTCACGCTGGAGCCGGGCATCAACGGCGCCTCGAGCTGGACGCACGGCGGCGGATTTGAGTCATATGTGAAGGCGCGCGAGGACCGCAACGCCCGTTTTGAGGAGCTGCGCAAGCGCTGGGACGAGGAGCA
The DNA here is from genome assembly GCF_017876675.1 of Arthrobacter stackebrandtii. NCBI lineage: Bacteria > Bacillati > Actinomycetota > Actinomycetes > Micrococcales > Micrococcaceae > Arthrobacter > Arthrobacter stackebrandtii. Next base: position 1,847,016 of record NZ_JAGIOI010000001.1, read on the forward strand.
CATCAAGCTCAAGGAACTCGTCAACATGTACAAGACCAAGGCGGCCTTCCGCTCCGACATGGCCAATCGCTACCAGGCCGCGCAATCACGGCTGGCACAGTTCCTCGAGAAGGGTCCGCCGGAAGCACTGCCGATCGAGCAGAACGTGAAGATGCGGCTCAAGGGCGGGCGCACGGCGAAGCGTGCAATCGTCGCCACGAAGCTGGAGCTGACAGGGCTCATGAAGCCGTTCAACACCGAGGTGTGGTTTGGCGACCGCGTGGGCGTCCTCGGCTCCAACGGCTCGGGCAAGTCCCACTTCCTGCGCCTGCTTGCCGCGGGAGGCTCAGACCCGGACAAAGAGCATGAGCCGGTGTCCGACGTCGAAATTGCCCACGTGCCCCACGAGGGGTCCGTGAAGCTTGGCGCCCGGATCCGTCCCGGCTTCTTTGCCCAGACGCACGCCCGCCCGGACCTGCTGAACCGCACGCTGCTGGACATCCTGCACCGCGGCGACGAGCACCGTTCCGGGCTGGGGCGCGAGGCCGCCGCCAGTGCGCTGGACCGCTACGGCCTGGCCTCCAGCTCCGAGCAGAAGTACGACTCCCTCTCCGGCGGGCAGCAGGCGCGCTTCCAGATCCTGCTGCTGGAGCTTTCCGGGGCAACGCTGCTGTTGCTTGACGAGCCCACCGACAACCTTGACCTGCATTCGGCCGAGGCGCTGGAAAAGGCGATCGACTCCTTCGAGGGGACCGTCCTGGCCGTCACGCATGACCGCTGGTTTGCCCGGTCCTTTGACCGGTTCCTGGTGTTTGGCTCCGACGGCAAGGTGTACGAATCCGACGAACCCGTGTGGGACGAAAAGCGGGTGGAGCGGGCCCGCTAGAACTGGGCGAAGGTCTTCTGTGCCAGTCCGAAGCTGATGGTCATGCCGATGCCCGAGGTGACCGAGACTGCGGTGACGTTGGGCGCCAGCTCCTTGATGAGGAAGCTCTGCTGCGGGCTCGAGGCGTAGATGCCCTGCCACCGCTGCAGCACCTCGAAGTTGCGGCCCAGCAGTGTTTGGGCGGCCTGCATCAAGGTGTCCGAGGTTGCCTCGGACAGGAACGGGTCCTGCGTGGTTTCCGTGTGGTGGCTGTCGCCAATGAGCAGGGTGCCGTCGGGGCGCTGGGTCAGCATGAGGTTTGCGTCGATCGCCAGCAGCTCGGGACTCCTGGCTTCCAGTTCCGTCCGCAGGGCCGCGGCGGCAGCGGTCTCGGCAAAAGCCGGGTAGCGCAGCATCGACGTGCCGGTCAGCACGGCGCGCTTGATGGACGTGTGGGCAGCGGGGCGGACCAGTGCCATCTGCAGTGCGCAGCGGTTGACCTCGAACGGTTCGGCAAGTTCAGTGTGCACCCAGTCGAGGTCGTGCCCCACGCAGACAATGGCGCGCGACGCCGTCACCGGGCCGCGGGAGGTGCGCACGGTGACGGGGCCCTCCGGGGAGGATCCGGCGTCGGCCACGCCAAGGTAGGAGGTGCGCCAGGAGAAGCTGACGCCGGGCTGCGTGGCAAGCCAGGCGGCCAGCCTGCCCACGGCCTCGCGGGGGTCCACGCGGATGTCGCGGTGCAGCAGCGCGCCGCCCAGGATGGCCGGGTCGCCGCTGCCGGAAAGCTCCTGCCGCACGCGTGCGGCGCCCACCAGCTCCACCTCGCCGGCGCCCCGGACGGCCGAAAGCTCCTCGAGCACGGCCACCTCCTGCACATTCCGCGCCACGGCCAGGGCGCCCGACTCCACCGCAAAAAAGCCGGCCAGTGCGCTGTGCCTGAGCCAGCCCTCCCGTGCGGCCGAGGCCAGTTCGAGCAGTTCGCCGGACTGTGCGCTGACGCAGCAGTGCCCGAAGTTGCGGATGGAGGCGCCCACGGCGCGGGTGTCGCGGTCGATGATGTGCACGCTCAGGCCGCGGGCCACTGCCTCGGCGGCGTGGGCCAAGCCAATGATGCCGGCCCCCACGATGAGGACGTCGGCGGGCGGAACGGGGTTGGAAACTGTCATGACTTCGACTTTTCCTTGCCGGGATCGGGCCGGGCAAGCTGTGGCGGGCCCGCCGCGGGAAGTTCTCCCAGGGTTCATCCGGCGGCCCCACTGTTTGCAAATTGTTCAACCGAAGGGCCTCTGGTTTGGCGGAATTCCGCGGATTTCGGGGGATAGACTCAACGCCATGAGCGGGCAGCCCCGCACCCACAGCACTGCAGCCAAGGATTTGAACACCATGATTGAACTCGCCGTCTTTGACATGGCCGGAACCACTGTCGATGACCACGGAATTGTCTACATCGCCCTCAAGGACGCCGTGGAGGAGACCGGGGCCCCGGTGTCGGCGGCGGACCTGCAGGAGTGGATGGGCGCCGACAAGGTTTCTGCCATCACGGCCCTCATGAAGCTTGGCGGACAGGAGCCCGACGGCGGCCGGGTCGCCGCCGCGTTTGTTCGCTTCCGCGAGATCCTGGCCGAACGCTATGCGGCCACCCCGCCCGTGGCACTGCCGGGCGTGGCGGAGGCCATCGAAACGCTGCGCGGCCGCGGCATCAAGGTTGCGCTTACCACCGGCTTTGACGACGGCGTTGCCTACCCGCTGCTCGAATCGCTCGGTTGGGCAGTTGGGGCGGGGGAGGGGACGATGGTCGATGCCGTTGTCACCACCTCCGACGTGGCGCAGGGCCGGCCCGCGCCCTACATGATCCACCGGGCCATGGAGCGCACCGGCGTGCACAACGTCCGTGCCGTGCTGGCCGCCGGGGACACGGTGGTCGACATGCAGGCGGGGCGCAATGCCGGAGCCATCGCCGTGGGTGTGCTGACCGGCAAGCTCGGCCGCGCCGAACTGGCGGCCGTGTCCCACGACCACATCCTGGCCGGTGTGGCGGACGTTCCGGGACTGGCGGAGACGCAGCCGGGGGCCTGACCGCCGGCCAAGCCGGTGCGCCGGGGCAGGCCGTTCCGGCGCACCTCTGGACAACAACGGCGCAGGCGGCACTAGAGTTGATGGAGCGCCGGGAAGTGTGGCGCCCCTTTCGCCCCTCCCCGTGTAAAGAGCCCCACCACCATGAACCAGAACACGGTCCGCGCAGCCGCGGTCGCCACCTTCTCCGTCTTTGCCATCAACGGCTTCGTCTTCGCCAGCTGGGCCGCGCGCATCCCCGCCGTCACACGCATCCTTGACCTGACCGCCGGGGAGATGGGCCTGCTGCTGCTGACCATCGCAGCCGGCTCCGTGATTGCACTGCCGCTGGCCGGGACCGTGGTGGCGCGGATCGGCACGGCACATACCATCCGCACCGGCGGCTTCACCGCGGCGTTTGGCGGGCTCATCATTTCCCTGGCCCTTTCCCAGCACAATGTTCCGCTGACCGCCGTGGGGCTGTTCTTCTTCGGCATCGGGATCGGCCTGTGGGACGTGGCCCAGAACATCGAGGGCGCCGACGTGGAACGCCACCTCGGCCGCACCGTCATGCCCCAGTTCCATGCAGGGTTCTCCGGCGGGGCGCTCATCGGCGCCCTTGTTGGAGCCGGCCTTTCCGCCCTGGACGTGAGCATGTCGGCGCACCTGCTGGTCATTGTGCTGGGCGTGTCGGTGGCAATGGTGTTCGTGCCCAAGCTGTTCCTGCCCGAAACCGCCACCAGCGGCAGCCGCAGCTCCGCCGCGGACAAGGCCGGGAAGGGTCGCAGCGCCTGGACCGAAAAGCGCACGCTCATGGTGGGCCTGGTGGTCCTGGGCGCGGCCCTCACGGAAGGTTCCGCCAACGACTGGATCGCCAAGGCAACGGTTGACGGGCTGGGCTCCACCGAGGCCGGCGGGGCCATCATGTTCGCCGTCTTCGTCGCCTCCATGACGCTGTTCAGGTTCTTTGGCGGAAGCTTCGTGGACAAGTTTGGCCGCGTCCCCGTGCTGTACGGCAGCCTCGGCTCGGCGCTGCTGGGCCTGGTGGTCTTTGTTGTGGCGCCGAATCTCCTGCTCGCCGCCGTGGGAGCCGTATTGTGGGGCGCCGGGTCCGCCATGGGCTTCCCCATGGGCATGAGCGCCGCCGCCGACGACCCCGCCCGGGCAGCCGCCCGCGTCTCCGTGGTCTCGACCATCGGCTACGTGGCGTTCCTCGCGGGTCCTCCGCTGCTGGGCTTCCTGGGCGACCACTTCACGATCCGCTGGGCGCTGCTCGCGATCGCGGTGGCCATCATTGCCTCCATCCTGACCGCCCCGGCCGCCAAGCCGCTGCCGAAGTCGGAATACGAGAACGCAGCGAACTAGCCCGGCATATGCTGGCCCAGGCATTTGTTCCTGGCCACGGCCCACACCAGCAGGACCATGCCGGCTCCGAGCAGCGCCCCCGCAATGGTGTCGGAGAGCCAATGGGCGCCCAGATAGGTGCGGCTGTACATCATGGCCACGCTGAGGATGGCGCCGCTGACCCACATCCACAGCCTGCCAAGCACGACGGCGGTTGCCACCATGGCAGCCACCGTGGCACTTACATGCCCGGAAGGGTATGAGTCCGAGCTGACATGCACCAGCCGGTCCAGCGGGCGCGGGCGGCCCACAAGGAACTTGACGAGGTGGGTCAGGCCCAGCGCGCCAAGGTTTGCGCCTGCGGTAAACAGTGCCAGTCGCCAGTGGCGGCGGGCCAGCACCAGTAACAGCGCCACGGCGTAGATGTACATGCCGGCGTTGCCCACGAAGTTCAGCACGAGATTTGCCTGGGTGAGCCACGGCGTGCGCGAGGACAGCATGAAAAGGTACCAGTCGTCGTCGTACTTCTGAAAGGGCGGGTTGTTGCCGGTGGCCCACACCAGCAGGCCCCCGGCCAGCATGAGCGCCAGGGCGGGCAGCGATGCCCAGAGAAGGCGGGACCGGGCCCAGTCGAGGGGGCGCAGTGCGGCGGTGCGGAGAGCAGTTTGGACCATGGGGCAAGTCTAGGGCGGCGGGCCTGTCATCCCTTGTGACTACCCTGAGTGAACCCTGAATCATCCCTGAGATAGATGTAATACGGCATTCCGTTGCGTACCGTGGTTATAGATTCGCACGCCGTGCCGCAATGGGCCGGCGGTCACCCGAGGGGGAACCCACATGATTGAGGCAGTAAACCTGGCCAAGCACTACGGTGCCAAGACGGCCGTCGGCGGTGTCACGTTCACCGTCAAGCCGGGAATGGTGACGGGCTTCCTGGGCCCCAACGGCGCCGGCAAGTCCACCACGATGCGCATGATCGTGGGACTGGACAAGCCCACCCGCGGCACGGTCACCGTCAACGGCAAGCCGTTTGAACAGCACCGCGACCCGCTGCACCAGGTGGGCGCCCTGCTCGATGCCAAGGCCGTGCACACGTCCCGCAGCGCGTACAACCACCTGCTGGCCATGGCCGCCACGCACAACATCCCCACCCGCCGCGTCAACGAGGTCATCGACATGACAGGCCTGGGCCCGGTGGCCAAGAAGAAGGCCGGCGGCTTCTCCCTCGGCATGGGCCAGCGGCTGGGCATCGCCTCGGCACTGCTGGGCGATCCCCAGACCCTGATCCTGGACGAGCCCGTCAACGGCCTGGACCCCGAAGGCGTGCTGTGGGTGCGCAACCTGGCCCGCTACCTGGCCTCCGAGGGCAAGACCGTGTTCCTGTCCTCGCACCTCATGAGCGAAATGGCGCAGACCGCCGACCACCTCATCGTGATCGGCCGCGGCCAGATCATCGCCGACGCGCCGATAGCCCAGATCCTGGCCGGTTCGGACAAGGCCAAGATCCGCGTCCGCACCTCCGAGGTCACGCGCCTGAGCCAGCTGCTGGGCGGTGCCGGCGTCAACGTGGCCTGCCACGAAAACGAGACCCTTGAGGTCACGGGCCTCGATGCCCGCCAGATCGCGGCCACCGCCCTGGAGAACCAGGTGCTCGTGTACGAGCTGACGCCCATGAACGGCTCCCTGGAGGACGCGTACTTCAACCTCACGAAGGACGAGGTCGAATACCACTCCCAACAATTCAATGACCAAGCCCCCGTTGCTGTGAAGGGACTCTAAAGATGAGCACGACGACGATTTCCTCACCCTCGCGCGCCGCCGGTGGCACCGGGCTGTCCTTTGCCGGCATCCTCCGCAGTGAATGGATCAAGTTCCGTTCCCTGCGCTCCACCCAGCTGTTGCTGCTGTTCACCTTCCTGGCTGTTGTGGGCGTTGGCGCCATGACGGCCTGGGTACAGGCACTGTCCCTTGACGGGATTATGCAGCACGGCATGGGCATGGGTGCTCCCGGGTCGCCGGAGAGCAAGATGACGCTCGACCAGGCCACCGCTGCCATGGGCGTCAACCTCTACGGGATCCCGAACGCGGGCCTGCAGATCGGCATCTTGATCCTGGGCTCCCTGGCCGTGCTGTTCATCTCTTCTGAATTTGGCACCGGCATGATCCGCTCCACCCTCACCGCTGTCCCCAAGCGACTGCCGGTCTTCTTCGCCAAGGCAGCCGTCCTGGTGGTGGTTTCCTACGTCCTGACCCTGGTGGCCGCCGTTGCCACGACGGTTGTGGCCATGCCCATCTTCAGCGCCTACGGGATTGAGATCTCCTTTGGCCTGGACGGCATTGTCTACTCAATCCTCATGGGCGGGCTCTATGTGGCCGGCGTGGCCCTGATCGGCCTGTCCCTGGGCACGCTGCTGCGCAGCTCCGCAGGCGGCATCATCGTCTTGGTGGTGGTATTTTTCCTCCTCGACTTCGGCACCCAGCTCATGAGCTTCATCCCCGGTGAGTTCTGGAAGTACGTCAACCAGTACGTGCCCAGCGTGGCCGGCGGCCGCATGCTGGAGATCAACGACAAGGTGGCCTTCATCAGCCCCGGGGCCGGAGCGCTGATCTTCGTCGGCTGGATCCTGCTCTTCATGATTCCGGCACTCATCGCCCTCAAGACCCGTGACGTCTAGAAACGGTCCGGCGCCCCGCACGGGGCCCTGACCCGAAGCGATGAGCACACCAGACCAGGCGGGGGACGCGGAACGAACGGCCGCGCCCCTCGCCGAACTACCCTCCGTTGTGCGGCGGGCCGAAGAATTTGCGGCCCGCCGCCGCGGCGTGCTCCGGACTTATTTTTACAACCACCCCCGCATCATGGATGTGGTGGTGGTTTTGGTTTACCTGCTGGTCTCCTCCGGGGTGTTTGCCGGCGACCGCCCCGGCATGAACGTGCGGGCCCATGTCGTCATGGTGGCTGCGTCCGCGATCGTGCTGATGTTCCGGCGGGACAAGCCGCTGGCCGTGCTGGCCATCCTTTCCCTGTTTGAAGTCATCAACATCGCCATGGTGCCCAACACCGGCAACATTGGCGTGAGCCTGTGGTTCGCGTTGTACTCGGTGGCCGTTGCCTACCGGGCGCTCATCAGCTTCGCCCTGTCCGTGCTGTGCTCGGTTCCACTGATCCTCTACACCCTGTTTGTCTACCGGCTTCCGCCGGAATTGCTTCTGCCGGACGGCCCCAGCGCTGCGCAGACCAGCCTGATCACGGCCATCATCATGGTCCTGGCCAACATCATTGCGGCAGGCATCGGCGCCTCGGTGCGCAGCGGCCGCGCCCATGAGACCGAGCTGCGCCAGTGGGCGGTGCGCAATGCCGAGCTTGCCTCCGTTGCCGAGCGCAACCGCATCGCGCGCGAAATGCACGATGTGGTGGCCCACTCGCTGACTGTCATGGTGGCGCTCTCGGACGGGGCCGCCGTCGTGGTCAGGCGCGATCCGGCCCAGGCGGGGGAGGTGCTGGGCCAGCTGTCCCAGACCGGCCGCACCGCACTCGCCGACATGCGCCGCGTGCTGGGCGTGCTGCGTGCCGACGGCGGATCCCAGCGTTCGCCGCAGCCGCTGCAGGCAGACATGGGCGCGCTGGTTGAGGGTTTCCGCCAGGCCGGGCTGCCCATCACTTTCTCGCAGGCCGGGCCCGCCGTCCCCGAAGACCCTGCGTTGGCCCTGACCGTGTATCGGATCGTGCAGGAATCGCTGACCAATGTGCTGCGCTACGGTGCCGCCGTCTCGCGCGTGAATGCCGCATTGGAATACGACGCCGGCCTGGGCGTGCTGGTCATCACCGTGACAAATGACGGCCACGCCACCCTTGATGGCTCGATCGGCACGGGCCGTGGGATAGTCGGTATGCGGGAGCGTGCCGGTATTTTCGCCGGGACGGTCGACGCCGGACCCCTTGCGTCGGGCGGTTGGCAGGTCCGGGCCGTGCTGTATCCGGCGCAGGGGCCCGAATAGTGGGGGAGCATTCAGATGGGAAGCATGCCATGGAAGATGAACTGATCAAGGTCCTGCTGGTTGACGACCAGCCGCTGCTGCGGATGGGGTTCCGGCTGATCCTTGAAGGTGAGGACGACCTCGTGGTGGTTGGCGAGGCCTCCAACGGCATCGAGGCGCTGGCCGCGGTTCAGTCCCTGCAGCCGCATGTGGTGCTCATGGACGTCCGCATGCCGCTCATGGACGGGATCGAGGCGACCGGGCGGATCACGGCCTCCGAATCATGCGCCCGGGTCATCATCCTGACCACCTTTGACCTGGACGAGTATGCCTTTGCTGGATTGCAGGCCGGTGCCAGTGCGTTCCTGCTCAAGGACGTGGCGCCCGCAGACCTGGTGCAGGCAGTGCGGCTCGTTGCGAGCGGGGACGCCGTCGTGGCGCCCCGGGTCACGCAGCGGCTGCTGGAGAACTTTGTCCGCAGCCGCCACCCCGTCACCCATCCGGACCCGCTCCTGGAGGACCTGACACCCCGCGAACTTGAAGTTGCCAAGCTGATTGCGCAGGGGCTGTCCAACGCCGAGATCGCCCACAAGCTGTTCCTCTCCGAGGCCACCGTCAAGACCCATGTGCGCAGGATCCTGACCAAGCTGCACCTGCGCGACCGCGTGCAAGTGGTGGTCTACGCCTACGAAACCGGGCTGGTCATTCCCAGCAACCCGGATTATTGACCCCGGCACCGGCTACTCCCCTCGCCGTTCATGATTGAATCGAAGCATGACTTCTGTTGAGCACATCCTGGACCTTCGCGACTTCATCGAGGCCTCGCCGTCGAGTTTCCATGCGGCCCGTGAGGCCGGTCGGCGGCTGGCGGCAGCCGGCTTTACACAGTTGGACGAGGCAGCCGCATGGCCCGTCCACGGCAAGTTCTTCATGATCCGCGACGGTGCGGTCATGGCCTGGATCGTGCCGGAGGACGCCACAACTACCACCGGCTTCAATATTTTGGGTGCGCACACGGACTCGCCGTCGTTCAAGCTCAAGCCCAAGCCCACCACGGGCCGGTTTGGCTGGCTGCAGGCGGGCGTTGAGGTGTACGGCGGGCCGCTCATCAATTCGTGGCTGGACCGGGAACTGCAGTTTGCCGGCCGCCTCGTGGACCGCGACGGCACGGAAACACTCGTGGCCACCGGGCCGCTGCTGCGCTTCCCGCAGCTGGCCATCCACCTGGACCGGGCCGTCAACGACGGGCTGAAGCTGGACAAGCAGTACCAGATGAACCCTGTCTGGGGGCAGGGTGATGCCGGGCAGGCCGACCTCCTGGGCCTGCTTGCCGACCGCGCCGGCGTCGACGCGGCCACCATCGGCGGCTACGACATCATCGTGGCGGACACCCAGCCGGGCCAGGTCTTTGGCGCCAACAACGAGTTCTTCGCCGCCGGGCGCATGGACAACCTGACGTCCGTGCACGCCGGCCTGGTGGCACTGATCGCAGCCGCCGACAAGCCCGCTGCCAATGTCATTCCCGTGCTGGCCGCGTTTGATCACGAGGAAATCGGCTCGGGCTCGCGCTCCGGCGCCTGCGGACCCATCCTGGAAGACGTGCTGACCCGCGTGTCGGACGGCCTGGGCGCATCCGTGAGCGACCGCCGTCGTGCCTTCTCCAATTCGTTCTGTGTCTCAGCTGATGCCGGACATGCTGTCCACCCCAACTACGGTGAACGCCACGATCCCGCCAACCTGCCGGTGCTCAACGGCGGCCCGCTGCTGAAGATCAACGCGAACCAGCGCTACGCCACCGACGGCGTTGGCGCGGCAGTGTGGGCCGGGCTGTGCGAGAAGGCCGGAGCGCCGTACCAGGAGTTCGTGTCCAACAACAATGTGCCGTGCGGCTCCACGATCGGCCCGCTCACGGCGACTCGCCTGGGCATCCGCACACTGGACGTGGGAACGCCGCTGCTGTCGATGCACTCGGCGCGCGAACTGTGCGGCGTCGACGACCCGCACCACCTGGCCCTCATCACGGGTGTGTTCTTCACGGCAGCCGTGTAGCGGCCGGCCGGGAACCTGCAGCGCTACGGGGCGAGGCTGACCACCAGGTTGATCGTGGTGGCGAGGATGCCGGTGCCAAACACAAATGCGAGCAGGCTGTGCCGGAACACGGCCGAGCGCATGGCCCGCGTGGTGATGTTGGTGTCGGACACCTGGTAGGTCATGCCCACGCTGAACGCCATGTATGCAATGTCCATGTATTGGGGAGGCTCATCCTGGTTGAAGCCGATGCCACCGGGCTCCCCGCTGTAGTAGATCTCGGCGTAGCGCAGCGTGAACACGGTGTGCACCATGAGCCACGACATGGCCGTGCACGTCATGGCGAGCAGCGCCAGCAGCAGCCGGCCCTGGCCCCCCACGTCCTTGCTGCCCACCATGACCAGCACGACGGCGGCCAGCGAACCCAGTGCGGCCAAGAGGATCAAGAGGTCGGAAATGTTCCGGCCGGGGTCCTCCTCCATGGCGTGAATTGCCGTTTGCGTGGCGTCCATGGGTGCGATCTTCAACCACACCCATGCGTTGTAGATCAGGGCCGCGACGGTCCAGCCGACGGCGGGGGCGTAGACCCATGCGCCCAGCAGGCCGCTGATAGCCGTGGCTGCGGCACCGCACACCAGCATGGCAATGATGCGCAGCTGCCGGTGCCTGGCACGTGCGGAAGTCAGGTGGTCCATGAGTGTGATCATGCCACGGCCGGGCCTTCCCCGTCCTGACGTTTCGCCACGCCGCTGGATCTGCTGCGGTGCACGGATCGTTTATGACGGGATCCAGGACCCCGCGACGGCCGTGCATTCGAGAAAATCCATCAATCTTATTAAGCTCCTAGGGGGCCTTTGATACGGGCCGTCATCACCGCACAGGATATGGGGAACTCGAGTGACATCGTCACCACAGGAATCACAACCGGAAACAGGCGCCGCGCCGCCGCCCGAAACTGCACCGACCGCGCCGGCTCCGCAGCAGGGTCCGCCTGCAGGGTGGCCGGCACCACCGCCTCCCGGAGCTGCTCCGCAGCAGGGTTGGCCGGCACCGCCCGCGCCCGGGTCGGCACCGCAGCAGGGTTGGCAGGCTCCTCCTGCTCCCGGGTCGGCACCGCAGCAGGGTTGGCAGGCTCCTCCTGCTCCCGGGTCGGCGCCGCAGCAGGGCTGGCAGGCTCCGCCCGCGCCGCAGCAAGGTTGGCCGGCGGCGGCCCCCATCACCGTCGTCAAGAAGCGCGAGATGCCTGCCGGATTGAATCCGGCAGCATGGTGGACCGGTGCAGTGGCAGGTGCCGGCGTGTATGTTGCTGTGCTGCTGCTGTCGCTGGCCATCACCACGATTGCCGTGATCGGTGCGGCACTGGGCGGATCGGGCGATGCATCTGTTGTCCCTGACAACCCGTTCATACCTCAGGACGCCATGCCGTCGCCGTGGTCGATCCTGTTCTCACTGGCCGCCCAGCTCCCTGCCCTTGCCATGTTTGGCAGCCTGGGCGGGGCCATGGATGCCGATCTTGGCATGTTTGGGCAGATGAACGTCGCGATGACGATTGCCTTCGTGCCGCTACTGCTGACAGTTGCGGTCGTTGCCTTCGCTGCACTGGCTGGAAAGTATGCCCAAAAGAGCATTCCATCAGCCACCGTCCTGGATCGCCTGGCGCAGTCCATCATTACAGGCGTCGTGGCCTCGCTCCTGCTCAACGTGGTGGCGGCCATTGCGGCTCTGCGCATCCCCGTGGGTGACGGTGTCGGCATCTCACTGAACGCAGTCAACTTTGGCTCCGTCGCCATGACGTTCGCCGTGGCAGCTGCCGCCAGTTATTGGGGCCGGCGCAAGCGTGGCATTCCGGGCGCGAGCAAGGCGGCATTTGCATTCTTCCTGGTGCGCGACGCCGGCCGAACCGTCGCCATTCATGTGGGCGTCTTCCTCCTGGTTGCCGTGCCGGTGGCCGTTGTCGTCCTGGGCATCAAGGGTGGCGTCAGTGCTGTCCTGTCGTCCCTGATCTGGGTGCCGACACTCGGCCTGGTCATGCTTGGTCTGGGACACCTGGCCGCTATTGGCGCGGTCACTGTCGGAGGCGTGGGTGCTGCCGGAGCCACCGTGAGCAAGCATGAATTTGCCTACGGTGTCGATGGTTCCCTTGCCGACGCTGGACTGCCGGTCTGGGCAGGCTGGCTCCTCGTGCTGCTGGTGCTGATCTCGCTGACGGCAGCCTCCGTCCACTGGTACTTGCGCCGTGGCGGACAAAAGGCCCGCGGCGTCCTGGGCTGGGCGGCCCTCCCCGTGGCGTTCCTGATCCTGGGCATTCTCCTGCTCTGGCTGACGGGCATCCAGGCAGAGGTCACCACGCCCCTGGGCGGCGGCGGCGCGGCTGTCGGCTTCGCCTGGTGGACTCCCTTCCTGTTTGCCTTGTGGGGCGTTGGTGCCGAGGCTCTGTCGCGCTACGTGGCACCGCACCTTGCCCCGCTGCTGCCGGCCGCACTTGTGCGCCGCATCCAGCGCTGGCCCTCCGTGCCGTTCCCGGCCGGTGCCGCATCCGCCCCTGCTGCGGGTGCGCCCGCTGCGGCGGGCATTGTCGGCACCTCCACCGGAACTTCCGCGCCACAGGCTGCGGCGCCGCTCCCGGTGGGAGGCGTAAAGGTGGAGCACAAGCCTCTGTCCAAGAAGGCCAAGCGGAACTTGATCATAGGTGCAGGTGCGGCCGGGCTCGTGGTGTTGCTGGCCGTCGGCGGCAGCATCGCCGTCGGCGTCGTCAAGGGGGCCAATGGCCCCGAGAACGTGGTCGAAGACTACCTGGAAGCCCTTGTTGCAGGTGACGCGGCACGCGCCATGGAGATTTCCCAGGCCAGCGTTCCCAATGACCAGCGCCTCCTGCTGACGAACGAGATTTACTCCAAGGCCACCAACCGTATCGACGGGTTCACGATCGGGAAGTCCACGGTCAAGGGGAATACGGCAACGGTGGCAGTAGAGGTGACGCAGAACGGGCAGCGCCTGGAAGACAGCGTCATCCTCACCAAGAAGAACCCAACGTTCTTCAATGACAACTGGAGCATGGGCAACGCGCCGACTTCATTTGGCATGGCCGTTCAGGGAACGGGCACGCTGAGATTCTCTGCTGACGAAGGCGCCTCGGCGGTGCTGGTCAACGGTGTGGAGGTTTCCCTCGAAAACGCCACCGGCCGGCTCGACGGCTACTACGAGTTGCCTGCCTATGCCGGAAGCTACGAATTGGAGCTCGCGACCGACTCGAAGTACCTTGGCTCCAACAAGGTGTCGGGACTGGTCTCGATCGACGCGCGCAGCAGCCTTGACATGGCACGGTTGGAACTGGAGCCCAACGAGGTCTTCGATGCAGAGGTGACCAAGCAGGTGGGTGACTACCTGAAGGCTTGTGCGGCCCAAACCGTGGTGAAGCCCGTCGATTGCCCCATGAGCGCATACTCGTACGGGGACACCCGCAACGTGGTCTGGAAGATCACGAAGGAGCCGACGCTGCGCATCTCGTCGTACTACGACGGCGCCTGGCGGTTCAGCTCGGATGAATTCGGCGAAGCAACGGCCACCTTCCAGGAAAAGAGTTCGTTCTCTTCCAAGGGTGAATGGGAGGACGAAAGCTACGATGACCGCTTCTACCTGTACGGCAACATCGCCATTGACGACGGCGGCAAGCTGGCGGTGACGTTCACGGACTAACCGCCGGCACCCGCACATAGGCCGATGAACGCGCCCAATTCAGCCATTCCCTCCGGCCGCCCGGGCATGAAGTTGCTCAGGCCGGGAGAGCGGATGATGACGGCGCGCCATTGGCCGCGCGAGACCGCAACGTTGATCCGGTTGCGGTTCAGCAGGAACTCCATGCCGCGCGGGGCCCCCGTGGGCTCCGCGCAGGCCATGGTCACCAGCACCACAGGTGCCTCCTGCCCCTGGAACTTGTCCACGGTGCCCACACGCACGTCCGGAAGCCCGGCGTCGTCCAGGGCCTCCCGGACCAGGTGCACCTGCGCGTTGTAGGCGGCCACCACCAAAATATCGTCCTGAACGAGTGCCATGGCAGGCTGGTCCGGGCCCGGCGTCCACCTCAGCCCGAGGTGTTCGCGGGCCTGGGCCACCACCTCGGCCGCTTCCTCCGGGGACGACTGCCGGTTGTCGCGCCCACTGGCGGGGTCCGGGCTGACCAGGACAGTTTCCACCCCGGGTGCCTTGCCTTCCAGGTGTCGAAGCGACGCCGCCGGGGCGGACTGCAGCCTGCCGTCGTAGCTCAGGCGCGACACCGCAGCGCACAGCTCCGGGTGCATGCGCCACGAGTCTGCGAGGAAATAGCCCAGCTCGGACGGCAGCGTGGCGTGCCCTGCGGACAGCCAGCCCAGCGCAGATTCATCCACGGGTGCCGGGTGCGAACCCTGCGTCACCTGCGGCAGCTGCTGCGGGTCACCCAAAAGCAGCAGGTTCTTCGCCGCGCGCGACACCGCCAGGGTGTTGGCCAGCGAATACTGCCCGGCCTCGTCAATGACCAGCAGGTCCAGCGAGCCCTCAGGGACATTGGCGCCCGTCAGGGTCCAGGCCGTTCCGCCAATCAGCGCCCCGCCCTCGCTGTTCAGCAACTTGCCGAACTGCTTGTCGTCGGTGACCTTCCAAGGTACCTCGTATGCGCCGTTGAGCTTCTTGCCCACGCGATCCGGGTCCACCCCGGCCTTCTCAATGGCGGCACGCAGCATGTTTTCCACCACGGCGTGCGACTGCCCCACCACGCCGATCTTCCAGCCCTCATCCATGAGGTTTGCGATGACGTGTGACCCCACGTGCGTCTTGCCGGTGCCCGGCGGGCCCTGGGCGGCCAGGTAGGAACGGTCCAGGTCCAGCACGGCGGCTGTGATGGCGCCAATGTAGTCGTGCTCCTGGGTGCTGTGCCCGTCCCCATGAACGACGGCGGAGGGCAGGCTTGCGCCGCTTGCCAGCCTTGGCATGGCCTTGCGCAGGATGTCGATTCCCGGGTGCCGGGGCAGCTGTGGCGGCTGGCCGGGGGTGGGCAGGCCGGCGCCGACGGTTGTGGCCAGCTCGGACAGGGCCGCCCGGATGCTGGTGGTGCGGATCGGCTGGTCGGGCGTCACTGCGATGGGAAGCGAGCCGTAGGGCTGGACCTTGGTGGTGGACTTTTCCGAGACCAGCAGCGTGGTGGTTTCAGGGGTGGCCGGATCCGAGACGTCCTCCACAACGGTGATGTTGAAGATGCCGCCGCGCAGGGCAGGGGGCCTGCCGGATTCGGCGGGGTCATCCTCCATGCCGTCCGGCAGCGGGGCATTGTGCATGCCAAACCACGTGCTGCCTGGGCGGAAGTCCGAGCCCTCCGTGGCCGTTCCGCTGACCCTGAGGGTTCGCTGCTCCGTCCGGGCCCGGGGCTTGTCGGCCGGCGTGGCCCAATCGTCCACCACCTCCACGGTTTCGATGCGCAGCATGTTGCGTTCTTCGGTCCAGGCCCCCGGCCCCTTTTCGAGCCGGTCGAAGTGGCCCCACCAGAACTGCTTGTCCTCGCGGCGGTGGTAACTGGCGGCTGCTGCCACCATGCCCACGGCGTGTTCGTCTGCGGTGACCTCATGGCCCTTGAGTTCCTTCAGGGCCGCCACATATTCGCTGAGGCACAGTTCTTCCGGGCTTGCTTCCCAGCCGGCCTTCTTCTCCTCGGGGAGGTCCAGCTTTCCGCTGCCCTCGGACCAGCTGTCCACCGTGGTGGCGGCCTTGATGCGGAGGAGCCAGTCGCGCAGCCTCAGGGTGGAAACGCAGTCGTACTCGTTGTAGTCGCTGATGGACGCCAGGGTCTCCTCAGCCTTAGCGGCCATGGCAGCGTCACCCGCCTGTCCGGCGTCGCGCTGTTCACAATAATCCGCATAGGCGACCACGGAGGCGCCGGCGTCCTTGACGTCCCCGGAGCGGACGTTCTCGCCCATGTAAAACGGCTCGAGCTTCTTGATGGAGTAGGAGCTTTCCGAGATGCGCACGGATTGGCGCACGGTGTCGAGGAGGTCGACGAGGAGGCCGGTGCGCAGCCAGTTGTCGATGGTGTCCTCGCCCGTGCCGTGGAACACCGAGAGGTTCCGCAGCGCCGACTTTTCGTACGGCGCATAGTGGTAGACATGCATGTCCGGCCATGCTTTCCGACGGGCCTGAACATATTCCAGGAAGGCCATGAAGGCTTCGCGCTCTTCCGCGCGTGTGTGTGCCCAGAACGGCTTGAACACCAGTTCGCCGTCGGGAATTGTCAGCGGGTCCGTGCCCGCGGGGACTGCCTCAATGGAGCCGAACAGGTACTCGATGCCCCACTTTTCCGTGGCGGGGTCCTGCCACAGGGGGTCGCCCTCGAAGTCAAAGAAGATGTCGCCCGGGCTGGGCTTTGGCAGGTGGCTGACGGTGGGCAGCACCTTGAAGCTGATCTGGTGGGCATCTGCGTCCTTGCCCGCGATGGCCGTGCCGGTGGGTGTTTCCAGGCCAAGCTGCATGCGGGCCTGGTCGCGCAGCCGTTCCACGGGGCCGGTGGCTGCAGAGGCGGGCATGTTTGCCAGGTCCTGGATTGTCCCGATGCCCTCCGCCATGAGCTTGCGGCGCTGCGAGCCCGTCATGCCGTTGACCAGCAGCAGGTCCTGGTGGAGTCTCACCTGCTCGGCGCAGTAGTCGCAGCGGCCGCAATACGAGATGCCCTCCTGCAGCCAGGCAACAGGGGCCGGCTGCGCCCGGTGTGCGGACGTCAGTGTGAGGAAGCGTTCCCGGTGCTCCCGGAACACGGGCAGCAGGTCCGGCATGGGGTGGTTGCTGTGCGTGCGGTCACCGAGCACGAGCGTGGCCACCGGGGCCACTGGTATTCCGTACCTTTCGAGCTGGTCCCCGTAGGCAGCCAACTGCAGCAGGGCGCTGACCCGGGCGTGGCGGGCCAGCTTGGTGTCGTGGACGGCGTAGGAACCGTCCGGCTGCTTCATGAGGAAGTCGGCAAAGCCCACCAGGGATCCGTCGAAGAAGGTGGCCTGGAAGACCACGTCGGCCCCGGCGCGCAGCGCCTCCAGCGTCTCTTCCCGTTTGGCCTCGAGACCTGCCCAGCTCAGCTTCCCGCGCTCCACGTGCTTAACCCCGGACCCGGTGGCGGAGTCCCAGTTGCCAAAGTTTTCCTTGTACTCGTCCAGGATTTTGTGTTCAAAGGCGTCGCCTAGCTTGGAGGCCCGCTCCAGCATTTCGTCCCTGGCAAAGTCGGGCCGCGGCGTCCGGCCCAGTTTCTCGTCGAGGATGCGCAGGGTGCGGTACTGGCACTCGCTGGCCGTCACGAGGTCGGAGGCGGAGAAGATCAGCGGCGTGCCGCCGTCGGGGGAGTCAAGCAAGAACATGCAGGAGCCTTTCCTTGCAGCGCCTGGTTCGTGCGCCGTCAACACCATTGAATCTAGCAAGGCGCACCGACATGCCGGCCCCGCGTCCGTGGCCGCCAGCGAATGATGCAGCCAAGATGTCCGTGTCGGACTCCAACTGGCCCTCGGATTGAATGCAGTATTTGCTAGGGTCTAGCCACGGGTGCGGGATGCGGATTCCTGGCCCGCACGTTCATGATCAGGAGAAACGGTGGGCAATCGCGCCAATACCGTGACAATCCTCAATGCGCCGGGCAGGCTGCAAGCCACAGTGGTGGAGGAACTTCGCTTGGTGGCCGAGGACTGCGTGGAACGGGTTGCGGCGGACCTGGAAATCGGTGGCGTCGATGTGGTACTCACAACGGAATACACCTATGTGCCCATTGAGGAATTGGCCGTCGGGGGATATGCGCCCAGCGCCAGCCTGGTGTTCATCGCCATGGATCCGGAGAACCCAGCATTCGCACGCTGGCGCGAGAATTTGCCCGGCACCGTGGCCCATGAACTAAACCACGCTGCCCGCTGGCGGTCTGCCGGGTATGGATCCACGTTGCTGCAGGCACTGGTGTCCGAGGGGCTCGCCACCGTCTACGAAAGCATCATGACCGGGCACACGCCACCCTGTGCAGAAGCCAGGGGTGATTTCCACGAGGTGTGGACGGAAGCCGCGCCGTTGTTGCACACGACAGGCTACGGCCATGCCACCTGGTTCTTCGGTGAAGGGCACCTGCCCCGCTGGACCGGCTACGGCCTTGGGTACGAGTTGGTGTCCCGTCACCTGGCTGCCGGAGGGGTGTCGATCCAGGAAGCGACGAAACTCCCAGCCCGTGATTTTCTGCAATATTTGCCGGAAGCACTGTCCGCATAGTCAGGCTGCCGCGCCGGTGTCGGCACCTTTTGTCATGCCGTGCCGCCGAGTGGGGGAGGATGGAAGGACCACCCAGCCTTGGAGGCGACATGCCCACGTTCCGCCGTGAAACTTTCCTTCCCTTTCCCCGCGCCGACGTCTTCGGGTGGTTTACCCGGCCCGGCGCCCTGGTGAGGCTCACGCCGTCGTTCTTTGGGACGATCCTGGCCGAGCCCAGCGACGGCATCAATCCCGGCTCGACGGCGGCAATGGGTGTGGGTGCCCCGGGCGGGCTGGGCATGTGGCTGGGGTCGGCGGCGGGAAGCGTGCGCGGGGTGCTGCCCCAGGCGCTGGCCGGCAGCACATGGGCGCGGCCGGAGGTTCGATGGGACGCGCTGCACACGGAGCTGGTTCCGGGCGAGAGCTTCACCGATGTCATGGCGAAGGGCCCGCTGGCGTCCAGCAGCCACCGGCACAGCTTCCGCGACGGAGGCGGCGGGACGGTGATGCTCGACGAGATGCACTACGAGCTGCCTGCGCCGGTGCGAAACAAGTGGACCCACGGGCAGATGGAGGCGGAGCTGGCGCGCATGTTCGCGTTTCGTGAGCGGCAGCTCCGCGCCGACCTGGCCTTCCATGCCGCGCATGCCGGGCCGCCGCTGACCATTGCCGTGACCGGGGCGCACGGCCTGGTGGGACGCCAGCTGGGGGCGTTGCTGGGCGGTGGCGGGCACACAGTGCTGCGGCTGGTGCGGTCGGCGCCGCGTGCCGCCGATGAAATCTTTTGGGACCCCGATGCCGGCGTCGTGGACACCTCCGGGCTGGCGCGGGCGGACGTGGTGGTCAACCTGGCCGGGCACCCCATTGGCGGGCGGTTCACGCCGGCCGTCAAGGAAGCGATCCGCCGCAGCCGGGTGCGCGGCACGGGGCTGCTGGCCAGGTCTCTGGCCTCCCTGGCGCCCGACGGCGTGCAGCGCACCTTGGTCTGCGGCTCCGCCGTGGGGTACTACGGGGCGGACCCGCATGCCGGGCTGGGTGGCGGCAATCCGTCGCCGTTGCTGGAATCGGCCCCTTCCGGGGACGACTTTCTCGCGTCGGTGTGCCGGGATTGGGAGGCGGCCTGCGAACCGGCGGCGGCCGCGGGGGTGCGGGTGGTCAACGTGCGCACGGGCATTGTGCTTTCCGCCGGTGGCGGCGTGCTGCAGCGCCTGCTTCCGCTCTATCTGGCCGGTGTGGGCGGCCCGCTCGGGGACCGGCAGTGGCAGAGCTGGGTGGGGATTGACGACATCGCGGGGATCTTTGCGCACGCAGCGCTCACTGATTCGGTGGAAGGCCCCGTCAACGGCGTGGCCCCGCATCCGGTGACGGCTGGTGGCTTTGCCAGGATCCTGGGCCGGGTGCTGCAGCGGCCCGCCGCCCTGAAGGTCCCTGAGATCGGGCCAAAACTGCTGTTGGGCAGGCAGGGTGCGGCCGAGCTGGCGCTGGCCAGCCAACGTGTGTCGGCCGCCAAGATTCAGGGCTCGGGCTATGAATTCCGGAATGCAGAGCTGGAGCCGGCGCTGCGGCACATTCTTGGCAAGCCGCAGCCGTAAAGGCTCGTTGCCGTGGCCGCAACCAGCCGGTGGCCCGGCGATTGGGCAGCCCGGCTCAGCCCACGGCGTCGGTGAGCCGCTCCGCAGCGGAGGGCTCCGGCGTCGACAGGAACGCGCGCACGCCCAGCACCACCATGACCACCAGCACGGCCAGGGCCATCATGTTGACCCAGAAGAAGCCGCCCAGCGCCAGGACCGGGCCCGCGAGGGCGGCCATGCCGGCGGCGCCGAAGTTCATCATCATGTCGTTGGCGCCCTGCAGCGGAACGCGGAGTTCATCCGGCGCGGACTGGTTGAGCAGCGAGGAGCCGCCGATCAGGCATGCCGACCACCCCAGCCCCAGCAGCGTCAGCGCCACTGACATCAGGACGGGATTGCTGCTGTCGGAGACCACGGCACCGGTCGCTATGGCTGCGAGGAAAATGGCGCAGCCCAGCAGCACCACGCGCAGCGGCCCCAGCCTGTCCACGAGCCAGCCGAATATGGGGCTTGCGGCATACATGCCCAGGATGTGCAGGCTGATCACTATTCCGATGATTTCCAGCGAGTGCCCGTGCGCATCCATGGCCACGGGGGTCATGACCATGACGCCGACCATGATGGCGTGCCCGCCGGTCACGGTGGCGAGTGCGGCCAGGGCGCGCGGGTTATGGCTCGCCAGCCGCAGCGCCCGCCAGGCGCCGTGGCCCTTGGCGGGCTTGGCCGGGGTGCTTGCGCCTGCCGCGGACAACGCCGGGCCCCTGTCTTCGCCGAACCCGGAAGCTTCGGCGGCTCCGTCGTTGGGGGACGCCGCGGCCTGTGCCGCTGGGGCTGCTGCAGGCGGCGCCAGGAAGAAGATGGAGATGACCAGGGCTGCCGTCACGAACGCCACGAGGGAAAACACAAACGGCCCCGACAGCGGCACAAGCCCCAAGCTGATGCCCAGCTGACGGCCGGGTTCGGACAGGTTGGGCCCCGCCACCGAACCCACCGTGGTGGCCCAAATGACGATGGCCATGGCCCGCCCGGCCTTCTCCGGCGGCGCCCCGTCCACCGCGGCGTAGCGCGCCTGCAGTCCCGCGGCCGTGGCAGAACCAAAGAACAGCATGCCGGCAGCCATGAGCCAGAACTGCCCCAGCGCGGCAGCCAGCAGCACCGTCGCAGCACCCACGGCGCCCAGGGCAAAGCCGGCGCTCAGCGCCCAGCGCCGCCCGGCCCGCACCGCAAGGTTGGCCAACGGGACCGCAACCAGCCCCGCACCCAAGGCGGAGGCTGTCTGCACAAAGCCGGATGCCGCCGTCGTGCCTGCCAGCTGGGCAGCCAGAATGCCGCCCACGGCCACGCCGGAAGCAACGCCCACGCCGGAGAGCAGCTGGCCGATGACCAGCACTGTCTGGTTGCGGCGGCGCAGGGTTGAGGAGCTCATGTTATGGTCCTTCATGCAAAGCGGGGGCTGGTGGCGTGCCCTAAGGTAAAAGCAGACAGAACCAGTGTGACAGAGGAGTGTTGGACCATGACAACCGCCCCGGCAGCGACTTCCACGGCAACCGCGTTTGATGCGATCACGGAGGAGGTGCTGCGGGCGGTGGGCAGCAAGAAGTGGTCGGAATTCCCCGGCAAGCTGCCCGCGTGGGTTGCGGAGATGGACTTTGGCCTGGCGGCCCCCATCGCGGGGGCCCTGCACAGTGCCGTGTCGCAGGGCCAGGTGGGGTACCTGCCCGCGGGCCTCGTGGCACCCATGGCGCAGGCATGCAGCGACTTTATGGCGGACCGCCACGGCTGGAACGTGCCCGCCGAGTGGATCCGGCCCGTGCCGGACGTTCTCACCGCACTGGAATGCACCGTCCGCTATTTCACGCCGGAGACGGGCCGGATCGTGGTCATGACCCCGGCGTACATGCCGTTCATTTCCCTGCCGGCCACCTACGGCAGGGAGCTCGTCCAGGTCCCGATGCTCCGCGGCGCATCCTGGGAAATCGACTTTGATGCGATGGAAGGCGCACTGGCCGAGGGCGACCTGCTCGTGCTGTGCAACCCGCACAACCCGATCGGCAAGGTCTACGCTCGTGCCGAGTTGGAGCGGCTCAGCGAGATCGTGGAACGCCGCGGTGCCCGGGTTTTCTCCGATGAGATCCATGCGCCCCTGGTGTACGACGGCGGCCGGCACGTTCCATACGCATCGGTCAGCGACGCTGCGGCACGCCACACCGTGACGTCCACGTCGGCGTCGAAATCGTGGAACCTGGCCGGACTGAAAACGGCGCAGATCATCTTCTCCAACGCCGCCGACCTTGCCGTGTGGCAGGAGAAGGGGACGTTCAAGGAGCACGGGGCCACGCCGCTGGGCGTTGTGGCGAACACGGTGGCCTACCGCGACTGCTTGCCCTGGCTGGCCGACGTCCTGGGCTACTTGGACGGAAACCGGGTACTGCTGAGCCAGCTCGCGGTGCAGTACCTGCCCGGCGCGTCCTTTGCCATGCCGGAGGGGACGTACCTGGCGTTCATTGACTGCAATGCCCTGGACCTGGGCGGTTTTGCGGGCACGCCCACCGAGTTCTTCGCCGAGAGGGCCGGCGTTGTGCTGACCGAGGGCGGGCTGTGTGGCGACGCGGGCACCGGATGGGTGCGGCTGAACTTTGCCACGCCGGCGCCTATTTTGAGGCGGATTGTGGCGGCGATGGGTGCGGCGCTTCGGATGCAGTGAACTCATACGCAGCACTCCTTGTTACTGGCGCGTCTAGACACCCATACGCAGAGGCGACTTCGAGTGGTGCGCCTGCGTTCGGAGTCCCGCGCTCCTACGCAAAAGTGACGCCGAGTGGTGCGCCTGTGCGGCGGGCCGGCCCATCCTCACGCCAGCGCACCGGCGGCTGCGGCCACCACTGCGGCAGTCAGCGTGTCCAGCGCGGCGGAGTCGATCTTCCAGCGTTGCCAGAACAGCGGCACACCCACCACGCGCCCCGGAACCAGCTCCAGAAGTTCCCCCGACTCCAGCCCGGATCGGCACTGGGCCTCGGGCACCAGCCCCCACCCCAGCCCGCGGCGGACGGCCTCGGCAAACTGCAGCGTGTCGGGGACAAACCTCTGAACCCCGGATGGCGGCTGCCCCGCCACGGCACGGCAGAAGTTGGCCTGCAGGGTGTCGCTGCGGTCGAACTGCATCGCGGGCGCGGCGGCAAGCAGGCCGGGGGAGAAGCCGTCGGGGAACCACCTGCGCATGAACGCGGCGGAAGCCACGGGCCGGTACTCCATGGACCCCAGCGCCACCACGGAGCAGCCCTGCACCGGAACGGCGGAGGCAGTCACGGCCGCCATGACCTCCCCGGAACGCAGCAGCGCCACCGAGTGGTGTTCGTCCTCACGCACCAATTCCACTGCGAGTTCCTCAGGCAGCAGTTCCAGGGCTTCCATGAACCAGGTGCCCAGCGAATCCGCGTTGACCACCACGGGCAGCGACCGCGCCGAGGCCCCGGCCAGGCCCAGCTCCGCCGCCGCATCCGCCTCCAGCTGGCCCAGCTGCCGCGCCAACCGGTGCACCACCAGGCCCGCTGAGGTGGCCTTGACCGGCGTCGAACGCAGCAGCAGCACCTGCCCGGCGGACTGCTCCATCGCCTTGATCCGCTGCGACACGGCCGAGGCTGTTACATGAAGCGCACCCGCCGCCGCGTCAAAGGTGCCGTGTTCCAGCACCGCAAGGAAGGTGCGCAGTTGCTCCGCCTGAAACATCACCATTAGATTTCCTTAGGCATCCCAAAAATAATTAGCTGTACTGATCATTTCCAGCCTAGTAGCTTCAATGCTTGTGACCACACTGGATATTTTCGCCGTCTGGGCCACCGGCCTCGGCGCCGGCCTCGCCCTCATCATCGCCATCGGCGCGCAAAACGCCTTCGTCCTGCGCCAGGGCATCCGCGGCGAGCACGTCGGACTGGTCGTCACGGTCTGCGCGCTCAGCGACATCGTGCTCATTGGGGCAGGCATCCTCGGCATCGGTGCGGTGATCACGGCCGTGCCGTCCGTGGTTGTGGTGATCCGGCTGGCCGGCGCTGCCTTCCTGCTGGGCTACGCGGTCCTCGCCGCAAAGCGCGCCATCCGCCCGGGTTCGCTGCACGAAGGAACACAGAAGGGCACGCTCTCCTCCAAGGCCGCCCTCGCCACGGTCCTGGCCCTGACCTGGCTCAACCCGCATGTCTATCTCGATACCGTGCTCCTCCTGGGCACCCTCGCCAACGGGCACGGCAGCCTGCGCTGGTGGTTTGGTGCCGGCGCCGCCGCCGGCAGCCTCCTGTGGTTCAGTGCCCTGGGCTTCGGGGCGAGGCTGCTGCGCCCCGTCTTCGCCAAGCCCGGGGCCTGGCGTGTGCTCGACGCCCTCATCGCGGCCGTCATGCTCTTCCTCGGCCTGCGGATGGCGTTCGGCTCCTGACGAACCCCGGCTTGCCAGACGTCCCGGGATTGTGTGTGCACAAGGGCGCCCGGGAGACGCTGCCAGCCTGCAAAATGTGCCCGGAGCAGCCTAGATGAAGTCCATCTCCACCTGGAGGAACGACTCCGCCGACGCGATGGCGCCGGCAAAGGCGTCTTCTTCGGTGGGGGGCTGCTTAGGTGTGCGTGGATACCATTCATGGGTATTCATATGGACTCGGATGACGCCGCCGTCGGCCGGGGCATAAAACAGGCCGAAGCGCTGGACGGGCCATTCGGCGGACGTCTCGATGCCCACCAGCAGGGCCGCATTCAGGGCCGGGTTGAACCATTGGGCAATGGGGCGCCGGCGGTCCTCAAAAAACAGTCCACCCGCGTAGCGGGTTGCTGCCGCGGATCCCATTTTCGCGCACAGCCGCTCCCGCCACAAGGGGAGGATCTCCGTGTCATGGCGCTGCCAAACGGCCGGAACCAGTGGCTGGTCACTGTGATAGCCCACACTTAAAGTCTAGTCAGAACTGCCCCGGTTGCCAGAGCTGGTTTCCAGCTCCGCGCGCCGCGGCACAAACACGTCAAGAAATATTTGAAATAATAGGTAAATGGGCTGGCCATGCCTCAGATGAATGTTGTAGGTTATTAAACAGTCCCGGTGAATCCTCTCGGGATGTCCGCGTGCAGTGTGAAAGGAGGCCATGATGTTTACCGCAATCAAGACTGGAGTGCATCAGTTCGACAAGGCCCCTTCCCGGCACGCCACCCGAGCGTCATAACCGACGCACTAAGGACGGTTGGGCGTTGCAGCCCGACGCCACCGCCTGAACAGGCCTCCCGCACCCTCCCGGCGTGATCCCGCGCCCGGTCATGCGGGGACTCATGCACAAAACCATTCGCGCACTTTTGTGCTCTTATATTGCCCTGTTTCTTATGCAGAGAAAGGCTTTATTTGTTGCGCCAAAAAATCCAGGTTTGTTTGTTCGATGAATAGAAGGGAGGTGTAAACATGACACAGGAATCCTCATATCCCGGCCGCCTGTCCGCCGTGAAGAGAGTCTTCTTTTCCCCGGTGGACCAGCAGAAGTTCGACCGCATGCGCGAACGCACGCAGCAGGACATCATGCGCGTTGACTTGTTCAACATCCGCTAACCACCGCCAGAGAAAAAGGAGGTGGCGATGATGGCCATTACTCATCGAAGCGACCCCAACCACCCGCATGGCCGCGCCGGTTCCGGCGGCCACGCACCATGCGAACAGCCCGTGCTGACCAGCACGGGCTGTTTCATTTAGTCGTCATTTCTTTTTGCAGGCCGGCAGTGGGCCTATTCGCAGCCCACGCCGTCACCGTCGCGGTCGAACTTTGGCTGGAAACCGGGGTCGCCGACGCGGATGGGCGAGGCGCCGGCGGCACGCACCGCGTCGCAGTTTTGGTAATAGGCTTCCGGCACGGGGGCCTCGAGGAGCGGGGCCGGTGCGGCAGGCACCTCGGCTGCGGGGGCCTCCACGATCGGTGCGGGTGGCTCAATGGGCGCCACAGGCTCGATGGGTGCCGGCGGCGGCAGGACCACAGGCTGGTTGGCGGCTTCCCCGCCGTCCGGAGCAGCCGGCGCGGAGGGCACAACGATGTCGGAGCAGTCGGCAAGGACCCTGGCCATGGCGTCGTGCTCGGCCTGCGTGACCCACAGTGAATAGCCGGCCTTGACCGAGACCTGCCTCGCCACGTAGTCGCAGCGGTAGGCCTTGTTCGGAGGCAGCCAGGTTGCCGCGTCCCCGGCACCCTTGCTCTGGTTGCTGGGCCCGTCCACGGCCAGCAAGTTGAGGGGGTCGTTGCCGAACGCCGTGCGCTGCTCGGGGGACAACTGCTGGGCCCCCTTCTGCCAGGCATCGCTCAGGGCCACGACATGGTCTATCTGCACCGCGCTGCTGGTAGCGGACCCGCGCACAAAGTTGATGGTGGTGGCTGTGTAGGGGTCTGCCAGCACGCCCGTCAGCACCACGCAGTCGCGTGTGCCGGGTTTGAAGGTCTTCTCCGCCAGATCCCGGTCCAGGATGTCGTTGCGGGTGTCGCAGCCGTTCCGGTCCACGTCCGCCCACGCCTGCCCGAACTGCTCTCGGCTGTACCCCGTCTTTGGTGCCCGGCCTTTGACGGGCAGCGTGGCCAGGAGCTCCAGTGCGGAGGTGGCAATGGCCGGCTGTGCACCGTCGTCCGGCGTGGCGCTGCCGGGGTCGGGTACGGTTTCTGGATCCAGGGGTGCGGTGTCCTCAGCAGTCGGCTCCGGCTCGGGAGCTGTTTCGGGCAGCGGGGTTGCACTGGGTGAGGATGAGGCCGATGCCGTGGTTTCAGGCGTTGTGGTTGGCACGGGGGCCGCCTCGGCCTGCACAACACCGCCGCACGCGGTGGTCAGGAAAAGGACGGAGGCGGCGGCAGAGGCCATGAGGAAATCGGTGGCGCCCCAAGAGGGGCTCCGGCGTGGAGCAGGCAATCGTGGTTCTCCCTGGGTGGAAAAGATGGTTTCATCCAGCCTATCCGCAGGCACCGACACTCCTTCCCCGGCATCTATCCGGGCAAGGAATGGCGGGCTCCAGGAAGTCCCTGCGTTCCAGCGTTTACCAAGAATCAGCCATTGCTGCGACGGCGTCCACCGGAAACCTGCCATTGCTGCGACAGCGTCCGAAGCGTGCCGGGGTCAGGGCAGGGGCGGGAGGGAGACCTGGTGAAGGACGGCGCCGTCGAGCGTGCGCATGGTCAGTGTCAGTTCTCCTTCCGTGGCCACGCCCTGGATCCAGGTGGCTGCCTCCTCGGAGGTGGGTTCGTCGTCGGGCCCGCCGGCAACGAGCTGGCCATACGGAAACTCCCGCGACGGCGGCAGCCAGGCCGGCAGGTGCGTGTGGCCGGAGACAACAATCTGCGCGCCCCAGACCACCAGCGCGTCATGCCAGGCATCGCGGCTCATGCGGCTGAACCAGTCATAGCCCTCGGCGTCGTAGTCGGCGGGGGTTTCATCGATCCAGCGCAGCGGAATGTGGCAAAACACCACCTTGTAGGGGGCGTCGCGGATCGCCGGCCGGGCGGTTGCCCCGCGCAGCCACTCCGCCTGCTCCGCGCGCAGCGGCTCGAATGCCACCCTGCCCTCAAACGTGGGGTGGCTGTCAGGCTTGTCCTCGCCGGTGTGCAGCACCACCACGGCCACCGGCCCCACGCGGAACGCGGAGAAGGGGCGGCCCTCGGGGGCTGCAACGTAGTCGTCCAGTTGGAACGCCCAGGTGCCGCGGACGTCGTGGTTGCCCACCACCACGGCCAGCGGCCTGCCCGCGCTGACATCCTGGCCTGCGGGGCTGAGAATGGTGGAGACAAATTCGCCCGGCTGTTTCCAGTCGTTGCACAGGTCCCCGTTCCACACCAGCAGGTCCACTTCGGGGGTGGAACGGTGCAGCGCCCGGAGCGTGGCCTCGTTCTGGTGGGTGTCGTTCCAGACGGCAAAGTGGGCGGTCGCGGCCTGCGGGTCAAGGGTCCGCACGTTTTTCCACGGGCTCTCGTGGCGCTCGGCGGGGCCCAGCACTGATTCGGTGACTGTCCGAAACTCCCGGGTGTGCCCCGCCTGCCAGCCGGACACCCGTACCCGAAGCACCTCCGCGTCCTGAGGCACCATGCCAAAGGCGTCCGAACCGGCACGGCCCGTGGCCCCTCCGTCCTCGCGCCACTCAACCCAGCCGCGGCTGAGGCGGCCCACGCCCCACGCCACTTCAAAGCCATCGGCCCGCGGGGCCATCACAACAGGCGGGCTGGTCACCAGCGGCTCGGCCACGGTGCCTCCTTCTTTTGGTTCTCGGGTGTTGGGTTGGGCCAGGGCGTCCAGGCCGCCCGCCACGGCGTACCTTGCCGGCGGCCTGGCGTTGGACGGAGCGATGAGAGCCCCAGCGGGCCTGGTGCCGCCGCGATCCAACAGGGAGGGCCTTGCTATCCCACCTCGGCGAGGATGCGGCGCAGGATCTCCTCCCCGGCGAGGATGCCCCGCACGGAGGTGAGCCGCAGGTGCGGGGCCAGCCAGCCGGCGTCGTGCAATTCACCGTGGAGGGGCCGGAAGGCGAGGTCGGCATCGGCCAGCATGTCCTGGTCCAGCAGGGAGTCGCCAGCGGCAATCACGGTCCCGGCACCCATGCGCCGGGCCACCTCGGCGAGGGCTCCGGACTTGTTGACGGGCAGCGGCACGCAGTACAGCTTCCGGCCCTGCACCGACACGCCCCAGCCGGCATCCGCGCACAGCACCGTGAGCTCCTCGAGGAAGGCCCCCGGCATCGCGGCGCGGTCGATGATGGCGTAGGTGAAAAGGTCCTCGGCCCGCCGCAGGCGCAGGATCCACGGCGCAAAGTCCGGGTTGGACAGGTGTGCCTCAATGTCGCCGATGGGTGCGCACTCCGCCGCCATGCGGGCCGTCAGCTGAGCATTCCAGTCGGCGTCGGGCACGCCGCGGTGCAGCAGCACGCCGCCGTTGGAGGTGAGTGCGTACTCGGGGACGGGGCCGGGCAGCTGCACGCGCTCGTACTGGGCCTGGGTGCGCGTGGTGACGGGGACGAACACGGCCGCCTCCTTCACTGCGTGCAGCAGGTCCTCGGCCGCGCGGGTCATGAAGGAGAGCGGGGCGCCGTCGTAAACCTCCGCGACCACCATGGCGGGCGCGTCCCTGTCTTCGCCCGTGAGCCAGAGGGCGTTCTTGGAGTAGATGAGTGTGCGGTCAAGGTCGCAGGCCACAAGGGTGCTCATGCGTTCGGCACCGCCCGTCCGTCGGCGCCCACGGCGCTCTTGTCGAAGGCCGGGTGGATCAAGCCGACGCAGCTGTAGGGCAGGTCCGCGACCTCCTCCACGGGCGTGCCGCGCTGCCCCGCCAGGAGCAGGACATGGGCGACGTCGTCCCTCGCCGCCGGGTTGACGAGCACCTTCCATGGCACCCGCCGCAGCAGCACGCGCGTGGCTTCGCCCACGCCGGGCTTCACCAGGTTGACGTTGTTGATGCCGTAATCAGTGCTGATGCGCTCCACCGCCTGCCAGCCGATCCAGCTGGGTTCCGGGGCGGCGGCCAGGTGCTCGGCGGCCAGCCGTTCCACGTCCGGGACGACGTCCGCGAAGTGGCGGGAAATTGCGTCGAGAAAGTCGTTGGAGACGTCGCTGTCGGACAGTTCGGAGTAGAACTTGGCCCCGTGGAATTCGTGCGGGTCGATGTGGTCCGTGTTGAACACGGTCCGCGACACCAGCCCGGACACCGTGGAGTTCAGGCAGGCGGACGGGATGAGGTAGTCCTCCCGCGTGCCGAACATGGACACGCAGTGCCCCGGATCCGCCAGCACGGCCAGGTCCGCGGGGAAGCGGGTCCCGGTCTTCTCCGCAAACCCGTCCAGGGCCGCCGACAGCTCCCGCGAAATGGCGCCCTTGCCCGTCCAGCCGTCCACAAAGAGGATCCGCTCCGGCGCAAAGTTGGCCGCCAGAAAGCGCAGCGCGGTCTCATCCAGGCCCACGCCGCGCACAATGCTCATGGTGAAGTGCGGCAGCTCGATCCCGTGCACGGCCATGGCCCAGCGGCGCATCAGGATACCAATCGGCGTGCCCGCGCGGGCCAGCGACACCAGCACCGGCCGGCCGTCCCGGGCAGCCAGCGCCTGCTCCGCCACCACGCCCACGGCGGTGGCGATCCGCACCCCGGCGCGCTCCACGGCGTCCTGGTACAGGGCCTGGTATTCGGCGCTGGGCGTGTACTCCACGGGCAGCGACTCGGCGTAGTTGGCGGCGCCCGACTGGATGGCGCGCTCGCGCTCGGCCGTGGGCGCCTCCAACTGCAGGTGGCTCAGGTCCTTCAGCAGCCAGCCCACCTCATCGGCCGCGTAGGAACCGAAGCCGGGTCCCGTCAGGGGGGCGGGAAGGGGAGGGAGGTTCATGGCAAATCCTCTGTTGGGCTGGATGGGCGGCCCGGGCTGTCCACCGGGAGAAGCACGACGACGACGTCCCCGGCCGCCGCTGCCAGCGCCTCCGCCAGCGGGGGCAGCCCCGGGACGGAGCTGCGTGAAATGTCGCCGGGCGGGGTGCCCGGTTCGGGGAAGACAACGAGCGTGGCCGGGCGCTGGCCCGAGCCCGTGAGGTTGTAGGCGAAGCGGATGCCGGGCCCGTCCAGGGTGGCGTCGTGGCTGGCAAAGCTCAGGGCCCCGGCAACGGCGTAGTCGTCGCGGTCTACGGCGACGATGGGGGAGCGGGTGGTGGTGGAAAAGCGCACGTCCCGTTCCGGCAGCAGCGTGGCAAGTTCCGCCGCCGCGGCGAGCGGCAGGTACATGTGCTCCTCGGAACCGAGCACCACAACGGAGCCTGGCGCGTTGGAAGCTGCATTGTCGGAGCCGGCCAGGTGGTCCGCCAGGGCCCGGGCAATCGCGGCGATGGCCCCAGCCGCCGGCGGTGCGGAGTTGCCGAAGCGGTCGCTGCGCACGGGCGGCACGTCGCCGGCGGACAGTTCCAGGATGCGCACGTGCCCGGCCGGCTCCGGGGAGGGCGCCGGAACCGGTTGACCGGCGGCTGCGGCCGGAACGGGAGCCGTCCCCGGTGCCGCCGGGGCAGCCTGCGCCGGGGGCAGCTCCCGGATGAGCGCGGCGGCCCGGTCCAGGATGCCGTCGCCGAGCTCGATCCGGCCCGTTCCCAGCGCCGTCACCGTGATCCGGGCCCCCAGCTCCTCGGCCAGTGCGTCAAAGCGGGCCCGGTCGGCGGTGCTGCGCAGGTCGATCAGTGCCGCGACCACATATACACGGTGCGGCACGAGTGCGTGCAGCTCCCGGATGGTGTTGATGACTGTGGCGCCGGTGCTGAACTCGTCATCCACCAGCACCACCGGCCCGTCCCCGTCCAGCCAGGCCGGGTCCGTGGGCACCATGGCATGCGAGGTGGCGTGCGAGTGTCCCTCCTCAAACCCCGCGACCGCATCAATGCCGGGGGTGGCGTGCCGGGTGGAGTGGATGTACCAGGCGCCCAGGGCGTTGGCCACGAGCCGGCCCAGCCCCGTGGCGGTTTCGGCGTAGCCAACCACGACGGCGTCGGGCACCTTGGCCGCCAGGCCCTCCAACGCTTCGTTGAGATGTGAAACAACAACGCCGCGCCGGCCGGGTTCGGCCTCGAGGGCGGCGCTGAGCGCGGCAGCCGCCCGGGTGAGCCCGGCGGCAGGCGGGCCGGGCTGCCCGGGGCGGTGTCCGGCGTCGTGCGCGAAAATTTCATGGGAGACAAAGGCGCCCAGGAGTTCCCCGGCGGCCATGACCAGGGCCGGCTCGGTGGGCACATGCTTGGCCAGGACCGTGGAGACCAACAGGTGGGCGCGCTTGGGGTTGCGGCGCAGTGCCAGCCCCACGAGGTCCTCCACGGGAACGGCGCTGGCAGGGTCGCTGTGGACCGAGACGCCCAGCTCCCGGGCCACGAAGCCGCCGCGCCAGGGCGTTCCCGTGTCCTGGGGGGCCACGTTCCGGGCGCTCACGCCATGCCCACTTCGAGGAAGTCGACGAAGGTGACGCCCTCGCCGGCCACGCCAAAGGCGTCGGCGCGCAGGAGTGTGCGGCGGGCCCAGGCCTGGTGCGGCTTCATCTCGTTCATCTTGTTCCGGTACGGGGAGGCCGCGGCGCCGCCGTTGACGTTGCCGGCAATGGCCACGGCGTCCAGGTATTCCTCGTGGCTGACCACGCTCATGGCGTGCACCAGGTTCACGTGGGTGGGGTGGATGACTGTCTTGCCGAGCAGGCCGTTGGCCAGGTCCAGCTCAATCTCGCGGATCAGGGTGTCCAGGTTGGCGGTCATGATGCGCCGGCGCAGCTCCTCTTCGTGCGGGCCGACGAACGGGGTGGCGCGCAGCTGCGGGCGCAGCACCCGCTCGGTGGCGGCGTAGTGTTCCCAGACGGGGCCGGAGATGACGAAGCCGCCGTCGGGGCGGCCCAGGATGTTGACGATGTCGCCGATCACGTTGGCCACGACGAAGACGTCGTAGATGCTCAGGTCGCGGGAGCGGCGCAGGCCGAAGGCGCTGGACATGTCGGTGGCGCCTATCCGCACGGAAAGGATGTCCTCCCGGTTGGCGTCCAGGAGTGTGTAGATGTTGGTCAGGGCCTCGGCCCGGGTCTCCAGGTGGATGATGGCGGGGGACTCCAGGATGGGCATGATCCGCAGCCGGCGGCCGTCGCCGCGGCCGTCCAGGCCCAGCTCCGCCTGGACGGTGTGCAGGGCGTTCAGGAAGGCGGCGGCGATGCCGGTTTCATTGTCGAACTTGGGGATGACGAAACCCGTCAGCATCCCCGTGGCGGCACCTGCCCGGCGTGCCACCTCAAGCAGCTGCTCCGGCGTGCGGACCCTGACAAACAGCAGCGGGAGGGATTCGGACATGCCGGAGAGCTCGCCCAGGGCGGCCACCACATTGTCCTCGGCCGCCGCCACGTCGGAGTCGGGGATGGAATCCTCCAGGCACAGCACCATGGACACGGCGCCCAGGTCCCGCTGCCGCAGGACGTCCTTGACCAGCTGCGGCCTGTTGGCGGGCGTGTACAACGTTCCGCCCAGGGCCACGGCCAGCAGTTCAGGGGCGCTCTGGGCGGACAGTTCCACCGGGAGCCGGTGGAAAAGTGCCTTGTTCTGGGCTGTGGTCAGGGAGCGGAAATGTCGCATTGGCCCTTTCAGGATTGGCCGTTTGGGAGGTGGCACGCACATGCCGGTTGGCTGTTCCTGTGGAACCGCCGGTTCAACGCCCGTACGCAGACGAAGGCGCGCTGTGCGTCATGGAAAAATCAAACTCCTGCCAGATCTGTACATCCGGCCAGTTGTGCGGGACAGGTTCGGCCCGCAGTTCAAGCACGTTGCCCACCCGGTGCACCAGCAGCACCATCTGTGTGCCGTCGGCGGCAGGCGGCAGCGCCACGGTCTGTCCGGAAAACAGGCGCACGCCCATGGCTGAGCTGCTGCGGTTGATGAAGATCGCACGGCGCAGCGTGCGCACATGGCGCAGGGTGATGAGTGCGTCGCGGCCGTGGTAGCCCACCAGCGGCCGGTTGCCTGAGGTCATGACTGCGGTGCCTGCCTTGTGCCCGTCCACCGTCTGCCCGCCGGCCACGCGCCGCACGCTCTCCCACGCCACGGCGGTGCTGCCGGAAACAACCAGCGAACCCACCGACGACTGCAGTGGAGTCAGCCGCAGCACCCTGTCTGTCAGGTTCAGCTCGTAGACGTCCTCGATTCCGGGCGCTGCGAACAGCAGCTGGACCTCGTGGTCCTCGCGCTTGGATTTTTCGCGCTGTTCGGCCAGTTTCCTGGCCCGCCCGCTGAGGTTCGACGCCGGGGCCGCGCCTCCCAGCACCAGGCCGGCGGAGGGCTGTGCACCGGCTGGGGCGCGTGGTGGTGCCTGGCCCGCCGGCGCTGCCGGTGGCGGCGAGGGCGACTGGACCGCAGGGGTGCGGCCCAGGCTCAGCGAGGCGCCCTGCGGTGCTGCCGCGGGTGCGGCTGCGCCGGGGCGTCCGAGCTCCAGGGAGGACGGTGCTGCGGCCGGGGTGTGGCGCAGGCTCAGCGACGCCGGCGGGGGAGCCGCGGTGTCGGCCGAAGGGCGGCCCAGGTTCAGCGACGTGCCCTGCTGGGCGGCCGCGGGCGCAGCCGCAGCCGCGGGGGCCTGGCCGGGCCGGATCCGGCGGCGCATCCAGGTGATGTCCGGGCGGGGGTTGGTGGGAACGCTCATGCCGCGGCCCTACAGTGCAATTCCGAAGTCCTTGGCCACTCCGGCCAAGCCTGTGCTGTAGCCCTGGCCCAGTGCACGGAACTTCCAGTCGTCACGGTGCCGGTACAGCTCGCCAAAAATCATGGCCGTCACGGAGTCCAGGTGGTCAGTGCCCAGGTTGAAGCGGACCAGTTCGCGGTTCTCCGCCGTGGCCACGCGGATGTGGGCGCTGCGGACGGAGGCAAAGGTCCCCTGGCCGCGGAATTCGGGGTCGACGTAGGCCAGGAAGATGATCTTGGTGACCTCCGCCGGAACCAGGCCCAGCTGGACGTCGATCTGTTCCTGGTCGCCGTCGCCCACAAAGGTCATGGACGCGTCGGCGCTGACCAGCTGGTTGAAAAACACCAGGTGGTCGTTGGAGACGGCCTCGCCGCTGGCGTCGCACATGAGCGCGAACGGGACCAGCTCGGCCTGCGGGCCGTTGCTGGGGATGGTGTCCCATCCCATGCCGACGACCACGTGGTCGAGGCCGGGATTCTCAGCGGTCAGGGCCGCATTGGCCCCCGCCACTAGTGTTGCCAAGGTTGGCCCTCCAAACGCAATGGGTCCCTTTCAGATGGTGGTTGATGCAGTTGCAGGGCTTCGTCCTGGGCAGAGAACTTGTCTGCCAGGAAGCGCCCGTGCGTGGAGAGTTCCTCCACGGCGCCGATGCGGATCTGGTTCAGCAGGTCCGCAAGGGTCTCTTCAAGCGTGGCCAGCTGCTCCGCGAACATGAACGTGGCCGACGACTCCTCGTCGTGGTGTGCCGGCGGCAGGGACAGGTACGCCTGCAGCGGGGCTGGCACGTAGCTGCAGATCATCGAGTTCAGCAGCACGCGCTGTTCCGTGGAACAGCCCCGGACGCTGATGTCCTCCACGGCCTCCCGCATGAGGTCGCCCAGCTGGCGCAGCTGGGAGGTCAGCAGCGGCGGCAGGGTGCTGCCGGAACGGCGCACCGCCGCCCGCAGGCTGTCCACTGCCCCGCCCATCTGGGCGATCTCTTCCGCGACGGGGTCGACGGCGGGCTGCTGCGGCACCGCCGGTGCCGCGCTTCCGCCAAACCTGCCCCCCACAAAACGGCCAATCATTGCACTTACCCTGGTTTCGTCGTCGAACTTTTCATTTTACCCGTGCGGGCCGCGGCCTCGTGGGGATTACTCGCGCTCGGACTGGCGTGAGCGCTCCAGGTACGGCTTGGCCTTGGCCAGGCCATCCTCGAGGGCCAGCACGGTGCCTTCCATGTTCTTGGCCGCGGTGGACCGGAAGGTGTCGATTGCGTCCATGGTCTGGAAGACGTTGTCGAAGGCCTTCTGCAGCGTCTCCACGCTGACGCCGGAGCTGGCAGCCTGCTGGTGGATGCGCACCGTCTGGTCCTTGAGCATCTCCGAAGTCTTCAGGATCATGTTGTTCGTGGTGGTGTTGATGGCGTCGATCTGGTCCAGGACCATCTTCTGGTTGGCCAGTGCCTGGGCCACGATGACGGCAGTGCGCAGCGCCGAAATGGTGGTGGTGCGGGCCCGGTCCACGCCCTTGATGAGTTCAAGGTTGTTCTTGCGGATCAGGTCCATGGCCAGGTAGCCCTGCACCGAGACCGCCAGCTGGGTCAGGATGTCCTGGTGGCGCTGGCGGATGGGGAAGAGGACGTCAGCTTCCAGCTTCTGGGCCTGCTCGATCTGGCCGGCCGCACGCTCGGCATCAATCTTTTCAACGCAGGCGGTGTCCAGGGCCTTGGCGAACACGGCGTATTCGCTCAGGCTCTGCATGGTCTCCCACAGCTTGACCTTTTCCCCGGCCAGCGAGGCGTTGTCCTTGAGCAGTTCGTCCTGTCCGGCCATGAGGGACTTGATGATGGCATCGAGCTGGGTCTGTGCGGACTCGTACCTCTGGAAGTACTTGGCCAGCTTGTTGCCGCCCGGGATGAAACCGAGGATCTTGCGGCCCGTGCCGAGGTCGGCATTGTTGGGGGTCAGGTCCTCCACCGTTGAGCGCAGGTCGTTGAGCGTGCCGGCCACGTGGGCCTGGGCGCTGTTGCCGGAGCGCTTGGCACCGGCCATGGAAGTGGTGGAGCGTTCCAGCATGCGGCTGGAGGCGTCCGAGGAGGTGGTCATCTCCTGCCCGGCCAGCTTGGAGATGCCGTCCACCTTGCTCGTGAACTCGGGGCTGCGGGCATCGAACGTGGCGATCTCCGCGATGAACTCCTTGGCCTGGCGGCTGATCTCCGTCTGGCGTTCCACGGGAACGGGCACCATGCCCGGGGCTTCCTCCGCCTTGACGATGTCAGGTGCGTCGGGGGCCTGGAGGACGAGGGACGTTTCGGCTGCGGTGGGAGGGGTCAACGGTGAAGACATGGTGGCTCCAAGATTTCTATCGGTTGGGTGTGCGTGGAGGGCGGGAGGGCGTGGGGATCAGCCCAGCTGGACGCCAAAGTCGGTGACGACCCCGGACAGGCCCGAGGCGTAGCCCTGGCCGACAGCCTTGAATTTCCATTCTGCGCCGTTGCGGTAGATTTCCGCGAACAGCATGGACGTCTCCGGTGCGGCGTCTTCGCTCAGGTCAAAGCGGACGATTTCCTGGTCGTTGCCCTGGTTGACCACGCGGCAGTAGGCGCCGCGCACCTGGCCGAAGTTCTGCCGGCGCTCATCCGCCTGGTCGATGGAGACCACGATGACGACGCGTTCCACATCGGCTGCGACGAGGGACAGGTCGATCAGGATCTGTTCGTCGTCGCCGGCACCTTCGCCGGAACGGTTGTCGCCCAGGTGGGTGACCGAGCCGTCCTTGGCTGTGGGCTGGTTGTAGAAAATGAAGTCGTCGCTGGAACGGACCTTGCCGTTGGCGGCAACCAGGAGCGCGGACGCGTCGAGGTCGAATGCCTCACCGGTGGTGGTGCGGGGATCCCAGCCCAGGCCAACCAATGCCTTCTGCAGGCCGGGGTCGGTCTTGGTCAAAGAGAGGTTGTTGCCTTTTGCAAGTGTCAATCCAGCCATGATTTCTTGTCCTTACAGATGGAGGGTTTGGGTGGGTGTGCGGCGCGGGCCGCACACCCGTGGGTGGTGGAGGCGGTGCGCCCCTGCTAGTCCAGCACGATGCCGTAGTCGGTGGCAATGCCATGCAGGCCGCTGGCGTAGCCCTGGCCAACGGCGCGGAACTTCCACTCCGCGCCGTGGCGGTAAATCTCGGCAAACACCATGGTGGTCTCCGATGCCGCATCCTCGGAGAGGTCGTAGCGGACGACTTCCTGGTCCGTCTCCTGGTTTACCACGCGGCAGAACGCGTCGCGGACCTGGCCGAAGTTCTGGCGGCGGGCGTCGGCCTGGTCGATGGAGACCACGATGACAATCCGCTCAATGTCGGCGGAAACGGTGGTGAGGTTGATGAGAACCTGCTCGTCGTCGCCGTCTCCTTCACCCGTGCGGTTGTCGCCCTGGTGGACGACGGAGCCGTCCTTGGATGCCAACTGGTTGTAGAAGATGAAGTCGTCGTTGTTGCGCACCTTGCCGTTGGCGGTGACCAGGATGGCCGAGGCGTCCAGGTCGAACTGGTCGCCGCTGGTGGTGCGGGGGTCCCAGCCGAGGCCGATCATGGCCATTTGCAGGCCCGGATCTGCCTTGGTCAGGGAAAGGTTGCTGCCCTTGGACAGTGTCAAAGATGCCATGAAAACTAAACTCCTATATGTACGAAGCGAGCCAACTGTTGAATCTCAAGTGCCAAGCCGGGCGTCCGGGCCAAACTCTTAGCCCAAACGCTACATCGCCAAACGCTAAAGCGCGTTGGCCGCCGGCTGGATCAGGTCCATTGCGGTGCGGCCGTTGGCGCGTTCGCCAATGGCGGTGAACTTCCAGCCTGCGCCTTCGCGCGACACCTTGGCCATGATCATGGCGGTGTGCGTGCCGGAGTCGGTCAGCTGGAAACGGGCAACCTCGGGGGACCCCGGGGTCGAGTCGTCAACGAGGCGGCAGAACGCATTCTCCACCAGGTCGAAGGTCTGGCGGCTGTAGCTGCTGATCACAAAGACAATCTGGGCCACGGCCGGGGACACGGTGGGCAGGTTGACCATGATGGTCTCGTCGTCGCCGTCGCCCTCGCCGGTCAGGTTGTCGCCCGTGTGCCGGGTGGAGCCGTCCTTGCTCTGAAGCTGGTTGAAGAACACGGTGTCAACAGCCTTGCCGCTGGCATCAAAGAAGATGGCCGAGGCGTCCAGGTCGATCTCCGCGCCCTTCTTGAGGCCGCCGAAGAGGCCGCGCTTGACCGGGGCTGCGGAATCCCAGCCGAGGCCCATCCGCACCTGGGTGAGGGCGGCGCCGTCGTTCTTCTTCAGTGAAAGGGCCTGGCCCTTTTGCAAACTAAGTCCCATAACGTGTAGCTCCTTGTTTTCTTTGGTGTGGATGGCGGCGCCGGCACCTAGCCGACTAGCTGGTTTTCCCTGGCAGCGGCGGCCGCGCGCTTGTTGCGGACAATGGAGGACAGGAATGAGGCGCCGATGAAGACCACGCCGATCAAGCCTGTGATGATCTCGCTGACCTCGAAGCTGATGGTCAGCAGGAGGATGATGGCGAGGGCGCCGATGGCCCAGTGGGCGCCGTGGTCGAGGTATTCGTAGTCGTCCAGCGTGCCTTCGCGGACCAGGAACACGGTCAGCGAACGGACGAAGATGGCGCCGATCAGGCCCAGGCCCAGGGCGATGATGATGGGGTCGGAGGTGATGGCGAAGGCGCCGATCACGCCGTCGAATGAGAAGGAGGCGTCGATGACCTCAAGATAGAGGAACAGCATGAACGCGGCCTTGCCCACAGCCTTGCCAACACCCTTGTTGTTCTTCTTCGCGGCGGCCGCGGCGAGCTCTTCCTCTTCGTCCGCCTCGACGTGGAAGAGGTCGCCCAGGCCGTTGACGAGCAGGTAGGTGACCATGCCGAGGATGCCGGCGATGAGGACGTCGACTTCCTTCCCGGGACGGACCATGGCGGCCGAGGCCACGAGGATCACCAGGGCAATGGCCATGGAGGCCCCGTGCAGGCGGCCGATGACGGCAAGCGGCTTCTCCAGCCACGTCAGCCAGTGCAGCTCCCGCTCTTCAAACATGAAGTCCAGGAACAGCATGAGCAGAAAGACGCCGCCAAACGCGGCAATCTGCGGGTGCGCGTCGTGGAGCAGGTAGGCGTAGGAGCCGGGGTCGTCGATGCTGCCCTTTTCCAGGGCCAGCTGGACGGCCTGAATGGGGTTGAGGTTGGCGGTGACGCCAACAATCAGCAGAGGGAAGGCGACGCGCATGCCGACGACGGCGATCAGGATGCCCACGGTGAGGAAGATCGTCTGCCAGAACGCGCTCATCTTTTCCAGGATGCGGGCGTTCACCACGGCGTTGTCGAAGCTCAGGCTGACTTCCAGGACGCCGAGGATGGCGCAAAGGATCAGCGCTTCAACGCCGCCGTAGAAGAAAGCAACAACGAGCGCAGCGGCGGTGATCCCAAAGGACCAACCAAATGTCTTCATGAACACGCGCTGACAAGCTCCTCAGTAGACCCCCGGGCATCGGTGCCAGGGGCCAATGGTCGATGCAGCCGCGGCATCCCGCAGCCTGGGGATCTCACAGGACCCCCAAATTCCAATTATCTCCATTCACGATACATAGTCCTAATGGTTGGGACACAAAAAAAGTTCCCCGTTCTCTCAAAGCGTTGCACCAGGGACTGACATTCTGTGTGGTGCTGTCCGGCGGGCAAGTTTTTGTCGAGGCAGGTGCTGGCCGTGCCGGTGGAGCCGGCGGTTCGCCGAATTGGCAACTGGCTGAAGTGTCCACACCAGGAAAACGTGACTTGGGTCATATGGTTGATGAAAGGTGCCGGCGGGACAAAATGCACCTTTCACCTGCCTTGCATGCCCCGCCGGCCGTGCAAGCACCGAACGGGGAGCCTGAGACCATGACCGCAGAAGTGCTGGACGCCAAGGGGCAAAAGAGGTTCCAGGTGTTGTTGGAATGGTCCCGTCATGCGGCTGCGGCCGGGCATGCGGTGCCTGACGACGCGACCCTGGAAGCCATTGCGCACACCAGGGTGGTCGTGGCGGAGGGTTCCGGCGGGGCGTTGGCCGCACGGTGGGAGGAAACCATCGTCTGGCTGCTCAAGCAGGCGGCCTTCGGCGTCAATGCACCCCACTTGCAGCTGCCGGATGAGCTGGGTGCGCCGGCGGCCGCGGAGCCGGCAGGGATTTCCGCCGGGGTGGTGCAAGCGGAGGAGCCCGAGGCTGCCGCCGAGGTGCCGGCTGAAGTGCCCGCTGCGGCGCCCGTCAAGGAAGCCGCCTCGGAAGCTGCTGCGGCGCCGGCGCCGGCACCAGGGGCCGCGGCGGCATCCAAGGCCAAGGCGAACCCGCCGCCGGCGTCGCGCCTGCCCAAGTGGGAACTTGCCGCGATCGAGCAGGTCCGCGAGGCGATCCAAAGGTACGTGAAGCCCCTGGAGGCGCTGCGTGCCCGTGACGCCA
Organism: Arthrobacter stackebrandtii; assembly: GCF_017876675.1. Classification (NCBI taxonomy): domain Bacteria; kingdom Bacillati; phylum Actinomycetota; class Actinomycetes; order Micrococcales; family Micrococcaceae; genus Arthrobacter; species Arthrobacter stackebrandtii. The sequence goes on from NZ_JAGIOI010000001.1 coordinate 1,887,705, forward strand.
ATGAAGGCGACACCCGCATGGTGGTGACCGACATGCTGTGTGAAGGCCTGGACTTCGACAAGTTCAAGGACTTGACCACGGAGTACATGGTCAAGCAGGACTTCGCAGACTATGGCGTCCGGATCGACAAGCAGATGGTTGCCTTCATAGAGGTCAAGCGGATCAGCCAGAAACTCAATGAACGGCACCTGCGCCAGGTGCTGATGTACGCCGTCAACGAGGGCGTGGAATGGATGGTCCTGACCAACGGGGCCGTGTGGCAGGCCTACCACCTGACGGGCGGGCTGCCCGTGGTGGTGGACATGGCCTTTGAAATTGACCTGCTGGGACCCGCGACGCTGGCCGAGAAAACCGACTCGATGTTCCTCTTGCACAAGGAGGCGTTGAAGCGCCGCCGCATCGACGAAGTGTGGCGGCACCGTGCCGCCACGGAGCCCGGGGCCCTGTTGGACGTCATGCTCTCCGAACCGATGCTCGACGAGCTGCGCAAGGAAGTCCGGCGCAGGACGGGGATAGCCACCACGGCGCAGGCGCTGAGCGAGGTGATCCGGACGGAAATTGTGGACCCCAAGCTCATTGCGAAGCTGTTCAAGGCGTAGCCTGCCGGCATCCGACCCGTTCCGCCGCGCCTTCCGTAGACTGGCCCCATGAGCCACACATCCGAGCCGACCGTTCACCCCGCCGCCCTGCTTTCGCTGCCCAAGGCCGAGCTGCACCTGCACATTGAAGGCACGCTGGAGCCGGAGTTGATCCTGGAGCTCGCGGCCCGCAATGGCATCACGCTGCCGCATCCCACACTGGAGGTGTTGCGCGAGCAGTATGAGTTCAGCGACCTGCAATCTTTCCTGGACCTTTACTACGCCAACATGGCGGTGCTCATCACCGAGGCCGACTTCGCCGACATGACCCGCGCCTACCTCGCCCGGGCCCGGGATTCCGGCGTGCGGCACGCGGAAATCATGTTTGACCCCCAGGCGCATGCGGCCCGCGGCATTGAACTGTCGACGGCGGTCAACGGCATTGCGGCGGCGCTCGCTTCCAGCGAGGCTGAGTTTGGGATATCCACCGTGCTGATTGCCGCCTTCCTGCGTGACGAGACCGAGGAATCGGCGCTGGAGGTCCTCGAGGCGCTGCTCGCCATGCGGGCGCCCATCACCGGAATTGGGCTGGACTCCGCGGAGGTGGGCCATCCGCCGTCGAAATTCATCCGGCTGTACAAGCGCGCGGCCGAGGCCGGGCTGCGGCTCACCGCGCATGCCGGCGAGGAGGGGCCGCCCAGCTATGTGGAGGACGCCCTGAACCTGCTGGGGGTGGAGCGGATCGACCACGGCATCCGGGCCGTCGAGGACCGGATCCTGGTCAAGCGGCTGGTGCGCGAGCAGGTGCCGCTGACGGTGTGCCCGCTGTCGAACGTGCGGCTGCGCGCCGTTGACACGCTGGCCGCGCACCCGCTGCCGCAGATGATCTCGGCGGGGCTGAACGTGTGCATCAACTCCGACGACCCCGCCTATTTTGGCGGATATGTTGGCGCGAACTTTGACGCCATGGCGGCTGAATTCGCCTGGGACGCGGCGACGGCGGAGCTGCTGGCCGGAAACTCGATCAGGTCCTCATTCGCCCCGGATGCGCGCAAGGACGCGTTGCTGGCCGAGCTTGCGGAATGGAGCACTGCCCACGGCACGGACCTGGACCCAGGCCAAGGCGCCGCCCGGGAGTCCTGACGCCCAGGCCGGCTGTCGGACGGTGGCCGCCGCCGCTGTGCAGGCCGGGTTTGGTTCAGGCGCCGGCTAGCAGGTGCCCGGCGGCCTCGGCGACGGGCCCGATTTGTTCGACCATAAGTAGGGCGCCCAGGGCGCACATGATGATGCCGCTGGAGAGTGTCACGCCGCGGGCGGCGCCGGGCCGCGAACGCAGGAGGCGCCGCGCGCCGGCCGCGACAAGCGTGTAGATGACAGCAGTGGAGAGCACGAACGACAGGCCCAGCACAGCCGACTGGGTCGGCACCGACCATGCCGCGCCGGTGCTGATGAACTGGGGTGTCAGGGCAAGGAAGAGCAGCATTCCCTTGGGGTTGATCGCGCTGGTGCCAAAGCCCTGCAGCCAGGAGCCCCAGGCCGAGCCCGGCAGTTCCGGCGGCGCCGCCTGAGCCATGGCCGGCGCGGCGAGCCCGCCCCGCGGCCCCAGATCTGCAGTGCCGGGAGTGCTGAAGCCGGCGCCACGCCAGGACCGGGTGGTCTTCACGCCAAGCCACAGCAGGTAGGCGGCGCCCGCCACCGTCAGCCAGAGCAGGAGCGCCGGGATGGCGGCCATGAGCGCGGCAATCCCGGCGGCCAGCAATATGGTGTGCAGGATGTAGCCGCTGCACAATCCGGCGACGGCGGGCGCGAAGCTGCGCCGGCCCAGGCCGGCGGCAATGGCAAGGGCCCAGTCGGGCCCCGGGGTGCACGTGAGTGTGACGGCAACAATCAGGAAGCCGATGAGTGCCTGCGGTTCCATGGCTTCTCCTGCCGTTGAATGGTGATAGTGGCAAGTTTATGGAATTGAGGCGCAAATGTGCTTGTCTTTTTTGCCCCTGCGCGCGGCTTTCGCGATAAGGTATTGCTGTGATTGATGCCATTGACAGAGAAATTTTGCGCACGCTGCAGGACGACGGCCGGATGAGCGCCACCGCGCTGGCTGCCGAGGTTGGCCTGACGGTGGCTCCATGCCACCGCCGGCTGAAGGACCTGGAGGCGTCCGGGGCCATTGTGGGGTACCGGGCAGTCATCGACCCGGCCGCCGTGGACCTGGGGTTCCAGGCCCTGGTGTTCGTGACCCTGGACCGCGTTGACCGGGCAACGGTGGACGAGTTTGAGGCGAAGGTTGCCGAAAACGTCCACATCACCTCGGCCCAGCGGCTGTTTGGGGACCCCGACTACATCCTCAAGGTCCTGGCCCGCGATCTGGAGGACTACCAGCAGTACTTCGACAACGAGCTGACCAGCCTGCCGGGCGTGCTTCGCCTGCGCTCCACCCTGGTCATGAAGAACCTCAAGCCCAAGGCGGGCCTGCCGCTGTAGGTGGCAGGCCGGCGTCGTCCGCCCCTTGCTGCCGGAGCCGGGGGCGGACGGCCTCGTGCTACCGGGCCAGGGTGATCGACTTTTGGTGCCCGCGGGTGCCGCCCACGGCGAACTCCACGGTCAGCGGACTGGTGGAAATGACGGTGCAGCCGTCGTCCGCAGCCGCCACTGAATTCCATCCCGCCGCGGTGGGCGGCAGTGTCAGCCGGACAACTGCCTGCGTCCTGGAGGGATCGGCCAACGTGAGGGTCAATTGCGTCCCAACCTCGTGGACCGCCACGGTGCACGGGCCGGATGCCGAGTAGCCGGAAGCCTCCGCGGCACTGAAGAAGTTGCCTGCAATGAGGGACTCGTCCGCCACCTTGATGAGCTGGGCGCCGGCTTTGTTCGCGAGCACCTCGATGCCGGGCCGGGCCGCCTTCTTGAAGGTGTCCGAGTGGTCGGCGGCGGGCAGGACCATGTACGCGTAGCCCGCGTTCTCCGGATCGGCTCCGTGGGACTGGACGATGGTGACGTAGTCGCGGCTGACCGGAACATCGGTGCCGCCGGTGTCTGCCCCTGAGTTGATGGCCTTCCACGTGCCGGTGCGGGCGACGACGGCCACGCTCGCCGAAGCGGCTGCGTTCTCGGCCTTGAGGAACACGAATCCGGCATATCCGTCAATGTGCACCGATCCGTTGGCCGTGCGCACCTGGCCAGCGGCCAGTGCCACCTTGGCATGGTCGATGCGCAGGGGCGGCGTCCCGCCGGGGGCGTAGGAACGGTTGTCAACCGTGGTGAGCACTTCGGCCCCGCCCGTCCCGTTGATGCCGGCGCCCAGGCACACCATAGCGCCGTCGAGGAAGAACCATGACTTCTTCGCAGCGAGGGACTTGTTGTGGTTGAGGTGGTCCATGCCCACCACGCCCAGCCGCCCGTCAAGCTGGATGCCGCCGGCAAAGGCCTGGAATGCCCCGGGAATTCCGGTGCCGGCCCCGGATGAACCGGAGGGCCGCGGCTCCAGGTTTACGGTGGTCCCGGGCAGGCGGTAGGGGTCCACGGTGGGCCAGAAGTCGCTGCTGAACTGTGCCTGGTCCGTGCGGGTGTACACGTAGCTCATGCCGTCGCCCTGGTACCAGCCGTGGTTGTTCTCGTCGTTGCCCCACTCGTAGCGGCCAACGCGCTTGGAGGAGGTGCTGACGGTGGCACCCCAGGCCGGCCGGTGGTGGACCAGCCGGTCCTGGTCGGCAAACATGCGGGTGTACACGGGCGCCGGGGAGGCTTGCACGGCTGCGTTGTTCAGGACGTCCAGCGCCAACAGTGAACGGGCCAGGCGCTGGGTGGGGTGGCCCACCATGTTCTGGTCTGCGCAGCGCTCCAGCCAGCCCTTGGCGAGGGCCAGGAACCGGGAGGTGTACGGCTCGCCGGCGCCGGGGGCGAGCAGCAGGACGGCGCCGATGAGGGCGAAGCCGTCGGTGTAGTCAGGGGCGTTCTGGCGCGACACGGCACGGCCGCGGATGGTGTCCATGACGCGGCCGTCCCAGACAAACGGGGCGAACGTGTTCTCCACACTGTCCAGCAGCGTGGTGCGTTCCGGGTCGACAACTTCCCATTCGCTGCCGCCGAGCATGTTGATCAGTTCCGCCACGCCGGCCATCGCCACCACGCCGTACGTCCCCGCGTAGGGGAGCTTGCCGTGCTGGATGAAGGAGCCGTCCGGGTAGAATCCGTCGCCGGCGGTGACCTGCTTGAACAGGCTGTTCCGGCCGTCGCCGACCACATCGCTGAGGGCGTCGCGGCTCATGGCGATCTCGTCCGGATCCTCAGCCAGAATGCCGCGCATGGCACAGGAAACGGCCTTGTCCACGCGGTTGGCGCCGGTCTCTGCGAAGCTGGCAGCGCGGCCGCGCCAGTTCGGGTTCGGTGCAAACCAGCGAACAGCGGCAAGGAGGGCTGAGCGCAAGGGTGCCGGGACGACGTCGTGCATGAGGATGAGGATGTCCGCGACCTTCCGCGGGTTGCCGATTTCCCAGAACCACCAGTTGCCGGCGGCCTTCATGCCGGGTTTGTAGGCGGTGTCGGAGAGCAATTGCAGGCCGTCGATGATGTCCGCTGCCAGTTGCGCGTTGCCAGTCTGGGCGGTGCCGGGGACGGCGTGGCCCATGGCCAGGTCAAAGAGCCGGTTGAAGGCCAGCGCCATGTTGCTGGTGGCTGTGGCGGTGGACCCGATGCCGCTCAGTGGCAGGTCGGCCCAGGGGCTGGTGCGGCCGGCAGACTTGTCCATGGATTCCCAGGTGGACGATGTCTTTGCCACGATCTGGGCCAGCTGAGCGGCCAGCTCAGGCACGGCAGAGGCATCCAGTCCGCCGGTCAGGACGGCTCGACGGCGGGCAATGAGGTCCGAGTACGTTGCGGGGGCAGCAGCGAAACCGGGGGCGGCTGTGCCCAGGAGAAGCCCGGCCACTGCTGCGGAACCGGCTGCTCGAAAGAGGGTGCGTCGGGAAATGTTGGAGATCGTCACTGCATTGTGCCTTTCGTCGTTGGGAACTGCATGGAACGTTTCTTAGGCCGTAAAAGCCAAGGCTTCCTGGCGGACAACATGCATCAGGGGCTGCCCGGCCACCAGCCGTTCAATCTCGCGGACCGCAGAATCACCCAGCCGGAACATTTCATTTCCCTGGGATCCGGCGATGTGGGGCGTCAGGGTCAAGTTGGGGGCGTGAAACCAGGGTGAGCCCGGTGGCAGCACATCCGGTTCCGTGACATCGACGACAGCGTGCAGCCGCCGGGCATGAAGTTCCGCCAACAGGGCAGGTTCGTCCACAAGGCTGCCGCGGGCGGTGTTGATCAACGTTGCGCCGTCTTGCATCAGCGCGAGCGTTTCGGCGTTCAGCATGTGGCGGGTCTCCGGCAATTCGGGTGCGTGGATGCTGACAACGTCGCTATTGGCCAGCAAGTGCTCCAGCGAGACATTCTGGACGCCGGGGAGTTGGTGGAAGGGGTCGTAAAGCAGCACCTCCACATCAAACGGAGCCAGCAGTTCAATGACGCGGCGGCCAATGAGCGACGCGCTGACAATCCCCACTGTGAGCCCGTAATTGCCCCAGCGCCCGGACTTTGTTGAGGCCGGCCGGTAATTTCCGGTCGTGCGGTATTCCGCGTCGATCTCGAAGATCCGCTTGCCGGCCAGCAGGATGGCTGCCAACGTAAATTCGGCAACCGGCTGGGCATTCGTCGCTGCACCTGAACTGACCTGGATGCCACGGGCAAAGAGTTCATCCGTGACGAACCCCTTGACGGTTCCGGCCGTGTAAACCACTGTATGCAGTCGCGGCATGCGGTCCAGCACGCCCGCGTCGAGGACGGGGCAGCCCCAACCGCCCAGCAAAATTTCGGTTGTGGAAAGGTCGACGCCGGTCATGTCCAGGTTGGTGATGGCACGGTCCTGGAGGGAGACGTTGGATGCCAGGCGGTTCAGCGCCGCCGGTGTGAAGAGTCGGTCGCGCAGGCCCGGTTCCATGGCGAGGGTTGCCTGGGGGAGTCCGGCGGCGGGGTGTTTGGCAGGCATTACTTGATGGCTCCTGATCCTAGGCCGGCTTTCCAGAAGCGCTGCAGGGACATGAACATGACAATGACGGGGATGATGGCGATGAGCGAACCGATGATGGTCAGCTGCGCGAATTCCGGTTCGACGTCCGAGCGGCCGTTCCAGGAGTACAGGCCAAGGGCGATCGGGAACAGCTGGTTGTCGGTGAGCATGACCAGGGGCAGGAAGATGTTGTTCCAGGCGGCGCTGAAAGACATCAGCAGCAGCGTCACGATGCCGGGCTTCATGAGCGGGGCGACGATGGTGGTGAAGATCCGCATCTCGCCGGCGCCGTCGAGCCGGGCGGCTTCAATCAGTTCGGCGGGGACATATCCGTTGGAGAACACGCGGGCCAAATAGACCCCGAAGGGGCTCGCAATGCTGGGCAGGAAGACACCCCAGAAGGTGTTGACCAGCCCAATATTTGCTGCCAGGAGGTACAGCGGCATGGTGGTGACGGCGGCGGGAATCAGCACGCCGACCAGGATGAAGGCGAACCAGCGTTCCTTGCCGGGGAAGTCGAACTTGTCGAAGGCGTATCCGGCCAGGAATGAAACGAAGACCGAGAATACAGAGCCGACGCCGGCGTACGCCACCGTGTTGAGCAGCCACCGCAGATAGGTGCCGTTCTCCCACGTAAACAAGGTGACCAGGTTCGGAATGAAGTTCATGTCCCCGAAGGCAAAGCCGGGAGTTCCATAAAGATCTGCCGTGCTTTTGGTGGAGGCCACGACGAGCCACGTCAGCGGCAGCAGGGTGTAGAGGCAGAACAACACAAGCATGAGGTTTACTGCTGCCTTGGACGACCAGGCCGGTGCTGACCTCTTGGTGCGGACCTTGACGGGGGCGGCTGGTGCCGCACCGTTCACGGAGCTGCGGGTGATGGTTGGAGTGCTCATGCCTGTGCCTTGTTTCCGATCTTTGTAACCACCCAGGAAAGCAGGCCGATGAGAGAGGCAAAGATGATGGCCGTCGCTGCCGCATAGCCGAAGTCGTGCTTCTCAAAAGCCGTCTGGTAAATGAACATGTTGGGCGTCCAGGTGCTGTTGATGGAGGTCGCCTTGCCTTGCAGCAGCAGCGGTTCGGCGAACAGCTGCATGGCACCGACCACCGTGAACAGGACAGCCAGGCCAACCGCACCGGAAATCATGCGCGCCTTGATGGCAATCGCCGTGCGGAACGGCCCGGCACCATCGACCTTGGCCGCCTCAAGGACCTCGCGGGGAACCGCCTGGAGGGCGGCAAAGAACAGGATCACGTTGTATCCGGTGTGCAGCCAGATGGCGATGTTGGACAGCGAGAATAGCGCCGCGAGCTGCCCTCCCATGTTCCAGGTGGCCCCTGTCATTTCGAAAAGGTCGACGACGGGGCTGACCCCGGGCGTGTAAAGGTACGTCCAGATGATGGCGGCAATGAGACCCGGAACGATTGTCGGCAGGTAGAAGGCCAGCCGGAAGAAGGATTTGGCGCGTGCCACTGCACTGTCCAAAAGAAGCGCTATGGCAAGTGCCAGCGCAATCATGATGGGAATGTAGATCAGGCAGTACGTCGCGACGTTGAGAAAGCCGGTGAGGAACACCGAATCCTGGAAGGCCCGAATGTAGTTTTCAAGCCCAATGAACGTTTTCTTGACGCCGCCGAAGCCCAAACCACTGGATTTCTCCGCGAAGAGGCTCAAATAGGCCGAGTAAATGATGGGGGCAATCGTGAAGCCGAGAAACAGCACGAAGAATGGTGCAATGAATGCCGCCGCAATTCGGGTTTGCCGTTTGCTGTGGGCGGGTCTGGATGGTGTTCTGGTCTTCGCGATCGCGCCAACCATGGGCTTTCCCTTCGATAGACGGCACGGGGATGTTGCATCCGTGCCAAGGGCTGCCGCCGGGGATGCCGGCGGCAGCCGGTTGCTTCCGTGCTACTTGACTGCGATGCCGCGGTTCTTAAGGTCCTCAACGGTGGCCGTCTGGGCTGCGGGGAGGCCGTCGGCGATCGTGGCAGTGCCCTCCTTGACCTTTGTCGCGGAATCGACTAGCGACGTGAAGGTGGTGACGGTGGCCGGTCCCCAGACCCAGCCTTCCGGGATGGACTCCAGGCCTTCGCCCGCCACTTCGTAGATGTCCTGGCCGCCGAAGAACGACGGGTCAAAAGCCTTGAATGCGGCGGCACGGGCGGTCTCATTGACCGGGAAGACGGATGACTTCCCGGACAGGCGGGCTTCCATGCCGGCCTCCGTCGTTGTCATCCACTGGATGAACTTGACCCCTGCTTCGGCCTTGTCGCTGGTGCTCGAAATGCCAAAGGTGGAACCGCCATACATGGCGGATGCCGGCTTGTCGGAGTTGGAGGGCAGCGGGGCAACCCGCCACTTGCCGGCCTGGTCGCCGAAGCTGCTCATCAGGGCGCCGCCGTACCAGGCGCCGCTGATGACGGAGAGCAGCTGGCCGTCCGTCTGCTTCTGCTGCAGCACGGGGGCATCTTCGGTCCAGAGCAGCTTGGCGCCCAGGAGTTCCTGCTGCACGTTCATGGCCTCAACGGTTGCCTCGTCGTCGATGCTGACTGTCCAGGCGTCACCGTCAAGGCTGCTCCATTGGGCGCCGTGCTGCCAGGCAAATCCGGCAAGCAATGCGGGATCCGCGGCGGGGCTGGACGCCAGGCGCACCTTGGGATCGGCAGCGGCGACCTTGGCTGCAGCTGCGGAATATTCGTCCCAGGTCGTGGGCACTTCAATGCCGTATTTCTCAAAGAGGTCGGCACGGTAATACATCTGGAGCACGCCGGCATCCAGCGGCACGCCCCAGGTGGCGCCGCCAAAGTTCACGAGCGACTGGATGGACGGGGAGAACTCCTTCGAGACCAGGCCGCCGGCTTCCTTGGTGATGTCCTTCAGCACGCCCTGCGTCGCCATCTCGGCAACGCGCGGGTACTCCACGGTGATGACGTCGGGGGCCGTCTTGGCCTTGACCTGGTTGCTCAGCTGCGGGTAGTTGTCAGCGGAAGTGGGCACTTCCTGGAAGGTCACATGGACTTCGTCCTGGGCCGCATTGTAGGCCTCGACCACATCGGCGGAACCCTTGAGCCACGAGGAGAAGGTGATCTCAACCGGACCGTCCGGGGCGGCTGCCGGAGCCGTGCCGCCGCAGCCGCTCAGGACGGCGATGGCGAGGGCGCCGGCGGCTGCCGACAGGAAACTGGACCTACGAATATTGCGCATGGACGACTGCCTTTCATTGTGTGTCAGTCATCACAGCTTGGTGCAGCAAGCGAAAGTCAGTCAAGGCAAGTGAAAGAAAAGGGCCTTAAATCAAAGGAGATGAAAGATCCGTAAGCTATTTTCGTGGTCGGGTCGACTCGCGTTCCACGAGCTGCGGCACGAGGTAGATGTGTTCTGCGGCCTCGAACGGCGATTCGCCCGGCGTGGCGGCCTGCTGAATTCGGTCCAGGAGCAGGCGGACGGCGCGGTGCCCCACGTGGGCCCGAAATGGTGAGATGGAGGTGAGCGGAACGGAAGCGTAGGCGGCGATGACGTCGTCGTACCCGACGATGGACACATCCCGGGGGACCTGCGTTCCGGCATCCTGCAGCCAGGTCAATGCACGTGTGGCGAGTTGGTCGTTGTGAATAAAGAGGGCGGTGGCTCCGTCCTTGATGAGCTGGTGGAGGGCGGGTGCGGCATCGACGGAGCCCTGCCGGCCTTCGGAAACCACGCCCAGGGATGTGAGCCCGAGGATTGCGACGGCTTCTTCATACCCGGCCTGAATGGGGGCTGAGTTGGGGCCCTGGATCAACAGGCAGGCAATGCGTTCATGCCCAAGTTCGGCAAGGTGGCGGACGGCGGCGGCCGCACCCGCCGCGTGTGCGGAGGTGACCGAATCCAGCTTGGCTGCCGGGCCGGCGTTGGACGGAGGGCGCTCCATGAGCACTGTTGGCACGGTCAGGGAGCCCAGCCAGCTTTCCTGCTTTTCGCTCAGCAATCCGGTCTCGGGGTTGGGCGTCGGGGCGATGACGATCCCATCAACTCCGTTGGCCACCAGCCGCCTTCCCTGCTGCATTTCTGTGAGCTGGTCATATGCGGAGACGCCGAGGATGAGTCTGGCGCCAGCCTCTGCACAGGCGCGTTTGGCGCCGGAAATAATGCCGTCGTAGTAGTAGTCGCTGTGGGGCACGACGAGGCCGACTGTCGGTTGCTTGCGGGGTGCGGGGGCCTCGGCTGACAGGGGATGGGCCATGCCATGTTTGCGCACCAGGGTCCCCTGGTTGGCGAGGTCCTCGATGTCCCTGCGCAGGGTGACGGCCGAGACGCCAAGTTCATCGGCAAGTTCACGCACCTTTCGGGGGCCCGATTGATTGAGGGATTCAAGGATGGCGGCCCGCCGTTCGGCGACGCTTCGGGACATGGTCTGCACTCATTCGTAGTTGGGCTGAGCAAATGCGCTCAATGATGATCATATGATCATGTACGCGATCGTTGCAGTGGGATTGCTCGAATCTGGTGGGGCGCACCGGTGCGGGGGGTGCAAAGGCTGCTTGCTGCGTGGCCACTGTCGGGACAATTGGGCCGTTATTGGGAGCAGTCATTGGTCGGGTCTTTCTCCGGAATTGTGTGGTCAGTCCACATCCGCCGGATTTTGCCCTACAGTGGAGAGCATGAAAATTGCGCTCTTTGCCACCTGCATCGTCGATGCCATGTATCCGCGCACGGCACAGGCCACGGTGGCCATCCTGGAACGGCTGGGACACGAGGTGGTGTTCCCCGAGGGCCAGGCCTGCTGCGGCCAGATGCACGTGAACTCGGGCTACTTCAAGGAAGCCCGTACGGTGGTGGCGAACCATGTGGAGGCCTTCGACACGGACGACTACGACGTCGCCGTTGCGCCGTCGGGCTCCTGCGTGGCCAGCGTCAAGCACCAGCACGAACTCGTGGCGCGCCGCTGCGGAGACACGGCGCTGGAAGCCCGTGCCGCCGTTGTGGGCGCAAAGACATATGAACTCTCCCAGCTGCTGACCGACGTCCTGGGCATTACGAACGCCGCAGAACAGCTCGGTTCATACTTCCCCCACAAGGTTACATACCACCCCAGCTGCCACGGGATGCGCCTGCTGCGCCTGGAAGACCGCCAGCTGAACCTGCTGGCGAGCGTGGGCGGCATCGAGATGGTGGAGCTGCCCGAGGCCGACCAGTGCTGCGGCTTTGGCGGCACCTTCTCCATGAAGAACGCCGACGTCTCCAGCGCCATGAACGCCGACAAGGCGGCGAACATCTGCGGCACCGGCGCCGAGCTGTGTTCCGGCGGCGATGCCAGCTGCCTCCTGCACATCGGTGGCGGGCTGTCCCGCCAGGGCAGCGACGTGGGCACCCTCCACTTCGCGGAGATCCTGGCCAGCACGCTGGAAAACCCCGTCTCAGTCACGGGTGAAGTCAAGGTCAAGTTGGCAGGGAGCAAGCGATGAGCAGCAACACTTTTCTGGGCATGCCCTCACTGCCCGTCTTCGGCCACGGCAACCTCAACGCCACCGAGGCGTTCCCCAAGGCGGCGCACCGCGAGCTCGGGAACGAGCAGCTGCGCGCGAACCTGGGCCACGCCACCCACACCATCCGGGACAAGCGCCTGAAGGTGGTGGCCGAGCTTCCCGACTGGGAGGACATGCGCAACGCCGGCGCCGCGATCAAGGACGCCACCATGGCGAACCTGCCCGCCCTGCTGGAGCAGTTCGAGGCCAACTTCACAGCCCGCGGAGGCGTCATCCACTGGGCCCGCGACGCCCAGGAAGCCAATGAGATCGTCACGGCCCTCATCCGGGAAACCGGCGAGACCGAGGTGGTCAAGGTCAAGTCCATGGCCACGCAGGAAATCGGGCTCAACGAATACCTTGAAGAGCAGGGCATTGCCGCCTACGAGACGGACCTGGCCGAGCTGATCGTGCAGCTGGACCACGACAAGCCCAGCCACATCCTGGTCCCGGCCATCCACAAGAACCGCAGCCAGGTCCGCGAAATCTTTCTGCGCGAAATGCCCGTGGTGGACCCGAACCTCACGGACGAGCCGGCCAAGCTGGCCGAGGCTGCCCGCAAACACCTGCGCAAGAAGTTCCTCTCCGCCAAGGTGGCCGTCTCCGGAGCCAACTTCGGACTGGCGGACACCGGCACCCTGACCGTGGTGGAATCCGAAGGCAACGGGCGCATGTGCCTGACCCTGCCGGAAACCCTCATCACCGTCATGGGCATTGAAAAGCTCCTGCCCACGTGGGAGGACCTGGAGGTGTTCATGCAGCTGCTGCCGCGCTCCTCCACGGGGGAGCGGATGAACCCGTACACCTCGCTGTGGACCGGCGTCACCCCCGGTGATGGCCCACAGAACGTGCACCTGGTCATGCTGGACAACGGGCGCACGGCCGCCCTTGCCGACGAGATGGGCCGCACCGCGCTGAACTGCATCCGCTGCTCCGCCTGCATGAACGTCTGCCCGGTCTACGAACGCACCGGCGGCCATGCCTACGGCTCCACCTACCCTGGCCCCATCGGAGCCATCCTGTCCCCGCTGCTGACAGGCATCAAGAGCGAGGAAAACAACTCCCTCCCCTATGCCTCCTCCCTGTGCGGAGCCTGCTACGACGCCTGCCCCGTCAAGATCAACATCCCGGAAATCCTCGTCCACCTGCGCGGCGAGGACGTCGACTCCAAGCGCGCCAAGGTCAAGGTCCCCACCCAGATGGACCTGATGATGAAGGGCGCCGAGTGGGCGTTCGCGAAGGGCTCGCACCTGAGCCTGCTGGAAAAGGGCCTGCCCCTGGGCACGCTCGCCGCCGGGCGCGACAAGGTCATCAAAAAGCTCCCGGGCATCGCCGGCGGCTGGACGCAAAGCCGGGACATCCCCGCACCGCCCACCCAGTCGTTCCGCCAATGGTGGGCCAAAGAGCACAAGCCGGGTGCCGCCGTCGTGCCCGGCTCCACAAACAGCCCGGAAGGGGAGCAGGCATGAGCGCCCGCGAGGACATCATGAACCGCATCAAGTCGGCCCTGCGGGATGCGCCGGCGACGCCCGTGGTGCCGCGCGAGTACCGCCGCAGCTCGGACATGACTGCGGAGCAGCGCCTCGAGCAGCTCGTGGACCGGCTGGTGGACTACAAGGCGAATGTGTTCCTCACGCCCGCCGGCGACGCCCCCGCCAAGCTGGCCGAACTGCTCACGGGAAGCACCTCGATTGTGGTGCCGCACGGCCTGCCGGAGTCCTGGCTTGCCGCGCTGCCGTCCGCGGGGAAGGACGACGGCGGGACGCCGGCTGTGCATGTCGACTCGCCGGAGCGCCGCCTCACCACCGCCGAGCTGGACGCTGTTGACGCCGTGGTGACGGCGGCCGCGGTGGCCGTTTCAGAGACCGGCACCATCATGCTCGACGGCGGCGGCGACCAGGGCCGGCGCATCATCTCGCTGGTTCCCGACCGGCACATTTGCATCCTGAACGTCGACCAGATTGTGGAGGTGCTGCCGGAAGCCATTGCGCGCCTGGAGGCGAGCCGCCCGCAGACCTGGATCAGCGGCCCCAGCGCCACGAGCGACATTGAGCTGGAGCGTGTTGAAGGCGTCCATGGCCCGCGGACGCTGGATGTCATCATCCTGACGTAGACGGTTTTCGCGAAAAGGACGGCGATTGCGGATAAAGACGGCCGTATAGCACCGTCTTTATCCGCAATCGCCGTCCTTTTTTGGTGCGGGGGCCGATGCCCCGACTCGCCGGGAGTGTCGACAGGCCCGGACGGCGGTGGCAGCATGGCCCGTATGGAAACCTCGGAGCTGCTGGTGGATGCGTTTGGCCGGATCGACGGAATTGTCTCCGGTGTGCTGGACGGGCTGACGTCCGCGAAGGCGAACTGGCGCCCCGGCGGCACGGGCAATTCGATCACGTGGCTGCTGTGGCACCTGAACCGCGCACAGGACGAGCAGGTTGCCCAGCTTGCGGGGCATGCGTCCGTGTGGTCCGGCGGCGGGTACGCGGCGAAGTTCGGCTTTGACCTGGGCACTTCCGACCACGGCTACGGACATACGTCGGCCCAGGTGGATGCGGTGCGCGTGGATTCGTTTGAGCTGCTGCGCGAATACCATGACGCCGTGCTGGCCCAGAGCCTGGACTATGTGCGCGGGCTGTCCTCCGCCGACTTGGACCGGGTCGTGGACCGGCGATGGAACCCGCCAGTCACGACGGGCGTGCGCCTGGTCAGCATCTTGGACGACTGCGTGCAGCACGGCGGCCAGGCGGCCTACGTCAAGGGCCTGCCACACGCCGTTTGACGGGCGAAGCGGGCCGGTGCCGGGATCGCTGACGGAATGCCCATACCGGCCCTCGCCTAAGTGGCGGGTGCTGTCTGTTTGGCAGGCCGCATGCTTGGATCGGAGCCGCCCGGCGCTGCTGTCCGCGGAATGAATGCGGCTAGCACGGCGGACAGGACCGCGGCGCCGACGGCGATCGTGAACGTGACCCGGAACGCGCCCAGCGTGGGCAGCGAGAGCGGGCCCACGGACATGGTCATGGACGCGAGCACGACGCTCATGACCGCGGCCGAGGTGGAGGTGCCGATGGCGCGCATGAGCGAGTTCAGCCCGTTCGCGGCACCGGTTTCGGTGACCGGAACGGCGCCCATGATGAGGGCGGGCATCGCCGCAAAGGCCAGCCCGACGCCGGCGCTGATGACCATCGAGGAGACAATGACCTGCCACATCTCGGCGTTCAGGAACAGCGCCACGGCGTAGCCTGCGGCGATGACCAGGGCGCCGAGAATCAGCGTGGTCTTGGGCCCGCGGCGGGCGGAGAGCCGCGCGGACACGGGGGAGAGCGCCATCATGACCAGTCCGCCCGGGGCCAGCGCCAGGCCGGTCATGAGCATCGACTGCCCCAGCCCGTAACCCGTGGCGGCGGGCGCCATGAGAAGCTGCGGGAAGATCAGCGACGTCCCGTACATGGCAAAGCCGATCATGATGGATGCCAGGTTGGTGAACAGCACCTGCGGCCGGGCGCTGACGCGCAAATCAACCAGCGGCGCCGGAATCCGCAACTCGTAGAATCCCCACGCGAGCAGCGCCACGGCGGCGAAGGCGAACATCCCCAGGGTGGGCAGGGAGCCCCACCCCCACCCGCCGCCCTTGGTGACGGGAACCAGCAGGGCGAGCAGGCCAACAGCGAGACCCAGCGAACCGACGCCGTCGAACTTGGCAGGGGTGCGCACGGCGGATTCCGGCAGCACCAGCCAGACCGCGGCCAGGCAGCTGAGCCCCAGCGCCGCGGCAGCCCAGAACAGCACCTGCCAGTTGGCGCTCTGCGCGATGAAGGCGGCCAGCGGCAGGCCGACCGCACCGCCCACCCCCATCGTGGCGCTCATGGTGGCGATCGCCGGGCCCACCCGCGCCGGGGGCAGGAGGTCGCGCATGATGCTGATCCCCAGCGGAATGGCGCCCATGGCCAGGCCCTGCAGGGCGCGGCCGGCCACCACGATCGTGAGCGAATCCGTCAGCGCACACAGCACCGAGCCCGCCACCATCGCGGCCAGGCTCAGCAGCAGGATCCGGCGCTTGCCGAACATGTCGCCCAGGCGGCCGCCAATCGGGGTCACCACGGCGCCCGCCAAAAGGGTGGCCGTGATGGCCCAGGAGGCGTTCGCGGCGGTGGTGTTGAGCATGCCGGGCAGGCCGGGGATCAACGGGATGATCAAGGTCTGCATGAGCGAGACCACGATCCCGCAGAATGCCAAGGTGGTGACGACTGCCCGCGGGGAAGGGGTGCGTGCTGCGGTCTTGCTGGTGGTCACGTGGCTCCTGAGGAATTATGCTTATGTATGATGCAAACGGTTTGTATTCTACATAAGGATGGGGTCGTCGGTTTCATGGAACGCAACGCACCGGTATTGCAGGGGCTGGAATACGAGCTCATGCTGTTCTCCCGCTACTACCTACGCCCGCACCACAACGGCGACAAGGTTCTGGACCGCTCGGCCTCGGTCCTGCTTAGCCGGCTCGAAAATGCGCCGTCCATGACGCTGAAGGAACTTGCCGGCGCCCTGCGCCTGGACATCTCCACCGTGCACCGGCAGGTGGCCGCGCTACTGCGCCAAGAGCTGCTGTGCTATGCCCAAAACGACGGCGGTGAGCTCGCCCGCCGCGTCCAGCCCACGCCGGCCGGGCTGGCGGCTTTGGCTCAAACTCGAGGTGTTTATCAAGAAGGTATTGGGCGGGTGATTGAAGCGTGGCCCAGTGAAAAACGGGCACAGTTCTTGGCTTTGCTACGGGACTTTAACGAGGGTGTTGAGGTTCTTGAGGGCGGCTCCTGGCCGCGATCGTCAAATGGAGAATGTCAGATATAGGATAATTTGCTGCTTGCCCTTACATATTCTCAACGGCCAGTTTAGACTGGCTGGAACCCCGCCACTGGATGCCTCTCCCGCCGCAGTCATGTGTTTGGATTCGCGCCAAAATTCGTGACCGGGGCTGTTTTCTCGTTGCACTAGGGGGCGTCAACAGATGCTTCCTGAACTAACTAGGAAGGAGCAATATCCATGTCAGGAAACAAGGCCGTTGCCTACAAGGGGCCGGGCGTCGTCGAGGTCATCGACATCGACTACCCAACGTTTGAACTCAAGGACGGACCGGGCGTCAACCCGGCCAATGTGGGGCGAAAGGTTCCCCACGGCGTCATCCTGCGCACTGTGGCCACCAACATTTGCGGCTCCGACCAGCACATGGTGCGAGGACGCACCACGGCTCCCACCGACCTGGTCCTCGGCCACGAGATCACCGGTGAAGTGGTTGAAGTTGGCCCGGATGTTGAATTCATCAAGGTCGGCGACATCTGCTCCGTCCCCTTCAACATCTCCTGCGGACGCTGCCGCAACTGCAAGGAGCGCAAGACCGGCATCTGCCTGAACGTGAACCCCGACCGGCCGGGCAGCGCCTACGGTTACGTCGACATGGGCGGCTGGGTCGGTGGTCAGGCCGAATATGTTCTGGTTCCCTACGCTGACTGGAACCTGCTCAAGTTCCCGGACCGGGATCAGGCCCTTGAGAAGATGCTGGATCTGACCATGCTCTCGGATATCTTCCCGACTGGCTTCCACGGCGCAGTGTCGGCCGGGGTTGGCGTCGGGTCCACCGTCTACGTTGCCGGTGCCGGACCTGTGGGCCTCGCAGCGGCGACCAGCGCGCACCTGCTGGGCGCCGCCGTCGTGATTGTCGGTGACATGAACGCGGACAGGCTCGCCCAGGCCCGCACCTTTGGTTGTGAAACCATCGACCTGACCCAAGGCGACCCCGGCGCCCAGATCGAGCAGCTGCTCGGGGTGCCCGAGGTTGACTGCGCGGTCGACGCCGTCGGTTTCGAGGCAAGGGGCCACGGCCACGGTGCGGGAGAGGCGCCGGCCACGGTGCTGAACTCGCTCATGGACATCACCGCCGCCGGCGGGTCCCTGGGCATTCCGGGCCTGTACGTGACGGGTGATCCGGGTGGCATTGACGCTGCCGCGCAAAAAGGGGCGCTGAGCCTGAGCCTTGGCACGGGCTGGGCGAAGTCGCTGTCCTTCACCACAGGCCAGTGCCCGGTCATGAAGTACAACCGCGGCCTGATGATGGCGATCCTGCACGACAAGGTCTCCATCGCCAGAAACGTCAACGCGCAGGCCATCTCCCTGACCGATGCGCCGCGCGGCTATGCCGAGTTCGACGCCGGTGCAGCCACCAAATACGTCCTGAACCCGAACGGGTACCTGAACTAGGCAGGGCAGGAAACGGCGCGGAGGCCGTCGTTAAGGTTGGAGGCCCGTCAACAGGCCTCCAACCTTAACGACTGCCTCCGTGCCCTACTGTGCCGCACCGGCTATTTTTCCCAGGGTGCCTTGAACGGGAAGTACTTTTCCAGGAATTCGGTCAAGAGTTCCCGCCTCACCTCCGCCGGGGCGTCGCCGAAGCTGCCGTCGTTGAGGCAGAGGAAATCCGACTGCCGGTCCTTCAGGATGCGCGGCAGTCCGCCCAGCCCCGCCATGTTGGCCGTGTCCACATAGATGCCCGTGCCGTCGTGGTGCATGACGGCACGCCCCGTGAGCATGGCGTAGTAGTGGTACAGCGAGTTCGTCACCGAGATGTTGTCCGCGGCCCGGAAGGTGCTGGCCGCGGTGGCCTTGAACTCGTCCGGGAATTCGCGTTCCAGTTCGGCCATGACCGAGCGCCGCAGCGGCGCGGCGCTGTGTTCGAGGTGGTGTGTCGTAAACGCGCCGAACCTGTCCCAGAGCAGCCGCCGGTTGACCCTCGCCGAGTTCTCAAAGCCGCTGCGCTCAACGTCGCTTTCTCCCAGGCCGATGCGGTTGGGGGAGAGCATGAAGCGAGTGATGCCCCCGGGCGTGAAGAACAGTTCCGGTGAGAGCGGCCGGCCAAAAAACATGTCGTCGTTGGAATATAAAAAGTGTTCGGACAGGCCCTTGATGTGGTGCAGCTGGGACTCCACGGCCATGGAATTGTGTGTGGGCAGCACCGACGGGTCGGCAAAATGCTCGACGCTGCGGACCAGTGCGACCTTTGGGTGCTCGGCCAGCCAGGCCGGGGCGGGGGAGTCCGTGGCAATGAAGATGCGCCGCACCCACGGTGCGAAGAGGTGCACGGAGCGGAGCGCGTACTTCAGCTCGTCCACCTGCCGGAACCGTGATTCGTGGCCGTCGCCCTCGCCGAGCACGGCGTCCGCCTCCAGTTGCAGCCGGGCCTGACGGTAGGCGGGCGCGCTGCCGTCCACCCAGGAAAACACCATGTCGATGTCGAAGCGGACGTCAAAGGCGTGGTCGATGAACATGTTCTCAATGGTCGGCCAGGCCATGCCGTGGCGGTCCACCGTGCTGCGCCGGGTGTCGCGGGGATCGATGCTGCGCCGGGTCAGCGAGTTCTCCAGCGGCAGGTCGATCCGATCTTCCGAGAAGGCCCAGAATTCCAGCTGTACGGCCCAGGCTGCCCCGTAGTAGAGGCCGCCCGCAGGTTCCACGCGCGGGCGGAACACCCTGACGATCCGGGTGGCGGGGTCCCCCGCCAGCGATCCGTCCGCCAGCAGAACCGTTGACTTTGCCGTGTCCACGCTGCGTGCATAAAACGGTTCGTCCGCAAACGCCGCAGCCAAGGCCTGCGCAACCCCGGCCCGGGCGGAGGAGGCGACGGCCAGCACCGGGCGCTCGTCGTTTCCGCGGACCAAAAGGTACTCAATGCCGCTGGCATCCAGCACGCCGCGCACCGCCAGCAGGTCCGCCACCATGGCCTGCTGCGGCGTCAGCCCGCCCGTGTTGGCCAGGGCCAGGCGTCCGCGGTGCATGAGCACGTCGGGGCGGGCGTCCAGGATGGCGGCGGCACGTGAAGGGTCTGTGCGTGGATGGTTGCTGGCGGGCGGCGTGGACAAGGAAGGGTCTCCTGAAGGCTGGAGCGGGGTGGCCTGTCCGAGCCTACCGCGTCGGAACCTGGCCCAGCCTGAACACGTTGTCCGGGTCAAAGTGCCGTGCCAGTGAGGACAGTCGGTCCAGAACTGGGGCGGTGTAGTTGGCGGCAAAGCCCCCGGCGCCGCTGCCCGAAGAGAAGTTCGGCAGTGTGCCATCATATGCCGACGCGGACATGTGTTGCTGCAGTGCCACGGACGCGTCGGCAATGGCGGGAAGTTCCGGCGGGGCACCAACGCCCACTGTGTACAGCCCGTACCCGGCCTGGCGGTGGCAGAGTGCGCTGGGAACCTCGGGCTCCTCCGCCAGCGCCCCGCCGAATTGGCGGATCTCCACCATGAGCTGGGGCGAGCCGCTGTCCGGCCCGGCCGCGTCCAGCAGCGTGTCGGCGGCCCCGGCCGTAAAGTCCGAGAGCAGCATGGAGCCTTCGGCCGCGGGAAGCGCATCCTCGGGGTCGGAGTGCACCAGCCCGATCATCGAGGACGGAATGAGGCCCACCATGTCCATGATCGGCACCCCGGCCGAGCGCATCGGCGCAAGCCAGGTTGCGCCGTCGTCGGCATTTCCCGTGTAGACATAGCGGACGGACACCGTGAACCTGCCGGCGAGGGGCTCCGGCACGCCGGGCATGGGAGGCAGGTGCATGAGCGCCACGGAGGTGGTGGCCTCGGGCGGCAGGGGTGGGCACCATTGCGCCCAGGTGCGCAGGACGTGCGGGATGTCGTCGGTGCCGAAGAAGAGCGCGCCCGCGTAGATGTGCGCAAGCGGCAGCAACTCGAATTCCATGCCGGTGATGATGCCCAGTGAGCCCTTGCCGCCGCGCAGGCCCCAGAAAAGTTCGGGCTCCGTTGCGGCGGTGGCGTGGCGGAGCAACCCGTCGCCGGTCACGACGTCAAAGGAGAGGACCCGGTCCGATGCGGCGCCGAACGTCCGGGCCATGGGCCCGATCCCGCCACCGGAAGTGTAGCCGGCCACGCTGACGCCAGGCGCCGAGCCGCACAGGCCCACCAGGCCGGGATCGTGGCCGGCACCCAGCACCGTTTTCCAGGTGACCCCGGCGCCCGTGGCGGCCGTGCGGGCGTCCGTGTCGATGATGCAAGTGTCGAGCGAGCGCGTGTGGACCAGGAGTGCCCCGTCCATGGTGCTGGCGACGCCGTGGCCCGTGGCCTGGACCGCCACCGGCATCCCGTTGGCTGCAGCGAAGCCGACCGCCTCAGCCACGTCCTGCGCGCCGGCGGCCTCCACCACCGCTGCCGGGCTCGTGGCGACGGCCCTGTTCCAGGGCGTGGCGAGTTCGGCGTAGCCGGGGCCGCCGGGTTCAAGAAGGCTGCCGGCGAGTTTGCGGCGCAGCGCGTCAAATGAGGGGGCAGGGCTGTCGGGTTGAGCTTCCATGGTGTCCTCCGCGGGAAAAGTGCTGTGTGAAAGACCCCCAGCCTTATCCCTAGGGTGCCACCGGCCGGGCGCTGTGGCTAGGGCCGCGGAGCAGATTTTTCCCCTGGCGCCCGACGGCGGAACCCTGCTTATTCTGCCGGCGCCGCCTTCTTGCGGTTGAAGATGAGCGCAACGGCAATCCCTGCAAGCCAGAAGTCCTTGGCCATGGCGGTGCCTGCGGGCGTGGGGCGAATCTTGTCGGCCTCCGTCATGCCCGGGGTCTTGAGGTAGGCGGCCACGAGGGCGCCGGAGAATCCGGCCAGGGCCAGCCCGGCCAGGCGGCTCGGGACGAACGGGGCAAGCACGAACGCGCCCAGCCCAATTTCCGAATAGCTGAGGTACTTCCCGAAGGTCTCCGGGGCCAGTTGCCCGGCCTGGGGGATGACGCGCTGCGCGGCTTCCTGCAGCCCGGCCGCGTGTTCGGCCGGCAGGTTGCGCTTGCCGATCCCGGCGTTGAGGATGAAGGCCCCGGAAACGAGGCGGAGTGCTGCGTTGCTGATGCTGAATCCCATGGTGGCTCCCGCTGTCTGTGCTCGGTTGGTGCTGTTGCTTCAGCCTAAGGTTGCCTGCCCGCATTGGCTAGGCGCCGTGCGGGCGCGCCGCGGGGAACATCCATTCCGGGGGTGGAATGTGTCTGCGAGAGTGCAGCACCGCTGTCCAAAGGTCTCGTATCCTCGTATGTGCGGTAACGATTCCTTGTTTGCCCTATCGCGGGCCTTGGTGCCAGTGGAACATGTCTCGGGTCAGGAACAGCTCCCAACCCGGGAGCCACCCGAGGAGGAAACATGCAAGGAAGAGCATTGCTTGTAGCCGGGGTCATGGTTGCAGCCATGACTGTCCCGGTTTCGGCGGCATCTGCCGTGGATGACGTCAACACGGACAAGCTGCGCCAGGCCGTGACGGTGGGAGGCATCATGACCCACGAACGCGTGCTGCAGCGGATCGCCAACAGCAACGGCGGGACGCGGGCCTCAGGAACGCCGGGGTATGCGGCGTCCGCGGACTACGTGAAAACAACCCTGAAGAAGGCCGGATACCGGGTCTCCGAGCAGGAGTTTGAGTTCCCCTTCTACCAGGAGGTGACCCCGGCGACGCTCAGCGAGCTGTCCCCAGTTGCCACGCCCATTGAGACGGAATCCATGCAGTACTCGGGCAGCGGGAACGTGACCGGCACCCTGGTTGCCACCACTAACGTGGTGATCCCGGCGACGCCGGAGCCCAGCTCGGCATCGGGCTGCGCGCCGTCGGACTTTGTGCCGGCATCCGCAACGGAACCGCAGGTGGCCCTCATCCAGCGCGGGACCTGCACCTTCGGTGAAAAGGTGGCCAACGCCGCCGCCGCCGGCTACGACGCCGCGGTGATCTTCAACGAAGGCAACCCCGGGCGGACGGAACTGCTCAGCAACGTCACGCTCGGCGCCCCGGCCCCGTTCCCGGTGGTGGGCATCAGTTACGCCGACGGCGTCGCACTGTACAACGCCACCGCCTCCGGCCCCGTCAGTGTTGCCGTGGCCACGGACATCATTAATGAAACCCGCACTACGACGAACATCATCGCCGATTCCAAGAAGGGCAACCCCGACAAGACCGTCGTGGTCGGAGCCCACCTGGACTCGGTGCTGGAGGGTGCGGGCATCAACGACAACGGCAGCGGCACGAGTGTGCTGCTGGAGACCGCCGTCCAGATGGCCAAGGGGAAGGCCAAGGTCAAGCCTCGACAGATGGTCCGCTTCGCATTCTGGGGTGCGGAGGAATCCGGGCTTCTGGGTTCCGAGCACTACGTGGCCAGCCTGAGCAATGCGCAGCTGTCCACCATCTACGCAAACCTGAACTTCGACATGCTCGGCTCAACCAACTACGTGCGGTTCGTGTATGACGGCGACGGCTCGGCCGATCCCGACGGCGCAGGGGGCCCTCCGGGGTCCGCCCAGATCGAGTCGGTTTTCACCGACTATTTTGCCGGGCAGAACCTGGCCAGCGCACCCACGGCCTTTGACGGCCGCTCGGACTACGGCCCCTTCATTGAGGCCGGCATCCCCGCCGGTGGTTTGTTCAGCGGCGCGGAGGGCATCAAGACCGCGGACGAGGCAGCCGTCTACGGCGGGACCGCGGGGGAGCCGTACGACCCCTGCTACCACCAGGCCTGCGACTCCGTGAACAACCTGAGCACTGCGGCGTTGAATGAGCTGGGCGATGCCACAGCCCATGCCGTCATGACGCTGGCCATGTCCAAGACCGGCTTCTTCGAGGACGGCAGCAGGATGGCCCAGCGCAGGGAAGTGCCCGTCAGGGACTTTGACTACAGCGGCAGCCACATGGTGCGCTGACGGCAGGAAGTGCCGCCGGTTGAAGCGAATGCCACAGTCATATCCGTGGCAAAAGCGTCAAACGGCGGCATTTTTCTGTCCCAATGTGGCTGCGAGGCCCGCCACCATGGCGTTCAGGCCCAGTGTGAAGGCGGCGTCGGCGTCGTGGCGGGCCCGCACGGCCGGGTCGGTTGCGCCGCTGCCGCGCCGGGCCACCGCCGCGCTGAAGCTGGGCGCGTCGGGTGCCAAGTCCCCGGCATCGAAGATGTCCGCCGGGGCGTTGGCGTCGTAGGCGGAGCCGTAGATGAACGACTCCAGTGCCACCACGGCGTCAATGACGGTCTCGGGCGCCCATCCGGCATCCAGGAATCCGCGCGTGACGGCCTCGTACATGGTGATCGTGGCCGGCGCGTTCGTCACCGGAAGCAGGGCGATCACGGGGATCAGCGGCAGGTGCCCGGCAAAAACGTCGCGGTACGAATGTGCCCAGACACAGACGGCCTCGGCCCACGGCTGCGCGCCAAAGGCGGAGACGTCCACGCGGCCCATGAGGTGGTCCTCCACCAGCAGCAGCACATCCTGCTTGGAGCTCACATGGTTGTACAGCGCGGAGGGGGCCACGTGCAGGGACCTGGCCAGGGCTGCCATGGTGAGCCCCTTGTAGCCGTCCCGGCCCACCAGCTTCAGTGCCGCCTGGGTGATGCGTGCGGAACTGAGCAGTGCCTGCGGGGGGCGGCCTGCCCGGCGTCGTGCTTGTTTGGGCGCGTCAGCAGGTAGGGGCAATGCCTGGCTCTCCTTACTGGGGCCCGTTCGGGCGCAAGACTTTCCGCGAACCACTTTACGAATGTGGTGATGTCAGTTACAGTCTAATCTAAATGAACGGCATTCATTTAGTGAAGTGCACCACAGCCCGCTTTGCAGGAGAGGCAAACATGACATCCCCAGAAAACCCCACGATTGACCGCGACGTCGTCATCATCGGCGCCGGTCCCTCGGGCCTGACGGCAGCCCGCGAGCTGAAGAAGGCGGGCCTGAGCGTGGCCGTCGTCGAGGCGCGCGACCGCGTGGGCGGGCGCACCTGGTCCAACACGGTCGACGGCGCCTGGCTGGAAATCGGCGGCCAGTGGGTCTCCCCGGACCAGACGGCCCTCATCGGCCTGCTCGGGGATCTCGGCCTGGAAACCTACTCGCGCTACCGCGACGGCGACTCCGTTTACATCGCCCCCGACGGCACCCGCACCCGCTACACCGGCGAAATGTTCCCCGTGGACGCGGACACGGAGGCCGAGATGAACAAGCTCATCGACACCCTCGACTCACTCGCCGCCACCATGGACCCCGCCAGGCCGTGGGAACACCCGCAGGCCCGCGAACTCGACATCATCTCCTTCCACCACTGGCTGCGCGCCCAAAGCGGCAACGAGGAGGCCTGCAACAACATCGGCCTGTTCATCGCCGGCGGCATGCTCACCAAGCCCGCCCACGCCTTCTCCGCGTTGCAGGCCGTGCTCATGGCCGCCTCGGCCGGATCCTTCAGCAACCTCGTGGATGACAACTTCATCCTTGACAAGCGCGTCATCGGCGGCATGCAGGGCGTCTCCCTCGCCATGGCCTCGGAGCTGGGCGGGGACGTCTTCCTGAACTCCCCGGCCCGCACCGTCCGCTGGGAAAAGAACGACGGCGGCTACCTCGCCACCGTGATTGCCGACGGCGTCACCGTGAGCGCCAAGCGAGTCGTCATGGCCGTTCCGCCGAACCTGTACAGCCGCGTCTCCTTCGACCCACCGCTGCCGCGCCGCCAGCACCAGATGCACCAGCACCAGTCGCTGGGCTTCGTCATCAAGGTCCACGCCGTATATGAGACCCCGTTTTGGCGTGAGGACGGCCTCTCCGGCACCGGCTTCAGCGCCTCCTCGCTCGTGCAGGAGGTGTACGACAACACGAACCACGATGATCCCCGCGGCACCCTGGTGGGCTTCGTCTCCGACGAAAAGGCCGACTACGCCTTCACCCTCACCGCCGAGCAGCGCAGGAAGGAAATCACGGCAGCCCTGGCCGAATTCCTTGGCGACGAAGCGGCTGAGCCGGTGGCCTACTACGAATCCGACTGGGGCTCGGAGGAGTGGACGCGCGGCGCCTACGCCTCCAGCTACGACCTCGGCGGCCTGCACCGCTACTCGGCCGACCAGCTCACCCCCGTGGGCCCCATCCACTGGTCCTGTTCCGACCTCGCGGCCGAGGGCTACCAACACGTCGACGGCGCGGTCCGCATGGGCCAGGACACCGCCGCGAAGCTCATCGCAGAACTGGCATAACAACCCGTCCGGAATCCGCCGGAAGCTGGCACCAGCTCCCGGCGGATCCACCTTTTGGTTTTCTTAGACAATGACGTCCCCAGGAGGACACACATGCGGTATGTAGTTGGATACTCAGCCAACGCGCGCGGCGGCGACGCCGTCAACCTGGCCGTGGCACTGGCCCGCAGGCAGGGCGCCGCCTTGGACCTTGTCATGGTGATGCCGCAGGACTCGCCCTACAACGGGGTGTACCCTCCGGTAGCCGGCTTCGGCGACATCCTGGCCAAACAGGTGTCGGACTGGCTCGATGAAGGCTTGGCCCTGGTCCCGAATGACGTTCCGGCCCAAGCACACATCCGCCGCGGTGAGTCGGAGGCCGAGGCACTGATCGCCGCCGCCGAGGAACTCGGCGCCGTCCTCCTGGTCATCGGTGCCAGCAGCACCGGCCTGTTCCGGCGCTTCACTGTCGGGTCGGTGGCCAGCGCGCTGTTGCACGCCTCCACCGTCCCTGTGGTCCTGGCGCCGTCGGGCTACAGCCGCACAAAGCCGATCACGCGCCTGACCTGCGCGCTGGGCAGCCGGGCCGGCGCCGAGGACGTGCTGCGCACCGGCATCGCCATGGCCCGCCGCCGGGAACTGCCCCTGCGGCTCGTCTCCCTCGTCGCCCTGGGTCCGGGTGACTCCGACGCCACCATCGCCGACGCCGAGGCGCACCTGCGCGCCGTTGCCGAAGCCAGCCAGGGTGTCGACCCGGACGACCTCACGAACCTCGACATCGACGTCGTGGTGGGCCACGGCCGCACCATTGAGGACGCCGTGGACGCGCTCAGCTGGAAGAAGGGCGAGATCCTGCTCATCGGATCCAGCCGGCTGGCCCAGAACAACTCGATCTTCCTCGGCGCCACCGCCAACCGCATCCTGCGCGCCCTGCCGGTGCCCATGATCGTGGTGCCGCGCAACTACGTGCCGCTCTCCGATGCACTCTTCCAGACCACCGCGCTGCCCGTCGTGGCGCCCAAGACCCCCGAGGCGCCCCAATGAGCACCGCCAAGACAACCGAGCACGGACTCAGCGAGAAGGGCCTGAAGGCAGGCTCCGTCGGGCTGATCGGCGCCGTCGTGATCGGCATTTCCTGCATCGCGCCGGCCTACACCCTCACCGCCGCCCTGGGCCCCACGGTCTCCGAGGTGGGCGTGCACCTGCCGGCCATCTTCCTCGTGGGGTTCATTCCCATGCTGCTCGTGGCGCTGGGCTACCGTGAGCTGAACAATGCCATGCCCGACGCCGGGACCTCCTTCACGTGGGCAACGCGCGCCTTTGGCCCGTGGCTGGGCTGGATGGGCGGTTGGGGCCTGATTGCGGCCACCATCATCGTGCTCTCCAACCTGGCGGCGGTGGCCGTGGACTTCTTCTACCTGATGCTCGCGCAGATATTCGGGAACCCTTCACTCGCGGAGCTGACACGGAACCTGCCGCTGAACATTGCCACCACGCTGGTGTTCATTGCGGCGGCGTGCTGGATTTCCTACCGCGGCATGGAAACCACCAAGTCGTTCCAGTACGTGCTGGTGGGCTTCCAGCTGCTGGTGCTGGGCTGGTTTGCCGTGGCGGCCTTCGCCCACGTGGCCAATGGCACCGCCTTTGACGCCACGGCCATCCAGGCGGACTGGTTCAACCCCTTCGCCGTGGAGTCGTTCTCACAATTCGCGGCCGGCGTGTCCCTGTCCATCTTCATTTTCTGGGGCTGGGATGTCACCTTGACCATGAACGAGGAAACCAAGAACCCGAAGAAGACGCCCGGACGGGCCGCCACCGTCACCATCATCGTGATTGTGCTGATCTACATGACGGTCTCCCTCGCCACGCTGTCCTACGCCGGCATTGGCACCACGGGCCTGGGTGCCGGAAACCCCGAGAACCAGAACAGCATCTTCGCAGTGCTGGCCGGACCGGTCATGGGCCCGTTTGCGATCCTCATGTCGCTGGCCATCCTCAGCTCCTCCGCGGCGTCGCTGCAGTCAACGTTTGTCTCGCCGGCACGGACGCTGCTGTCCATGGGCCACTACCGCGCCCTGCCCAAGAGCTTCGGGCGGATCAGCCCCACGCACAAGTCGCCGGGCTACGCCACGGTGGCGGCCGCCATTGCCGCCGCCGGCTTTTACATCATCACCCGGACCCTGTCCGAGAACGCCCTCTGGGACACCATCACGGCCCTGGGCATGATGATCTGCTTCTATTACGGCATCACAGCCCTCGCCTGCGTCTGGTACTTCCGGGCCGAGGCATTCCACGGGGCCAGGAACTTCTTCTTCAAGTTCCTGGCGCCCCTGCTGGGCGGGGTGATCTTGCTGGTCATGTTCTTCAAGACCGCCTACGACTCCATGGACCCGTCCTACGGATCCGGCTCCAACATTGGCGGGCTGGGCCTGGTGTTCATCCTTGGCTGCGGCGTCATTGCCCTCGGTGCCGTACTGATGTTCTTCATGTACCGCCGCCACCCGGAATTCTTCAAGGGTGAGGTCCTCAGCCGGGCGCAGCAGCCGTACAACCCGTGACCTGCGGGCGTTGAAACACTGACGGCGTGGCATGCTGGCGAGGGAGGGGGAAATTTTACCCACTCTCGCCAGCATGCCACGCCGTCGGCGTTGCTGTGGCCGTGCAAAAGGCCGGAATTCAGTCAGAACTCAGCCAGCCGGAATTCAGCTCTTCGGGCGGCGGGCCGCCTCGCGCTCCTTCGCCAGCTTCGCCTCGGCGCGGGCCTGGGCGAACACTGCGCGTTCCTCAACCAGCCACGCCGGGGGAGCCTGCAGCAGCGCGGTGATCTCCGCCGTCGTGAGTGCCTCGGTGATGTCCGAGCGGTTCAGGCCGCCGATGGAGATGTTCAGCTTCTGTGCAATGACGGGGCGCGGGTGCGGGCCGTTGCGGCGCAGCTCGGCCAGCCATTCCGGGGGAGTGTCCTGCAAAACCTTGAAGTCCTCCCGGCTCACGGCGTTCTCTTGGAATTCCGCAGGGGCAGCGGACAGCAGGATGCCCAGCTTCTTGGCCGCTGTGGCGGATTTCATGGCTTGGGGGGAAGGAATGATGCTCATGTATCAAGGGTACCGGTGCGCGGGCGGTAGTTTAGCGGCAAAGCTGTGCTGTACGGTAAACAGGTGTCTGAATCCCGCGAATTAAACGTGACCTTTGTGCCGGGAGTGACTCCCGGGAAGTGGCTCCACCGCTGGCAGGA
This sequence comes from Arthrobacter stackebrandtii, assembly GCF_017876675.1. Lineage (NCBI taxonomy): Bacteria > Bacillati > Actinomycetota > Actinomycetes > Micrococcales > Micrococcaceae > Arthrobacter > Arthrobacter stackebrandtii. The sequence continues at coordinate 1,917,029 of NZ_JAGIOI010000001.1, forward strand.
GCGCATGCCGGACGTGCCCCTCGCCGCCAAGCCGGTCCCTGAGGAGCGCCAGCTCGACGCCGTCCGCGCCGGGAAGGCTGACATGGCGTTCGTGCGCCTGCCCGTGGACAAGGCCGGGCTCAACGTCATCACGCTCTACAGCGAACTCTCCGTCGTGGTGGCTCCCAAGGACCACCCCATCGCTGCCTTCGAGGAGCTGGACGTTGCGGACCTCGCTGACGAGTACCTCCTCGCGGACCCCGACGACTTCCCCGACTGGCGCGATATCTCCACCGAAATCGCCGCCGGCACCCGCAAGCCGCTGCCGCCCATGGCCACCATCGACGAGGCCCTTGACCTGGTCGAGGCCGGGCTCGGCATCCTGATCCTGCCCATGTCCGTGGCCCGCCTGCTCAGCCGCAAGACCCTGCGCTCCCGCCTGCTGCACGGCGTCCCGGACAGCAGCATCGGCCTCGCCTGGCTGTACTCCGACCCGCCCAGCGACCGCGAGGAAACCTTCCAGGAATTCATCGGCGTGGTCCGCGGGCGCAGCGCCCAAAGCTCCCGCCAGCCCTCCGTCCAGGCCAAGCAGGATGCCGCCCCCAAGAAGGGCGCCAAGACAGGTAAAGGCACGACGGCGTCGCGCACCCCCGCAGCCAAGGGCAAGTCCGCTTCGGCGAACCTGCGCGGCGGCGGCCGGCCGGGCGGCAAGGCTCGCGCCCAAAAGCGCGGCCGGCGGTAGTCCCCAGCTCTTCCCAAAGCCCGGCCCGGCGGCGGTCCGGGCTTGGGGTTCCACGGAGTTGCGGACACATTCGAGGGGCGTCTAGCTGGCGCCCTCCCGCATTTTTCCGAAGAAGCTGGGGAACCTGATTTGGTTTCCTGCGCGGACCAGCGACTCAAGCTCGCTTTCAAACCAGATGGCATCGGCCAGTTTTGACCTGAACTGCTGGGCAATCTCCGCCACGGCGGTGTTCGCAGCAGCCAGCAGTGTTTCCCCTGGGTCCCCTGGTGGCCCCAGCGCCAGGAAGGTGTCCTGCAACGCTTGGTGGTCACGGAGCCAGCTGGTGGCCAGCTGTTCGTAGCTGGCGATGTCCACATCGCGAAGTTCCCTGTGCCAAACACCGAGGTCGCCGGCCGGGGGCTTCCACAGCCTGAAGAGGACAAGCCGGGCGCTGAAAGGCGCAATGGTGTGGATGTCGCCTTCCAGCCTGCCGGTCCTGCCCAGGGCTTCATACGTTGCCGAGATCGAGTCCAGGTCGCCCCGCAATTGGGACAACTGGGCAGCCAGGGCGTTGTTGCTGGACCAGCCCCACGACGACCCGGCCGGCACAACCGGGGACCCGCCCGGGCCTCGGGTTCCGTTGGGGTTGTTGCCGCGAGGCTGCAGGGAGCCGGTGCTGGAATTCCACACACAGCGGCCGGCCGTCAGGGCGCCGCCCATGTCACGGGTGGCTGTCGTGGCAAGGAAATGCCCCAGCCCATCTACGGCCCTCTGCAGTGACGCGGCGCTTTTCCGGGCTTCTTCGCTCAAGATATCGAAGGCGGCGTGTGCCTCGTCAAAGCGGCGTGTCCGCCACGACCGCCGGCCCCGCAGCTGGGCCGACGAAAACAGGGCGGCCAGGATGGCCAGTCCCGGGATCCAGGCAACCAGCACCGTGCCCATGTTCGCTTGCGCGAAATCGCGCGTGGTTTCCAGCAGCGGCGACCATGCGTCCGCGCCGGGTCGCCACACCGCCCACGCCGCAACGGTGGAAACGGCCAGTGCAAATTTCCACGACTGGAAACTTGCCGCCGCAGCGGACACGGAGCCCGCGGCCGCTCCCACACCGGAAACAACGCCCTGCAGCGTCCTAGCCAACAGTGCGTGGAAGCGCTTGGCCGTGGGAAATTTATTGAACCTGTCAGGCGCGTCAGGGTTTCCGTAGTAGAAACGTACGCCCACCATGGCCCGAAGCCGCAGAACCAACTGGTGGAGGGAGTGAAGGCCCTGTGTGGACTGCCTGATCCTGGCCAGGCCGCCATGCCCCGCCATGACCTTCACCATGGGTGTCCTGATGGCCCATGCCAGGCCGCGGAGCAGCATCGAGAGAAGGACAGCCGCCACCGACAAGAACAATGCGGTCACAATGAACGCCAGGATGAAGTCCACGGCGGCCGATTCCGGACCCACCCGGTCCAGGAACGTGGTCGCCGGTCCTGCCAGGACGTCCAGGGCGGCGCCGCAGAACCCCGCCACGGCCTCGAAGAAGGCGCTGAACATGGTGATGAAATTCCCCCACAAGTCTGGCAGTGTGCAAGCGACGCGAACTACCATCGTGCCAGCCGGGAGCCGGCAACTGTGAATCCCGCCGCCATTGACAGCCCCCGGCCACCGTGCCATATTGACGGCACTGGCCCGGGAATTCCGGCGCTTGCGTTTGTCAGCTCGAAGGAGAGATGAAACGTGAAAGCGGCATTGTGGGAAATCGAAACCTTGACTATCACACGGCCGGTGAACCCTTCCGGATCGTGCCAGCCCTGCCCTTCCAGATTGAGGGCACCACGGCCCTCGAACGGCGGGAATACGCCATGACCGGCGACGCCGACAAGATCCGCCGGCTCCTCGTCAACGAACCCCGCGGCCACGCGGACATGTACGGCGGCTTCGTGGTACCCCCGGATGACCCCGGCGCGCACTTCGGCGCCCTGTTCTGGCACCGTGAAGGCTTCTCCACCGTCTGCGGCCACGGCACCATGGCGCTGGGGACCTGGGCCGTGCGCAGCGGGCTGGTTCGGGCCCCGGACGACGGCGACACCGACGTGGTGATCGACATTCCCTCCGGCCGGGTCACCGCCCGCATCACCATGCTGGACAGCAAGGTGTCCGAGGTGGCCTTCCACAACGTCCCGTCCTACGTGGTGGACCGGGACATTGAGGTCAAGACCGCCGACTTTGGCCGGCTCCGGGTGGACCTGGCCTGGAGTGGCGCACTGTACGCATCGCTTCCTGCCGCAACAGCGGGACTTGAGGTCACGCCGTCGAACTTGGCAAAACTGGTGGCCGCAGGGCACCAGGTGGCGGCGGCACTCGCCGGCACAGCCGCCGCCCACCACCCGTCGGACACGCGGCTGGAAGGCGTCTTTGGCACCATTTTCCACGAACCCATGGGCAGTTCCGGCCCCGGGCTGAGGCAGCGCAACGTCAGCATTTTCGCCGACGGCCAGGTGGACAGGTCGCCCAGCGGGTCCGGCACGGCGGCCCGGGTGGCGCTGCTGACCGATTCCGGCGAGCTCGCGGAAGGCGAGGTGCTGGAGCACTACTCCATGATTGATTCGCGATTTGCCGCGCAGGTGGTGGAACGGGCGCCGAAGGGGCTGGTGGTGGAGGTCAGCGGGCGTGCCTTCCCGGTGGGGGAGGGCAAGTTCACGCTGGATGCCGACGACGAACTCGGCCTGGGATTCGTCCTGAGGTGAGGGCCGGGCCGGGCCTCGTCGTGCAACGGTGTGAAAACTGGCACGATTGGCACATGATCATTGTCTTCCGGCCCGGCCCTTCCGACGTGGCGGTCCTGCCTTGAAAATCAAGACGCCGCTGGGTACGCGGGACGTCACGTTGGCGCAAGTGCTGAAGATCGGGCCGTCGCCGTTGCCATTGTGGCTGTCCTTTGTGGCGGCCGTATTTGTTACGGTCTCCGCGTTCGACGACGTTCGGCTGCTGTGGGAGGGTGACTCCGCCGGCAACATCTACTGGCTCGGGATTGCCGGGACCGTGGGGTACTGGGCCGTATGGATGGCGTTGGCTTTCGTGCCGAAGTATGTTGCCCCGGCGTTCGTGCTGATGCTTGCCATCATGCTGCCGCAGTCCTCCGTCGGCGGTCCGCTGCTGCTCGCCTTTGGCGCGGTCGCTGTGGCGTCCTACCGCGTTTCCGTACGCAGCCTGGTGGTCATGGTCGGAGGTTTCCTGACGTGGCAGATTGTGTGGGTCCTTGGGGTTGCCCACCTGGGGTCCTCCACATTGTGGGCCAATTTCCTTGTCATTCCGCTCCTGACTGCGCCAGGCCTCGCCATAAAGATGCTCCGGGAGAAATCTGTCCGGGCGGAGCAAACACGGCGGGAAGCCGAGATAACGGCTGCGCGCGCCGCACTTGAGGAGCGCACCGCACTGGCCCGCGAGTTGCATGACGTGGTCACACACGGGCTGACCATGATTGCCGTGCAGGCGAACCTTGGCACGCTGTCCAAGGACGGGACAGAGCAACATGAGGCGCTTGTCGAGATTGGCGGCATGGCCCGCCGTTCGCTCGATGATCTCCGCCGGCTGCTGCAGACCATGCGCGAGGAGGAACCGCGGGCGGCCGGCACTCCGGAGGCGGATTTCAGCGTCCTGACCAATCCGGCCCTCATCGATTTGTCGGAGAGCCTGGCCGAGGCGCAGCAGCGGCTCAACAACCTGGGCTTTCCCACCCGGGTCACCACGTCCGGAGACCTCGATGGCACACCCAACGGCCTGCGCTCGACAGTCCTGAGCATCTTGCAGGAGTGCACCACAAATGCCGTCAAGCATGCGGGCGTTGGCAGTGAATGCCGCATCACAGTGGCGGTGCAGGGCCAGTGGCTGGAAATGGTGATCGACAACAAGATGACTCGCGGCAAGCCGCGCCTTCCCATCTCGGGGACAGGGCTGGTGGGGCTGCGTGAGAGGGTTGCCAGGCTGGACGGGACCATCGACGCCGGGCCCGCCGACGGCTGGTGGAGCGTGCGTGCCGTGCTGCCGTTGGCCGGGCGCCACACCATCCATTAAGGCGTTTCAGGGTTGGATGGGGGCCGCAAAGCGGCAATATATGTTGTCCGTTTGGACAGTCTTTGCCGTTTTCGGTGTGTTTCGACTGTCCATTTGGCTCGATTTGGCCAGACTGGATTGTAGGTGGATGCACCAGACCGTAGCGTCAATTACGCGATGTGGTGGTTGGGGGTTCATCGAAAGCATCACACATTGGTCCACCCGCCCACGCACCAAGGAACAAGGAGCAAGACCATGAATATCACCCCAGTGTTGGTCAGCAGCCCCGCAGTCACGCAGCTCCGCAGCAAGCCCACCGGTATTTGGCCGTCGGGATCCTTCCCCACCAACGACCGCTAAGACTTGCCTGTTCCGGGATGCTCGGCGCCTGCACCGCCTGGCGTCCCGGGGCAGGCATGGTGAGCTGCGTTACGTAGACTGTCACCATGAGCTCGAATGTGGCAGAAGTCCCGTCCATTGACGTAGTCATTGTTGACGATGAAAAATTTGTTCGCGGCGCCTTGCGCACGTACCTGTCCCAAGCGCCGGACGTTGCTGTCGTCGCAGAAGGTGTCAACGGTGCCGAGGCCGTAACGCTGGCACATGAGCACCAGCCCGATGTCATGATCATAGACATCCAGATGCCTGTCATGGACGGCATCGCGGCAATCCGCCGCATCGTGGCGGAACTTCCCGAAATTCGGATTCTTGTGGTCACGGGCCACATTTCCGACAGGTACCTCAAGGCTGCCCTCATTGCGGGTGCCAGCGGCTACGTGGTCAAGGATGCCGAACCCGAGCGCATCATCTCCGCCGTGCGCCAGGTCAACGCCGGCGACTGCCCCATCGATGCCGCTGTCACGCACCTGCTGGTTGCCGACGTCCGCAACAGCCTTCCCGGCACGGCGGTCCGGCCCGACCTTGACCTGTCTGCCCGGGAGGAAGACGTCTTGCGGCTGCTGTGCGAGGGGTTGAGCAACAGCGAAATTGCTGCCACATTGTTCCTCTCCGAGTCAACAGTTAAATATCATTTGGTCCGTTTGGGCAGGAAGTTTAACGCGCGAGACAGGCTGCAACTTGTTGTAACGGCGCTGCGCACCGGGGCTGTACTGTAGGGACTCATCAGGGCCTGCCAGCAAAGACTGTCCAAAAGGATAGGTGCAGGACCGGCTTTTAAGGTGTCGCTCCGGCCAACCCGGACGTATGCTGGGAAGCCAGCCATGCCTTGGTGATCCACATCATAACTTCTTGAAAGGCACCGCCATGAAATCCCGTTTCACAAAAGCCAGTGTTGCCGCCGCCCTCGCAGCCGGCCTGATCCTCGCCCCCGGACTGTCCCCCGCCCAGGCCGCCACGTCCGATCTGGGCACTGCCGGCACCAGCATCTCAGGCACCTCGGTGAAGCCGCCGCTGTCGCTGGGCAACGGTCCCGTCAACGGCGGCGGTGGAACGGCCACCACGTACGGACTGTGGTTCGTTCCCTGTGACTGGATGGGCTTCCGCCTCTGCTAGAACATTCCCTTGGCGCCCGGTTGCAGGCTGCCCGGGCGCCATTGTTGTGCCCATGGGCACGCTAAGATGCCGGCGGGTGCACCTACGTTGTGACGGTGCGCAACTGGCTTAATGTGGCAACTTGCAGCGGTTGCTGACTAGTCCACAATGTGGCCGCGGCCGGCTAAAAGCCCTGCGACTTGCGGTAGCGCTGCATCTGCTGGTGCCTGCGGACCAGGCTGTCGCGGCGCGGGGTCTGGTCTGAGCCGGCCTCCTCGGCCGTCAGCTCTATGTGGTTCTGGCCAAACTGCCACAGCAGCAGGTCGTCCAGCAGCCGGTCCGGGCCGGGGGAGTAGCGGTGGTCCAGGGCCTTGCGCACATTGGAGATGATCTCCGGCTGCAGCAGCGCGGCAAGGTCCATGGTTTTGGCCAGCCCGTGGGCGGCGACCAGCTCGGCAGCCCAGCCCCAGTCGTCGTCGGCCTTTCTGTCAACGTGGGGGAGCAGGGTCTGCCACACCGCCTTGATCCGGTTGGGGGTCAGGGAAATGTTGCCCTCGCCGTCCTCATCCCAATAGCTGGTGACCGTCTCATACCTGTCATGCAGCTCCGAAAACGCCGACTCCACCGTCTCCAGCATGGCCGCAGTGGCCGTGAACTGCCGGTCAAAGTACGGGCTCCAGGCGCGGGGGTCCTGTGACTTGAAGCGGATGTCGTGTTCAATCTCGCTCCAGGCGTGCGCGAAGATGGTGCGGATCTGGCACTCGAAGAAGTAGCTGCCATTCGGCTTCGTGTCAGGATCAAGCAGCGACTGGTAGGCCCGCACCACATCGTTCTGGATGGTGCGCAGGATCAGGTGGCGGCTGGAATAGCCGTACGTGCCGGACTCGATCGAGCCGATATCCTTCTCGGTGTCGCCGCGGCAGTCGAAAATGCTGCGCTGGCGCTTGATCAGATTGGCGGCGACAGCGTTCTCGCCCGGAAGCGTGGTGATGACCCGCACGCCCACCATGTCCGTCAAGTTTCGCAGCGGATCCGGGAACTGCAGGGCAGGTTCGGCGTCCGGTTCGGTCACCATGCGGGAAGCCTTTTCGCGGAAGGACTCCACGGACTTGGTCCGGCTCGTGACAAACAGCGGCTTGTCCTCGGCCTCCGCCAGCACCTCCCGGACCAGCGACTCCATCTCCGCGGTGACCTTTTCCAGGGCGGGGCGGGTCCGTTCATAGTCCGCCACCGAGGCCATGACGGCAGGGCGCAGTGATTCGTCGAGCCGTTCCCAATTACTACTCATGCATCGAGCCTAAACGCCGCCGCCCACACAGGCGAGCAGCACCGCCGTCGTGCGTCACAAAAGGGGCCGCCCCGGGCGGGGCAACCCGCTGCTCGTTTGAAGGGCTGCGGGCGCGGGGACATCGTAGGCTAGTGGCATGTTGACTGTTATTGGCGAAGCCCTGATCGATGAAGTGGTGCAGGACGGCAAGGCGCCCGTCCCGCACGTGGGCGGCAGCCCCATGAACGTGGCCGTGGGCCTGGCCCGGCTGGGGCACCCGGTGCAGTTTTTGGGCCGGTTCGGCAAGGATGCGTACGGCGACATGGTGGCCGGGCACCTGCGCGGAAACGACGTGCTGGTGCCGCTGTCCCCGGATTCGCACCCCACCTCCGTCGCCCGTGCCGTCCTGGATGCCACCGGTGCGGCGAGCTACGAGTTTGCCCTCGATTGGTCGCTGCCGGAGCTGTCCGGGGCCGACGGCGCCCCGCATTTCATGCTGGCCGCCACCACGATGCTGCACACCGGATCCATTGCCACGATGCTGGCCCCCGGCGCGCAGCAGGTGCTGAACGCCGTCATGGGTGTCCACCCGCGGGCCACGATCGCCTTTGACCCCAACTGCCGCCCCACCATCATCACGGACGTCGACTACGCGCGGGAGCAGGCGGAGAAGTTCGTGGTGCTGGCCGACGTCGTCAAGGCCTCCGATGAGGACCTCGAGTGGCTGTACCCAGGCGTGGACCCCAAGGAATCCGCGCGCAAGTGGCTGGCCATGGGCGGCGCGGAAGGCCCCGCCGTCGTGGTTGTCACGCAGGGCGGCGGCGGGCCGTGGGCCGTGTGTGCCGCCGGTGAGGCATCCTGCGAGGTGCCGAAGGTGCAGGTGGTGGACACGGTGGGCGCCGGCGACTCCTTCATGGCTGCCCTGCTCTCCACACTGGTGGACCGCGAATTGGATGGCGCCCAGCGCCGGCCCGAGCTGCGCGCCATGAGCCGTGAGACCCTGGCCGAAATCATCGCCTACGCCGCCCGCGCCGCCGCCGTCACCGTCTCGCGCGCCGGGGCCAACCCGCCCAGCCGCGCCGAACTGCAAAAATAACCCGCATCGAGAGAGGCTGCCATGTTTGATTACGATCCCTATTCCTTCCTGACGCCCGTGCCGGAGTTTGAGGTGCGCAGCGACTCGTTCACGGATGGGGCCACCTTCGCCCCTGCCCAGGTCCACGCGGGCGCCCACCCCGGCGGCCGGGACCTTTCACCGCAGCTGTCCTGGACAGGCTTCCCGGAAGGCACGCGCAGCTTCGCCGTCACCGTCTATGACCCCGACGCGCCCACCGCCAGCGGCTACTGGCACTGGGCCGTGGCAAACATCCCGGCTTCTGTGACGGCGCTGGCGGAGGGAGCCGGCACGCCCAGTTCGCCGCTGCTGCCGTCGGGTGCGCTGACCCTGAAGAACGACGGCGGGTTCCCCGGCTACATGGGCTCGGCACCTCCGCTGGGCCACGGTCCGCACCGATACATGGTGGTGCATGCCGTCGACATTGAGTCGCTGGATGTCGGTGCGGACCCAACACCCGCGACGCTGGGGTTCAACCTGCACTTTCACACCCTGGCCAGGGCGCGGATCACGGGGCCGTACGAGGTGTAGCCGGGCGCCTGTACCCGGATATTTTGTGACGAAAGTTTACGCGCTGGGCACTGTCCAAACGGACATTCTTGGCGGCGGACTGGCAGCTTGGTGAACATAATTTGACGCGACCATTCAGCGGATTTTTAGATATTCAACGTGTAGGTACTTCGAGCAGACGCCAAATCCGTGCCGAATGGGGATCAATCCGTTGACAGATTTTCAGTATCTCGAGTCCGGGGCGGCATCTGACCAACTCTGCATGCGAAAGATTGCGGCCAGGTTCGATGGCAGACTATGGACATTGTTTGGCCAGCCGGCCAGCATCTGGTCTTGTAGATTGAAGGGGAATCTTGTGAGAAAGTTGTTGAGTGGAATAACACTTCTGGTGACGATCTGTCTGGGCGGATTGTTTGTAACTCCGGCCGCAAACGCTGCTTCGGCGGGGTTGGCGGGAACCGTTAATTGCAATGGAAGCTGGGCGACCTATTCGACGGTGCGGAAGACGACGCAATACGGGACAAGTTTCTACCTTGCTCAGGCCGCTGGCAGTGCTGGGAACCTTGTGTACAAAGCCGACTATTCCATGAACATTGGAATGTATATTGTGGCTATCGGCGTAAACCACAACAAATATTACGCTGGAGCGGGCCGCAATTACACATTGCAAAATGCCGGCTATGTCCTTGGGACTCGATTCACCATGCAAGCTCAGATGGCTCCATCACATGGAACGTGCTCAAATACGTGGAACGGGACGCTTAGCTACTGATGCGGAGAAGTTCTGTAAATTTGTCACCCATGGCTGCTGCCTTGGCGTGCGCACTGCTGCTGACGTCGTGTTCGACCAATGAACCACAAGCCTCCGCTACAGATGATGGCATCAAGTTGGTAACGTACGCCGACATGACCAAAGATTATGTGGACTCCCAGGCGGACTATCTCTTACCTGCGGCAGCAACTTATCCTGACATTTCAACGTTTAATCTATATTCCGACGGAACCTTTCAAGATGGCTTTGGCGAAGGCCGGGCCGTGTATATTTGGAATTGCGCGTGGGCGAGTGAGTATCTCAAGCAGGAGGACAAAAGTAGCGAATCTGCATTACATGCACTCGAAGTGTATGCATCCATGGAAAAAATGGACCCGTACATAAATGATTGGGATGATCAATCCATGAAGATTCCATTCGTAGCGATGGTTGAGAGTGCCAGGTTGGGTGATTCATCAGGTATCCAGCGGGATACAGACATCAACTGTCCTGGTGGAGACCCTCGGAGGTGACAAGTGCGTGCAACCGCAGCAGGTGTTTGGGCGCGTTGCCCCTTTCTAAAGGCGGAAAGTAATAGTGAAAATGCGTTTTTCCATCAGGTCCGGCTTCGTGCTGCTGGCGTTGTCTGTACTGTTTCCCGTGGCTGTGGCGGCCACGGTTGGCTGTTCTCCCGTACATGATGAGGTTCAGGGAGCGCAGCTGGCTGTGACGCCGAACGCGCCTGTGACAGTGGCTGTCCAGCGCAAGGACATGGCCTCCGTTCTGGTCCTGGATGGGGCAGTCCAGTCCAGGCCTGTCTATGTCATATCCGCGCCGGCAACTGGTGCGATGGCCTTTGCCGATGACGTGGCTGTTGGCGCTTCAGTCATGAAGGGCCAAACCGTAGGGACCGTGGACGACATCCCGGTCACTGCCGTTGAGGCGGGAGTGGTTTCCGAGTTGTTGGCGGAGCCGGGAGCGCAGGTATCTGCAAAGGTTCCCCTGCTGACGGTGAAGTACGGCGGCTTTGGGCTGCTGGCCCAAGTTCCCGTGGACAAATTGTACCGGCTGTATTCGGCACCTGTTTCGGCGCGCGCCAGCATCCAGTATGGCCCGGCCGGGCTTGGCTGCGCTCTGACGCCTGCCGCCGCCGACCAGGTTGCCGTTCCGGATGGCGGTTCGGACGGAGGCGTGGGGCCGGAATTCCTATGCCTGCTCCCGGCTGATGCGGACGTGGTTCCGGGCCTCTTTGGTTCCGTTGGCATTGCACTGGACAAGAAGCCGGGGATCCTCACACTTCCGGCCACTGCTGTCCGGGGTAGCTCCCAAAAGGGGGTTGTCAGCAAGATTGACGGTGGGTCAACCACGCTTGTTGACGTCCAGTTGGGTATTTCCGATGGCGTGGACGTTGAGGTCACGGGCGGTCTCAAGGAAGGGGACACGGTCTCCAACCAGGCGCCAGGCTTGATAAATGATGCCGCTCATTAGCGTCGACGGGGCTTCTTCCCATGTGATGCTGGCCTCGGGTGAGCAATTGACCATCCTTGACGGAATCGACTTTCAGGTCCGGGCGGGCCAGAAAGTCGCCATCTTAGGCCGCTCCGGCAGTGGAAAGACCACTCTCATGACGTTGCTGGGCATGATGAACAAACCCGACTCTGGGACAGTGGAAATTGCCGGACAGCAGTCAGGACAGCTCAGCGACACAGGACTTTCACGATTCCGCAGCGCCAACATTGGGTTTGTGTTTCAGAATTACTCGCTCATTCCGCACCTGGACGTGTTTCACAATGTTGAGATGCCGCTGGTGTACGCAAAAAAGTTCCATCGGCGGGAGTACAAGGCGCGTGTGCGTGCCGCACTGGATGCCGTGGGAATGATGGACAGGATCTCAGAAATGCCTGCCAAGCTCTCAGGCGGTGAACAGCAACGCGTTGCGATTGCCCGGGCCATAGTCACCGAACCAAAGGTTCTGCTGGCCGACGAACCAACCGGTGCGTTGGACACGGTGACGGCAGAAAAAATCCTGGACCTCCTGTGCACCATAGGTGGACAGGAAGACTCATGCCTGGTGGTGGTGACCCATGACCCCGAAGTGGCCCGTGACTTGGACGTCTCTTATGAACTGACACCCGGAGGCTTGCGTCCGCTGGCCGCAGCCGCGGAGGTGGCCCTTTGATCCGTACGATTCTGCTTGACCTGCGGGCCAGCAGGCTTCGGGTCACATTGACCGCCTTGAGCATGCTGCTGGGTGTGCTGGCTGTGGTGGGGGTGGCCGTTGGTGGTGTCATTGGCAGGGACGCCTTTGTTGGCCAGGCCGAGCAGGAGTCCGGCAGAGCGGTGACGTTTGCGCAAAACTTCCAAGTGGCTGCCAACAACGTGGACAGACTTCCTGCACTGGCTTCTGCGTTGGGGCAGCGAACCGTGAACTCAGACACGCGGACCATGGTGTCCGTGACAGGATCGACGCCTGTCACCTTAAGATCCACACCTAGTGCCTTGAACATTGCGTGGTCGTCGACAGATTCCGGGAACTTCTTCAGGCGGCCGTTGCTGGAAGGGAACAGTCTCTATTTTGGTGGCCGTCTGCCGCGTGGGATTACCCTCAACCAGCCGGCCAGAACGCAACTGGGAATTGATGTGGGCGGGACTTTCCAGGTTTCATGCCCGGGCAGCGGAAGCCGTGCCGTCTTCACCGTTTCAGGCATTGTTGATGACGGGGCAAGTGATCCCAACGGCTATTCAGCGCTTCCCCAAATACTAGACGTCTGCCCTGCAGCCCTGGTGGGCGCCAATGCTGAAATGCGTGTGCAAAGTGCCACGTTGGCGGAGTCCGCTGCTACAGGGGTGATGGCAGACTCGCTCCACTACACGCGGTTTGCGCCCCAGGGCGACGTCCGGAGGGCAGACACTGTTGACCAGTTGGAGAAAAGCATCGGCATCCTTTCAACTGTCTTCCTTGTTGCCGGGGTGGCGCTGCTGCTGGTGTCCGGGATCGGCATCTTGAACGTGGGGCTTGCCTCCGTGAGGGAGCGGGCCCGGGAGCTTGTGGTCCGCCGCGCCATGGGTGCATCAAAGGGCCACATCTTCATCCAGGTCATGGGCGGTGCGGTTGTGGTGGGGCTCGGCGTGGGTGCCCTCGGCACCGTGCTGGCAGTGGCCGCCACGTATGCCCTGCCGGGGTTTTTGTCCGCAAACGCAAGCATCGTTCAGGCGCCGGATTTCCCGTGGTGGGCCTGCGCCGTCGCACTTGGTGCAGCGCTGCTGACCACCATTGCCGGCAACCTTGCCCCCGCCGTGAAGGCAACACGCCTGCCGGTCGCCTCGGCCCTTCGCGAATAAAGCCCACCCCGCGCGGGAAGTTGGATAGCCTTGGGTATGCGTTTAATTGCCAGTGACATTGACGGAACCATCCTGGGCCACGACGGTAAGATCAGCGACCGCACCGTGGAGGCCTTCGCCGCTGCCGCCGAGGCAGGCATTGACATTGTGTTCGTGACGGGACGCCCGCCGCGCTGGCTGGACCCCATCCGGGACCGGCTGGGCCACACCGGCACCGTCATCTGCTCCAACGGCGCCGTCAGCTACGATCTCGGCACCGAGCGGGTCACCGGCGCGCACGTCTTGGACTGGGCCACCGTGGACCGGGTCCGCACCATCGTCAGCGAACTGGCGCCGAACCCGTATTTTGCGCTGGAGTCCCTCACCGGCTTCCATGTGGAGAAGGGCTTCCACGGCACCCGCGCGGCTGCCAGCGGCGAGTTCGTCCCCGGCCCCCTCACCCCGGACATGGCCGACGGCGGGATCGTGAAGATGCTCGCCGTGCTGCACGAGGGCAGCGCCGACGACTTCCTGGACCTAGTCAGCCCCCGGCTGAGCCCGCTCCTGGCCGTCACCCACTCCGCCCCGGACCTGGCGCTGCTGGAAATGGGGCCACTGGGCGTCAACAAGGCCGTGACCCTGGCCGAGTATGCGGCCGCCCGCGGCATTGAGGCGACCGACGTCGTGGCCTTCGGCGACATGCCCAACGACATCGAGATGCTCGGCTGGGCCGGTGCCGGCTACGCCATGGCCAGCGGGCACCCCCAGGCGATTGCGGCGGCGGCGCTGGCGGCCCCACGCTTTGAGGACGACGGCGTGGCCCGCGTCATCGAATCCCGGCTGGCTGCGCTGCGGCTGGCCTAGGCAACGCACACCGGAAGGCGGCAGGACATGGCGCAAGGCGGCAACCTACCAAATCGGCACACGGCACCCAAGCCGTACCTGGATAGCGCCCACCCGGTGGGGATAGCCCACCGAGGCTTCTCCCGCGACGGGCTGGAAAACTCCCTCACCGCCTTCCATGCCGCCCGCGAGCTGGGGTTTGCGTACCTGGAAACAGACATCAACACCACGTCCGACGGTGTGGCGGTGGTGTTCCACGACGCCACCCTGGACCGCACCACGGACGGCCGGGGCGCCATCTCGGAGCTGCCATTTGAGCAGGTGCGGGCCGCCCGCATCGGCGGCCGGGAACCCATCGCCACCCTGGACGAGTTCATTGAGGCGCTCCCCGGCGCCCGCTTCAACATCGATGTCAAGGACTCCGGCTCCGTGGCGCCGCTGGTCCGCGCCATCGAACACTACGGCCTGCACGACCGCGTCTGCGTCGCCTCCTTCTCCGAGCGGCGGCGCCGCAAGGTGCTGGCCGGGCTGAGCCGCCCGGTGGCCAGCTCGCCGGGGCAGTCGCTTATGGCCGCCTATTTCCTCTTGTCGCCCTGGCTGCCCGGCGCCCTGGTGCGGCGGCTGATGCGCAGCGTGGACGTGCTGCAGATCCCCGTGGCCCACAAGGGCCTGCGGCTCGTCACGGCGGCATCCGTTGGGCGCGCCCACCGGCTGGGCCTGAAGGTGCACGTGTGGACCATCAACGAGCCCGCCCGCATGGAGGAGCTCCTGGACCTGGGCGTGGACGGCGTCATGACGGACCGGGCCGACCTGCTGGCCGGTGTCATGCGCGGGCGCGGCTGGCAACCGTAAAGTAACAGACCGCAAGTTCAGCCCTGCCCGCAAGCGGTGGCAGGATGGGGGCATGCGAATTCTCATTGCCCCCGACAAATTCAAGGGGACCCTCACCGGGGCGGAAGCCGCGGCTGCCATGGCCGAAGGCGCCCTGCGGGTCTACCCCGACGCCGTGGTGACCACCCTCCCCATCGCCGACGGCGGTGAAGGCACCGTCGAGGCTGCCGTCGCGGCCGGGTACACGGAGCGCCTGAACGCCGTGGTGGGCCCCATCATCAAGCCGGTCGGCGCCGTCTGGGCGTTTCATGAAGGCAGCAAGGTCGCTGTCATTGAAACCGCCCAGGCCAGCGGCTACCTGCTGAGCGAGCCCACCGTGGAAAACTCGCTGCGGGCACACTCCTACGGCTGCGGCCAGCTGATCGCCGCCGCCATGGACGCCGGCGCCACCGAAATCATCATCGGCCTGGGCGGTTCGGCCATGTCCGACGGCGGTACGGGCGCCCTGCGTGCCCTGGGCCTCAAGCTCGTGGACGCGCAGGGGAACCTGGTGCCGCTGGGCGGCGGCTCCCTCGTGGACGTCGCGGCGATTGACGCCACCGGACTGGACCCGCGGCTCGCTGGAGTGAAGCTGCGCATGGCCGTCGACGTGGACAACCCCCTCTACGGCCCGGACGGCGCTGCCCACGTGTTCGGCCCGCAAAAGGGTGCCGACCCGGACGCCGTCGAACTCCTCGATGCCGGCCTGCGCAACCTGGCCTCGGTGGTCCGCGAGGCCACGGGCGTTGACATCGACCAGCCCGGGGCGGGCGCCGCCGGCGGCTTCCCCTCAACGTTCACGGCCTACGCGGGCGCCTCCGTGGAGCGCGGCTTTGACCTGGTGGCCGACCTGATCGACCTGGACGCCCACCTGGACGACGCCGACCTGGTCCTCACCGGGGAAGGCTCCCTGGACGTGCAGTCCCTGTCCGGGAAGGGCCCCCTCGGCGTGGCCGACGCCGCCCACGCAAGGGGGCTGCCCGTCGTCGTGGTGGCCGGGCGGATCACTGTGACGCCGGAGCAGCTGGCGCGGCACGGCGTGGTGTCGGCGGTGAGCGCCACCGACGTGGCCGGCTCGCCAGAGGCGGCGCTCGCCAACGCGGCCCGCTACACCACGCTCGCCACCTCGGAGGCGCTCAACGGCATCTGAAGCATCCCGTGAACATGCTGCTGCGGCCCCGAAACATCGATTTTGGGGCCGCAGCCGTGTTTCCGGCGGGAAGGACTCAATCACATCTCGGTTTGGTAAAACGGCTCTTCAGAATTGAGAGTGTAGTTTCGGTCTGAAGCCGCCGGATTCCAGCAGTGATCTGGCGACGTAGTTGGTGAGGTTGCGGAAGCCAAGGGCGGATCCTCGGAGGTGTTCCAATCTTCCATTAATTGCTTCAGTTGGGCCGTTAGAAGTTCCCGGACGGTCGAAGTACGCGAGGATGTCAGTTGCCCTGCGTTTGAGTGTTCGGCCCATCTTTTTCAGTTCTTTCAGAGCTGCAGGGACCCCGCTGCTGAGGGAATCAATGAGGGCTTGCATGAGCTTCTTACCTTGGGCCGGGTCTTCTGCCCGGTAAGCGGCGATCATGCGTTGATAGGCGCCCCACGTAGCTTCGACTTCGACATGTTTCTCCTCGGCGAAGAGATCAGCGATTCGCTTTTGTTGTTTCTCGGTCAGCAATCCTTCACCGGTATGCAGCGTCAGCCGGGCTTTGTAGAGCGGATCCCCGGCTCGTCCCCGATGCCCACACGTGGCCTGCTGCACCCGGCGACGGCAGTCATCGAGCGCGTCGCCGGCAAGACGGACGACATGGAATGGATCCATCACCGCAACAGCGGCAGGCAGCTCTTCGGCGGCAGCGCTTTTGAACCCGGAGAACCCGTCCATGGCCACGACTTCCACCCCGTCACGCCAAGCTTGAGGGCGTTCCTTCAACCAGGTAGCGAAGACCTGTTTGGAACGGCCCTCAACCATATCCAGCAGCCTGGAGGGGCCCTTTTTGTCGCGGACCGGGGTGAGGTCGATGATGACGGTGACGTATTTGTCTCCATGCCTGGTGTGGCGCCACACGTGCTCGTCAACACCGATGATCTTTACTCCGTCGAAGCGTGTGGGGTCATTGATTAGCACCCGCCGTCCTTCGGCCAACACGGCCTTGTTCGCGGTATTCCAGGACACGCCCAGCCCCTCGGCGACGCGAGCGACGGTGAGGTGCTGGCACACGATGCCTTCCAACGCCCACACCAGGCCGCGACGGGAAAGCTTTGACCGTGGTTCGGCCGCCTGGGTGGTGTCTTGCCGCCAGACATGACCGCACCCGGTACACCGATAGCGGCGGATCCGGACCAGCAACGTCGTCGGCCGCCAGCCGAAGGGTTCATGGCCGAGTTCCCGGGTCACTGTATCCCGCGGGATACCTTGGCCGCCACACTTACGGCACCATTCATCCGTGGCCACCACCCGACAGGCAATCACAGCACGATCAGGAGCAAGGAACTGCCCGGTCGCTTCCAGACCAAGCCTGTCAAGGCGGCAGAAAGTAGTCAGGTCAGGGCATTGAAGAGTAGCGTTGAACACGAGGGCCTTGCTGTAGAAAAATCTGGATCTAGACAATCTGATTCTCTACCAAGGCCCTCACCTATACCGAAACGAGTTCCTCGCCCGGATTCATCACTGACCAACCCCACCTACACCCTGCATTCGGAAGAGCCGGTAAAACTGTTGACATCAAAACGCGTAACATGTCATATTTTACTGATTAGCGAAGTGTGATCTACCCGACAGCAGGCAGCATGCGGGAGTATCCGTGTGGCTGGCTTTGCGTTGTTGCGTCAAAGGAGATGTGGACAATGAAGCTTCGAATTCCCCGTGCACTCGGCATGGCCGCAGTGGCCGCAACCGTCCTCGCCACCACGGCATGTGGCGGCATTCTCGGCGGGGGAGGTGAGAAAACCGCGGACTCCGGCCCCATCAAGGTTGCAGCCGTCATCCCGCTGTCCGGATCCAGCGCACCCACCGGCGCGTTCATGAAGAACGGCATGCAGATGGCCGTCGACGAGATCAACGCCAAGGGCGGCGTCCTGGGCCGCCAGCTCCAGCTCGACGCCGAGGACGAGGCCTGCGATCCCACCCAGGCCGCGGCGGCCGCCAACAAGGCTGTCTCCAACGGTGCCGTGATCTCCGTGGGCGGCTACTGTTCCGGCGCCACGCTGCCAACGCTGCCGATTTTCCAAAAAGCCAACATCCCCATGATCATTCCCGCCGCCAACTCGCAGGACCTGGTCAACCAGAAGCTGCCCAACGTGTTCCTCATCAACGGAACCGGTGCGCAGCAGTCCGCGGCCGCCGTGAAGTTCATGGTCAAGGACGGGGTGAAGTCCGTGGCACTGGTGGATGACAACACCAGCTATTCCAAGGACATCGCCACCGAGACCAAAAAGGACCTGGAGGCCGACGGCAACGTCAAGGTTGCCCTGGCCACCTCGGTGACTGCCGGTGAAAGCGACTACTCCTCCGTGGTCCACGACATCATGGGCGCCAACCCGGACATGCTCTACTGGACCGGCTACTACCAGGAGGGCGGGCTGATCATCAACCAGCTCAAGGCGGCCGGCTACACAGGCAAGATCATGGTGGCCGACGGCAGTGTTGACGCCTCCCTGATCAAGATCGCCGGCGGCTCCAACGCCGAAGGCGTCCTCGCCACCATGACCCAGACGCCGGACACCATCAAGGGCGCCGAGTCCTGGATTGCGGACTACACCAAGAAGTTCGGCAGCGCCCCCGGCCCGTACTCCACCCAGTCCTACGACGCCGTCCGACTGGCAGCCGAGGCCATCACGAAGGCCGGCAGCACCGACGGCACCAAGGTCATCGCCGCGCTTGAAGCCATTGACGGCTTTGAACTGTTCTCCGGACCGTTGAAGTTCACGCCGGAACACACGCTGTCCAGCGGCGGATTCCAGATCCTCGTGGTCCAGGACGGCAAGTTTGTCCTCAAGGACGCCCTGAGCTGACCATCCGCAACCGGCGGGCCGCGAGCCCGCCGGTTGCCCTGGTTCCCCACCGGTTTCAACGCCAAGGCAGGACAAGCATGACCCAACTCATCTGGAACGGCCTCTTCGTGGGCTCGTTTTACGCACTCGTCGCCCTGGGCTATTCCATGGTCTACGGCATCATCAAGCTGCTGAACTTCGCCCACGGCGACATCTACATGCTCGGCGCCTTCATCGGCTTCGCCATGCTGACCTCCGTCGGCGTGATCCCGGCATCCCTGTCCATCACGGCGCTGCTCATTGTGCTGCTGCTGGTCATGATCAGCACCGGCGCCATCGGCGTTGCCATTGAGCGCGTGGCCTACCGCCCGCTGCGCAACTCGCCCCGCCTGGCCGTGCTGATCACCGCAGTGGGCGCATCCTTCACCCTGGAATACGGCGTCGCGGCCATGGCCGGACCCAACCCGAGGGTGTTCCCCGTGCGCCTGGAAGGCCAGACCTTCGACGTCCTCGGTGCACGCATCTCCGCACCCCAGATCGTCCTGATGGTCGTGGCGATCATCCTCATGCTGGGCCTGAACTCCTACGTCCAGCGCACCTCCATGGGGCGGGCCATGCGGGCCATCGCCCTGGACCCCAAGGGCTCGCTGCTCATGGGCATCAACGTCAACAAGGTCATCACCTGGACATTCTTCATCGGCTCCGCGCTCGCAGGTGCGGCCGGTGTCATGGCCGGGGCCTATTACGGAAAAATCGACTTCCTCATGGGCTTCATCATCGGCCTGAAGGCGTTCACCGCAGCCGTGATCGGCGGCATCGGCAACATCAAGGGCGCCATGCTCGGAGGACTCCTCCTGGGCCTCCTGGAAGCGTTCGGTTCACAATGGCTGGGCGGGCAGTGGCGCGACGTCTTCACCTTCGCCGTGCTGATCCTGTTCCTGACCTTGAAACCCACCGGCCTGCTGGGCGAACGAGTGACGGAGCGTGTCTAGATGAGCGAGAACGTAGATTCCTCCACCGCCCCCCGGCTGATCGGCAAGCCCGCCAGCGCCGTCTCCCGGCTGTTTGAAAGCAAGCAGCTGGGCTGGGCCGCCTTCGCCATCGCGGTCGTTTTCCCCTTTCTAATCGCCAACAACTACGCCATGAACATCGCCACGACGGCCGTGATCTTCGTGCTGCTGGCCTCCGGCCTGAACATGGTGGTGGGCTACTGCGGGCTGCTGGACCTGGGCTACATTGCCTTCATGGCGGTGGGCGCCTACACGGCGGGCATCGTGTCCAAGGCCTTTGAGCTGCCCATCCTCTACACCATCCCGGCCGTCATCATCATGTGCATCCTGTCCGGCCTGGTCATTGGCGGTCCCACGCTGCGCCTGCGCAGCGACTACCTGGCCATCGTGACCCTGGGTTTCGGCGAGATCATCCGCCTCACCGCCAACAACCTGGACATCACCGGCGGCCCCTCGGGCATCTACGGCATCCCGGGCATCCAGCTGTTCGGCCTCGACCTGTCAGCCCCCGTCCCGTTCTACTACTTCTGCGTGGTGGTGGTTTCCCTGCTGGTGCTGGGCTCGGCACGCCTGGGCAAGTCGCGGCTGGGCCGGGCCTGGCGCTTTGTCCGCGAGGACGAGGACGCCGCCGAGGCCATGGGCATCCACACCTACAAGGTGAAACTGGCCGCCTACATCTTTGGCGCGGTTTGGGGCGGCTTCGGCGGACTGTTGTTCGCCGCGCACCTCTCCGCCATCTCGCCGCAAAGCTTCGTGTTCCTGCAGTCCGCACTGGTCCTCATGGCCGTGGTGCTGGGCGGCATGGGCAACACCCGCGGAGTGGTGGTGGGCGCCGTCGTCATTTCGCTGATGCCGGAGCTGCTGCGCGACATGGGCAACCTGCGCTACGTCATCTTTGGTGTGGTCCTGGTGGCCATGATGGTCCTGCGGCCCCAGGGTTTCTGGCCGGCCCGGGCCTACGAGCCAGAGCGGCCCGTCCACGACAATGATCCGCCGGGTGGCGGTCCCGGGAGGCCCGACGGCGGCACGCGCCCGGGTGCCCGCGGCCGCAGGAGCCGTGGCGCCGGCGCCACCGGGGCGGACAGTGCGAAGGGAGGGGCGGCATGAGCCCGCTGCTTGAGGTCAAGGACCTGCAAATTGCCTTTGGCGGCGTCAAGGCTGTCAACGGGCTCAGCTTCACCGCGGACGCCGGAGAAATTGTCTCCGTGATCGGGCCCAACGGTGCCGGAAAAACCAGTGCATTCAACTGCATCACCGGCTTCTACAAGCCGGTCAGCGGGTCCGTGACCGTGGACGGCCAGGATGTGACGGGCAGGCGTCCGGCCGTGATCGCCGCGACAGGGGTGACCCGCACGTTCCAGAACCTGCGGCTCTTCCCGGACCTGACGGTGCTGGACAACGTCCGCGGCGGCATGCACTTGTACGGCGGGCAGAACTTCATGGACTCCCTGTTCCACACGCCGCGGTTCAAGAAAAGCGAGGCGTACTACACGGAGGAGGCCCACCGCTGGCTGGACTTTGTGGGGTACAAGGGCGGGCGCGGCATCCCGGTCCGCAACCTTGCCTACGGCCAGCAGCGGCAGGTGGAGATGGCCCGGGCCATGGCCCGCAAGGCCAAGCTGGTGCTGCTCGATGAACCCGGCGCCGGCCTGAACCACTCCGAAAAGCAGGACCTGCTGGCACTGTGCCGCAAGATCCGGGACCTGGGGGCCGCCGTCGTGCTCATTGAGCATGACATGGGCGTGGTCATGGAGGTCAGTGAACGGATCGTGGTCATGAACTTTGGCAAGGAGATCGCCGACGGCACGCCAGCGGAGGTCAAGCGGAACCCGGCGGTGATCGAGGCTTACCTGGGCAAGGACGACGATAGTGAGGCGGGCGCCAGCCCGGCGGCCAGGGACAGTGCCGCGGACAACGAACCGGAAGGGGGCGGAGCCTGATGTCGATGCTTGAATTTGAGAACGTAGAGGTGTTTTACGGCAAGATCCAGGCGCTGCGCGGCATGAGCATCCGGGTGGAGGAAGGCGAGATCGTCTCGCTGCTGGGGAACAACGGGGCGGGCAAGACCACCACGCTGTCCACGGCCTCGGCCATTGTGAAGGCGCATTCGGGCAGGATCAGCTTTGCCGGCTCCGACATCACCCGCGCCAAGCCCTGGGAAGTGGTGGCCGGCGGGCTCATCCACGTGCCGGAAGGGCGGCGGATCTTCTCCACCCTGACAGTGGCGGAAAACCTGCAGCTGGGCGGCTACCTCGTCAAGGACCGCGGCGCCGTGGCCAAGCGGATGAAAGAGGTCTATGAGATGCTGCCGCTTCTGGCCGAGCGGCGCAGCCAGCAGGGCGGCACCCTTTCCGGCGGCGAGCAGCAGATGCTCGCGATCGGCCGCGCGCTCATTGCCGGTCCCAGGATGCTTATGCTGGATGAACCATCCATGGGGCTGGCGCCGCTCATCGTGGCCCAGGTAATGGAGGTCATCAAGGACGTCAACGCCAACGGCACCACGGTTTTGCTCGTGGAGCAGAATGCGCGGGCGGCCCTGAAGATCACCAGCCGCGGCTACGTCATTGAGGGCGGCGCCACCACCATGACCGGAACGGGGCCGGAACTGCTGGCCGATTCAAGGATTGTGGAGGCATATCTTGGCGCCTGAGCCTGGCACGACGCGCGACGAGGTGGCGCAGGCCGCGAAGTGGACGGTCAAAACGGTGGACTACCACACGGGCGGGGAGCCGTTCCGGATCGTGCCGGAACTTCCCTTCGACATCCCAGGTGCCACGGTCCTGGACCGCCGCCAGGCCGCCCAGTCCGGCCCGGCCGACGTGCTGCGCCGGCTGCTGGTCAACGAGCCGCGCGGCCACGCAGACATGTACGGCGGCTTCATCGTCCCGCCAAACGACCCCGGCGCCCACCTGGGCGTGCTGTTCTGGCACAAGGACGGCTTCTCAACCGCCTGCGGCCACGGCACCATTGCGCTCGGCGCCTGGGCCGTGGAGTCCGGACTCGTCAATGCCCCGGACGACGGCGAAACGGACGTGGTCATTGACGTCCCCTCGGGGCGCGTCACGGCCAAGGTGACGACGGTGGCCGGCCAGGTTGAGGCCGTCACCTTCGTCAACGTGCCCTCCGCCGTCACGGCGCGCTCCATCACCGTGGACACCGAAGCCTTTGGCCGGCTCGAGGTGGATGTGCTGTGGGGCGGCGCCCTGTACGCCTCACTTGCCGCACAGGCAGCGGGACTGGACGTCACGCCGTCGGACTTGAACAAGCTGATCGAGGCGGGGCGGGCGATCAAGGCCGCGCTCGCAGGCCACCCCGCGGCACGTCACCCCCTCGAGCCGCGGCTGGACGGCATCTACGGCACCATTTTCCACCAGGCCATGGACCCGGTGGACGGCAACCTCGCACAGCGCAACGTCACGATTTTTGCCGACGGGCAGGTGGACCGCTCGCCGTGCGGCTCGGGGACGGCGGCCCGGGTGGCGGGGCTTGACGACTCCGGCGAGCTGGCGGACGGGGCAGTGCTGGAGCACTTCTCCATTGTTGACTCGCACTTTGCGGCACACGTGGCAGCCCGGGAGGAGTCCGGAGTGGTGGTGGCGGCGGTGCGCGGCACCGCGTTCGAGGTGGCGCGCTGTTCGTTCACGCTGGATGCGCGGGACACCCTGGGGCTGGGGTTTGTGCTGCGGTGAGCCGCGCCGGGGCCGCGGCTGCGGAACGTATCGGCGGACCGCTTGAGAGGATGGGGCCATGAACGAAACAAATTACATCATCCCTGGCATGGCCGTGACCGACTTCTTCACCGAGGTCCCCCTGGACTGGTTTGACCCGTCCTCGACCGCGACCATCAAGGTGTTTGCACGCGAACTGGTGGACCCCGTCCGCCGCGGCCAGGAACTGCCCGTCATGGTGTTCCTGCAGGGCGGCCCCGGCGGGAAGGGGCCCCGGCCGCTGGGTGCCACCGGCTGGATCGGCCAGGCACTGAAGACCCACCGCGTGCTTCTGCTGGACCAGCGCGGCACCGGCCGCAGCACCCGCATCGACGCCGCCACCATGGCCCGCTTTGGCGAGGGCCCGGCAGCGGATGCCGCCGGCGCCGACTACCTCTCACGCTTCCGGGCGGACTCGATCGTGTCCGACGCCGAGCACATCCGCAAGACCCGCTACGCCGGCCGCCGCTGGTCCACCATGGGGCAGAGCTATGGCGGGTTCCTGACGCTGACGTACCTCTCGCGCGTGCCCGAGGCCCTCGACGCCTGCTATGTCACCGGCGGGCTGGCCAGCATCTGGCCCGACGCCTCCGAGGTCTACCGCCGCACCTTCCCGCGCACGGCCGGGAAAAACCGCCAGTTCTACGCCCGCTACCCGCACCAGATGGAGCAGGTGGCAGCCATTGCCGATTACCTCGCGGCCCATGATGTCCGCCTGCCCGACGGCGACCGGCTCACCGTGCGCCGCTTCCAGACGCTGGGGATCGACTTCGGCATGAAGCCCGGGTTCGAGCGCATGCACTGGCTGCTCGAGGAGGCCTTCACGGACGAGGGGACACTCAGCGACGGCTTCCTGTCGCAGGTGCTGGCGCGGACGTCCTTTGCCGAGAACCCGCTGTTCGCGGCGCTGCAGGAGAGCATCTACTCCCATGGCGGCAACGGCCCCACCAATTGGGCCGCCGAGCGGGAGCGGGCCAACCACCCCGAGTTTGCCGAAGAAGCCCGCCCGCTCTTGTTCACCGGCGAGATGATGTTCCCCTGGATGTTTGAGGAGATCCGCCTGCTGCGCCCCTTCGCGGGCGCCGTCAACGAGATGGCCCGGCGCGCGGACTACAGCGAGCTCTACGACGTGGAGCGGCTCGCCGCCAACGAGGTGCCCGTGGCTGCGGCCGTCTACTACGACGACATGTACGTCGACGCCGGGCTGCAGCTGGACACCGCGGCCGCCGTGGGCAACGTGCACGCCTGGGTCACCAACGAGTTTGAGCACGACGGCATCGGCGACGACCGCGTCTTCGCCAACCTGCGCCGGACCGTGGACAGCCTCGGCGGCCCGCTGCAGTAACACGTCCCGTCGTGCGGCGCTGCCCGGTGCAAAATAGTCACCCGAAACTCCTAGTGGAATGTGACATTGTACTGTTAGGCTGATCTCGTAATGCTTTGTTGGCAGCGCCGCCGGCACTCTTTTTGCGGACTGCGCAGCCTGCGCCCCCATGGCGGCCCCACCTGCAAGGAGACATTCATGACCACCCGCACCCAGCCCTGGCAGGGCATCCACGTTGCCACGGCACTTCCCTTCAATGACGGCCTCAGTGTGGACTACGCCGCCTTCGGCGAACACGTTGCCTGGCTGGCGGCCAACGGCTGCGACGGCGTCTGCCCCAACGGCTCGCTCGGTGAGTACCAGACCCTGACTGACGAGGAGCGGGCCAAGGTGGTGGAAACCGCCGTCGCCGCATCCCCGGAGGGCTTCACCGTGATGCCCGGCGTCGCTGCGTACGGTGCCGCGGAATCCCGCCGCTGGGCGGAGCAGGCCCGCGACGCCGGAGCTGCGTCTGTGCTGGCCCTGCCTCCCAACACCTACCGGGCCGACGCCGACACCGTCGTGGACCACTACCGTGAGGTGGCCAAGGCCGGCCTGCCGATCGTGGCGTACAACAACCCCCTGGACACCAAGGTTGACCTGGTGCCGCCGCTGCTCGCCCGCCTGTACGAGGAGGGCCTGATTGTGGCCGTGAAGGAGTTCACCGGCGATGTCCGCCGCGCCTACGAAATTGCCGAGCTGGCCCCCGGCCTGGACCTGTTGATCGGAACCGACGACGTGCTCCTGGAGATGGGCCTCGCCGGGGCCGTCGGCTGGATCGCCGGCTACCCCAACGCCATCCCGCAAAGCACGGTGGAACTGTACAACCTGGCCACCAGCGGCAGCATGGATGACATTGCCACGGCACTGCCCATCTACCGCGACCTGCACCCGCTGCTGCGCTGGGACTCCAAGACCGAGTTTGTCCAGTCCATCAAGCTCTCCATGGACATCGTGGGACGCAAGGGCGGCGCCTGCCGCCAGCCGCGCCTGCCGCTCTCACCCGAGCTCAACGCCCGCATTGCGGCCGACACCGAGGCCGTCCTGGCCAAGGGCTACAAGTAAGCCACACCCGAAAAAGAGGTCCGATGCGTTCAAAGAGGGTTTTCCACGCAGTAGATTCCCACACCGAGGGGATGCCCACCAGGGTCATCACCGGCGGTGTGGGGACCATCCCGGGCGCCACCATGGCCGAGAGGCGCCTGTGGTTCATGGAGAACAGCGACGACATCCGGACCCTGCTCATGTACGAGCCCAGGGGGCACGCCTCCATGAGCGGCGCCATCCTGCAACCGCCCACAAGGCCGGACGCAGACTTTGGCGTGCTGTTCATCGAGGTCTCCGGGCTGCTGCCCATGTGTGGGCACGGCACCATTGGCGTGGCCACTGTGCTGGTGGAAACCGGCATGGTCCCGGTCCTGGAGCCCGTCACCACCATCCGGCTGGACACCCCGGCCGGACTGGTGGTGGCGGACGTCCACGTGGAGAATGGAGCGGCCAAGTCGGTCACCATCACCAACGTCCCCTCTTTCTCCCTGGCCCTGGACCAGGCCGTGGAGGTGCCCGGATTCGGCCAAGTCCACTACGACATGGCGTTTGGCGGCAATTTCTACGCCGTCGTGGACCTGGAGGAACTGAAGCTTCCGTTCGAGCGGGAGGCGAAGGACAAACTGCTGGCCGCCGGGCTGGCCATCATGGACGCCATCAACAACAGCAGCCCGCCCGTGCACCCCGAGCGCCCGGACATCCATGGCTGCCACCACGTCTACCTGAAGGCGCCGGGCTCCACGGCCCAACACTCACGCCACGCCATGGCCATCCACCCTGGCTGGTTTGACCGCTCACCCTGCGGCACGGGCACCAGCGCCCGCATGGCCGCGCTGCACGCCCGCGGCGAACTGGCACTGGACACCGACTTCATCAACGAGAGCTTCATCGGCACCACGTTCACCGGCCGGCTCGTCGGCGAGACCACGGTGGGCGGACTGCCCGCCGTCATCCCCACCATTACGGGGCGTGCCTGGGTCACCGGCATGGGCCAGTACCTGCTGGACCCGGACGACCCCTTCCCTGCCGGGTTCCTGCTGTGAACGGCCCGGCGCTTGTCCTCACGCCTGAGGAGGAGGCCATGCTCGACGGCGGCCGCGGTCCCGGAACTGCCATGGCCATGCGCATCGTGGTGGCCGTGGCCGGAGTGCTGGGCGCCGACAGGCTCATGCCCATCACCGGCGCGCACATTGACGCCTGCCTCTACCATGGGCAGGCCGGCCTGGACTTTGCCCAAAAGCTGGCGGACCTGGGCGCCAAGGTCGCCGTTCCCACCACGCTGAACACCAGCTCGCTGGACCTGATGCACCCCGGCCTGGTGCGCCTGCCGCCCAGCGAAGCGGTCCCCGCCCGGGCCCTCATGGATGCCTACCGGGCCCTCGGCGCCCGTGCCACCTGGACGTGCGCGCCCTACCAGTCCACGGAGCGCCCGGCCTTTGGCGAAAACATCGCCTGGGCCGAATCCAACGCCATCGTCTTTGCCAACTCCGTCCTGGGTGCACGCACCGAACGGTACGGCGACTTCCTGGACATCTGTGCCGCCGTCACCGGCCGCGTCCCGCACGCCGGCCTGCACATGGGCGAACACCGGATGCCCGCCATCGAGCTCGACTGCTCCCCGCTCTCCAGCGAAATGCTGGGGCATGAGGCCGTGTGGGCTGCGCTGGGCGGGGTGGTGGGGCGCCTCGTCGGGGAGAAGATCCCGCTGTTGACCGGCATCGATCCGGCCGTGGTGGACGAGGACAAGCTCAAGGCCTTCGGCGCCACTGCCGCCTCCTCCGGCGGCGTGGCCCTGTTTCACATTGCCGGCGTGACACCCGAGGCGCTCGCCGCCGGCTGGGACAGCGGCGGGGACGCACCGGGAAAAACCGTCATCACGCCCGCCCTGGTGTGTGCCATGCGCGATGAACTGACGACGGCGGACCCCGCAGCGCCGCTGGACGCGGTGGCCCTGGGCACCCCGCACTTTTCCGTCAAGGAATTCCGGCAGCTCGCCGGACTGCTTGAAGGCGGGCCGTCATTTCGCCCCGGCTGCACCGTCTGGATCAACACTTCCCGCGAGGTCCTCGAACAGGCCCGCGGGGACGGCACGGCCCAGGCCGCCGAGGAGCGCGGGGCGCGGATCGTGGTGGACACGTGCACCTACATCACCCCCATCCTCGGCCCCGAGGAGCGCTCCGTCATGACGCCCTCGGGCAAGTGGGCCTGGTATGCGCCCATGAACATCGGCGTGGACATCATCTTCGGCACCATGGCCGAATGCGTGGACTCCGCAATCTCCGGAAAGGTGGTCCGCCATGACCAGCAGTGGACCTGAGGCGGAAATCGCGGCCGCCACTGAACCGGCCGCCGCCTTCGGCGGCATGACACTCTGCGCCGGGTCCGGATCCGGCCCGCTGCTGGCCCTTGCGGAACCGCTCTCGTTCTGGGGCGGCACCGACAGGAACACCGGCGAAATCATCGACGCACACCACCCCCAGCGCGGCCGGCTGCTGGGCGGGCAGGTCCTGGTCATGGACGCCTCGCGCGGATCCAGTTCCTCGTCCTCCGTGCTGGCAGAGCAGCTGCGGGCAGGAGTCGGCCCCGCCGCCATCCTGCTCACGGCCCGTGACGCCATCGTCTGCCTGGGCGTGCTAGCCGCCGCGGAACTGTACGGCGGCGGGATCCCGGTGGTGCTGCTGGACCATTCCGACGCCGATAGACTGCACCAAAGTGCCCTCCCGGCCAGCGTGTCGGTGACGGCCGAGCCCGGCGGGCGTGCCGCCGTCGTACTTTCAACCGGGGCCGGAGCCCCGGAACCCCAACCCTAGGACAACCATGACACTGCCCTACTTTGACGCCGCACAGCTGCAGGAACTGCTGCCGCCCGGGACCGCCGTGGCCGCGCTGGAGGAGGCGCTGCGCGGCGGGCTCGATCCGGAGCTGGATTCGCCACGGCTGTTTGCGCCGCTGGACGCGGGCGAGTTCCTGCTGATGCCGGCGCAGTCGGCCCGGTACGCCGGGATTAAGGTGGTCACCGTGGCGCCGGAGAACCCCGCCAAGGGGCACCCCAAGATCCAGGGCACGTACCTGCTGCTGGACAAGGACACGCTGGCGCCGCTGGCCGCCATGGATGGGGCCGAGCTGACGCTGATCCGCACGCCCGCCGTGACCACCATGGCCGTCAAGGGGTTGCTGGCGCTGCGCGGCGCGGAATCGGCCGGGACCGTGGCCGTTCTGGGGACGTCGCTGCAGGCGGACCGGCACATCGAGGCGCTCGCAGCAGTGTGCGGCATCGGGGAGCTTGTGGTCATTGGCCGGCGTCCCGAGGCTGCGCAGGCGCTCGCCGACAAGTGGGCCGCGCAGGGAATCCCTTCGCGCGCGGGCAGCCACGGAGACCTGGCGGCAGCCGATGTCATCCTCTGCGCCACGTCCTCCGCCGAGCCGGTGTTTGACGGTGCGCTGCCCAAGGATTCGGCCGTGATTGCGGCGATCGGCTCCCACGGGCTCGATGCGCGGGAGATCGACCCCGTCCTGGCCCGCCGCGCAGAAGTGGTGGTGGAGGGGCGGGCGTCGGCGCTGCGTGAGGCCGGCGACCTGATTCCGGCACGTTCGGCGCAAGAGTGGCAGGAGCGCGGCCTGGCCACGCTGTCGGACCTTGCCAACGGCCGCTTCGACCCAGACCCCGGAAAGCCGCTGCTGTACACCGGTGTTGGCATGTCGTGGGAGGACATCGTGGTGGCGGGCCGGGCCTTTGAATCCGCAGGCTCCGCCGGGGGCGTGCACTAAAATGTCATATGACAGTGGGGCGCAACAGCCGTTCCGCTGCCGCATGGGGCGGTGAGTCCGCTTCAGAAGGGTCCTAGAGGGGGAACGGCATGGAAACTGCGTCTCATTTGACCATGGTCAAGAAAAACGTCAGCCTGCGAGAAACGGTGACGCTTGCACTGCGGGCCGCCGTCATTTCGGGTGAAATGAAACCCGGTGAGGTGTACTCCGCCCCGGCTCTCGGCAAGCGCTTCGGCGTCTCGCCCACGCCCGTGCGCGAGGCCATGCTGGACCTTGCGAAGGAGGGCCTGGTGACCTCGCTGCCCAACAAGGGGTTCCGCGTCACCGAAGTCTCTGACGAGGACCTCGACGAGATCACTGCCCTGCGCCTGCTCATCGAGCCGCCCACCGTCCGGCAGGTCACCCCGCTGATTGACGACGCCGGGCTGGCCCGCCTCCGCCAGATGGCCGATGCGATCGTGGGATTCGCCGTCGCCGGCGACCTCATCCAGTACACCGAAGCCGACCGCGCGTTCCACATTGCCATCCTTGAATACAGCGGCAACAAACGCCTGGTCGCCCTGATTTCCGAGCTGCGCGCCCACACCCGGCTGCTGGGGCTGGCCCCGCTGGCCGCAGCCGGCACGCTGCAGGATTCGGCGCAGGAGCACGTGGAGCTCGTGGAGCTGATTGCGGCCGGCAAGGCCGCGGAGGCGCAGGAGCTGATGACCGTGCACATCGGCCACGTCCGTACCGACTGGGCCAGGCACTAGGCATTTTCGCCGGGGAGGGGGCACCGGTGGCGGGCCCGGCCCGCGGTGGAGGCCTGGCGGTGCCCCGTGCCGTCACAAAACTGGCGCAAAAAGTATCAGGACACCCCGCCACGGAGCTGTGGTGTGTGACATACTACCGTCATGAGTCTTCCCCGATTCGTTGACGTTGTGGTCATCGGCGGAGGTGCCGTCGGTGCCGCCTGTGCTTATTTTGCCGCGCGCTCCGGCCTGTCCGTGGCGGTGGTGGAACGGGGCGCGGTGGCCTCGGGAACCTCCAGTGCCTGCGAGGGCAACATCCTGGTCTCCGACAAGGAAGCCGGCCCCGAACTGGACCTGGCCCAGTACTCGCAAGGCCTGTGGCGCGGGGACCTCGCCGAGTTCGGCCGCCTGTGGGAGTTTGAGGCCAAGGGCGGGCTGGTTGTCTCCGCCCGGCCCGGCACCCAGGAGAACCTCGCCCTCCTCGCCGAACGCCAGCGCGCAGCCGGAATCGATGTCGAGCTGGTTGCAGCAGACGGCCTGGCCGAACTTGAGCCGCAACTGAACCCGAACATGGCCGGCGGGGCATATTATCCGCAGGACGCCCAGGTCCAGCCGATGCTGGCCGCGGCCCACCTGCTGCGCCTGGCCCGCGGGTTTGGCGCCACCGTTCACACACAGACCACCGTCACCGGATTCCTGCGCCGCGGCGACGCCGTCACGGGCGTCGTGACCAGCGGCGGAACCGTCAGCGCCCCCGCCGTCGTCAATGCCGCGGGAACCTGGGGCGGTGCCGTGGCACAGCTGGCCGGTGTCAACGTTCCGGTCCTGCCCCGCAAGGGCTACGTGTTGGTGACGGAACCGCTGCCCATCAAGGTCCGGCACAAGGTATACGCGGCCGAGTATGTGGACAACGTGGCAAGTTCCGATGCCGGCCTGCAGACCTCCCCCGTGGTGGAGGGAACCCGCGGCGGCACCATCCTGATCGGCTCCAGCCGCGAACGGGTGGGCTTCGACAAGGCCGTCGACCCGCGGGTGCTGGCTGCCATGGCGGGCAGGGCGATCGGGCTGTTCCCCTTTCTCGCCGGGGCCAAGGCGCTGCGCAGCTACTTCGGATTCCGGCCGTACTGTCCCGACCACCTGCCGGTCATCGGTGCAGACCCCCGGGCTCCCGGGCTGTGGCATGCCTGCGGGCACGAGGGCGCGGGCATCGGCCTGAGCGTCGGCACGGGCGCCCTGCTCGCAGCCGCCCTTACGGGCACCGCGCCCGCAATGGACCTGGCGCCGTTCGCGCCCGAACGCTTTGACATCCCCGCCGCCCAGGAGGCCGCCCATGCCTGACATACAGATGACCCTCGACGGCGCACCGCTGCCGGCCCGCCCTGGCCAGACCGTGGGCGCAGCACTCACCGCCGCCGGTGTCACCAGTTGGCGCACCACCAGGGCGGGACGCCCCCGCGGGCTGTTCTGCGGCATCGGTGCCTGCTTCGACTGCCTGATCACGGCCGACGGCGCACTCAACCAGCGCGCCTGTCTCACCCCCGTGCATGATGGCATGGTCCTTGAAACCGGAACGGCAGGCGCGCATGAAGAATGAAACGGGCGCGGACCCGGAAATGGCCTTTGACGTTGCCGTGGTCGGCGCCGGGCCTGCAGGGCTGGCCGCGGCCGTGCACGCGGGCGACTGCGGCCTGGCCGTGGTGCTCATCGACGCCGGACAGCAGCCCGGCGGGCAGTTCTGGCGCCACCGCGACGAGGAGGTGCACGGAGCTTCCGGCACCCCGGCCGAGGGCGCCGGGGACGAAGGAGGCGCTGAGGAAGGCGCCGGGCACCACGACTGGAAGACCTTCACGGAGCTGCGTTCACGCCTTTACGCGCATGAAACCTCCGGCCGGGTTCGCTACCTTCGGGGCACGCAGCTGTGGTTGCTGGACACACCCGCCCCCGACGGCACCCGCGTCTTGCAGCTGAGCCCTGTGCTGGAGGTTCCTGCGGACGGAACCCCAGCCGCGGAAGCGGCGCCCGGCTCCGTGCGGGCAGGCCGGCTGGTCCTGTGCCCCGGCGGCTACGACCGCCAGCTGCCCGTGCCGGGCTGGGAGCTGCCCGGTGTCATGGCGGCCGGCGGGGTGCAGGCACTGCTGAAGGGCAGCATGGTGGTCCCGGGCGGCACCGGCGTCGTGGGCGGGACGGGGCCGTTCCTGCTGCCTGTCGCGGCGGGGCTGGCCCGCGCGGGCGTCAAGGTCGCTGCCGTCTGCGAGGCCAACTCGCCCACGGGCTGGCTGAGGAACCTGCGCGGCGCCGTCCGCGCCCCGGAGAAGGTCCCGGAAGGCGTGGAATATGCGGCAGTGCTGGCCCGGCACCGCATCCCGTACCGGACCCGCACGGCGGTGACGGAAATCCATGGAACGGACCGGGTGGAGGCCGTGACCCTTTCTAAGCTCACGCCCGACGGCGCCGTCGTGGCCGGCAGCGGCAGGCGCGTGCCGTGCGACTTCGTGGCGCTGGGCTGGGGCTTCACGCCGTCGCTGGAACTGGTGCTCGCCGCCGGGGCCGCCACCGCCCTCGACGTGGACGGCTCCCTCGTTGCCGTGGTGGACGACCGGCTGAACAGTTCCGTGCCCGGCGTCAGCGTTGCGGGGGAGGCCACGGGGATCGGCGGTGCCGCCATGGCTGTGGTCGAGGGCGAGCTCGCCGCCCTGTCCGCCGCTGCCGCCCGCGGTGGCGAATCCCCGGACCTGCCGGGCAGGATCGCCCGGCTGCAGCGCGAACGCGCCCGGTTGCGGGCCTTCGCCGTCGCCATGCACAGGGCCAACCCCGTCCCCGCGCGCTGGACCGGCTGGCTCACCCCGGACACCATTGTGTGCCGCTGTGAGGAAGCCAGCTACGGGGACCTGTGCAACGCGCACGCCGAGCTGGGTGCCGACGACGCCCGGAGCCTGAAGTCATATGCCCGGCCCGGCATGGGCTGGTGCCAGGGCCGGGTCTGCGGCTTTGCGACGACGTCGATCGCGGCGGACCTGGCAGGACGCGGCCCCACCGCCGAGGACCTGCAGGCCATGTCCAAGAGGACGCTTGCCGCACCTGTCTCGCTGGGCCGCCTCGCGGCGCTCACCGATTCAGGCATGGAGCTCCCGCACGGTGCCGCAGGCGAAAGCCCCTGACGGTCCTGAAAGACACCCGCAACATTGAACGCCACACACGATCGTCAAGATGAAGGAAGCAATGCCATGACTGAAACCGCCACCACAGCCGAAGAGCTGGAGGCCGTGCTCGCCGCGGCCCACGCCGCATCGGGACAGTGGGGCCGACGCCCCGCCGAGGACCGCGCCGCCGCCCTCGTGGCCGCCGCCGACGCCCTGGATGCGGCGGGTCCCGAGCTCATCCCCATCGCGCAGGAGGAGACGAACCTGCCCGAGGCGCGGCTCAGCGGGGAACTCAAGCGCACCACGTTCCAGCTGCGGCTTTTCGCCGAGCTGCTGAATGACGGCGGCTACCTCGACGCCAGGATCGACCATGCCGACGACGCCTGGCCCATGGGGCCACGCCCCGACATCCGCCGCGTCCTGGAACCGCTGGGCCCGGTGCTGGTGTTCGCCGCCAGCAACTTCCCGTTTGCCTTCAGCGTGGCGGGAGGCGACACCTGTTCGGCCCTCGCCGCTGGCTGTGCCGTGGTGCTGAAGGTCCACTCCGGCCACCCCCGTCTCTCGGCCGCCGTGGGTCGCGTGGCCGCCGCAGCGCTGGAAGGTGCCGGTGCGCCGTCGGGCATCCTGCAGCTCATTTACGGCACACAGGCCGGGCGCGACGCCATCCTGGACCCGCGCATCAAGGCCGGTGCGTTCACCGGGTCCATCCCCGGCGGGCGGGCGCTGTTCGACCTGGCCACCTCCCGGCCCGACCCCATCCCGTTCTACGGCGAGCTGGGCAGCGTCAACCCGGTCTTCGTGACGGAGGCGGCGGCAGCGGCGCGCGGGGCGGAGATTGCGGCGGGCTTTGTGGCGTCGTACACCATGGGCGCCGGGCAGTTCTGCACCAAGCCCGGCATCCTGCTGGTGCCGGCCGGCTCGGCCATGGTGTCGGAGCTGGCCGGCACGGCCCGCCCCGCCCCGGCGCCGCTGCTCAACGACAGGATTGCGCAGGGCTACGCGGACTCGCTGCAGGGCCTGTTGGCGCACGACGCCGTTTCCCCCTTGGGCGGCACCGGCGGCACCACCTCGTCCCCGCCCGCGCCGGCGCTCAACGTGACCACGGCGGCGGCGCTGCTGGCGGACCCGGAGGGGCTGATCAGGGAGTGCTTCGGGCCGTCGGCGCTCGTGGCCGCCTACGACTCCGAGGCGGAGCTGCTGGAGGTGGCGGGCGTGCTGGACGGGCAGTTGACGGCCACGATCCAGGGCGAGGACTCCGACGCTGTGGCCCCGGAACTGGTGCGGATCCTGGCCGACAGGGCCGGGAGGGTGCTGTGGAACCAGTGGCCCACGGGCGTCTCGGTGACGTATGCGCAGCAGCACGGCGGGCCGTACCCGGCCACCACCGCACCCACCACGACGTCCGTGGGGACGGCCGGGATCACCCGCTTCCTGCGGCCCGTGGCCTACCAGGGGCTGCCGGACCACCTGCTGCCGGCAGCCCTGCGTGACGGCAACCCGCTGGGAGTGCCGCAACGCATCAACGGGGTGCTCAGCCCTTCGTGAGCGCTGCCGCTGCGGGGTCTTCCTCGGGGTCCAGGGGGTTGGCGGCGGTGCCGCGCCACTTCGCCAGGGCGCTCATGCCGTGGTAGATGATGAGCGCGGCGGCCGTGCCGAGGGCGATGCCCTCGAAGGTGAGGGAGCCGGCTGCCCAGGTGAAGTTTGCCACGCCGATGATCAGCGCGACGGCGGCCGTGGTCAGGTTGATGTTGTTGGAGAAGCTGACCTTGTTCTGCACCCAGATCCGCACACCCAGCACGCCGATCATGCCATAGAGCAGGGTGGCGGCACCGCCCAGGACGCCCACGGGGACGGTGGCGATCAGCTCGCCGAACTTGGGGGAGAAGCTCAGCAGCAGGGCCGCGAGGCCTGCAACGTAGTACGCGGCGGTGGAGTAGACCTTGGTGGCGGCCATGACGCCGATGTTCTCGGCGTAGGTGGTGGTGCCGGAGCCGCCGCCGAGGCCGGCCAGGGTGGTGGCGACGCCGTCGGCAACGATGGCGCGGCCGGCGTAGGGGTCCAGGTCCTCGCCTGTCATCAGGGCAACGGACTTCACATGGCCGATGTTCTCGGCGACGAGCACCAGCACCACGGGGATGAACAGGCCCAGGACGGCAAAGTGGAAGGTGGGTGTCTGGAAGTGCGGCAGGCCGATCCAGGCGGCGGAGTCGAACTTGGAGAAGTCCACCTCGCCGCGCAGCACGGCCACAAAGTAGCCCACCACGACCCCGACCAGGATGGCCAGGCGGCCCAGGATGCCGCGGAACAGCACACTGACCAGGATGATGACCAGCAGCGTGACCAGGGCCGTGACGGGCGCCTTTTCAAAGTTGGCGCGCGCTGAAGGCGCCAGGTTCAGGCCGATCAGGGCCACGATGGTGCCGGTGACGGGTGCGGGCATGAGCCGGTTGATCCACGAGGCTCCGAATTTCTGCACAACCAGGCCCAGGACGGCGAGTGTCACACCGGCCACCACCACGCCGCCGAGCGCCCCGGACACGCCGAACTGCTGCTGCGATGCCATGATTGGGGCGATGAACGCGAAGCTGGAGCCCAGGTAGCTGGGCACGCGGCCGCGCGTCAGGACCAGGAAAAGCAGGGTGCCGATGCCGGAGAAAAACAACGTGGTGGCCGGCGGCATGCCGGTGATCAGCGGCACCAGGAACGTGGCGCCGAACATGGCCACCACGTGCTGCAGGCCGATCCCGATGGTCCGGGGCCAGCTCAGCCGCTCATCCGGGGTGACGACCTGCCCCGGGGCAATGCTCTTGCCGTCGCCGTGAACGGTCCATTTTGTGCCCAGCAAACTCATCAATGCTCTCCGTTATCCGCCAGCGCACCTGCGCGTGGCCCGCGGATAAGAATATCGGAGTGCGTGCCGCCGTGGGTGCAGTGCGCGGCTGCCCGGGCTCCGGCCCTGCCGTGCAGCACCGTTCCCGGCTAGGATCACGTTATGTGCCGACTATTTGGACTCCATGCGGGCGCCGGGCCGGTGAAGGCAACGTTTTGGCTGCTCAAGGCCCCGGACAGCCTGTCCGAACAAAGCCGCCGGGAGCCGGACGGCACCGGCATCGGCATCTTTGAGGCGAACGGGGAACCGGCCATTTTCAGGCAGCCCATCGCAGCGTTTGAGGATGCCGCCTTTGCCGCCGAGGCGCGGGAGCTGGAAAGTGCCACGTTCGTGGCCCACGTCCGGTACGCCACCACTGGCGCCCACACGGTGGAAAACACCCACCCGTTCGAGCAGGACGGCCGCATCTTCGCCCACAACGGCGCCTTTGGCGAGCTGGGCAAGATCGACTCGCGGATTGCCGGGCTCGGCGGTTCGGGGCTGGTCCTCGGCGACACCGACAGCGAGCGGATGTTTGCCCTGATCACCCTGGAAACCAGGCGCCGCGGCGGAGACCTCGAGGCGGGCATCACCGCCGCCGTGGCGTGGATTGCTGCGAACCTGCCCGTCTACAGCCTGAACTTCATCATCACCACGGCCACCGGGCTCTGGGCGCTGCGCTACCCGGAAACGCACGAACTCCATGTCCTCGAGCGTGCCCCCGGCGGCCACCGGGACAGCCAGCCGTTGGCGGTGGACAGCCCTCGCATCAAGGGGCGCAGCCACGACCTGGCCGGGCGGGGTTCGGTGGTCATCGCCACGGAGCCCATGGATGCCGACCCCGGCTGGCGGATGCTGGCTCCGGGCGAATTGCTCCATGTGGGGCCGGACCTGGCGCTTCACTGCACCGTCCCCGTGCCGCAGGACCCGGCGCGCAGGCTGGAACTGGCGGAACCGGTGGCCGGGTCCGCGCCGTAGCTCCGGGAGGCTGCGGCCGGGATGCAGGGGGCCGGCTCAGTGGTGCGGGATGTGGTTTTCGCTGGCCAGAAGCACGACGCCGAGGAGGTCGTTGAGTGCGTGGGCCAGGTCCGGATGGGCCAATTCATACCGGGAGCGGCGGCCTTCCGGGACTGCCACGGCCAAACCGCAGTCCCGCAGGCAGGACAAGTGGTTTGAGATGCTCTGACGTGAAACGCCCAAAGTCTCGGCAAGATCCGCGGGGTAGCGGGGCTCCTTGGCCAGCGCCATGAGGATCTCTGCCCTGGTGGGATCCGAAAGTGCGTAGCCAAAGCGGGCCAGGACCGCTGCGTTGCTAATGGGCTTCATTCTCAATATGGTACATCATTTGGTTAATTCAGCGTTCGATGTACTATTGAGGCATGTCAGGTCACGATCACTCTCATTCACATTCTCATGGCGGCGCGCCCGGCGAGAGCCACCACAAGCGCATTGCCATTGCCCTGGGTATTACGCTGGCCGTCTTTGTCTTCCAGGTCATCGGGTCAATCCTCACGGGATCCCTGGCCCTGCTCTTTGATTCGGCCCACGTCCTGACCGACGCCGGCGGGCTGGCCATGGCACTGCTGGCCGCCCGGCTGATGGTCCGCCCGGCCAGCAGCAAGCGCACCTGGGGATTCGCCCGCGCCGAGGTGTTGGCGGCAACAGCGCAGGCCGCGGTGCTTCTCGCCGTCGGGCTTGTTGTCTTGGTGGAGGGCATCCAGCGGCTGTTCAACCCCACGGAAATTGCGTCGCAGGAAATGATCTGGTTCGGTGCGATCGGCCTGCTGGGCAACATCATTTCGATGTTTGTGCTGATGGGCGGGCGCAACAAGAACTTCAACATGCGCGCCGCGTTCCTGGAAGTGCTCAACGATGCGCTCGGGTCGGTGGCCGTGATCGTCGCCGCAATTATCATCTCCACGACCGGCTGGCTGCAGGCCGACGCCATCGTGGCCATGCTGATCGGCGCCTTGATCCTGCCCCGCACCGTGAAGCTGCTGCTGGAGACCATCCACGTGCTGCTGGAATCCACGCCGTCGGGCCTTGACCTGGACGAGGTCCGCAAGCACATCCTCGGCCTGGATCATGTGCGCAGCGTCCACGACCTGCATGCGAGCCAGATTGCGACCGGGCTGCCGATTCTGTCAGCGCACGTGGTGGTGGATGACGAATGCTTCCATGACGGGCACGCGCCGCAGATGCTCGACGCCCTGCAAAGCTGCGTGGCCGGCCACTTCGCGGTCAGCATCGAGCACTCAACGTTCCAGCTGGAACCGGAAAGCCACGCCGAACACGAACTCGGCGCCCACCACTGACGTTGGCTGCGCAGCGGCCTGTGCGTGTTGAGCAGGTCAAGTTATGCGCATTGTTCCGCTCTGAGCCTGCGCATAGGCCAAGGCCGCTTGGCCTATGCGCTAACGGGGCACTCGGCGCTTGCGCATAAGGCCCCATGCGCACTGTGAGCACCCTGGGCTTGCGCATGGCAAAACTCCGGATTCCCTATGCGCCCGGTTGGGCGTGGGCGTGGCGCACAATGCATGGGCGGGCTCTGTAGCCGGCGCAGAGCCGGGTGCGTTTTCGCCGCAGC
This sequence comes from Arthrobacter stackebrandtii, assembly GCF_017876675.1. Taxonomy (NCBI): domain Bacteria; kingdom Bacillati; phylum Actinomycetota; class Actinomycetes; order Micrococcales; family Micrococcaceae; genus Arthrobacter; species Arthrobacter stackebrandtii. Next base: position 1,956,140 of record NZ_JAGIOI010000001.1, read on the forward strand.
GGAGCAGCAAACGAAAAGTACGCCCGTTCCCCAATTAATGCGCCCCGTAGACCGGGCGCATTAATGGGGAACGGGCGCGGAAACGGGCGTTAGGAGATGACCCCGTCCACGAGGGCCTTCGCCTCGGCCTGGACCTGGGCGAGGTGCTCGTCGCCCTTGAAGGATTCGGCGTAAATCTTGTACACGTCTTCGGTGCCGGAGGGGCGGGCTGCGAACCAGGCGTTCTCCGTGGTGACCTTCAGGCCTCCGATGGCCGCGCCGTTGCCGGGGGCCTCCGTCAGCTTGGCCGTGATGGTTTCCCCGGCGAGCGTGGTGGCTGAAACGTCGGCGGCGGAGAGCTTGCCGAGCGCGGCCTTCTGGTCCCGGGTGGCGGCGGCGTCGATGCGCGCGTAGGACGGCGCCCCAAAGCGGGCGGTCAGATCGCCGTAGTGCTGGGACGGCGACTTGCCCGTGACGGCCGTGATTTCCGAGGCGAGCAGGGCCAGCAGGATTCCGTCCTTGTCAGTGGTCCAGACGGAGCCGTCCTTCTTTACAAAGGAGGCGCCGGCGGATTCCTCGCCGCCGAACACACCCTCGCCCGAGAGCAGGCCGGGCACAAACCACTTGAAGCCCACAGGGACCTCCACGAGCTGGCGGCCGAGGTCGGCGGCCACCCGGTCAATGATGGAGGAGGACACCAGCGTCTTTCCCACGCCGGCGGTGGCGGGCCACTGCGAGCGGTGCGTGTACAGATATTGGATGGCCACGGCCAGGTAGTGGTTCGGGTTCATCAGCCCGCCGTCGGGGGTGACGATGCCGTGGCGGTCGGCGTCGGCGTCGTTGCCCGTGGCGATGTCGAAGGGAGCCCCTGCGGACAGCTTGTTGATCAGGGAAGCCATGGCCGACGGCGATGAGCAGTCCATGCGGATCTTCTCGTCCCAGTCGAGGGTCATGAAGGCCCACTGCGGGTCCACGAGCGGGTTGACCACTGTCAGGTCCAGGTTGTGGCGTTCGCCAATCTCGCCCCAGTAGTCAACGGAGGCCCCGCCCATGGGGTCCGCGCCGATGCGCACGCCGGCGGCCCGGATGGCGTCGAGGTCAAGGACGGAGGGCAGGTCGTCCACGTAACCGGAAAGGAAGTCGAACTTGCCCGTGGTGGAAGCATCCATGGCCTGCTGGAACGGCACGCGGCGCACACCGCGCAGCCCGTCTTCGAGGAGCTCGTTGGCGCGGTTCGCGATCCAGCCTGTGGCGTCTGAATCGGCCGGTCCGCCGTGCGGCGGGTTGTACTTGAAGCCGCCGTCGCCGGGCGGGTTGTGGGACGGGGTGACCACAATGCCGTCCGCGAGCCCGTCCGTACGGCCCTTGTTGTGGCTGAGGATGGCGTGGGAGACGGCGGGGGTGGGCGTGTAGCCGTGGCGGGCGTCAATGAGAACCTCGACGCCGTTTCCCGCCAACACTTCCAGCGCCGTGTTCTGTGCAGGCTCGCTCAGGGCGTGGGTGTCCTTGCCCATGAACAGCGGGCCGGTGATGCCCTGTCCGGCACGGTATTCCACGATCGCCTGCGTGATGGCTGCGATGTGGCCCTCATTGAAGGAGGACTTCAGGGAGGAGCCCCGGTGCCCGGAAGTGCCGAACGCGACCCTCTGGGCCGGATCGCCCAGATCCGGGGTCAGGTCGTAGTAGGCGTCCATCAGTGCGGTGATGTCGACAAGGTCTTGGGGAAGGGCAAGTGTGCCCGCGCGGCTGGCCATAAACCCAGCATGACAGAACACTCCATCTTTTGGCATCCGATGCCCAGCTTGTGAACCAGCAATACGCGCGGGGAAATCCATGGCTGGATTACGATGGAAGGCACCCGCCGGGTGCGAAGTGTCCGGCGGTGACAGTCCAAGGAGTCCGTGATGACCCACTTTCAGCAGCCGCCGCTGCCCCCGCAGCAGCCGCAGCAGCCGGGCCCGCAAGCCTGGCAGGAGCAGTCGACGGCGTGGCAGCAGGAACAGCCTGTGCCGGCATGGCAGCAGCAGCCAAACGGTGCCCCCGCCCAGCACGACGGCGGCCCCGTCCCTGTGCGGAAATCCGGCGAGTCTCAGCAGTTGAGCCTGGCGAGCATGATCCTGGGCCTGGGTTCGCTGTTGTTCCTGGGCTGGCTGATGTTTCCGCAAGTCATCGGGATTGTCGTGGGCCACATGGGGCTGGCAAAGGAGAGCCCGCAGGGGCGCAGCTTCGCCGTCACTGGACTTGTCACCAGCTACCTGGCCCTGGCGATCTGGGGTGCGCTGTGGGCGTTCGGCCTGTTCTTCCTCGCCGCGCTCATGGGCTCGCTGGAAAGCGACTTCACCACCTACACCTGACGCACGACGGCGGCCTGGCAAGCGCCATGGGAAGGCCGCCCGCGGAGGCGCCACCCAAGCAAAGGCGGCACCCCACCCGGCGCCATAATCGCCAGGCGGGGTGCCGCCGTCGTGCTTCAGGGGTGGAGCCCCAAAGCGTTAAAGAACGCCCTGCATCAGCTTCTTGATGGGCTTCTTGGCCAGGAACAGCAGGACACCGAAGCCGATCGAGACCAGGCCGACAACGAGGAAGTAGGGGGTCTCGTTGGCGGGGTCGTACCACTGGGCGAGCACGCCCGACATGGCCGTGCCGAGTGAGACGGACAGGAAGAACAGCGCCACCATCTGCGTCTGGAAGGCGGCCGGTGCGAGCTTCGTGGCCAGTGAGAGGCCCACGGGGGAGAGCATGAGCTCGGCGACCGTGAACAGCAGCAGGATGAACACGATGGCCATCATCGGCACGGCGGCCATGCCCGCGAACGGGATGAACGTGAGGTAGGCCAGGCCCATGACCACCAGCGCCACGGAGAACTTCACCGGCGTGCCGGGCTGGCGCGTGCCGAGCTTCGTCCAGAGCGCGGCGAATACGCCGGCCAGGATGATGATGAAGACCGGGTTGATGGAGGTGACCCAGCTGGCGGGCACCTCCCAGCCGAGGATGCTGCGGTCCAGGCGCTTGTCGGAGTACAGGGCAATCACGGTGAACTGCTGCTGGAACAGCGACCAGAACACGGCGCTCGCCAGGAACAGCGGCATGAACGAGAACACGCGGCTGCGCTCGGTGCCGGTCAGGGTCTTGTTCGCCAGGATCACGGCGAAGTAGGCGACGGCGGCGGCGATGACCACGGCGACAATGACCCACTTGAGGTTCTCGGCCGTGATGAGTTTCAGGGCCACGGCCAGGATGATAACCACGACGCCGGCAATCGCCAGGGCGGCGAACTTGCCGTACTGCGCCCGGGGGAGCGGGTTGGGGACGTTGTGTGCCGAGGCGGGAAGGTTCTTGCGGGTCAGGCCATACTGCAGCAGGCCGAAGCCCATGCCGACGGCTGCCGCGGCAAAGCCGACGTGGAAGCCCCAGGTGACCTGAAGCCAGCCAGTCACGAGCGGGCCGATCAGGCCGCCGATGTTGATGCCCATGTAGAAGATGGAGAAGCCGGCGTCGCGGCGGGGATCGTCCTTGGAGTACAGCGTGCCGACGAGCGCTGTGGCGTTGGCCTTCAAGCCGCCGGAGCCAATGCCGATCAGGATCAGGCCCACTGCCAGGCCCGCGGCGCCCGGCAGGAATGCGAGCGAGAGGTGGCCGGCCATGATCATGATGGCGCTGTAGAACAGGACCCGTTCGGAACCCATGAGGCGGTCCGCGACCCAGGCACCGAGGATGGTGGAGAGATACACGCCGCCGCCGTAGGCGCCCACGATCCCCAGGGCCGTGGACTCGTCCATGCCGAGACCGCCGTCGGTGACGGAGTAGTACATGTAGTAGGCGAGGATGCCTTGCATGCCGTAGAAGGAGAACCGTTCCCACAGCTCAACGCTGAAGAGGTTCAGCAGCATCTTTGGCTGGCCGAAGAAGGCGGTGTCGTTGGGTTTCTTGGGAGCCTGTGCCGTACCGGCGGGGCTGTTTTGTGAACTCACACCTCCAATTTTTGCACTGACGTTATATTTCGTCACATTTGCATTCTGCTGCACGGGGTGTTTGCCTCCGGCGCATGGCTCCGGCCAGCCCCCGCTTCGCTCCGCACCGGCGCGGGGACTACGCTTGAAGCAGCTAAGGACTTTTTGTGTGCAAGGAGAATGCAGATGTCAGACATCATGAACGTAAATGTCAGTGAATTGGCCGCCGACTCGGTGATCCTTGACGTCCGCGAAGACTACGAATGGGAGGCCGGGCACGTGGACGGCGCCCTGCACATCCCGCTCGAGCAGCTGCCGGAGCGCCTGGAGGAACTGGATCCGGACGTTGACGTGAATGTCATCTGCCGCACGGGCGGGCGATCCTTCCGGGCCACCAGCTGGCTGGTCCAGAACGGCTACTCCGCGTTCAACGTAACGGGCGGCATGGGTGCCTGGTTCGAGGCGGACAAGCCCATGGTCTCCTCCAACGGCGAAACCCCGCGCGTCCTCTAAATCTGCACGCCCGCAGCCCCCATAACGACAGGTTCCCCATGACTTCCGCGCCCTTTGACACCTCCCTGCCCCTGACCTTCCTGGGCCCGGAGGGGACGTTTACGGAATCTGCCCTGCTGCAGGTTCCTGGCGCCGCCGGCATGGCACGGATCCCGTCAACGAACGCCGCAGCGGCGCTGGCCAAGGTGCGTTCCGGCGAGGCATTCGCCGCGATGCTGCCCATCGAGAACTCCATTGAGGGCGGTGTCCCGGCAACCCTCGACGCCATCTCCAACGGGGTCGAGCTGCGGATCCTCCACGAGGTGGTGGTCCCGGTCAGCTTTGTGCTGCTGGCACCGGACGGCGTCTCCCTGGCCGACATCACTGCCGTGGGCACCCACCCGCATGCCTGGGCCCAGACCCGCGACTGGTTTGGGGCGCACCTGCCGGATGCCAGCTACGTCCCGGCCAATTCGACGGCGGCTGCCGCGCACGCGCTGGTGGCCGGCACCGACGCCTTCCAGGCCGCCGTCTCGGCGCCCCTCGTGGCGGAGCAGACCGGGCTGAACATCCTGGCCGCGGGCATTGAGGACAACCTGGGTGCGGTGACCCGCTTTGTGCTGGTGGGACAGCCCGGAACCCTGCCCGAACCCACGGGGGCAGACAAGACCACGCTGGCGATCCCGCTGCCGGAAGACCATCCCGGCGCGCTCATGGCCATCCTGGAACAGTTCGCCAGCCGCGGCGTGAACCTGAGCCGCATTGAGTCCCGGCCCACCGGCCAGTTCCTGGGCCACTACACCTTCAGCGTGGACGTGGACGGGCACATCCGGGACGCCCGCGTGGCCGACGCCCTCCGCGGCCTGCACCGGGTCAGCCCGGGCATCCGCTTCCTTGGCTCGTACCCGCGCGCCGACAGGCAGCCGCCGCAGATCCGCTCCTACAACGCCGACGCCGCATTCGACGAGGCGGCGACGTGGGTGGACACCCTCCTGTAGCCCCTGTTCCCCTTCGGCTCGAGGGGGTGATGCGGTTTCACGCGGTCACGCCTGCCCGCTTTTTGCACCCGAATGAATCGAGGGGAGCTGGCACCGGCGCGTCCCTTTCCCCGCGCGGCGGCCGGGCCTATGCTTGGCGTATCCCCAGAGGGATGCGAAAACGTTGGTCCCAGCAGGGAAGAGGCGAATCGGACATGGACCCGCAGGCACGAAAAAATGAAGGCCGCATTGTCAATCCCAAGCACAATGAAGGCCCTGACACGTCCGTGGGGGACGAAGGCGACGACGCCAACGAACTGCGCTTCGACGAAGAGGAACGCCTCATCCGCGAGCAGTCGCAACGCCCGGAAACGGACTAGGCTCCCCGAACGGGAACAGGCACGGGCAACGCCGGCAGGGGGCAACGCGCCTGCCCGGGCCGACCGCCGGCCTATGCGCCGGGGTTGTTTGGCGCCGACACGCGCACCAGCACGGCCTTGGGCTCCACGCTGACCTTCACCTGCGTTGCGGAACCGGACGGGTCGCCGTCAATCTGTGTCTCCACCGGCAGCACGGTCCGGATGGTCACGCCCGTGGAGCGGTAGAAGTCGATCACCGGCAGGTGGTTCTTGTGCTGCAGCACCACCTTCCCCGCCATCGCCAGCCAGCCCAGGGCACTTCGGGGACTGACCACCACAATGTCCAGCACGCCGTCATCAATCAGGGCGTCCGGCACGAAATCAATGCCGCCGGGAAGCCGGCCGCAGTTGGCAAACAGCACGGAGCGGACCTTGCGCTGCTGGGCGGGTTCGTCGTCGAGCGTGATGCTGACCTTCTTCCGCCGCCCCGCCATGTGCCGCAGCCCGGCCTCGCTGTAGGCCAGCCAGCCCACGTGCTCCTTGAGCTTGGAATTGGTGTCGCCCATGACCTCGGCATCCATGCCCAGCCCGGCAATCACCATGAAGGAATGCTTCGCCACGGCGCCCGTCACGCCGTCCTCAATCTCCATGAGCCCCGCGTCGATGTGGCGCTGGTGGCCAAAAAGGGCAATCTGCACGCTCGCCGCAATGTCCGTGACATCCAGGTCCAGGTTGCGGGCCAGCAGGTTCCCGGTGCCCAGCGGAACAATCGCCATGGGCACCTCGGTGTGCCGCAGGGTCTGGGCCACGGCGCGCACGGTGCCGTCGCCGCCGCCCACAATGACGACGTCGGCCTTCGCCTCAAGCGCAGCCGTCGCCATCGCGACGCCCGGGTCCTCCGCCGTCGTCTCGAGGAAGATGGGCGCGGGCCAGTCGGCCTTGGAGACGGAGCGCGTGATGAGAGTCTTGGCGTCCTCCGCCCCGTTTTTGGTGGGGTTGTGGATGAACACGACCTGCTGGCGGGCCAGGTGGATTTTGTGCGGGGAATCGGCCACGGCGCTGCGGGTGTGCTTCTGCGCGAGCTTGCGCACACCCAGCCAGCTGAAGACGACCGCGAGGAAAATGGCGGCCACAATGACGACGACGAGGATTTCAGTTGGCATGATTCCCTAACCTTATCCGGTGAACTTGTTTTGATTGGATAGGCTTAGCGGGTGATCGATGTACGAGACCTCTGCGAAAATCCTGAAATCTACCGTGCCAGCCAGCGGGCCCGCGGTGCCGAACCGTCCCTGGTGGACGCCATTGTTGCGGCCGACGCCGACCGGAAGTCCGCGATCACCTCCTTTGAGGAGCTGCGCGCCGCCCAAAATGCTTTTGGCAAGAAGGTGGCCAAGGCCAAGGGCGAGGAAAAGCAGGCGCTGCTGGCCGAGGTGAAGGAACTGGCCGCCTCGGTGAAGGCCGCCTCCGCCGCAGCCGATGCCGCCGCCGCCGGGCAGGACGCCCTGGTGCGCAGCCTGCCCAACCTGGTCTCCGACGGCGTCCCCGAAGGCGGCGAAGACGACTACGTTGTGGTCAAGACCGTTGGCACGCCCCGCGAATTCCCCGACTTTGAGCCCCGCGACCACCTGGAGATCGGCGAGCTCATCGGCGCGATCGACATGGAACGCGGCGCCAAGGTCTCCGGCTCGCGCTTCTACTTCCTCAAGGGTGTTGGTGCCCGCCTGGAAATGGCGCTGCTGCAGATGGCCATGGACCAGGCCATCGAGGCCGGCTTCACCCCCATGATCACCCCCACCCTGGTGCTGCCGGAGACCATGGCCGGCACCGGTTTTGATGTGGAGCACGACGCCGAAATCTACCGTCTCGCCGACGACGACCTTTACCTTGTGGGCACCTCCGAGGTGGCCCTCGCCGGGTACCACGGCAACGAGATCATCAACGTGGCCGAGCCCGTGCGCTACGCCGGATGGTCCTCCTGCTACCGCCGCGAGGCCGGTTCGCACGGCAAGGACACCCGCGGCATCATCCGCGTGCACCAGTTCAACAAGGTGGAAATGTTTGTCTACACCTCCGTTGACAAGGCCGCCGAGGAGCACCAGCGCCTGCTGGCCTGGGAAGAGGAGATGCTCGCCAAGGTGGAGCTGCCCTACCGTGTCATCGACACCGCTGCCGGCGACTTGGGCATGTCCGCCTCCCGCAAGTTTGACTGCGAGGCGTGGGTCCCCACCCAGGACGCCTACCGGGAGCTGACCTCCACCTCCAACTGCACCACGTTCCAGGCCCGGCGCCTGAACATCCGCGAACGCCAGGTTGCAGCCGACGGCGGCAAGGGAAGCACCCGGGCGGTGGCCACACTCAACGGCACGCTGGCCACCACGCGCTGGATCGTGGCAATCCTGGAACACCACCAGAACGCCGACGGTTCCGTCAACGTCCCCGTGGCCCTGCGCAAGTACCTGGGCGGGCTGGAAGTGTTCCCGGTCCTGTAGCGGCCGGCTTTCCGTTGGCCTTGGTGAACACCGGGCAAATACTCACACTGTGCAAAGGGCTGTGGGTATTTGCCCGGTGTTCACCGCTTTAACAGCCAACGGTGTGTGCCATTGCCGGCGTTGCATGTTTGACTTGGGTCATGACAATGACAGCAAACACTGCAATCACCGGCATCGACGACCGGACCAGCCAGAAAACCCAATACCTTGTGGCCCTTGACGTGGACGGCACGCTCGTGGACCACGACGGCGGCATGACCGATTCCGTCCGGGCCGCAGCCCAGGCCGTCGTCGAAGCCGGGAACCACGTCATCATCGCCACGGGGCGCTCGCTTGGCGCGGTGCTTCCCGTCGTCGAGATGATCGGCATGCGCCGCGGCTATGCCGTGTGCTCCAACGGCGGCGTGACCATCCGGCTGGACCCTGAACTGCCTGACGGCTACGAAGTGATCCACCGCGAGACGTTCGACCCGGCCCCCGCCCTGACCGCGCTGCGGGACAAGATCCCCGGTGCCCGCTTCGCCCTCGAGGACGCAGAGGGCAACTTCCTGGCCACCTCCCGATTCCAGGATGACAGCTTCGGCATCGCGGCGCGCGGGGTGGACTTCCACCACCTGCTCGAGGCCGAGGCGGTGCGGGTGGTGGTGAACAGTGCCGAGGCCAGCACCGACGCGTTCGCGGAGGCGATCGCAGCGGCCGGGCTGCACGGGGTCACCTACGCCATCGGCTGGAGCGCCTGGCTGGACATCGCGGCAGAGGGTGTCACCAAGGCCTCGGCCCTGGAGGTGCTGCGCGCCGAACTTGGGGTGGACAGGTCGCTGACGGTCGCCGTGGGCGACGGCACCAACGACCTTGAAATGCTGCAATGGGCCGGCCGCGGCGTGGCGATGGGCCAGTCGATCGACGTGGTCAAGGCCGCGGCCGACGAGGTAGCCGGATCCGTCTACGACGACGGCCTGGTCCCGGTGCTGCGCAGCCTCCTCTAGCAACGGCCGGCAGGGTTCGCCGGCCAAAAAACAAAGGCGGCGCCCCCACTCAAGGGGAGCGCCGCCGTCGTCAATCAAAAACAGTTGCTACTTGGTGTCTTCGTAGCGCTTGATGGAAGCGGTCAGCTCGGCTTCGGCGGCTGCGCGGTCGGCCCAGCCCTCGGCCTTGACCCACTTGCCGGGCTCCAGGTCCTTGTAACGGGTGAAGAAGTGCTCGATCTCCTTGACCAGGAATTCATCCACGTCGGAGAGTTCCTGGATGTGGTCGAAGCGCTTGTCGTCAACAACGCAGAGAACCTTGGCGTCGCCGCCGCCGTCGTCCGTCATGTTGAACACGGCGATGGGGCGGGCGTCCACCACAACGCCGGGGTGCAGGTCAAAGTCCTGCAGCATGACCAGGGCGTCCAGCGGGTCGCCGTCTTCGCCCAGGGTGTTGTCGAAGAAGCCGTAGTGCGTGGGGTACTGCATGGAGGTGAAGAGCACGCGGTCCAGGCGCACGCGGCCGGTCTCGTGGTCGACCTCATACTTGACGCGTGAGCCGCGGGGGATCTCAATCGTTACGTCGTGCTTCATAGTGTTACTCCTCGTAATCGGGTTTGCGCGGCCCGACAGGGCTCCGCGCAGGAATTCCGTCTACTATGAGGATATAGGCGCAATGGATGCGCTAAAAACCCGCCCGGAATCGCTGGGCATATTACTGCCCATTTCGGCGTGAGACATTGAGCCGGACCACGAGTTTGCGAAGGAACCACCTATTTCCATGGGACGCACGTCGAAAATTGTGACGGGCGGATTGCTTGTCTGTGCCCTCGTTGCCATCAGTATTCCTGTGGGCAAGGAAGTGGTTCCGGGGCTCTTTCCGCAGGACCAGTCGTCAACGGTCACCACGCCGGCCGCCCAGCTGCCCCCTGCCGCGCTGAGCCAGGTGGCGAGCGTTTCGGAGCTGAGCCCCGACGCGCCGCTGCCGGACGCCGCCGCGCTGTCGGACCAGCTGAAGGAAGCCCTGAAGTACGACGGCGCGGGCACAGTGAGCGTTTACGTCTCCGACGTCCTGACCGGGGAAGAGCTGTTCTCCGCCGACGGCTGGACCGCGCGGACCCCGGCATCAAACCAGAAGCTGCTCACCGCCGGCGCCGCACTGGCGACTCTCGGCCCCCAGACCCGCTTCACCACGCGCGCCGTGACCGGAAGCCAGCCCAACCAGATTGTGCTGCAGGCCGGCGGCGACGTCATGCTGGGCCGGGATGACAGCAAGCCCAATGAGATCATGGGCCACGCGGGCATTGCCACGCTGGCGAAGAAGACCGCCGAGTCTCTCGCCGGCGCCCCGGGACCATACACCCTCGCGATCGACGACACCATGTTCACGGGGTCGACGTTGAACCCGTACTGGCCGACCGAAGACGTGGCCGCAGGTGAAATTGCGCCGATTTACCCCATGGCCCTGTTCGGTGCCCGGTATGTTGCCGGCGAGCTGACGGGGCCCCGCCCCCACGACGCCCCGGTGGAAGTGGCCGAGGCCTTCGCCGTTGCACTTGAGCGGGCCGGCGTGGAGACCATTGGAATCATCACCCGCTCGAAGACGCCGGAAGGCGCCACGGAGCTGGGTTCCGTCCAGTCCGCAACGGTCGACGAGCAGACCCAGTACATGATGCAGTGGTCGGACAACTACGTGGCAGAGGTGCTTGGCCGCATGGTGGCGCGAAAGCTCGGCGAGCCCGTCACCAACGAAGGCGCCGTGTACGCCGTCCGCAAGTCCGTCCGGAACCTCGGCCTGCCGATGGACACGATCTGGACTGTCGACAATTCCGGCCTGTCCGTGAGCAACCGCGTCAGCCCGGCACAGCTGGTGCAGTACCTGAACATCCTCCTGAAGAACCCCGCCTCCAGCGCCGGCCAGGAACTGAAGGGCCTGCCCATAGCCGGCCTGACCGGCAGCCTGTCCGACCGCTATATCGAGCCGCCTTCCTGGGAGGCAGCCGGCGTGGTCAGGGCCAAGACGGGAACACTGAACCTGGTCACCGCGCTGAGCGGCTACGTGGTGAACTCCGACGGGCGCCTGCTCTCCTTTGCCATGATCGGCAACGGTCTCACCGACGGCCCCGCCCCGCTGCGGACGGTGTTCGACAACGCCGCGACGGTCCTCGCCAAGAGCTAGAGGCTCTCCTGCGAGCCGGGCTGCAGACAGTTGCTCAGGCCGCGGGCAGCTGCGATTTCAGGGACTCGGTGCGCTTCTGCGCGAAAGCTTTCACCGTGGCGGAACTGGTGGCGATGCTGTCGCTGGTCAGGGCGTCGCTGCTGGGGATGGATGCGGTGATCTGCTCCAGCAGTTCCAGCGCCTTGCCGCTGGAATACATCTGTGAGTACAGCTCCACGTAGGCGCTGTCGTAGAGTTTCTTGAAGCTTGCCGCGGCCAGGAACCGGCTCTTTAGTGGATTCCCGCCCCGGCCGCCGCTGCCTCCTCCGCCCATGGTCAATGACTGCTCCGGGCTGGCCGTGGCATTGCTGCTCATGGCCATGTTCAGATCCCAGGAAATGACGGTGAGCAGTTTCGTTTCCACGTTGTAGCCAAGGTAATAGTTCTGGCCCGGACCGGCCATGTCATCCGTGTTGGCAAGTAGGTTTTGCGTGGCCGTGTACCTGGCGAAGGATGGAACATCCACCCAGTTGGCCAATTGCGCCTCAAAGGTGGCGTCATCGGCCTCGCCAAGCCATTTGAGGAAGTCGATGATGGGTGCCAGATCCTGAGTATCCTCTTGATTCAGCTGCTTGAACTGCTCTTCATAGGTGGCCTTGTCGTCCCCTTGGTAGCTGAAAGACGACTCGGAGTCAGCCTTGAACAAGACGGTCTTGCCGTTGTCGAGGGCATCGGCGTAGTCTTCGGCCGGGTTTTCCAACAACAGCCGGGACTGGGTCTCGGAACCGTTGACCGAATAACTCGCGTACGCAAAGCGCTGGGAGGCCTGGCCCGTGGCCGCCGTCAGCCCCAGGGCCAGGGCCTCGTTGATCACGGGCGAACCGGGCCGCAGCGCCAACTCGGTCAGTCCCTGATACTTGGTGCCCTTGACGTACTTGTCGAAGCGGATCAGCAACGGCAGAGACTGCGGAACATCGGCCGAGATTCCGTTGGAGGCGCCCATCCCCCCACCCATGCCACCGGGGTAGTTTCCGCCGCCGCGGCCGGCAGCGCCGGTGGGCATATCGGTGGGCCGGGTTCCGCCGTTGGGTGCCCCGTCCGGGAAGTTTTTGCCGCCCATGCCGCCGGAACCGCCCAGAGTGCGCAGCGTGGAGTTGCCCTTGAGCCGGACGCCGACGTTCTTGATCAGCACACCGTCAATGGTGAGGTCTGCGCTGATCCACTCCTTGCTGGAATCGGTGCCATAGGCGTCGATCATGCCCTGGTAGTCGTCCTCGTTCCAGCTCAGGCTCAACTGATGGCTGACACCGGTGCCGAACAAGGCGGTGCCGCCATCGATGGCCGTGCCGGCGGCGGCAGTTCTCACCGCCGCGGTCTCGGTTTTGGAGCAGGCGGCCGTGGCAAGGGCAAGCCCGGCGACGGAGAAGGCCAGAAAGTGCCTGCGTGAGGGGGATTTGTGCTGTTTCATTTTTTGGGCTTCCTTTGGATGTCGGGGCGGGACCCGGCGATTCATGGGGTTTGATGGGTGGTAGTGACGCTGCGGGACCCTAGCGGCGCCCCGGGGCGGGCGCGGTGGTGTAGTCGCCGGCGGTGACAGAGGCCAGTTGGGTGGCCCCGTCCGTGGCTCCCGAGCCTCCGCTGTTAACCGTGTACTGGGCCCCGGCGGAGATGTCGGGAGAGGTGAATACCAGCGAGGAGGCGGCCTTGGCGGTGACGAAGGCGGCCACCACGGCTCCGGAAGAGTCGGTGATGTTCAGCGTGGTGCCGGACGGAATGGTGGAGTCAAATGTGAACTGGAGTCCGGACTGGCTGGAGGAGTCGCTGGGGGCCACCGCCATGCCGGCGCTGCCGACAGCGGTGAGGGTGCCGCCGGTGACGGTCAGGTCCCCGTTGACATCCAGGGCGCCATTTCCGTCAGTGGTGGGACCGTTGACCACCACTGTGCCGCCGCTGATGGTGGCGTTGCCGTTGGAATCCAGCCCGTCGCCATCGGCATTGACGGTGATGGCTCCCCCGGAAATATCCAGCGAGAAGTCTCCCACCTCATCCATGCCGCCGCCCATTCCGCGGCCCATTCCGCCGACGGGCGCGTCGGCCGGTGCCTCGGCGGTGCCGGTGCCCGTGCTGCTGCCGCCTGCGGCGTTGATGCCATCATCGCTCGAGGTGACGTTCACGATGCCGCCGGAGATGGCGATGTGGGCTGCCTCCAAACCCTCGTTGGACTCGGCGACGGTGGCGGTTCCGCCGCTGATGGTCAGCGTGGTCGCGGCCTTGATGCCGTCGTCGCCAGCTGCAACGTTGAGTGATCCGCCGGCCAACAGCAGCCAGCCACGGTCTGCATCCGTATCGTTGGTGGATTTGACGCCGTCATCGCCGGCCTTGACGGTGTAGCTGCCGTCCAAAAGCGCCAGGTAGTCCTTGCCCTTGATTCCGTCGTCGATCGCATCAACGGTGACCGTGCCCGACGCCAGCACCAGCCCGTCCTGAGAGACAACGCCATCGGCGTAGTTGCCATGGACCGTCAGGGAGCCGGGTCCGGCAATGGTCAGGTCGGCCTTGGAATACACGGCGGCGTTGGGTGCATCCGTGGCGGTGTTGGCGTAGCTGCTGCCGTCGCTGAGCGTGTTGGCGGTTCCCCCGGCCAGGTACAGAAGCACCTCGTTGGCGCTTTGGATGTCCACGACGGGGCCGGTGGCACTGCTGATGTTGGCGTCATCAAGCACGATCCTCACCACGTCGTCAGCCGCGGCCACCACAATGCTGCCATCGTCCAGGGAGCCGGAGATCCTGTACGTGCCGCCGGCACTGATGGTCAGAACCCCGGAGTGCACTGCCACGTTCGCGGCGTTCGCACCGGCTGCCGTCCCGGAGCCATTGGCCAGGGTGATGGACGTTTCTGTTGCGGCGTCCCATGCCAGGTCATCGTCATCAAAGTGTGTGGCGTCTGCAATGCTGGCGGCCAGTTCGGCGCTGGTCCCGGAGGCGGCCGCGCCGGAGGCGGCGGAAGCGTCCGTTGCCGTCCCAGCAGCGTCGGCAGCCGACGATGTTGCGCTGGAGGTGGGGACCGGCGTCGTCCCTGTTGAAGCCGACGAGCAACCGGCGAGGGCCAGGGCCAGGGCGAATGCGGCGACGGAGGTGACTTGTTTGGCCTTGGGAAGGAATTTCATGGTGTGCTCCTTGTGGGAGAAGTGGGGTGCGGCATGTGTTGGCGCAGTGTGCGATGCCAGCGGTTGGCGGGCAGGTCCGGGATAAGCAACGCCATCCCGGTGGCGAATTTGGATATGCGGCTGGGACGGATGCCTGCCCGCCACAGGTGCTTGTCCAGGCCGGAGGGTGCAGAACCGGACTTCGTTTCCACCACCACCTTCCCAGACAGGACCAGTTGCGGGCCCTCCGGAATGGTCCACGTGACGGCGAGGTCAATCGTGGCCCGGCTGTTGGACTCCGGCAGCAGCAAGGTGATGCGGTTGTATCGGGTCTCCAGCACCGGTGCCAGTGCCTCCGGGGACAGGGCTGGTGCGGTGTCGGCGAGGGTTTCGCGGATGTAGGCGGCGCCGTCGGCGGTGATCGTGGAACGGTCCGCCGGGAGGTAGGGGATGTGCTCCTTCACGGTGGCGCTGCGGGAACCCTCCGTCTTGACCTCCAGGAAGCAGATGCCGGCATCCTGGTAGCTGCGGGTGCGGATCTTGAACCGGCGACGGCGCCCGTGTGCGGCAAGGTGGTAGCTGGCCAGTTCGGGGGTGTCGAAATACACCGAATCGTAGGCGAAGGCACGGATGTCGTCCGTTTCCAGAACCCGCATCTCCTCGTTTACTCCGGCCAAGAGGCCGGGCAGCCGGTGGGCCGGGACCACGTATTTGCGGTCAATGCGGGTCTGCAAGGAGGCCAGTTCATTGAGCTCAGCCAGTGAAACGACGGGCAGCTGGGCCAGCGAAGCGGGCAGGGTGGTGGCGGCGTTGGCTGGGACGGTTGCGTGGCTCATGGTGCGGTCACCGAGTTCAGGGCCGGCAGTGACGCCCGGGCGTCCTTCGTTCCTTGGGAACCGTGGGCCGGGAGTTGCTCCTGCGCCGGCCCGTGCGGGGCAGCGGTCCGGCCGGGCAGTTCGAATCGGACGTCAACTGTGGTCTTGTCATTGACCAGGTCCAGGTTTTGCACAATGGCGGTGTGCACCCGGCTGCCCAGGACCTCCTCCAACCGGGCCTCCAAGGCAGCCGGATCACCGATGGCCTGGTCCAGAACCACGATTTGCTGGCGGTACCGGGGCAGGAGCCGCTGGTGGTCGCCGAGGAAGACCACGGTCAGGATCAGGCCCATGAGGGAGAGTGTGAGCCACACAGGTTCCACGCCGAGGCCGGCAATGAGGCCAAGGGCCAGGGCGGAGAAGTAGTAGGCCACCTCATGCTGGGACAACTCGGTGGAGCGCAGCCGGATGATGGAGAGCACCCCGAACAAACCCAGGCCCAGCCCCACTCCGGCGGCCGAGGAGGCCAGGGCCGTGGCCACCGCGAGCACGCCCACATTGATGCCGAGGTAGGAAACCAGCAGGTCTCGGCGCCGGTGGCGTCGCAGGTACATGCCAAAGGTCAATATGCTGATGGCCAGCAGGTCGGCGGCCACAAAAATCCAAGTGTTCATCGTCTCTCCAAAAATCGGGTGCGGGGGCTACTATGACCAGACTTTCGTCTGAGCCTGTGCCGAATCTGTGTCGGTGGAAAGCTGGGCTTGTGAATGTTGTGCGGTGTTCGCAGCTGGCCGGTTGCGGAAAAGGAAGCGTCTTTGCAGAGCAAAGCTGGCAAGGAACAGAACCGCCTCGGTGACCGCCTTCGCCGGCAGTGGCGTCAGCCCGGCACCCGTGAAGCTCAGCAGCAGGACATAATTGGCACCCAAAAGCCCGGCCGCCAGCAACAGGTAGCGCCCAGCCGAGCGCCGCACCGGCACGGCGCGCCCCTCCGGAAACACCAGAGTGCGGTTGACGCAGAAGTTCAACCCGGCACTGACGGCGCGGGCACCAAGCACCGCCAGCCACAAGGGGCCGCCAACCGCGACAAGGGCCACAAACGCTGCGGTGTCCACCAGGAACCCCAGGAATGAGGAGGCGGAAAACTTCAGCAGCGGGGCGTAAATGCGCGCAGAGTCCCGCACCGGCCGGAAATGTGAGGACTTGTTGCTGTTCAGGTAAATGGTGGCGATGGGCACTGATTCGAAGCCGAAGCCGCGGCTGCGAGCCTCCAACAGCACATTGAGCTCGTACTCGTAGCGGTCCCCGCGGACGGTGGCCAGCCAGGGCAGCAACTGGGCCGGATAGCCGCGCAGCCCCGTCTGGGTGTCGCTCAGCCAGGAGCCCGTGGCCAGGGCAAAGAACAGCCGGGTGGCACTGTTGCCAATGCTGCTGCGCAACGGAATCCGGCCGCTGAAATGGCGCTCGCCGAGAACCACCGTGTTCTCGGCGTTCACAGCCTTGGCTACGCGCAGGATGTCCACCACACTGTGCTGGCCGTCGCTGTCGGCGCATACCACCGGCTGGCCCGGATGGTGGGCGGCAATGTAGCTGAACCCGGTCTTCAGTGCCTGGCCCTTGCCGTGGTTGTTGGGGTAGCCAACGACGGTTGCCCCGCACTCCTTGGACCGGGCAAAGACGGAATCGAAGTCGGGGGAACTGCCGTCGTTGACTACAACGACGGGGTGGTTGGGGGCTGCCTGCCGCAGCGCCTCCACCAGGGAGGGCAGGTTCTCATCCGGTTGGTAGGCCGGGATCAAGATGATCATGGCGCGGCTACTTTCCGAGGTAGAGAATGTCGGAGGTGCCGCGTTCCTGGTCTCTGCCCAGCGGCTTGTTGACGAGGTGCCCGTTGAAGTACATGGTGGAGGAGCCGCCACCGTCGATGTTGTAGGCGGTGACGGCGCCCAAATCCAGCATGATCTGGGCCAGCTCCGTCATGGTGACCCCCGTGCTGTAGCCGGGCGCACGCCCGTCCACAACCACAAACACCAGGTGGTTGGGACCCAGGACGCCCACGGCGGTGCGCGGCTGCAGCCCCTGGATGGAGTGGTTGCCAAAGTTGGTGTCCACCTCCACCTCGGCAATGCCGTCACGGATGCTGCCGCCTTCTATGAGGGAGGGGCCAAAGGAGAGCGTGTTCCACACCCCGGCCGCCACGAGAGCCTCGGCGTTGACGGCGGTTTCGTCATACACCTCAACTGTGCCGTCCCGGTGGAAGGCAAGCCCCTCACGGGCGCCCTTGTCCCGATAGGCGACGCCATTGCGAATCACGATCCCGGTGTCGCGAAAGCCGTAATAGTCGCCGTTGATGGCAAAGACGGCTCCATTTTCCTCAGCGATGGTGGAGGTGGTGGCGGTGATGTTTTCACCAAACTTGTTCTGCGCAAACGCTGAGCGCAAAACGGTGGCATCTGTGAGCCTCAGATCGGCCGTGAAGTAGGCCAGGGCCGTGTTCCCGCTGCCGGAGGTCACCGCCTTGATGGCCAGCGTGCCCTGATCGGATGTGTAGCTGTTGGCACTTGCGACGGCGGTCGCACCGGTCCCAGCCCCGTCGCTGGCCCCCGAGAGTGAGCCTGTGTCTGCGGCCCGGCTGGATTCGTACGCGGAGACGTCGTCAATTTCCACATGCGGGACCACGAAGCGCTCCAGCGCCCAGGTGGCGGCACCGCCGGCGGACAGCAACAGGCCCAGGGCCCCGCCGAGTACCACCCGGCGGCTGGGCCCGCTCCGTGGTGTGGCCGGGGATTCCTGGGGTCGGGTGGCAGGGGGAGCGGGAGGGGGAGAAGTAGTCATGCTTCTTTTTTATGCAGCCACCCTGTGCCGTTTGCAGGGCAATCTTGTGCTGAAGCTGTGACTGACCTACACAGTGGGAAGATGCAGCGTGAAGCGTGTCCTGCCGGGGACGCTTGTCACAGTGACGGAGCCGCCGTTGGCCTGGGCCAGTGCCTCAACAATGGCCAGCCCCAGCCCGGAACTATTGCCGCTGCTGCTGGCCCGTGCAGGGTCCGCCCTGCTGAAGCGGGTGAAAATTTGCTCCAGGTACTCGTCGGGGATGCCCCCGCCGTCGTCTTCCACGGCCAGTTCTGCCACCCCGTCCGCCGCGGTGAGGCTGACCCGGACATGGGTTCCGGCCGGGGTGTGCTTGGCGGCGTTGGAGAGCAAATTGATCAGAATCTGGCGCACCTCAGACTCCACCGCGTGAACGCTCACCGGCTCCTCGGGCAGTTGCAGGGACCATCGGTGATCCAGGGAGGCGACCTTGCTGTCCTGGGTGGTTTCCATCAAAAGGTCCGTCAGGTCTGTGTCCGCAGCCTCCCCGCGCTGGCCCTCATCGAGCCGGGCCAGCAGCAGCAGATCTTCCACCAGGGCGGACATCCTCCGGGATTCGCTGTCCACCCTTCGCAGGGCGGAGGCGCCGGCCGGGGAGAGCCGCTCGCTCAGCAGCACCAGTTCGGTGTAGCCGCGGATGGAGGTCAGCGGGGTGCGCAGCTCGTGGCTGGCGTCGGCCACGAATTGGCGGACCTTGACCTCCCCGGCATGGCGGGCGGCGAAGGCCCTGGTCAGGTGGTCCAGCATGTTGTTGAATGCAACGCCCACCTCGCCGACCTCAGTGCCGGGTTGGGAGGCCAATGGCGGGATGCGCACATGGATGGCGGCCTCGCCGGACTCCAGCGGCAGGGATGCCACGGTGGTGGCCACCGCGGACAGCTCGTCCAGCGGGCGCAGGGAACGTCGGACAATGATGGTGCCCGCCAGGCCAATGATGCCCAGCCCCGCCACTGAAACCGTGGTGGTGACCAGGTTCAAGGAACGCAGGATCGAGTCGCGCTCCGTGGTGGACAGCCCTGCCACCAGCATCCCGTCCTGCACAGTCCTGGTGGTGTAGGCGGCGAGCCTGTAATGGCCGCTGGAGAGCGTGAGATCGGTGGGTTCGCCGTTCGGGTCCAGGCCCTGGACAAGCAGCAGGTCCGCGGCGGTCAGGGGAAGGGTGGAGCCGTCGTTTTGCACCACGGCCGAAGACGCATCCGCGCCATCGGCGAAGAGCGCCACAATGGTGCCGGGGCGTTGGCCGCGGGTGTCGAGCGGGTTGGGCCCGCCGCTGTCGATGGTGGTTGAAACAGAGGGGGACGGCAGCCCGGTGCTGCTGCCCGGGGGCGGGCCCTTGGGGCCGAAGGAACGCATGGCCGCCTCATGCAGGCCCGAGTCGATCTGCGCCGTGAGGTAGCTGTTCATGGCCAGATGGCTTACCACGCCCACGCTGGCGCAAATGGCGGCCAGCAGTGCCAGCATGGCCAGAATCAACTTGGTGCGCAGCCGGTGGGACCTGTGCGGTCGCTTGGCCCGGGTTGAGGGAGTGCCTGGTGTGGGGGCCGATACCGGGGCGGCGGTCATGCAACGGCCGGCTTGAGCACGTACCCCACGCCGCGGACGGTGTGAATCATGGGTTCGCGTCCGACGTCGATCTTCTTGCGCAGGTAGGAGACATACAGCTCCACAATGTTCGCCTGCCCGCCAAAGTCGTAATTCCACACTTGGTCCAGAATCTGGGCCTTGCTGACCACCCTGCGGGCATTCTCCATGAGATAGCGCAATAGCTCCCACTGGGTGGCTGTCAGCTCAATGTCCGTCCCGCCCCGGGTGACTTCGCGGGTGTCCTGGTTGAGCACCAAATCACCCACCACCAGCTCGGCATTGTCCGACGCCGCAACACCAGAACGCTGGACGAGCCGGTGCAGGCGCAGCATCAATTCCTCCATGCTGAAAGGCTTTGTGACGTAGTCATCCCCGCCGGCGGCCAGGCCCGTGATCCGGTCCTGAACGGCGTCGCGGGCGGTCAAAAACAGTGCAGGCACCTCCGGATACAGTTCACGAATCCGTCCCAGCGCCGCAATCCCGTCCATGCCCGGCATCATGACATCGAGCACCAACACGTCGGGGCGAAAGGAGCGAGCGGTGCGCACGGCCTCGTCGCCGCCGGCCGCCGTGGCCACCTCCCAATTGGCCATGCGCAGGCCCATGCTGATCAGCTCTGTCAAGGACGCCTCATCATCAACCACCAGGGCGCGGATGGGGGTGCCGTCCGGGTGGAACAGCGGGGGGAGGTCGGTGAAGGAATTCCGCGGCGGCTGGCTCATTGGCGTCTCTCTTCTCAAGTCAGGGCGGGGTGGCCCGGATCTGCTGCTTCCACCCTAGTGGCGCACGGACCCGGGCGGCAGCGATGGGCAGTGGCTGTGACTCCAGTGTGTCCGCCGTTGCCATGCCGGGGCCAGATCCTGGCTGTGCGCCAGCTGTGAAGGGTCTGCTGCCCGCGGCGCCGGAATTGTGATCTGATGGAACCATGAGCCCGCAGAAACGCCCCGCCGCCGCCCCAGCTCCGAAATCACTTGTCAATTGGGAGCTGGCCGCAAAAACAGCGGCCACCCTGGCGCCGGCCGGCCCGGACCTGAGCGGGTCGGAAATTTCCTCCGCCGTGGACAACCTTCGCCGCATGGCGGAGAAGTCCGTGCCGCACGTGCATGAAATCAGCCAGCTGGAGGCCGCCCGGGATTTGCATGACTCCGAGGTGCTCGTCGTGGACCGCGCGTCGTGGGCCCGGGCCAACACACAAAGCTTTTCCGTCATGATGGACCCGGTGCTGCGCGCCCTGGCTGCCAAGGCCGCCGAAACCGCCGAGAAGTCCCCGGGCGGTTCGGCCGCGACAGTCAGCGCCACCGTCACGGGCGCCCAGCTGGGGGGTGCGCTGGCATTCCTCTCCAGCAAGGTGCTGGGCCAGTACGACCCCTTTGCCGCACTGGCGCCCAGGGCCTCCGCCAGGGCGCAGGCGTCCGGCGGGCGCCTGCTGCTGGTGGCCCCGAACATCATCACGGTGGAGCGCGAACTCAAGGTGGACCCCTCCGACTTCCGCCTCTGGGTCTGCCTGCACGAGCAAACCCACCGCGTGCAGTTTGCCGCGGCCCCGTGGCTGCGCCACCACATGCTCGGCGAGATTGAAAAGCTGGGCACGCTGCTGGTGGGAGACTCCGAGAACTTCGGCGAACGCCTGCTGCAGTCCGCCAGGGAACTTGGCACCAAGCGGAGCAAGCCGGCGGAGCCAGGCGCAGCCGCGGAGCAGGGGCGCGGCAGCGTCCTGGACCTGCTGCAAAATCCGGAGCAGAAGGCCTCACTGTCCCACCTGACCGCCGTCATGAGCCTGCTCGAAGGCCACGCCAACGTGGTCATGGACGGGGTCGACCAGCGGATCGTCCCCACCGTGCGCACCATTCGCCAGCGCTTCAACAACCGGGGCAGGGAGCGCGGCATGATTGAGAAATTCATCCGCAATCTCATGGGCCTGGACGCGAAAATGCGCCAGTACAGCGACGGTGCCAAGTTCGTCCGCCAGGTGGTGGACATCGCCGGCATGGACGGCTTCAACAATGTCTGGACCCGGGCCGAGAACCTGCCCACCGAGCCGGAAATCCATGACGCGCGCCTCTGGGTTGAGCGGATGGGCCTCTAGATGGCGCCGGACAGCCGCCCCGTGCGCCGCCGCCTCGACCCCACCGTGGGCAAGGCCCGCGCCATGGTCGGGGCCCTCCTCGGCCTGAAAACGACCGGGAAAAACCGCGTGGTGGAAAACCCCCCGCTCATCCTGGTGGGCTGCAGCGGCGGCCCCGACTCCCTCGCCCTGGCCGCCGTGTGCGCGTTTTTCGCCCGGCGCGGCGAGGTGCGGGTGGGCGCCGTCGTGGTGGACCACCAGATGCAGGACGGCAGTGCAGAGGTGGCCCGCAACACGGCCGCCCAGTTGCGGGAGCTGGGACTGGACCCGGTCCTGGTCCGCACGGTCGAGCTGGATTACGACGGCGTTGGCCCGGAAGCTGCGGCCCGCGCCGCCCGCTTCGGGGCACTTGAGGCGGCCGCGCTCGAGGTGGGCGCCAGCAACGTCCTGCTGGGCCACACCCTCGACGACCAGGCCGAATCGGTTCTGCTGGGGCTGGCCCGCGGCTCGGGAACCCGCTCCCTGGCCGGCATGCGCGAACGCCGCGGAATCTACCTGCGCCCGTTCCTGGGCCTGCGCCGGGAGGAAACCCTGGAGATTTGCGACGCACTGGAGCTTCAGCCGTGGCACGACCCCGCCAACCAGGACCCCGCCTACCTGCGGGTCCGGGTGCGCCACGGGGTCATCCCGTTCCTGCAGGATGAACTGGGCCCGGGCATCGCCGAATCCCTGGCACGCTCGGCCGGAATCCTGGGCCGGGACGCGGACTTCCTGGACGAACTGGCCGCCGCGGAATACGGCAAACTGGCCGAACGCGGCGGTGCCGCCGGCGCGGCGGGTGCCGAAAACACGGGCGAAAAAGGTGACCTTGGCCAAATTTGGCTCCCGGAAGCGGCGCTTCGGGGACTGGCCCCGGCCCTGAGGATGAGGGTGTTGGCGCTGGCCGCCGTCGAACTTGGCGGGGTGCAGCCAAGCCTTGAACGGCTGGCTGCAGCGGAGAAACTGCTGGCCCGGGAGGGCTCGGCCGGACCGGTGCAACTGGCGGGCAAGGTCGCGGTCTACCGCCAATCCCGGAACCAGGCAGGTCCCCACGAGGGGCCCGGCTATGGGAAGCTTGTCCTTAGACGCAACACATAAGCGCCAAAAAAGTACTACAACCTTCACAACCAGGAGCCATGGGTGGATTCACAAGACGTCGCAGCCGACCTGAAGCATGTTCTGTACACCAAGGAGCAAATCCAAACACGCGTCGCCGAACTGGCTGCGCAGATTGATGCCGACTACCAGGGCCGCGATGTCCTGCTGGTGGGTGTCCTCAAGGGCGCCGTCATGGTCATGGCCGACCTGTCCCGGGCACTCCACAGCCACGTAACCATGGACTGGATGGCTGTCTCCTCCTACGGCTCGGGCACCCAGTCCTCCGGCGTTGTCCGGATCCTGAAGGACCTCGAGACCGACCTCATGGGCAAGCACGTGCTCATCGTTGAGGACATCATCGACTCCGGCCTGACCCTGTCCTGGCTGCGCGCGAACCTCATGTCCCGCGGTCCGGCATCGGTGGAAATCTGCACGCTGCTGCGCAAGCCCGCCGCCGCCAAGGTTGAGATTGACGTGAAGTACGTCGGCTACGAGATCCCCAACGAATTTGTTGTGGGCTACGGCCTGGACTTCGCCGAGAAGTACCGCAACCTCGACTTCATCGGCACCCTGTCCCCGCACGTTTACGAGTAAACGGCGCTCAGGCGTTTTCGGACGGCGTTTGCGGGTTCGGACACAGGCATGCCGGTGTCCGAACCCGCAAACGCCGTCTTTTTTGCCCGCACAGGGCAATTCGTTATGCCCTCAGGGAACTAATGGCCCCTGCTGTACGTGTACTAAGGCGAACGGTGTAAAGCTAGTACTTGGGGACGTGGCGGACGCGTCCGGGACGAGCACGAATTGGTTGAGCGGGAGGGACGAGGCCTGGCCTCGAACACATGAAAGTTAAGAAACTCTTCAAGGGTCCATTTGTCTGGATCGTTGTGGTGGTGGTGCTCATTGGTGCTGCGCTCTTCACCCTGACGGGCACCGGGCAGACCCGCATCGGCACTTCCGAGGCCCTGGGCCTGCTCCAGAACGACAAGGCCGTCTCGGTCAAGGTCTTCGGCTCCGAAGGCCGCGTGGACATGGTCCTCAAGGACGACTACACCACGGCCGACGGCGTGAAGGCCGGCAAGAACGTCCAGTTCTACTACGGCGCCTACCGTGCAACCACACTGCCGGAAATCATCGACAACGCACAGTTGAAGTCCTTCGACGACCAGCCGGCCACCAACAACTTCTGGTCCAGCATGCTCTCGCTGCTGATCCCGTTTGTCCTGATCGGGCTGATCTTCTGGTTCCTGTTCTCCCGCATGCAGGGCGGCGGCTCCAAGGTCATGCAGTTCGGCAAGTCCAAGGCCAAGCTGCTCACCAAGGACCACCCGCAGGTCACCTTCAGCGACGTGGCAGGTGCCGACGAGGCCGTGGAGGAGCTCCACGAGATCAAGGACTTCCTGCAGAGCCCGGACAAGTTCACGGCCGTGGGTGCCAAGATCCCCAAGGGCGTTCTGCTCTACGGCCCTCCCGGCACCGGCAAGACCCTGCTGGCCCGCGCCGTCGCAGGCGAGGCCGGCGTGCCGTTCTACTCCATCTCCGGCTCCGACTTTGTTGAAATGTTCGTCGGCGTGGGCGCCTCCCGTGTCCGCGACCTGTTCGAGCAGGCCAAGGCCAACTCCCCGGCCATCATCTTCGTTGACGAGATCGACGCCGTGGGCCGCCACCGCGGCGCCGGAATCGGCGGAGGCAACGACGAGCGCGAGCAGACCCTCAACCAGCTGCTCGTGGAAATGGACGGCTTTGACGTCAAGACCAACGTCATCCTGATCGCCGCCACCAACCGGCCCGACGTCCTGGACCCGGCCCTGCTGCGCCCCGGCCGCTTCGACCGGCAGATCCCCGTCGAGGCCCCGGACCGCCTGGGCCGCGAACGGATCCTGAAGGTGCACGCCAAGGGCAAGCCCATGGCGCCCGGCGTGGACCTGAACGCCGTCGCCAAGAAGACGCCCGGCTACACGGGTGCCGACCTCGCCAACGTCCTGAACGAGGCCGCCCTGCTGACCGCCCGCTCCAACGCGCAGCTGATCGATGACCGCGCCCTGGACGAGTCCATCGACCGCGTCATGGCCGGCCCGCAGAAGCGCACCCGCGTCATGAAGGAACTCGAGCGCAAGATCACCGCGTACCACGAAGGCGGCCACGCCCTGGTTGCCGCGGCCATGCACAACACGGCCCCGGTCACCAAGATCACCATCCTGCCCCGCGGCCGCGCCCTGGGCTACACCATGGTGGTCCCCGAGGACGACAAGTACTCGATCACCCGCAACGAACTGCTGGATCAGATGGCGTACGCCATGGGCGGGCGCGTCGCCGAGGAAATCGTGTTCCACGACCCCTCCACCGGCGCCTCCAATGACATTGAAAAGGCAACGGCCACGGCCCGCGCCATGGTCACCCAGTACGGCATGAGCGAGCGCATCGGCGCCGTGAAGCTGGGCCAGGCAGCCGGCGAGCCCTTCCTGGGCGGCAGCGCCGGCCACGACCGCGACTACTCCGAAGCCGTCGCCTCCGTGGTGGATGAGGAAGTCCGCAAGCTCATCGACCAGGCCCATGACGACGCCTACGAGGCGCTCATCATGAACCGCGACGTCCTGGACCGGCTGGCCCTGGAACTGCTGGAACGCGAGACCCTGAACCAGGCCGAGATTGCCGAGATCTTCACCGACCTTCGCAAGCCGGCCCAGCGCAAGGTGTGGCTGTCCAAGGACTCCCGCCCCGTCTCGGACCTGCCCCCCGTCGTCACGGAGAAGGAGCGCCTCGAGGCACAGGCCGCCGGCGCCCCGGACCCCTCCACCGTCTCACCCCAGGACCAGCTGGCCAACGCCAACCTGGACGGGGAGGTTGACGCCCCCGCCAGCAAGCCCGGCATCGACCTGGGCAAGGGCGACGCCCCGGAACTGCCCGGCCAGTAGCGTCCCCGCGATAGGATCACTTCCGTGACTGATTACGACGACGAACCCGGCTTCGCGCCCGGCGGCACCCCTGGTGCCGCCGGGGCAGGCGACGGACACAAGGTGGACCTGCCCCGCATCGAGGCCGCCGTCCGTGAGATCCTGCTGGCCATCGGCGAGGACCCGGAACGCAGCGGACTGCTGGACACGCCCAAGCGGGTGGCCAAGGCCTACGGCGAAGTCTTCGCAGGCCTGCACCAGGACCCGGCCGATGTTTTGGGCACCACCTTTGACATCGCCCACGAGGAAATGGTGCTCGTCAAGGACATCCCGTTCTACTCCACCTGTGAACACCACCTTGTCCCGTTCCACGGCAGTGCGCACGTGGGCTACATCCCGTCGTCGGACGGCCGGGTGACAGGGCTGAGCAAGCTGGCCCGCCTCGTGGACATTTTCGCCAAGCGCCCCCAGGTCCAGGAACGGCTCACCAGCCAGATCGCCGACGCGCTGATCGAACATCTCAAACCTCGCGGCGCCATTGTCGTTGTCGAGTGTGAACACATGTGCATGTCCATGCGTGGCGTGCGCAAGCCAGGGGCCAAGACAGTCACCAGTGCTGTCCGCGGCCTGCTTCACGAGCCCGCCACCCGGGCCGAAGCCATGAGCCTGATTCTCGGAAGGTAACTAGATACACCATGGATTCCCTCGCAGCCGCACCCGGCACGGGCCCGGCCACCTCGCCCCTGCCCGTGCTCCGCGCACGCAAGTCAATGACCACCTTTGCCTCCCTTCCCACGGACCGCATGGTGGTCATGGGAATCCTGAACTGCACCCCTGACTCCTTCAGCGACGGCGGCGACTACAACTCCACCGAAACCGCCATCGCCCACGGCCTGCGCATGTACTACGGCGGTGCCGACATCATCGACGTCGGCGGCGAATCCACCCGGCCCGGCGCCGAGGACGTGGACGAGGCCGAGGAGCAGGCACGGATCCTGCCCGTCATCGCCACCCTGGCCAAGGCCGGCGCGCTGGTCAGCGTGGACACCCGCCACGCCTCCACGGCCGAACTGGCGCTCGACGCAGGTGCCGGGCTCATCAACGACGTCTCCGGCGCCAACGTCCACGAGGACATGATCACGCTCATCGCCAAGCGCCAGGTCCCCTATGTGCTCATGCACAGCCGCGGCGACTCCCGCCACATGGACTCCCTCACGCAATACACGGACGTGGTGGAGGACGTCGTCGCCGAACTCGGCGAGATCCGCGAACGTTTCTACGCGGCCGGCGTCAAGGCCGAAAACCTGATCCTGGACCCGGGCATCGGCTTCTCCAAGAACGCCGAGCAGAACTGGGAACTGCTGGCCAACCTGGACCGCGTGGCAGAAATGGGCAACAAGATCCTGGTGGGCACCTCCCGCAAGCGCTTCCTCGGCTCGCTGCTGACCAGTGCAGGTAAGGCCGCCGCCCCCAAGGAGCGCGACGACGCCACCTCCGCCACCTCCGCCCTCGCCGGTGCGCAGGGCATTTGGGGCGTCCGCGTGCACGACGTCGGCGCCAGCCTTGACGCCGCCAAGGTCGCCGCACGCCTGCGGGCCGGGCGGAAGAGCCGCGACGCACGGCTGGCCGCTGCCGGACAGGCCCGGGACGCACAGTGACGCGCCCCGACACCATCACGCTCAAGGGCGTCACCGCCATCGGCTACCACGGCGTCTTTGACCACGAAAAGCGCGACGGGCAGCCGTTCATCACCGACGTGGTGCTGCACCTGGACATCGCCGCCGCGGCCGCAACGGACGACCTCTCCAAGACCGCGGACTACGGCGCCGTGGCCGAGGCCATTGTGGCCCTGGTGACCGGCGACCCGCACGACCTCATCGAGACGCTCAGCACCCGCATCGCGGAGAAGCTGCTGGCGGACTTCCCGGTGCTCGACGCCGTCGAGGTCACCGTCCACAAGCCCAAGGCGCCCATCCAGGTGCCGTTTGGCGACGTCGCCATCACCGTGTTCCGCAGCCGCAGCGCCGCCGGGGAAGCAGTGCCGGCATGACTGCCCCGCAGCCACACGTCCGGGCCGTCCTGGCGCTGGGCAGCAACCTGGGCGAGCGCGAGGGCACGCTGCAAGGTGCCGTCGCAGACCTGGTGGACCGGCCCGAGGTGCGCCTGCTCAACGTCTCTCCCGTGGTGACCACCAAGCCCGTTGGCGGGCCACCCGGGCAGCCGGACTTCCTGAACATGGTCATCGCGGTCGAGACCACTCTGGAGCCCCTGGACCTGCTGGCCCACTGCCAGGCCGTGGAACTGGCGCACCACCGCACCCGGGAGGTGCGCTGGGGTGCCCGCACCCTGGACGTGGACATCATCAGCTACGGCTCCGTGACAAGCGCGGACCCCGTGCTGACGCTGCCGCACCCGCGGGCGGCCGGGCGGGCCTTTGTGCTTTACCCGTGGTCGCTCATGGACCCGCAGGCAACCCTGGCCGGGGAGTCGGTTGCCGCCCTTGCGGCGGCGGCACCGGACATGGCAGGCATTGCCCACGTGCAGGATGTGCCGCAGGGCCAGGAGCCCTAGCGCCCCGAATTCCGGCCGCGGACCGCGCACAGCAACTTTGGCGCGCCGGGGCCAGTGCATTCCTGCAAAAACCCAGTACGGTTAAATATGTAGTTCCCGGCAAAGCGATGAGGCAGCAATGAGTAACACGATGCGGACCATCAGGCCTGCATGGCTGGTGGCCGTGGCCGTGGTCACGGCGGCGGTCGGATGGCTGGTCACCGAACTGACCTCCAGGGCCAGCATGGCCCTGCCCGTCCTGCCCCTGAGTTCGCTGATCACCATGGGCTTGATCGTTGTTGTGTGCCTGATCCTCGGGTTGAAGGTCCGCCGCTGGCGCGACGGCAACCGGAACAAACACCTCGACCCGCTGCTGGCCGCCCGCACCGTGGTGCTTGCCCAGGCGTGCGCCTATGCAGGGGCAGTGCTGTTTGGCTGGCATGCCGGCATTATGCTGGACCAGCTCCCCACCGTCGCCATGCGCGCAGACCTTGCCGTCATTTGGCAGATCGTGGCACTTCTGGCCGGCGGGCTGGTCATGGTGGCAGTAGGCGTCATGGTTGAACGGTTCTGCAAGCTGCCGCCGGAGGACAATGATCCGGCAGCGAAAACCCGGCCCAAGCACGAGGGCCGCGGGGAGGAAGAATTTGCCTAAGGCACACCGCAGTCCCATCGACCCCGCCGGCGTGGATTTCCTGCCGGTTTCAGAAAACCTCATCACCGCCCGGTTGATCGAGCGCGGCCTGACAGGCCTGGTGATTGCCGCACTCACGGCCATCCCGCTCGTCCTGATGCTGGTGGGCGTGTGGGAAGGCTACCCCGCATGGCTCGCCTGGCTGCTGCCGGCCGCCGTCGTGGTGGTCACGGTTTGGGAGATGGCCATCGTCCCGCGCCAGGTGCGCGCCATGGGGTACGCCGAACGCGACGAGGACCTCCTCCTGCGCAGCGGCATCATGTTCCACAAGGTCATGGTGGTCCCCTACGGGCGCATGCAATATGTTGACGTTTCCATGGGCCCGCTGGAGCGCATGCTGGGGCTGAGCACCATTCACCTGCACACCGCCTCGCCGGGCACCAACGCACTGCTCCGGGGGCTGCCGGCGTCGGAGGCATCACGACTGCGCGAGCAGCTGTCCTCCCGCGGTGAGGCAAAATTGGCCGGGCTGTGAGCGGGAACCTGGTGGGTGAAGAGCCCGCCCTGACCACCGACCCCGTGGACATCTGGCACCGGGTCCATCCCATTTCCCCGCTGGTCCGAGGCTGGGTTGCCGTTGCCGCGATCGTGTTTGTCCTTGGCCGAAACTCCCTCGAGGAGCTGTTCTACGCCACTGACAACGGCATCGGCGTGAAGGGCCCGGACCTGGCCGAATTGCGGGTCCTGTTCGCGGTGACGGGTGTCGCCGTCCTGGTATTCAGCATCGCCTTCTTCCTGCAATGGCGCTTCACCCGCTACCAGGTCACAGACGAGCACGTGCACATCAACTCCGGGGTGATTTTCCGCCAGCAGAGGCGGGCCCGGATCGACAGGGTGCAGGCCATTGACGTGGTGCAGCCGCTGCTGGCGCGCGCGTTTGGCCTGGCTGAGCTGAAGTTTGAGGTGGCCGACGGCGGCAAGTCGGCCCTGAAATTGTCCTTCCTGAAGCTTCGGGAGGCCAAGCGCCTGCGGGCCGCCATCCTGGCCCGGGCCGCCGGCGTCCACGTTGATCCGGACGCGCCGACGGAAGTGCAGGAAGCTCCGGAGGTGCACGCCCTGGCGCTGCCGCCCGCGCGAATCTTTGCGGCCGCAATTTTCAGCGGCACCTCCGTGTTTGCGCTGCTGGTCATTGCGGGCGCGGCAGTGGCATGGATCTGGACGGGGGAATGGGCAGTGATGGTGGCCGCCGTACCCTTCTTCATCGGCATCTTTGCCAGTTACTGGCAGTCCGTCACCACCGACTTCAACTTCCGGATCGCGGTGTCCCCGGACGGTGTGCGGCTGCACTACGGCATGCTGGAAACCCGCTCCCAGACCATTCCACCCGGCCGCGTGCAGGCCGTGGACATCAGCCAGGGGCCCATGTGGCGGCCGCTGGGTTGGTACAAGGTGCGGGTCAATGTGGCCGGCTACGGTTCAGACAGTTCGGACAACGGAACCCGCACCGTGCTGCTGCCGGTCGGCACCCTCGACGAGGTCATGACCGTTCTGGGCCTGGTCTTCCCCAACCCCGGCGTGGAGAACCCGTTTGAGGTGTTCACGGCAGGGCTCAAGGGGCCTGCGGACGCCCACGGCTTTGTGCACTCGCCGCGGCAGGCGCGGTGGATCGACCCGCTGACCTGGCGCCGCAGTGCCTACCGGGCCACGGACACAGCCCTGCTGTGCCGCCATGGCCTGGTCTTCCGAAGGCTCCAGGTTGTCCCGCACGAGCGGACCCAGTCGCTTGCCCTGCGGCAGGGCCCCATCATGAAGGCACTGGGCCTGGCCAACTTTGAACTGCACTCCACCGTGGGCCCCATCCACCCCCTGGTGCGGCACATGTCCACGGCCAATGCGCTGGCCCTGTTTGACCAACAGGCCTTCCGCGCAGCAACGGCCCGGCGCCTCCACCGCAAGGAAAAATGGCTCTCGCAGGACGAGCCCCCGGCGCCCCCTGCACCGGACGCCCCGGCGACGCCCAGCCCGGAACCCGCAGCTGCGGCGCACCAACCACTGAAGGAGAACCACCATGGCGATTAAGCCGGGCCGCCTCGGCATTGGCATCATTGGCGCCGGGAAGGTGGGCGCCGTCCTGGGCGCGGCTCTGCGCGGTGCCGGGCACGCCGTCGTCGGGGTTTCCGCCGTCTCCGACGCCTCGAAAGACCGTGCCGAACTCCTGCTTCCCGGCGTCCCCGTCCTTGAGGTGGCCGACATTGTGGAGCGCTCCGAACTGGTGCTTCTCGCCGTCCCTGACGACGCCCTTCCCGGCCTTGTCACGGGCCTGGCCGCCATGAACGCCTGGCAGGTGGGCCAGTTGGTGGCGCACACCTCCGGGCGCTTCGGCATAGGCGTGCTGGCCCCGGTCAAGGCCGCCGGCGGCATCCCGCTCGCCCTGCACCCGGCCATGACGTTCACCGGCATGAGCCTGGACCTGTCCCGGCTCACGGACGCCAGCTTCGGTGTCACTGCCGAGCCCGCCATGCTGCCCATCGCCCAGGCCCTCGTCGTGGAGATGGGCGCCGAGCCCGTGGTCATCGCCGAGGCCGACCGCGTCCTCTACCATGCAGCCCTGGCACATTCTGCGAACCACATGGTCACGCTTGTGGCGCAGGCGGCGCAGATCCTGGGCGACATCGGCGTCGAGGCCCCCAACCAGCTGCTGGGACCGCTGCTGCGCGCATCGCTGGAGAACGCGCTCACCGCGGGCGAGTCCGCGCTCACCGGCCCGGTCGCCCGGGGCGATGCCGGCACCGTCGCGGCGCATGCGGAAGCCCTGCGCGAGCACGCCCTGGACACCGGAGCCGGCGACATCATCGACGCCTACCTGGCCATGTCCGGGGCCACCGCCACGCGCGCGGCCCGCCGCCGGCTGCTGTCCGCGGAGGCGTACCTGGCCGTCCAGGCGGCCCTGATGCCCGACGGCGAACCCGGCACCGGGGCTGGCGGCAGCTAGGATGGTGGCCCGCCGGGAGACGGCGGGCGGCGTGCGGGCGGGCACTTGCCGGGCGCAGGCGTCGTGACGTATTAAAGATGTGCAGGAGTGGAATGCACGGCATTGGGCCAAGGTTCGATGCGTGCAGATGTGGACGCGCACAGCATTGGGCCAAGGCCCGGTGCGTGCAGGAGTGAAAGTGGGTAGAGACCATGGGCATTGAACTTGTCGGCACCATTGCGGAATTGCAGGCGAAGGCGTCTATGCTGCTGCAGGCGCGGGCGGGGCAGGCGCACCTGGTGGGCCGCGCGGGCACGGACGTGCTGCCCGGAACCCTCGGCCTGGTCCCCACCATGGGCGCCCTGCACCACGGGCATGCCACTCTGGCGCGGGCCGCCGTGGCCGAGAACTCCGTGGTGGTGGCCACCGTGTTCGTCAACCCGCTGCAGTTTGGCGACCCTGCCGACCTCGACCGGTACCCGCGCACCACGGAAGCGGACCTGGCACTCCTGGAGGAGGCCGGCGTCGACTTCATGTTTGCGCCCTCGGTGGCGGAGATGTATCCGAACGGCGAGCCCGCCGTGCGCATCACGGCAGGAAAACTGGGGGAGCTGTACGAGGGCGCCTCGCGGCCCGGCCACTTTGACGGCGCCCTGACCGTGGTGTCCAAGCTGCTGCACGTGGGGTTGCCGAGTGTTGGCCTGGCCGCCCCGGATGCCGCCGGACGCCCGGCCTACCGCGCCTATTTCGGGCAGAAGGACGCCCAGCAGCTGGCCCTGGTGCGCACCATGGCCGCGGACCTGAACTTCCCCGTGGACATCGTGGCCGTTCCCACCGTGCGGGACGAGGACGGCCTGGCCTCGTCGAGCCGCAACCGCTTCCTCTCGGAGGAGGAACGCGACTCGGCGCTGGTCCTCTCGCGGGCGCTGCGCCTGCTCAAGCGCCGGGCCGACGCCCACGAACCCCTCGACATTGCATCCGCCGAGGAGCTTGTGCGCAGCGCCCCGGGCGTGGAGCTGGACTACCTCGAAGTGGTGGACCCGCAGACCCTCGCCGTGCGCGCCGAGAACTGCCAGGACACCCCCTTCACGGGCGAGGCGCTGGCGCTCATTGCCGCCAAAGTGGGCCCCGTCCGGCTGATCGACAACATGCCGCTGGGCTCCTGAGATCAGGGCGCAGTGGGTGCACAATTTTGAGCGCACCGGGAATCTAAGCAGCAGCACCTGCGATTCGCCGCGTTGAAGCAGCAGATAATGCGATGGATTGACTGATTTCATCGCATGACCTGCTGCTTCGACGGGGAATTTCGCAACTTCTGCTGCTTCGACGGGGAGTTGCGCATTATCGGCTGCTTCAATGACCGAGATGGACCTACGGCTGGGCTGCCACAGCACCCGTGACGGCACCGCCTGCCGGGTCCGGCTGATCAACAACATACCCCTCGGATAAATCTGCAACATCGGGCTCCTGAGAGCAAAAATGACGCCGATCCCGCCTTGTGCCACCGGGATTCCGGGATCAGAAAGCCGGATCGGCGTCATTCTTTGCCGAGTGGGTCGCGCTGGGTCGCGCTGGGTCGCGAGCGGGTCGAGCCGGGGCCGTGTGGGACCGCGGCAGGGTGCTACAGGCGCGCGGCCACCTCGCCGGAGGACGGGTATGCCGCCTGGGTGCCCTTCTTCGTTGCCGCAAGTGCTGCCGCGACGGACGCGTAGCGGGCGGCGTCAACCAGGGAGTCACCGGCGGCCAGCCGGGCGGCCACCGCACCGGTGAAGGCGTCGCCGGCGCCTGTGGTGTCCACGGCCTGGACAACGGTCGGGGCAATCCGCACCACGGGCGCGGCGGAGTTCGTGGCGTCGAGCACCACGGAGCCGTCGGCGCCCAGGGTCAGCAGCACCTTGTTCAGTCCGTGCCGCACAAACTCCTCCAGCGCCCCGTGCCAGGCGTTGGCGGGGGCGTCGGCGGCCGGCATGTCATAGCCGCCCAGGAACTGCGAACCCTCATGTGCATTGACCAGCAGGACATCTGTCAGCCGCGCCAGCTCCTGCGCAACCGGCGCAAAGGGCGAGAGGTTCAGCAGAACTGTTGCTCCGGCGTCGTGCCCGGCCTGTGCGGCGGCCTGGACCGTGTCGAGGGAGACCTCAAGGCACAGGCTGACCACGGAGGCGCCGGCAAACAGCGCCGGGTCCATGTGTTCCGGGGCGAGGGTGGCATTGGCGCCGGCGGAGATGATGATGCTGTTTTCGCCCGCGGTGTCCACGGAAATCACGGCGACGCCGGTGGGCCGGGACACGCGCGCCACGTGGCTGACGTCCACGCCGGCACCCGCGGTTGAGGCCACGAGCATGTCGCCGTTGGGGTCCGCGCCCACGGCGCCGAGCAGGGTCACCTGGCCGCCGAGGCGGGCCGCCGCAACGGCCTGGTTGGCGCTCTTGCCGCCGGGGTTGACGGCGAAGTCGTTCCCGTGGACGGTCTCACCGGGGCTTGGCAGGCGTTCACAGTAGATGGTCAGGTCCGCGTTGAGCGAGCCGGCAACAACAATCCTGCTCATGGGGCAACCTCCGCGTTGACGGGTTTGGGGACAAGCAGGGACGCGGCGAATGCGGCGCCCGTGACGGCCAGGGCCACGATGACAACGGTCAGGTAGGAGGCGTGCGCCCCGAGCGGAGCGGTCGCAACCAGGATGGCCGGAAGCACCAGGAAGCTCAGCCCGGCGCCCAGGTTGAAGGCGCCCGCGTTCATGCCGGGCAGGAAACCGGGGTTGCCCTCGGGGGAGAGGACCACGCCAAGGCCGTTGAGCATGATGTTCACTGTACCTGCGTACATGATGCCCAGCAGCACCGTGCCCGTGATCATCCAGCCCAGGCTGTTCAGGCCCAGGAAGCCGATGATGGCCAGTGCCGCAATGCTCCCGAGGAGGCCGATCCGCAGCATCTTCGTGTAGCCG
Organism: Arthrobacter stackebrandtii; assembly: GCF_017876675.1. Classification (NCBI taxonomy): domain Bacteria; kingdom Bacillati; phylum Actinomycetota; class Actinomycetes; order Micrococcales; family Micrococcaceae; genus Arthrobacter; species Arthrobacter stackebrandtii. The sequence goes on from NZ_JAGIOI010000001.1 coordinate 1,991,117, forward strand.
AAGACCGGGGCCAGGCGCCCCGTGATGGGGCCGAACAGCCAGCCGAGCAGTGCGTACGGGGTCAGGATGAGCAGGCTCATCTGGGTGGCGCCGATGCCGAAGCCGGGGTCGGCCGCCTGCACAAACGCCGGGACGATGCCGTTGATGACGGCGAAGATGCCCGTCATGGTCAGCGTGGTGGTCAGCAGCGGGGCCCATGTGGAGCGGTTGCGCAGGTGCACAATTTCCACCATGGGTTGTGCGGAGCGCTTCTCCACGGCCCAGAATGCCATGAAGGCGACGACGGCGAGCACCGCCAGTCCCAGCGAGGTCACCAGCGGGGCGGTCGTGATGCCGCCCACCAGCTTGGTTGCCTCGTTCAGGGCGGTCAGCAGGGCGCCGACCGCGATGACGATGAAGAATACGCCCAGCCAGTCCATCCGGGTGCCTTCGCCGGGCTTGCTTTCCCCGGCGAGCAGCACGATCAGCAGCACTGCAATGGCGGCGATGACAACCATGAGCCAGAAGATGCTGCGGAAGCCGAAGTGCTCGGCGAAGTAGCCGCCCACGAAGGAGTCAATGCCGGCGATGCCGCCGTTGACGGCGGTGATCAGGCCCATGAGGGCGCCGTAGCGCTTGGGGTCCTTCACGGCCGAGCGGAGCATGATCAGGGCCAGCGGCACGGTGGGCCCGCTGACGCCCTGGATGATGCGGCCGATGAAGAGCCAGGTGATGTCCGGAGCCATGGCGGAGATGACCGAGCCGACGCCCATCAGGATCATCATGCCCAGCAGCACCTTCTTGCGCCCGATGATGTCGCTCAGGCGCGGCAGGAACAGGGAGAAGACTGCTGCAGCGGTGAAGAACCAGGTCTGCGAGAGGCCGATTGCGGCCTGGCTGGCGTTGAGTTCCTCGCCCATCGTGACCAGGGCGGGGCTGAGCATTGAGGCGTTGAGCTGGAAGGCGACACAGGCGGCCAGCAGGGCCACCATGAGGGCGGTGATGTTGCCGCCCCTGACGGTTTTTACTGCGGAAAAGCTCACGCCTCGACCTCGCCAATGTTCACGAGGGCATCGGTGACCATGTTCCAGAACTTCTTGTGGTCCAGGGTGACGGCAACGCTGGTCTTGCAGTCGGCGGGGGCGGGGGCGCGGAAGTCGGCCACAGTCATGCCCAGGGTCAATGTGCCGGTGAGCTCGATGTCAACGGGGACCTTCTGCGTGGTCATGACGGTGGGGTCAATGACGTAGGCGACGGCGCACGGGTCATGGACGGGCGGGTAGTCGAAGCCTTGGGCGTCCTTGTAGGTCTGGGTGAAGAACTCCATGAGTTCCATGACGAACTTGGCCGGCTTGGTGCCCACTGCCTCGATTGCGGCAACCACCTCGGGGGTGGCCAGCGCCTGGTGGGTCAAGTCAAGGCCCACCATGACAACTTCCCAGCCGGCGTTGAACACTATGTGCGCCGCTTCCGGGTCGATCTTGATGTTGAATTCGGCCACGGCGCTCCAGTTGCCCACGTGGTAGCCGCCGCCCATCAGGACAACTTCCTTCACGCGCTCCACGATCCGCGGTTCCTTGCGGGCCGCCATGGCGATGTTGGTCAGGCCTGCCGTGGGCACCAGGGTGATGGTGCCGGGCTCGTGGGACATGATGAGTTCAATGATGAGATCGACGGCGTGGCGCGGGTCGAGCTCGATCGCCGACTCGGGCTGTTCCGGGCCGTCCATGCCGGAATCGCCGTGGATGTCGGGAGCAGTTTCGATGTTGCGCACCAGCGGGCGGTCGCAGCCGGCGGCAAAGGGGACGCCGGTGATGCCGGCAATGGTGCCCACGCTCAGGGCGTTGCGGGTGACCTTCTCCAGCGTCTGGTTGCCCACCACCGTGGTCACGGCCAGAAGCTCGATGTTGGGGTTGCCGTGTGCCAGCAGCATGGCCACGGCATCGTCATGGCCGGGGTCGCAGTCAAGGATGATCTTGCGGGGCCCGCCGGCATCAACCGGGGCGGCGTTGGCGGGGGCGGAAAGCTGTTCCATGTTCACGTTTTCTCCACGTCGTTGGGGCGTCTCCGGGAATTCCGGTGGTGCACGGTAACTTATTCTGGCACCGCACCGCGGAGGACGTCAAGCGCTTAACGTGAATTGCGTCAAGCGCTTGACCCATTGGGGTTGCGGGGTCCGCCCCCTGCGCCGGTACGATCGATCCATGCAACAGCCACCAGCACCCCCGGCCCGCAGCGCCGGCCCTGCCCGCGTCACGGCTGCCATGGTTGCAGCCCGGGCGGGGGTATCGGCGGCCACGGTGTCCCTCGTGACCAACGGCAAGACGGCCGGGCGCGTGTCCGCCGAGAACATCGCCAAGGTGGAGCAGGCGGTGGCCGAGCTGGGCTATGTGGTGGACGGTCTCGGCAGTTCCCTGGCCAAGGGCCGCAGCAACATCGTGATCATGGTGGCCCCGGACGTCTCCAACCCGTTCTTCGCCAACGTGATCGCGGGCGTGCGCCGGGAAATCGGCCAGGACTTTGCACTGCTGCTGTCCGTGACCGACGCCGGCCGGACCCCCGAACCCGCCGACGTCCGCCGCCTCCTGGCCCTGCGCCCCGCCGGGCTTCTGATCGACGCCCCCAGTGCCCGGTTCCTGGCGGAACTGCGTGCCACCGAACCCACCGTGCTGCTCGACGCGGCCGGCATCGCCAGTGAAACCCCGTCGGTTAACTTTGACATTGCCGGCGGTGGGCGGCTGCTGGCCGCCCACCTGGCCGAACAGGGCCACCGGAGAGTCGCCTACCTCGACAGCACCACCGGAACCGAGACGTTCCGCGTGCGCCGCGAGGCCTTTGCCGCCGAGGCCGGGCGCCTGGGCCTGGACGTTGTGGACATGCAGGCCACCACCATCGACGTCGGCACGGCTGCCATGGAATTTGCCCGGGCCTGGCCGGGCCTGTCCGCCCGCGGGGCCACCGCCGTCGTGTGCGCCACCGACACCCAGGCGTACGGAGTGCTGCAGGAGGCGCGGGTGGCCGGCGTCGAAATTCCCCGGGCCCTTGCCGTGACCGGCTTTGACGACCTGCCCTATTCCGAGACGTCCAATCCGGGCCTCACCACCGTCCACCTGCCCGCACTGGAGATGGGGCGGCTGGCCGGCCGCCGCCTGCTGGAACTCATGGACGGCGGCGCCGGAGGGGGAGCGCTCACACTGGATTCGAGCCTCGTGGTGCGCGGCTCAACCCTCGCATAGATCAATATCGGGTGCGCAGTTGTGGTGCACCGCGGGTGTTTGCTTCTGCCGAATCGCCCCAATATCCGTGCGACCCAAATAAGGGCGGAAGGTGCCGGGGAGAGCCTCACGGCCGGCACGTAGGGTATACACAGATTCACCATCTAAACTATTAACTCGTGAGCGCAGAAAATAACTTTACCCCTGAACCCAGTGACGTCTCCGAGCAGATGCTGGTCCGCATGGACAAGCGCGCCAAATTGCTTGAACGGGGCGAACAGGCCTATCCGGTGGGGGTGGAGCGCACCCACACCATCGAGGAAATCCGCGCCAAGTACCCCGATTTGGAAGCCGACTCCACCACCGGGCAGATTGTCGGCATCAGTGCCCGCGTCGTGTACGTGCGCAACAAGGGCAAGCTGTGCTTCGCCACCCTTCAGTCGGGTGAGGGCGCCCGCCTGCAGATCATGTTGTCACTTGCCAATGTTGGCGAAGAGGCGCTTGCGGACTGGAAGTCCCTTGTCGACCTGGGCGACCACGTGTTCATCAAGGGCGAGGTCATCAGCTCCCGCACCGGTGAGCTGTCCGTCATGGCCACCGAATGGGCCATGGCGTCCAAGGCACTGCGGCCGCTGCCGGTCCTGCATGCCGAACTCTCAGAGGAAATGCGCGTCCGCCAGCGCTATGTGGACCTGATCGTCCGCGACAAGGCCCGCGAGCAGGTCCGCACCCGCTCCGCCATCATCAAGGCCATCCGGGACACCCTGCACGGCGAAGACTACATCGAGCTCGAAACGCCCATCCTGCAGCTCATCCACGGCGGCGCCTCCGCCCGCCCCTTCCACACACACCTGAATGCCTTTGACCAGCCCATGACGCTGCGCATTGCCATTGAGCTGTACCTCAAGCGCGCCGTGGTTGGCGGCATGGACAAGGTCTTTGAAGTCGGCCGCATTTTCCGCAACGAAGGCGTCGATTCCACGCACAGCCCGGAATTCACCATGCTTGAGGCATATGAGGCCTACGGCGACCAGTTCACCATGGCCCAAACAATGCAGCGCATTATTCTTGCAGCAGCCGATGCAACCGGGTCTCGGACTATTACCACCGACCGCGGGGAAATCAACCTCGACGGCGAATGGCCGTGGCTTCCCGTATACGAGGGACTCTCCAATGCAGTGGGCAGCGAAATCACCCCGGACACGTCTGCCGATGAATTGCGGACCATTGCGCAAAAGCATGACGTCGGCGTTGACCCGGCATGGGATGCAGAGAAGCTCGTCGTCGAATTGTTTGGCGAAATTGTTGAACCCACACTTATCCAGCCCACCTTTGTGTGCGACTATCCGCCGTCGGCCCAGCCGCTGGCGCGCCCGCACCGCGACAAGGACAACCTCATTGAGGCGTGGGACCTGATTATCGACGGCCGGGAAACCGGAACCGCCTTCTCCGAGCTCATTGACCCCGTCATTCAGCGCGAACGGCTTACCCAGCAGTCCCTCGCAGCAGCCGCGGGCGATCCCGAGGCAATGCAGCTTGATGAAGACTTCCTGCGCGCCCTGGAATACGGTGCCCCGCCCATGGGCGGGCTGGGCCTTGGCATTGACCGGCTCGTCATGCTGTTTACGGGTGTGGGCATTCGTGAAGCCATTCTCTTCCCCCTGATGAAGCCAGAGCAGGAGTAGTACAGATATGGAATATGTTGCAGTTATCCTGCCGTCGCTTGGTGTGGGCGTGCTTTTCTACTTCGCCATGAAAGCTATATTCAACGCGGATAAGTCAGAGCGCGATGCATATTCCCAGGCAGAGCATGAAGCTGATGCAGGTGGAGAAGTTAAAAACTGAGACCCATTAGCAGGCAACCTTTGACGCGGCTGGCTTTTACCTACATAATTTGACATGAAGTATTCATCAAATCTATGTGAGGCGATTATCAATCATGGCACAGAAAATCCACATCACTCTCGTTGACGATCTCGACCAGAGCCCGGCGGACGAAAACGTCAACTTCGGACTCGATGGTATCAATTACGAGATTGATCTTTCCGCCGACAACGCACAGGCCCTGCGGGACGCTTTGAGCAAGTACGTTGGCGCCGGCCGCCGTGTTGGCGGACGTGCAGTCCGCGGCCGCGGCCCCGTCGCAGCGCCCAAGGGCAACAGTGATGTTGCGCAAATCCGTGCATGGGCCCGTGACAACGGCTACACCGTCCACGAGCGCGGCCGAATCCAGGCTGAAATCCGCGAAGCTTACTACGCGGCACAGGGCGGCAACGCCTAGCAGCCCCGGCCCCGGCTGGCACCTTTGACGGCGGGACTCCCCACACGGGGCTGTCCCGCCGTCGTGCTTTAACCACCTGCGGAAATGGCGCCGGCGGCGATTTGCTATTTCCCCTGTGGCGAACAAGCCCCCACGGCACCCCGGCACTGCGTAGCATCAAAGTACGCAGTAAAAGGAGTGTGCGAAATGTTTGAGCGATTTACCGACCGAGCCCGACGCGTTGTTGTGCTGGCCCAAGAAGAGGCCCGCATGCTCAACCACAATTACATTGGCACAGAGCACATTCTGCTCGGCCTCATCCATGAGGGTGAAGGTGTTGCCGCCAAGGCCCTTGAATCCTTGAACATTTCGCTGGACGGCGTGCGTGAACAGGTCCAGGAAATCATTGGACAGGGCCAGCAGGCACCCAGCGGGCACATCCCGTTCACTCCGCGCGCCAAGAAAGTCCTGGAACTTTCACTGCGTGAGGCGCTGCAGCTGGGCCACAACTACATCGGCACTGAGCACATCCTGCTCGGGCTGATCCGTGAAGGCGAAGGCGTTGCCGCGCAGGTGCTGGTGAAGCTGGGTGCAGACCTGGGCCGCGTGCGCCAGCAGGTCATCCAGCTGCTCTCCGGTTACCAGGGCAAGGAACCCGTCGCCAGCGGCGGCCAGCAGCCCGAAGGCACCCCTGCCGGATCGGTTGTGCTGGACCAGTTTGGCCGCAACCTGACCCAGGCAGCCCGGGAAAACAAGCTTGACCCCGTCATTGGGCGCGAGCACGAGATGGAACGCGTCATGCAGATCCTCTCCCGCCGCACCAAAAACAACCCCGTCCTGATCGGTGAGCCCGGCGTGGGCAAGACCGCCGTCGTCGAGGGCCTGGCCCAGGCCATTGTGCGCGGCGACGTGCCGGAGACCATCAAGGACAAGCAGCTCTACACCCTTGACCTGGGATCCCTCGTGGCAGGCTCGCGCTACCGAGGCGATTTCGAAGAGCGCCTGAAGAAGGTCCTCAAGGAAATCCGCACCCGCGGCGACATCATCCTCTTCATCGACGAAATCCACACCCTGGTGGGTGCCGGTGCCGCCGAGGGTGCCATCGACGCCGCCTCGATCCTCAAGCCCATGCTGGCCCGCGGAGAGCTGCAGACCATCGGCGCCACCACGCTGGACGAGTACCGCAAGCACATCGAGAAGGACGCCGCGCTGGAGCGCCGCTTCCAGCCCATCCAGGTGCAGGAGCCAACGGTTCCGCTGACCATCGAGATCCTCAAGGGCCTGCGCGACCGCTACGAGGCGCACCACCGCGTCTCCATCACCGACGGCGCCCTGGCTGCCGCCGCAACGCTGGCGGACCGCTACATCAGCGACCGCTTCCTGCCGGACAAGGCCATCGACCTGATCGACGAGGCCGGCGCCCGCCTGCGCATCCGCCGCATGACCGCCCCGCCGGAGCTGAAGGAAATGGACGGTGAAATTGCGGCAGTCAAGAAGCGCAAGGAAGACGCCATTGACGCCCAGGACTTCGAAGGCGCGGCAGCGCTGCGCGACGACGAGCAGAAGCTCATCAGCGCGCGCGCCGAAAAGGAGCGCCTGTGGAAGTCCGGCGGCATGGATGAGATTTCCGAGGTCGACGACGAGCTCATCGCCGAAGTCCTCGCGAACTCCACCGGCATCCCGGTCTTCAAGCTGACCGAGGCCGAGTCCACGCGACTGCTGAAGATGGAAGAGGAACTGCACCGCCGCGTGGTGGGCCAGGACGAAGCCATCAAGTCCATTTCGCAGGCGATTCGCCGCACCCGTTCCGGACTCAAGGATCCCAAGCGCCCCGGCGGCTCGTTCATCTTCGCCGGCCCCACCGGCGTCGGCAAGACCGAGCTGGCCAAGGCCCTGGCCGAGTTCCTCTTCGGCGACGAAGACGCGCTCATCACCTTGGACATGTCCGAGTACTCCGAGAAGCACACGGTCTCGCGGCTCTTCGGTGCCCCTCCAGGCTACGTGGGCTACGAAGAGGGTGGCCAGCTGACCGAGAAGGTGCGCCGCCGTCCGTTCTCCGTGGTCCTGTTCGATGAAGTTGAGAAGGCCCACGCGGACCTCTTCAACTCGCTGCTGCAGATCCTGGAAGACGGCCGCCTGACCGACAGCCAGGGCCGCGTGGTGGACTTCAAGAACACCATCATCATCATGACCACCAACCTGGGCACCCGCGACATCTCCAAGTCGATCGCGACAGGATTCCAGTCCGGCACGGACACCCAGACCGGCTACAACCGCATGAAGGCACGCGTCTCGGAGGAGCTCAAGCAGCACTTCCGCCCCGAGTTCCTGAACCGTGTTGACGACGTCGTGGTGTTCCCGCAGCTGACGCAGGATGAGATTATCGAGATCGTGGACCTCATGGTTGCACGCCTTGAGACCCGCCTGGCGGACAAGGGCATGGGCATCGAGCTCACTCCGGCCGCCAAGGTCCTGCTCGCCACCCGCGGCTACGACCCCGCCATGGGTGCCCGGCCGCTGCGCCGCACCATCCAGCGCGAGATCGAGGACCACCTCTCTGAGAAGATCCTCTTCGGCGAGCTGAAGGACGGCGACATCGTCTCGGTGGACGTTGAGGGCGAGGGCGATGACGCAAAGTTCACCTTTGTGGGCACCGCCAAGCCGAACATTCCGGAAGCCATCACCGCCTCCGCGTAACCGTTCGACGCCGGCTGGCCGGCTCTGCGGGGCGCGCAACCTTTACAGGTTGTGCGCCCCGCTTTTTTGTGCGCGGTTCTGGCGCGCCGACTCCTCCGGCCTTAGTGTGGGGACATGTTTCCCTTCCGGAACCGCACCGCCGATCCCCTTCTGGTCCGGGCCCGCCGGCTGCAATCCGGCACGGCGACGGACCGGACAATGTTCTTCAGCGACGCCGTGTTTGCGATCGCCATGACGCTGCTTGTCCTTGACCTGAAGCTCCCGGCCGTGCCGCCGGACACCACGGCGGAGGAGCTGGCAACGCTGCTTGCGGGCCAGTTGGGGCCCCTGGCCGCCTTTATCCTGAGCTTCGTCCTGATAGGCAGGCTGTGGATGAACCACCACCGCAGGTTCACCGCCGTCGAGCGCTATGACAGCGGACTGCAGGGCCTGAACCTGGTGTGCCTGTTCTTTGTCGTCTTCCTTCCCGTGCCCACCTCACTGCTGTTCCAGGCGAACGGACAAAGCCCCTGGCCGCCGGTGCTGTATGCACTCACCGTCGCCGGCGCGTTCCAGAGCCTTGGTTGGCTGTGGACCCACGCGAACAAGGCCGGGCTCATGGCCGACTGGCTGGACCCCGCCCTGTACGGGCTGGTCCTGCACGGCACGGATCCGGTGTGGGTCGTGTTCCTGCTGTCGATCCCGGTGGCCTTCGTCAGCCCCGTGTGGGCCATGTATTCCTGGGTCCTGATCCTGCCGGCGTCCCTGCTGCACGGCCGGTGGCAGCTGGCCCGGCTTGCCCGTGGCGGCCGGCCGCCCGCACCCGCTGCCAAGAATGCGGCCGGGGAGCCATAGACTGAAAAGGTGACTTCAGCACCCGCCACCTCCGCCATTGTCCTTCGGCCCGCCCGCACCTCGGACGTGCATGCCATCAAGGAACTGGTGGCGCCCCTGGCCGAGCGGCGCATCCTGATCTCCAAGGAGTCGGTCACATATTTTGAGTCCATCCAGGAATTCCTCATTGCGGAGGTGGACGGGCAGGTTGTTGGCTGCGGAGCGCTGCACGTGATGTGGGAGGACCTCGCCGAGATCCGCACGCTTGCCACGGCCGATTCCTGGCGCGGCCACGGCGTGGGCCGGGCGCTCGTGGCCCGGCTGCTGGAGAATGCAGAGGTGCTGGGCGTCAGCCGCGTGTTCTGCCTGACCTTTGAGGTGGACTTCTTCGTCCGCAACGGCTTCACGGTGATGGCTGACCAAAGCGCCGTGGACCCCGCCGTCTACTCCGAGCTGCTGCGCTCCGCCGATGAGGGCATCGCCGAATTCCTGGACCTGGCCCGCGTCAAGCCCAACACCCTCGGCAACACGAGGATGATCCGCCAGCTCTAAAGAGGCGCCGAGTCAGCTGCAGAACAGGTCTGGACATGTTCCAGACCTGTTCTGCATGGCGCCAGCCTGTTCTTTGCCGTCTGATGGCGGTTTGCCCGGCGGGCGGGCCTGCCTGGCCCGGCACTCAACCCTTGCTTTGCGAGCGGTAGCGCAGCGGGGTGGTGCCGTGGACGGTGCGAAACTGCCGGGAGAAGTAGAAGGCGTCCGCATAGCCAACGGCGGCCGCGATTTTCGCCACCGGCAGGTCAGTGGTGTCCAGCAGTTCCCTGGCACGGGACATCCGCAGCTGAGTTTGGTACTGCAGGACCGGCAGGCCCACTTCCTGGCGGAACAGCGTGGCGAAATGGGAAGGGCTCAGCCGCGCCATGGCCGCCAAGTCGGCAACGCTGGCCCGTTCGGCAAGGTGGCCCTGCAGGTAGTCCCTGGTCCGTTCCACCACGCCGCTGCGCTGGCTGCCGCCGCCCGCTCCTGAGGCAAGCATCGCCAGGAAATGCCACGCAGCGGCTGAGGCGGCGAACAGGATCGCGGGGCTGGTGTCGCGCTCCATGTGCTTGACGACCTCCTCCAGCAGCGCGACCGCCCGGAAAAGGTTGGCCACGGTGCGCACAGGCGCCGGCCCAACGGCGCCCGCCGCGTCCAGCAGTTCCGGCAGCTCGCTGCCGTCAAGGTGCATCCACCACAGCGTCCATGGATCGTCCTGTTCGCTGCCATAGGAGTGCGGCACCCCCGGCGGGATGACAACCACCTGCCCGGCAGCCACCGGATGCCCGATGCCGTCCACCGTGCACCAGCCGCGACCTGCCGTGCACACCAACACCACGGCCTGCCGGATGGGCGCGTCCCGCTCGAGCCCGTGGGCCTGGGCCTGTGGGAAGTATCCGCAATCCGTGACCAGCAGCGCGCGGGTCCCTGCCCGCACCAGCGCCTTCTCGGCCATGGGTCGGGGGAGCACATGCAGGCGCTGGCCGGGGAATCCTTCTGCAACTGACATGCCACAAGATTTGCCGGTAACAGTTGTTTTGTCCAGTTTTTCAGTTGAAACCGCTATTCCTGCGGATCTTGTGAGTGCCTAGGCTTTGACTATGAGCCACGAATCATCCATTCCTTCGCGTATTAACCTTCCGCCGGTGCCCGCCGACCAGGCCGCAAAAGCCGTCGCCGCATGGGCCGAGCCGCTTGTCATTGACACCTACATGCCGCTGGCCCCGGACAGCAAGCCTTCCTTCTTTGAGCAGCGTGTCTACCAGGGCTCCACGGGCAAGGTTTTCCCGCTGCCGTTCCATGAGCGGGTCAGCCAGGAGAAGAAGCCGCACGCCTGGCAGGCAGTGCACATTGAGAACGAATGGGTGCGCGTGGTGATCCTGCCCGAGCTGGGCGGGCGCGTCCACATCGGCTACGACAAGGTGGCCGACTACGATTTCTTCTACCGCAACAACGTCATCAAGCCGGCCCTGGTCTCCCTGACCGGCCCCTGGATCTCCGGCGGCATCGAGTTCAACTGGCCACAGCACCACCGCCCCGGCACCTTCTTGCCCACAGACTTTGAGATTGAGCACGAGGACGATGGCGCCGTCACTGTCTGGTGCTCAGACCACGACCCCTTCACCCGCATGAAGGGCATGCACGGCATCCGCCTGCGCCCGGACAGCGCCGCCATTGAGGCCCGCGTTCGCCTGTACAACCGCACGGATGAAACCCAGACGTTCCTGTGGTGGGCAAACGTTGCCGCCGCCGTCGATGACAACTACCAGGCCTTCTTCCCGACGGACGTAGACCAGGTTGCCGACCACGCAAAGCGGGCCACGGCCAGCTACCCCGCACCTCTGCCCGGCCAGACCTACTACGGCGTTGACTATTCCGCCCAACGTACGGAAGAGGTGCCCGACGGCGACGGCCTCGACTGGTACCGCAACATCCCCGTGCCCACCTCCTACATGGTCACCGCCACCGAGGATGACTTCTTCGGCGGCTATGACCACGCCCGCCGTGCAGGCTTTGTGCATTGGGCCGACAAGCACTACGCCCCCGGCAAGAAGCTGTGGACCTGGGGTGACGCACCCTTCGGCCATGCCTGGGATGCGGCGCTGACCGACAGCGACGGCCCCTACATCGAACTCATGGCAGGGGTCTTCACCGACAACCAGCCCGACTTCACCTTCCTCACCCCCGGTGAAACAAAGACCTTCAGCCAGTTCTGGTACCCCATCCACCAGATCGGCCCGGCCCACCAGGCCACCACCCAGGTCGCCGTCCGACTGGACGTCAACGGCACCCAAGCAGTCCTCGGGGCCTCCGCGGCTGAGCAGTTGCCGGGCAGCGCCGTCGAACTCCACACGGCAGCAGGGGAGGCGCTGTTCTCCCAGCAGGTGGAACTGCTCCCGGGCGAGCCCTTCATTCACACAGTTGAGCTGGGACGCAGCATCGACGCCACCGAACTGGTCCTGACCGTTCGCCAGGGCGAGACCGAGTTGATCCGCTGGCAGCCGCGCCCGCAGACCGTCGCCACGGGCGAGATCGCGGACCCGGCCACCGAACCTCCGGTGCCGGAGGACGTGGGCAGCGTTGACGAGCTGTTCTTCATTGGCCAGTACCTGCGCCAGTACCGCCACGCCACCCGCCTGCCCGAGCCGTACTGGCGCGAGGCGCTGCGCCGCGACCCGGGTGAGGTGCGCTCCAACATCGCACTCGCCGAGCGCTGCATGTGGGCCGGTGACTTCGTTGCAGCAGAGGCATTGCTGCGCACCGCCATATCCCGCATGGTGGCGCACGTTTCCAACCCGGCCGACGGCGAGGCGCACTACCGCCTGGGCATCGTCCTGACCAAGACCGGCCGCGACGCCGAGGCAGAGCGCTTCCTGAGCAAGGCAGCATGGAACTCCGCTTGGCGTGTTCCGGCCCGCTTCGCCATGGGCCGCCTGAAGGCACGCGCCGGCCAGTACGTCGCCGCCATCGCCGAACTGCGAGAGGTCCTCTCCCTTGACGCCGCACACCTGCAGGCCTCTGATCTGATGGTCCGCGTGCTCCGTGAAAAGGGCCGTACCGCTGAGGCAAAATCGCTGCTGGGCGGCACGCTGCAGCGAGACCCGCTGGACATGTGGGCACGCGACCTGGCGGGGCTGCCGCTGACCGCAGACGCGCCCACCCTGCTCGATGTCGCCGTAGAGTACTCCACCGCCGGCTTTGTTGATGATGCGCTGCGCATCCTTGACCTCGCCGCAGTTGCGGCCCGGGGCAACGCGCTGGGCCAGGTCCAGGTCGCGCCGCTCGTGGAATACCACCGGGCGCTGCTGCTGGACGCCAAGGGCCTCACGGATGAGGCACAGGCTGCGCTGGCCCAGGCCCGGAAGGTTGACCGCACGCTGTGCCAGGCCTCCCGGAGCACCGACATTGCGGCCCTCGAAAATGCCTTGAAGCACGACGGCAGTGACGCCCTCGCCGCCATGCTGCTGGGCAACTGGCACTACGACAAGCGCCGCTACGCTTCCGCCATCGAGCTGTGGGAGTCCGCTGAAGCGTCCCTGCAGGCCCTTGGCGCCGAAGCGTTGGGTGAGCAGGAGCGCGACTCACTCGTGATTGTGCTGCGAAACCTGGGCATCGCCGCGTACAACGTGTTGGGTCAGGGCGCCCGTGCCCTTGACGCCTACAAGCGGGCACGCGTCCTGGCCCCGGACGACTCCAAGCTGTTCTTCGAGTACGACCAGCTGGCCATGCGCCTCGGTGCCACCACGGGCGAGCGTCTGGAACTGTTTGAGAAGCTGGGCGGGCTGGTGGAGGTCCGCGATGACCTCAGCGTTGTGTTCGCCAACCTCTTGATTGAGGCCGGCCGTGCACTCGAGGCCCGCAACTGGCTCATCTCCCGCGTCTTCCAGCCGTGGGAAGGCGGCGAGGGCCAGTCACTCGCGGCCTGGGATGCGGCCAACATTGTCCTGGCCGAGGAGGCCCTTGGCGCCGGAGATCCTGCTGCGGCCCTCACGTGGCTGGACTCTGCCATGGACAGCCCCGCAAGTCTGAGCGAAGCCCGCCACCCGCTGGCCAACTCAGCCCGCCTCCAGCTGCTTCGTGGAGACGCGCTCGCAGCCCTGGGCCGGGACGATGAAGCCACGGAGGCATGGGAACACGCCGCCTCGTTCCGCGGCGACTTCCAGGCCATGAACGTGCAGAGCTACAGCGAGCAGAGCTACTACTCGGCCATGGCGTTGCGCCACCTGGGCCGCGCGTCGGAGGCTGAGCAGATTGCAGACGGCGTGGCCGGCTACATCGCAGAACTTGAGGCGAGCCGGGCCACGATCGACTACTTTGCCACCTCGCTGCCCACCATGCTGCTGTTCAACGAGGACCCGCAAAATGGGCGGGAGCGCACCATTGCCCGGTTGCGCAGCCAGCTGGAGACACTTCGCGGCTTGCCCGTATGAAGCATGTTGTGAGGGGCCCCGGCCTGCGTGCGGAAGTGCACGCAGGCCGGGGCGCCCGCATTTCCAGCCTGCGCAGCGACGACGGTTTTGAATGGCTGCTGGCAAGCCGGCCCACCGTTTCGGCAGGCCCCGGGCAGCCATTTGTCCGGGAAGGCATGGGCGGCTGGGATGAGGTCGCCCCCACGGTGCAGGCCGATGCGGGCCTGCTGGACGAACAGGGGAAGCCGGTGCCGGCACTGCCCGACCACGGTGACATCTGGAACGTTCCGTGGACCGTGGGGCGGGCGGCTCCGGATGAGCTCGAGATGTCCGTTGACCTGGGCAGCCTGCCCATCAGGCTCGAGCGGAGGATATCCGCCACGGGCACGGGGCTGCGACTGGACTACCGGGCCAGCACGGAATCCCCGCTGCCTGTTCCGCTTCTGTGGTGTGCCCACCCGCAGTTCGCCGCTGGGCCGGACACCACGGTGGCATTGGAACTGTCCGGGAAGCCCGTCACGCCGCTGCTTGTGGAGATGTATCCTGGCCAAGGCGCCGTCCGCAGCTTCCCAGTGGAACCGGTCCACGGCACGCTTGGCCCCGGCACGTCCTTGAAGGTTTTAGCAGCCGCGAGGACAACGGTGGACGCGGCGGTCCTGTGCCACGGAGGCGGCCGCAGCCTGAGGATCGGCTGGGACCCGGCCGCCCTGCCCTATCTGGGACTGTTTTGGGACAATGGTGAGTTTGCCCGGGAACCCGTGCTCGCCGTCGAGCCATCAACTTCCTGGGGGGACCGGCTCTCCGCTGCAGTGCGGCAGGGCATGGCCCTGACCGTTGCTGCCGGCGCACCACTTGAATGGGCCCTGGACGTGTCCAGCACAACCGTATTGAAGTGATGCTGAACCGGCACCGCGGCGGGGGCGGGCGGCAGCCAAGCGCCAGAGCCTGCAGCCCGCCCACAAAATCATGCCACCGGCCGCGCGTCCCTACCTTCTCCCAGCCCCCGCGGGTAGGGTTCTAAAGGGGGCGCAAAGAGGCAGCCTCCGCCAAGTGCAGTGTGATTTCGAAGGGTTTGCCATGAAAAAGCTCATCAACGATCCCAAGACTGTTGTCAACGAGTCCGTGGAAGGATTTGGCCGGGCCCATGCGGGCCACGTCAAGGTGAATCCCGAACCGTTGTACGTCACCCGCAAGGAGGCCCCGAGCGAGGGCAAGGTGGGCCTGGTCTCCGGCGGCGGCAGCGGGCACGAGCCCCTGCATGCCGGGTTCGTGGGCTTCGGCATGCTTGACGCCGCGGTGCCCGGCGCCGTGTTCACGTCCCCGACACCCGACGCCATCATCCCGGCGACGATTGCCGCAAACTCAGGCGCCGGCGTCGTGCACATTGTCAAGAACTACACCGGCGACGTCCTCAACTTTGAGACGGCCGCGGAGATGGCAGAGGCCGAGGGCGTGAATGTGCGCACCGTCCTGGTGAACGATGATGTGGCGGTGGAGGATTCGCTGTACACGGCGGGGCGGCGCGGCGTGGCCGGAACCGTCCTGGTGGAGAAGATTGCCGGGGCAGCCGCCGAGCGCGGGGACGACCTCGACGCCGTCGCCGCCATTGGCAACCGGGTCAACGAGAACGTCCGCAGCATGGGCGTGGCGCTGTCCGCCTGCACCGTCCCGCACGCGGGCGTGCCGAGTTTTGAGCTGGCCGAGGATGAAATTGAGATCGGCATCGGCATCCACGGCGAACCGGGCCGGCACCGCATCCCCATGGAAAATGCGGACGGCATCACCGACCGGCTGCTGGAACCGATCCTCGCCGACCTGGCGCCCGCCGCCGGCGACAAGGTGCTCCTGTTCGTCAACGGCATGGGCGGCACCCCGCAGAGCGAGCTGTACATTGTGTACCGGCACGCCGTGGCGGTGCTTGAGGCAGCCGGGCTCGTGGTGGAGCGCTCACTCGTGGGCAACTACATCACGGCGCTGGAAATGCAGGGCGCGTCCATTTCGGTGCTGCGCCTGGACGATGAAATGACCGAACTGTGGGATGCTCCGGTCAATACGCCGGCACTGCGATGGGGGATGTAAATGGGACAAACACTTGACACTGCCTGGGCCGTTCGCTGGCTGCGCGCCTCTGCCGCCGTGATCGCGGAGAACCGCGTGGCCCTGATTGAGCTGGACCGGGCCATCGGCGACGGCGACCACGGCGAGAACATGGACCGCGGCTTCACCGCCATTCTTGAGAAGCTCGACGGCGAACAGCCCGCCACCCCGGGTGCCGCCTTCAAGCTGGCCGCCATGACCCTGATGTCCAAGGTCGGCGGGGCCGCG
Organism: Arthrobacter stackebrandtii; assembly: GCF_017876675.1. Taxonomy (NCBI): domain Bacteria; kingdom Bacillati; phylum Actinomycetota; class Actinomycetes; order Micrococcales; family Micrococcaceae; genus Arthrobacter; species Arthrobacter stackebrandtii. Next base: position 2,007,349 of record NZ_JAGIOI010000001.1, read on the forward strand.
GGGCCCCTTTACGGGACCGCGTTCCTGCGCGCCGGCACGGCCGTGGGCGACGCCGCCGAACTGGATTCCGCCACGCTGGTTGCCGCTCTGACGGCCGCCCGCGACGGCGTGGTGGCCCGCGGCAAGGCCGAGGTGGGCGACAAAACCATGATCGACGCCTGGACCCCCGCCGTTGATGCCGCCGCCGCTGCGGCAGCATCGGGCGAGGATCCCGCGGCAGTCCTGGCCGCCGCCGCGTCGGCTGCCGAGGCCGGTGCCGAGTCCACTGATCCGCTCATCGCCCACAAGGGCCGGGCCAGCTACCTGGCGGAGCGGGCCATCGGGCACCGCGACCCCGGTGCCGTTTCCTCGGCGCTGCTGCTTCGCGCCGGCGCCCAAGCCGCGGAGGTGGCGGCATGAGCGTGGGACTCGTGATTGTCTCGCACAGCGCCCAGCTGGCCGCCGGTGTGGTGGAACTGGCCGCCCAGATGGCCCCGGACGTAGTGCTTGTGCCCGCCGGCGGCATGGACGACGGCGGCATCGGCACCTCCCTGGAAAAGGTCATGACGGCCCTGGGGCTGGCCGACACCGGCGACGGCGCCGTAGTCCTGGCCGACCTCGGCTCCGCCGTCATGACGGCCGAATCCGCCCTGGAGTTCCTGGGCGGTCCTGAACTGGTTCGGCTGGCCGACGCACCCCTTGTTGAAGGTGCTGTGGCTGCCGCTGTGGCCGCCCAATCCGGTGCATCCGTGGACGTGGTGTGCAAGGCCGCCGAGTCGGCGCTCAATCCGGGCGGCGTTCCTGCTGCCGGCGGGGCACCCGCTCAGGACGGGGCAGCGGCGGCGGGTGCGCCATCTGCCGTCGAACCCCAGGGCATGGAAGCGGTGGAGGCAGTGCTGACCCTCATCAACCCGATGGGCCTGCACGCCCGGCCGGCCGCGGCGCTGGCCGGCGAACTGGGCGCCATGGACGTGGAGATTGAGATCAACGGCGTGGACGGGCAGTCGGTCATGATGCTCATGACGCTCGGCGCGGCGCAGGGCACGGAACTGGCCGTCTCCGCCACCGGCCCGGATGCGAAGCGCGCCGTCGACCTCGTTCGGCGCGAGGTGGAGGCCGGCTTCGGCGAGATCTGACGGCGGCGAGGGGGCCGGCGGCTGCCGGCTCCCTCGCGGGCAGTAGGATTTTTCGCCCGTTCCTCCTTCGTCGGACCGTGCGGTGAAAATCCAACCACGCTCCCGGAGCCGGACGCCGCCGGACAGGGCTCAGGCGGGCAGCTGGTAGCCGGCGTCGGAAAGCTGGGCCAGGCCATCGGCCACGAGCCCGGCCAGTGCACGCTCCAGCTGGGGTGCGTGCGTGTTGAGCTCGTGCAGCTTGCCCAGCTCCTTCGCGACTTCAGGGTGTCCCTGCGCCTCGGCCGCGTTCCAGAGCAGGTCCGCGTGGACGGGCGAGCTGGCCGCGCGCAGCACGGCCATGACGGCCCCGCGCACCTGCCGGTCGGTGCCGGCCCACGGTTGGCCCTTGGGGATGTAGGTGGGTTCGGGCTGGCCCGCGGCAATCCAGGCGCACTGCTCCAGCACGGGGCATTCGCCGCACTTGGGGCTGCGGGCCGTGCAGATGAGCGCCCCCAGTTCCATGACACCGGCATTCCACTGGACGGATTCGGCCGTGTCCTCCGGCAGCAGGTCTGCCGCCAGCGCCATCTCGGCTGCCGTCAGCGCGGGTGCGGGCAGCGCCTGGCCGATGACAAGCCGGGCGTGGACCCGGCGGATGTTCGTGTCCACCACGGTGGTGCGCCGGCCAAAGGCAAAAGCGGCGACGGCGGCCGCGGTGTAGGTGCCGACGCCCGGCAGCGACAGCAGTTCCTCGTAATTGTCGGGGACGGCGCCGCCGTGCCTTTCAACGATCTCCCCGGCGGCGGCGTGAAGGCGCAGTGCGCGGCGCGGATAGCCGAGCCGGCCCCAGGCGCGCAGCACCTCGGCGGCGGGTGCTGCGGCGAAGTCGGCCGGGGCGGGCCAGCGTTCCAGCCATTCCTCCCAGACCGGCTGCACCCGGACAACAGGGGTTTGCTGCAGCATGATTTCGCTGACGAGGATGCCCCAGGCGGAACAGTCCCGGCGCCACGGCAGGTCCCTGGCTTCCGCTGAAAACCATTCCTGAATTTCGCTGTACACGCATTCCCCTTGTCCACCGCACCTTGCGGCCCTTCAACTCTAGAACAACACCCGCCCCGCCCTGCGCCCCGCCACCCAGCGACTTCACAGGCGTCATTCGCACTATTGCGCCCAGGGAATTAGATAGGCTTGGCACGTGGGAACAACAGGGAAACAGGGAGGCGGCAAGGCGAAGAGCCCTGCCCCGAAGCGAAACCCCACATCCAAGGCAAAGTCAGCCCCCAACTCCAAGGTCCGGGCTTCAGCCAAGGTGTACAGGCGACGCCGCCTGGTTGCCCTGGTTCTTGTGCTGTTGTTCGTCGCCGGCATCGCCTTCAGTGGGGTCTATGTTGCCGGGCTGTTCGGCATGGGCCCGGCCGCCAAGACGGAGACCCAGCAGGACGGCAACGGCGCCGCGGCCAAACCCAAGGCGGCAGACAACGCCGGAACCAAGCCGTCCGCCGTGTGCGACGAAGCCGGCATCCAGGTTACGGCCGCCACGGACAAGCCCTCCTACACCGTCGATGAGAATCCCGTCCTGTCGCTGCGGGTCACAAACACAGGCGCCGCCCCGTGCGACATCAACGTCGGCACCAGCCAGATGGAATACGTCATCACCAGCGGCGACGACATCATCTACAACTCCAAAAACTGCCAGCTCGACCCCAACGACCTCGTCAAAAACCTGGCCCCCGGTGCCTCGGAAACAGCCAACTTCGTCTGGAAAGTGAAGCGCAACGCCCCCGACTGCGCCCCGGTCGTCAGCGAACCGGGCCGCGGCGGAGCCACCTACGTTCTCGTGGCCACGCTGGGCAAATGGTCCAGCGAACGCGTCCCCTTCACCCTGCAATAGGCGATTGCCGCGGCTCGACAGAACTGCGGCACAGGTACGACAGCGGAGCCCGGGTTGGGTGCCTAGAGGAACCTGTCCAGCAGGCTGGCCTCGGCGATGCGGGAAAGTCCTTCGCGGACATTGCGGGCGCGGAGCTCGCCAATGCCGTCAACCATCATGAGCTCGTCGATGGTGGCCGCCATCAAGTTCTGCAGGCCGCCGAAGTGGTCCACGAGGCGGCCGGCGACCGCGCGGGGGACAGCCTTCAGGCCGGAGACCAGGCGGTAGCCGCGCGGCTGGATGATGGCGTCCAGTGAGTCGTTGCCGCGGGGCAGCCCAACGATCTCGGCAATCAAGTTCAAATCGATCAGGTCTGCCTGGTCGATATCCTTCAACGCGGCCACCGCAGCGTCCACGTCGGTGGTTTCCGGGTCCGTATAGTCGCGAATGACGGTGTCGGCCCCTGAGCCGCGCGTGGCGGAGAGCTCTTCCAGCTGAAGCGACAGCAGCCGTCCGTCAACGCCGAGTTCCAGGACGTACTGGGCGATTTCCTCGGAAATGCGCCGGACCATTTCGTGGCGCTGCAAGGTGACGGCGACGTCACGGACGGTGACCATGGCTTCAATCTCAAGTGCGGAGAGCGAGCTGGTCACCTGGTCGAGCCGGGCGCGGTAGCGCTCCAGCGTTGCCAGGGCCTGGTTGGCGCGGGCCAGCACCTTCTCGGAACCTTCCAGCACATAGCGCAGGCCGTCCACGTACAGGGCGATGATTTGCATGGACTGGCTGACCGACACCACGGGCACGCCCGTCTGGATGGCAACGCGTTCGGCCGTGCGGTGGCGGGTGCCCGACTCCTGGGTTTCAATGCTGGGGTCCGGGACCAGCTGGACGGCCGCGCGCAGGATCTTTGTGACATCCTTGTCGCACACGATGGCACCGTCCATCTTGGCGAGTTCGCGGAGCCGGGTCGGTGCAAAGTCGATGTCAATCTCGAAGCCGCCGGAACACAGGCTCTCAATGGTCTTGTCGGAGCCCAGCACAATCAGTGCACCGGTGCGTCCGCGAAGAATGCGTTCCAAGCCGTCTCGCAGTGCCGTCCCGGGCGCGACACGGGCAAGAGTGGCCTTGAGGGCCTCTTCGGGGCTGCGCAGCATTTGCGGTTCCTTCTTTTCAAGCGCGGGAATCCGGGCAAGTCACAAGCCCATAATAGTGTCAAAACAACGTGGTGCGGGTTATTTGGTGTACGGGCCGTCCGAACCGTGCAGGATGAGCTCGGTGGCCTCGGCAATGTGTTCAATCTGCTTCACGGTGAAATCCGGCGGGATTGTTCCCGGGCCCGTGGAACTGCGCGGCACCAGGGCGTGCGTGTACCCCAGCCGGCTGGCCTCCTGGATGCGCTGGTTGATGCCCGGAACGGGCCTCACTTCACCGGCCAGGCCCACCTCGCCAAAGGCCACCATTTTGGGGTGCACCACCTTGTTGGTCTTGGCCGACACAATGGACAGGGCCACGGCCAGGTCCAGTGCTGGTTCGCTGAGCCGGGCACCGCCCACGGTTGCCACATAGCTGTCGTCGGCATCCAGGCGCAGCCCGGCGCGCTGTTGCAGCACCGCCAGTAGCATGCCGATCCGGGTTGAATCGAGCCCGCTGACGGTGCGTCTCGGCGAAGAGCCCATGGCCGGGGTCAGCAGGGCCTGGACCTCCGCCAGCAGCGGCCGCCGCCCCTCCATGGTGACCGTGATGCACGTGCCGGATACCGGTGCGCTGGTGCGCGAGGTGAAGAGGCCGCTGGGGTCAGCCAGCCCCTCGATGCCGTCGTCCGTGAGGTCGAAGCAGCCCACCTCATCCGTCTGCCCGTACCTGTTCTTTATGGCCCGCAGCAGGCGCAGGCGCGAGTGCCGCTCGCCGTCGAACTGGCAAACAACGTCCACCAGGTGCTCCAGAAGGCGCGGTCCGGCAATGGAGCCGTCCTTGGTCACGTGCCCCACCAGCAGTGTGGTCATGTTCAGCCGCTTGGCGGCGGCAATGAGCGAGGCCGCCACCTCCCGCACCTGCGACACCCCGCCCGCGCTGCCGTCCACCATGGCGCTGCTGAAGGTCTGCACGGAGTCCACGATCAGCAGGGTGGGCTTGATGGCCTCCACCTGGCCCAGCGCGGTGCCAAGGTCCGTTTCGGCGCCAAGATACAAGGTGTCGGCGACGGCGCCAATGCGCTCTGCGCGCAGCTTCACCTGTGCGGCGGATTCCTCGCCCGTCAGGTACAGGACCTTTTGCGGCTCGCGGCCGTGCTTGTTGCGGGCAAATTTTGCGGCAACGTCAAGGAGCAGCGTGGATTTTCCGACGCCGGGTTCCCCCGCCAGCAGGATCACGGCGCCCGGGACCATGCCGCCGCCCAGGACGCGGTCCAGCTCCGGCACGCCCGTGAGGTTGTGGGCGGCCTTGGAGGCGTCCACCTCTGAAATCAGCTGGGCCGGGGTTACGACGGTGGTGGCGGCGGTGGTCCGCACCACCACGGTTCCGACCTCCTCCAGCGTCCCCCACGCTTGGCATTCGCCGCAGCGGCCCACCCACTTCACGGCCGTCCAGCCGCATTCGGTGCAGCGGAAGTTCTGCCCGGCGTTGTTCTTTGTGCTCTTTGCTGCCATGGTTCAACCCTAGCCGCGGGCACGGACACGCTGCGACGCCGCAGGCGGGAACCCCGCGGTGCCGCACCGGAGGACCCAAGGCGGGCCGGGCGCCGTCGTGCATATGGGGGAGAGGCGCTCAGAGGTCAGGCAGGAGCGAGCGGGCCTCGACCGGGTCCATCTTGGCGGCCTCGAGCAGGTCCACCATGAGCGTGCGGAACAGCAGCACCACGGTCTCGCCCTCCATGCGCGTGATCTCCAGTTCGCGGGGGTGCAGGCGGGTGGCGATGTCGGCGAGGGCGTCGCGGGCGTGGGAGAGGGTGGCGCGGGAGGTGGTGTCGGAGAGGGCGGCGCCGAGCTCATCGACGGCGGCGGCGGTCTCGCTCATGACCTCGGCCAGGTGGACGGAGCCGGAATCCGAGAGCGCGGCGTTGTTGATGACGCTGGCGAGGCGGCGGGCCAGGACCCGGCTGGAGCGCATGGCGTAATCCACGCGGACCATCAGTTTGGACAGTCCCTCGACCTCCTGCAGGTGGCGGCGGTACAGGGGCGAAAGCCGTGCGATTTCCACCGAACCGCGCAGCCCCTGGCGCATTTCGTCGATGCGGGGCTGTTGGCTGCGGGCCCGGACCAGGGCGTGCCAGGCGGTGGTGGAATCGTTGTAGGACAGTGCGGAGGCGCACTCGCGCAGCACGAGTGAGAGCTCGCCCAGGACTTCCTTGAGGTCGTCCTTGGGCTCGCGGCGGGGGTCGCGGGGGAGCAGCAGCGTTGCGGCCAGGGCAAAGCAGCCGCCAACGACGGCGTCCAGGCTGCGGGTGAACGGGCCGCCGGCCGGGATGGGAAGCAGCACCACGAGCAGTGACTGCAGCGCGAGCTGGGTGGTGAAGATGGCGCCGCTGTCTAGGAAGCGGGCCAGCAGGATGGAGATGAACAAGACCAGCACGGCCTGCCAGATCCCTGTGCCGAGCCAGTGCAGGAGCATGTCGCCCACGGAGATGCCAATGGTGCAGCCCAGGCCAACCTCCAGCACGCGGCGCAGGCGGGGATCCCGTGAGAAGCCGAGGGCGATGATGGCGCTGGTGGCCGCAAACAAGGGGCCCTGGTGGCCCAGCACCAGTTCGGAGAAGTAGTAGGCGCCCACCGCGCAAAACGCCATGAGCAATGCAGGCAGGACGGAGCTGGCACTGCGGCGCAGGCCCAGGCGGATCCGGCGCCTCAGGAACAGCACGGTGGCGGCCGGTTGGGCGGACCCTGCCGCATCTGGTTGGGACATGCTGCAAGTCTATGTGCCCGGCGCCCCCATCCCCGGCGGCCTGCGGCGCGAGCCGGCAACAGCGCCAGGCGGGCGCACAACGGTCCCATTGTGACCGGCGTCGCACATAAAACGGTGGAATAAACGCTGAATTCCCAAGAGTCCGGGCGGCGTTAACCTCCCGTTCACCTTGGTGGGGCCTCTGCTTTACCTCCGGCTCTTACGCTCAAGGAGCAATGAATCGCAAAGCAACCCATCGAAGAGGTAAAAACGTGAAGGCACTTCACATCGGCCGCGTGGCAGCAGTTCTGGCAGTCGGCGCACTGGCACTTACGGCCTGCGGCACTGACAGCGTTGTTCCCCCGGCAGCCGGCGGATCATCCAGCGCAGCCACCGGCCCCTCCGTCACCGGCACGCTGACCGGCACGGGCGCCAGCTCCATCTCCGCAGCCATGGACGCCTGGAAGGCCGGCTTCGAGTCCGCCAACTCCGGCGCCAAGATCCAGTACTCACCCGAAGGCTCGGGCGCAGGCCGCAAGGCACTCATCGCAGGAGCCGTGCAGTTTGCCGGTTCTGATGCGTACCTGAAGGACGAGGAGCTCGCCTCCGCCCAGGAAAAGTGCGGCCCCGACGGCGCCATCGACGTCCCCTGGTACATCTCCCCGATCGCAGTTGCGTTCAACGTTGAAGGTGTCAAGGACCTCAAGCTCGACGCCGACACGATCGCCAAGATCTTCCGCGGCGACATCAAGAACTGGAACGACCCGGCGATTGCCGCCGCAAACCCCGACGCGAAGCTGCCGGACCTGGCCATCACGCCCGTGCACCGCTCAGACAACTCGGGCACCACCGAGAACTTCACCGACTACCTGGCCGCGGCCGCCTCCACCGTCTGGACCGATGCGAAGTCCGGCGACTGGCCCGCAGCACTGCCCGGCGAGAACGCCAAGGGCACCTCCGGCGTGGTCAAGACCGTCACCGAGACCGCCGGTGCGATCACCTACGCCGACGACTCGGCCGTCACCGATGCACTGGGCAAGGTTGAACTGAAGGTGGGCGACTCCTACGTCCCCGTCACCGCCGAGGCCGCCGCCAAGGCCGTTGACGCAGCAACCGTGGTTGAAGGCCGCAGCGCCAACGACCTGTCCCTGAAGCTGGACCGCACCACCACCGTGGCCGGCGCCTACCCGGCAGTCCTGGTTTCCTACGGCGTGTTCTGCGCGTCCTACCCCGACCAGGCCACGGCTGACCTGGTCAAGGCCTTCGGCACCTTCGCCGTGAGCGAGGACGGCCAGCAGCAGGCAGCCGACGCTGCCAAGAGCGCCCCGCTGTCCTCGGAACTCGCCGCCAAGGCCAAGGCAGCGATCGAATCCATCAGCGTCGCCAAGTAAGCCCGGCACACGCCAAAAGAAAGTACTGGATTGTCCACCACCAAGCTCGCACCCGCCAAGGGGGCAGGGCCGCAACGTTCAGGCCGCATCGGAGACAAAGTCTTCTCCGGTGCGGCACTGGGCGCCGGCGCGCTCATTGTCACCGTGCTGTTTGCCGTTGCCCTGTTCCTGGTCGTCCAGGCACTGCCGACGTTCACGGCAAACCCCGCAGACATCACCGGGGGAGAAGGCTTCTTCGCCTACATCTTCCCCATCGTCATCGGCACGTTGATCGCAGCCACGATCGCCTTGTTGATTGCCACCCCCATCGGTGTGGCCGTGGCCCTGTTCATCTCGCACTACGCGCCGCGGTCCGTGGCCCGCGGCCTGGGCTACGTGGTGGACCTCCTGGCTGCCATCCCCTCCGTCGTGTACGGCGCCTGGGGTGCAAGCTTCCTGGCCTCGCAGCTCAAGGGCCCCTACGCCTGGCTGGCCGACAACGCCGGCTGGATCCCCATCTTTGGCGGTCCGGCCTCCGGAACCGGCAAAACCATCCTGACGGCCGGCATTGTCCTGGCCGTCATGGTGCTGCCCATCATCGCCTCCCTCACCCGGGAGATTTTCCTGCAGGCCCCCATGCTGCACCAAGAAGCGGCGTTGGCACTGGGCGCCACCCGGTGGGAAATGATCCGCATGGCAGTGCTGCCCTTCGCCCGCGGCGGCATCATCAGCGCCGTCATGCTCGGCCTGGGCCGTGCGCTTGGTGAGACCATGGCGGTTGCGCTGGTCCTCTCCTCCGGGCCCTTGATCGCCTCCCTGATCCGCTCCGGCAACCAGACCATTGCCGCCGAGATCGCACTTAACTTCCCTGAGGCGTTCGGCCTGCGCATGCATGAACTCATCGCGGCCGGCCTTGTCCTCTTCGTCATCACACTTGCTGTGAACATGGTGGCCCGTTGGATCATCAACCGCCACAAAGAATTCTCGGGAGCCAACTGATGGCCACGCTCATGACTGAACGCAAGCGCTCGGCGCTGACCCGCAACCGCCTCCCGCGCTACACCCCCTGGGCCATCGCCGCCGCTGCCGTCGTTGTGGCGGCCGCACTGATGTCGCTCATCGGCTTCAACGTCTTCGGCTGGGCAGTGCTCTCTGCCGTTATCTTCGCTGCAGCGAACGTCACGGCCGCCGCCATCGTGGAGGGCCGCCGCAAGGCCGTCGACAAGATGATGACCTCCCTGGTCTACGGCGCCTTCCTGGTGGCCCTGCTGCCGCTGGTCTCGGTGATCTGGACCGTGCTGGTGCAGGGCATCCCCGGCCTGCTCACCCCCGGCTTCCTCAGCACCTCAATGAATGGCGTGACGGGCGCTGTCGACAATGCCTCGGTGAAAAACGGCACCCCGGTACTGGGCGGCGTCTACCATGCGCTGGTCGGTTCCGTGCTGATCACGTTCTGGGCCACCGTCATCTCCGTCCCCGTGGGGCTGCTGACGGCCATCTACCTGGTGGAATACAGTGCCGGAAACCGCTTCTCCAAGGCCATCACCTTCCTCGTGGACGTCATGACCGGCATCCCCTCGATCGTGGCCGGCCTGTTCGCAGCCGCCTTCTTCGCCATGATCCTGGGCCCCGGCACCAAGACCGGCTTCGTGGCCGCCGTCGCGCTGTCCGTCCTCATGATCCCGGTGGTGGTGCGCTCCAGCGAGGAAATGCTCAAGATCGTCCCGAACGAGCTGCGCGAGGCCGCCTACGCCCTGGGCGTGCGCAAGTGGCGCACCATCCTGAAGGTGGTCATTCCGACGGCGATCTCCGGCATCGCTTCCGGCGTCACCCTGGCCATCGCCCGCGTCATCGGCGAGACGGCCCCGCTGCTGGTCACGGCCGGTTTCGCCACCACGATCAACATGAACGTTTTTGCCGGCTGGATGGCCTCGCTGCCCACCTTCATCTACACGCAGATCATGACGCCCACCTCGCCGTCGAACGCCGACCCGTCAACCCAGCGCGCCTGGGCTGCGGCGCTGCTGTTGATCCTGCTCGTCATGCTCCTGAACCTCGGTGCCCGCCTTGTGGCCCGCCTCTTTGCGCCGAAAACCGGCCGCTAACTTTTGAACGGAATTCCTGCCATGTCCAAACGTATTGATGTCAGTGACTTGAATGTCTACTACGGCGACTTCCGCGCTGTGGAGGACGTGAACATCACGCTCGACCCCAAGTCCGTCACCGCCTTTATCGGCCCTTCCGGCTGCGGCAAGTCCACGTTCCTGCGCACCCTGAACCGCATGCACGAGGTCATTCCCGGCGCCCGCGTCGAGGGCAAGGTGCTCCTGGACGGCGACAACCTGTACGCCGACGGCGTGGACCCGGTGACGGTGCGCAGCCAGATTGGCATGGTCTTCCAGCGCCCCAACCCGTTCCCCACCATGAGCATCCGCGACAACGTGCTGGCCGGAGTGAAGCTCAACAGCCGCCGCATGCCGCGCTCGGATGCCGACGAGCTCGTGGAGAAGTCCCTCCGCGGCGCCAACCTGTGGAACGAGGTCAAGGACCGCCTTGAGAAGCCCGGCTCCGGCCTGTCCGGCGGCCAGCAGCAGCGCCTGTGCATCGCCCGCGCCATCGCCGTCTCACCCGACGTGATCCTCATGGATGAGCCCTGCTCCGCCCTTGACCCGATCTCCACGCTCGCCATTGAGGACCTCATCAACGAGCTCAAGGACGAATACACGGTCGTGATTGTCACGCACAACATGCAGCAGGCCGCCCGCGTCTCCGACAAGACGGCGTTCTTCAACATCGCCGGCACCGGCAAGCCCGGCAAGCTGATCGAGTTCGCCGAGACCGCCACCATCTTCAACAACCCCGCCGAAAAGTCCACCGAGGACTACGTCTCCGGCCGCTTCGGGTAGTCCCCGCTTGCCGGCCGGGATCACAGTTCGGACGGAATCGCAGCGCCGCAGGCGCGTGGCTACGCTGGGAATATGACTACTCTTCCGGCCGTCCACGGGGCCCATCTCGTCGGCTCCATCAACCAGCCCGCCGCCAAGGACACCTTCGCGATCGTGGCCGAGAACCTCGGCGTGCACGCCGCCCGCATCCCCGACGGTGAAGTCGGCGAACGCTTCCACTGGATCCTGTTCCAGGGCACCCGCTTCGCCGAGACGCCGGGCCTGAGCCGCGTGGCCGGGGAGCCGTTCATGATTGCCGGATTCGACCTGCGCAAGATCGTCCTGGACGGCACCGTGCCCGCCGCCGAGCTGGTGTTCGGCCCGCTGGGCTATGCGGAAGCCGCACTGGCCAGCTACCGGGACTTCACGGCCCTGCGCGACGCTGGTTCCATTGCCCCCGGCACCCGCTTCCAGGTGGCCATCCCGTCGCCGCTGGCACCGCTGGGCTCCTATGTGGCAGCCTCTGACCAGGCGGCCGTCTACCCGGCCTACGCCGCCGCCATGGAACGTGAAATCGCGGAGATTGCGGCGGGCATCCCGGCCGAAGACCTGGCCATCCAGATCGACCTGGCCGTGGAGTTCAGCCACATCGAGCAGGTCCCGGTGGCAGGCAACAAGCCCGACATCTGGTACGTCGACGGCGACAACCCCGCCACGGAGGCGATCATCGACGCCGCCACCACCCTGGCCGCCGACATTGCCGCCGCGGTCCCTGCCGACGTCCAGTTCGGCATCCACCTCTGCTACGGAGACGTCGCCGAGAAACACTTTGCCGAGCCTGCCGACGCCGGCCACCTCACCGAGGTTGCCAACGCCCTGTCCGCGAAGATCACCCGCCCCATCGCCTTCCTGCACCTGCCGGTTCCCATCGAGCGCGACGACGCAGCCTACTTTGCGCCGCTGGCAGGCCTTGCGCTGCACGCCGAAACTGAACTGTTCCTGGGCCTGGTGCACCACGAGGACGGCGTTGCGGGCGCAGCCAAGCGCATCGCCGCCGCACGTCCAGCCGTGGCGGAGGCAGGGTTCGGCCAGTTCGGCATCGCCACCGAGTGCGGATTCGGCCGCGGCCCGGCGGAACGCACAGCCCCGCTGCTGCGCCTGCACGCCGAGATCATCGCAGCCGCCAACTAGCCTTCGGGCCACCCAAAAACGGCGCGGAGGCAGTTGTTGTGCCAGGATGCCCGTCCACCGGCATCCGAACATGACAACTGCCTCCGCAGCCTGCTCGGGGTGTCAGGCGAGCGGCGAGAGGGCCAGGAAGAACACCATGCCGCCCAGCACACAGGCCACGGGAGTGGCCAGCCACGCGACGGCCACCCCGGCCAGCGCCCGGCCGTTGGTGGCCGAGAAGCGCTGGTTCTCGCCGGCCCCCACGGTCGCGGCAGTCACTGTATGCGTGGTGGACAGCGGCATGTGCAGGCCCAGGGCGCCAAAGAACAACAGCCCGGCTGCCACCAGTTGCGCAACGAATCCGCGCATGGGGTCGATCCGCACCAGCCGGTGCCCCAGCGTGTAGGAGATCCGCCAGCCGCCAAACAGCGTCCCCGCGGCGAGCAGCACCGCCGTGAAGATCGGCACCCACAGCGGCATTTCGCCGGCCCCGACGACCCCGGCAGCCAACAGCGCAAACAGGACAACCGCCGTCGTGCGCTGGCCGTCCTGCAGGCCGTGGCCAAAGGCGACAGCTGCACCAGCCACGGACTGCAGTTGCCGCACCCGCCGGTTGACCTGGTTCGGTGCCGTGTTCCGTGCCGCCCAGGAAGCGGGGTAGACGGCCGCGAACCCCAGCACAAACGCCACCACGGGCGATACCACCAGCGGCAGCAGCACCAGCGCAAACATGGTGGTGTTGATGCCCTGCAGCGGCGGATGGCCGATCACCGCCGACCCCAGGGACGCACCCACCAGTGAACTGATCAGCGCATGCGTGGACGAGGACGGGATGCCGCGCCACCACAGGTAAATGCCCCACAGGCATGCACTGACCAGCGCCGCCAGGAGCAGGATCAGCCCGTTCCGGCCCGGCGGGACCGTGAACAGCCGCTCGGCAAACGCAGCGGTCAGCACCACGCTCAGCAGTGCGCCCAGGCAGTTGAACAGGGCCGCGAGCAGCACCGCGACGGACGGCGTCAGGGCGCGGGTCCGGACGGAAAGTGCGACGGCGGCCGAGGCATCGCGGAAACCGTTCAGGAACGCGAAAATCGCCGCCGCGACGATCACGGCACCGAGCAGGAACGCGACCAAGCCTAGGATTCCTTAACGATGATGCTGCCAACCTGGGTGGCGATGGCGCGCATTTGGCGGCTGCCGGCCGCGAACTGGTCGGTCAGGGCCTTGTACTTGGCGAAGGTGGTGGGGCTGTGGGCGTCGAGGAGTTCGGCAACCACCACCCGGTGGGTGTGGTCGGCGCGCTTGGCCAGGCGCAGCACCTCAAGCCAGTAGTCCTCCAGGCTGTCCAGGTCGTTGAGGGACTTCATGGCCCCGATGGTGAGTTCACTTTGGCGGGAGAGGATTTCCAGCTGGTCGCTGACACGGTTGGGGTTGCGGTCCAGGGTGTACAGCTCGATGATTTCGCCGGCGCCGGAGAGGATTTCGCTGGTTTCGTTGAGCAGCTGCCCCAGGGCGTAGAGGTCTTCACGGGGCAGCGGGTTGACGAAGCTGGTGCGCATGCCGGTCAGCAGTGTGGCGAAGTCGGCGGTTGAGGCGGCCTCGTGCTGGCGCAGCGACTCGGCCAGTTCGCTAAAGTCATTGCGCCCGGCGCCGAGCATCTCGGCCAGGGTGTGGGTGCCGGCCAGGATCTGCTCGGACATGTGGGCCAGCGCCTGCAGTCCGGCGGTCTCCTGGGGGAAAAGTCGCAGCTTCACCATGCAGCCCTTACGTTGGCGGATCCCGTCAGGTTCCAGGACTTTCCGGGCAAAAAAGTGGTGTCGAACCGGGAGCGCCTCTCGGCACTGGGCCGCTCGTAGCGGCTATAAAATGGAGCCCGGGGGTTCCACGGTTCGACACCGCTTTCAGTCTTGTACGTCTTGCCCCAAGTGTCAACCGGGACCCGGTGGCTCAGTCCAGTTCGCCCTTGCGCCACGACTTCGCGGCGCCCTCCAAATCCTCGGCCGTACGCACCAGCTGGTGGGCTTTTTTGGTCAGCGCCGCCGAGTGCTCGGCGTGGGCAGCCTCACGTTCCGAAGCCAGGGTTGCCTGTCCCAGGGCAATGACCCGGCAGAAGGCGGCGGAGCGTTCCAGGGCAACGTCGAAGTCGCCGTCGAAGGCGCCGGACAGGATGGCGTTGGCCATGTCGGTGATCTCCTCTGCGCCCGGGGGCTCGGCCACGCCGGCAACGGCATTGGCCACCTGCGCCGTCTGCTGGCCGGCGCGGAAGAACACGCTGATGCCTTCGGGATCCTGCAAGGTTGCCGCCCGCAGCGCATAGAGCCGCCACAGGGCGCCGGGGAGCGAGCGAGCCGGGCTGGCGGCCCACATCTCCGCGATCGCCTCAAGGCCCTGCTTGTCGGCGAGCTTGACCAGGCGCTTCGTCACCTCGGGGTCGTTGCTTTCACGGCCTCCGCGGACCAGCGCCCGGGCAGCAAGGTGCGCTGCTTCGGATACGCGCGCCGGATCGGTGCCGCCTGCAAACGGCTCAAAGTCGGCCGGGGCAAAAGGAACCGGCTTGTGCGGTCGGGGTGCGCTGCTGGCTGGTCGATCGTTCATGACACGACACTACCCCCGCCGCCCGGCGCGGTCGAGGGAGGCCGCGGCTGTGGCGCGGATTCGAGCGCCGGGGGCCGTGGCGAAATTGCATTCCGGCGCCGCCCGTGCGGTAGTCTGATATGCGTCAACTTTTGCAGCCGTGGATTCATGGCTGTGCAGGCTGGCAACAGGTCGGGCCTTTAGCTCAGTTGGTAGAGCATCGGACTTTTAATCCGTGGGTCGCGGGTTCGAGCCCCGCAGGGCCCACCGACACAACCGCAGGCCGGTGCCGTTTTCAGCGGCACCGGCCTGCGGTTCTTTTTTGTCCCTGGGGAGTTTTGGTGGGAGCCGTCCCCGGCTCAGTACCCCCGCGAGGAATCGGCCAGTGCGGAGGATGACTCCAGGGCGGCGATGAACTCGTCCGAGGTGGTCGGCGTGGAGAACATGGGATAGTCAAACTTCACCGCAGACTCGCCTTCTTCAATGCTCGTGGCCGCCACGGCGTCGGTCAGGGTCACCACGTTGTAGCCGCGTTCGTAGGCGGTGCGCATGGTCGATTCCACGCAGCAGTTCGTCAGGAAGCCGGCCAGGGCAACGGTCTTGATGCCCTTGGAACGCAGGATGAAGTCAAGGTTGGTGCTGCCGAAGGCGTCGAGCCCGCGCTTGCCTTCAATGACAATGTCCGACTCCGCCGGCGCAAAGCGGTCCATGATCTCCGCGCCCCAGGCACCCTTCACAAAGGCGGTGGCGTCCACGACGCCCTTGAGGATGCCGTAGGGGTGCTTGGAGATTTCGTTGTAGCCGGGTGCAAAGCTGATGGGGGAGTGGATGACGACCGCCCCGGCACCGCGGGCCGCGTCCAGCACCCTGGCAGCATTGTCCAAGGTGGAGTTGGCCTCCATGGAATCCTTCACGGCGGCGTGCAGCACCCCGCCCTCGGAGGTGAAGTCATTTTGGAACTCAATGAAAACCACAGCTGTTGAATCCGTGTCCAAGGCTATCTCCTTTGATGTTGTGGCCCGGCAGTCCGGCACCAGGGCTGAATCTACCGAAGTGGCGCAGAACGGGGAAGGCCTGTCCAAGGTGGCAAGATAGTTCCATGACACAAAATGCACCCGCACTTGCCCTGACCATCGCCGGATCCGAAGCGACAGGCGGTGCCGGCGCCCAGGCCGACCTCAAGACGTTCCAGGAGCTGGGCGTCTTCGGCATCGTGAACCTGACCTGCATCGTCTCCTTTGACCCGAAGGACAACTGGAACCACCGCTTCGTCCCCGTGGACCAGCAGGTCATCGCCGACCAGCTGGAGGCCACCACGGCAGCGTACGGCGCAAACTCCGGAGCCCCCACCACCCTGGACACCGTCAAGCTCGGCATGATGGGCAGCCCGGCCACCATCAGCACCGTGGAAACCGCGCTCAGCAACGCAAAGTTCAAAAACGTGGTCCTGGACCCGGTCCTGATCTGCAAGGGCCAGGAGCCCGGCCACGCCCTGGACACCGACCAGGCCCTCAAGACTCAGCTGCTGCCGCTGGCCACCTTCGTCACCCCCAACCACTTTGAGGCGGAGCAGCTCTCAGGCATGGCCATCAACAACGTGGCGGACCTTGAAGCGGCCGCCCGGAAGATCCACGAAATCTCCGGCGCAGCAGTCCTGGCCAAGGGCGGGGTGCGGCTGGAAGGTGCGGACGCCGTCGATATTTTCTTTGACGGCGAGACACTCGAGGTGCTCTCCGCACCGAAGGTTGGCGAGGTGGCGGTGTCGGGTGCCGGCTGCTCCCTGGCCGCCGCCGTGACCGCCGAGCTGGCCAAGGGCGCCACCCCTCTGGAGGCCGCCCGCACGGCCAAGGCGTTCGTCACGGAGGGCATCGCCAACCGTGTTGCTTCGGGTGCGCCGTTCACCGCGCTGTGGCAGGGCGGCGCCGGGGCATAACACGCGGCGGAGGGTGTTGCCACGGCCAGTGCGGTGTGCCAAGCTCACTTCATGAGTGTGAATGAAGCCTTGGAACCGGACCCTTTTGATGCCAATGTGCGCATGAGCCGCAACGATGCCCGGCACCGCTACGAGCTGTACGCCGGTGACGACCTGGCCGTGATCATCACCTTCAAGGACCTGCCCGGGCACATCGACCTGGAGCACACCATTGGCCAGCCCGGCTTTGAGGGGCGGGGGCTGGCGAAGGTGCTGGTCCGCTATGCGCTCGACGACGTCGTGGCCTCGGGAAAGCGCATCATCCCCCACTGCCCGTACGTGGCCCGGTTCATCGCCAACCACCCGGAGCCGTACGGACAGTACACGGACCAGCCCGGGGACCAGTAGGTGGCCCGGCCGCTCGCGCTGGTCACGGGTGCCACGTCCGGCCTCGGCGCCGAGTTCGCCCAGCAGCTCGGCCGCGCCCGGCACGACCTTGTGCTGGTTGCCCGCGACGCCGCCCGGCTCGAGGCCAAGGCGGTGCGGCTGCGCAGCGACTTTGGCGTTGAGGTGCAGGTCCTGGCCGCCGACCTGGTGACGGACGACGGCGTTGCCGCCGTCGCTGCCCGGCTGGCGGACCCTGCCGTCCCCGTCTCGGTGCTGGTCAACAACGCGGGGTTCTCACTCGTGGGGGCCTTTGAGCAGAACACGGTGGGGGAAGAGGCCGCACACCTGCGGATCCTGGTCCAAACCCCCATGGAGCTGGCGCACGCCGCGTTGCCGGGCATGCTGGCTCGCGGGCACGGGCGGATCATCAACGTCTCCAGTGTCTCGGCGTTCATCCCGAGGGGGACGTACGGTGCCGCCAAGGCGTGGGGTGTCAGCTTCAGCCGCTTCGCCAACCTTCGCTACGGCCCGCGCGGGGTGAATGTGACGGCGGTGTGCCCGGGCTTTGTGCACACCGAGTTCCACGCGCGCATGGGTGCGGACATGAAGGGCGTCAAGCCGTGGATGTGGCTCAACGCCGAACAAGTGGTCCGCGAGGGGCTGGCCGACAATGCCGCCGGCAAGGCCGTCTCCATTCCGTCCCGCCGGTACAAGGTGCTTATGGCGGCCAGCCGGCTCATCCCCGACAAACTTGCCGCCGCGGCAGGCAACCGCGGCCGCTGACCGTGGCCCCGCCGTCGAAGGCATAAGAAAGCCCGCACGGCGTGAACCGTGCGGGCGTCCTTTTTGCCAGCTGTGGCTACTGCAGGGCCTTGGCCTTGAGCGCCTGGTACTCCGGCTCCGTGATGGTGCCGGCATCGAACAGGGCCTTGGCCTTGGCGATCTCATCCGAGGGGCTGGTGCCCGCCACGGTCTGGATGTAGCTGTCGGCGGCCGACCGTGCCGCCGCGGCCTGCTGCTGGTCGCGTTCGGCCATGCCCGGCCCCCGTGCGATCAAGTAGACCAGGACCGTGAGGAACGGCAGGAAGATCATGAAGATCAACCACACCGCCTTCCACCAGCCGTTGAGCGAGTGGTCACGGAACAGGTCTGCGATCGTCCGGAACAGGGCGAACAGATAGGCGATGAAGACGAAGCTCCACAAGAAGATCCAAATGATGTTCCAAAAGCTGGCCCAAAAATCCATTGGGGTGTCCCTTCACGCGACGTGGTGTTCGAGGTGGTGTTGCTGCAAGCAACTCTATCGATGCACCACAACGGTGGGAATACCCGCATGGGGTGATATTGGCTGATGCTGCCGGCCGCTTGGCGGGCTACGCGTCGACAGTTTCCGGGCGGCCCACTGTGACCGGGATGCCGGTGCCGGGCGTGGGAGGTTCGTAGCTGTCGTCAAAGGGCAGGTAGTCCATGTCCAGCAGCGGGTTTTTGTCCTGGGTGGCCACCAGCTCCCGGGCCTCTTCCTCTGTTGCCACGCTCGGCATGGAGCCGGGCAGCGGCTTCTGGGCGGACTCCCGCAGGAAGTAGATGGCCACCGCACCAATGGCCGAGGTCAGCATCAGGTAGTAGGCAGGCATCATGTCATTGCCCGTCATGGTGATCAGGCCCTGGATGATGAACGGGGCGGTGCCGCCAAAGATCGCCACGGCAAAGTTGTAGGAGATGCCCATTCCGCCGTACCTGCTCGACGTCGGAAACAGCGCCGGCAGTGACGAGGCCAGGTTGGAGACGTAGAACGTGACAGGGAAGGCGATCAGGGCCAGCCCCAACAGGGTGGTCCAGACCGGCCCGGCACCGATGAGCAGGAATGCGGGGACTGCCAGCACCACAGTGCTCAGCGCACCAACCCACAGCACCGGACGGCGCCCAACCTTGTCGGAAAGCCGGCCGGTCAGCGGGATGCACAGGGCCATGGCAACCAAAATGGGGATGGTCAGCAGGGTTCCGTGCACGGGGTCGTAACCCTTTGAATCCGTGAGATAGGTCGGCATGTAGGAGGTGAGCGCGTAACCAACCGTGTTGGCCGCAGCCACCAGCACCATGGCCAGCACGATCTGCCGCCAGTAAACCCTCACCAGGTGGATGGGTCCGCGCGAGGTGTCCTCATCATTGGCGGCAGCGGACTTGGAGTTCTCCTCGTTGGCGTCCAGGGCGGCCTGGAACTGGGGTGATTCCTCGATCTTCATGCGGAAGTACACGGCAATCAGGCCCAGCGGTCCGGCCACCAGGAACGGCAGGCGCCAGCCCCACGCCTCCATGGCTTCCTGGCCAAGGGTCAGCTGCAGCACCGACACCAGCGCGGCGCCAATGGCGAAGCCCATGTAGCTGCCAAGGTCCAGGATGCTGGCAAAGTAGCCGCGGCGCTTGTCCGGGGCGTATTCGCTGACGAAGGTGGTGGCACCGGCATACTCGCCGCCGGTGGAGAAGCCCTGGACCAGCTTCAGCAAGACGAGAAGCACCGCGGCCCAGATGCCGATTTGTGCATATCCGGGCAGGAGCCCGACGGCGAACGTCGAGGCGGCCATGACGATCAACGTGGCGGCGAGCACCTTCTGCCGCCCCACCTTGTCGCCGAGCCAGCCGAACACAACTCCGCCGAGGGGACGGGCCAGGAACGTGGCGGCAAAGGTTCCCAACAGGAACAGGGTCTGTACGGACGGGTCCGATTCGGGGAGGAACACGGGCCCCATGGTGGCGATCAAGTATCCAAAGACACCGACGTCGTACCATTCCATGGTGTTTCCAACGACGGTTCCGCCGAGGGCTTTTTTGAGCATCGGGGCATCAACGACATTGATGTCGTCGACGCCCAATCTGCGTTTTTTCAGTTTGGGCGTGCGGGGCTTTTTGGGCCGGGCTTGCGAGCGTTCTGCGGTGTCCTTAACACCTGTTTCCGGGTGAGTCATGCTTCGGTCTGTGGGCATTTGTTTATCCCCTTAAGGAGTTCATTTGCTTGCGACTTTCTGCTGCATCGTTACGGGCAGACGTAAAACTCTAGCAGATGGACTAATTCGGGCCCGGGGGAAAAGGTGCTGCCGGGAACGCAAAAACCCCGCCATCACGGCCCGGAAAGGGGTGCGACACGGGGTTGTTGCGGGTTGGCCTGGAGGGCGTGGGGATCAGGCGTCGTGGTTGGTTTCCAGGATCTTGACCAGGGCGTCCAGGGCCTCGCCGGCGGAGTCGTCGTCGGTGCGCAGCACGACGGTTTCGCCGTGTTCCACGCCCAGGCTCATGAGGGCGAGCATGCTGTCGGCGTCCACGGCCTCATCGGCGGGCTCGCCGGTGCGGGCAATGGTCACTTCCGCGTCCAGTTCCCCGGCGGCCTCGGCAAAGATGGAGGCCGGGCGGGCGTGCAGGCCCACGGTGCTGGCAATGGTGGCGGTGCGTTCAATCATGGTGATCTCCTAAAGTTTTGTAAAAAGTGGGTCAGAGGCCGAGTTCGGCCAGGGCCGGCAGCCCGGCACGGACCAGTTCGCGGGCCTCCGCGGCGGAGGCTGCGGCGACGGCCCGGTCGGCCAGTGACCGCGCCTGCGCCGGGGTGACGGTGCGCAGCACGGCGGCCACGGCCGGCAGTGCGCGCGGCGTCATGGACAGTGAACTGACGCCCAGCCCGGCCAGCACGACGGCGAGGGCCGGGTCCGCGGCAGCCTCACCGCACACTCCCACCGGCTTGGGCGAGGTGGTCTCGAGCGACCTCGAGTGCTTCACCTGGGACACGGCGCCCTCAACGGTTGCCTGGACCAGGGCCAGCACGGCCGGCTGCCAGGGGTCGTTCAGTGCGGCGAGCGGGCCCAGTTGCCGGTCGGCGGCCATGGTGTACTGCGTGAGGTCGTTGGTGCCGATGCTGGCAAACTCCACGCGGTCCAGGATGTGGCGCGAACTCAGTGCCGCGGAGGGCACCTCAACCATGACGCCGGGGGTGCGCAGCCCGGCGGCCGTGCACAGGGCGGCAAAGTCGGCGGCCTCGGCAGGTGTGGAAATCATGGGGGCCATGACCCACACCTCGGCCGACGAGGAAGCGGCCGCGTCGGCGATGGCCGCCAGCTGCCGGGCCAGGACTCCCGGGGTGGTCAGGTCGGTGCGGTAGCCGCGGACGCCCAGGGCGGGGTTGGGCTCGGTGGAATCGGTGAGGAACGGCAGCGGCTTGTCCGCCCCCGCGTCCAGGGTCCGGACAACAACCTTCTTGCCGGGGAATGCATCAAACACGCCCTTGTAGGCAGCCACCTGCTCGTCGTGGCTGGGCTCGCTGTCGTTGCCGAGGAAACAAAATTCGGTGCGCAGCAGTCCCACGCCCTGGGCGTTGGCGTCTGCCGCCTCTTGTGCGTCTTTCGCCCCGCCAACGTTGGCCAGCAGCGGCAGCAGTGTGCCGTCGGCCAGTTGGCCGCTGCCGTCAAAGGTGCTCAGCAGGGAGGACTTTTCCTGCCACTGGGCCACAGCGGCGTGTTCGGCCTGGCCGGGTTCGGTGCGCACCTCGCCGGCCGCGCCGTCGACAAAAATGGTGGAACCTTCGGCGATCCCGGCCACCCCTGCCGCGGCGACCACGGCGGGCAGGCCCAGGCTGCGGGCGATGATGGCCGTGTGGGACTGCGGCCCGCCGCCGGCGGTGACCAGGGCAATGACCTTGGCCGGGTCCAGGGTTGCTGTGTCGGCCGGCGCAAGGTCGTCCGCCACCAGGATGAACGGGTCGGCAGCATCAGGAATTTCCGGGGCGGGCACCCCGCGCAGTGCGGCCACGATCCGGGACCGCACGTCCAGGACGTCGTGGGAGCGTTCGGCCATCATGCCGCCGAGGCCCTTCAGCATGGCGGCCACGGAGTCCCCGGCCTCCCAGACGGCCCGCTCGGGCGAGGCGCCGGCGTTGACGAGCTTGATGGCGGCCTTGATGAGCATGGGGTCGGTGGCCATCAGTGCCGTGGCACCAAGGACCTCCTTCCCGGCACCTTCGGCCCGTGCGGCACGCTCCAGCAGCAATTCCTTCACTGTTGCCCCCGCGGACTTGATGGCAGCAGCGGCGGCCTCGGGCTCCGTCGAACTGTCCAATTTTTCACCCACCGGGGGTTCTGCCAGGGCGGGCGGCATGTGCCTGGCGGGGCCAATGACACGGCCGCGGAAGACGCCGACTCCAACAAAGTTCTGCACGGGTGCTCCTTCGAGATTCATGGTGCGGGCCTAGGCGGCCTGGCTGGCAAGCTGCGTTGCTGCAAGGGTATCAACGGGCTTGCGCACGGCCCAGCGTTTCAGCGCCACCACGGCGAGTGCGGCGACCACGGTGCCGACCACGATGGAGATCGCGAACATGGCCAGGTTGCCGATGGCGAAGAAGACGAAGAATCCGCCGTGGGGGGCCTGTGAGGTGACATGGAAGGCCATGGTCAGCGCACCGGTGACGGCACCGCCCAGCATGGAGGCGGGGATGACGCGGAGGGGATCGGCCGCCGCGAACGGGATGGCACCTTCCGAGATGAACGATGCGCCGAGCAGCCAGGCGGCCTTGCCGTTTTCGCGCTCGGCGAGGGAGAAGCGCTTCTTGTCCAGGACCGTGGCCAGGGCCATGGCGAGCGGCGGAACCATGCCGGCCGCCATGACGGTGGCCATGATTTCCCACGGGGCCTGGTTGGCAATGCTGCCGGCGCCCAGGCCGGCAACGGCGAAGGCGTACGCCACCTTGTTGACAGGGCCGCCCAGGTCGAAGCACATCATGAGGCCAAGGATGATTCCCAGCACGACGGCGGACGTGCCGGTCATGCCGGTGAGCCAGTTGTTCAGGCCGTCGGAAAGCGAGGCGATGGGTGCACCCAGGAAGAGGAGCATGGCACCCGAGGCGATGATGGAGCCCAGCAGCGGGATGATCACCACGGGCATGAGGCCGCGGAGCCAGCGGGGCACCTTCCAGCTGCCGATCCAGTAGGCAGCGAGGCCGGCAAGGATGCCGCCCACCAGGCCGCCGAGGAAGCCCGCGCCCATGAACACGGCGATGGATCCGGCCGTGAAGCCTGGGGCGATGCCGGGGCGGTCAGCAATGCCGAAGGCAATGTAGCCTGCCAGCGCCGGGACTAGGAACGCCATGGACAGGGAGCCGATCTTGAACGCCACGGCGCCAAGGTAGGCGCCGAGCGGGCCCCAGGCCTGCGGCGGGAAGTCCGTGGGCAGGTTGGTCAGGCTGTTGCCGGTGAGGATCTTGTCCGCGAAATCGGGGATCTGGAAGCCGCCCAGCAGGAAGCCCAGTGCGATCAGCAGACCGCCACCGGCCACAAACGGGATCATGTAGCTGACGCCTGTCAGCAGCACCTTCTTGACCTTGGCGCCCAGGCTTTCGCTGGAGGATTCGGCATTCTGGTCTGCTGCTTCCTCCGCGCCAAAGTGCGGCACGCGGTGTGCGTTGGGGTTCTCGGATGCCGCAACGGCCTCCTGGACCATCTTGGTCGGCTCATCGATGCCACGCTTGACGGGGGAGCTGACCAGCGGCTTGCCGGCAAAGCGCTCCTTGCCGCGCACATCGACGTCGACGGCGAAGATGACGGCGTCGGCTGCGGCAATCACGGCCGGGTCCAGCGGCGTCACCGCGCCGGATCCCTGCGTCTCGACCTGCAGGTCCACGCCGGCCTCCGCCGCAGCGGCCACGAGTGAATCGGCGGCCATGTACGTGTGTGCGATTCCGGTTGGGCACGCCGTCACGGCAACAATGCGCTTGCGGCGGGGTGCGGGTTCCTGCGGGGCCGGGCTGGTTTCGCCAGCTCCGGCGGCCGCAGTCGTCTGCGCCGCCGCTGCGGTTTTCTCCGTGGCCGGCTTTGGCTTGTCTGCGAGGGCTGCCGCAACCAGTTCAACAATCTCACTGGGGGTTGATGCCGCGCGCAGGGCCGCCGTGAAGTCCTTCTTGATGAGGGAGCGGGCCAGCTTGGAGAGCAGTTTCAGGTGTTCGTTGTCGGCGCCTGCGGGGGCGGCGATGAAGAAGATGATGTCCGCGGGGCCGTCCTTGGCGCCGAAGTCGACTGCCGGGTTGAGCCGGGCCATGGCGAGGGTCGGTTCCAGAACCGCCTCGGACCGGCAGTGGGGGATGGCGATGCCGCCGGGGACGCCGGTGGCGGTCTTCTGTTCGCGTGCCAGGGCGTCGGCGAACAGGCCCTCCAGGCCTGAGGCGCGGCCGGTGCCGGCGATCAGCTCGGCAAGTTTGCGAATGACCGAGGTGGTGTCTGAGCCGAGATTGGCGTCAAGGAGCACCAGGTCGTCGTTGATGAGTGTAGTCATGTCAGTTCTCTTCGGCAGGGGCCAGGACCGTCACGGTGACGGAGGCGGGGTTGGTTTGTTCAAGGGAGGGAACCATGGTTCCCGGGAGGGAAGCGGCGGCCGCCCCATGGGCCGTTGCTTGCTGAAGGCAGGCTGCGGGGGAGTCCCCGCGGAGCGTTGCCAGCAGATATCCGGCCAGGGCGGAGTCGCCCGCGCCGACAGTGCTTTTTGCCTTGATGGCCGGGCCTCGGCCGTGCCAGCTGCCGCCGGCCGTGACCAGTGCCGCGCCCTTGGATCCGAGGGTGGCCAGCACTGCGCCAACACCGTTGCGGACCAGGTCTCCGGCAGCTGCTGCCGCCGCGGCGGGATCCGCCTCAAGCTCCTGTCCGGTGGCAGTGCCGGTCAGTTCGGCCAGCTCCTCGCCGTTGGGCTTGATCAGGTCCGGGGCCGCGCGCAGGCACTCACGCAGCGGCGCACCCGAGGAATCAACCGCGATCTGCGGCGCCCGGGAACCGTGGGCGGCCCGGACAGCGTCGATGACGGAAGCGTAGAAGTCATCCGGTGTCCCCGGCGGAAGCGAGCCGGCCAGCACAAGCCAGGCAGCGCCGTCGGACTTCTCCACCGTGAGCGCCAGGAGCTCCGCCAGCTGCGAGGGGGCGAGCGCGGGGCCGGGCTCGTTGACCTTGGTGGTGGTGCCGTCGGGCTCCGTGATGGCGACATTGCTGCGCAGGGCCGCGCCGATCGGCATGGCCAGGTGCGGGATGTCCTCGAGTTCCAGGGCGCGGACGACGGCGTCATCGGCGTCCCCGGGGAGCAGTGCCAGGGCGTCAATCCCGGATGCGGAGAGGGCGCGGACGATGTTCACGCCCTTGCCGCCGGGATGCTGGGAGGCATGCGTTGCGCGCTGGACTTCGCCGCGTTGCAGGGCGGAGGCCAGCTCAATGGTGCGGTCCAGGCTGGGATTGGGGGTCAGGGTGATGATCATGCGATCACGACCTCTACGCCGGCCGCGGCCAGGGCGGCGGCGAGCTCCCGGTCCGGCTCGGCGGTGGTGATGAGGGTGTCGATCTGTTCCAGCGTGGCGAAGCGGACCAGTGTTTCGGTGCCGAGCTTGGAGGCGTCGGCCAGGACCACCACCTGGCGGGCGGCCCTGACCATGGCGGTCTTGGTCGCGGCCTCGACGGGGTCGGGGGTGCTCAGGCCGAAATCTGCGTGGATGCCGTTGGTGCCGATGAAGGCGATGTCCGGGCGGAGTGCGCCGAGCTGTTCGGTGGCGCGGGCTCCGACGACGGCGCTGGTCAGGCCGCGGACCCGGCCGCCGACGATGTCCAGCAGAAGGCTCGGGTTGGTGCTCAGCGAGGCTGCCGTGGGGAGGGAATTGGTGATGACGAGCAGTTCGTCGCCGGTGTTGGCGGGGGTCCAGCCGGTGAGGCGTTCGGCCAGTGCGGCGGTGGTGGTGCCCGAGTCCAGGAGGACAGACGCGGTGGGCGCATGGGGGATGAGGGCCATGGCGGCTGCGGCGATCCGCTGCTTTTCGTCCAGGCGCTGCGTTTGGCGTTCGCTCAGGCTCAGCTCCGAGCGGGTCAGCCGGTCCGTGCCGACGGCACCGCCGTGGACGCGGCGCAGCTGGCCGGCCTCCTCGAGCGTGGCGAGGTCGCGGCGCACGGTTTCCTGGGTGATGGAAAACAGCCCCGCCAGCTCATTGACGCCGACCCTGCCCTGGGCGCTGACGAGATCGGCGATTCTCTGGTGCCGTTCCTCCGCAAACATGGTTTTCCTTCCGGTGGCGGCACCCGCCTGGTTGGTGGGGGCCTTTCCCGAGATGCCGGCCACGTGCTCGTGACGGGCATCACAGGATGTTGTTTCAGATGACTTTATCTGTGTTTATCTTTGAATGTCAAGATGAAACCCACATAAACGCAGATTGAATGCCCTGGCCGCCGTGAACCGGGCGGTCGGGCCGGCGGGATGCGCAGCCCCGGCGCCGGGCCCGCCCGGTAGTCTGGCCCCATGGAAACTGTTGCGTGGTCGTGCCCGGAGAACGAACGCGCCGGCAGGCCGCTGCTGCTCATGCTCCACGGCTACGGCTCGGATGAAACCCGGATGAGCGCCCTGTTCAAGGACATGCCGCGGGGGTTCGTGTGCGCGGCGCCCCGCGCTCCAGTGGACATCTCGGGGGACTTTGGCTGGTTCCTGCTGGATTACTTCCTGGCCAACGACTTCGCCGAAGTGGTCGCCGCTGCCACGACAGTGCTTGCCTGGCTGGACACCACCATGGCAAAGCACCAGTTCAGCTCCGTCTCCGTCCTTGGTTTCTCGCAAGGCATGGCCATGGCCACCACGCTGATCCGCCTGCGCCCGGAGATGTTTGCCGCGGGCGTCGGGCTGTCCGGCTTCGCCCTGCAAAACAATCTCCTCGGGGCCCTGGAACCACTGGATCGCAAGATCCCGTTCTACTGGGCCCGCGACACCGCAGACCTGGTCATCAACCCCGACGCCATCGAGTTCACCGCTGACTGGCTGGCCGCCAACACAGACCTACAGCAGGGCCGCTACGAGGGCATGGGGCACAACTTCAGCCCCGGCGAAATGACCGACGTGGCATCGTTCCTGACCGCCAACGTGCCGGGCTCCTTCGTGCCGCGCGGGTAGGAGGAGGAAATGGCGGGCCAGGCCGGCGGCTTCGAATTCACCACGGCGCACAACGGCGAGGTGTCCATCACCCACCACGGGCACCACGCAGCGACCCTGCGCGGCAGTGCGGCCCGGAAGTTCCTTGCGGACGTCGAGACTGCCGACGCCCAGGCCCTCATGGCCCGAGTGACCGGCAACTACCGCCGCGGCAATGAGCGCACGGCCAAAAACCACCCGCGCAATGCGGGCCGGCGCCGCTGAACCAGGCCCGAAAGCACCGTCCTGAATGCGCCGTCCCAAAAGCACCCCAACGGCGCCGGCGATTCAACCAAAAGGTTGATGGCCGCCGTCGTGCGCGTCCTTATGCTGGAGACACAGCCAACTAGCAAAGGACACCCCATGAAGAAGCTCTTTTATTCGTCGTTCGCCTACATGGTCATCGGCGTGCTCTCCGGCCTGTTTTACCGCGAGTACACCAAGGGGAAGGACTTCACCGGCTTCACGCAGCTCTCGGTGGTCCATACACACCTGCTGACGCTCGGCTTCATTGTGCTGCTGATTGTGTTGATCCTGGAGAAGCTGTTCACGCTGAGCAAGTCGCGCCTGTTCAACTGGTTCTTCTGGACGTACAACGCCGGCCTCATCCTCACCGCCGCCATGATGGTGGTCCACGGCATGCTGCAGGTCCAGGGCGCCACCGACGTTTCCGCCGCTATCCCCGGCATCGCGGGCCTCGGCCACATCCTGCTCTCCGTCGCGATGGTGCTGCTGTTCCTGGCCCTGCGCACCCGCCTGTTTGGTGCCGCCGTGAAGCACGACGCCGAAACCTCCTCAGCGCTCGCAGGCTGAGGCCCGCACGGGGCCGGGTTGGGCCGCCAGCCGCCCGACGCTTGAGGGCGGTGGCGGTTTGCGGAAAGACCGTGCTGTTCTGCGCAGAGTTTGGCGCCGGCATGACGCACAACACTGTTCTGCGTCACACCGGCCGCTAACTTTGCGCAGAACAGCACGCTGGCCCCGGCGTTTCTGCCGCGAGTGGTTCTGCATGGGCTGTGCAGCCCGGATGTGCCCGCCCCGGAAGGCAGGTTCCACCACTCCTGCGTGCCATTGAACCTGAATGGTGCGCAACGGCGGCGGGTGCGCACCATTCAGAATTAACCACGCGCGGGAGTGGTGAAACTGGACGGTGCCGGGCCCACCCAAGACGAGTTGGCCGGCGTCGGGCAAGAAAATCAGGGAACTGCGTCCCAAGCCGCGCAAGGCCAGTGCAAGGTCCGCGGCCAAGGCATGTCACCCCGCGCAAATTTGGCGGACCACCATGTGCCGGACACTGCCGTCGGGCCTGGCAAGAATATGGGGTGGCGCACAGGAAACGCCGATACGCTTGGGGAAGATCGACGGCAGGGGAGTCAATGGCAGGCAGTGAATTGAAAAAAGTGGACAAGAAGTCCGGCTTTGCCAAGGGCAAGGTGAATCCGGCGGTGGAAATGGCGGCCGGCGCGGCGTTTGACGCCAAGGGGAATCCCACGCCCGCGGTCCACGGCATGCTGCTGCGGGCCGTTGAGGTGCAGCGCCCGCTTGTCCTGGCCAACCTGCGCAGGCTGCGGCGGCGCCACCCCAACGCCACAGCCTTTGAGCTGAGCCAGCGGCTGGAACGCGATTTCCTCAACGCCGTCAGCAGCGGCGGTGCTGCGATTGGCGCCACGGCCATCGTCCCGGGTGTGGGAACGGTCGCTGCACTGTCCATCTCGGCTGCGGCGACGGTCGTCTTCCTGGAGGCCACGGCGCTGTACGCCCAGTCCGTCGCGGAGTTGCACGGCTTCCGGCTGGCCGATCCGGAGCTGGCCCAGGTCACTGTCATGGCGATCATTCTTGGCGACGAGGGCCTGTCGCTGCTGGCCGGCCTCACCGGCCAGGCCCTCGGCAAAGGCAAGACGCCCATGCAGGCCTGGGGGAAAACGGTCAGCAAAAGCGTGCCGCTTTCCGCCATCAAGGGCATCGTGGCACCCATGCAAAAGAGGTTCCTGCGGAAAATGGCTGTCAAGGGCAGCGCCTCGATTGTTGGCAAGGCGCTGCCGTTCGGCATCGGTGCGGCGGTGGGCGGCGTGGGCAACTACATGATGGGGCGTGCCGTGGTGAATTCGGCCCTGCACGCCTTTGGCCCGGCGCCACTGGAAATCCCGCGCGGGCTGCTTGCCGAGCTGGACGCGCCGAAGCCTTTGAAGCCACCAAAGCCGGCCAAGGCGATCAATCCCGGCAAGGCGCCGAAACCCGCGAAGGCCCAGAAGGCGGCCAAGCCGGGGAAAACACCCAAACAGCCCAAATTCAGGGCCCCGAAACTGCCTGGGAGGTAGTAGTTAAGATTGGACGCCGGTGGGCGGGCCTCCAATCTTGACAGCGGCATCCGGAGGGCGCGGTGCCACCCACCCAGGGCGGGCCGGGCGCCGTCGGGCTATCCGAAGATGAGCGTGGCCAGGGCGAAAATGGCCAGGCCGGCCAGCGATCCCACCACGGTGCCGTTGATGCGGATGAACTGCAGGTCCTTGCCCACCTGGAGCTCGATCTTCTGGCTCGTCTCCTCGGCATCCCAGCGCTCCACGGTGTCCGTGATGAGCGAGGTGATCTCGTGCTTGTACGTGCCCACGAGGTAGGCGGCGGCGTTGGAGATCCACGTGTTGACCTTGCCGGCCAGCTCGTCGTCGGTGGTGAGGCGGACGCCGAATTCCTGCACGGCCGAGGTGAACTTGCGGCGCAGTTCTGAATCGGGATCCTCGACGGCGTCCGTCAGCGCCGACTTGATGGTCTCCCAGGTGCGGCCCGCCAGCTCGCGGACCTCGGGGTCGCCCAGCACCTGCTCCTTGATGCCCTCCGCCTTGGCAATCATGGCGGGGTCGTGCTGGAGTTCCTGGGCCAGGTCCTTCAGGTACTTGTCCAGCTGCAGGCGCACCTCGTGGTTCGGGTTGTCCTGGACGGCACGGGCAAACTTGTAGATCTCGGTGTAGATTTTGTCGCCCACCAGCCCGTCCACAAAGCCGGGAACCCAGCTGGGGGACCGGTCGGAAACGAGGCCGGAAATGGTGTCGTGGTTGGAACGGATCCACGTGGTGGAGCGGTCCACCAGCAGGTCAACCAACGCGTGGTGGTGGCCCTCCGCGAAAATCCGCTCGGCCAGCCGTCCCACGGGCGGGCCCCACGGCGGGTCCAGCAGGTGCTTGCGCACCAGGGACTCGATGACGTCCTGCACGTCGTCGTCCTTCAGCACGGCGATCGCGCCGCGGATGGCGGCGGCGCCCTCCGTGGCCACGCGCTGGGCGCTTTCCGGCTTGGCCAGCCAGGCTCCGACCTTCTCGGCAATCTGCGTGTTGGCGAGCTTTTGCGACACCACCTCCTCGGACAGGAAGTTCGTCTCCACAAACTCCGCGAGCGAGGAACCGATCTCGTCCTTGCGATTGGGGATGATGGCGGTGTGCGGGATCTTGATGCCCATGGGGTGGCGGAACAGCGCCGTGACCGCGAACCAGTCGGCAAGCGCGCCCACCATGCCGCCCTCCGCGGCCGCCCGGACGTATGCCAGCCACGGGAATTGCGGCTGCAGGGCGAACGCGAAGCAGAATACCACGGCCATGAACAGCAGCAGCCCCAGCGCAATGTTCTTCATCCGCCTCAGCGCAGCCGCCTTTGCCACGTCGGGGTGGGGTGGGTGTGCGGCCGTGCCGAGCTGTTGTGTCTGCGCCATGAAGTAAGCGTAGCGTGGAGCCATGACGGTAAAGATTTTTGCCCACCGCGGATCCAGC
Source organism: Arthrobacter stackebrandtii (assembly GCF_017876675.1). NCBI lineage: Bacteria > Bacillati > Actinomycetota > Actinomycetes > Micrococcales > Micrococcaceae > Arthrobacter > Arthrobacter stackebrandtii. Next base: position 2,038,193 of record NZ_JAGIOI010000001.1, read on the forward strand.
GCCGCCTATGCCGAGCACACCCGCGCCGCCTATCTGCAGGCCCTGGCCGACGGCGCCGACGGGGTTGAGTGCGACGTCCACCTCTCCGCCGACGGCCACCTGGTGCTGCTCCACGATGAAACCCTTGACCGCACCTCGAACGCGAGCGGGCCGGTGGCCAAACGGACCCTGGCGCAACTGCGCGAGATCGACTTCAGCTCCTGGCACGGGGCCGCCATCCCGCCCGAATACGGCACGGCGGCGCAGCAGTTGCTGACCCTGCCCGAACTGCTGGACCTCCTGGCGGCCGCTGGGCGGGACGTTGCGCTCGCGATCGAGTTCAAGTACGGAGCCGCCTTCGACCAGGACCTGGTCGATGCCGCCCTGGACACGCTGCGCGGCCGCGGCTGGACCCCCAAGCCGTCGCTGGCCGGGAACATCGAGGTATCCTTCATGTCCTTCCACCCCGCCGCCGTGAAATATCTTGCCGCCCGGGTGGACCCGACCCGGCTCTGCCAGCTCCTGGAGGATGTTGACGTGGCGGAAGTCCGCGAGCAGCTGGACCTGGGGCCGCTCGCCGGCAGGGCCGCCGCGGCCGCGCTGAACTGGTCCATGGGTGAAGGGGAACGTGTGCTGGACGACGGCGTGGCGCACCTTGCCGGGCCCGGCGTCGAGTATGTGGGTGAGCACCCGGGGGACGTGGCTCGCTGGGTCGCGGCCGGGCGGGTCCTGCGGGTCTGGACGGTCAACACTGCCGAAGAGCTGGACCTTTGCCTGTCCGCCGGCGTCGCCGAGGTGACCACCAATGTTCCGCGCGAAATCAGGGAGATGCTCATGGCGCGCCAATAGCTGGGGTGGTGGGCCGACCAGCCTCGCGGCTCGCCAGTGAACACCGGCTTACCTTGACGGGAAGCAGACACCGTGTGGTTGCATGGAACCATGGCATCGAGAATTGAAGACTACGCGCTCCTGTCTGACCTGCACACCGGCGCCCTGGTGGGCCGCGACGGCAGCATCGACTGGCTGTGCTTTCCGCGCTTTGACTCGCCGGCCGTGTTCACGGCCCTGCTGGGGACCCCGGACCATGGGCGCTGGCTCGTGGCGCCGAGCCATCCTGAAGCGGCCGTCAAGCACCGCCGCTACCAGCCGCGCACCTTCATCCTGGAAACCACCTGGACCACCCCGGAAGGCTCCGCCAGGATCACCGATTTCATGCCGCTGGGCGACCGCCGCGCCTCGATCGTGCGCCGCATCCAGGGCCTGGCCGGCAGCGTGGATTTCCGCCAAAACATCACCATCCGCCCCGGGTACGGAAAGATCCTGCCTTGGGTGCGCCGCATTGACGAGGCCGACGGCACCGAGGCGATTGTTGCCGTGGCAGGACCCGACGCGGTGGTGCTCCGCGGCGATGAGCTGCCCCACGCCGTCGACCATGAACACGCAGGCACCTTCACGGTGGCTGCCGGGGAATGCGTGGAGCAGGAACTGACCTGGTACCCCTCGCACCGCTTGGTCCCGCCCGCGATCGACATTGACGCGGCGCTGGCACAGACCGGCCAGTACTGGCGGGATTGGGCAGCGCGCTACAACCAGGACGGCAAGTACGCGGAGATCGTGGAGCGCTCGCTGCTGGTGCTGCGGGCCCTGACGCACGAGGACACCGGCGGGATCGTCGCGGCACCCACCACGTCGCTGCCGGAAGACTTTGGCGGTGCCCGGAACTGGGACTACCGCTTCTGCTGGCTGCGCGATGCCGCACTGACACTGGAGGCCATGCTGACCCACGGCTACGCGGACGAGGCGCTGAAGTGGCGCGACTGGCTTCTGCGCGCCGTGGCCGGGGACCCCGAAGACCTGCAGATCATGTACGGGCTCTCGGGCGAGCGGGACCTGGCCGAAGGCGAGCTGGGGCACCTGCCCGGCTACGAGGGCGCCCTGCCGGTGCGGATCGGCAACGGCGCCGTGGGCCAGTACCAAGCCGACGTGGTGGGCGAGGTGCTCGTGGCCCTCGAGAAGCTGCGCCTGGCCGGCGGGCACGAGGACCACTTCTCGTGGCCGCTGCAGCAGGCCATGCTGGGGTTCATTGAGAAGCACCTGCAGGCCAAGGACCACGGCATCTGGGAGATGCGCGGGGACCTGCTGCACTTCACGCACTCGCGCGTCATGATGTGGGCCGCCTTCGACTGCGCCGTGCGCGCCGTGAGCGACCACGGCCTGAGCGGCCCGGTGGAGCGCTGGGTTGAACGGCGGGAGGAACTGCGTGCGGAGATCATGGAGTTCGGCTTCAACAAGGAACTGAACACCTTCACGCAGACCTACGGCGGCACCGCCACGGACGCCTCGCTGCTGGTCCTGCCGCAGGTGGGCTTTGTGGGGTACGGATCACCGGAGATGCTGGGAACCGTGGCCGCCATGGAGGCGGAACTGGTGGACGGCCACGGGTTGATCCTGCGCTACCAGACCACCCACGGGGTGGACGGACTGGAGCCGGGCGAACACCCGTTCCTGGCCTGCTCGTTCTGGCTGGTGGAGCAGTACGCGCACACGGGCCGCCGCCCGGAGGCGGTGGCGCTCATGGACAAGCTGGTGGGGCTGGCCAACGAGCTGGGCCTGCTCAGCGAGGAGTACGACATGGAGCAGGGGAGGATGGCCGGGAACTTCCCGCAGGCATTCTCCCACCTGGCCCTTGTGCGTGCCGCCGACGCCCTGCACGGCACCGAACACCTGAGCCTCTCGGATGAGCCCATCGACACCCACACCAAGCCCATCGCCATCGTGGCGCAGTGAGCGCGACGGCACTTTTGGCGAGCCTCAGGGCGTCGCCGGCGGCGAAGATCGGCGCCTCCATCGCCATCGCCACGGGACTGTACGGGGTCTCCTTCGGGGCCCTTTCCGTGGCATCCGGGCTCAGCTTTTGGCAGACCATGGTGCTGAGCCTGCTGCTTTTCAGCGGCGGATCGCAGTTTGCGTTCATCGGCGTGGTCGCTGCCGGCGGCACAGGGGTGGCGGCCATGAGCGCCTCCGCCCTGTTGGGAATCCGCAACGGCGTCTACGGCATGCAGCTCAACGCCCTGATGCGCCCCACCGGGTGGCGCCGCTTCGCCGCCGCCCATGTCACGATCGATGAGTCCACGGCCACCGCCACGGGCCAGTCCGAACCGCGGGAGCAGAAGATCGGCTTCTGGGTTGCCGGACTCGGCATATTCGTTCTGTGGAATATTATGACGGCCGTGGGCGCGGTGCTTGGCGACGCCCTGGGCGACCCCAAGCAGTGGGGCCTGGACGGGGCAGCCGTGGCCGCGTTCCTGGGGCTGCTCTGGCCGCGCATCAAGGCCTTCCAGCCGGCCGCCATTGCCGTGGTGTGTGCCGTGGTGACGCTGCTCGCCGTGCCCTTTGTGCCGCCGGGCGTGCCCATCCTGGTCGCCGCACTCGTGGCCGGTCTCATCGGCTGGTTCCGCAGCGGCGGCACCCCGGACCACGCCCCCGGCCACGTTGGCGACGGCATGGAACCTGACATCGACCCCTACCCTCATGCAGGGAAGCACGACGCCGGCGTTGCCGGCCCGGGTGCCCCGGGGCCGGCAACGCCGGGCACCGGCCAGGAAAGGGAAGAACCATGAGCATGTGGTGGTGGCTGCTGATTGCGGCCCTGGTTGGCTATGCCACCAAACTTCTGGGCTACCTTGTCCCGGCGAAGGTCCTGGCGAACCCGCGCATGTCGCGGGTGGCCGGCACCCTGACCATCGGCCTGCTGGCTTCCCTGACGGTGGTCAACGCTGCCGCATCCGGCACGTCCGTGGTGCTGGACGCACGGATCGGTGCACTCCTGGCCGCCGCCGTTGCGCTGTGGCTCAAGGCGCCGTTCCTCGTGGTGGTGATTGTGGGCGCCGCAGTCGCGGCGGGGCTGCGCCTGCTCGGCATGCCCTGATCTGCGGTCCCCGGCACCGGGGAGATAATGGGAGCAAACGCATCCAGGCGTGAAACAGGCATTAGAGGAGATCACCATGATCGTCGCATTTTCAGTGGCACCCAGCGGAACCCCAGCGGGCGAGCCGGCCGGCACGGGCGACGACGCCTCCGTCCACACCGCCGTCGCCGCAGCCGTTCAGGTGGTGCGCGAGTCCGGCCTGCCGAACCGCACCAGCTCCATGTTCACCGAAATTGAGGGCGAATGGGACGAGGTCATGGACGTGGTCAAGCGCGCAACGGAGGCCGTGGGCCGCTACGGCTCTCGCGTCTCCCTGGTCCTGAAGGCCGACATCCGCCCCGGCCACACCGGCGAGCTCGACGGCAAGGTGGCCCGGCTGGAAGGCGCCCTCGACACCTTGGGCGAGTGACCGCCGTCGGGCATCACAAAGGGCTGTTGCGAACAGCCCGGCGCGCCTACGCTTAGGCCATGGTTGAGCATGTGAGCAGGCCCGAATGGAACGAGGTCGAGGAGTACCTGTCGCGGACGCTGGTGCGCGGCGGGCCCGGTATGGACGCCGTGCTCGAGAGCATCGACGCCGCCGGAATGCCGCGGATTGAGGTGGCGCCCACGGCCGGGAAGCTGCTCATGCTGCTGGTGCAGATCCGGGGCGCGCGGCGGGTGCTGGAGATCGGCACGCTGGCAGGCTTCAGCACCATTTGGCTGGCCCGGGGCATGCCCGACGGCGGACGCCTCACCACCTGCGAATTCCTGCCCGAGCATGCGGCCGTGGCGCAGCGGAACATTGACGCTGCCGGGCTGGGGGACCGGGTTGACATCCGTGTGGGGGCCGCGCTGGACACGCTCGCCACGCTGGACGGCGGGGAACCATACGACTTTGTGTTCATCGACGCCGACAAGTCCAACAACGTCGAGTACCTGAAACGGGCGCTGGCACTGACGCGGCCGGGTGCGGTCATTGTCATGGACAACGTGATTTGGGAAGGCACCATTTTGGACCCGGCATCCGATCCCGACGCCGCCGCCATCCGCGCGGCGCTGGAGTTCATGGGCGCCAGCCCGCAGCTCGAGGCCACTGCCATCCAGACCGCAGGATCCAAGGGCTGGGACGGCTTCGCGATTGCCGTGGTGAAGTAACCGGTGGACTTTTCCCTGCGCCCGGCCACGGCGGCCGACGCCGAGGCGATCATGGTGATGCACCTGCAATCCCACGAGGAAACATACGGGCGGCAGCTCCCGGAATCGTTCTTTGCCATGCGCCGCCGGACCCTGCCTGCCCGGGTGGAGCGCTTGCGGAACACCATGTTCCGGGAACATATTCCCATGTTGGCATACGACGGCGGAGGACTGGTTGGGGTGGCGGGTGCCGGCCCCGCGAGGGATGCCGATGCGCCGGTCCCGCTGGAGCTCCACTGGATCTACACCCTGGCCCGTGTCCACGGCAGCGGCGCCGGGCAGCTGCTGCTCGACGCCGTGGTCGGGGAAAAGGCTGCGTGCCTGTGGGTGTTGGAGGACAATCCGCGGGCACAGGCGTTTTATGCCCGAAACGGCTTCGCCCTGGACGGGGAACGAAAGCTCATGCCGCCGGAGTGGAGCAGCCTGCCCGAGGTGCGGATGGTCCGGCCGGAGGCTTGTGCCGCGCCAGCCTCGGCTACGCTGGCAGGGTGAACAATCTGCCGCGCACCTGTTTCCGCCACACCTTTGGACGGCCCTGATGGGCCGCAAGCGCACACCCAAAAGGGGTGCCGTTGAACCCGAGGATGCCGCTGGTGCAACGACAGTGAAGGGACCAGTGGCCGGGTTCTTCCAGACAGATACCGGAACCGCTGAGCTGATTCCCGACGGCGACAATCCGAACGGCTGGCTGCTCATGCTCAACGGCGTGCAAAGCTCGCACGTGGACCTGGCCGACCCGCTGCGCCTGGAGTTCGAGTACATGCGCTGGATTGTGGCGCTCGTGGAGGACCGCTGGCCTTCAACGGAAAAGCTGAGCACGCTGAGTCTTGGCGGGGCCGCCTGCTCCATGCCCCGATACCTGGTTGCGGCCTACCCGAACTCACGCAACGTGGTGGTGGAGATCGACGGCAAGCTGGCCAACTATGTCCGCGACTGGTTCGAGCTGCCCCGCGCGCCGCTGCTGAAGATCCGGGTGGGCGAGGCCCGCGAGGTGACCGAATCGCTGACGGAGGCAAGCCGGGACCTGGTGATCCGCGACGTCTTCGCCGGGTCCAAGACGCCGTTTGCGCTGACCACTGCCGAATTCACCGCCGCCGCGAAGAAGGTGCTCAGCCCCGGCGGCGTCTATGTGGTGAACTGCGGCGACTCGCCCGCCCTGGCCACGGCACGGCGTGAGGCGGCAACCATCGCTGCAGCATTTGAGCACACCATCATCATCGCCGACCCGCCCATGCTCAAGGGCCGGCGCTCCGGAAATGTCATCATCGCCGGCAGCGACGCGCCACTGGGCAACGGTGCCGGCCTGCCTAGGACCCTGCTCGGCGGGGCTATGCCCGCCCAACTGTGGGACGACGGCAAGGTCCGCCAGTTTGGCCGCAGCGCCGTGGTGCTGACGGACGCCGAACCCCAGTAAACCCGGCACGCACCCCCACCTTCAGGGGCCTCTCCGACGGCAAGTTGCCCCTCAGCTTCGGGGCGATCCTCAACTGCAGGACCCTCCACCAACATCCGCGGTGGTTTGGGAATCGTTCCAACAGCAAGTGGGGTTGGGAGACCCATGATGCGGCCGGTCCTGCCCATACAGGATGCAATTTCGCCCGCGTTGGCGCCATGAACGCAAAACCGCGGGGCGGTAATATGGTGCAGGTCTCATAAAATGCGCAATCGCGGCTGGCCCACCCAACAGTGAACCGGACATCGGTCAGTGCAGCCACTCCTCGATTTGGGATGAGCATGCCAGCTTTCGGAACTGCAGCAACAGGGGACGGCCCACAGATCAACCGTGTTGCCCATGACGCGGTGGGCGCCGGTCCCGGGCCCGCCGGCAGGGCCGCATTACCCGCAAGGAAATTGCGCCGTTCGGTCGTGCCGGGTGCCTGAGTTCCAGCGGCCGGCAGGCAGGAGGAATGCAACCGTTGACCTGCTTCTCCTGGCCGTCGCGGTTGCGTGGGGGTCGACCTACTGGGTGACCAAGGAACTGGTTAGCCGGGACAACGTGCTGGCTGTCCTGGCCGTCAGGATGACACTGACAGCCCTGACCCTCATGTTCATCCTTGTCATGCGGCGGAAGCGCATCGCCAAATCGGAATGGGGCATCGGGCTTGTCCTGGGACTGCTGCTGTCCACGGTCTTCACCTTCGAGACCTTCGGCATCGCCGCCACGAGCGCCACCAACGCCGGACTCATCATCAGCCTGACCATTGTCATGACCCCGGCACTGGAGACAGTGGTGGGAAGGCGCAAGCTCAGCCGGCTCTTCTACCTGGCCGCGGTCATTGCCATTGCGGGCGTGTATTTCCTGGCCACCGGAGGTGCCGCGGCCTCATTCAACCTTGGCGACCTCTTGATTCTTCTTGCCGCCACGGCGCGGGCCGTCCACGTGACGGGAATGCACCGGCTCTCCGCTGGACGGCACATCGACTCCCTTCACCTGACATTCGTCCAGATGGCCACCTGTGGGATTGTATTCCTTGCACTGTCCGCAGTGTCAGGGGTGCGCGTCCAGGACTATGTTCCAACCATGGACAATTCGGCAGTCGTGCAGATGATCTACCTTGTGGTCGTGTGCACGGTGTTTCCATTCTTCATCCAAATGTGGGCCGTGCGAAAGACATCCCCGACACGGGTCAGCCTCTTGCTCGGCACAGAGCCGGTCTGGGCGGCGGCCATCGGCGTGACGCTCGCCGGCGACGTCCTGGGTCCCGTCGGGATTCTCGGCGTGGTGCTGGTGCTGGTCGGCACCATGTGGGGGCAGCGGCTGGAGCTGGGCAGGGCGCCCAAGGCCCAGGCCGGCGAAGCAACTCCGGGCGAGGCAGGCGCCAGTCGCGAGGGCGGGGAAATCAAGGATCCGGCGTTGTAGGTGCCGAGCCTTGTCCATGCGCGGGGTTCCGCACAAGTCACGCGCATGCGGCCCGGTTTACTTTGGGCATGCGCCAGCCAGGCCGCCTGCACGGCGCAGCAGTCGTGGTGGCGCAGTGGAGCACCTCAGGCAGGCGCAGGTCCAAAGTCGGTCGGGCAGGCGCCGGCCCAAGCCGGGCGGCTACGCGCCGGCGGCCGCAACAGGAATCTGCTCAGCCACGGCGGCAGGCGGGGTCTCGTCGATGAGGTCGGGCCGGCGTCGTCCATCACCGCGTACCCACAGCTTGAACGCAACAGCCAGCAGCACCAGCCAGGCCGTGCCCACGTACAGGGCTGTTCGGGTGTCGGGGTAGACGCCCAGCAGCACGATGATGCCCAGCATGAACACACCCGTCAGGATCGAGGCCAGCGGCCAGAACGGGACCGGGAACGCGGACGGGGCCAGGCGGTTGCGGGCGATCTCGCGCTTCATGGCCACGTGCGAGGCCAGGATCATGATCCACACCCACACCGTGGCGAACGTGGCGATGGAGGCGATCAGCAGGAACACGTCCTCGGGGATCGTGGCATTCAGGACCACGCCCACCAGCAGCACGCCGGTCATGAGCATCACGGTCAGCCACGGGACGCCGCGCTTGGAGATCCGGCCAAAGGCGGCCGGCGCATGCCCCTGCTGCGAGAGGCCGAAGAGGACGCGGCCGGCGCCGAAGATGTCGGAGTTGATGGCGGAAAGGGCCGCGGTGATGACCACGGCGTTGAGGATGTGTGCGGCCAGGGGAATGCCCAGGGCGTCGAAAATCTGCACGAACGGGCTGGTTTCGCCGGTGATTTTGTCCCACGGGACCAGGCTCATGAGCACGCCCAGAGTCAGCACGTAGAACAGCAGGATGCGCAGCGGGACCGTGTTGACCGCTGCCGGGATGGACTTGCCGGGGTTCTGCGCCTCGCCCGCGGTGACCCCGATGGTTTCTATGCCGCCAAAGGCAAACATCACGACGGCGAACGCGGCCAGGAGCCCGACCCACCCGTTGGGAAGGAACCCGCCGTTGTTGACGAGGTTGCCCAGGCCCGCGGTGGCTGCGCCGTCGATCTGGAAACCAAGCACGATGATGGCCGCACCGCCGGCGATCATGGCGATGATGGCGGAGACCTTCACCAGGGTGAACCAGAACTCCAGCTCGCCAAAGACCTTCACGCTGAGCAGGTTGATGGCCGCCAGGAAGAAGATGATGGCCAGGATCCAGATCCAGCGCGGCACGTCGTGGAACCAGAAGCCCATGTAGATGCTGAAGGCCGTTACGTCGGCGATGGCCACGATGGCCATTTCAAAGACATATGTCCAACCGGTTATGAATCCCGCGAGCGGGCCGAGGTAGCGGCTGGCGTACTGGCCGAAGGAGCCGGAGACGGGGTGGCGCACGGCGAGCTCGCCCAGCGCACGCATGACCATGAACACGGCCGCGCCGGCAATGATGTAGGCCAGCAGGACCGCCGGTCCGGCCTTCTGGATGGCACTCGAGGAGCCGTAGAACAAGCCGGTGCCGATGGCCGAGCCCAGCGCCATGAAGCGGATGTGGCGGGCGTTCAACCCGCGGGTGAGGACGGATCCCTTGGTGTTCATGCGTGAGCTTTCTAACACAAAGTGCTGGGTGGCCGGCGTCTCAGTGGGCGCGTGGGGCGTGAGGGGTGTCACGGAATGGGGCGAAAAGGGGCGGAAAATGGCCCGTGTGAGGCCAAAATCTGGGATTTCAGACGCCAGTATTCTATATTGGGCAGGAGCCCATGGCGATTTGGGCCAACGATGGGGGGACCATGACATCCACTGAACGCAAGCCCTCCAAGGTGCCGGCCGCGGAAAACACGCTGCGCATCCTGAAACTCCTCTCCTCCAAGCGGGGACCGCTCGCAGCCTCCACCATCGCCGCCACGCTGGAGCTGCCCCGCTCCAGCGTCTACCACCTGCTGGGCGTCATGGAGCAGAGCGGCTTCATCATGCACCTCCACGAGGAGCAGCGCTACGGGCTGGGAGTGGCCGCGTTTGAGCTCAGCAGCGCCTATTCCCGGCAGGAGCCGCTGTCCCGCCTGGGCCGGCCGCTGCTGGCCGCACTGGTGGACAGGATCGGTGAAAGCGCCCACCTTGCCGTGCTGCACGGGCGCGACGTGCTGTACATCGTCGAGGAGCGGGCCAAGAACCGCCCGTCCCTGGTGACCGACGTCGGCGTGCGGCTGCCCAGCCACCTCACCGCCAGCGGCCGGGCCATCCTTGCGGCGATGCCCAAGTCCCAGGTCCGCGCACTGTACCCGAACGCGGAGGCGTTTAGCGCGCTGACCGAGGTGCCCAACCCGATCAGCAAGTACTCCACGCTCTCGGCGCACCTGGACCAGGTGCGGATCAGGGGCTATTCCACCGAAAGCGGGGAGGTCACCCCGGGATTTTCCTCCGTCGCCGCCGCCGTGACGGACCACCGGGGCTGGCCGGTCGCCGCCGTCGCCGTGACGTTCCTGGAGGAGAAGGTGGCCGCCGACCAGTGGGCCGCCCTGGCGGCCCGGGTCACCAAGGTTGCCGGGGAGCTTTCAACCCGGATCTACGGCCGCCCCGCAAGCTGATGGTGGGATGCGGGGGCGGTTGGGCCCGACGGCGGCCGGCCGTCAGGCGGAATCCCTGACAACCAGCTCGGTGGGCAGCGTGACGGCTGAGGGCAGTTCCCCCTTGATGGCACCCAGCAGCAGGCGCACCATTTCAGCACTGATCCGCTCGAACGGCTGCCGGATGGTGGTCAACGGCGGGTGTGCGCTGGCCGACGGCGCGATGTCGTCAAAGCCGCCGACCGCAACATCCTCCGGCACCCGGATGCCTGCGGCGGCCAAATGGTCCATGGCACCGAGCGCCATGAGGTCGTTGGCGGCAAAGACTGCGTCGAGGTCCGGGGCCGCGGCCAGGAGCTGCGCCATGGCCGCGGCGCCGCTCTCCCGGCTGTAGTCGCCGGCTCCCACGAGCTGCTCCTGGAACTGGGCGCCCTGGTCGTCGCGGTAGGCGCTGAGCCTCCGGATGCCGCCCGAGGTGTCCTGCGGGCCGGTGATGGTTGCGATCTTTGTCCGGCCCAGGCTGCGCAGGTGCTCGAGCATGTCCCTGGCGCCCGTGTAGTCGTCGGCCGCCACGTACCCCATTTTGCGTTCGAAGCCGAGTGGCACGCCGCAGGAAATGGCGGGCACCCGCGCGTCGATGATGTTGGAGATGATGTCCGTCCTGTTGGCATGGGCTGAAACCAGCAGGACCCCGTCAACATGTCCGGCCGTGATGAAGTCGTTGGCGCGACGCTGTTCGTCCTCCGTGCCGGCCAGGATCAGCACCAGCGGAATGTCATGCACAGCCAGTGCATCGGCTGCGCCGCGCATCAGGACCGCAAAGTTGGGGTCCTCAAACAGCTTGTCGTGGGATTCCGTGAGCAGGAACGCCACAGAGTTTGCCCTGTTGGTGGCCAGGCTGCGGGCATGCGGGTTGACCCGGTAGCCGGTTTTCTTGATGGCTGCATTGACTGCTGCCAGTGCCTCGGGGCTGACCCAGTGCCCGCCGTTGAGCACGCGGGAAACAGTTCCCCGGGACACGCCGGCCGCCGCCGCGACGTCGTCGATTCTGGGGCGGGGGCGTTTGGTGGGCGGCGTCATGAGAAGAGCATATCTGGCCGGTTCATGCCTTGACCGCGCCCGCTGCCAGATCCACGCGCCAGTACCGCTGGAGCAGGAGGAACAGGAGGATCAGCGGAATGATGGAAAGCAGCGCCCCGGCCAGCACGAGTGTGTACATGGCAGGGGCCGTGGCGCCCTGGTTCAGCAGGCCGTTGAGGCCCACGGTGATGGGGAACAGCTGGTCGTTGCCGAGCATGATGTAGGGCAGCATGAAGTTGTTCCACACGGCGACGAACTGGAACAGGAAGATCGTGACCAGGCCGGGGAGCATCATGGGAACGGCGATCCGGTTGAAGATGTACAGTTCCTTGGCGCCTTCCGTGCGGGCGGCCTCGATGACGTCGTTGGGTACGGCGGCCGCCGCGTAGATCCGGGCCAGGTAGATGCCGTAGGGGCTGATGATCTGGGGGAGCAGGACCGACCAGTAGGTGTTGGTCAGCCCCACCTGGGCCAGCATGAGGTACTGCGGGATGGCAAGGATGACGCCGGGCACCAGGACGCCCATGAGCAGCACCTTGAAGATGCCGGCCTTTCCGGGGAAATCAAACTTGGCCAGGACATATCCGGACAGCGCGGAAACCCAGGTGGAGAGGATGGCGCCCACGCCGGCGTAGATGGCCGTGTTCATCATCCAGCGCCAGAAGAGCCCATCGCGGTACTGCGTCAGGTCCACGATGTTGTCCCACAGGTGGGTGCTCGGGGCCAGGGTGAACGTGGAGAACAGCTGGGAGCTGTCCTTGGAGGCGGCTGCAACGACCCAGATGATGGGGAACAGGCAGTACAGGGCGCCGAGGAGGAGGATGCCCGTTGAGATGGCGCTGGGCTTTTCCCTGGTGGCCATGGTGGCAGTGCTCAAGGCTAGTTCTCCTGTCCGAAGGCCCGCTTCTGCACGATGCGCAGGAAGAGGAACGAAATAATGAACGTTGCGGCGGCGATGACGATGCTGGTGGCCGACGCCGAGTAAATGTCGTTGCGAGTGAACGCGTCCCGGTAGACCAGCATGAGTGGGGACCAGCTCGTGGACAGGCTGTTCGCCAACGGCCGCAGCGTGGTGGGCTCGGCAAACACCTGGAGGGTGGCGATCATGGAGAACAGGCCCGTCATGACCAGGGCCGGGGCAACGATGGGAATCTTGATGCGCAGCGCCGTCTGGACCTCCGAGGCGCCGTCCAGCTTGGCAGCCTCGTAGATTTCGCTGGGCACCGCCTTGAGGGAGGTGTAGATGACGATCATGTTGAAGCCCACGCCGCCCCACAGGGCAATGTTGGCGATGGCAAACGTGACCAGTTCCGGCGACATCAGCGAGGGGACCGCCCAGCCGAGCCGGTCAAAGATGTAGAGGATGGGGCTGACGTCGGGCAGGTAAAGGAAACCCCACAGCAGGGAGCTGATGACGGCCGGGACGGCATAGGGCAGGAAAATTGCCGTGCGGGAGAAGGCGCCGGCGCGGGTCCTGCGTGAATCCAGGAGGAGCGCAAAGAGCAGGGCCAGGCCAAGCATCAGCGGGATCAGGATGAGCCCATAGGCCAGCACCCGCAGCACACTGGCGCCGAACTCGGGGTCCGTCAGTGTATTGACGTAGTTCTCCAGGCCCGCAAAGACCTGGGTCGTGGAACCCTTGCCCAGGCCCAGCCCGCTGACCTTCTTTTTCTGGAAGCTGAGGAAAAAGGTGTAGGCAATGGGGGCGGCCATGAACACCACGAACAGGACGATGGCCGGCGCCAGCATGGCGTAGGGCGTGAGAATGCGGGTCTTGGCATTCTTGCCCCGGGGGGAGGTCTTGGGCGGTGCGCCAGGTTCCTGGCGGATCCGTGTTGCGGTCTGTGCCACGGCTGGTCCTTCTTCGTGTCAGTGCTGATGGTGGTGGGGGAGCGCTGCGGGGAGGCTGGAGCCTTCCCGCAGCGCGGGTCGCCTTGTGGGCGTGCTACTTGACGGTGAAGCCGCTGTTCTTCAGGTCGTCGGTGGTGATGGACTGCATGTTGCTGACGGCCTTGGCAAAGTCGCTTTGCTTCTTGGACTGTGCCGCCTTGGCAAACTCGTCGTTGTAGGCGCTGTACGCGACGTTCACGTTGGGGCCGTAGGTGAAGTTGCTGACCGTGGCCGCTGCCTCGGCGATGACGTTGTAGAAGTCCGGCTGGTTGGAGAAGAATGCCGGGGGTTCGGTCAGGGCGGACTTGGCACCTGCGGTGTCTGCGGGGTAGATGCCGGTTTCGGCGACCAGGGCCTTGATGGCTTCGGGATCGGTGTTCAGCCAGGTGGCGAATTCGGCGGCGGCGTCGACGTTCTTCGACTGTGTTGTCACTGCCGTGGAGGAGCCGCCCCAGTTGCCGGTGGCAGGCTTGGCTGCATCCCACTGCGGCATGGGTGCCACCTTCCACTTGCCCGCCGTCGACTCGGCGTTGCCGGAGAGGACGCCGGGACCCCAAGCCGCGCTGAGCCAGCCGACCTGCTTTCCCGTGTTCAGTCCCGTGTTCCAGGCCGGGGTGTACATGGGCTGGTTGTCAATGACGCCCGATTCCACGAGCCCGCCCCAGTAGTTGGCCACCTTCTGGGTGGGCTCCTTGTCGATGTTGACGCTCCAGGCGTCGCCGTCGATGCCCCACCAGGAGGCGCCGGCCTGCTGCGACATGGCCGTGAACCAGCCGGCGTCATTGGAGGAGAAGGTGCCCAGGAACTGGGTGGGGTCGGCGTCATGGATGGTCTTGGCGGCGGCCGCGTACTCGTCCCAGGTGGTGGGCACGGACAGGCCGAGGCCTTCAAAGATGTCGGCGCGGTAATAGAACACCACGGGGCCGGTGTCCTGCGGGACGGCGTACAGGGCGTCCCCGCCGAGTGTGACGGAATCCCAGACGCCGGCGGGGAAGCTGTCCTTGGTCGAACCGGCGGCGGTGCCGGAGAGATCGGCGAGTGCATCCGCGGACACCAGCGTGGGGATCTTCTGGTATTCAGCCTGGATCAGGTCGGGGGCGCCGCTGCCGGCCTTGATGGCAGTAAGAAGTTTTGTTACGGCCGGATCGCCGCCGTCCTGCTTGTTGACGGTGACATGGATGTCCGGGTTTTTCTGGTTCCAGATGTCAATCACCTTCTCCAGGTTGGGGGCCCAGGCCCAGTAGGTCAGTTCAACCGACTTGCCGCCGCCGGAACCGCCCGCCTCCGGTGAATTCGCGGGTGTGGAACAGCCTGTTGCCAGCAATGCCGCTGCCGTGATGATGGCTGCAGCGCCTGCACGGAATGAATAACGCATGTGTCCTCCTTGAGAATGGCTTCGTTTGACTCGCCCCACCACCATCGATCCAAACCAAGGCCGCATGACTGTGAGCGGTTTCAGTAATTCACACAATGTGACCTGTGTCAACATCACAATTGCTGTGGACATCTGAGATATTCCTCTGTGATACTACTGGGAGCGCACACAGTTCAAAGGAGCCACTTTCATGACAGACGTTCTCAGCCGCCACCTTCAGGAGCCCTCTGCGGCCCCGGCGGCAGCCCCGGCACCCTGGCCTTCCGGTCCGGGCAAGATCCGCTACGGCGGTGACTACAACCCGGAGCAGTGGAGCAGGGAGACCTGGGTCGAAGACATCTCGCTGATGCAGGAGGCCGGGATCAACCTGGTCAGCATTGGCATCTTCTCCTGGGTGCTGCTCGAACCGTCCGAGGACCGCTACGAGTTCGGCTGGCTCGATGAGCTGATGGACCTGCTGGGCGGCGCGGGCATTGGCGTCGACCTGGGCACGCCCACGGCTGCCCCGCCCGCCTGGTTCTGGAAAAAATACCCCCAGGCACTTCCCGTGACCCGAGACGGCGTCCGCCTTGGCGGCGGCTCACGGGGAATGGCCAGCCCCAGCTCGCCGGAATACCGGCGGGCGGCCACCGCCATTGCTGAGCAGCTCGCCGTCCGGTACGGCAGCCACCCGGCCCTTGTCATGTGGCACGTCCACAACGAATACGGCGCCCCCGTCAGCGAATCCTACGACGACGCCTCGGTGGAGGCCTTCCGCATCTGGCTGCAGAAACGCTATGGCACCCTGGATGACCTCAACGAGGCCTGGGGCACCACCTTCTGGGGCCAGCGCTACGGGCAGTGGGATGAAATCGACGCCCCGCGGACCTCGGCCAGCGTCACCAACCAAACACAGCGCCTGGACTTCCGGCGCTTCACCTCCGATGCGCTGCTGCAGTGCTTCATTGCCGAGCGCAATGTGCTGCGGGCCCACACCCCGGACATCCCCATCACCACCAACTTCATGTCCACGAACTGCCTCTCGGCGGACTACTGGGCGTGGAGCAGGGAGGTGGACATCGTCTCCAACGACCACTACCTTGTGGCGCAGCGGGAGGACAACCACATCCTGCTCTCCATGGACGCCGACCTGACCCGTTCCTTTGCCGGAAACCGCCCGTGGATACTCATGGAGCATTCCACCAGTGCCGTCAACTGGCAGGGGCGCAACATCGCCAAGCGCGCCGGGGAAATGGCCCGCAACAGCACCGCACACGTGGCACGCGGCGCGGACGCCATCATGTTCTTCCAGTTCCGGGCCGCACGCTACGGGGCCGAAAAGTTCCACTCCACGATGCTGCCCCAGGCCGGCCGGAACTCCCGCATCTGGCGCGAGGTGGTGGCCCTGGGCGAATCCCTCGACACGCTGTCGGTGGTGCGCGGCTCCACCGTCAAGGCCAGGGTGGCGCTGCTGTGGGACGTCGAGTCCTTCTGGGCGATGGACCTGGAATGGCGGCCCAGCGACGACCTCGACCACCGCGAACGCATCGAGGCCTTCTATTCGGAATTGTGGAAGCAGGGTGTCACGGTGGACTTTGCCCACCCTGCCCAGGACCTCTCGCAGTACGACCTCGTGATCGCGCCAAGCCTCTACATGGTGGGGGCCGCGGCGGAAGCGAACCTGCGCAGCTACGTGGAAGGGGGCGGACACCTCCTGGTCTCCTACTTCTCCGGGATCGTGGACGCCAATGACTCCGTCCCGTCAGGCGCCTACCCCGGCGCGCTGCGGGACATCCTTGGCCTGGAAATCCACGAGTTCCTGCCGCTGCGCCTGGACCAGCCGGCGGCGCTGGACAACGGCACCTCCGGCACCGTCTGGTCGGAGGAAATCCATGCCGGAACGGCGCAGGTGCTTGCCTCGTTTGCCGGCGGTCCCGCCGCCGGCGGCCCGGCACTGACCCGCAACCGCCTCGGTGCCGGTGCGGTCTGGTATGTGGCCACCAAGCTGGAAGGCGGCGACCTTGCCAAGCTGCTGTCCGACGTCGTGCGCGGCGCAGGGCTGGAACCGGTGGACGGGCTGCCGGACGGGCTGGAGGTCGTCACCCGCTCCAACGCCGGGGAGAACTTCACCTTCCTCATCAACCACGCCGACGTTGACGCGCCGTTCAACGGCCGGGGAACGGATTTGCTGACCGGCGAGGAGATCGCGGCGACCGTTGTGGTCCCGGCCGGCGGCATCAGGGTCCTGCACGAACAGTAAGAAAAGGAATCACATGAACAATGAAGTCTCATTCCTGTCCCGCCGCACTGCGCTGGCCGCGGCCGTCTCGGTTCCCGGCGCCATGCTTTTGGGGGCCGCAGCAGCAAACGCTGCCCCCGGCGTGAGCGGTCCCGCGGTGCGCGGGGTCGACATGTCGTTCACGCCCCAGCTCGAGGCTGCCGGAGTGACGTGGCGGCACAAGGGGCGCACGGCACCGGTGGAGAAGATCTTTCACCAGGCCGGCGCCAACTGGATGCGGATCCGCGTGTGGGTCAACCCGCCGGCCGGGTACAGCACGCTGGAGACCGCCACGGAGCTGGCGCTGCGGGCCAAGAAGACGGGGATGAAGGTGCTGCTGGACCTGCACTACTCCGACTTCTGGGCCGATCCGGCGCACCAGAGCACGCCGGCGGCGTGGGCCGGGCAGGACCTCGCGCAGCTGGCCGGCACGGTTGAGCAGTACACGCGGGATGCCGTGGAGACGCTCTCCAACGCGGGCGCGCATGTTGACATGGTGCAGGTGGGCAATGAAATCACCTCCGGCATGCTCTGGCCGCTGGGCCGGCTGTACGACGGCTCGGCCGACCAGAACTGGCCCGGATTCACCACGCTGCTCGGTGCCGGACTGGCGGGCGTCCGCTCGGCCAGGGTTATGGGCCCCAAGCCGCGGACCATGGTGCACATTGACCGCGGCGGCGACAACGGCGGCTCACGCTGGTTCTTTGACAAGGTACTGGCCGCAGGGTTGGACTTCGACGTGATCGGCCAGTCCTACTACCCGTTCTGGCACGGCACCCTGGAGGACCTTGAGCACAACCTCACAGACCTGGCCACGCGGTACGGCAAGGACATCATCGTGGTGGAGACGGCCTACCCGTGGACGCTGGAGAACGGCGACGGCCTGGAGAACATCCTGGACCTCATCTCCGAGCTGCCGCAGGCCGCCACCTGGCCGCCCACGCCGGCAGGCCAGCTGGCCTACTTCGCGGCCCTGCGCGAGGTGTTCGCCAAGGTGCCCAACGGCCACGGCCTGGGGTTCATGTGCTGGGAGCCTGAATGGGTGCCCGGTGTTGGCTGGATGCCCGGTGAAGGCAACCCGAACGACAACCTGACGTTGTTCGACTTCAACGGGGACTCCCTGCCGGCACTTGCCGCGCTGACACCGGGTGCACTGAAGGCTGTGCAGCGGTAGTTCGGCTGCCTGCCCGTCCTGGGAGCATGCGACGGCGGCCGGCCCACCAAGGTGGGCCGGCCGCCGTCGTGCCTTGCCGTGTCCGGAATCCCGGACAGGCCCGCCGGAAAGGCGCAGACTTCCGTGCCCTTTAGCGGAATAGTGGGGTGCAAGGCCACTGCACACAAAGGATCCGCCATGACCGCCGCCGTTTTCTCAGCCACCCCCACCCGAGAAGTCACGCTCTCCTCTTCCGGCACCACACCCGGGGACGTCATCGCCGTGGCCCGCCACAACGCAAGGGTGGTGGTTGGCGCGGAGGCGCTCGCCGGCGTCGAACGCGTCAGGGAGCACATTGAAAAGCTGGCACACTCGGACACCCCGGCGTACGGCATCTCCACGGGATTCGGCGCGCTGGCCAACCGCCACATCCATGAGGACATGCGCACGCAGCTGCAGAAGTCGCTCATCCGCAGCCACTCCGCCGGCATGGGCCCGGCCGTGGAGCGCGAGGTGGTGCGCGCGCTGATGTTCCTGCGCGCCAAGACCCTCGCCAGCGGGCGGACCGGCGTGCGGCCCGTGGTGCTGCAAACCATGGTGGACGTGCTCAACGCCGGCATCACTCCCGTGGTCCGCGAATTCGGCTCGCTGGGCTGCTCCGGCGACCTGGCACCGCTCTCGCACTGCGCCCTGGTGCTCATGGGAGAAGGGGAAGCCGTTGGCCCCGACGGCACGCACTTCGGCGGCAGGGGCGAGCGCCCCGTCGCCGAACTCCTCGCCGAGGCAGGCATCACCCCGGTTGAGCTGGCCGAGAAGGAGGGCCTGGCGCTCGTCAACGGCACCGACGGCATGCTGGGCATGCTGCTCATGGCGATCGCCGACCTGCGCATGCTGCTGACGACGGCGGACATCACCGCCGCATTGAGCGTCGAGGGCCTGCTGGGCACCGACCAGGTGTTCCTGCCCGAGCTGCACATGGAGCTGCGTCCGCACCCCGGCCAGGCGCTCAGTGCCGACAACATGCTGCGCGTGCTCGCCAACTCGCCCATCGTGGCCTCGCACCGCATCGGGGACAACCGAGTTCAGGACGCCTACTCGCTGCGCTGCGCCCCGCAGGTTGCCGGCGCCGCCCGCGACACCGTGGACCACGCACTCATCGTGGCCACCCGGGAGCTCGCCGCCGCGATCGACAACCCCGTGATCCTGCCCGACGGCCGCGTCTCCTCCAATGGCAACTTCCACGGCGCCCCGGTGGCCTACGTGCTGGACTTCCTCGCGATCGTTTCCGCGGATGTCGCCTCGATTGCCGAGCGCCGCACCGACAGGATGCTTGACCCCGCCCGCTCCCACGGCCTGCCCGCCTTCCTAGCCGGCGACCCCGGCGTGGACTCCGGCCTCATGATCGCCCAGTACACGCAGGCCGGCCTGGTCTCGGACTCCAAGCGCCTGGCCGTCCCCGCCTCCGTCGATTCCATCCCCAGTTCCGCCATGCAGGAGGACCACGTGTCCATGGGCTGGCACGCGGCCCGCAAGCTGCGCCGCTCCGTGGAAAATCTGCGTCGCGTGCTCGCCATTGAGTTGGTCACGGCCGCCCGCGCCATTGACATGCGCACTTCCATGTCCGACGGCGAACTGGTCCCCGGCCCGGCCGGCGCCGCCGTGCTTGAGCTGCTTCGTGAGACGGTGCAGGGGCCCGGCAGCGACCGGTTCCTCTCCCCGGAACTCGAGGAAGCCGACCGCCTGGTGGGCTCCGGCGCCGTGCGTGCGGCCGCAGAAAAGGCGACCGGCCCGCTGAACTGACACCTGCCGGGGCCCGGAGGCCCATTGCGGGACCCGGTCACCCCGAAAGGGGCCGTGGATTATCAGGCTGCCACGGCGTTTCAGTGGAAGGCCGCGCGCAATCGTGGTGGCAGGCACCGGGCGCATCTGCGAGCCTGAACAGGCGGCGGAGCTGTAGGCCATGGTTTCGTGGATGCCGTAATTGTGGGTGGGCACTGCCGGGCGCAGCCTCGTGGGCAACCAAATGCAGCAGCCAGCCTGGGCGTTGGGAGCGGCGTTGGGAAGCAATGGGAATGCGCCGAACTAGGCAGGGGAGGTCCCGTCGCGGAGCCGTAAAAAATCACTTGTGCATGTCAGTGCCCCGGTGTTTAATGTTGGTACCCCGAAATTCAAACGTATATTCGAATGGGATCCCTTCGTGAAACTCCTCAGCCTGGCCATTCGCCACGCCAAACCGTATTGGATGTGGGTCGCCGCAGTGCTCGTGCTGCAGCTGATCTCCACCATCGCCGCACTCTACCTGCCCAGCCTCAACGCCCAGATCATCGACCAGGGCATCTCCAAGGGCGACACCGACTTCATCTGGTCAACGGGTGTCACCATGATCATCGTCTGCTTCATACAGGTGGCCGCTGCGATCGGCGGCATCTACTTTGGCGCCCGCACGGCCATGGCCATCGGCCGCGACCTGCGCCGCGAGGTGTACTACCGGGTCAACGCGCTCGGCGCCCTGGATGTGAGCCGCTTCGGCACCGCCACGCTGATCACACGCAACACCAACGACGTCCAGCAGGTGCAGATGCTGGTGCTCATGGCCCTGAACTTCATGGTTTCCACGCCCATCATGTGCATTGGCGGCATCGTCATGGCCCTGCGTGAAGACGTGGGCCTGTCATGGCTGGTGTGGGTGTCCGTGCCGCTGCTGTTCATCGTGGTCGGCTTCCTCGTGGTGAAGCTGCTGCCGCTGTTCCGTGAAATGCAGGACCGGATCGACACCGTCAACGGCGTGCTGCGCGAGCAGATCACCGGCATCCGCGTCATCCGCGCCTTCGTGCGCGAAAAGTTTGAGGCCGAGCGCTACCGCGACGCCAACCTGAACCTGACCCGCGTCTCCGTGCGTGTGGGCAACCTGTTCGTGCTGATGTTCCCCATGATCATGATGATCCTGCACCTGGCCACCGCCGCCGTGCTGTGGTTTGGCGGGCAGCGGGTCGACGCCGGCTCCATGCAGGTGGGTTCGCTCACCGCCTTCCTGCAGTACCTCCTGCAGATCCTGGTTGCGGTCATGATGGGCGTCTTCATGGTCATGATGATCCCCCGAGCCGCCATCTCCGCCGAGCGTCTCGACGACGTCCTTTCAGCCGAGCCGAGCCTCGCCGTTCCCGCAGCCCGGGAGCTGCCGGCGGGACACGCCGTCGAATTCTCCTCGGTCTCCTTTGGCTACCCGGGTGCAGAGCGCCCCGTGCTCAACAACGTCACCTTCACGGCTGAGGCCGGGCGGACGACGGCGATTGTCGGCTCCACCGGGTCCGGCAAGTCCACGCTGCTGAACCTCATACCCCGGTTGTTTGACCCGCAGGACGGCTCCGTGCGCATTGGCGGCGTGGACGTCAGCGAACTCAGCCGCACCCAGATGGCGGGGCTCGTGGGCCTCGTGCCGCAGAAGCCGTACCTGTTCTCCGGCACCGTGGCCTCCAACCTGAAGTTCGGCCGTCCCGACGCGGACGACGAAGACCTGTGGGAGGCGCTGCGCGTGGCCCAGGCCAAGGACTTCGTGGAGGAGAAACCCAAGCAGCTGGCCTCGCCCATCGCACAAGGCGGCACCAACGTCTCCGGCGGGCAGCGGCAGCGGCTGTGCATCGCCCGGGCGCTCGCAGCCCGTCCCAGGATCTACCTGTTTGACGATTCCTTCTCAGCCCTGGACGTGGCCACCGACCAGAGGCTGCGCGAGTCCCTCCACGGTGCCACGGAAGGAGCCACGGTCATCATCGTGGCCCAGCGCATCTCCACCATCCGGGAGGCGGACCACATCATCGTGCTGGACGACGGCGAGATCGTCGGCACCGGCACCCACGACGAACTGCTCGAGGGCAACGATACGTACCGCGAAATTGTTGAATCACAGCTGAGCATTGAAGGAGCAGCGTGATGGCGCGCAAGGACAAGCAGGGGAATTCCCCCAAGACGCAAAACCAGGCGCCGGAGATCGACGCCATGGAAGAGGAACTGGTCCCGGAGTACAAGCCCAGCGAGGCCGACGGTGACATGTTTGGTGGCACCCCGGCCAAGAAGGCCGAGCACTTCTGGCCGTCGGTGAAGCGGCTCGTGGGGCTGCTGCGCCCCGAACGCGTCATGTTCTCCGTGGTGATCGCCCTCGTGGCGGCCTCGGTGGTGCTGACCGTGATCGCCCCGAAGATCCTGGGCAAGGCCATGGACGTCATCTTCAACGGCGTGATCGGTGCGCAGCTGCCGGCCGGCGTTCCGCTGGCGACAATCATTGACGGCCTGCGGGCCGACGGAAACAACCAGATGGCGGACATGCTCGCCAAGACCAACCTGGTGCCCGGTGCCGGGATCGACTTTGTCCAGCTCAGCCGTTACATCATCTTCGTGCTGGCCCTGTACATGGTGGCATCCACCCTGATGTGGCTGCAGGGCTACCTGCTCAACGCCCTCGTCATGCGCGTGGTGTTCCGCCTGCGCGAAGACGTGCAACGCAAACTCAACCGGCTTCCCCTTGGCTACTTCGACACCCGCCAGCGCGGCGACTTGATGTCCCGGGTGACGAACGACGTCGACAACATCCAGGCGGCGCTGCAGCAGGCGTTCTCACAGTTGGTGCAGTCCGCACTGACGGTGATCGGAATCGGCGTCATGATGTTCATCGTCTCCTGGCAGCTGGCGCTCATCGCGCTGATTGCGCTGCCGCTGTCCGCCATCATCGCCGGCGTGATCGGCACGCGCTCCCAGAAGCTCTTCGCGGCGCAGTGGAAGCACACCGGCACGCTGAACGGCCACATCGAAGAGACCTTCTCCGGCCTCGAACTGGTCCGTGCCTACGGCCGCGACGAGGAAATGCTGGCCGAGTTCGACGACCGCAACGAGCAGATGTACAAGGCCTCCTTCGGCGCTCAGTTCGTTTCCGGCATGATCATGCCGGCCATGCAGTTCGTCTCCTACCTCTCCTACGTGCTGGTCGCCGTCGTCGGTGGGCTGCGCGTGGCCACAGGCGGCATGACGCTGGGCGATGCCACGGCGTTCATCCAGTACTCGCGCGAGTTCTCCCAGCCCATCGGGGAAATGGCGGGCATTGCCAACATGATCCAGTCCGGCGTGGCCTCGGCCGAGCGGACCTTTGAGATTCTCGATGCCGACGAACAGCCTGAGGAGGAGGACTCCGAACTGCTGCCCGAGCATACCGACGGCCACGTGCAGTTTGAAAACGTCTCGTTCAGCTACTCGGAGGACACGCCGCTCATCCGCGATGTCTCCTTCACGGTGCAGCCTGGGGAGACAGTGGCGATTGTTGGGCCCACAGGCGCCGGCAAGACCACGCTGGTCAACCTCGTCATGCGCTTCTACGAGATCACCGGCGGGCGGATCCTGCTCGACGGTGTCGACACCCGCGAGCTGTCCCGCGAGCAGGTGCGTGCCCAGGTTGGCATGGTGCTCCAGGATGCATGGCTCTTTGAGGGCACCATCCGGGAGAACATCCGCTACGGCCGCCTCGACGCCACCGACGAGGAGATCGTCGCCGCAGCAGAGGCCACCATGGTGGACCGTTTCGTGCGCCAGCTGCCCAACGGCTACGACACCGTAATCGACGCCGACGGCGGCACCGTCTCCGCCGGCGAACGACAGCTGCTCACAATTGCCCGGGCGTTCATCGCCCAGCCGTCGCTGCTGATCCTGGACGAGGCCACCTCCTCCGTGGACACCCGCACCGAGCTGCTCGTCCAGCACGCCATGGCTGCGCTGCGCACGGACAGGACCTCGTTCGTGATCGCGCACCGGCTCTCCACCATCCGCGATGCACACACCATCCTCGTCATGGAGGACGGGGACATCGTCGAACACGGCAACCACGAAGAACTCCTGGAACGCCGCGGTGCCTACTACGACCTGTACATGACGCAGTTCCAGGGCGGGCACGACCTGGACGACGAAGTCGCCGCCGGAGTCCACTGACGTAGAGCCGTCCGCAAGCTAGCGCAGGAGGGTGTCGACCAGCCGCGCGGCCACCTTGGCCGTGCGGCTGTCGATGTCAAAGGCCGGGTTCAGTTCGGCCACGTCACAGTGGAAGAGCTTGCCGCTCGCCGCGACCTGGCGGCAGAGCGCGGCGATAACCGGCAGCGGCACACCGTAGGCAGCGGGGGCGCTCACGCCAGGGGCTGTCGCGGCAGGCATGACGTCGAGGTCGATCGTCAGGTACACAATGTCCACGGTCTCCAGGAACGATGCCACGAATCCGTCCGTGCGCCCCGCCGAGCAGTCCTCGTCCAGCAGATACTTCACATCCAGCTCGTGGGCCGTGTCGAAGAGGGCGCGCGTGTTGTTCGGCTCGCTGATGCCCACGACGGCGTAGTTCAGTTCTCGCCCTGCGGCGGCTTCCGCCCGGGCCATCTGGAGAAACGGCGTGCCCGAGCTGGGCGACGGGGCCTCGCGCAGGTCAAAATGGGCGTCCAGGTTCAGCACGCCCAGCCGGGCGCCGTTGGCCACGGCCGCCGTGCCCGCCACACCCAGGTAACTGGCGTAGGCGGTTTCGTGGCCGCCTCCCAGGACAAACGTGAGGTGTCCGGCGTCGAGCAAGGCGGCAAGGGCGGCCCCGGCGCGGGCCTGGCCGTCTTCCAGTGCGTCCCCGGCGACCACGATGTCTCCGGCGTCCACCACGGTTCGGGTCCCGTGGAAGGCGAGCGAACCAAGTGCGGCGCGGATGGCGGCCGGTCCGTCGGCGGCGCCTGTGCGTCCCATGTTGCGGGCCACACCGGCATCGGAGCAGAAGCCGAGCAATGCTGCAGGGCCCGGCAGGGTCGCGTCTGACAAGGCGGGCGTTGCCACTGAGGCTGACACGGCCTGCCACCAGCGGCGGTGGGCGGGTGAACCGCCGTCGTCCCTCCCGGTCCAGGGTTGCGCGGGGGTGTCAACGGCGAGGGAAGTGTAGTCCATGGTTCCAGCCAAGCGCACCCGGCGCACGAACTCCAGCGCCCCGCTGGCGCGGCCGTCTCCCATGACAGACACTGCGCGTTGCGCCGAGAGTACAGAAAATGCGCATGTCCATGTTGAACATGCGCATCTTCTGTACTCTCGACGCAGCCCCGGGGGCGTGGAGGCGGGAGGCTACTGGATGCCGAAGAGCGCCTCAACAGTGCCGATGCCGAAGAAGAGCAGGAACGCCGCGGCGACAGCCCACATGAGCGGGTGTACTTCCTTGGCGCGGCCCTGGAACAGGCGGATCAGCACGAACGCGATGAAGCCCGCGCCGAGGCCGTTGGCGATCGAGTACGTGAACGGCATGAGCGTGAACGTCAGGAAGGCCGGGATGCCGATGCCCCAGTCGGACCAGTCGATCTTTCCCACCTGGGAGACCATCATGAAGCCCACAACCACCAGGGCCGGGGCCACTGCCTCGAAGGGGACCAGCTTGATTAGCGGGGTGACGAACATGGCCAGCAGCAGGAGCACACCGGTGACGATCGAGGCCAGGCCCGTGCGGGCGCCCTCGCCGATGCCCGCACCGGACTCAACGTAGATCTGGTTGGAGGAAGTGGAAGCGCCGCCGCCGGCGATTGCGCCGAACGCGTCAACCAGCAGGACCTTGTCCACGTCGGGGATGGTTCCGTCCTCGCGCATGGATCCGGCCTCGGAGGCCAGGCCCACCATGGTGCCCATGGCGTCGAAGAAGATGCTCAGCAGGATCACAAACGCCAGCAGGATGGCGGCCAGTGCGCCCAGCTTGCCGAAGGCGCCAAAGATGCTGACCTGGCCAATGAGGGACAGGTCGGGCATGGACCACTCGGACAGCTGCGGGGAAACCAGCGACCAGCCCTGCGGGTTGCTGTTCACGCCGTCGAAGGACGGGCCGATGTGCAGCGTCATTTCCAGGATGTTCGCCAGGACGGTGGAGACGATGATGCCGATCAGGATGGCGCCCTTGACCTTGCGGACCACCAGGCCGATCGTCAGGACCAGGCCCACCACGAACACCAGAGTGGGCCAGCCCATGAGCTTGCCGTCGAAGCCCAGACCCACGGGAACAGTGGTGCCGGCGACATCGGGGATGCGGCGCACGAAGCCGGCGTTGACCAGGCCGATGAGTGCGATGAACATGCCGATGCCCACCACGATGGCCGTCTTCAGGCCCTCCGGCACGGCCTTGAACACGGCGGTGCGGAAGCCGGTGAGGACCAGGATGAACATGGTGATGCCGGAAAGGACCACCAGGCCCATGACGTCAGGCCAGGTCAGGCCCGGGTTTGTCGCAACGGTGACGGCCACAAACGCGTTGACGCCCAGCCCCGTGGCCATGGCGAAGGGGTGCTTGGCCCACGCGCCCATGATGATGGTCAGGATGCCGGCCACGAATGCGGTGACGGCGGCAACGCGCTCCAGCCCCAGCACCTCGCCGGAGGAGTCTGCGCCACCCAGGATCAGCGGGTTCAGCACCACGATGTAGCTCATCGCGAAGAACGTGGCGAAACCACCGCGGATCTCCCGCGAATAATTCGAGCCGCGCTCGGTGACCTTGAAGTATTTGTCGACCGCTGAGAGCCTGACATCCGTTTTGACAGCCATATGAGAGCCCTCCGGGCAAAGTGGAATGGAGTTTAAGGTATTCGAGGAAATACTAGCCGGTAATTTCGCCGCGGAGCATACATGTCCAAGCTGGGTATTGTCCCCTTTGTGAAGAACGACGGCGGCACCCGGCCCGGTGCCGCGGCCCGCCCGGGTACCCGGTCTGTTCGGGATTCTCCCATTATTCTGGGATAGCGTAAGGTGCCGCCCCTTGACCGAACAAAGGAATTCCAGCCGTGATTTCGCCCGAAAACTGCCTCCCCCGTGAGACGAACATGACATCAAAATTTCCGGCCGTACGGATCCTGGCCGGGGTATTGGTCCTGCTGCTGATGCTTTTCGGCTCCGTCACGGCAGCCTCCGCCCACGATGCAGTCACGGGGACGGCGCCGTCGGACGGCGAGACCGTTGACACGGTTCCGGAGCAGGTGACCGTCACGATGTCCAATACCCCGGCCACCATCGGCTCGGAGATCCAGGTGGTTGACGGCTCAGGCACCAACTGGGCCACGGGCCCGGTGGACGTCCTGGACCAGACCGCCACGCAGGCAATCAAGCCCGGCGCCCCTGCCGGCGAGTACACGGTGAAGTGGCGGCTGGTCTCCTCCGACTCACACCCGATCGAAGGCGAATTCACGTTCACGGCCACGGCGGCCGGCACCGGCCAGGTTGTTGGTGCTGGCCCCATGGTCTCGGTGAAGCCGGTGCCGGAGAAGCCGCTGGAGCAGGTCAAGGATGAAAGTTCCGTGCCGTGGAGCGTCATCGGCTTGTTTGTTGTCCTTGTGGGCGTTGTCATCGCCATGGTCATTGTGGCCCGCCGCCGCCTGGGCAGGGACGAGTAGCCGGCCGCTTCCCCATGCCCCACGGCAGGACGGCGGTCCCGCCCGTGACCCGGCAGAGATGGCCACAAGAGTGACCGGCTCCCCGAACGTTGGACCGATGAATTCGGGCCGATGCCTTCGGGGAGTTTTTCATGCTTCCACGCCAGTCAACGGCGCGCGGCATGCCTAGGCTGCGGCGAACCCCACGTCCCGCGCGGCGACACGGGCGGCGATGGACTGGCCGGCACGCTTGGCCTGGTGCAGGATCTCGTGCGTGGTGGGGATCTCAAGATTTCCCACACCCACCAGGTACAGGCCCAAGGCGTGCATGCTGCTGCGCAGCTCGCCGGTGACCCCAACGCCGTGCAGGACCTTGCGCAGCTGGCTCAGGGCGCCGCGGGTGAAGACGACGCTGTGGGCGTTGAGTGTGCCCTCCGCGGTGTGGACGCGCCACTGGCGGCTGCTGGAACTGGCAATGCGGGTCAGGTCCAAGGCCTGGGTGTCCGGGCGGATGTCCAGCTCGTGGCGGCGGGCGTAGTGCTCCAGCAGCCGCACAATCTCGCTGCGCTCGCTCAGCTCTTCAAGGCTGATCCCGCCAGTTGTCGGCTGGATGGGGGAGGGCTGCTTCAAGCTGCACGCCCCATCCACCACGATGGCCTTGACACCCTGCCTGTTCAACTCCGCCGCAACGGCCAGGGCGGAGAACCCGGAACCGATCACTATGGTGGTGGTCATTTCCGCCTCCGGCGGGGCGGCACCCCGGTCAGGCGCGGTGGATGGCACAACACTCATGGCAAAAGCCTCCTCGAACGGTGGGAGAACTGGTGGTGGTGGCACAGCCGGGAGCATGGCTTTGCCTTGGGTTGAAACGCCGCAACGGTGCGGGCTTAGGGCAGGACCCGCTCCAAATACGTGTTCTTGAACACGCGCTTGGGATCGAGGCCATCTCGAACCTTACAGAACTTTTCCAGGTCTGGGTAGAGCCCGCGAAAGTCCTTTGATTGGAGGAAATGCCACTTGCCCCAATGCGGCCTTCCGTCGTAGCTGCGGAAGATCTCCTCCGCCGCACGGAAGTACGCAAAAGGGTCGGTTTTCACGTGCTGGTGGATGGCAATGTAGCCGCTTTCGCGGTTGTTTGCCGTGGACAGGACAATGTTGTCCGCCGCCGCACTGCGCACCTCAACGGGGAAGGAAATCTGGAATCCGCGGCGCTTGATCATGGTGTCCAGGTCCCGCAGCGCATTGGGCACCTGGTCCAGCGGGATGGCGTATTCCATCTCGCGGAAGCGCACGGTGCGGGTCGTGGCAAACACATTGTGCGAGGCGTCGCCAAACTCCCTGTTGCCGGTCAACCTGGAGGCGAGCCGGTTGACCCGCGGGATCACATCCGGGAACTTCCCCGTGACGTTGCACAGGGCCGAGAACAAGGTGTTTGACACCAGCACGTCATCCACCAGGTGCGCGCGCCTGGACAGCGGCCGCACCCCCGCAGGCAGACTCCCGGGGGCGTGCCGAGTGTTGGTCTTGGTCAGGGCGGTCTCGCTGTGCGGGAACCAGTAAAACTCAAAATGGTCCACGGCGGACTGCCGCTCGGCGAAGTTTTCCAGCACGCCGGCCAGCGGTTCCGGGCGTTCCACGGCGTGCAGCATGAACGCGTCCACGCACTGCAGCGTCACCTCGACAATGATGCCCAGGGCGCCCAGTCCCACACGCGCCACGGCAAAGACCTCGGCGTTCTCTGTCTCCGAGCAGCGCAGCACCTCGCCCGTGCCGGTCACGAGCGTCAATGCCCGGATCTGCGTGGCGATGCCGCCAAACGCCCTGCCCGTCCCATGCGTGCCCGTGGACACGGCGCCGGAAATCGACTGCCGGTCGATGTCGCCCAGGTTTTCCATGGCCAGCCCGTACGGCGCCAGCAGTGCGGGAATCTCATGCAGCCGCGTGCCGCCGGCCAAGGTCGCCTGCTTCTTTTCCCGGTCCACGTGGAGCAGCCCGCTGATCCCGTCCAGGCGCAGCTGCACGCCGCTGGTCAGTGCGATGTCCGTGAAGCTGTGCCCGGCGCCCACCGCCTTGAGTGTGCCGCCGGAGGCTGCCGCCGCGGCGGCCAAGGCGGATATCTCCGCCACCGTGCTTGGTTGTTCGACGGCGGCCGGCCGGCACCGCTGGTCCCCGGCCCAATTGCGCCACTCACTCATATGAACGCTTTCCCTTCGCCTCGGTAGGTGGGTGCCGCGCCCACCCTTTGGCCGCCGTCGATCATCTCCAGCGCTTCCACGTGTTCACAAATTTCCCCCGACTTGGCATGCCGGAACCACACCTTGTCCCCTATTCGCAGGGAGGCGGCCGCGGCGCCGCGCAGCGGGGTCTGCACCTCGCCGGCACCCTCCGTGCCGATCAGCGAGAGCCCGGGCGGGTGCACGGGGACGGGGGAGCGGTCCGCGCCGGACGGGCCCGAAGCGATCCAGCCGGCACCCAGCACGGTCACAATGTCGGGGTCCGGACGGCGGACCACGGGAACGGCGAAGCCAACGGCGTGGGCCGGGGTGAAGCGCGTATAGCCGTCAAAAAGGGTGGGGCCGAACAGTCCGGAACCGGCGGCGAGCTCCGTCACGGAAGGGTCCGCCGCGGTCAGTTCCAGGGACCCGGTTCCGCCGCCGTTGACGAATTCAAGGTCCGCCACGTTGCGCACGGCCGCCACCACGTTCGTGCGGCGGCGGGTGATTTCGGCCATCGAGGTGCGTTGCATCTGTTGGAGGACGGCGCCCTTTGCCAGGTCGGCCACCTTAAGGGAGCCGTGCGGGCTGTCCTGCAGCCCGGCCACCTGGGCCTCGTAGGCCATCATGCCGACGAGGGTGAAGAGGGCCGTTCCGGACTTCTTGAACCCGGCCATGGCCAGTGCCAGCCCCACGGCGGCGGATCCGTCGCGGATGGGCGAGCGGTACACGCCGATGTGGCCCAGGGCGCGCCCGCGGACGGCGGGGCGCCACGAGGCATCCAGGTCCACGCACAGGCGGATGGGTGCGGCGGGGGTGGTGCCGGCGAGGGCCGCGGCCATCCATTCCAGCTGCTCGGCGGAGTCCACCATGAGCGTGATGCGGGCGCATGCGGTCTCGCTTGCGGCCAGCTCGCGCAGTGCGCCAGCGTCGGCCGTCGGGTACGCCACCACGATGTCGGTGAAGTCGCCGCTGGGGTCGGCCGCCAGCCAGAGCGCCTCGGGGAGGGTGAAGCCGAGGATGCCGGCGAAGCCGGGCTGCTTCAGCACGGCGCGGAGCACTTCCCTGCTGCGGATGGACTTGCTGGCCACGCGGATGGGCCTGCCTCCGGCCCGGCGCAGCAGCGAGCCGGCGTTGAAGGAAAGCGCCTTGAGGTCCAGGACGGCCACGGGGCCGGGCAGGTCCGCGCAGGCAGCGTCCGCCGCAGGCCAGACGTCCGCGGGCGCGCGCCCGTTGTTCATCCCTGCAGCCAGTTCCGGTCCAAGCAACGTCATCATTGCGCCCACCTTCAAGTTACTGTCCAGTAAGTAGTTCCTAACCCAAGAATGGCACATCCCCGGAGTCAAGTGTGAAAAGTTAGGTTACGTGACTTTTCCGCTGCAGCGCGGGGCAACTTGACGCCACCTGCTGAAGCGGCAATAGTCACAAGTACAGGCCGCGAAGGGGAGGCGCCACGGCGTTTGGCCCATCCGGCAAACCAGAGCCAGGAGGCGCAGCATGAGCAGCCAAGACGACACTACGTCGGCACCCACGCCCGAATTCTCCCCCAACCCAACAGGCATTGTGGTCGGCATCGACGGCTCCGAGCAAAGCCACTGCGCCCTGATCTGGGCCGCCCGCGAGGCCAAGAAGCGCAACGTGCCCCTGCACCTGGTCACCGCCTACACGGTGCCCATATTTGCCGCGTCCGGGCTCGACGGCGGTTACGCCACCGTGGACGACGACGTCATTCGCCAGGGCGCCGAGGCGGTGCTCCGCGAGTCGGCCGCCAAGGTGGCGCACCTGAACGTCCAAATGGACGCCCGCGTTGAAAACGGCGATGCCGCCGGGGTGCTGCTGGACCTCAGCGAGAGCGCCGAACTGCTGGTGTTTGGTTCGCGCGGCCGGGGCGGCTTCATGGGCCGGCTGCTGGGCAGCGTCAGCACGGCGCTGCCGGCCCACGCAAAATGCCCCACCGTCACCGTCCCGCTCAGCTGCGCGCCGCGGTTTGGCGAGGAACTGGAGGCCGGGGACGCCAGGCCCGTCATTGAAAAGGTCGTCACGGTCGGCGTGGACGGTTCGGACCAGGCCCGGTATGCGGTGCTGCTAGCCGCAGAACAGGCCCAACGCAACGGCAGCACGCTACGCATCATCTGCGCGGTCCAGCCGTACACAGGTTCACTTGCCTGGATGCCCGCGCCCGTGGACCGGGAGGCATTGTTTGAAGAGATCCAGGTCCAGCTCGACGCCGGCAAGAAGTGGCTGCAGCACCACTTCCCCAATCTGCCGATCGTCCTGGACCTGCAGGAAGGCTCCGCCGTGGATGCACTGGTCAAGGCCAGTGAAACGTCCGAGCTGCTGGTCATGGGCACCCGCGGCCGCGGCGGCTTCGCCGGCATGCTGCTCGGTTCCACCACCGACGGCGTCCGGCACCACGCCAAGGGCCCCATCTTGGTGGTCCGAGACAAGGAAGACCCCCGCCAGGGCGACCGTTCCGCATTTGGCCCGCTGCTGAAGGCCTGACGCCTGGAGGCCCCCCACTTGCGGAGGCCGAACCGCTGCTTGGCTCGACGGCGCCCGGCCCACCCAGGGCGGGCTGGCCGCTGCAGGCCATGGCAGCCCGGCACAGAGTGCACTGTTCTGCGCAGCGTTCCGCGTTGACCTGACGCACAACACTGTTCTGCGTCATGCCGGCACCAAACTATGCGCAGAACGGCACGCTTATGCCACAAGAACCAGCCAGGCAGCCCAACTCGGCTTGCGATTTTTCATTGCGCGCCGTTCCCGGTTAACCGTGCGCAGGCGTGGTGGAGCTCGACGGCGGCCGGCCCACCCAGGGCGGGTCGGCCGCCGTCGGGCTGGCAGCCCGGCACAGAGTGCACTGTTCTGCGCAGCGTTCCGCGTTGACCTGACGCACAACACTGTTCTGCGTCATGCCGGCACCAAACTATGCGCAGAACGGCACGCTTATGCCACAAGAACCAGCCAGGCAGCCCAACCCGGCTTGCGAGTCTTCATTGCGCGCCGCTCCCGGTTAACCGTGCGCAGGCGTGGTGGAGCTCGACGGCGCCCTGCCCACCCAAGGCGGGTCGGCCGCCGACGGGCATGGAATTTTGGGCCTAGTACCTGGCCGCGTACGGATACAGGCTCATGCCCGTCATCCACTGCAGGTCCGTAACGCCCAGCGGCTGGGTCGGGTTCAGAGCCTGGACCACCTGGTTGTTGCCGATGTAGATCGCGATGTGGCTGAATGCTCCGCCGGACTCGTTGAACACCAGCAGGTCCCCGTACTGCATCTGGGAGATCGGGACCCGCACCGGCGCCGCCCAGAACTGATCTGTTCCAGTGCGGGGCACCCAGCGTCCGGCTGCTGCGAACGCCTGCTGGACAAGCCCGGAGCAGTCAAACGCCGTGGGGCCGGTGCCGCCCAGCAGGTATGGGCTGCCCACCTTGGACATCGCGTAGTTCACCATGACGTTGATGGAATTGTCCGAGGGCGGCGCAACTGGCGGCGCCGGAGGCTCCACCGGTGGTGTCGGCTTGGGTGCGGGAGGGGGCGGGGTGGGCTTGGGTGCCGGAGCGGGTGCCGGCGGCGTGGTTGGCGCTGGCGCGGGAGCTGGTGCTGGTACAGGTGCAGGTGCCGGTGCCGGTGCTGGGACCGGGGCCGGCTTGGGTGCAGGGGCGGGAATCGCCGGGGCCGGTTTCGCGGGCTGGGGCTTGGGCAGCTTCGCGGGTTCCGGATTGGCAGCGGCAGGGGTTTGGGCCAGTGGGCTCACGTCCGTGCCGAGCGGCCTGACAGGTTCGGGGGCCTGCGCGGATTCTGCAATCTGCCGGGCCAATGCCTCCGCCTGGGCCTTGCGTTCCAGTTCGTCCACGCGGGCGCCTTCCAATTCCACAGTGGTGTCGTGGAGGGTGGCCAGGCGCTCGAGCGTGAGTTGGCGCTGTGCAGAAGCGTCGGCAACCACGGCGGCCTGCGCCCGGGCTGCCTGCTCGGCCGTCGTGAGGGACGCCTGTGCGGCGGCAATGGCGGCGTCCGCAGCCTTGCGTGCCTCGGCAGCCTGGTCTGCCAGTGCCGTTGACGTTGCGGCAGCGGCTTCCGCCGTGTTGAAGGTTTGGGCCCGGTTGGTGCCCAGGACCATGAGGGTGGAGGCCTGGTAGATGGCGTCGTCGGCGTCGTCGCTGGCCAGGAAGGTCTGGACGCTGAGGTCCAGCCCGCCGTTCTTGTACAGGCTGCCCGCAAGCTGGCCCAGCTGGGTCTTGGCCTTGCCGTACGCCGCTGTTGCCTCATCCGCGCGTGCCTGTGAGGCATCCGCCTCGGCCACGCGCCTGTCCCTCAGCACCATGGCGTTCGTGTAGGCATCGTTGGCGCCCATGGAGGCGACGACGGAGGCGTCCATGCGCTGCTTCGCGTCGCTGATGGCCTGGTCCAGCTGGGCCGAAACGGCCGCGGTGGCGGACTCGGATTCCTTGGCCCGGGCAATGTCATCCTGGGTGGGCACCTTGGGACTAAACGGGCGCAACGAAAACTGTTGGGCCGCCGTCGTGCTTAGGGGCGGGGAGGCAAGTGCGGGGGAGAGGAGGGAGCCGGCGGCGAAGGTGGCACAGGCCAGTGCGGTGGTGCCGCGAAGCAAGAAGCGCCTTGTCATCCTGTGCCTATCTGGAAATGTGGGTGCGGAACTGAAACAGTGTGTGAATCGGTGCAGCTGAAGCCGACATTACGGCCCACCCGCACCTTTGGCAACATCCGCAACACAGGCCACATGAATCACATTCGTGTCATTTATCCCCAGCCAAGTTCGTGCAGCCGGTCGTCGCCGATGCCGAAATGGTGGGCGATTTCATGCACCACCGTCACCGTGATTTCCCGAATGACCTCCTCGCGGCTGTGGCAGATCTCCAGAATCGGCTCGCGGAAGATGGTGATGCGGTCGGGCAGGGAGCCTGAGGCCCACCAGGAGTCGCGTTCGGTCAGCGGGGTGCCCTCGTAGAGGCCCAGGAGCACGGTGTCGGGGTCCTCGCCGGGGCCGGGGACGTAGTCGTCCGCTGTGAAGATCGCCACATTGTCCATTTCGGCGCGCAGATCCGCAGGGATGGCAGCGATGGCGGCCTGGACGGCGTCGTCAAATTCCGCCTCGGTCATGCGGAACGGGCCAAACGACGGGATGGATGCCAACGGATTCACTTGCATGCCTCCAGCCTAGTGAGATGCGGCAAAAATGGCGTGTCCATGCGGGATTTTGGCCCGAAATCAGGGTTCATGGGCGGTTTCAGCGGCTGGCCCACTGGCAGGGACGGCGGCCCGTTTTGTGTTCTGGGCAAATAGGCCCTATAGTTTTTGAAGTCCGCTTCGAACCAAGGCGCTGGAAACTGCACCGAGGATTGAAGGCGACTTAGGCCCCCATCGTCTAGCGGCCTAGGACACCGCCCTTTCACGGCGGCGGCACGGGTTCGAATCCCGTTGGGGGTACTTCTCGAGAGAGTGGTAAACCGGCAAGAAAAATGCTGGTACGCTATAACTCGTGAAAATCACCCGGGAGGGTGAAAGCAACAAATGCAGTAAACGTATGGCCCTGTAGCGCAGTTGGTTAGCGCGCCGCCCTGTCACGGCGGAGGTCGCGGGTTCGAGTCCCGTCAGGGTCGCTTGGTTTTCCTAAACGTTAGGAAAGTCTGGTGACGAGATTTTCAGATCACCAAGGCTCTGTAGCTCAGTTGGTAGAGCGTTCGACTGAAAATCGAAAGGTCACCGGATCGACGCCGGTCGGAGCCACCAGCAAGACCCCTTAGAAATAAGGGGTCTTTCTTTTTGCCCGGAAACAACGCCGAGGCAGGGTTAGCGGCCAGAATGTGTGTAGGGCCCGGGCGTGTCATCGGAGGCACCCTCTGCAGGCGGCCCCGAGGCCAGCCCACGTCATGCAAGGCTGGGCAACGCGCCAAAACTCAAACCGGCGTTGCCGCTCAACTACGCTGTACATAGGCTTACCGTAGGAGCAACAGAAAGGGTGCGTCCATGGACTCGCACAATCTTGCATCAGCCGTTCCGCCGCCCGGCGGCGCGGACGACACCCAAGGCCGCACGGTCATTGCCGAGACGGCCGTGGCCAAGGTGGTCGGCATGGCAGTGCGTGGCGTGGACGGGGTCCATGCGCTGGGGTCGGGTGCCTCGCGGTCCATCGGCGCCATTCGGGAAGTGGTGGGTGCCACCGACCTCACCCAGGGCGTGCGGGTGGAAGTGGGCGAGTCGCAGGTTGCCGTGGACATTGTCCTGACCGCCGAATACGGCTACCCGCTGCAGACGCTGGCCAACATCGTCCGGGCAGCCATCTACTCGGCAGTGGAAAACCTGGTGGGCCGGGACGTCATCGAAGTGAACATTGAGATCACAGACGTGTTCATCCCCGCCCCCGACACCGAAAAGCCGACCTCCCGCGCGCGGCTCGCCGACCGGTTCAGCACCGCGGCCAAGCCAGCGGGCGGCCAGCAGGGCGCGG
Organism: Arthrobacter stackebrandtii; assembly: GCF_017876675.1. Taxonomy (NCBI): domain Bacteria; kingdom Bacillati; phylum Actinomycetota; class Actinomycetes; order Micrococcales; family Micrococcaceae; genus Arthrobacter; species Arthrobacter stackebrandtii. The sequence continues at coordinate 2,074,548 of NZ_JAGIOI010000001.1, forward strand.
TGGAACCGGACGCGGCAGCCGCCGAAGCACTGCCGTTCCAGAAAGTCCCGGCACCGCCCGCAACCGGCCCGACCGGCCCGACACAAACAGGGGAGACCCCATGAATCTCAGCGTAGTGTGCGCAGCCTTTGGAGCCTTTCTGGCATTCATGGGGTTTGCCTTTGGATTTTGGGGCTTCCTGGTCTCGGCCATTTTCATTGCGGTCGGCGCCTTTGTCGGCCGTGCCGCGAGCGGTCGCCTTGACTGGCGGGGCGTGCTTGACGCCCTGACCGGACGGCGCTCTTCGTCGTGACGGAGGATCCGGTGGATCAGGCTCCCGCAACCGGGCTCCAGGGCACCAGTGCGGGTTCGGCCGGGCTGGCCGGGCACAACCGCATCAGCACCCAGGCCTTGACCTCGGTGGCGAAGGTTGCGGCCGCCGACGTCTTGGCGGTCGAACCGGGCCAGGTGCGTGTGAGCTGGTCGGATGAGGCCGGCGAACTGGCCCTGGCCATCACCTCAGCCATTGGCGCCCCCTCGCTCCAGGCGGTCCGCCGGAACCCCGGCCGCGTCGCCATCAGCGGGGGAAGCATCATGGCCCGGGCCACGGCCGCCAAGGCGCAGATACTGGAACAGGTCGAGTATCTGACGGGCTCGGTGCTCAGCCGTGTGGACATCAGGATTTCCGGTGTGATTCCACGCGACGACGGGCGGGTGCTATGACAGTCTTCATGCAGAAGGTGCTGCGCCGGGAAACCCGCTCGGCCCGGTCTCTGCTCGCCGTTGCCACAGCCATCGTGGCCGCCCTGATCGCCATTTACTGCGTGCTGGAACTGCTCCTGGCAGGCTTGGGCGAGCCCACCTGGCTGGTGGACCCCCTCACCTTCGCCCGCTGGGTGGCGGAGCTGCCCGGCGGCGTCCAGCCCGTGCTGCTCGTCGCGGCCGGGGTGCTGCTGGCACTGGTTGGTGCGGTCTTCCTTGGTAGCGGCCTGCTTCCGGGCCGCCGCGCCCGCCACGTCATCGACGACCCCCGGGTCGCCATTGTTGTCGAGGACGAGGTCATCGCCTCCGGCCTGGCCCGCATCGCCCGGATGGCTGCCGGGGTCACCCGCGAACAGGTCATGGTGACTGTGTCTGCCCGCGCCGTGCAGGTCAGCATCCGCCCCACCTCAGGCATCCGGCTCTCCGAGGAGGGCATCAAGGACGCCGTAGAGGCGGAATTGGCCTCGATGTTGCTAGATCCGGCGCCAACCGTCACGGTGAAGCTTGCCGACAGCGGGGTGATTGGCGTATGAACGGCACACCCCGAGTCCTTAACAGGACGCTTCTGGCCCTTGCTGGCCTTCTGATGCTCGCTGTCGGTGTCGGACTGGTGCTGATCGCCACGGTCCCGGCCATCGCACACTGGTGGCAGGACTACGCCGGCGCGCAGGTGGACTGGCTCGTGGACTATGAACAGCGCTCCCGGCTGATTGTCACCGGGCAGAGCTGGATTTGGCTCGCAGCTGCCGCCTACTTCGTCCTGGTTGTGGTCCTTATGGTCACCTGGATTGCCAACCAAGGCAAGGGCCGCGCCAACACGCTGGTTGCCCGGGCGGGAACTGCTGACGACGACGGTGCCGCCGGAGTGGTCAAGCTCAGTTCCGCCGTGGCCGAGCAGGCATTGAAAAGCGCCCTTCTGGAGCGGAAGGACCTGCTGGGGGTTTCCGTGACGAGTTATGACTTCAACAATGAGACCGCGCTCAAGGTCAGGGTGCTGCCGCGCCAGGGCGTGGCACCGCACGCTGTCGCGGAGGACGTGGGGGAACTCGTTGCCGCACTGGATGAGCTGCTGGGGGTGGAAGTCCCTGTGCTCCTGAGCATCGGCGCGGCGGCACGCTCACGCTTCACCAAAGCCGAAAGAGTCCGCTAGTCTCGTTTCACCACCGCCCTTTGGTGCTTTTGCCGGGGGCCAACAATGCAACAAGGAAGGCAACATGACTGAGAACAATGCCGACAACCTGGCCGACAACGCCGCAGAAGCAGCCGACAAGGCCAAGCATGTCGCTGCCGATGCGGTGGACAACGTCAAGGACTTTGCCGCCGATGCGGTGGACAACGTGAAGGACTTCGCAGCCGATGCAGGCGAAAAGGCCAAGGCCGTTGCCGGCGACGCCGCTGACAACGTCAAGGATTTTGCCGGTGACACCGTCGAAAATCTGAAGGAATTTGCCGGCGATGCCACAGAGAACCTGAAGGATTTTGCCGGGGACGCCACTGAGAACCTGAAAGACTTCGCCGGCGATGCCGCGGAGCACGCCAAGGGTCTTGGTGCCAAAATCTCCGGTTTCTTCAAGGGCGGCAAGTAGCAAAGGGCCTTCGGGCACAACAACCAAGGGGCGGTGGCTGCCAAAAAAGGCGGCCGCCGCCCCTTGGCGTTCCTAAACAATTGGTAACGAATGTATGCAAGCGCTTGCACACCCACCTCCGTGCCGATAGTGTGATTTTCACCACTCAAAAGCACCTCTTGCAAAAGAGCGTGCCGCGACCAGAAATCATTGAATTTAGGAGCATGGGCATGGGAATGAAGACGAATAGAATGCTGTTGCCGCTGGCGACCGGAGCGGTGCTGGCCATGGTGCTGTCGGCCTGCAGTGGCGGAACGGGCGGTGGCGGCGGCGGAGGCGACGCGTCGGCAAACCTTGACGGCCGGGGGCCCATCACCTACGTCCAGGGCAAGGACAACTCCAACGTCGTGCGTCCGCTCGTGGACAAGTGGAATGCCGCCCACCCTGATGAAAAGGTCACGTTCAAGGAGCAGTCCGACAACGCCGACCAGCAGCACGACGACCTTGTGAAGAACTTCCAGGCCAAAAACGTCGACTACGACGTGGCCAGCGTGGACGTGATCTGGACGGCGGAGTTTGCCGCCAAGGGATGGCTGCAGCCACTCAAGGACACCATGGCGGTATCCACCGACGGCATGCTGCCGGCCACAGTCCAGACCGGAACCTACAAGGACGTGCTCTACACGCTTCCGCAGACCTCCGACGGCGGCATGCTGTACTACCGCAAGGATCTGGTGCCCACGCCGCCGAAGACGTGGGACGAGATGATGGGGATGTGCTCCATCGCGAAGGAGAAGGGCATTGACTGCTACGCAGGCCAGTTCGCCCAGTACGAGGGCCTGACGGTCAACGTGTCCGAGGCCATCAACAGCCAGGGTGGGTCAATCGTCGACAAGGACGGCAAGGCCACGGTGAATTCACCGGAGGCCAAGGCCGGACTGCAAAACCTCGTTGACGCCTACAAGGACGGCAACATCCCCAAGCAGGCACTGACCTACCAGGAAGAGCAGGGACGCCAGTCCTTTGAAGCCGGCAAGCTGATGTTCCTGCGCAACTGGCCGTATGTGTACAACCTGGCCAAGACGGACGGATCATCCACGGTCAAGGACACCTTCGGCATAGCCCCGCTGCCCGGCAAGGACGGCCCTGGTGCTTCGACCCTTGGCGGACACAACCTCGGCATCAGCGTGTACTCCAAGAACAAGGCCACGGCCAAGGACTTCCTGGCCTTCATGACCACGGAGGAAACGCAGAAGTTCTACGCCACCCAGGGCTCCCTCGCACCAGTGCTTGAATCCCTGTATGACGACGCCGACCTGGTCGCCAAGCTGCCGTACCTGCCGGTCCTGAAGACCTCGATCCTGAACGCCGTCCCGCGCCCCGTGACGCCGTTCTACCCGGCAGTCACGCAGGCCATCCAGCAGAACAGCTTCGCTGCTCTGCAGGGCACCAAGACCGTGGACCAGGCCCTGACCGACATGGAAGCGGCCATCAACACCACAGTGTCCAAGTAACGGTTGTATCCGGTGCCGGCATCCGATGAGGATGCCGGCACCGGGCATGGACCGTTTCGACAAGCTTGAACGATGAAAGGGGCGGGCATGTCCGCAAACGTGGACCCGCAGGCCAAACCAGAAACCGCGGTGCCCAGGCCCGGCGGTGGCAGGGGCGGCAGCAAGGAAGTGGGCATGGATCGGAAGGAAAAGACCCAGGGCAGGCTGGCGGCACTGCTGATCGTGCCAACGCTGGTGGTCCTGGCCGTCGTGATTCTCTACCCGGTAGTCAACGCCATCATTATGTCCCTGGAACACGACGAGGGCCTGGATCCGGTAACGGGAACCTTCGTCGCCGGGGGGTTCGCCGGACTGGCCAACTACACGCACTGGCTGTTCCAACAGTGCACGGGGCCCGGCGGGGAAACCGTCAGCTGCCCGCCCGGAACCCTCGGTGCACAGTTTTGGTCCTCCACCGGAGTGACCTTCTTCTTCACCGTGGTGACTGTCTTCTTTGAGACCATCCTCGGCTTTTGGATGGCCGTCATCATGGCCCGGGCCTTCAAGGGGCGCAGCGTCCTGCGGGCCGCCGTCCTCGTCCCCTGGGCCATCCCGACAGCTGTGACAGCCAAATTGTGGTTCTTCATCTTTGCCTTCGACGGCATCGCCAACACACTGTTCAACACCTCCATCCTTTGGACGGGCAGCGAGGGTCGGCGCGCACCGCCATCATCATTGCCGATGTATGGAAAACCACGCCGTTCATGGCCCTGTTGATCCTCGCCGGGCTGCAAATGATCCCGGCCGACATCTACGAGGCGGCCAAGGTGGACGGGGCCACGGCCTGGCAGCGGTTCAGGCTGATCACCCTGCCGCTGGTGAAACCGGCGCTCATGGTGGCCATCCTCTTCCGCACGCTGGACGCGCTGCGCATGTACGACCTGCCCGCCATCATGACTGGCGGCGCCAACGGCACCACAACGCTGTCCATCCTGGTGGTGAACCAGATCCGCATCGGCTTCAACTCGGCGGCCGCCCTGTCCACCATCACCTTCATCATCATCTTCATCGTGGCGTTCATCTTCGTCCGGTTCCTCGGGGCCAACGCCGTTGAAACCGCCAGTGGCGGGGCAAAGGGGAAACTTAAATGAGCACCATGACGCAAACGGCCGCGGCGCATGCGGCCGCCGCCAAGGGCGTGGCCCGGCGCCGAGAACGGTGGGCCAGCGGGCGCACCTACATCAGCGCCGCCATCATTGTCATCTGGTGCCTGCTGCCGTTCTACTGGATGGTGGTCACGGCGTTCCGGGACGTTGGCTACACCTTTGACCCCACCCCGTTCTTCACGCACGTCACCTGGGACAACTTCGCCACGGCGTTTTCGTCCGAGATGGGCAACCATCTGGACAGGGCGCTGCTGAACTCGCTGTTCATCTCCGGGGTCACCACCGTTGTGGCACTCTTGTTTGGCGTGTTCGCCGCCTACGCCCTGGCCCGGCTCAATTTCCGCGGCAAGTTTCTGGTGCTGGGCGTGGTCCTGGGCGCCTCGATGTTCCCGGGCGTGGCCATCGTGACACCGCTGTTCCAGCTGTTCACCAACATCAACTGGACGGGCACCTACCAGGCGCTGATCATCCCGAACATTTCCTTCGTGCTGCCGCTGACCGTCTACACCTTGACGTCGTTCTTCAGGGAAATGCCCTGGGAACTGGAAGAAGCAGCCCGCATTGACGGCTGCACTGCAGGGCAGGCGTTCCGCAAGGTCATCCTTCCCCTGGCCGCCCCTGCGGTGTTCACCACGGCCATCCTCGCGTTCATTGCGGCGTGGAACGAGTACCTGATTGCCAGCATCCTCTCCAGCGACGCCACCCAAACCGTGACCGTTGCCATTGCCAGCTTCGCCGGTTCCCAGCCTCACCAGGAGCCGTACACGGCCGTCATGGCCGCCGGCACGGTGGTCACGATCCCGCTGGTTGTGCTGGTTCTCATCTTCCAGCGCAAGATCGTCGCAGGCCTGACGGCGGGAGCGGTCAAGTGACGCCGGAACGTGCCACCCCGAAGCAGCCCGAGGGCCCCAACGGCCTGCACATCCCCACCTCGCGCCAAAAGAGCGGGGAGGACTTTGACATCATCATCGGCTTCCTTGGCTTCTGGGCGGCGCTGCTGTTCGGGGTCACCGTGTGGATGGAGCTGACCGGGCAGCCGGCGCTGGTCTGGGCACTAGGATTGTTGCTGGTCTGCCTGGGCCTGTGGTTCATGATCCGCCTTCGCCGGAAACTTCCGGAACGACGCAGCAGGCGCCGGCAGTAGTTCCAGGCGGACAGAGGGGGAATCGCACACATGGGAGCAGGCATTGACGATGTTGCCCTTCGGGCAGGTGTGTCCACGGCAACAGTTTCACGCGCCCTGCGCGGCCTGCCCCGGGTGAGTCCCGAGACCCGGGCCCGCGTCCTTGCTGCCGCAAGGGACCTCGGCTATGTGGCCTCGCCCTCGGCAAGCGGGCTTGCCACGGGCCGCACCCGCACCGTGGGCGTCATGGTTCCCTATGTCGACCGCTGGTATTTCGGCCACGCCATCGAAGGCATCGACCAGGTGCTGCGGGAAAACGGCTACAACCTGCTGCTTTTCAGCCTGGGCGGCTACAGCCCGGGACGCCGGCGCAGCTTCACCGAGAGCATGGTCCGCAAGCAGATTGACGCGCTCCTGGTGCTGACCCTGTGGCTTTCCGACGAAGAACTGCTCCAGCTGCAGCGCACGGACATTCCGCTCATGGCCGTCGGCGGTCCCGTGGACGGCTGCGCGGGGGTTCACATCGACGACACCGCCGCAGCAGCAGCAGCCGTCGAGCACCTGATCGGGCTTGGCCACCGGCACATCGGCTACCTGCATGGCGCGGCGCAGGACGAACACAATTTCAAGGTTCCGGGGCTCCGCAGCGTGGCCTTCAGGAACACCATGGTGCGGGCCGGGCTGGAGCTGCGACCCGAATGGCTGGTACCGGGGGACTTCACCATTGCCGACGGCGCGCGGGCGGCGGCCAGGATTTTTGACCTGCCCGGCGACAAGCCAACTGCACTGTTTTGCGGATCGGACGAAATGGCCTTGGGCGCCATGTTTGAGGCCCAGCGGCGCGGCATCAGGATCCCGCAAGAGCTGTCCGTGGTGGGCATCGACGACCACGAGTTTTCCGAGCCCGCAGGCCTGACCACCGTGGCACAAAAGCCGGTGGAGCAGGGCAGGGCGGCGGCGGCCATGGTGCTGGCTGAACTCAACGGATCCCCGGCAGCCGTGCAGGAGACCATCATGCCCTTCGAGCTGGTGGTCCGCAGCACCACTGCGCCCCCGCCAAAGCGTCCGGCCTGAACCTTGTGCGGGTGGGCCCGCGCGTCCGAGGGTTCCCTCGTGAGCTTGCGAGCGGAGGGAGGATGTGGATGGGGCCACGCGTCCGAGGGTTCCCTCGTGAGCTTGCGAGCGGAGGGAGGACGTGGATGGGGCCACGCGTCCGAGGGTTCCCTCGTGAGCTTGCGAGCGGAGGGAGGACGTGGGGACTAGTTGGCGCGGGCCAGTTGGCGGATGGGCATCCACCGGTTTGCCAGGCGGCGGTATGCCGCGGCCGCACCGGTAAAGTCGCCGTCCGCCAGGCACTGCAGGCCCATGTGGACGTCGGCGGGGGAGTCGTCGGGGTGGACCCGGTTGGCGACGGGTCCGTAGTCAAGTTCCACCACGCCGTCCTCGCCAAACGCGGCCAGCCAGCGGCCCAGGTCCTCCAACTCCTCAAAGAGGTCAAGGTCCGGCGCCATCGCGGCCAGCATGCGCAGCATCCGTTCGGCGCGGCCAACCGCGGTGGACAGCGGCACCTGGATGCGCACCGTCAGGATCCTGCCGTTCGCCTCCACCACTTCCATGCGGTCATTCGCATACACCAGCGTGAACCAGCTGAAGGGTATGCCCCACGTGGACGAGCGGGTCTGCAGCGGCATGTCCAGTGCCGGCGTGGCCGTGGCCTGTTCGAGCTGCGCAGCCCACTGCTCCTGGCTCAGCACCATGGTTGCGAGCTGCTCCATGTTGCCGGCGAGAAGCTCCGCTGCACCGGCAATTGACCGGGCCACCGCCTGGTTCGGGGCATACAGCTCACCCTCGCCCCCATCGAGGGTGAGGGTGCGCACCTTGTCCGCGTCCGGCGTCGGCAGCGGGCGTGCGGCGGTGAGGCTGACGCGTTCCAGGGACTCGGCCAGCTCGCTGGCGTCAACACTGACGGGGTCCTGGCCGGGATCGATCAGGCTTTCGATGTGGGCGAACTCGGCCTTGGTATATGCCGTGCGGGGCAAGTACACGCGCAGGCTGGACACGAAAGGGAGTTGCACGCCGCCCAGATACAACCCGGATGCCATGGATCAGCCCAATTCCACAATGACCGGGGCGTGGTCAGACGCGCCCTTGCCCTTGCGTTCCTCACGGTCGATTTCGGTCGCGTCCACGCGGGCCGCGAGTGCGGGGGAGGCCAGCACGAAGTCGATGCGCATGCCCTCCTTCTTGGGGAAGCGCAGCTGCGTGTAGTCCCAGTAGGTGTAGACGCCCGGGCCGGGGTGCTGGGGGCGGACGACGTCGGAGAAGCCCGCCGCCTCAAACGCCGAGAACGCTGCCCGCTCGGGTTCGCTGACGTGGGTCAGGCCCTGGGTGCGGAAGTAGTCGATGTCCCAGACATCGTCGTCCTGCGGGGCGATGTTGAAGTCGCCCATGAGGGCGATCTGGGCGTTGGGGTCTTCCGCCAGCCAGCCCGCGGCCTGGTTCTTGAGCTCGTCGAGCCACTGCAGCTTGTAGGGCATGTGTTCGTCGTCCAGGGCGCGGCCGTTGGGCACGTAGAGGCTCCAAATGCGCACGCCGTTGCAGGTGGCTGCGATGGCGCGTGCCTCCTGGACGGGGTCCTTGCCGCCCTTGCCAAATGCGGGCTGGTTGACGAATGTGCGTTCCACATCCTCCAGCCCCACACGGGAGGCGATGGCCACGCCGTTCCACTGGCTGAAGCCAAAGTGGGCCACCTCGTAGCCGTTGTTTTCAAAGAGCTCCCAGGGGAAGTTCTCGTCCTTGCACTTGGTTTCTTGGATGGCCAGGACATCGGCATCGGTCCGGCGCAGCCAGTCCTCCACACGGTCGGCACGGGCACGCAGCGAGTTCACATTCCAGGTAGCAATCTTCACGTACCCAAGCTATCAAGTTAACCCGCCGAGGCAACGGCGGCGCCCGCCGCAACAGGTGTCCATGTGTGGGCAGAGACACCAGCACGGCTGCCCTGGCTGCCAAATGACGTTGCCCAGGGTTACAAAAGGGTAACGCCTGCCCTTCCCAGTGCCCGCGGCGCCAGATCGTAAATGCACCCGCCGCCGCAGGGTGCCGAATGGCTAAGATTGCGCTCTCCGCGAAATTGGCTCTGTTAGCGTGGGGCGTGAACCAGTAGACCGACAAGCCTGCGGGCAACTGTCCCATTGTGTGGGGATTACGACGAATCGTAGTTCGTACATGCGGGACAGCCAGACACAGGCCGTCGAACTGGCGGTAGGGATAGCTTCCCGATTTTTGCCTGGACAGGCAAAACCGTCTTTCCTTGCTGCCCCGGCCGGGGCGTGCGGGGGAGCGAAGAGTTTGACGCGTAACAACGCCTGCAGCACGAGCACACCAATCGCGAACGTTGGGCCAACCCGCCACATCTGGGCGCCCGGCCGCCGCGTAGATGGGTACTACGTGTACGAATCCATGAACAACTCCGCGCCTAAAAGTGGCGCGCTGCCGGTCCTTGACCACAAGGATGCGGCAAACCGACCCGGGGCACAGCAATCCGGGACAACCCCGGCCGGCGACATTGCCCTGAGCGTCAGCCACCTCTACAAGGTCTTTGGCAAGCGCCCCGCCGAAGTCATCAAGCGCCTGAAGGGCGGCAAGAAGCGCAGCGAACTTTCCGCACTCGGAACCGCCGCTGTCATCGATGCCTCCTTTGAGGTCAAGAAGGGCGAGATCTTTGTGGTCATGGGCCTCTCCGGCTCCGGCAAGTCCACCCTGATCCGCACACTCAACGGCCTGTGGGCACCCACCGAGGGTTCCGTGGTGGTGGGCGGCACTGATATTTCCAAGATCAGCGACAAGGAACTGCGGCGCGTCCGCCAGGAGAAAATCTCCATGGTGTTCCAGCACTTTGCCTTGATGCCACACCGCACCGTCGTGGAAAACGCCGCCTACGCCCTGCAGGTCCAGGGTGTTGCGAAGGCCGAACGACTGGCCCGGGCCGAGAAGATCCTCAGCCTCGTGGGCCTGGAAGGCTGGGGCGCAAAGTTCCCCGGCGAGCTCTCCGGCGGCATGCAGCAGCGTGTGGGCCTTGCCCGCGCCCTCTGCGCCGAAACCGACATCCTGCTCATGGATGAGGCCTTTTCCGCACTGGATCCGCTGATCCGCCGCGAAATGCAGGAACAGCTGGTGCTGCTGCAGTCCGAGCTGGAAAAAACCATCATTTTCATCACCCACGACCTCAACGAGGCCATGTTCCTGGGCGACCGCATCGCCGTCATGCGCGACGGTGAAATTGTCCAGATCGGCACCCCGGATGAGATCCTCACCAGCCCGGCCAACGACTACGTGGCCCAGTTTGTGCAGGACGTGGACAGGACCCGGGTGCTCACCGCCGGCGGCGTCATGGAACCGCCGCTCGCCGTCGTCAACCTCTCCGGAGGCCCTCGCAACGCCCTGCGCACCATGCGCGACCTGCAGGTGTCGGCCGCGTTCGTCGTCGACCGCCGCCGCAATTACCTGGGCACCGTCCGCGACCGCGACGTCATGAAGCAGGTCGAGGCGCACAGCTCCGACCTCAACGCGGTCATCCGCAAGAGCATCGACCCGGTCAGTCCGGACACGGCCCTGAACGACCTCTTTGGCCGTGCCGTGGAGAGCCCCATCCCGCTGCCTGTGGTGGACGACGCCGGACGGCTGGTGGGTGCCTTGCCGAGAGTCACGCTGCTGGCCGCCTTGGGCAACGTCCCGTCAACGACGGGTGAATTCCCCGTGGTTGATGCGGCCGTGGCACCCATCCCCGAACAAGTTGTCACCGCCGCGCTGGCGAAGACCGAAGGAGACGCATAGTGGAACCGCTTTTTAGGATCCCGCTTGGCGACTGGGTGGAAGTGGGCCTTGACTGGCTCACGTCCACCTTCGACGCGGTCTTCCTCTACATCCGCAATGTGCTGGTGGGCGCCTATGACGGGCTCGACTGGCTGCTGACCACCCCGCCATACTGGGCCGTGATCGTGGTGTTCGCCGCCATCGCCTGGTGGGCGAGCGGCTGGAAGCTGGGTGTCGGCACTTTGCTGGGCTTCGCCGTCGTGGTGGGCGTGAACCAGTGGGACAACGCCATGCACTCCCTGGCGCTGGTCACCATCGGCACCGTCGTGGCCGTCGCCATCAGCCTGCCGCTGGGCATCTGGGCGGCGAGCTCGGACCGCGCGTCGTCGATCATCCGGCCCATCCTGGACTTCATGCAGACGATGCCGGCCATGGTGTACCTGATCCCGGCCCTCGTCATGTTCCGCGTGGGAGTGGTGCCGGGCATCATCGCCACGATCATCTTCGCCATGGCGCCCGGCGTGCGCTTCACCGAGCTGGGCATCCGCGGCGTGGACAAGGAAGTGGTGGAGGCCGGGCACGCCTTCGGCTCCAGCCCCTCACGCATCCTGTTCCAGATCCAGCTGCCGCTGGCCCGGCCCACCATCATGGCCGGCATCAACCAGGTCATCATGCTGGCCCTGTCCATGGTGGTCATCGCCGGCATGGTGGGCGCACCCGGTCTGGGCGCCGAGATCGTCAAGGCGCTCAACCGCATTGACGCCGGGATGGGATTCGAGGCGGGCATCGCCGTCGTCATCCTGGCAATTTTCCTTGACCGGGTGACGGCCAGCTTTGGCGTCAACTCGAAGAGCAAGGTCCTCCAGGACGCCTAATCCGCGTCCGCACAGTTTTACAAACCAATCCCGGCAGCCGTGAACGCAGGGCAGCCAATGAAAGGAATGCATCATGAAGAAGAAGTTTTTTGGGGCAGTGGCCATGGCCGCAACGCTGGCACTGGGCCTGACCGCCTGCGGTTCCGGCTCCGACGCCGCAGCCACCGTGGAGAACGGTGACAAGAAGGACCTCAAGGTTGTTGTCTTCAACGGCTGGGACGAAGGCGTGGCGGCTTCCGAACTGTGGAAGGCGATCCTCACCGAGGAGGGCTACAACGTCAAGCTCGAGTACGCGGACGCTGCACCGGTTTACTCGGGCCTGTCCTCCGGCGACTACGACGTGGTGCTGGACACCTGGCTGCCCATCACGCACAAGTCCTACATCGAGGAATACGGCGACAAGATGGTCGACCTGGGCGCCTGGAACAGCGACGCCAAGCTGACCATCGCCGTCAACGCCGACGCCCCCATCGACTCGCTCGAGGACCTGGCTGCCAACGCAGACAAGTTTGGCAACAAGATCATCGGCATTGAGCCTGGGGCCGGCCTGACCGAAGTCACCACCGACGACGTCATCCCCGGCTACGGCCTGGACAAGATGGAATACATCACCTCCTCCACCCCGGCCATGCTCTCCGAGCTGAAGACGGCCACCAGCAAGGGCGAGAACATCGTGGTCACGCTGTGGCGCCCGCACTGGGCCTACGACGCGTTCCCCGTGAAGGACCTGAAGGACCCCAAGGGCCTGCTCGGCGAGGCCGAGGGCATCCACAGCTTCTCCCGCCTGGACTTCGACAAGGACTTCCCGACGCTCGACGGCTGGCTGAAGAACTTCAAGATGGACTCCGACACGCTCCACTCGCTGGAGAACGTCATGTTCAACGGTGAAAAGACCGACGACTACACGGAGGTCGTCAAGAACTGGATCGCCGAAAACCAGGACTACGTGGACTCCCTGACCGCGTAACCCTCCTGAAACGCGGCATCACTTTTCGCCCGTTCCACATCCAACGCTGTCGCAGCAATGGCCAGAATTTCGTCGAACGCTATCGCATACTGTGCGATAGCGTTCGACGAAAAGCAGCCATTGCCGCGACAGCGTCCTGGGTTAACGAGAGTGTCCCTGGTCAAGGGGTGGGGGTGGTGGGGAAGTCGGAGTCCTTGTATTCCTTGCCCGCGGGTGCTTCCGCACCGGTGCCGCCATGGCGTGCCTTTTCGTTGGCGCGCAGCTCCACGCGGCGGATCTTGCCGGAGATGGTCTTGGGCAGCTCCGCGAACTCCAGCCGGCGGATGCGCTTGTAGGCGGGCAGGTGTTCGCGGCAATACGCAAAGATCTCCCCGGCCAGCTTGTCGCTGGGTTCGTAGGCGGCGGCCAGCACGATGTATGCCTTGGGTACGCTGAGCCGCAGCGCATCCGGCGACGGAACCACGGCTGCCTCCGCCACGGCCGGGTGCTCGATCAGCACGCTCTCCAGCTCGAAGGGGGAGAGCCGGTAGTCGGAGGACTTGAAGACATCGTCGCTGCGGCCCACGTAGGTCAGGATGCCGTTCTCGTCCCGGCTGGCCACGTCACCCGTGTGGTAGTAGCCGCCGCGGAAGGCCTCGGCAGTCTTTCCAGGATCCCCGTAGTAGCCCTTGGTAAGCCCCACGGGGGCGGGGTCCAAGCGCAGGCAAAGCTCGCCGTCGTCCTTCTCCTCACCGGTGACCAAATCCAAAAGGACGACGTCGTAACCCGGGAGCGGGCGGCCCATGGAACCGATCTTGATGGGCTGGCCGGGCGTGTTGGCAACCTGGACCGTGGTCTCCGTCTGGCCGAAGCCGTCGCGGATCAGCTGGCCCCAGGCACGCTCCACCTGGCCGATGACCTCGGCGTTGAGCGGCTCGCCGGCGGAAACGACCTTCGTGGGCGGGGTCTTCAGGAGCGTGAGGTCGGCCTGGATGAGCATGCGCCAGACGGTGGGCGGTGCGCAGAAGCTTGTCACGTGCTCGGCGTCCATCTGGGCCATGAGGGCGGCGGCGTCGAAGCGCGTGTAGTTGTAGATGAACACGCAGGCCTCGGCGATCCAGGGAGTGAACACGTTGGACCAGGCATGCTTGGCCCAGCCGGGGGAGGCGACGTTGAGGTGGACGTCGCCCGGTTCCAGACCGATCCAGAACATGGTGGAGAGGTGGCCCACAGGGTATGACGTGTGCGTGTGCTCCACGAGCTTGGCCTTGGACGTGGTGCCGGAGGTGAAATAGAGCAGCATGGTTTCATCCGCGCGGGTGGGCGCGTCCGGGGTGAAATGTTCCGGGGCGGTGTCGGAGGCGGCATAGTTCAGGACGGACCGGGTGGCGGCGACAGTGGCGTGGGCGCCGGTGTTGGCGGCCCCGCCCTGCAGCCCGATGCCCACCAGCTGGTAGTTCCCGGGGACGCTGGCGAACTTGGCCATATCCTCTTCCCGGGCGGCGACCCAGCGGGCCTGCCCGCGCTCCACACGGTCGCGGAGGTCTGCCGGGCCCATCATGGTGGTGGTGGGGATCATGACGACTCCGAGCTTCATGCAGGCCAGCATCAGCTCCCACAGCTCGACCTGGTTGCCGAGCATGATGATGATGTGGTCGCCGCGCCGGATGCCCTCGCCACGGAGCCAGTTGGCGACCTGGTTGGAGCGGCGGGAGAGATCCAGGAACGTGCGCCGGGTGGCCGTGCCGTCCTGCTCCACGATCACCAGGGCGGGGGTGCCGCCTTTGTCGGGGTCCTCGGCGATCGCATCGATCCAGTCCAAGGCAAAGTTGAACTCGGTGAAGCGGGGCCAAACAAATTCATGCTGGGCCCGGGCGTTGTCCAGGCGCATCTCCAGCAGCTGGTTGCGGGCGTTGCGGAATTGTTCGGTGACATTCATGGTCTCCACCTTTGTCGCGTCGTTGCGGTGCTGGGTCTACCTTGAATATACGCCGGGGCCTGGGAAATGGGCCGTGCGCCGGCACAGGGGCCGCCTCCGGCGGTGAGCAGTGCAGGCCGAGGTCAGCGCCACCAGTTGTCGAGGAGCGAGACGGGCGTGGTGCGCTTGTGCCGGCTGCGCAGGAAACGGTGCTCAATGCCCTCAGCCGCTGCGTCGCTGACATCGCGGCCCTCGAGGTAGTCGTCGATCTCGTCGTAGGTGATGCCGAGCTCGTCCTCGTCGGTGCGCCCGGGCACGCCGTCAAGCAGGTCGGCCGTGGGGACTTTCGCCCACAACTGCTCGGTGGCGCCAAGTTCCTTGAGCAAGGCCCGGTTCTGACGTTTGTTGAGGGTAAACAGCGGCAGGATGTCGGCCCCGCCGTCGCCAAATTTCGTGAAGAAGCCGGTGACGGATTCCGCGGCGTGGTCTGTGCCAATCACCAGCAGGTTCTCCTGCCCGGCCAGGGCGTACTGGGCGATCATGCGGGAGCGGGCCTTGATGTTGCCCTTGTTGAAATCAGTGACATCTTTCGTGGCCGTCTTGGCGAACTCCGACTCAAAGCCGTCCACCGCCGGTGCGATGTTGAACGTCCACTCCGTCTTGGCGTTGATGAACTTCATTGCAGCCTGGGCATCGTCCTCGTCATGCTGTACCCCGTACGGCAGGCGCACGGCAATGAAGTTCGCCTCGATGCCCTCCTCGGCCAGTTCCTCCACGGCAAGCTGCGCCAGCCGCCCGGCCAGCGTGGAATCGAGCCCGCCGCTGATGCCCAGCACAAAGCCGCCCGTCCCCGTGGCCTTGAGGTAGTCCTTCAGGAATTGCACCCGCCGCGTGATTTCCGCCGCCGGGTCAATCGTGGGCTTTACGCCAAGCTCTGCAATGATCTGTCCCTGTAATTCGCGCATGGGACTAGGGTAGCCGGTGCAGGTGTCCGGCATGTTTCGGACCGGCTACCGGGTTTTCGCGTCGTTCTCCTCACGCCGGGCCTCGATGATGCGCCGCAGTGCGGCATCCGGCAGCTGGTGGTCCGCCGAGTAGTGGATGCTGCCGGTGGTTGTTTCAAAACCGTCCAGCACGTCGAGATTGTTGGCGACCACCACGCCGCTAAAGGGGTAGACCGACAGGAAGTTCCGGCCCCGCACCGTTGCGATGAGGCCCTTGCCGCGGTAGACCAGCGCGGCCATGCCGTAGCTGGTGCCTTCCACCGCCTCTGGCGCGAGCTCCCGGCCAACCGCATACACGTGTTCCATCGCGGCGCGCTCGCCGCCGTCGAATTGGTTCAAGTAGTCGCTGACTTCAGTTCCCATGGTGTGATGGTACGCCCGTCGCCGTGCTGCGGTCCCGTGTTTCGCGCCGCACGGTGGCGGGCCGCCGTTAGAATGGAACCCATGACTTCGACTCTCGCTGCCGACCGTGCCCGCCTCCTTGAACTGGTAAAGGAACTCGCCGTTGTCCGCGGCAAGGTGATCCTCTCCTCCGGCAAGGAGGCCGACTACTACATCGACTTGCGCCGCATCACGCTCCACCACGAGGCCTCGCGCCTCGCCGGCCGGGTCATGCTGGCCATGCTGGACGACGCCGGCATTGACTTTGAGACTGCCGGCGGCTTGACCATGGGTGCAGACCCGGTCGGCACGGCGCTGATGCATGCTGCAGGGGATGCCGGCCGCGCCATTGACGCGTTTGTCGTGCGCAAGGCGCAGAAGTCCTACGGCATGGGCCGCCAGGTCGAGGGCCCCGGCGTTGACGGTCGCAAGGTTGTTGTCCTGGAGGACACCTCCACCACCGGCGGCTCCGCGCTGACCGCCGTCGAGGGCGTGCGCAAGGCAGGCGGCAACATTCAGGCCGTGGCCGTCATCGTGGACCGCGACACCGGCGCCAAGGAGCGCATCGAAGCCGAAGCCAACGTGCCCTACCTGTTCATCTTCGGCAAGGACGAGCTCGGCCTTTCATAGCCTCCACGCCTTCCCTCCGCTCGCAAACTCGCGGCGGGGCCCTCGGGCGTGTGGGCCCACCGCGCTGCATTGATCCTCGCAAGCTCGGGCTGAAACCCGGCGCGTGACTGCGCAGGAGGACTCCGCCGGGCCCAGCCACCATTTGAAAGGCCTGTTTTGTCGAAGCTGTATTTTCGCCACGGCGCCATGAATTCCGGCAAGTCAACGGGCCTGCTGCAGGCCGCGTTCAACTATGAGGAACGCGGCCAGCGGGTGCTGCTGGCCAAGCCCGGCGTGGACACGAAGGGCGAGACGTCCATCGTGTCCCGGCTGGGCGTGAGCCGCGAGGTGGACTTCCTGATCCCGCCTGGCGCCAACGCGCGGGACCTGTTCGCCGCCCAGGTGCGCGGCGACGACCCCGACGCGCTGCTCAAGCACATGGACATGGCGCCGGTGGCGTGCCTGCTCGTGGACGAAGCCCAATTCCTGGACCCGGCCCAGGTCGACGACTTGTTCCGCATCGCAGTGCTCGACGGCGTCCCCGTCCTGGCCTACGGGCTGCGCACCGACTTCCGCACCCGCGCCTTCCCCGGCGCCGCCCGCCTGCTGGAAATCGCCCACTCGCTGGAGGAGCTCAAGACCATTTGCCGCTGCGGGCGCAAGGCCATGTTCAACACCCGCCGGGTGGGCAGCGAGATTGTTTTCGACGGCGACCAGGTCGCCATCGAGGGGGCCGAAGTCTGGTACGAATCGCTGTGCGGCAGCTGCTACCTCGAGGCATCCGGCGGAAAACTCGGTTCCTGACCGTTCCTTTTGGGGGTGTGGATAACCATCGGCCGGGCCCGGATTTACGCGGCAGAACGGCCATATCGGGGCAGGTTCTCCGCCAACGCGGTCTGCGCCGAACACTAGCCTGACATTGTGGCGGGCGATTTGGACCCGCCTTGATGGAGGGGAACCGCCATGTCACTACAACCGCCACCGCAGGGCCAGCCTGAATCCAAGGGGCCCCGCGGGCCGGCCCGCATGAAGAAGGGCGCACTGCCCTGGCTGCTGGCGGGCACCGGCCTGCTGGTGTTTGCGCTCATCGCAGGCGTCGCGCTGGGTGTCGCCGGCTCGTCCAGCGGAGTCAACTCCCGCCCGGTGGCCGGCTCCGACGCCAAGGCCGCCACCAGCGCCGGCACCTTCGGATTCGGCAGCCGTGGAAGGGTGCCCATGGTCGACTCCGCTACCGCCATGGCGTCTTTTCAATACCCCGAGGGGTGGGTGCAGGGAGGCGAGGAATTCACCACCGTCAACAGTGACGGCACAGTTCCTGCGGAGGAATTCGTGGCATTGAACCGTTTCCTGGATGGCACCGCGCTGCTGTCTTACACGGCCGAAAAGCCGCTGGTGCAGCAGCCCACGCAGCAGCAGATCCACGAGATCCTAGACCTGGGGCTCCGCAGCCAGCTGCAACTGCCGCAAGACCGCCTGGTCGAGCAGCGCAGCACCAGCGGGTTCGGGTGTGTGCAGGACTTTGCCTACACCGAACGGCCGTCCATCCTCGAGCGGGACCACATGTACGGCTTCCGCTACGGCTACGGGTGCATGACCATCTCCGGGCCTATCCAGGGGGAGTACCTGGTGGCCATCGACGACACCGGGGTTCTCCACACGTTCATCGTCGAGGCGCTGCAGTTCGAGTGGGACGCCAGCCGGGAGTCCATGACGGCCATCATCGATTCCTTCAAGCCAAGGCTGTGACGGCCGCCATTTTCAAGCTCGACGCCGGACTCCGGCTCCCAGCGCCGGCGGGAGGTGTGCAGCCCGCGAGCCCGGGACGGGGCCGTTGCCGTGGACCTCAGGGCTCCAGGAGCCGCTGGAACATGAGGTGGTCCTGCCACTGGCCGGCGATCTTGAGATACTTTGGCGCCAGCCCGTACCTGCTGAAACCGTTCTTCGCCAGGACACGCTGCGAGGCGGAGTTGTGCAGCAGGGTTTCGGCCTGGAGCCGGTGCAGCCCAAGGCCGCCGGCGGCCAGCTCAACCGCCTCGGCAACGGCGGCAGTGGCCAGTCCGGAGCCGTTGAACGCCTCACCGACCCAGTAGCCCATCGCGGCAGACTGGAGCACGCCGCGGACAACCCCGTTGAGGTTCAGCCGCCCGGCCAAACCACCCTCCCGGGTGAGGATGACCAGCGGAACTGCCGTGCCGGCGTCGTGCGCATCCAAAAGGGTGCGGGCAATTCCAAGCTGCGCGGGCTCGGTGAAGAACTCGTCGGTTCGGACCGGGTCCCACGGCCGCAGGAACTCACGGTTCCGGCGCAGCAGTTCCGTAAGTTCGGCGACGTCGGCCAGTTCCAGCAGCCGGGTGGTGGCCACGGTCTACAAGTGGTCGAGCAGGTCGGCGACCGAGTTCAGCGCCTGGTTGGGGCGGAACGGGTAGGCGTCGACGTCGGCCGGCTGGGTGATGCCCGTGTAGACGAGGACTGTGTGCAGCCCGGCTTCCATGCCCGCGATGATGTCGGTGTCCATGCGGTCCCCGATCATGGCGGTGGTTTCCGAATGGGCCTGGATGCGGTTCATGGCGGAACGGAACATCATGGGGTTCGGCTTGCCCACGATGTACGGCTCGCGGCCCGTGGCCTTGGTGATGAGCGCGGCGACGGCGCCGGTGGCCGGCAGCGGGCCCTCGCGGGACGGGCCTGTGGCGTCGGGGTTGGTGCAGATAAAGCGTGCGCCGTCGCCAATGAGGCGGATGGCCTGGGTGATGGCCTCGAATGAGTAGGTGCGGGTCTCGCCGAGCACCACGTAGTCGGGCTTCTGGTCGGTCAGGATGAAGCCGGCCTCGTGCAGCGCCGTCGTCAATCCGGCCTCGCCGATGACAAAGGCGCGCCCGCCGGGCAGCTGCGACTTCAGGAACTGGGCAGTGGCCAGGGCCGACGTCCACAGGTTTTCCTCGGGGACTTCCAACCCGGAGGCCTTCAGGCGGGCGGCGAGGTCGCGCGGGGTGAAGATGGAGTTGTTGGTCAGCACCAGGAAGCGCTTGGAGGTGTCAACCCAGCGCTGGATCAATTCGGCCGCACCGGGGACGGCCTTGTTTTCGTGGACCAGGACGCCGTCCATGTCGGTGAGCCAGCATTCAATGTCAGCGGGCTGGCGGTCAATCTGGGTGCTCATGGGTCTCCTCGTGATGGTTCAGGGTTCCAGTCTTGCAGAAAACCGCGTCCGCCCAGAAGTGTGTTCAGAAGTGCGTAAAGTTGAATGGTGACTACAACCGGTGAAACCCCTGCCCCTGACGCACCAGACACCCCGGAATTCCCGGAATTGCACCACGAGGTGGGCGTCGGCCCATGGGAGGGCGAACTGCCTGAGGGGGATCACTGGGACCCCGAACTACTGGCCAACGGCGACCGCCGCAACGTCCTGGACGAGTACCGGTACTGGACCATGGAGGCGATTGTCGCCGAGCTGGACACGCGCCGCCACGACTTCCATGTCGCCATTGAAAACTGGCAGCATGACATGAACATCGGCACCGTGGTGCGCACCGCCAACGCGTTCCTCGCCAAGGAGGTCCACATCATTGGCCGGCGGCGGTGGAACAAGCGCGGCGCCATGGTCACCGACCGCTACCAGCACGTCCGCCACCACCCCACGGTTGAGGACTTTGTCACCTGGGCGAAGGGCGAGGGCTTGGCGATCATCGGCATCGACATCTTCCCGGACTCGGAGCAGCTGGAGACCTACGAGCTGCCCCGCAACTGCGTCTTCGTGTTCGGTCAGGAAGGGCCGGGGCTCAGCGACGAGGTCCACGCTGCGGCGGAAACCACGCTCTCCATTGAACAGTTCGGCTCCACCCGCTCCATCAACGCCGCATCCGCCGCGGGAATTGCCATGCACGCCTGGATCCGCCGGCACGTGTTCAACCAGCGAGTGGGTTAGCCGGGAATATCACGGCCAGTGTCCGCTGGCACTGACACTGCACCGCTCGTCTATGACGCAGTAGTTGCCGTGGAATGCGCTTTCTACCGCGGATTTGATGCAACAACTGCGTCATAGACGGGAGGCGGAAGGTGCCCGGGGCGGGTCGGACGCGCAAGGTGACGTGTCCGGCGTCGTGCCTGGAAGGGCAGGGAAGAAAGTCCAAAGGCTGGGCGGTAACTTCATGTTCTTCGAGACTTTGGGCGCACTCGCTAGAATGGGAGAAGTCATGCGGGAGCTGGCCTGTTGCCAGACTCTTTGTATCATTCAGCCCATAGGAGCTTTTAATGGCCATCGCAACACCGGACAAGTATGCCGAAATGATCGACCGCGCCAAGGCTGGCGGATTCGCCTACCCGGCCGTCAACGTGACGTCATCGCAGACCCTCAACGCAACCCTTCAGGGCTTCGCCGACGCCGGCACCGACGGCATCATCCAGGTCTCCACCGGCGGCGGCGCCTACTGGTCCGGCGCCAGCGTCAAGGACATGGTTGCCGGTTCACTGGGCTTCGCAGCATTCGCGCGCGAAGTGGCCAAGAACTACCCGATCAACGTGGCACTGCACACCGACCACTGCCCGAAGGACAAGCTCGACGGCTTCGTGCTGCCCCTTCTCGAGGCCTCCGAGGCTGAGGTCAAGGCCGGCCGCGACCCGATCTTCAACTCCCACATGTGGGACGGCTCCGCCGAAACCCTCGAGGAAAACCTGCGCATCGGCCGCGAACTGCTGGCCCGCACGCACGCTGCCAAGATGATCCTTGAAGTTGAGATCGGCGCCGTCGGCGGCGAGGAAGACGGCGTGGAAAACGCCATCAACGACAAGCTGTACTCCACGATCGAAGACGGCCTGGCCACGGTTGAGGCCCTGGGCTCCGGCGAGCACGGCCGCTACATCACCGCACTGACCTTCGGCAACGTGCACGGCGTGTACAAGGCCGGCAACGTCAAGCTGCGCCCGGAGATCCTGAAGGAAATCCAGGCCGCGGTCGGTGCCAAGATCGGCAAGGAAAACCCGTTCGACCTCGTGTTCCACGGCGGCTCCGGCTCCTCCGAGCAGGAAATTGCCGACGCAGTCTCCTACGGCGTCATCAAGATGAACATCGACACCGACACCCAGTACGCCTACACGCGTCCCGTTGTTGACCACATGTTCACCAACTACAACGGCGTCCTGAAGATCGACGGCGAAGTTGGCAACAAGAAGACCTACGACCCCCGCGTCTGGGGCGCCTCGGCCGAAAAGGGCCTGGCGGCACGCGTTGTTGAAGCTGCACAGCAGCTCGGCTCCGCAGGCAAGACGTTCAAGTAAATGTCTGACGATTTCCGCAAGAACCTCCTCGGCCCGGAGCCCACGCTGCTCCCGGCCGAGGAGGAGGTCCAGGCCCGCCTGGACGCCGGGGACGAGGCCGTTGATTTGGCCGCCGCGAACCCGACGTCCTCGCTGTTGTGGGCCATCCTGGCCGACGAGGCGTTCGCCGAAGGTCGCACCATCGAGTCCTACGCCTATGCCCGCACCGGCTACCACCGCGGCCTGGACTCGCTCCGCCGCAACGGCTGGCGCGGCGTGGGCGAGGTCCCGTACTCGCATGAGGGCAACCGCGGATTCCTGCGTGCGCTCTATGCGCTGGGCCGTGCCGCGGGTGCCATCGGCGAAGCTGATGAGGCTGAGCGGATCGCCACGTTCCTGAACGACTCCGATCCGGCCGCCACGGCCGCGATTGAGGCCGCTCTGTAGCGTTCCGCTGTTTCAACGGGAAATGACACCGATCCCGCTTTCTGACACCGAGATATCGGCCTCAGAAAGCGGGATCGGTGTCATTTTTGCATGGGTAGGTGCGTGCGTGGTCGGTGGGAGCTAGTTGCGGACCATGCTCAGCTTCCACAGCTCCGGGCCGTCCTCCACGTAGGAGACCTCGAACTTGCCGGGCGAGCGCTGCTCCAGCTGGGCCAGCAGGGGCAGCGGGTTGTGGTTGGCCACCAGCAGGATGCCCTTGCCTGTGTTCAGGCCCTCCAGTGCGCCGAAAATGGTGGCGTGGCGGATCGCGTGCGGGATGACGCGGGTGTCGAGTTCGGCCAGGCCGGGCTCGTCGTGCCCGCCACAGGCGCAGCCGCCCGACGCCGGAGTTTGGGTTTCTCCCGGTGCACCGGCTTCTGCGGGGGCCGGCTTGGGCAGCAGGTCTGCGAGGGACACAGCGGTGTTTTGTGCCAGTGCCGGCAGGATCAGCTCCGTGGCCTCGGCGATGAAGGCCGTGGCCGCTTCCAGCAGGCGGCCGCCCGCGTTGACCATCTTGACCGGGGCTTCCTGGACTTCCAGGGCCTTGGCTGCGGACACGATCCGCTCATTGTGGCCCGTGGCGACCTTCGCCAGGACCCGAGACTCGGTGCTGGCGCCATGTTCCGGGAAGGCACCTGCCAAGGCGCCGGAGAGGGGAATGAGTTCCTTCTCGACAAAATCTACGAGTGCGCCCTGGTCGGACTGGGCCAGTTCGGCGGCTGACGCGTTGCCGGCTGCTGCCACAAGATTGCCGTTCAGAGTGCCCAGCGTTCCGGCGACTTCCGCCAGCCGGGTGCGGGCAGCTTCCAGTGAAGCGGCCTCGGCGGATGAGGAGGCAAGAACAAGATTATTCACGGGAAAACCTTTCGTAGCGCCACGATCTCGGTGTGAATGGAGATTCTGCGATTATATTACTACACTTAATTCCGTGGAAAATAAAAGCGTCACATCGCTGCCCCAGGGACCCAAGCCCAGCCGCGTCGAGCCGGTTGCGCCCATTTCCAAGGCCCGTGCGGCCATCCTGGCCTATCTCCGTGAAATTCCGGACACGCTCAGCGTCGAGCAGCTGGCGGCCCGCACCGGCCAGCATGCCAACACGGTGCGGGAACACTTGGAGGCGCTCGTCTCTGACGGCCATGCCACCAAGACAGCTGCGCCCCGCGAGGGGCGGGGCAGGCCTGCATGGTTGTACGAGGCCGCCACTGTTCCCTCCGGCCCCGTGGGCTATGCCGCCCTGGCTGTGGCCCTGGCCCAGCACATTGCCGCCACCAGTTCCAACCCCGCAGCCGAAGGTGAGGATGCCGGCCGCACCTGGGCCCGGGCCCTCCCCAAGAGTGGAAAGGCATCGGGGGGTGCGCGAGCCGGCACGAAGGTGCCAGGGCGCTCCGGTGTGGCGGCGTCCGGGGCCGCGCCCGCAGAAGCATCCCCAGCAGTACCCGCCACTGTCGCCCCGGCGGCGGCCAAGGCGGCCCGCGGCCGCGTCGTCTCGGCGCTTGGCCAGGCCGGGTTTGGCGTGCAGGGCAACCGGGACGCCACGGAGCTGACGCTGACCACGTGCCCCATCGTGGAGGCCGCGCGCGAGAACCCCGAGGTGGTGTGCGCCGTGCACCTGGGCCTGGCGAAGGAGCTGCTGGCCGACACCGGCCTGCCGGAGGACGGCGTGAGGCTGCTCCCGTTTGCCGGCCCCGGATTCTGCACGCTGCACCTCCCGGCCGCCGGCCCCGCCGCAAGCGGCACGGAGTGACCGCCACCGGGCAGCGGCAGAAGCCCCGGCGGAAGGTCCCGTTTCTGCGCCGGCCGGGCTTCCGCCTGCTCTTCCTGCTGCCTGCCGGCGCCGCACTTTTGGTGGGGCTGAATGCCGGGTTGCAGCTGCTCGGTGCCGACGCACCGCTGAAAGTCGACCGCTTCCCCCAGGTTCACGGGATGCTTCTGGTCCTGAGTTTTGTGGGCACCGTGATCGCACTGGAACGGTCCGTGGCGCTGAACAGGGCCTGGGGCTACGCATCGCCGGCACTTCTGGGGATCGCCGGACTCCTGCTCGTCTCGCCCCTTGACTTGTGGATCGGCAAGACCGTCCTGCTGGCCGGAACCATCGCCATGGCCCTGGTCTACATCCCTCTGTGGCGCCGCCAGTACGACAACGTCGTCCTGATCCAAATCCTCGGCGCGGTCAGCGCGGTCGCGGCCGCGGCACTGTGGCTCCGCATCCCCGGAATCCCGGTCCTGCTGCCGTTCCTGGCAGCCTTCGTCGTTCTGACCATCGCGGGCGAACGCCTGGAACTGGCGCGCATCGGCATCGGCAGCCCCAAGGCGGAGCCGCTGCTGCTCACCGCCAGCTTCGGACTTCTTGCCGCCGCCCTCGCCGCCCTCCTCTGGCCAGCTGCCGGCTACCCCCTGTTCGGCCTGGCGCTCCTGGCCCTCGTCGCCTGGCTGGTGGTCTACGACGCCGCCCGCAAAACCATCCGTTCCGAAGGCCTCCCGCGCTACATTGCCGCGTGCCTGCTGGCTGGCTATGGCTGGTTGGCGATCGCCGGCGTCGTGCTGGCCGTGCACCAGGGCCCGCTGACCGGCAGCGCCTACGATGTGGCCGTGCACTCCGTGTTCCTCGGCTTCACGATTTCCATGATCATGGCGCATGCGCCCGTGATCCTGCCCGCAGTATTGCGCAAGCCCCTGCCCTACACGCCAGGATTCTGGGTTCCTGCCACGCTGCTGCACGCATCGCTCGCGGTCCGGCTTGGGCTCGGCGACGCCGCCGGCATCCACGGCGCCTGGGTTTCCGGCGGCGTGCTCAACGTTGTTTCCATCCTGTTGTTCGCCGTCATGGCGGTCTGGCAGGCCACCCGTGCCCAGAAAGTTCCAGCATGAAGATCGGCTCAGCACCCCAGCCCGCCCCTGCCGGAAAGTCACCCATGAACCGCGCCGGATGGCACCTGCGCGCCAACGCCGCCGCCGTCGGGTGGCTCGTGGCGCTGGTCGTTGTGGTGCTTTTTCACCGGAACATCCCCGTGTCCGGCTGGCTCATGGTGCATTTGCTGCTGCTCGGCGCGGTGGCCAACTCAATCCTCGTGTGGAGCTGGCATTTTGCGCAGGCGCTGCTGAGAGGCCCGACGCCGGACAACCGGCTCATGGTTGCCCGGCTGGTCCTGCTCAACCTGGCTGTTGTGACGGTTGTGGCCGGCATGGTTTCCGGTGTTTGGGTGCTGACGCTGGTGGGCAGCATCGGGGTGGGCCTGGCCGTTGCCTGGCATGCCGTGGTGCTGGGCCTGCGCGCCGTCAAGGCCCTGCCTTCACGCTTCGGGCCGACTGTTTGGTACTACGTGGCAGCCTGCCTGCTGCTGCCGGTCGGTGCCGGGGTGGGCGCTGCGCTGGCGGCAGGCCCGGGCGGCGAACTGCACGCCCGGCTCCTGCTGGTCCACATGAGCGTGAACGTGCTGGGGTTTGTGGGCCTGAGCGTGCTGGGCACGTTGATGACGCTGCTGCCCACCATGCTGCGCACCCGGGTGGCCGACGGTGCTGAAAGCGTTGCGCGCCACGGCGCCGTCCCACTTTTGGTGGGCGTGCTGGCCATTGCCGGCGGCGCGGCCTCCGGGGCCATGGCGCTGAGCGTTATGGGCCTGGCGGTGTATATGGCCGGTGTTGTATATATCTGCCTTCCGCTGGCCAGGGTGGTGCGCACCAAGGCGCCGGTGTCCTTTGCGCCGCTCTCCGCAGTCGCGGCCTTGGTGTGGCTGCTTGTGGCGCTGGTGTGGCTGCTGGTGCTGGTCCTGACCGCCGGGAGCTGGCAGGGGTTGCACCGGGGAATCGAAGTGGTGGCACCCGTGCTGGCTGTCGGTTTTGCGGCCCAGGTTCTGGGCGGCGCGCTCACCTACCTGGTGCCGGTGGTGCTGGGCGGCGGACCCGCGCTGGTGAAGCGCAGGACAGCCATCCTGGACAAGGCTGCGGTGTTACGGGTGGTTCTGGTCAATGCCGGGCTGGTGGTTTCGCTGCTGCCGGTGCCGAGCATCGTGCGGGTGGGGACCACGTTCCTGGTGCTGATCGGCCTGGCGTGGTTCCTGCCGCTGCTTGGTGTGGCACTGTTCGCCAAGGTGCCGGCTGCGGGAGTTCCCGCCGTCGGCGGCGGCACGGCAGCCGCGCATGATCCGGCCCCGCGCAAACGGTGGGGCATGGCAGCTGCCGGGCTCACCGCCGTCGTGCTGGTGGTGGTGGCTGGCGTCCTGGTGGACCCAACCGCGCTGAAGGGCGTGAACCAGGCGGCCGCGGACACCGGCGTGGCGGCCACTGGCCAGACCACCACCGTGGAGATGAGCATGAAAAACATGCGCTTCCACCCGGACAAGGTGGAGGTGCCTGCCGGGAACAAGCTGGTCATCAACGTGGTCAATGAGGATGACATGGTGCACGACCTCGTAACCGAGTTTGGCGCGGATTCCGGGCGGCTGTACCCGGGCCAGAAGGCCACTGTGGACGTGGGCGTGATCGGTGCTGATGTGTCCGGGTGGTGTTCCCTGGTGGGGCACCGGCAGCAGGGAATGGTGTTCAGCATCGTGGCCGTGGGTGCGCCGGACACCGGCATCCCCGGTGCTGGCTCGTCCGCTGACTCCGGCATGCCCGGCATGGACCACGGAGCCGGGGACGGGCCCGCGGCGGATTTCGACTTCATGAAGGAGCCTGGTGCGGGCTTCACCCCGCACAGTGCGGTGCTGCCGTCGGCGCCTGAAGGAACAATGCATGAGCTGACCATGAAGGTCACGGAGGCGGAGCGAGAGGTGGCTCCGGGGGTCACGCAGAAGCTGTGGCTGTTCAACGGCATGGCGCCCGGGCCCACACTGCGCGGCAAGGTGGGCGACAAGTTCAAGATCACGCTGGTCAACGACGGCTCGCTGGGGCACTCGATCGACTTCCACGCGGGGGCCCTGGCGCCCGACCAGCCCATGCGCACCATCAATCCGGGGGAGTCGCTTTCGTACTCGTTTACGGCAACGCGCGCCGGAATCTGGATGTACCACTGCTCCACCATGCCCATGAGTCAACATATCGCCAACGGCATGTTTGGTGCCGTGGTCATTGACCCGCCGAATCTGGCGCCGGTGGACAAGGAATATTTGCTGGTGCAGTCGGAGATTTATGCCGGGCCACAAGGCGGGGTGGCTGACTTGGCCAAGATTCAGGCCGAGAAGCCGGATGCTGTGGTGTTCAACGGCTACGCCAACCAGTACAAGTACGCACCGCTGCCGGCCAGGGCCGGGGAGCGGGTGCGGATCTGGGTGCTCGACGCCGGACCGAACCGGGCATCGTCATTCCATGTGATCGGCGGCCAGTTCGACACCACCTGGAGCGAGGGGCGGTTCTTGCTGGACGGCTCCGATGCCTCGGCCGGGGCGCAGGTGCTGCCGCTGGCCCCGGCGCAGGGCGGCTTCGTGGAGCTGTCCTTTCCGGAGGCGGGCAACTACCCGTTCGTCTCGCACAGCATGGTCGACGCCGAACGGGGCGCGGCAGGCGTGTTCAGCGTTTCGAAGTAGCGCTGCCGCAAAAATTGATAGCGCAGTTGTTGGACCGATTCGCCCCCCATTTTTCGTCCAACAACTGCGTTGTCGATGGGAAAGCAGGGGACGTGCGGCGCGGGAGCCCATGCCGCCATCGACTCAGGGCCATGTTTCCGGGGATGATGTGCACATGGAAAAACTTGTGCCGTCGCCGGCCGCCGCCGAAGCCTTCGATTCCCTCGCCGCCGACGTTGCCGGAGCCGGAGTTGCGGTCGGCAAGATGTTTGGTGCCACGTCGCTGATGGTGGGCACCAAGGCCGTCGGCTGCCTCCATGGGGACGCGGTGGCGTTCAAGCTGGGCCGCGATTCCGCAGCCCACGCCGAAGCACTGGCGCTGCCGGGGGCCGCACTTTTTGACCCGTCAGGCATGGGCCGGCCGTTCAAGGACTGGGTGGTGGTGCCGCTGGCGTCCGCGGCGCAGTGGCCCGGACTGGCCGATTCAGCCCTGGCCGCCCTGCAGCCCTGACCACCTGGTGTCAGCCGGTGCGCGGCCTAATTGGTGGTGGCCGCGGCATCGGCCGCTTCGGCCGCGTGGACCTTCCCTGACGCCGCCGCCACGAAGAACGAGCCCACCAGCCCGATGAACAGGAAGATGGCCGCCGCGAGCACGGATGCGCTCACTGCCTGGGCGAACGCGTCGGACATGGCACCCGCCGCAGCCGGACCGGCGTCGCCCATGGGGCCGTGGGTTCCGGACTGGACCAGCTGCGGCACAATGCCGCCGGCGGAATCACGCAGCTGGCCGGCCAGGGTGTCCGCCTTGTCGGCGGGGAGGCCGGACGCCGCACCCAGCAGTTCAGTGCCCTTGGAATATGCGTAGTGGGCCAGCACGCTGCCCATGATGGCCGAGCCGAGCGCTGCGCCCAGCTGCCGGACAGTGCTTTGGGTGGCGGAGCCCTGGCCGGAAACGGCGGTGGGGATGTCGGCGAGGACAGTGCCCGTCAGCTGTGCAGAGGCCAGGCCAAGGCCCAGCCCGTACACCACCAGAAGGGCCGCGATCAGCCAGATGGATGTGCTGGAGGTGATAAACAGGCCCAGGGCCAGCAGGCCGGCCGTTTCCAGTCCCAGGCCGATGATGACGACGTTGGGCGGCCCCATCCTGGCGGCGAGGTGCCGGGCGGAGGCGCCGGAAAAGAAGGCCCCCAGCGCCATGGCCGCCAGCACGAAACCGGCGTTGAGCGTGCCGAGCCCCAGAATGTTGATCAGGTACAGCGGAAGGACCAGCAGCAGCCCGAACTCGCCGATGGCCACTGTGGCAGCCACCGCATTGCCCCAGGAAAAGGTGGGGACGGTGAACAGGGACAGGTCCAGGATGGCGGAGCGTCCAATGCGTGCCCGGCGCTTTTCCCACAAAACAAAGCCCAGCAGCAGCACGATGCCCGCGGCGAGGGTGACCGGCACGGCAGAGATGGCGGCATCGGCCGGCCAGCTGACCGGGCCCAGGTCGAGGGCGCCCTTCGCGCTCCACCAGCCAAGCGTGGGCCCCTCGATCAGGGCGAACACGAACAAGCCAAAACCGGACGCGCTGAGCAGCAGGCCCAGGATGTCCACCCCGGCCCTGTCATCGGGCGAGCTCGTCTCCGGAACCCACAAAACGGTGCCGACCAGGACGGCCAGGCCCAGCGGGATGTTGACAATGAAGATCCACTGCCAGGCGAAGGAGGAGGTCAGCCACCCGCCCAGCAGCGGGCCAATTGCCGCCATTCCGGAGATGACAGCGCCCCAGATGGCGAACGCCGTCGTCCTGTCTTTGCCAAAAAAGGTGGAGTTGACGCTGGACAGGGTGGCCGGCAGCACCGCGGCGCCGCCCACGCCCTGCAGCACGCGGCTCAGGATGAGTCCGGTTGCGTCCTGGGACAGGGCGGCGAAGATGCTGCCGGCCATGAACAGCACGACGCCGGCCATGAACAGTTTGCGCCGCCCGAGCCGGTCGCCCAGGCGCCCGCTGGTCAGCAGCAGCGCGGCCAGCACCACCGAGTACAGGCTGTTGACCCACTGGGCCTCGTTCAGGTCCAGGTGGAGGTCGTCGATGATGGTGGGCAGGGAGACGCCCACGATGGTGCCGTCGATGACGATCATGGACAGCCCGGCCGCGAGGACGCCGAGCCCGGCCCACTTGTTGCGGGAGGTGCCTGCTTGTGCGTTTTTCGTTAGCCGCTGCATAGTTCCAAACTATGCCTGCTACAAAGGCAATCAATCAACCATTCGGTTGAGCCGCGCCAACAAAATCGAGTAAGCACGTGCTGGACCTAAATCGGCCCAACACGTGCACACCCGACGGGCGGTCAGCTCCAGATGTCGTCCCCGCGCAGTGACGCGTCGGCGCCGCCGTCGGTGTAAATGGTCTGGCCGGTGGTGTGCGTGTTTTCCTCACTCGTCAGCCACGCGAGCAGCCGCGCAATGACCACGGCGTCCGAGTGCCCGTTGAGCGGCATCGGCACGGAAGAGTCCACCATTTCCCGGCCCTCCGGGGTGGCCAGCAGGCCGGCGGTCATGGCCGTTACCACGGTGCCCGGGGCCACGGCGTTCAACGGAATTCCGGCACCGGCGTACTGCGGGGTGATCGACGCGCGGCGCACCCAGCGGCTCAGTGCACGCTTGCTGGAGGGGTAGTTCAGGTATCCCACTTCGGGACCCTGGGCGGCCAAGGCCGCGCCGATTTCCACGGCCCTGGCCTCGTCTCCGGCCAGCATGGCATCGACCTGCTCGGGGGAGTTGGGCTGCAGGCTCGCCATGGAACTGACGACGGCGGCACGCGGACTTGCGCTGTTGGCCAGCGCGGGTGCCAGCCGGTCCAGGAACTCGGTGACGCCAAAGAAGTTCACACTGGCCGTCAATGGGATCGGCGCCGAGATGCCGGCGCAGGCAATCGCCGCGTCCACGGAACCGCCGGCTGCCGCGAGGGCGGCATCGGCCGCGGCAATGCGGCCCTCACGGGTGCTGAGGTCGCCCTGGACATCGGCGCCCTTGAGATCCACGCCGATGACTGTTGCGCCGCGTTCGCGCAGCAGTTCGGCTGTGGCCTGGCCAATGCCGGAGCCGGCCCCGGTGATGATGTAGGTACGGTTGGATGCGGTGGCAGTCATTGCTTTGCTCCTTCTGTAGCTCCCGGCACTGTTTGCTCGGGACGTGTGTGGTTCGCCCGCAGTTGGGCTGAAAAGGCAATCGTGGATTGCTCCAGCTGTTGCAGCAGCCGGGCCAATTCGGTCCGGTCGCCCGGGGACCATCCGCGCAGCAGGTCCTCCACGAGTCCGTCGCCCGCGCGGACAAAGGTGCCGGCAACCTGGTGGCCGGCGGGCGTCAGGCCCAGCAGGCTGGCGCGGGCATCGGCCGGGTCGGGGACCCTGTTGACCATTCCTGCGGCGGTCAGCCGGGCAGCGACCTTGCTGACGTTTGACGCGCCCGTCACCATCTTCCTTGCCATTTCCGAGGGGCGCATGGGGCCGTCGGTGGACAGGAAGGTGACCATGGTGATCGCGGCCGGGTCCAGGTCCACGCCCTCCCGGGCCACCACGGCGGACAGGAAGTCCGGTGCCGTCCACTCGCCGATGATCCGCGTCAGGGAAGCCATGAACTCCTCCTGGTATCCGGCAGCCCTAGGCATTGGTTCCCCCGTCCACGGGCAGCACCACACCGGTGACGAACGACGCCTCATCCGAGAGCAGCCATGCCACGGCGTTGGCAATCTCTTCCGGCTGCCCCAGCCGTTTCATGGGGATCTCTGCCGCGTACCCCGCCTTGGCATCGTCCGGGAGCGAGGCCAGGGCGGCCGTTTCAATGGCGCCCGGAGCCACGGCGTTGACGCGGATTCCGAGTGCCGCATTCTCCAGCGCAACACTGCGCGTCAGGCTGACCACCCCGTGCTTGGCTGCGCCATAGGGGGTGAGCGACGGAGTGGCCGAGATGCCGGCCGTCGAGGCAATGTTCACTACCGCGCCGCCGCCCTGGGACCGGAAGTGGGCTATCTGCGACTTGAGCGCCAGGAAAGTCCCGCGCAGGGTGACGCTGACAACGCGGTCCCATTCGTCGTCGGAAACGTCCTCAACAGGCTTTGGCATGGCCCCGATGCCCGCATTGTTCACGGCGAGATCAAGGCCCCCGAAGGTTTTCAGGGTGAACGCCATCAGGGCCGCCACGGCGCCCGCGTCACTGATGTCAGCGTGCTTGAAAGCGGCCGTGCCGCCGGCTGCCTTGATCAGCCCAACAGTCTCGGCCCCGGCCGCGTCATTGATGTCGGACACCACGACGGCGGCCCCCTCGGCTGCCAGGCGCAGCGCGATGGCGCGGCCAATGCCGGCACCGGATGCGGTGACAAGTGCGGTCTTATTCTGGAACGTCATGGTTTCTCCCTGGCGGTGGGGCAGCGGAAATTATTTAGTGTCCTAAGGACAGTATATAGCATTTGCTGTCCTTAGGACACTAAGTGTTGCCTGGACCAGATTGTGCCCGGCGGCTTCCGCGGGCAGGCGCCGCCGGACCGGCAGCGGCGGGCTGGCTGGGTGGTGCGATGGCGTTGGCCCAAAGCGGCGCTTATCTGATGCGGGGTCCGGGGAAAAGGGCGTTTATCTGATGCGGCGTCGGGGAAAGGGGGCGGGCGGGAGACCGCTGGGCGCGGCCAATGTGCACCCGCAGTGGCATTCCGGTAAACTCGGGGGGTAATACCCCCTTGATCGCTGGCCGGCCCGAATTTTTGCAGGTGAACGGCGGCGGTTCCCAAGGGGCATTTTCGTGCCCGGACGCTGTACGGCGGAACCTCTGCCGAACTCCGCAGCGCCCGGCTCAACTTATGAGCAAGGGGGAGGGTCCCATGCCAGCAATCGTAATCGTCGGCGCCCAGTGGGGTGACGAGGGAAAAGGCAAGGCCACAGATCTTTTGGGTGGTTTGGTCGACTATGTTGTGAAGCCCAACGGCGGCAACAACGCAGGCCACACGGTGGTCGTAGGCGGCGAGAAGTATGAGCTCAAGCTCCTTCCCGCCGGTATTTTGAGCCCCAACGCAACACCCATCATCGGCAATGGCTGCGTGGTGAACCTCGAGGCATTGTTCGAGGAAATCGAGGGCCTGCAGGCCCGCGGCGCGGACACGTCCAAGCTGCGCATTTCCGCCAACGCCCACCTGGTGGCCCCGTACCACCAGGTGCTGGACAAGGTCACCGAGCGCTTCCTGGGCAGCCGCGCAATCGGCACCACCGGCCGCGGCATCGGCCCGGCCTACATGGACAAGGTGGCCCGCCTGGGCATCCGCGTCCAGGACCTCTTCGACGAGTCCATCCTGCGCCAGAAGGTGGAGGGTTCGCTGAAGCAGAAGAACCAGCTGCTGGTGAAGGTGTACAACCGCCGCGACGTTGAGGTGGAAGAGGTCGTGGAGTACTTCCTGTCCTTCGCCGAGCGCGTCCGCCCCATGGTCATCGACGCAACCTATGTGTTGAACGAGGCCCTGGACCGCGGCGAAGTGGTGCTCATGGAAGGCGGCCAGGCCACATTCCTGGACGTTGACCACGGCACCTACCCCTTCGTCACCTCCTCGAACCCGACAGCCGGCGGCGCGTCTGTGGGATCCGGCATCGGCCCCACCCGCATCACCCGCTCCGTGGGCATCATCAAGGCGTACACCACGCGTGTCGGCGCCGGCCCGTTCCCCACGGAACTGTTCGACGAGATGGGCATCTACCTGCAGAAGACCGGCGGCGAATTCGGTGTCAACACCGGCCGCCCGCGCCGCTGCGGCTGGTACGACGCCCTCCTGGCCCGCCACGCCTCCCGCGTGAACGGCTTCACGGACTACTTCGTCACGAAGCTGGACGTGCTCACGGGCATCGAGTCCATCCCGGTCTGCGTCGCCTACGACGTTGACGGCGTGCGCCATGACGAAATGCCCATGACGCAGACCGAATTCCACCACGCCAAGCCCATTTTCGAGTACTTCCCGGGCTGGACCGAGGACATCACCACGGCCCGCACCATGGAGGACCTGCCCGAGAACGCGCGCAACTACATCCTTGCGCTCGAGGCCATGTCAGGCACCCGGATCTCCGCCATCGGCGTTGGCCCGGACCGCGACCAGACGATCGTGCGCCACGATTTGATCAGCGACACGAAGTAGCCAACCCGGCCACAGATCAAGGGAAGGACGACGGCGGAACGCAAGTTCCGCCGTCGTCCTTCCCTTTTTTGCGCTGCTTGGGTGATTCCCGCGGCGGCGGGACGGGCTAGGCTGGTTTGTACTGGAACCGAGCGGAAGGACCCACAGCCATGAAGGTCAGTGTTGGACAATTCAACCCAGGTGCGGATGTCGTGGAGAACCTGGCCACGATGCGCAGGCTGGCCGTGGCCGCGGCACAGGACGGCGGGAAGCTGGTCCTGTTCCCGGAGGAGGCCATGTTCTCAGTGGGCCGGGTCAAGGGCAGTTTCGCCGCCGCCGTGGATGCGCACTGGACCACCTTTGTGCAGGGGCTGTCCATGATCGCCTCCGACGTGGGCATCGCCGTGATTGCCGGCGGCTACGAGTCCAGCGGCGAGGAACGCCCGTACAACACGGTGGTGGCCGTGGATGAAGGCGGTGCCATCCTGGGCACCTACCGCAAGCTGCACCTCTACGACGCCTTCTCCTACCAGGAGTCCACCCGCATCAAGCCCGGCGACCGCGGCATCACGCTCGTGGAGGTTGGCGGCTTCAAGGTGGGCATCATGACCTGCTACGACATCCGCTTCCCCGAGCTGGCCCGTGCACTGGCCGTCTCCGGTGCGGACCTGATCTGTGTCTCCGCCGCCTGGTTTAAGGGCGAGCACAAGGTTGAGCACTGGGAGACGCTGCTGAAGGCACGCGCCATTGAAAACACCTGCTGGGTGGCAGCTGCCGGCACCTCCAGCGACCATTGCATCGGCCACTCTGCCATCCTGGACCCCATGGGCATCGCCATCGACTTCCTCAACGACGACGCCGAGGGCGTTGCCACGGCCGACGTCACCCACCGGCGCATCGAGGAGGTGCGCGAGTTCCTCCCGGTGCTGCGCAACCGCCGCTTCGAGGGCAGCACCGAGGTGGTCCCGGCGGGCTGAGTTGTGGCCGTTGACGCGGCCACCGCCGGTGGTTAGGGTCAAGGTTAAGGGCAGGAGGAAACCATGAACGACTCCCAGATCTGGGCGGTGCTGGAACCGATGTTTCCGGTCGCGCTGGATGATGTGCCGCTGGACGGGCAATGGCTCAAGCCGCCGTTTGCCGATGACGAGCGCGGGCGGGCCATCGTGTGCAACGACGGTGATTTCCAGTTTGTGGTGGTGGACCGGAACAGCGGAGCCGTGTTGTACGTCTGCGAAGACGACGAGTCCCTGATCGCCTCCACGCTTGAAACGCTGGCGCCCATTGTTGCCGCATGGGGGTCCATTGACAGGGACACGGCCGGCCCCGAGGACGACGAGGACTTCTCCGCGGTGAAGAAGTCCTTCCAGGAACAGCTGCAGGCGCTGGACCCGGCCGCGGCCGCCGTCAACGAATTCTGGTCCCTGTACACGGACGAGCTCACCAATGAGGACTACGTGGACTTTGACGAGGTGCCGGAGGAAGAAGAGGAACCGGAGATGGACTCGGGGGACAACGACCGGCCCAGCGCCGACGAATCCTACGTGGTCGCCTGAGCCGGAGGTCCGCTGAACAAACCGGCTGCCGCGGCGCGGGAATCCGGCAATGGCGGCCCGCAGGGCTAGGCTCGAGGCATGGCCCACATCAATGACCCGCAGCTCATCCGCCGGCTACTCACCACGCCCGGCCGCTGGGCTGTTGTGGGGCTGTCCAACAACCCGCTGCGGCCCGCCGTCGGGGTTGCCCTCTTCCTCCAGCAGCACCTCGGCCACGAAATCATTCCCGTCAGCCTGAAGGGCGACGACGTCCACGGCGCCAAGGGCTACAAAACGCTGGCGGAGGTGCCCGGGCCCATCGACGTGGTGGACTGCTTCGTGAACTCCACCAAGGTCGGGGCCGTGGTTGACCAGGCCATCGCCGTGGGTGCCAAGGCCGTCTGGCTGCAGCTGGGCGTGATCGACGAGGCCGCCGCACAGCGCGCCGCCAACGCCGGCCTGGACGTCGTCATGGACACCTGCCCCAAGATCGAAGCCGCCAGGCTGGGGCTCTAGGCCCCACAACCGGAGGGACACATGCCACGCCATCTCAACCGCCACCGCCGAACCGCCCGAGTGGCCGGGCCCGTGCTGGCCGTTGCCGGAGTGCTGGCCATTTCGGCCTGGCTTGTCCCGGCATCCGCCCCGAATGTTCCTTCCGCAGTCTCCCCGCGCACGACGGCGCAGCCCGCCACTGCGCAGGCCGGCACCACCGCGGCGCCCACCACCGGGACGCGGCCCAGCCAGGGAAGCCCCGCGGCAGGAGCGCCGACAGCGGAAACTCGGGTGCCGCCGTCGTCCATGCCGCCGACCACCGCCCCGCCCCCAGCCAGCGAAGCCTCGACAACCGCCCCGCCCCCGCCGAGCGAGGCACAGGGCAGCCCGGCCGCGGCGGACAGCCTGGGCGGGCTGGTGCCGGACTATGTGCTTCCGCCCATTGTGGACGGACTGGCCCCGGTGCTGACCAAGGTGCCCACGGAGCAGAAGGTGGTGTTCGTTTCAATCGACGACGGCGCCGTGAAACGGGACTCCGACCTGGCCCTCCTGGAGGAGAACGGGATCAAGGCGTCGCTGTTCCTGGCACACGCCTTTATTGCCGGTGAGCCCCAGTTCTATGCGAAGTACACGTCGGCGGGGCACCTCATCGAGAACCACACCATGACCCACAACCTGGCCTTCATCCACCTCAGCTATGAGGAGCAGAAGGCGGAGATCTGCGGCATGGCCGACTTTGAGGAGCAGCAGTACGGGCGCCGGCCGGTGTTCTTCCGGCCGCCGGGCGGGCCGTACACGCAGGACACGCGGGCGGCGGTGGCGGCGTGCGGGCTGAAGGCCATTGTGGACTGGGAGGCGAAGGCCAACGCCGGCCGCATGGACTACCAGGTGGGGTCGGGGCTGCGGCCGGGCGACATCGTGCTGATGCACTTCCGCCCCGAATTCCCAGCCGACCTGGCCGCGTTCGTGGCCGCGCAAAAGGCCGCCGGGCTGAAAGTGGTGCTGCTTGAGGACTACCTCGCCACCGGGTAGCCCCCTGCGCCGGGATACCGGTAGCGTTGGTGCCATGACGCGCACAGTTTTCTACACGGCCTCCACGCTCAACGGCTACCTCGCGGATGAGGGCCACTCGCTCGACTGGCTGTTTGCGGTCCCGGGCGCCGAGGGCCCTGACATCGCCGCGTTCATGGACACCATGGGCGTCTTTGTGGAGGGTTCCTCCACCTATGAATGGGTGCTCCGGCACGAGAACCTCCTCGCAGAGCCGGCCAAGTGGCAGCAGTTCTACGGCAACAAGCCCACCTACGTCTTCACCTCGCGCACCCTCCCCGTGCCGGAGGGCGCCGACGTCCGGTTCGTCAACGGGCCCGTGGCGGATGTGCTGGCCGAGATCCGGGCGGCCGCGGGGGAACTGGACGTGTGGGTCGTGGGCGGCGGCGAGCTCGCCGGACAGTTCCTGGACCTGGGCGCCCTCGACGAGCTGGTTGTCACCTTCGCGCCCGCCACAGTGGCCGGCGGGGCGCCGCTGCTGCCGCGCACCGTGGGCGCGGACCGGCTCACCCTGCGCAGCGCCGAGCAGCACGGCCAATTCGCCATGCTGACGTACGACGTCGGCCCGGTTGCCGGGGCTGCCGGCGCAGACTCTGCCGGTGCCCGCCTGGGCAACGCCGGCCAGTGAGCATCACGGTGGCGGTGCTGCGGGCCGCGGCACTGGCCATGCCCGGGGCCTACGAGGACTACCCCTTTGGCCCCGAAACCAGTGTCTTCAAGGTCAAGGCGCCCGCCAGCGGCGGCTCCGAACGGCCCGGCAAGGTCTTCGCGCTGGGCAACCTCGAAATCCTACCGCTGGGCATCAGCCTCAAGTGCGACCCCGAACTGGCCCCGGCCCTGCGGGCGGCCAACCCCGGCATCACGCCGGGCTACCACCTGAACAAGCGGCACTGGAACACCGTGGACACCTCCGCAGTGGAGGAGGAGATGGTGCTGGAAATGCTGGAAGATTCGTACGACCTCGTGGTGGCCGGGCTGCCCAGGAAACAACAGGAAGCATTGGAGTGGAGCGCACATGTTGCCAAAGGCTAGCCGCGGCAGGCTGGATTACCCGTCCCTGGGCCTGACGGAGCTGGCCGCCGCCCGGGAACCCGGGGCCACCACTTGGCCCGCCGGGTTCGCCCACCTGGACAGGGACATCACGGTGGGCAGCGGCCGCGCCGCATTCGACGCCCTGGCCGAGGGCATCATGGGCTGGCAGGTGCAGCGCCTGGCGGGGCTGAGCGTCAAGGCCCCGCCCCGCGCCGTCGTCGGGGCGCGCGTGGT
Source organism: Arthrobacter stackebrandtii (assembly GCF_017876675.1). Lineage (NCBI taxonomy): Bacteria > Bacillati > Actinomycetota > Actinomycetes > Micrococcales > Micrococcaceae > Arthrobacter > Arthrobacter stackebrandtii. Next base: position 2,112,894 of record NZ_JAGIOI010000001.1, read on the forward strand.
GAGCGGCTTCGGCGTCGGAAGCCTCCGGCTCCCCGTGCCGTGCGAGGTGGTGTGGGCCATGGAACCGGCCGCCGTGGAGGGGCCAGGCGGCGAGACCATCCGTGCCGGCTTTGGCTACGGCACCCTGCCCGGGCACCCCGCGCTGGGCGAGGAGGCATTTGTTGCGGAGCTGGCCCCCGGCGGGGCCGTCCACTTCCGCCTGCTTGCCTTCAGCCGCCCCGCCGGGCTCATCTACACCTTGGGCGCACCGGTGACGCGGCTGGCCCAGTCGGGCGTGACGCGCTCGTACCAGCAGGCCGCGCGGCAGCTGGCCGGCGGCTTTTAGTGGCGCGTGGCCGGCGTGCGGTGCAATGGCTGCTGGTCGTGATGACCGCAATTCCCCTGGCAGTGGGCAGCTATGAGGTTTTCGTCGTCACCGCGCAATACACGGGCCTCGGGTTCGTGGAGTCCTACCGGGCGTTTCAGGGCGGATCGCATCTTGGCAACGTCATTTCAGCCGTCACCTGGTACGGCGCCGGCGTCCTGACATGCCTTTGGCTGTTGCGGGGGACGGCCAGGTCCGGGACCCTGAGCTGGTGGAGGGTCGCCGGCATGCTGTTGCTCGCCTATGGAATTCCGTCATTGCTGGTGATCTACCCGGATGCCACCATGGGCTTTGCCGTGTCCCATGTCAGGGCCTTTGCCGCTGATGCCGCACCGCATTCACAGGTCCTCACGGCCCTGGCCGGCAGCGGACTGCTGGCCACGGCCGCATCCCTGCCCCTGTTTGCGGTGGACCGTCTTGTGGCACAACTGCGGTCCAAGGAGCATGTGCAGGCCTGAGAACGAAAAAGCCCCGGCCAACTCCGTGAAGAGTTGGCCGGGGCTTTTGCGTTGGCGGGCTGTTAGCCGAAGTACTTCGGCAGGGTTCCCTCGTGTGCAACGCGCAGCTCGTCCAGCTCTGCGGTGAACAGGCCCTGGATGTCCAGGGCGCCGCCTGCTGCGTCCACAACGCCGATGCGCGAGACCGGGAAGTTCCGGGCGGTGCACATGTCGTTGAAGCGGACTTCCTCGCTGCGCGGGACGGAGACAATGGCGCGTCCCTGCGTCTCGGAGAACAGGGCGGTGAAGGTGTCCACGCCGTCGCGGGCGGCAACTTCGTCCAGTGCCACGCGGGCGCCGGTGTTGAAGCGCAGCGCCGACTCAACAAGTGCTGCCGCGAGGCCGCCTTCGGAGAGGTCGTGGGCGGAGTCGATCATGCCGTCGCGTGAGGCGTTGATCAGGATTTCGCCCAATTCACGCTCGCGCTCCAGGTTCACTGCGGGCGGCAGGCCGCCCAGGTGGCCGCGCAGGTTGGCCCACTCGGAACCGTCCAGGTCGTCCGCCGTGGTGCCCAGGAGGTAGATGGCCTGGCCGTCCTCGGCCCAGCCCGACGGCGTGCGGCGCGCAACGTCGTCGAACTTGCCCAAAACAGCCACCACGGGGGTGGGGTGAATGGGGGTGGTACCCGTCTGGTTGTACAGCGAGACGTTGCCGCCGGTGACCGGGATACCCAAAACCATACAGGCGTCGGAGAGGCCACGGATGGCTTCGGCGAGCTGCCACATGACATCCGGGTCCTCGGGGGAGCCGAAGTTCAGGCAGTCGGAGACGGCCATCGGGATGGCGCCGGAGGTGGCGACGTTGCGGTAGGCCTCGGCCAGTGCCAGCTGGGCGCCGTGGTACGGGTCCAGGAAGGTGTAGCGGCCGTTGGCGTCGGTGGCCACGGCGAAGCCCAGGCCGGTTTCCTCGTCAACGCGGATCACGCCGGCGTCGTCGGGGAAGGCCTGTGCGGTGTTGCCGCCAACGTAGCGGTCGTACTGGTTGGTGATCCAGTCCTTCGAGCACATGTTGGGGGAGGCGACGAGTTCCAGCACGGCGGCCTTGAGCTCCTCCGGGGTGGAGGGGCGGCCAGCGTCGGCGGCGGAACCGGTGAACTTGTCGGCCTGCAGGGCATCCTGCCACTCCGGGCGGGCGTACGGGCGGTCGTAGACCGGGCCGTCGTGCGCAACGGTGCGGGGATCGACGTCGACAATTACTTCGCCGTCCCACTTGATGACCAGGCGGCCGGTGTCGGTGACCTCGCCGAGCCAGGAGTACTCCACGGCCCACTTGTCCATGGTCGCCTCAAACGCGGCAACGTTGTCGGGGGAGACAACTGCCATCATGCGTTCCTGGGACTCGGACATGAGGATTTCGCCCGGGGTCAGGGTGGGGTCGCGCAGCAGGACGGAGGTCAGTTCAACTTCCATGCCGCCGTCGCCGTTGGAGGCCAGCTCCGAGGTGGCGCAGGAGATGCCTGCGGCGCCCAGGTCCTGGATGCCCTCAACCAAGGAACCCTTGAAGAGCTCGAGGCAGCACTCGATGAGCACCTTTTCGGCGAAGGGGTCGCCCACCTGCACCGCTGGGCGCTTGGACGGCTTGGAGTCGTCGAAGGATTCCGAGGAGAGGATGGACGCGCCGCCGATGCCGTCGCCGCCGGTGCGGGCGCCGAACAAGACAACCTTGTTGCCCTTGCCGGAGGCGTTGGCCAGGCGGATGTCCTCGTGGCGCATGACGCCAACAGCGAGGGCGTTGACCAGCGGGTTGCCCTGGTACACCGAATCGAAGACCATTTCGCCGCCGATGTTCGGCAGGCCCAGCGAGTTGCCGTAGCCGCCAATGCCGGCAACCGCGCCGTGCATGATGCGGGCGGTGTCGGGGTGGTCGATGGCGCCGAAGCGCAGCGGATCCATCACGGCAACCGGGCGTGCGCCCATGGAGATGATGTCGCGGACAATGCCGCCGATGCCGGTTGCGGCACCCTGGTACGGCTCCACCATGGTGGGGGAGTTGTGGGACTCGATCTTGAACGTCACGGCCCAGCCGTCGCCCAGGTTGGTCACGCCGGCGTTCTCGCCGATGCCCACCAGCATGTCCTTCTTCATCTCATCCGTGACCTTGTCGCCAAACTGGCGCAGGTGGTTCTTGGAGGACTTGTAGGAGCAGTGCTCGCTCCACATGACGGAGTACATGGCGAGCTCAGCGGCAGTGGGGCGGCGCCCCAAAACCTTCACGACGTCGTCGAACTCGTTCTGCTTCAGGCCCAGCTCGGCCCACGGCAGCTCAACTTCGGGGGTTGCGGCGGCGTTCGCGACGGTGTCGATGTTGAACTTCTTCGCGGACTCTGTTGAAATCTCGCTCATTATTTGTCTCCCAGAAGTGTGTTCAAGACTGAGGTGAAGAATCCCAGGCCGTCGATGCCGGTGTGGCCCGGGCCGTAGCCGTGCTCAACCGCGTGCTCGGGGTGCGGCATGAGGCCCACCACGTTGCCGGCAGCGTTGGAGATGCCGGCGATGTCGCGGCGCGAGCCGTTCGGGTTGCCGCCCATGTAGCGGAACACCACGCGGCCCTCTGCCTCAAGGGCGTCAAGGGTCTTCTCGTCCGCGATGTACTGGCCATCTTGGTTCTTCAGGGGCACGGTGATGTCCTGGCCCTGCGTGTACGCGTTGGTCCAGGCGGTGCTGTTGTTCTCAACGCGCAGCACGGTGTCGCGGCACAGGAACTTCAGGTGGTCGTTCTTGATCATGGAACCGGGCAGCAGGTGCGACTCGGTCAGGATCTGGAAGCCGTTGCAAATGCCCAGGACGGGCAGCTTGGCATCGGAGTTCGCGGCGTCGATGATCTGTGACATCAGGGGCGCGAAGCGTGAAATGGCACCGGCGCGCAGGTAATCGCCGTAGGAGAACCCGCCGGGGATGATGACGGCGTCAACATCGGCCAGGACGGTGTCCGCATGCCAAAGGTCGACGGCGGTCGCGCCGGAGAGGCGGACGGCGCGGCTTGCGTCGCGGTCATCCAGGGTGCCGGGGAACGTCACCACGCCGATGCGGGCGCCAGCCAGCCGGGAATCAACGGGAGCCGGGGCGGCTCCGCCAATCAGGGGAGTTTCGCTCATGACTAGTCCGCCACTACTTCAACGTTGACAACGTCTTCGATGACCGGGTTGGAGAGCATGGTTTCCGCCGCTTCACGGGCCTGGGCCAGGATCTCCTCGGTCACCTCGCCGTCCACGGTCAGTTCAAAGCGCTTGCCCTGGCGGACAGCGGAGAATGCGGTGAATCCCAGACGGGGGAGTGCGCCAACAATGGCCTTCCCCTGCGGGTCCAGAATTTCGGGCTTGAGCATGACGTCGACAACGATCCGAGGCATCGAAGGAACTCCTGGTGTTAAGAAGGGGTGCCGCGGAGGTGCCGTCTTACGCCAACTTATGGGGCCGCACAGTGGTGGCCTGAAATGTAATAAGGAAAGCGCTCCGCGAGCTTGCCATCCCATTCTACGCAAGTGTTTGCAAACTCAGGAATTCCAGTGGCGCACATCGCATGCGGGGCCAGGGCAATGTTCGATCCTAGCGGCGCGCCGGAATCCGTGCAAAGTCGTTTTGTGACCGGGCGCACGCTAATGTTGTGGGACGTTCCATGTCCTGTAAGTCACACGGGGGCATGGAACTCTTGTGAATTGGGGACAGCCACGCGGCCAATGACGGCCGCTTCGAAAGGACCACATGAAATCCACCGACCTCCAACGCCGATGGAAGAAGCGCCGGACGGCCCTCGCCGCCGGAGCCATCGCCGCAGGCATGCTGGCCACCCTGGCCGCCCCCGCGATCGCCGACGTCCAGCCCTCCGCAGCGGCCAGCTATGAAGAGCAGGTACTCGCCAAAAACGGGGACAACGCCATTGACCCCGTGCTGGGCCGCTACTACCGCATCCCCGCGCTCGCGCACCTGGGCGACGGCGTCGTCCTGGCCTCCTACGACGGACGCCCCGACGGCGGAGACTCACCCTCCCCGAACTCCATCATCCAGCGCCGCAGCACCGACAACGGCAAGACGTGGGGCGCACCCACCTACGTGGCCAAGGGCCAGCCCGCCGCCGAAGGCAAGCTGCGCTACGGCTTCAGCGACCCCAGCTATGTCGTTGACGACGTCACCGGCGACGTGTTCAACTTCTTCGTCTACTCCAAGGACGTCAGCTTCCAAGGAAGCGGCTACGGCAACAACGACGCCGACCGCAACATCACCAGCGCCGCCGTCGCCGTCTCGCGCGACAAGGGCCTGACCTGGTCCATGGACCCGGCAAACATGCCGGTCCTGCCTCCCGTTGACTACGCCGCCGGCTCCGCATTTGCCGGCTACGACGGCCCGCTGGTCACCGACGTCGCCAAGCCCGTCGGCGACTCCGCCAACGTGGGCGGCGTGCAGGGCGTCTTTGCCGCCTCCGGCCAGGGCATCCAGCTCAAGTACGGCGAATATGCCGGCCGCCTCATCCAGCAGTTCACCGGCAAGGTCAGGCAGGCCAACGGCAACGTGGAATACCAGGCCTACAGCGTGTACTCCGACGACCATGGCAAGACATGGCAGCGCGGCGAGTTCACCGGCACCGGCATGGACGAGAACAAGACCGTTGAGCTCTCCAACGGCGACGTCATGCTCAACTCCCGCGCCAGCTCCGGCGGCAACGGCGGGCGCAAGGTTGCGATCTCCAAGGACGGCGGCCACAGCTACGGCCCCGTCACCGTGGACACCCGCCTGACCGACCCCGTCAACAACGCCTCCATCGCACGCATGCACCCCGACGCAGCTGAAGGCTCCGACGAGGCCAAGATGCTGCTGTTCTCCAACGCCAACGCCACCAGCCGCAGCAATGGAACCATCCGCTACTCCTGCAACGACGGCGCCACCTGGAGCGCCGGCAAGCAGTTCAAGTCCGGCTCCATGAGCTACTCCACCGTCACCGCACTCGGCGACGGCACCTTCGGCCTCTTCTACGAGGGCGACAGCAACACCATGACGTTCGCCAAGTTCAACGCCGAATGGCTCGACATCGAATGCGGCGTGGAGCTCACCGCGAAGGCCGTCACCGGCGCCAACGGCGAAACCGTGCAGGCCGAACTGACCCTGGCCAACAACGGCAAGACCACCATCGCCGGCGCCAAGGCCACCTTTGCCGCACAGAACGCCTGGACCTTCGGCACGGCCGACTTTGCCGACGTCGCCGCCGGCTCCTCGGCCACCGTCACCGTTCCAGTCACGATCCCCGCCAGCGCGAAGGCCGGCAGCTACAAGATCACGGCCAAGGCAAGCTACGGCACCCGTGAATTCAGTGCAGTGGTCCCCGTGACCGTCACCGGCGGCGCAGGTGCCATGCTGGGCCTGGACGTCGCGGGCTCGCGCACCGATGTCTCCCGTGACCTCGCAGCCACCCCCTACACCGTTGGCGAGCAGGTCCCGTACCAGTTCAAGGTCACCAGCCTGAGCAACATCTCCTCCAACGTTGCCCCCACAGCCGGCAACTTCAACCCGTTCCTGCCCCCGGCCGGCGGCAACTGCCGCTGGAACAACCTCTCCATGTGGGCCGACTACACCTGCGGCACGCCCCGCCACGCAGTGACCGCGGACGAGCTCGCCAACGGCTTCTTCGTCCCGCAGACCACCTGGCAGGCTGCCGCGAGCGGCATGGAAACCCTCGTCCTGGACGTCACTGGCGACGAAGTTGACCTGCTGGTCCGCAACCCCGAGCTCACCGCAACGGCCGCCGCTGTGTGGAACGATGTTGACGGCAACGGTCTGGCCGGTGCCGGCGACACTGTCACCACCACGGCCACCGTCACGAACTCGGGCAATGTGGCCCTGACCGGCGTTGCCGGACTGGGCGCCGAGCCTGCCACCCTCGCCGTTGGGGAGTCCGCCAGCTTCACCGAAACCCGTGAGCTGACGACGGCGGAAATTGCCGCCGGTGCCGTTGCGGAGCGTTCCGTTTCCATCGCCGCCGCCAACGGCGCGAAGGATGCCTCCGCCGTCGCACAGACTGCTGCCGTTGAGCTGCCGGTCCAGCCCGCCACCCCCGAGGAGCCGGCGTTTGAGCCGTCCGTGGAGCGCGCGAACCTGAAGGGCCAGGCGCCGGTTGACCTGGGCTTGAAGGTTGGCAAGTACAGCGTGGGTGAGATGGTCACGGTGAAGAACCTGCCCGTGAATGAGTGGGCGTACGTTCACCTGAACCAGCACGGGGCCCGGATCGGCTGGTTCCTGGCGAACGACGAAGGCACCATCACCTTCGAGGTTCCGGAAGGCACCAAGAACGGCAAGGACACCCTGGTGGTTTCCGGCCAGGACGGCAAGTTCCTCTCCTTCGCCACCTTCCACACCACCCCGAAGTAGCCACACTGCCCGCTGAGCGGGCCTAAAGCCGCGGGCACCGTGCTGTTCTGCGCAACGTTGGACGCCGGCCTGACGCACAACACTGTTCTGCGTCAGGCACGGTGCCGGCATTGCGCAGAACAGCACGCTTGGCCGGGGTTTCCATGTCCGGCGGCGCCCGCCCCGCCCCGGGAGGGCGCCGACGTCCACCACTTCTGGACACGGTTTTGAAGGAATGGCGCGCAACCTCTGGGTTGCGCGCCATTCAGCATTAACAGTGTGCATCGGGGGGGGTCTGAACACATGCGCACCACTCAGTCTGGGTTCTGCGTATAGGTGTCTGGACGCGTCAGTCACAACGAGTCGTACGCATGTGTGCGGTGGCCTGCCGGCCAGGCAACGAGTCGTGCGCACGGCCAAAGTGAAAGCGCACGGCGGACTGCGTTGCGTGCCGGACTGGACGCTGCGATGGAAATACTTCACGCAATGGATGGACTTTGTGATGCATAACACGCTAATGTGTTGTGGGTCATCCTACGTCCGAGGTCTGGGGGTCGGCAGGGTGCCATGGAGCGTTTGCAACTCTTTGACGGCCAATGGTGGCCGCTTCGAAAGGAACCAATGAAATCCACACAAAAGGCGCGGCGCCTCGGGCGCGGCCAGACAGCTTTTGCGGCGGGGGTGCTCGCAACGGGCATGCTCGCCTCCATGGTGGGGCCGGCCTTCGCCGAAACTGCAGAGCCTCTTGCAACCGGCGGCAGCTACAGCGAACAGGTCCTGGCCAAGCCGGGCGACAAGGCCACCGACCCGGTGCAGAACTGGTACCGCATTCCTGCCCTGGTTGACCTGGGCGGCGGCGTGATCCTGGCATCCTACGACGGCCGTCCCGACGGCGGCGACTCCCCGTCACCGAACTCGATCATCCAGCGCCGCAGCACCGACGGCGGCAAGACCTGGGGTGCGCCCACGTTCATTGCCCGCGGCCAGGTTTCCTCCAAGACCGGCCTGCAGTACGGCTTCAGCGATCCCAGCTACGTGTACGACGCCGAGACTGACACCGTCTTCAACTTCCACGTCTACTCGAAGAACCAGGGCTTCTGGGGCAGCGTTATCGGCACAGACGACGCCAACCGCGACGTCACCGGCACCCAGGTCTCGGTCTCGACCGACCGCGGCCTGACCTGGTCCACCGATCCGGGCAACCAGCCCGTGCTCCCCACACCCACCAACTACCCGGCCGGCTCCCAGTACGCATCTTTTGACGGCCCCCTCGTCACCGACGTGGTCAAGCCCGCGGGCGAGACCGTCGGCGGCGTGGCCAACGTGGGCGGCGTCGTGGGCATGTTTGCCTCCTCCGGCGAGGGCATCCAGCTCAAGTACGGCGAGCACAAGGGCCGCCTGGTCCAGCAGTTCGCCGGCCGTGTGCGCAACACCGCAGGTGCAGAAGTCATCCAGGCCTACAGCGTCTACTCCGACGACCACGGCAAGACCTGGACCAAGGGCGGCAACGTGGGCGAGCGCATGGATGAAAACAAGGTCGTGGAACTCTCCAACGGCGACCTCATGCTCAACTCGCGCGACAACGCCAACGGCAAGGGCCGCAAGGTCACCATCTCCAAGGACGGCGGCCAGACCTGGGGCCCGGTCAGCTACAACGCGGAGCTGAAGGACCCCACCAACAACGCCTCGATCGCCCGCGTCCACCCCAACGCGCCGCAGGGATCCGCCGAGGCCAAGGTCCTGATGTTCTCCAACGCCAACAGCACCACGGCCCGCGAGAACGGCACCATCCGCTACTCCTGCGACGACGGCACCACCTGGAGCGCCGGCAAGCAGTTCAAGAGCGGCTACATGGCCTACTCCACCGCCACCGCACTCAGCGACGGCACCTTCGGCCTGCTGTACGAGGCCGACAACAACGCCATCACCTTTGGAAAGTTCGACGCCGAATGGCTGGGTGTGGATTGCCTCGGCACCATGAACGCCTCCCTCACCGCCGCCAACGTCGCGGGGGCCAACGGCGCAACAGTTGACGCCGAATTGACGGTGACCAACAACGGCGCCCAGGCGCTCTCCGGGGCCGTGGCCTCCTTCACCGGGAAGCCGGGCTGGGAGCTGGGCTCCGCCGTCGTGCCCGACATTGCGGCAGGTGCCTCGGCAACCGTCAAGGTTCCCGTGACCATCCCGGCCTATGCGAAGGCCGGCAGCGCGACACTGACGGCGTCGCTGGGCCACGGCGGGCAGGGCGTTTCAGCCAACGTGCCCGTCACCATCACCGGTGGTGCCACGGAGAATGTGGCCGGCCTGGAGATCAAGGGCTCGGCCACCGACCTGGCACGCGACCTGGCAGCAAGCCCCTACGCAGTGGGCGAGGCCGTGCCGTACCAGTTCCGGGTGGACAGCCTGAGCAACGTGACGGCCTCAGCGGTCCCGGTGTCGGGCAACTTCAAGCCGTTCATCCCGGCCGACGGCGGCGGAAACTGCCGCTACCAGGTGCTGAATGCCGGCTCCGGCTACACCTGCGCCACCCCCAAGCACTTTGTCACCGCGGACGAACTGGCCGACGGCTTCTTTGTGCCGGCGACCGAGTGGGAGGCCACCGCAACGGGCGCAACCACGCAGAAGTACTCCATCACGGGGGCCGAAGTGGACCTGCTGGCCCGCAAGCCCTCACTGTCGGCGACCCACACGGGCGGGGAGCTGGTGGATGTTGACGGCAGCGGCTTCGCCACGCCCGGCGACACCATCTCCTACACCTCGGTCATCACCAACAACGGCAACGTCCGCCTGACCGGCGTCACGGTGGCCGGCCAGAAACCGTTCACGCTGGCCGCCGGCGAGAGCAAGACTCTCGCCTCCGTCCACACCGTGACAGTGTCCGACGTCGCCGCCAACCGCGTCGTGGACGGCCTGGTCGTCACCGCGAAGAACGGCGCCAAGCGCGCGGCCGCCTCCGTCTCGGCGAAGGCCGTTGCCGCCTGCTCCGATGCGCTCTGCGGCCAGGCACCTCCCATGGACAACCTGATCCCGCAGGACCAGCTGTCCATCGCCGCAGTTTCCTCGGAAGAGCTGACGGGCGAATCCGCTCCGAGCGGCCCCGCCACAGCACTGCTGGACGGGGACATCAACTCCTACTGGCACACCCAGTGGAGCGGCACCGTGGCGAACTTCCCGCACTCGGTCGTCTTCGACCTTGGCCAGAGCTACAGCGTGACCGGCCTGGAATACACGCAGCGCCAGGGCGGTTCCGGCGTCAACGGCCAGTTCAAGGACTACGAGATCTACGTCTCGAACGATCCGTTGGCCTTTGGGGAAAAGGTGGCCAGCGGTTCCTTCACGACCAGCAAGGACGCCCAGCGGATCGCCATCGCCGGCGGCAAGGCCGGGCAGTACGTGAAGCTGGTGGGCCTGAACGCCACCAACGGCCTGGCCTTCGGCGGCGGTGCCGAGGTCAACATCGGCGGCCTGCCGGCTGACTCCACCGCGCCGACCGTTTCCGCAACACCCGGCACGGTTGAAGCCGGCAAGGACGTCACCGTCTCCGTCGCGAAGTTCCCGGCCAACGCGGCTGTGGAACTTGCCCTGGGCGGCACCGTGCTGGGCACGGCCACCACCGATGCACAAGGCAATGCCAGCAAGGCCGTCACGGTCCCCGCCGGCACCGCCGCAGGCAGCCACACCCTCACGGCCACCTCCGGGGCAACCACCGCCACGGCCCTGCTGAAGGTGAACGCGCCGGCAGCCGTGCTCAGCGCCACGATCGAAGGCGCGCGCGCCGATTCCGGCCGCGATCTTGCCGCGAACCCGTACGCCGCGGGCGAGTCCCTGCCGTACAACTTCGCGGTCAAGAACACCTCCGGCGCAACGGCCACGGTCTACCCCACATCGGGGGAGCTCACGGGCTTCAACATCAACGGCACGCCCAACTGCCGGTACCGCAACCTTGGCGCCGGCGCGGGCTACACCTGCACCACTGCCAAGCGCGTCGTCACGGCCGAGGATGTCGCCAACGGCTTCTTCAGCCCCGTCACCCAGTGGGCCGTGGAAGCTGCCGGCTCAGCCACCGTGAACTACACCGTCGACGGCGGCGAGGTGGATGTGCTGGTGCGCAACCCCGAGCTGACCGTCACAGCAGGCAGCGTGTGGAACGATGTTGACGGCAACGGTCTGGCCGGTGCCGGCGACACTGTCACCACCACGGCCACCGTCACGAACTCGGGCAATGTGGCCCTGACCGGCGTTGCCGGACTGGGCGCCGAGCCTGCCACCCTCGCCGTTGGGGAGTCCGCCAGCTTCACCGAAACCCGTGAGCTGACGACGGCGGAAATTGCCGCCGGTGCCGTTGCGGAGCGTTCCGTTTCCATCGCCGCCGCCAACGGCGCGAAGGATGCCTCCGCCGTCGCACAGACTGCTGCCGTTGAGCTGCCGGTCCAGCCCGCCACCCCCGAGGAGCCGGCGTTTGAGCCGTCCGTGGAGCGCGCGAACCTGAAGGGCCAGGCGCCGGTTGACCTGGGCTTGAAGGTTGGCAAGTACAGCGTGGGTGAGATGGTCACGGTGAAGAACCTGCCCGTGAATGAGTGGGCGTACGTTCACCTGAACCAGCACGGGGCCCGGATCGGCTGGTTCCTGGCGAACGACGAAGGCACCATCACCTTCGAGGTTCCGGAAGGCACCAAGAACGGCAAGGACACCCTGGTGGTTTCCGGCCAGGACGGCAAGTTCCTCTCCTTCGCCACCTTCCACACCACCCCCGCCTCCAAGTAATTGGGCCCCGGCCGCGAGGGCCCGCTGCAAGCAGTGGGATCGGCCGGGGAATGAGACAACAACGCTTCGGGCCCCTGCCAGCACCGCCGGCAGGGGCCCGAACCCATCCCGAAGGATCCCCATGGCTTCAGTTGCAGCGCAGTTCTCCGGAGTGTTCTCCATCCAACAGGAGCAGGGCGGCGCCCGGCGCTTCCACCGGCTGGACCGCGCCGGCTACCTGCCGCCCAGCACCGACGGCCTCGCCAACCGGGCAGCGATGGCAGCGGGAGTCCGGGCCGCCTGGCACACCAGCGGCGGGATGCTCACCCTGGCCGGGCACGGCGGCCCCGACTGCGCACCCTATGACATCCTCGCCAACGGCCGGCGCATCCACCGCCTGCCCGCCGCCGGCAGCCACAGGCATGAGGTGGAACTGGGCGGGCTTGAACCGGACACACTGGTGGAGCTCTGGCTGCCACACTTTGGCGACTTCACCCTGCAGGAGGCCATGCTCGACGGCGAAAATGTCACCGCGGCCTGGGGGGCGGGACGGCGGTGGATCACCTACGGCAGCTCCATCACCCACTGCCAGCAGGCCGACGGGCCCACCCAAACCTGGCCGGCGCTCGTGGCCGCCCGCAACGGCTGGCAGCTGTCAAACCTGGGGTTTGCAGGGGAATGCCAGCTGGATCCGACCGTTGCGGAGACGATCGCCCGGATGCCCGCGGACCTCATTTCCCTGTGTGTGGGGATCAACAGTTACAACGCATCGGTGTTTTCCAAGCGCAGCTACGGTCCTGCCCTGCAGGGATTCCTCAAGGCGGTGCGTGCGGCACACCCTGCCGTGCCGGTGGTGGTCATCACGCCGGTGCTGTCGCTGCCCCGCGAGGACAAGGCCAATGAGGTGGGCTGGACGCTGGCCGACTACCGCCGGGCAACGGCACACGTGGTTTCCGGCATGCAGGACGCCGGAGACACCCGGCTGCACGTCATTGACGGGACGTCGGTGCTGACCGAGCAGGAGGCCGCGGACCGGCTCCCGGATACGCTCCACCCGGACACGGCAGGCTATGCCATCATGGCCGACCGCCTCGCCCCGCAGCTCGCCGCCTTCCTCTAGCCCTGCCGACGCGGCATCACACCGCCCAAAAAGAGGGCGAACGCTGCATCCCGATGTGATGCAGCGTTCGCCAGAATGGGGCATTGTCTGATGCCGCGTCGGGACGGGGGAGAAAGTCAGAGGCCCAGCTCGGCCTCGAAGTCCCCGGCCTCAAGCCGGGCGGTCACAGCCTGCAGGAACCGGCCCGCATCCGCGCCGTCCACCAGGCGGTGGTCGTACGTCAGGCACAAATACATCATGTGCCGGATGGCCAGCTGGTAGTCCCCGTCGGGGCCTGTGACCACCACGGGCCGCTTTACGATCGCACCCGCGCCCAGGATGCCCACCTGCGGCTGGTTGATGATGGGAGTGTCAAACAGCGCGCCAACTGAGCCGATGTTGGTGATCGAGAACGTGCCGCCGCCCAGCTCATCCGCCTGGATGGTGCCGTTGCGGGTGCGGGCGGCAACGTCGGCGATCCCCGAGGCCAGGCCCGCCAGGCTCAGAGAGCCGGCGTCGCGCACCACGGGAACCAGCAGGCCCTTGGGCGTGTCCACGGCAAAGGCGAGGTGCTCGGCGTCGTGGTAGCTGATGGTGCCGGCGGCCTCGTCAAAGGACGCGTTCAGCATGGGATGCAGCTTGAGCGCCTCGGCCACCGCCAGCGCAATGAACGGCAGGTACGTCAGCTTCACGCCGTTCGCGGCCGCAAACTGCGCCTTGGCCCGTTCCCGCAGCCTGACGACGGCGGTCACATCCACCTCATGCACCTGGGTCAGCTGCGTTGAGGTGTCCAGCGACTCGCGCATGCGCCGGGCAATCACGGCACGGATCCGCGGCGCCTTCACCACGGTGCCGCGCAGGCTTTCGACGGCGGACGGCCCCGCCTGTGCGGTTGGTCCCGCGACGGCGGCCGCAACCACGGGAGCCGCCGCAGTTGGGGCGGAATTCGCGGCGGCCGGGGACGGCTGTGCAGCGGCTGCCTTCACATCCTCGGCCCGCACCCGTCCGCCGATGCCGGTGCCCGCCACGGCGGCCAGGTCCACGGTGAGCTGGCGCGCGAGCTTGCGGACGAGCGGGGTGTAGTAGCGTCCGGCTGGCGGAACCGCAGGGGCATGGACAACCGCAGGCGCCTCGGCCGCGGGCAGGGAAGGGGCCGCCGGGGGTTCCGCGGCCGGTTCCGCGGACACGGCCGGGACTGGCTCGTCCACGGCCGTGGCAGTCCCCGGGGAGATGACCGCCAGGGCCGCACCGATGTCTGCCATCTGGTCTTCAGTGACCAGGATTTTGGACAGGATGCCAGCAAACGGGGAGGGGATCTCGGTGTCCACCTTGTCGGTGGACACCTCAACGAGCGGATCGTCAATGGCCACGAGGTCGCCCACGGACTTCAGCCAGCGGGTGACGGTGCCTTCGGTGACGCTCTCGCCAAGGGCCGGCAGCAGGACCGATTCAGACATGGGCATCCTGTTCAACCGTGATCTCGCCGCGGCGCAGCAGCTTGCCGGTGGGCTCAACGCCGTCGATCTCCTGCCCGCGCAGGAAGGTGCGGCGGACCACGCCGGAGAGGGCGCGGCCGTCGTAGGGGGTGATCGGGTTCTTGTGCTTGAGCTTGGAGACGTCCACAACGTAGGCGTCGTCCGCGGCGAAGACAGCGAAGTCGGCGTCGTAGCCGGGGGCCAGCTTGCCCTTCTTGTGCAGCCCCACCAATTCGGCGGGAGCCGTGGACATCCACTGGATGACCTGCTCCAGTGCAATGCCGCGCTGGCGGGCCTCGGACCAGATGAGCGAGAGCCCCAGCTGCAGCGAGGACACCCCGCCCCAGGCCACGGCAAAGTCGCCGTTCTCCAGGTCCTTCAGGTCCAGCGTGCTGGGGGAGTGGTCGGAGACGATGCAGTCGATCGTGCCGTCCTGCAGACCCTGCCACAGCAGCTCGCGGTTGGATGCCTCCCTGATGGGCGGGCAGCACTTGTAGGCGGTGCCGCCGTTGGGAATCTCCTCCGCCATGAGCGTGAGGTAGTGCGGGCACGTCTCAACGGTGAGCCGCACGCCGTCGCGCCGGGCACTGGCGATCATGGGCAGGGCGTCGGAGGAGCTCAGGTGCAGGATGTGCGCCCGGGAACCGGTCCAGCGGGCCCGCTCAATGACCTCGGCAATGGCCAGGTTCTCGGCGCCGCGGGGCCGGGAGGCCAGGAACTTGTCGTAGTGGTCGCCCTCGGCGGTGGGTGCCCGGTCAATGGCGCGGGAGTCCTCGGCATGCACGATCATGATCGAGTCGAAGGACTTCAGCTCGGCCATGTCGGCTTCCATCTCATCCGCGTCCAGCGGCGGGAACTCGTCCACGCCGGAGTGCAGCAGGAAGCACTTGAAGCCGAACACGCCGGCGTCGTGCAGCGGGCGCAGGTCCGCCTTGTTGCCGGGGATGGCCCCGCCCCAGAAACCCACGTCGACGAAAGCCTGGTCCAGCGCCACGCTGCGCTTCAACTCAAGGGCGTCCACATTGGTGGTGGCTGGAATGCTGTTCAGCGGCATGTCGATCACGGTGGTGACGCCGCCGGCGGCAGCCGCACGGGTGGCGGAGGCGAACCCCTCCCAGTCCGTGCGGCCGGGCTCGTTGATGTGCACGTGGCTGTCCACGAGGCCCGGGATGAGGGTTTCGTCGTCGGCCAGTTCAATGACCTCGCGGCCCTGGAGGTTGTTGCCGAGGGGCTCCAGGGCAATCACGACGCCGTCGCGCACCCCCACTTCCCGCGGCACGATGCCGGCGGTGGTGAGCACGCGCCGGCCCCGGAACACAAGGTCAAAGAGGCCGCCCTGGGTGGTGTTTTCTTCGGTGTCAGACATGGGAATTCTCCTGTTCACTGCCGGTGCGGACCAGCTCTTCCCCCATCATCTCTCCGATGCGGGTCAGCAGGGCTCCGGCATTCTTCATACAAATGGTGGTGTCGGCTTCAAGGTCGGTCAGGGCGTGGGTGCGGGCGAAGCCGGCCGCAGCCAGGGTGTCGCGGTCCAGGGTGGTGCGCCCGCAGACTGCGACGGCGGTGACCCCGGCCGTGCGGGCCGCGCCGCTGACACCCATGGGCGCCTTGCCGAACAGGGTTTGTTCGTCCAGGCTGCCCTCGCCTGTGACGACGAGGTCGGCGCCCTGGAGGCGCCCGGCCAGGCCGGTCAGGCCCAGGACCACCTCGATCCCGGGGCGGCGCTTGGCGCTCAGCACGGCCAGGGCCGCGTAGCCGGTGCCGCCGGCCGCACCGGCGCCGGGGGCGTCGAGGGCGTCCACGGCAGCGGTGCCGAGGGCGTTGGCCATGATCCGGAAGTACCGCTCCAGGGAGGACTCCAGGTGCGCCACGTGTTCCGGGGTGGCTCCCTTTTGGGGGCCGAAGATGGCTGCCGCGCCTTCCGGGCCGAGGAGCGGGTTGTCGACGTCGCTGGCCAGGGTGAAGCTGGCGCCGCCGAGGCGGGGGTCCAGGCCGGTGACGTCGATGTTGGTCACCTGGGCGAGGGCGCCGCCGCCGGGCGGCAGGTGCCGTCCCGCGGCGTCCTTGAACGTGACCCCCAGTGCGGCCAGCATGCCGGCACCGCCGTCGGTGGAGGCACTGCCGCCCACGCCCAGCACGATCTCCGTGCAGCCGTGGTCCAGGGCGGCACTGACCAGCTGGCCGGTGCCGAAGGTGGAAGCGGCCAGCGGCGACAGGCGGCCGTCCGGCAGCACCGCCAGCCCGGAGGCTGAGGCCATCTCGATCACGGCGGTGGTGCCGCGGATCGCGAAGTCGGCCTCGACAGCCTCGCCGGTGGGCCCCTGCACCGTTGCCGGGACCCGGGTGAAGCCGGCGGCGACGACAGCGTCGACGGTGCCCTCGCCGCCGTCGGCCACGGGCATCAGCTCTATCTCCAGGCCGGGGTGGCCGGCCCGCAGGCCTGCCGCCAGGTGCCGGGCAACCTCAGGGGCGGAAAGGGACCCCTTGAATTTGTCGGGGGCGAGGATGACCCGCATGGCCGCCCCCTAACCCTGCAGCGCGAGGATGGCCGTGGGCGCGTCCGTGGCGTACTCGGCGATGTCCTCGATCTCGGTGACGTTGTCCAGCTCGGTGCCCATGGAGATGTTGGTGACCTTCTCCAGGATGGCTTCAACAACAACCGGGACCTGGAATTCCTCCATGAGCCGCTTGGCCTCCGTGAACGCGGCCTGCATGTCCTCGGGGCGCTCAACCCGGATGGCCTTGCAGCCCAGGCCCTCGGCAACCTTGATGTGGTCCACGCCGTAGCCGTTGGTCTCGGGGGAGTTGATGTTCTCGAACGCCAGGGAGACGTGGTAATCCATCTTGAAGCCGCGCTGCGACTGGCGGATCAGGCCCAGGTAGGAGTTGTTGACGACAACGTGGATGTACGGCAGCTTGAACTGGGCGCCGACGGCCAGCTCCTCGATCATGAACTGGAAGTCGTAGTCGCCGGAGAGGGCGACGACGGGCTGGCCGGGCTTGCCGCGGACAACGCCCAGGGCTGCCGGGCCGGTCCAGCCCAGCGGGCCCGCCTGGCCGGCGTTGATCCAGCGGCGCGGGCCGAAGACGTGGAGCATCTGGGCGCCGGCGATCTGCGACAGGCCGATCGTGGAGACGTAGGTGGTGTCCTGGCCGAACGCCGCATTCATCTCCTCGTAGACGCGCTGCGGCTTCATGGGGACGTTGTCGAAGTGGGTCTTGCGCTGCAGGGAGCCCTTGCGGGTGGCGCAGTCGTTGGCCCACTGGGTGTAGTCGGGGACCGTGCCGGCGGCCTTGCGCTCGCGGGCGGCCTCCAACAGCGCGTCCAGGGCTGCCCCGGCGTCGGAGACAATGCCCAGGTCCGGGGCGAACACACGGCCGATCTGGGTGGGCTCGATGTCGATGTGGACGAACTTGCGGCCCTTGCGGTAGGTGTCCAGTCCGCCGGTGTGGCGGTTGGCCCAGCGGTTGCCGATGCCGATGACGGTGTCCGACTCCAGGAACGTGGCGTTGCCGTAGCGGTGCGAGGTCTGCAGGCCCACCATGCCGGCCATGAGGGGGTGGTCGTCGGGGATGGCGCCCCAGCCCATCAGGGTGGGGATGACGGGGATCGACAGCAGCTCGGCCAGCTCAACCAGCTGTTCCGAGGCCTCGGCGTTGATGATGCCGCCGCCGGCAACAATGAGCGGGTGCTCGCCAGCCAGCAGGATGTCCAGGGCCTTGTCCGCCTGCTTGCGCGAGGCGGCGGGCTTGTTCGGGGCCAGCGGCTCGTAGGCGTCGATGTCGAATTCAATCTCCGCCATCTGGACGTCGATGGGCAGGTCCAGCAGGACCGGGCCGGGGCGGCCGGAGCGCATCAGGTAGAAGGCCTTCTGGAAGGCGCCGGGAACCTGGCCCGGCTCCTTGATGGTCATGGCCATCTTGGTCAGCGGTGCGGCAATGGTTTCAATGTCCACGGCCTGGAAGTCTTCCTTGTGCAGCTTGGCAACGGGGGCCTGGCCGGTGATGCACAGGATCGGCACGGAGTCGGCCCATGCGGCGTAGAGTCCGGTGATCATGTCGGTGCCGGCGGGGCCGGAGGTGCCGGTGCAGACGCCGATGTTGCCCTTGGCGGCGCGGGAGTAGCCGTCCGCCATGTGGGAGGCGCCCTCAACGTGGCGGGCCAGGGTGTGGTTGATGCCGCCGTGGGCCTTCATGGCGGAGTAGAACGGGTTGATGGCCGCCCCGGGGAGGCCGAACAACTCTGTTGCGCCCTCCTTTTCCAGGATCAGGATGGCGGCGTCAACGGTACGCATCGTGGACATGGTTTTCTCCTTTGGAAAGTCTGTTGGTGCCCCGGTGGGCCGGGGCGGAATGGTGCTGCTGGTGGCGGGCTACTTGCGCCCTGAGAGTGCCGCGGCCTGCTTGAAGAGGCCGGAATGGTCCAGGCCGCCGTCGCCCTGGGCGACCATGGCGGAGACGAGCTGGGCAACCGCTGCGCCGAGGGGGACGGTGACGCCGGCCTCGCGGGCCGCCGCGGTGACAATGCCCAGGTCCTTGTTGTGGAGGGCGAGGCGGAAGCCGGGGTCGAAGTTGCGGTCAAGCATCTTCTGGCCCTTCTGCTCAAGGACCTTGGAGCCGGCGAGCCCGCCGCCAAGGACCTTGAGGGCGGCGTCGGTGTCGACGCCGTAGGCCTCCAGGAAGACGATGGCTTCGGAGAGTGCCTGGATGTTGACGGCCACGATCAGCTGGTTTGCAGCCTTCACGGTCTGGCCCGAGCCGGAGGGGCCCACGTGGACGATGGTCTTGCCCACCGCGCCGAGGACGTCGCCGGCGTCGGCAAAGTCCTTCGCGTCGCCGCCCACCATGATGGACAGCACGCCGTCAATGGCGCCCTGCTCGCCGCCGGACACCGGGGCGTCCAAGGGGCGGATGCCGGCGGCAGCGGCGTCGTCGGACAGGCGCTTGGCCACGTCGGGGCGGATGGAGCTGGCGTCGATCCACAGGGTGCCCTTGCGGGCGTTGGCGAAGACGCCGTCGGGGCCGCCAACCACTGCTTCGACGTCGGGGGAGTCCGGGACCATGGTGATGACGGCGTCGGCGTCCTTGACGGCGTCCGCAATGCTGGTGGCGCCGTTGCCGCCTGCTGCCACGAGCTTGTCGATGGCGCCCTGACTGCGGTTGAAGCCGGTGACCGTGTGGCCTGCCTTGACGAGGTTGACTGCCATGGGCAGGCCCATGATGCCGAGTCCGATAACTGCAACGTTTGTCATGATGTGTCCTTCAAAAAGTGTGTGGGTTGGGGAGGGTGCCGGTCAGGCGTTCTGACGGATGGCCCAGGCGAAGGCCTCGGCTGCCGGGGCCTTGTACTCGAGGCCGATCGGGCCGGAGTAGCCAAGTTCGCGGCTGCGGGCAATCCACTCGCCGAGGGGGAGGGTGCCGGTGCCGGGGGCGCCGCGGCCGGGGTTGTCGGCAATCTGGATGTGGCCGAAGTCCTTGGCGCCCTGCTCGATCACTGCCGCGACGTCGTCGCCGTTGACGGCCAGGTGGTAGAAATCTGCCAGCAGCTTGACGTTTCCGACGCCGGACGCCTGGGTTTTGGCGATGACGGCCAGTGCGTCTGCGGCGGTCTTGAGCGGGTAGGCGGGGGTGCCGGAGACGGGTTCCAGCAGGACCGTTCCGCCGATCGCGGCCACACCCTGGGCGGCTGCCACGAGGTTGGCCACGGCCAGCTCATCCTGGGCTGCGGGGTCCTGGCCGTCCTGGCGGTTGCCGTAGAGGGCGTTGAAGGCCTTGGTGCCCAGGCGCTCGCCGATTCCGGCAACCACGTCGATGTTGTCCTTGAATTCGCTTTCGCGGCCAATCCAGGAAACCAGTCCGCGGTCCCCGGCAGGCATGTCGCCGGCGTTGAAGTTCAGGCCGGTCAGCTGGACGCCCGCATCGGTGATGGAGCGGGCAAAGGCGTCCACGTCGGCATCGGAGGGAACCGAGCCGGCAAACGGCCACCAAAACTCGACGGCGTCGAAGCCGGCAGCCTTGGCTGCGGCGGGGCGCTCCAGCAGGGGCAGCTCCGTCAGGAGGATGGAGCAATTCACTGTGTACGTCATCGTAAAGATCCTTCCAGGGGAACGTCTGCGTTCCTTTTTGCTTCATTCCATAATTTCACTTGATGGAATTTAGTTTCTGCTTTATGAAAAGTCTAGGCAAGGATGTGGAAGTAGTCAAGGTCACAATCATGGACATCGTGGAACCTGGAAACGGGCACAAAAAAGCGCCCGCCGGCGCCTTCGGCACCCGTTCGTCAACGAGGGCGGGCGAAAGCGCCGGCGGGCGCCGGGGCAATGCGGGTCCTAGCGGCCGGGGAAGTCCTGGCTGCCGGTGCCCGCGCCGCTGCCGAGAAGGCTGCGGGTGAGGGTGGAACTGTCATCCATGAGCTGTTGTGCCGCTGCGGCCAGGTGGGCATCTGCGGGAAGTTCCCCCGCCAGTGCGGCCGCCACCACGGCCCGCCGAACCAATTCCTTGGCAAGGGACGCCGTGGTGCCGTCCGTCAGGGCTGCCGCAGCCTCAAGGGCCGGGGCGGAGAAGGCCAGGTTGCGGGAGTAGAGCCGCAGCAGTCCCAGGCGTTCATGCTCGGTGGGCCTGGGGATTTCCACGGCCAGGTCCACCCGGCCGGGCCGCTGGGCCAGTGCCCGCTCGAGCATGTCGACGCGGTTTGTGGTCAGTACAAAAGCAACGTCGGAATCGTTGTCCAGGCCGTCCATTGCGTCGAGGACCTCGAACAGCAGCGGCTGCGGGCCATGGCCAAAACTTCTGTCTTCGGCGATGAGGTCGCAATCCTCCAGGACCACGATGGACGGAGCCAGGGCGCGGGCCAGCTTGGCCGCTTCCGTGATCCGGGCCAGGGCGCCGCCGGAAAGGAGCACGGCCGTGGTGCCGGGACTTTGGCCCAGCAGGTAGCGGACAGTGTGTGTCTTGCCGGTTCCGGGCGGCCCGTAGAGGAGCAGGCCGCGCTTGAGGTGCTGGCCGTGCGCCTTCAATGCGGGCCCCTGGCGGCCAATCCCCAAGGTGTGGTCTTCGACCCGGTCAAGGACGCCGCCGGGCAGGATGATCTCGCTCCGGTCCAATTCGGGGCGCCGGATGAACGTGACGCCGCCCATGCCGGGACCGAACTCGCTGATTTGGAGGGAAATGACCTGGCCCTTGAAAACACTTTCGTGCTCCATCCGGCGGCGCACTTCAGCCAGGAAGGATGCGGTGTCGCCCGGCTCTGCCGCAAGAACCTCCAGGGTGGCGAATTGACGCCCAAAGTTGGGCTTGGCCTCGCGCTGGAGCACGGCGATTGGCGCACCGCCGTAGCGAAAAAGCCGGAGCCCCAAGGCAACGCTCTGGCGTTGCTCGTCGGGGCCGACGGGCTGGTTGGTGTAGTCCGGCGGTGCCAGCGGGAAGGCTGCATGCATATGGCCGTACTGCACCATGTCGCTGAGGGACAGGTGGTTGCGTTGCTCGCCGCCCCCGATTCCCACGAGGCGGGCGCCGGGATCCCGGTCTGCGATGGACTCGAGCAGGATGTCCAGGTCAACCAGGCGGTGGGCGGGGACCTCTTCCACCACCACCGACAGGTTCCTGGACGGTGCGCCCAGATGGTCGGCAAGTGTTTGTAGCAGCTCATCGCCGCCCTCGACAGGATCCACGGCTGCTTGGGCCAGACGGACAAGCGCGCCAAAATCATTGATGAACGTCCCCATTTTTTCATCCATGGTGCGAGCCTAGCAGCGCCGTCAATGCCCCCGGCCGCCCGGCCCGGGCACAAGAAAGCGCCCGCCGGCGCCCGCCCCGACGCCGTTGGGCGGGAGGTGAACGCAGGGCGGACGCGAGGCACCCGGCCGGCCCTGCGCCGTCGTAGTGGCGAGAGGCGGGGCCGGCGGGCGGGGCGGGGTGCTCTAGGTGAGGCGGATCTGGCGGTTCATGTCCTTGTAGAGCAGGTAGCGGAACTCGCCGGGGCCGCCGGCATAGCAGGCCTGGGGGCAGAAGGCGCGCAGCCACATGAAGTCGCCGGCCTCCACCTCCACCCAGTCGTCGTTGAGCAGGTACATGGCCTTGCCCTGAAGGACATACAGGCCGTGCTCCATGACGTGGGTTTCCGGGAACGGAATGGCGCCGCCGGGCTGGAAGGTGACGATGTTGACCTGCATGTCGTGGGCGAGGTCGCTGGAATCCGTGAAGCGGGTGGTCTTCCAGGCGCCGTTGGTGTCCGGCATGGCGGTGGGTTCCACCTCGGCATCGCTGGTCACGAAGGACTTCGCCTCGTAGCCTTCGAGGCGTTCGTAGGCCTTGCGGATCCACTGGAAGGAGACGATGTCATCCGAGACGTTTGCCAGGCCCCACGTTGCGCCGGCGGCAAGGTAGGCGTAGCCGCCCTCCTCGAGTGCGTGCAGTTCGCCGTCGAGGGTCAGGTTGACCTTGCCCTTGGTGACGAAGACGACGCCCTCGACGCCCTTCTCAAACTCGGCGACGGGCGCCCCGCCGCCCGGGCCGATCTCAACGATCAGCTGGGAGAACGTGGTGGAGAAGCCTGCGATGGGACGGGCCAGGATCCACGAGCGGGTGTTGGTGAACCCGGGAAGCGTGCTCGTGACGATGTCGGTCATGACGCCCTTGGGGATGACCGTGTAGGCCTCCGTGACGATGGCCCGTTCCGTGGTGAGGTGGGTCTGCGGCGGCAGGCCGCCCTTGGGGTGGTAGTACTTGCCAGTCATCCTTGACTCCTTCTAGTTCGTTACGGTTTGGGCCAGCCGCGGGTGTGCCAGTGCGGTCAGGCGGGAAATGGTGAGGCCGGTCAGGGCGGCAACTTCGTCTTCGCCGACGGCGCCGCAGACCACGCCGCGCAGCACGAAGTTGGCCAGTGCGCGGGCCGTTGCGGGCTCGTCCATGACGGCCCCGGGGGTCTGCTCCACGTAGTTGCGCAGGCGTTCGGCCGACGCCGGCAGCCCCTCGCGGTAGAACGCATAGGCTGCGCTGAAGCGGCTGGGCAGCTGGGCTGCGTGCATGTCCCAGCCCTGGTAGTAGCCGCGCTCCAGGGAGCGGCGCACCAGGCGGCCGTGCAGCGCCCAGGCCGACTCCACGCCGTCGCCCATGGGGATGACGTTGGTGGAGCCGTCGGAGAGGCGGATGCCCGTGCCGGCCACGGCGAGCTGCATGACCTCCTTGGCGAAGTCCGCCACCGGGTGCTCCATGGACTGGTAGCCGGCGGAGATTTCCAGGGAGGCGCTGTAGTCGTAGGTGCCGTAGTGCAGGCCGCTGATCCGCCCCGGGATTTCGTGGGCCAGGCGGGCGACGGGGGAGGTGCCGTCGTGGGCCAGGATGAGCTGCGGGGTTTCCACCTGCACCTCAAAGCGGAGCCGGCCGGCGGGCAGCCCGTGGATCTGCTCGAGGCGGTTGACGGCGAAGTCCATGGCGCGGACCTGGTCCACCGTGGTGACCTTGGGCAGGGTCAGGACGAGGCCGTCCGGCAGCCCGCCGGTCTCCACCAGGGTGGAAACGAACAGGTCAAGGGTGCGGATGCCGCGGTTGCGGGTGGCGGCCTCGAAGCACTTGAAGCGGATGCCGATGAAGGGCGGGGCGGTGCCCTGCCCGACGGCGGTGTTCACGGCCCGGGCGGCCGTGACCGCCGCGGCGTCCTCGGCCTCGTCGCCGCGGTCGCCGAAGCCGTCCTCAAAGTCCAGGCGCAGGTCCTCGATGGGCTCGGCGGCCAGCTTGGCTGCCACGCGCGGCGCCACGGCGGCGGCGAGTTCCGCGTCCTGGCCCAGCAGGGAGCCGAGGCGTTCGAGTCCGCCGCGCCCCTCTGCCAGGGCCAATGCTTCCCGGCCCCAGTCAGCGGCCAGGGTGGGCGTGAACTTGTCGGCGGGGACGTAGACGGTGTGGACGGGCTGGCGGCTGCCGTCGTCGCCGGGGTAGTTGCGGGCCAGGAGTTCATCTGTGGGTGCCAGGGCGGCGTCGATGTGCGCCAGGTCGGCGGCGGAGAGGGAGAGTTTCGCGGCCATGTCAGCCCACCAGTTCGTAGGCGGGGATGGTCAGGAAGTCCGTGTAGTCCTCGGACAGGCAGATCTCGGAGATGAGGCCGCTGGCGGGTGCGTAGTGCTTGGTGAAGGCTTCCTCGCCCACCTCGCCGCGCAGCCGCTCCGTCTCTTCGGCGAGAATCTGCGTCACGAGCTCGCGGGTGACGGTGTTTCCGGTGTCGGCGAGCGTGACCTGGTTGTGGATCTGCTGCCAAACCTGGGACCGGGAAATCTCCGCGGTGGCCGCGTCTTCCATGAGGTTGTGGATGGCCACGGCGCCGTTGCCTGAAATCCAGACGGCGGTGTAGGCCACGGCCACGTAGAGGTTCAGGCGCAGGCCCGCCTCGGTGGCGCTGCCCGCGGCCGAGGCGATGTCCAGCAGCTGTTCGGCGGTGACGGTGACGTCCGGGCGCTGCTTGTCCAGCTGGTTGGGCTTGTCTCCCAGGACGGCGTCAAAGACCTCCTGGCAGATCGGCACCAGGTCGGGGTGCGCCACCCAGGAACCGTCGAAGCCGTCGTTGGCCTCGCGGGTCTTGTCGGCGCGGACCTTGTCAAAGGCGGCGGCCGTGACTTCGGGTTCGCGGCGGTTCGGGATGACCGCGGCCATGCCGCCCATGGCGAAGGCGCCGCGGTGGTGGCAGGTCTTGACCAGCAGCTCGGTGTAGGCGCGCATGAACGGTGCCGTCATGGCCACCTGGGCGCGGTCCGGCAGGGTGAAGGCCGCACCGGCGTCGCGGAAGTACTTGATGATGCTGAACAGGTAGTCCCAGCGGCCGGCGTTCAGCCCGGAGGCGTGGTCGCGCAGTTCGTAAAGGATCTCATCCATTTCAAACGCGGCCGGGATGGTCTCGATCAGCACGGTGGCGCGGATGGTGCCCTGCGGGATGCCGAGGTAGTCCTGGGCGAAGACGAAGATGTCGTTCCAGAGGCGGGCCTCGAGGTGGCTTTCCATCTTGGGGAGGTAGTAGTACGGCCCCTGGCCGTTGGCGATGAGCGCCTTGGCGGTGTGGAAGAAGTGCAGTCCGAAGTCGGCCAGCGCACCCGAGGTGGGTTCGCCGTCGAGCAGGATGTGCCGTTCCTCAAGGTGCCAGCCGCGGGGGCGGGCCACCACCACGGCGAGCGGGGCGTCCGTGCGGAGACGGTACTCCTTGCCCTCCGGGGAGGTGTATTCCAGCGTGCCGAGGGCGGCGTCGCGGAGGTTCAGGACGGCGTCGACCACGTTTTCCCAGAGCGGGGTGCTGGCGTCCTCAAGGTCGGCCAGCCAGACCTTGGCGCCGGAGTTGAGGGCGTTGATCGCCATTTTGGCGGGGGAGGCGGGGCCTGTCATCTCGACGCGGCGGTCCGTCAGCGCGGCCGGTGCGGGGGCGACCTTCCAGTCGCCGCTGCGCACGCTTTCGGTCTCGGGGAGGAAGTCAAGCTTCCCGGTTTCGGCCACCTTGGTGCGGCGGGCGGTGCGGGCGGCCAGGAGGTTCTTGCGGGCCGGGTTGAAGCGCGCGTTCAGCTCCGCCACAAAGTCCAGGGCCTCGGGGGTGAGGATTTCGCCCGCGCGGGGAATGGGGTTCAGGTCCGTAACGGTGACGGTCTGGTTGCTCAAGACTGCTTCCTCTCTGTGATGGTGCCGGCCGCGGCGGCAGCCACGGCGGCGGCGACGTTGCCGGCCACGTGCGGGTCGAAAACGCTGGGGATGATGTAGCTGGCATTCAGTTCTTCGTCGGAGACCCCGTTGGCGATGGCCTCGGCGGCTGCCACCAGCATATTCGGTGTGATGTCCGACACGCCCGCGTCCAGCAGGCCGCGGAAGAAGCCTGGGAACGCCAGCACATTGTTGATCTGGTTCGGGAAGTCGCTGCGTCCGGTGGCCACCACGGCGGCGTGGCGGGCGGCGATGACCGGGTCCACCTCCGGTGTGGGGTTGGCCATGGCGAACACAATTGCCTTCTCCGCCATGGCGGCAACCTGTTCCTCGCCCAGGACGTTGGGGCCGCTGACGCCGATGAATACATCTGCCCCGGCCATGGCCTCGTGGAGCGTGCCCTCGAAGTTGTCCGGGTTGGTGTTCTCGGCCAGCCAAGCGCGGTGCTCGTCCGTGTGGACCTCATTGCGGTGGATGGAGCCGTTGCGGCCGCAGGCCACGACATTGGTGGCGCCCTGGGCGATGAGCAGCTGGATGATGGCGTTGCCGGCCGCGCCGACACCGGCAACCACGATCTTCACATCCGCGATCTTCTTTTCCACGACCTTCAGTGCGTTCGTCAGTGCGGAGAGGGTCACGATCGCGGTGCCGTGCTGGTCGTCGTGGAAGACCGGGATGTCCAGCTCGTCGCGCAGGCGCTTCTCGATTTCAAAGCACCGCGGTGCGGCGATGTCCTCAAGGTTGATGCCGCCGTAGACGGGTGCCATGGCCTTGGCAATCATGATGATTTCCTCAGTGTCCTGCGTGTCCAGGCACACCGGCCAGGCGTCCACGTTGGCAAACTGCTTGAACAGCGCCGCCTTGCCCTCCATGACCGGCAGCGCGGCGGCAGGGCCGATGTTGCCCAGGCCCAGCACGGCAGAGCCGTCGGTCAGCACGGCAATGGTGTTGCGCTTGACCGTGAGGTTGCGGGCGGCTTCGGGATCTTCGGCAATCGCCATGCAAACGCGTGCGACGCCGGGGGTGTAGGCCCGCGAAAGGTCGTCACGGTTGCGCAGCGCAACTTTGGGGACGACCTCCAGTTTGCCGCCGAGGTGCATGAGGAAGGTTCGGTCGGACACGTGCAGCACCTCGACGCCGTCGAGCGCGTCCAGCGACTCCTTGATGCGTTGTGCGTGGGCGTCGTCGGTGGTGTTGGCCGTGATGTCCACGACGATGCTCTCATGCCGGGATTCGGTCACGTCCAGGGCGGTGACGGCAGCGCCGGCGGCGCCGACTGCGGCCGCGAGCTCGCTGGTGACCGTGAAGTTGGACGGGGCACTGACGCGCAGGGTAATCGAGTTGCCGGGACTTGGATTCGCCATTGAAGTTCCTTCTTTTGGGCCCGTGGGAGGGCTGTCGACAGTTACGATTGTTTTCGTATTATGGATATTATTATCTACCTAGTGAAAATTCAAGCCCGGAGCGCAACTTTGTTGCAGCGGCCCTACCGTAGGGTAAGTTGGTAAATTGAAACTAACGTGTCACCATGCGGATAACTTGCCGCGGCAACCAGGACCTAGGAGTGGATACCCATGGCGGTAAAAGCAAGCGGCGGCGTGCAGTCCGTGGAACGTGTCTTTGACCTGCTGGAGCTCATCACGGATGCCGGCGGCAACGTCACCCTCAGTGAGCTCTCCGCCTCCACCGACCTGCCGCTGCCCACCATCCACCGGCTGCTGCGCACGCTCGTCACGCTGGGGTACATCCGCCAGCTGCCCAGCCGCCGCTACGCCCTGGGGCCGCGCCTGATCCGCCTCGGCGAAGGCGCCACGAAGCAGCTCGGCGCACTGGCCCAGCCACAGCTGAAGACGCTCGTGGACGAACTTGGCGAGACGGCCAACATGGCGGTCCTCGACGACGACATGGTCATTTACATTGCACAGGTCCCGTCCCCGCACTCCATGCGCATGTTCACGGAGGTTGGCCGCCGCGCCCACACGCACGACACCGGCGTGGGCAAGGCCCTCCTGGCCCAGCTGGACGATGACACCGTCCGCAGCATCATCGCCCGACAGGGCATGCCCCGCCCCACCAGCTACAGCCTCGGCACGATCGACGAGCTGCTGGCCGACCTTGCCCGCATCCGGGAGCGCGGCTACTCCATTGACGAACAGGAACAGGAGCTGGGCGTTCGCTGCTTCGCCATGGCCGTGCCCGATTCGCCGACGCCCACCGCCATTTCCGTCTCCGGGCCCGTCTCCCGCGTGGACTCCGCCTTTGCCGACCGCGCCATTCCAGAACTGCGTCGTGCGGCGAGGGTGATTTCGGGGGAGTTGAACCGGAACTAGCGCTGGGGTGGTGTTGGTTGTTTGAGTGCGTGGGAAAGGCCCCCGAACGGTGTGTTTGGGGGCCTTTCCTGTGGTTGTTGCCGGGCCCGTGGGTGGGGCCTTTGGTGTGTGTTGGGTTAGCTGTCGCCGCCTGCGTTGCCGGTGGTGCCGGCGTTGACGTTCAGCAGGTCGTATTTCGCGGCGGCCTGGGCGGGGGCTTCGGCGGGGACTTCCCCGCGCTTGGCGAGCATTTGCAGGGTGCGGACGACCACTGAGTGGGAGTCGATCTTGAAGAAGCGCCGTGCTGCTGCGCGGGTGTCGGAGAAGCCGAAGCCGTCCGCGCCGAGGGTGGCGAAGTCGTTGGGCAGGAACTGGCGTACCTGGTCCGGGACGGCCTTCATGTAGTCGGTCACGGCGACCACGGGTCCCTGGGCACCGACCATTTTGGCGGTGATGTAGGGGGTCCGGGGCTCGTTCTCGGGGTGCAGGAAGGCGTCTTCTTCGGCGGCGAGGCCGTCGCGGCGCAGCTCGGACCATGAGGTCACGGACCAAACATCTGCTGCAACGCCCCACTCCTCGGCGAGGATTTGCTGTGCTTCCAGGGCCCAGGGCACGGAGACACCGGAGGCCAGAAGCTGCGTGGCCGGTCCCTGGATCTGTGCGGCCTTGAGGTGGTAGATGCCCTTGGTGATGCCTTCGATGTCGATGTTGTCCGGTGCCTTGGGCTGGATGATCGGCTCGTTGTACACGGTGATGTAGTACATGACGTTGGGATCTACTGAGTCCTTGCCGTACATGCGCTCGAGGCCGGCGTGCATGATCGCCCCGATTTCGTAGCCGTAGGCGGGGTCGTAGGTGATCACGGCCGGGTTCGTGGCGGCCAGGATCGGGGAGTGCCCGTCGGCGTGCTGCAGGCCTTCACCGGTCAGGGTGGTCCGTCCTGCGGTGGCGCCGATGATGAATCCGCGGGTCATCTGGTCCCCGGCAGCCCAGAAGGAGTCGCCGGTGCGTTGGAAGCCGAACATGGAGTAGAACACGTAGATCGGGATCAACGGTTCCCCGTGGGTGGCGTAGGAAGTGCCGGCGGCGGTGAACGCGGCCACTGAACCGGCCTCGTTGATGCCGGCGTGCACGATCTGCCCGCTGATGGACTCCTTGTAGGCCAGGACCAGGTCGCGGTCCACGGAGAGGTAGTTCTGCCCGTTCGGGTTGTAGATCTTCGCGGTCGGGAAGAACGCGTCGATGCCGAAGGTGCGTGCCTCATCCGGGATGATCGGCACGATCCGCTTGCCGATCTTCGGATCGCGCATGAGGTCCTTGAGCAGGCGCACGAAGGCCATGGTCGTGGCGGCGTGCTGCTTGCCGGAACCGCGGTTGGCGACCTCGTAGGTCTTCTCTCCCGGGAGTTCCAGCTCGGTGTGCTTGGAGCGGCGTTCGGGCACAAAACCGCCGAGTTCGTTGCGGCGGGCCATCATGTACTGGATTTCCGGGGTGTCCATGCCGGGGTGGTAGTACGGGGGACGGTACGGATCCGCTTCCAGGACCTCATCAGAGATGGGCAGGCGCAGGTGCGTACGGAAGTCCTTGAGGTCCTGCAAGGTGAGCTTCTTCATCTGGTGCGTGGAGTTGCGCGCCTCGAAGTGAGTGCCCAGCCCGTAGCCCTTGACGGTGTGGGCCAGGATCACGGTGGGCTTGCCCTTGAACTCGGTGGCGGCCTTGTAGGCGGCGTAGACCTTGTGGTAGTCGTGCCCGCCGCGCTTGAGGTTCCAGACCTCGTCGTCGGAAAGGTGTGCTGCCAGTTCCTTGGTCTGCGGGGTCTGGCCGAAGAAGTGCTCCCGCACGAACCCGCCGGACTCTGCCTTGTACGTCTGGTAGTCCCCGTCAACGGTGGTGTTCATGACGTCCACGAGTGAGCCGTCTTCATCCCGGGCCAGCAGGTCATCCCACTCCCGGCCCCAAAGGACCTTGATGACATTCCAGCCGGCGCCGCGGAAGAATGCTTCCAGTTCCTGGACGATCTTGCCGTTGCCGCGCACCGGCCCGTCCAGGCGCTGCAGGTTGCAGTTGATGACAAAGGTCAGGTTGTCCAGCTTGTCGTTGGCAGCAAGCTGGAGCAGGCCGCGGGACTCGGGCTCGTCCATTTCGCCGTCACCCAGGAACGCCCAAACATGCTGGTTGCTGGTGTCCTTGATGCCGCGGTTGTGCAGGTACCGGTTGGACTGCGCCTGGTAGATCGCGTTCATGGGACCGATACCCATGGAGACCGTGGGGAATTCCCAGAACTCCGGCATCAGGCGCGGGTGCGGGTAGGAAGACAGGGCGTGGCCCTCGTGGGACTTCTCCTGACGGAAACCGTCCAAATCCTCCTCGCTCAGGCGTCCTTCAAGGAACGCGCGGGCGTACATGCCCGGGGATGCGTGGCCCTGGAAGAAGACCTGGTCCCCGCCGCCGGCATGGTTCTTGCCACGGAAGAAATGGTTGAAACCCACCTCATACAGTGTCGCAGCACCGGCGTAGGTGGAGATGTGTCCGCCAACACCAATGTCGGGGCGCTGGGCGCGGTGCACCAAAACAGCCGCGTTCCAGCGCAACCAAGCGCGGTACTTGCGCTCAATCTCTTCATTGCCGGGGAACACGGGTTCCTGGTCGGCAGGGATCGTGTTCACATAATCAGTCGTCGTGACCATGGGCACGCCAACACTCTGCGCACCCGCCCGCTGAAGCAGGCTACGCATAATGAACTGGGCACGGCTCGTGTCCTTCTCCTCGATGAGGGAGTCGAGGGCTTCGAGCCATTCGGCGGTTTCCTCGGGATCGTGGTCGGGCAGGTGGCTGGTCAGCCCGCCAAGGATGGGGGAGTCGTTCTCTCGCAGTAACATCTGTCCTCTTTCCGTGATGCGTTCGAAGCCGCCCGGGGGCGTCGTCGTGGGAAGCGGCCACTCCCTGTGGAGTCGGCCCGTGGTGGCGCAGTTTTGCCCAGAAAGCCCCAAGGGGGCCGTTCGGTGCCGCCGGCCATGCGTTCGCCGTCGAACGCGGAGTGGACGGGCCAGACAAAGTGCTGCATCGAGTTTCGCTAGATGGAAACAAAATATTGTATGCCGAGAGTACTTCGTTGGGTGGCCGGATGACAAATTTTGGGCTATTGACACATTTTCACGGCCAAACCTTTGACTTGATGTGATCCGGCTCATAGACTTGTTTTCATTCTTCAAGAGTTTTCTTCCACCATACGAAAAAACCAACTTGTTGCGGAGCTATCATGGACGCTACTTCCACAAAAAATATCCACACGGATGAGGCAGGTGCCACCCGCCAAGGACGACGGGCCGCCTTGTCTGATCCAAGAAGAGGAACCGCTTTGTCTGAACCAATTGCAGGGGCAACGGTGTCGAAACCGCCTTTTGAAACCCCTGAGGGCTACACGCTCAGTGCGAGCCTCTTCAACCAGGACCTCGCCCCGACCAAGATGAAGGGCCGGCGCTGGTCCAGCTACAGCATCTTCACCCTCTGGGCCAACGACGTGCACAGCCTGGGCAACTACGCCTTCGCCATCGGATTGTTTGCCCTTGGCCTCGGCGGCTGGCAGATCCTGCTGGCCCTGGGCATCGGCGCGGTCCTGCTCTTTGGCCTGCTCAACTTCTCCGGGTTCATGGGGTTCCGCACGGGCGTTCCATTCCCCGTCATGAGCCGCATCAGCTTCGGCATCAAGGGCGCGCACATCGCCTCGCTGCTGAGGGGAGGGGTGGCCATCGTCTGGTTTGGCGTGCAGACCTTCCTTGCCTCGGTGGTGCTGCGGGTCATGCTGACCGCCCTGGTCCCGTCCCTGGGGGCGTTGGACCACAACAACATCCTGGGCCTGTCCACGCTGGGCTGGCTGACATTCATCGCGCTTTGGATTGTGCAGGTGGTGATCGTCAGCTTCGGCATGGACATGATCCGCAAGTACGAGGCCTTTGCCGGTCCCATCATCCTTGTCACCATGGCGGCGATCGCCATCTGGATGTTCACCGAAGCCGGCGGATCCATCGCCTGGCAGACGGACAACGGCCTGCACGGCGGTGAAATGTGGCGCACCATCTTCGCCGGCGGCGCGCTGTGGGTGGCCATCTACGGCACCTTTGTCCTGAACTTCTGCGACTTTACCCGCTCCGCCAAGAGCGCCAAGTCGATTGTGCGCGGCAACTTCTGGGGCATCCCCATCAACATGCTGGTGTTCGGCGCCATTGTGGTTGTCATCTCCGGCGCCCAGTTCAAGATCGACGGCACCATCATCGAAAGCCCGTCGGACATTGTGCAGACCATCCCCAACACCTTCTTCCTGGTGGCCGCCTGCCTGGCGCTGCTGATCCTCACGATCGCCGTGAACCTCATGGCCAACTTTGTGGCCCCTGTCTACGCGCTCACCAACCTGTTCCCGCGCCACCTGAACTTCCGCAAGGCAGCCCTCGTCAGTGCCCTGATCGGCCTGGTGATCCTGCCCTGGAACCTCTACAACAACCCCGTGGTCATTGTGTACTTCCTCGGCGGGCTCGGCGCGCTCCTCGGCCCGCTGTTCGGCGTCATCATGGCCGACTACTGGCTCATCCGCCGCGGCAAGGTCAACGTCCCCCACCTGTACACCAACGCCGAAGGCGCGGATTACTACTACAAGAGGGGCGTGAACCCGCGGGCGGCACTGTCCCTGGTACCGGCCTCCGTGGTGGCGATCCTGATCGCCTTCATCCCGGCGCTGCACGAGGTCTCCTCCTTCTCCTGGTTCTTCGGCGCAGGCATTGCCGCGGTGACGTACTACTTTGTTGCGGACCGCCACGGACGCTTCCGCGAGGTGTCGGGCGAGCCCATCGCCGTCGACAGCGTCCACTGACCACCACCCCAACGAAAGGCAACCATGCGCATCCTTGTAGTCAATGTGAACACCACGGCATCCATGACGGAATCCATTGCCGCCCAGGCCCGTTCCGCGGCATCGGAAGGCACTGAAATCGTGGCGCTGACGCCCCGCTTCGGCGCCGAATCCTGTGAGGGCAACTTCGAAAGCTACCTGGCCGCCGTCGCGGTCATGGACGCAGTCCAGTCCTACCCCGAACCGTTCGACGCCGTCGTCCAGGCCGGCTACGGCGAACACGGCCGGGAGGGGCTGCAGGAACTGCTGGACGTGCCCGTCGTGGACATCACCGAGGCGGCAGCCAGCACGGCCATGTTCCTGGGGCACAAGTACTCGGTGGTCACCACCCTTGACCGGGCCGTGCCGCTGATCGAGGACCGGCTCAAGCTGGCCGGGCTGACCGACCGCTGCGCCTCCGTCCGTGCCAGCGGCATGGCCGTGCTGGAGCTCGAGGAGGAGCCGGAGCGTGCCGTTGAGGCCATTGTCCGCGAGGCCGAACTCGCCGTCACCGCCGACAAGGCCGAGGTCATCGTCCTGGGCTGCGGCGGCATGGCGGGCCTGAATGAGCAGGTCCGCCGGCGCACCGGCGTCCCCGTGGTCGACGGCGTTGCGGCGGCGGTGGCCATTGCCGAATCGCTCGTCGGGCTGGGCCTGTCCACGTCCAAGGTGCGCACCTTTGCGCCGCCGCGTCCCAAGGCCTTCAAGGGCTGGCCGGTCCCGGCCGGTGCCGCTGAGCTGATCGCGCGCTGACGCCGCCCGGGGCGGGGCAGGCAGGGACATCCCCGCCTGCCCCGCCCTTTGGCGTCTCCGCCACACCCAAAGGCGCAACAATGGAAGAAACCGTGAGGAGCAAGCAATGAGTGAAGTACCAGCAAGCGGCAAGGTCATGGTGGTGACCGGAGCCGGATCCGGAATCGGCCGCGCCGTGGCCCAGTCCGCCCTGGCCGAAGGCTGGCGCGTGGTCCTGGCCGGCCGCCGTGGCGCGGAGCTGCTGGCCACCGCCGGCGGCCACCCCGGCGCAGTTGCCGTGCCCACCGACGTGACGGACGAGGCCGCCGTCGACGCGCTCTTCCGGCGCGCAGTGGAAAGCTCTGGCCGGGTCGACGTGCTCTTCAACAACGCCGGCATGTTCGGCCCGGCCCAGTCCGTCGATGAAATCTCGCTCGCTGACTGGAACGCCACCGTGGCCGTCAACCTGACCGGCGCCATGCTGTGTGCCGCAGCCGCCGTGCGCACCATGAAAAGCCAGCAGCCGCAGGGCGGCCGGATCATCAACAACGGCTCCATCTCCGCCCATTCCCCGCGCCCCAAGTCCACGGCCTACACCGTCACGAAACACGCCATCACCGGCCTGACCAAGTCCATAGAGCTCGACGGGCGCCCCTTCGGCATCAGCTGCGGGCAGATCGACATCGGCAACACCGCCACCTCCATCATGTCCACCCTGGATGTTGCCCGCGGCGCCCTCCAGGCCAACGGCGAACTCCTCGTCGAGCCCACGTTTCCCGTGGAAGAGGCCGCCCGCACCGTCCTGTTCATGGCGGGGCTGCCCGCCTCGGCCACCATCGGCCAGCTCACCATCACCGCAGCCGGCATGCCGTTTGTGGGGCGCGGCTGAGGCCTGCGGGCTTCCCCAAAACCATGCACGACGGCGGTTGGCCCACCTCGGGAAGGCGGGCCAACCGCCGTCGTGCATGGAATGAAAGGAGCCGCTAATGCGTGGGCGCATTGCCAAGCGGGATCTCGCCGGTGACGGGGACCTCGGTGCCGTCGGCCGCGATGAGCCTGCCGTTTTCGCAGCGGTCGCCGTCCTGCAGTGACGCGAGGATTTCCGCGGTGACCTGGCGGTCCGTGCCGGCGACAAACACCGATGCGTTCTCCGGGTTGCCGCGCTTGAAGTGGTTGAACAGCAGGTTCAGCAGGATCGCCATGATGGCGGCGGAGGAGATGCCGGAGTGGAAGATGGTGCCAACCCACGTGGGGAACTGGTCATAGAACGTGGGTGCAGCGATGGGCAGCATGCCGAAACCGATGGACGTGGCCACGATGATCAGGTTCATGTTGTTGCGGTAGTCCACCTGGGCGAGGGTGCGGATGCCGCTGGCGGCGACCGTGCCGAACAGCACGATCCCGGCACCGCCGAGGACGGAGAGCGGGACCGAGGCGACCACGCGGCCCAGGATGGGCAGCAGGCCCAGGACCACCAGGATGACGCCGCCGGCGGAGACCACGAAGCGGCTCTTGATGCCCGTGACGGCCACCAGTCCCACGTTTTGCGCGAAGGCGCTCTGGGTGAAGGAGCCGAAGACGGGGGAGACCAGGCTGGAGGCCATGTCGGCGCGGAGCCCGGCCGCGATGCGCTTGGAGTCGACCTTCGTGCCGACGATCTCACCGACGGCCAGGATGTCCGCCGTTGTTTCCGTCAGGATCACCAGCACCACGATCAGCATGGAGATGATGGCGGCGGCGTTGAAGGTGGGCGGGCCCAGGTGGAACGGCATGGGCAGTTCAAAGATGGCGCCCGCGCCCACCTGGGAGAAATCGGCCTTGCCCATGAACACGGCTGCAATGGTGCCGATGACCATGGCCAGCAGGATGGACAGGCGCGAGATGGTGGCGCTGCCCAGCTTGCTCAGGACCAGCACGACGGCCAGGGTTCCGGCGGCGAGCAGGATGTTCGAGACGCTGCCGTAGTCGGCGGCCTTCTTGTTCCCGCCCATGGACCAGTTCGCGGCCACGGGCATGAGCGTCAGTCCGATGGTGGTGATGACGCTGCCGGTGACAACGGGCGGGAAGAACTTCACGATCTTGGAAAACAGCGGCGCGATCAGCAGGCCGAACGCGGCCGAGACAATGACGGCGCCAAACACCGCCTGGATGCCGCCGCCGCCAACGATGGCCACCATGGTGGCGACGCTGGCAAAGGACACGCCCTGGACCAGCGGCAGCTGCGAGCCGAAGAACGGCAGGCCCAAAGTCTGCAGCAGGGTGGCCAGCCCGCCCATGAACAGGGCGGCTGTAATGAGGATGCCAATGTCGGGGCCGGACAGCCCTGCGGCCTGGCCAACAATGAGGGGGACGGCGACGATGCCGCCGTACATGGTCAATACGTGTTGGAATCCATAGGCGAAACTTGCGCCGATTCCGAGCTTTTCATCTTCCGGCCTGGTGGGAACTGTGGCCGTTGCCAGTGGTCTCTTGGTCATAGCGGACCTCCTTGTCTGCTTACCCTTGATAAGTGGCAACCCGCTTTGGGAGTTGGCACTGTCGGCAGGCGGGGGTTGCCGCCCCCGCCTGCCTTGCTGCTGGTGTGCCCGCACCGGCCCGCCGCGGCGGGTTTCGTTGCGGTGCCGCGGCTCAGCAGAAGCCGGCGATGCCCTCCCAGGCGCGACCGGCGTCGGACGCGTTTTCACGCAGCACCGCAGCCTCGATCAGGCCGTAGGGGCGGTCCGCGGCGAAGAACACCTCGTTGGGGTTGTCCAGGCCGAACGGCGCCAGGTCAACGACGAAGTGGTGCTTGTTGGGCATGGAGAACTTGATCTCGTCAATCTCCGGGTGGGCCTCCAGCACCTTCCTGCCCATGTTGAACATGGTCTGCTGCAGGGCTGTGGAGTAGTTCTCGGTGAAACCTTCCAGCAGGAGCGCCTTGACGTCGTCGTACGCCTTGTTGAAGTCCAGGCCCTCGACGGCTGCGGGGTTGTAGCGCCAGCGGGCGGCGACGTCGGTGGACATGATCCGGTCGTCGGTGGGCGCCAGCGTGGTGTACTTGTCCACCGGGAAGCCCTCAAAACCGGATCCCGTGGACTTCAGGACGGTCAGGCTGTGCAGCCCGGCGATGAGCTGGGTGGCGGGCCCGTCCTTGACCACGACGGCGGTGCGCACCTCCTGGCCGTTGCGGACAAACGCGTGGTCGTGCGGCTGGCCGTGCGCCTGGATGCGGTCCCAGCCGTACTGCTCCGCGGCCCAGCGCCCGCCGTCGACCCAGCTGAACTCGGTGGTGAAGTGCTCGCCGAGGCGGAGCAGGAACTCCTCAGGGGAACCCACCCCCTCCCGGGCCAGCGCGTAGACGGTGTTCTTCTGGGTGTCCGTGGGGACAACATGTGCGTTGTCGCCGAGGAGGTGGGCGTCGAGAAAGTCCCCGCGCAGCTGCGAAGTGACGTTGAGGTCCTCGATGGCGTGGCGCGCCGTGTCCCTGGTGATCTTGACGAGGCGCACTTCCGCCTTGCCGAACTGGTTGGCGCCCAGGATGATGTTGTTCTGGTTCATGGCTAGCTCCCGCGATACGTTGAAAAGGCGAACGGGCTCAGCAGTACGGGCACGTGGTAGTGGCCCTGGCCGTCCGCAACAGTGAAGGTGAGTGTGATTTCCGGGAAGAAGGCTTCCGTGGAGGTCGCGGCAAAGTAGGCCGCAGTGTCGAAGCGTAGGCGGTAGTTCCCGCCGGCCACTTCCTTGGGGCCCAGGTCGTTGACCCGGCCGTCGGCGTCCGTGGTGCCGCTTGCCAGCAGCGACCAGTCCTGCCCGTTGCGGGCGTGCAGCTCCACGGGGACTCCCGCGGCGGGCCGGCCCAGGGCGGTGTCCAGGACGTGGGTGGTGATGTGGGAGATTCTCATGGGTCAAGCACTCCTTGGAGTCTCAGGAGGGCGATCTCACGCAGCTGTTCGGCGACGACGAGGTCCTCCTCTGCGGGGGAATGGTGCAGCCGGGCGTCCAGGGCGGCGAGAATCTCGGCCGGCGGACGCCCTGCGGCGCGGATCAGGAACACCCGCCCGAACTTGGCCTCGTAGGCCGCATTGCCGCGGGCCAGGGCGGCTGCCGTGGTTTCGTCGGCCGGGTCGATGGCGCGCTGTTCCTTCCGGGACAGCGCGGCCTCCTCTCCCGATCCGGCAGCGCGCTCGCCGATCCTCGGATGGTGGGCCATGGCGGCGGCGACTTCTTCAGCGGTGAAGGGATCTGCCGCCGTCCGGGCCCGCTCGAGGATGTGTTCGGCGGAGGCGTACGGCCTGGCTTGGATGATTTCATGAACCCAGCGGTCGATGTCGATGCAGGGGCGCAGTTCTGCCGCAAGTGCGGCTTCCGGTGATTCGTTGAATACTTTCAACAGCATGGCAAGTAGGTCCTTGCGATTTGTCTGCTGGCATCCACGGCGTAGGCTATGCGAAGTGAAAAATGGATTTCGCATCGTGGAACTGTTATTTCAGCGTATGAATAGTGAACCGCATCACATTTCGATTGTCAACAGGGGTCCGGGATTCCGGTGCCGGCGTCAGGTGCGGGCGCGGTGGGCAATGGCCAATCCCGCCACTCCGGCTGCCGCCCCGGGCGCGCAGCGGCGCCTCGGCGCGGCCTTCGGTGGATGCCGCGCCGAAGCGCCGTTGAGTTTGGGGTTCGAGTGAGGCTCGTGGAGGGTTAGAAGCCCAGTTCTGCGCGCAGGCGCGCCACGTGGCCATCGGCGCTGACATTGTATTCCGCGCGGCCAATGGTGCCGTCGGCATTGACCAGCATGGTGGAGCGAAGCGTGCCGGTGACGGTGTTGCCGTTCACTACCTTCTCGCCCCAGGCTCCCCACGCTTCCGCTGCCTGGTGGTCGGCGTCGGAGAGCAGTGGGAAGTTCAGCTCGAAGTCCTTGGCAAATTCCCGCAGGGCCTCAGGTCCGTCGGTGGAAATGCCCACGACGTCCACGCCGGCGGCCTGCAGGGCTTCGAGGCTGTCACGGAAATCGCAGGCCTCCGTGGTGCAGCCGGGGGTTGCAGCCTTTGGGTAGAAGTAGACAATGACCTGGCGCCCGGCAAAGTCGCCGAGAGACACCGTGTTTCCGCCGGCGTCGGGAAGACTGAATCCGGGCGCGGGCTGGCCAATGGTGAGCGGGGTCGACATGGGTGGCCTCAATTCTCGTTATGTGAAACTAAATTATTGATGGGTGGAACTAGACTAGGTCCATCCGGCAGCCCCGGTCAACGCCGCATCACATAAGCGCCCCATAATGCGAACGCTGCATCACTGGGTGATGCAGCGTTCGTGAAAACAGTGACTTATCTGATGCCGCGTTGGAGGGGGAGGGGTGTTGTGGGTGCTGGTGGCGTAAAAGTCAGGGGGCGGTGATGGCCGCCACCGCCGAGGCCAGGCGCCCGCGCAGCACCGCCGCCTCGGCGGCAAACCCGCGCTGCGCCGCAACGTAGTCGGCCTTCCCGGCTGCTGTCTCAATCGCAATCGGCGGATACCCCCACGCCGCGAGGTCGTACGGCGAGGCCTGCATGTCCATGGCCCGGACCCGCCACGACAGCTCAAAGCAGTCCATTACCAGTTCACTGGGCAGCGCCGGCGAGAGCTTGTAGGCCCACTTGTACAGGTCCATGTTCGCGTGCAGGCAGCCCGGCTGCTCCATGTCGCGCTGGTTCTCCCGCGTCGGCGCCAGTTCATTCAGGCCAGAGGCCTGCGGGGTGTAGAAGCGGTACGCGTCAAAGTGCGTGCAGCGGATCCGGTTCTCCTCCACCACCCGGTCCGTGTCCGTCGATCCCAGCCGCAGTTCCAGGTACTCGTGCCGCACCTCGTTGGCTTCCTGCTTGTAGACCATGGCCCATTCGTGCAGCCCAAAGCAGCCAAAGTTCGCCGGCCGCGCCGCCGTGCGGCCCAGGATGATCGCGGCGAAGTCCAGCGCCTCCTTGCGTCCGGAGCTGAACTTTTCCATATCAAGCACGACGGCGGGACCCTGGCTGGGTGCCCCGCTCGCCTCGCGTTCGCCGTCGGAAGCTTCCCTGTAGAACTTCCAGCCCAGGCGCTCGGTGGCGGCGGGGCCGGTCAAAACCACACCGGCACCCGGGTGCCAGCGGGAGAGCTGGCCGGGCTTTTGGGTGTAATAGGTGAAGAGGAAGTCCTCGACGGGGTGCTTCTGGTTGGCGGAGCGGCGGGCCAGGTAGGGGGCTGCGTAGCGGTCGACCCTGGCATGGTGCGCTGCAGCCTGTGCCTGCCACGCATCCTGTGCCAGGGCTTGGAGGGCGGGGATCATGCCTTCAATTGTCGGTCATCGGCGTGGGTTGCGGCATCGATGAGGTCCATCATGCTCCGGTGCAGGGCCATGGCGCCGTCGCGGTCCAGTCCGAGCCGGGCCATCATGGTGCCGGGGACGGCGAGTGCCTTTTCGCGCAGGGCCGCGCCGTCGGGGGTCAGGTCCACGGCGAGGGCGCGCTCGTCGGCGGTGTCCCGGGTGCGCGTGATGTAGCCGAGGGCTTCCAGGCGTTTGAGCAGGGGCGAGAGCGTGGCGGATTCAAGCAGCAGGGCGCCGCCGATGTCCTTCACGCGTCGCGGCGCCTCCTCCCACAGGGCCAGCATGACAAGGTACTGCGGGTGCGTCAGCGCCAGTTCCTTCAATACCGGCTTGTAGGCGGCAATGACGCTGCGCGAGGCGACGCTCAGGCCAAAGCAAAGCTGGCGTTCGAGCAGGAGGTCGTTCTCTGCGGTGTCCACCATCACCCTTTCCTTGAATTGGTTAGTGCACTAACTAACAGGGTACTATGGATGTCATTGCCATGATCACCCGGGTGGTTTCCACCCCCGCCCCACGAGGACTGCCACCATGCCGAAGATGAACCCAGCCCAGCGGCTCATGCGTCTGACCGGACGGCTGCGCTACATCCTGGGGCCCGCGAGCAGCAGCCCGCTGGACCATGAAATGACGCCTGAAAACAAGGCGCTCCTCGCCTCCCAGCAGGCCGCCTCGGTGCAGTTTGTCACTGTGACGCGTGCCGACGGAAGCACGTACCTGGTGCCCAGGGACCCCAACGACCAGTCCCTGCGATAGACTCCTGCACCCTCCTCCTAGGCCGCGGATTCCCGTGCCTTTGCCAACTTTCAGGCGTAAACTGGATGTGTCTCGCACACATGGTTCTCCTGTGGAGAGGGGGTGTTGATGATGACGAGCGGTGAAAAGTTCGTGACC
Organism: Arthrobacter stackebrandtii; assembly: GCF_017876675.1. Lineage (NCBI taxonomy): Bacteria > Bacillati > Actinomycetota > Actinomycetes > Micrococcales > Micrococcaceae > Arthrobacter > Arthrobacter stackebrandtii. Next base: position 2,154,200 of record NZ_JAGIOI010000001.1, read on the forward strand.
AAGATGATGCATGCCACTGATAAGTTTCAGAAGGTCTTCGGCCCCGCCGACCAAGGTGACATGGATTCCCCCGTGGTGCATCGCCATGATGAATTTGAAAACAGCAGCGACGAGCAGCTGTCGCACTTTGAAGAGCACACAGATTCAGCAGGCCACCATTACGCTGTCCGCAAGGATGGACAGCCGGCCGGCTAGAGAACAAAAAAACTGACCCGCAGAATCCTGCGGGTCAGTTCTTTTTCGTGTGGTGGGGATCAGCGGCCGGTGCCGCCATACACGGTTGCTTCGGCTTCGCCGTCAAGCCCGAACACCTGGTGGACCGCACGCACGGCCGTGTCCAGCAGGTCAGCGCGCGTGACCACGGAGATGCGGATCTCGGAGGTGGAGATCAAGTCGATGTTCACGCCGGCGTCGGACAGGGCCTTGAAGAAGCGGTAGGAAACGCCCGGGTTGGAGCGCATCCCGGCGCCGATCAGGGACAGCTTGCCGATCTTGTCGTCATACACCAGGTCTTCAAAGCCGACCTCGTCCTGCCGGGCGCGCAGGGCCGCCAGCGCGTCCTCGCCCTCGACCATGGGCAGGGTGAAGGAGATGTCGGTTTTGCCGCTTCCCTTCGTGGAGATGTTCTGCACGATCATGTCGATGTTGCTGTGCGCCCCGGCGATGATGCCGAAGATCATGGCGGCCTTGCCGGGGATGTCCGGCACGCCAACAACGGTGACTTTGCCTTCGGACCGGTCGTGGGCCACGCCGGAGATGATTGGCTGCTCCAAGGCAACTCCCTCTGAGATTTTGATTTTGTCGTCGGGGCTGGGCAGCACCCAGGTTCCCTCATTGTCGCTGAAAGATGACCGCACATGGATGGGCAGCCCAAAACGCCGGGCGTATTCCACGCAGCGCAGGTGCAGGATCTTGGCTCCGGATGCGGCCATTTCCAGCATTTCCTCGCTGGAGATCTTGTCGATCTTCTGCGCCGAGGGGACCACGCGCGGGTCGGCGGTGTAGACGCCGTCGACGTCGGTGTAGATTTCGCAGACGTCCGCGTCCAGGGCGGCGGCCAACGCAACAGCGGTGGTGTCGGAGCCGCCGCGGCCCATGGTGGTGATCTCGTGCGTCTGGCGGCTCATGCCCTGGAAGCCGGCCACGATGGCCACCTTGCCCTTGTCCAGGGCGGTCCGGACGCGGTGCGGGTCAACATCGATGATGCGGGCCTTGCCGTGGATGCCGTCGGTGATCATGCCGGCCTGGCTGCCGGTGAAGGACTGCGCCACCCCGCCCTGCGCGCTGATGGCCATGGCCAGCAGCGCCATGGAAATGCGTTCGCCGGCAGTCATGAGCATGTCCAGCTCGCGTGCCGGGGGATGCTCGGACACCTGGGCCGCCAGGTCCAGCAGTTCGTCGGTGGTGTCGCCCATGGCTGAAACAACCACGACCACTTCATGCCCGGCCGCCTGGGTGCTGACAATCCGGCGGGCAACACGCAGAATGCCTGCGGCGTCGGACACGGAGGATCCGCCGTACTTTTGGACAATCAGGCTCATGGGTGCACACTCATTGACTTACCTAACGCAACGCTCGGGGATAAGAAAATTTCTGCCGTTCACGCCGCGCCGCACGCGGGGCCGTAGCGGCATCATCAGCGCGGAAGGCAGTCTTCTTCAGTTTAGCCCCGCGCCTCCGGAACATGGAATTGAAGTGTCCACATGCTGGTCCATGACGCCGCCGATTCATTCAGGTAACACTTCCAATGCTTTCGGATAACACTTTCAATGTCCGACGGCGGGATGATGCCTTGGGTGCCTCCTCCGCCATAGGCTGGGCTCACGAGAGGCGACTGCGCCCCACAGGGAGGTAACGATGACCGAGAACCAGCCACTGCCGCCTGATCCGGATGCCCAGCAGCCGTCCGGTTCCCGGCCGCCTGAACCTCAGCTGCTGAAATCCCCGCCTGCGCAGGCCTTCCGCGGGCTGAGCGCCACCGGGCTGGCCCGCAGCTTTGGCCCGGTGCACGCCGTCGTAAATATGGACCTGCAGGCGCCGTCCGGGCAGGTCACGGCGCTGATCGGGCCCAACGGCGCGGGGAAGACCACGCTGCTGCTCATGCTGGCCTCACTGCTGGCCCCGGACAAGGGCAGCATCAGCGTCATGGGAATCGACCCGGTCAAGGATCCCGCAGCGGCGCGGGCCAGAATTGGCTGGATGCCCGACACCCTGGGTGTCTGGGAGGCGCTGACGGCCCGGGAAATCCTCACCACCATGGCCAAGTTCTACCACCTGCCGAAGGCCAAGGTTGCGGGCCGGGTGGAGGCGCTGCTGGAGCTGGTCAACCTCGCCCCGCTGGCCGACCAGAAGGCGCGTGTCCTGTCTAGGGGGCAGCAGCAGCGTCTGAGCCTGGCCCGTGCACTGATCCACGATCCGGACGTGCTGCTCCTGGACGAGCCGGCGTCGGGGCTGGACCCGGGATCGAGGGTGGCTCTGCGCAGCATCCTGAGGCGGCTGGCCGCAGAGGGCAGGGTGGTGGTGGTTTCCTCGCACGTGCTGGCGGAACTCGATGAAATTGCCGACGGCGCGGTGTTCGTCAACCAGGGCCGCACGGTCCTGGCCCAATCCGTGGAGCAGGCAACCGGGCAGGGCCGCAGCTACGCCATTGCGGCGCTCGACCCGGCCTCCCTGGCCGCCGCCCTGACCGGGCTGGGAGTGCCTTTTGAGGCCGGCAAGGGCCGCCGGACCTCCGTCACGGTGGCTGTGGAGCGTGAGGAACAGGCGGCGGCGCTGCTGCGCGACCTCGTGGGGGCGGGCGTGGACATTTCGTCCTTTGCCCCGGCCGTCGGCGCTTTGGAAGAGACCTACATGAACATGAAGGTGGAACAGCCATGACAACATTCCAGAATCCTCCGGCGCCACAGGCTTCCGCCCCCGCGCCGGGCCCGGGCAGGCTGGGCCGCTACACATCCGGCGTGGCGGCGGTGGTTGGCATGGAACTGCGCCAGCGGCTGCGCTCCCGCGGCTGGTACATCATGCTGGCCATTTGGTTTGGGCTGATCTGGCTGGTGACTGCCCTGACCTGGATCAGCTGGAAGGCGCAGTACAGTTACAACTTTGACCCCGGGTTTGGCAGGGTTGGCCCGGGCCCGTTGATCTTTGAAGCCGTTTTGGCGTTTGTGCTGCTCTTTGGGTTGCTTGTTGCCCCGGCATTCTCGGCCAACGCCATCAGCGGCGACCGCTCCGCCGGAACCCTGGCCATCATGCAGGTGACCCTGCTGCGGCCCGGGCAGCTCCTGTGGGGGAAGTTTCTGGCGTCATGGATTGCCGCGCTCGCCTTCCTTGTGGTGAGCGTGCCGTTCCTGGTTTTCGGCATCGCCCAAGGCGGGCTGGGTGTCGGCTACATTCTGGTTGCCCTGCTCATGCTCGCCATTGAACTCGGCGTGGTGTGTGCCCTGGGAGTCGGCATTTCCGCCTTGGCCTACCGGCCGCTGTTCTCCATTGTGGTGACATATTTGACGGTGGCGGCGCTGGCCTTTGGCACGCTGATTGCCTTTGGCTTGGGCATGATGCTGAGCAACGGCACGGTGCAGGCCAACCAGACCTACTACAAGGGCATGGAGATGTACCAGGGGGAGCTGGACCCCGAGGTGGAAGGCAGTGGCGAGGAGATGTATCCGGCACCACCCGCGCCCAAGAACATCACAGATGAAAATGCCGAGTACGCCTGTTTTGGCCCGCTGGTGGAACAGCCATCGCCGCGGTCGGAGCGGGTTGCGTGGATGCTGGCCATGAACCCGTTCGTGGTGGTGGCCGACGCCATCCCCTACCCTGACCGGCCCGACGACGGCCGTGACTATTACCCGACGGGTGTGTTCGAAACCATGAGCCAGGGTGCACGTTATGCGCAGGCCGGGCCAGAGGCAACGTATCCCTGCGCCAATGGCAAGGTGGCGACGGTGCACCTCGAGCAGAACATGCCGCTGTGGCCACTGGGACTGGGCCTGCAATTGCTGGTCGCGGCAGGAATCCTGGCCCTTGGCTGGCGGGCGCTGCGGACCCCGGCCGGCAGGCTGCCCAAGGGGACGCGGGTGGCGTAGGTAGCCAATCCGGCTCCTAAAGTCCGACGGCGTTCGGCCCACCTCAGGTGGGCCGAACGCCGTCGGACTTTTCAGCACTGCGTCCGCTCCCTGCCGCCGTCGCGGAGGGGAACGGAGGGGCAGCGGGTGGCTAGACTGCGGAAACCTCCGGGCGCGGGGCCTTCATCAGCACGACGTCCTCGGGGATGTGGCGGACGGCGCCCTTGTCGGCGCTTGTGGCCATGGAGCCGTACGCGCGCAGGGCGGCGGACACCTCGCGCTCGCGGCCCACGGGCTGGTAGCCGGTGGTCGCCTCGAGGCGGTCGCGGCGCTCGTCCAGCTCAACCGGGTCCACCAGCAGCTCGAGCGAGCGGTTGGGGATGTCGATGCGGATGAGGTCGCCGTCCTGGACGAGGGCGATGGTGCCGCCGGCCGCAGCCTCGGGGGAGACATGGCCGATCGACAGGCCGGAGGTGCCGCCGGAGAAGCGCCCGTCCGTGATCAACGCGCAGACCTTGCCCAGCTTCAGGCCCTTGAGGAAGGACGTGGGGTAGAGCATTTCCTGCATGCCGGGGCCGCCGCGGGGGCCTTCGTAGCGGATGACGACGACGTCGCCGGCCTTGACCACCTTGGAGAGGATCTTTTCCACGGCCTCGTCCTGGGATTCGCAGACCACTGCCGGGCCTTCGAACGTCCAGATGGACTCGTCCACGCCGGCGGTCTTGACCACGGCGCCGTCGAGCGCGATGTTGCCGCGCAGCACGGCCAGGCCGCCGTCCTTGGAGAAGGCGTGCTCAACGTCGCGCAGGCAGCCGCCCGCGGCGTCGGTGTCGAGGGAGGTCCACTCGGCCGACTGCGAGAATGCGGTGGAGGAACGCTGGCCGCCCGGGGCTGCGGTCCACAGTGCCTCTGCCTCCGGAGTGGCCTTGCCGCCGCGGATGTCCCAGTCGTCCAGCCAGTCCGTCAGGTTGTCGGAGTGGATGGAGTTGACGTTGGTGTGCAGCAGCCCGCCGCGGTTCAGTTCGCCCAGCAGGGCCGGGATGCCGCCGGCGCGGTGCACATCCTCCATGTAATACGTCTTGTCGCCTGCCACGTTTGGGGCAACCTTGGCCAGGCACGGCACCAGGCGCGACTTCGCGTCAATGTCGTCTAGGTCGTACTTCAGCCCGGCCTCCTGCGCTGCGGCGAGCAGGTGCAGGATCGTGTTGGTGGAGCCGCCCATGGCGATGTCCAGGGCCATGGCGTTGTCGAACGCCTCGAAGCTGGCGATGTTGCGCGGCAGCACGGAGGCGTCGTCGTCCTCGTAGTAGCGCTTGGCGATCTCGACGGCGGTGGCGCCGGCGCGCTCGTACAGCGCCTTGCGTGCGGTGTGGGTTGCCAGCAGCGAACCGTTGCCGGGCAGCGAGAGGCCAATCGCCTCAGTCAGGCAGTTCATGGAGTTGGCGGTGAACATGCCGGAGCAGGAGCCGCAGGTGGGGCAGGCGTTTTCCTCGATGAGCTGGATGTCCTCGTCGGAAACGGAGGAGTCAACGGCGTCGGAAATGGCGTTGACCAGGTCCAGCGAGCGGATGGAACCGTCGGTCAGGGTGACCCGGCCGGCTTCCATGGGGCCGCCGGAGACAAACACGGTGGGGATGTTCAGGCGCAGTGCGGCCATGAGCATGCCCGGTGTGATCTTGTCGCAGTTGGAGATGCAGACCAGCACGTCGGCACAGTGCGCGTTGACCATGTACTCCACGGAGTCGGCGATTAGGTCGCGGGAGGGCAGCGAGTAGAGCATGCCGCCGTGGCCCATGGCAATGCCGTCATCCACGGCGATCGTGTTGAATTCGCGGGCGATCGCGCCGGCCTCGTGGATGGCGTCGGAGACGATCCGGCCCACGGGGGCAAGGTGCGTGTGGCCCGGGACGAACTCGGTGAAGGAGTTGGCGACGGCAACGATCGGCTTGCCGATGTCGGACTTGGCAACGCCGGAGGCCATCATGAGGGCGCGGGCGCCGGCCATGTTGCGGCCGTGGGTGACTGTGCGTGAACGTAATGGAGGCATGGCAACCAGTTAACCAGCAATCGGGTTGCTTAATTGGCAAACCGGGCGTTCTGCGGAGACGGCGTCACTACTAGTAGTGGCAGTGCTAGTTTTGCTTGTATGAATGAAGAACGACGGCGTGAGCTGGCCCAGTTTCTCCGCGACCGCCGCGCCGGGCTGCTTCGGGCGGAGCACGGGCTGCCGCCCATCGGCAGTCGGACCATGGGCCTGCGCCGCGAGGAGGTTGCCGCCTTCGCCGCCGTCAGCGTCACCTGGTACACCTGGCTGGAACAGGGACGGGACATCAACGCCTCGCGCCAGGTCCTGGAATCCATTGGCCGGGTGCTGCGGCTGACCGCGGCCGAGCAGGCCTATGTGCTGGCACTGGGCGGACACGGCGCCGTCCCGGCCGGCGGCCCCGCCACCATCGAGGACATGCCGCCGCACCTGCAGGCGCTGCTGGATGCCTGGGATTTTCCTGCCTTTGCCGTCGCCCCGGACTGGAACATTGCCGGCTGGAACAGCGCCTATGAAGGGCTGTACTCGCACATTTCCGAGGTGGACCCGGACGGCCGGAACCTGCTCTGGCTGGTGTTCACCGACCCCCAGCTGCGGCAGATGCTCCCCGACTGGGACACCACTTCAAGGAACTTCGTGGCCGAATTCCGTGCCGAGGCCGGGCTCAGGCTGGGGTCCGAGGCACACACCGCGCTGGTGGACAGGCTGGCTGGTGCCAGCGCGGAGTTTGCCAGCATCTGGGCCGAGCGCGTGGTCCTGAACTTCTCCTCCCGGCGCCGCGTGTTCATCCATCCGCAGGTGGGGGAGCTGGTCTTTGAGCAGCACCGGCTGGTGCCCTCCGACGTGCCTGACCTGCACTTTGTGCTGTACGTGCCCACGGCGGGAACCCCCACCAGGGAGCGTCTGGCGGAGTTGTCCGCCCAGTCGGCCGCCAGCGCGGGGTAGGGGGAGAACGGCAGCCGGGCACCCGCCCCGCCCGTGAACGTACAGTTGATGCCGATGCTGACGCGCGTGATCGGCATCAACTGTACTTTCGAATTTATGTGAGGGCGTTGCGGCGGCCCTCAAACGCGCGACCCAGGGTGACCTCATCGGCGTACTCCAAGTCGCCGCCTACGGGCAGCCCCGACGCCAGGCGCGTGACGGCGATGCCGAGCGTTTTCAGCATGCGCGAGAGGTAGGTTGCGGTCGCTTCGCCCTCGAGGTTGGGGTCCGTGGCGATGATGATTTCCTGGATCTGGGCGTCGTTGAGCCGCGTCAGCAGCTCGCGGATGCGCAGCTGGTCCGGCCCGATCCCGGCGATTGGATTGATGGAGCCACCCAGCACGTGGTAGCGGCCGCGGAAGGCACGCGTGCGCTCCACGGCGAGCACGTCCTTCGACTCCTCAACGACACAGATCACGGTGGGATCGCGGCGCTCGTCGCGGCAAATGTTGCACAGCTCCGATTCCGTGACGTTGAAGCACACGGTGCAGAACTTCACCCGCTCCTTGACCGTCGTGATGGCGCGGACCAGGCGCTTCATGTCGTCGCCGTCCGCCTCAAGGATGTGGAACGCGAGCCGTTGCGCCGACTTCGGCCCGATCCCCGGCAGGCGCCCCAGCTCATCAATGAGCTCTTGAACTGCTCCTTCGTACACGATGCCTCTTGTCTATTGGTTCAAAAATGGTGTGGGCTAGTTGCCGGGATTCAGCGGGCGCTCTTCCACCAGCACTCCGCCCAGAATACGCTCCACGGCGGCCTGGCCCACCACGCCGGATTCCTCGATCGTGACGTCGTCCGGGCTGGGCACGTCCTCCACGTAGGGAACCTCCGCCGCGACGGACGGTGCCTTCGCGCGGCCGGCCTGGGCCTCGGAGCTGTTGGACAGGCGCTGGTACATGCTCAGCTTTCCGCCTGTTTCCATGCCCGACGCCGGAGCTTCCTGCTGCTGGTCCGGCACCTCTCCGCCCGGCTGGCCGGGAGACGGCTGCCCGGGCGGGCTGAAGGACGACGGAGTGGGGTAGGCGGACGAGGCGCCGAGCGGCTGTCCGTCCACGGGCATGGCCGCGTTGAACGGCACATCTGACGCCGGCAGTGCGCCGGACGCTGCATCCTGGGTGGCAGGTTCCGTGGTGAAGCCGCCGGCCGGGGAGGGGGCCGGTGCCGTGTCTGCGGCAGCTCCGCCCTGGGCCCAGTCGGGTGCGTCGGACATGGTGCCCCAGCCGGGGTCGGCCACGTCATTGCGGCGGCCCTGGCCCAGTGAAACGCCCCAGTCCTGGGGTGCCGGAGAAGCATCCCGCTGGCCGGACTGTGCGGCGATCTGCTGTGCCAGCAGCTCGCTGCGCCTCGGGGCCTCGGGGGCAGCCGGGGTCTCAGGCTCAGTGGTTGGAGTGTCCGAGGGCATGTCCCAGCCGGTGGTCCATGCGGCGATCGGTGAAACCTTGGGCGCGGTGTGCACAAACGGTGCCGCCGTGGTGTCGTGTTCCAGTGCCGGGACGGCCGGGGCTGCGGGTACCCCGGCGGAGGTGCCTGCCGCGAAACCCTGCGACTGGGGGGTTGCGCCGGGGGAGGGCTCGCCGTGGAAGGGCACGGAAGCGTAGGGGTCTTCGCCGATGAAGGGTTCCGCTGCGGCGTATCCGGGGTCATCGGAGTAGGGGTCCGGGTACGGTTCGTCCCAGGCCGGGGCGGGTTCGGCCGGGCCGTCCCACGCCTGTTGGGGCGCAGGGGCCTGCGCCGGGGAAGGCGCCGGTGACTGGGCCTGCTGCCTGGAAAGTGGTTCCGGTGCGGCCTGCGCCGGTGCAGCCTGAACAGGAACGGCTTGGCTCGGTGCCGCCTGGGCCGTGGCACCGGAAGCGGGCGCGGGAACATGGCCGGGGGCGGAATACACGGGCGAATCCGCTGGGGGAGCCGACGGAACGGCGCTGCCTACGGGGCCCGCAGCAGCGGTCCCGGGCCGGGCGGCCGGTTCGGGGTGAACGGGTGTGCCCCCGGCATGGCCGGTGCCCCCTTCGCGCCGGGGCGAAGGGCTACCAGTTTGTACTTTTGGGTTTGGCTCAGCGCTCGCCTTCGGGGCCTCGCCGTCCACGGGCAGGATGGAGATGCTCAACCCGAGGACCTGGTTGATGGCCTGCTGCAGGTTTTGCAGGTGGCCGCCGTTGCTGAACGTGCTGATCAGCCCGGTGGACGGCAGGCCGACACGCAGCTCCTTGCCGTCGAAGGTCTGCGGCACCACATTCTGGTTCACGATGACCCACGAGGCCATGCGGATGTTCCGCAGGGATCCCAGGATCTCCGGCCAGGCGCGGCGGATGACCTCGATGCCCGAAGGGTTTCCCGTGGGTGCCGGTGCCGAGGCCTCGGCCGGCGGCGCAGCCGATGCGGCTTGCGGTGCCGGGCTGGACGATGCGGCGGGTGCGGTCGGCGCCGCCTGGTGCTGCGGTGCAACCGGGGGTGCCTGCTGCTGGACCGGCTGCTGGGGTGCGGCCGCTTGGGTGGGCTCTGCCACAGGGGTGCCGGCAGGGGTGGGAAGGTCGTCCCAGGTGCGGCCCGTGGGGGTGAATGGTGCGTTTGGCGACGGTGCGGACTGCGAGGGTTCCGGTGCGGGGACCGGAGGCTGGGCCTGGATGCCCGACGGCGGTGCCGCCACGGGGGCTTGCACCGCAGCGGCGGAAGCGTTTGCCGCTGCGGGTGTCTGCTCCGGTGCCGCGGAGGATGGGGGGTTTGAACCCCCGGGGGTGTGCCGGGCCGCCACCTCGGCGCCTGCCGCCTCCTTGGCACGGGCCAGCTGTGCCCGTACGGCAGCCAGGCCGCCGCCGGAAGAGCCGCCGGACGAATCGGCGGGTGCCGCCGTCGTGCCTGGCGCGGTGAATGACGGGGCAGGGATGGACTGTTCCGGTGCGCTGCTTGACGGTGCGGGGGCGCTGCCGGCGGGTGCGCTGGGGGTGCCGGCGTAGTTGAGGCGGCGTTCGAGCTGGTCCAGGCGCGTTGCCATGCCGCGGGTGGAGGAATCGGCACCGGGCAGGAGCAGGCGGGCGCCGAGCAGTTCCAGGTGCAGGCGCGGTGAGGTGGCGCCGGTCATTTCGTTGAAGGCGGCGTTGGTGACATCGGCGGCGCGGGAGAGTTCGGCGGCGCCGAGCTGGGCGGCCTGGGTCTGCATGCGGGCGATGAGCTCGTCCGGGGTGCCGCGCAGGATGGCGTGGGCGCTTTCGGGCATGGCCTGGACGATGATGAGGTCGCGGAAGCGCTCCAGCAGGTCCTCGACAAATCGGCGGGGGTCGTGGCCGGTCTGGATGACCCGGTCGACTGATTTGAAGACGGTGGCGGAATCGGCCGCGGCGAGGGCCTCCACGACGTCGTCCAGCAGGGAGGAGTGCGTGTAGCCGAGGAGGTCGACGGCGAGGTCGTAGTCCAGGCCGGATTCGCCGGCGCCGGCCATCAGCTGGTCAAGGACGGAGAGGGAGTCGCGGACCGAGCCGCCTCCGGCGCGCACCACGAGCGACAGGACGCCGGGGGCAACGGCCACGTTTTCCTGTTCGCACAGTTGTGCCAAATAGGCCATGAGCGGCTCCGGCGGCACCAGCCTGAAGGGGTAGTGATGGGTGCGGGAGCGGATGGTGCCAATCACCTTGTCGGGCTCGGTGGTGGCGAAGATGAACTTGATGTGCTCCGGCGGCTCTTCCACGATCTTCAGCAGGGCGTTGAAGCCTGCCGAGGTGACCATGTGGGCCTCGTCGATGATGAAAATCTTGTAGCGGTCCCGGATCGGGGCGAAGGTGGCGCGTTCGCGGAGGTCGCGGGCGTCGTCGACACCGCCGTGGCTCGCAGCGTCAATTTCGATGACATCAAGGGAGCCGGCGCCGCCGCGGGCAAGCTCGATGCAGCTGTCGCACTCGCCGCAGGGGTGGGAGGTGGGGCCCTTGGCGCAGTTCAGGCAGCGGGCCAGGATGCGGGCCGAGGTGGTCTTGCCGCAGCCGCGGGGGCCGGAGAAAAGGTAGGCGTGGTTGACGCGGTTCTTTTCCAGGGCAGCCATGAGGGGCGCCGTGACGTGCTCTTGGCCAATCACAGAGGCGAAGGAATCCGGGCGATACCGGCGATACAGGGCTGTTGGTGCGCTCACGGTATTAACCCTATCTAATCCGCCTGACAAAATTCCGCGTGGAGGCCCGATTTCGGGGGCATCTGGGGATAAATAAAGACCCCCCATGCACCCGCCAGAGCCCGCTTACCCTTGCTACCTTCCGGTCCTGGGGGAGTTCACAGGATGACGCCACATGAGGGGCCGGGAATCAGCTTACCTGACATTGCCGCCCAGTTACGAATCAGGCCTTCCGGGCTGGGGCGGAGGGGAAGGAGAGGCCAGGTGGCGGGCCTGCCACGGAGCCGGCCGTGCGGTGGCCGTGGTGTTGCCGCGGGGAAGCTGTTTCAATTTTGCTGCGCCGGTGATACGTTCACCACAGGGGCACCTTAAATCGTTCGACGAACATGCAGCCTTGGGCCGCCGCGCCTCTCAGCGGAGCGGGGCGAGTAAAGGGGTGAAGATCATGCCGGACTATGACATCTTCAAGTGGCTCTTCTGGGTGGCAGCATTTGCCTTCGGCATTTCTGCGCTGGTGCGCATGGAAGCATTTTCCACCCATTCCACCCAACGCACGCACAGGCATGCCGGACAGCAGTTCCTTCTCGTGGTGCTTGCCGTCGCGTTTGCACTGGCCGGGTTCGTGACTGCTGCGATGGAAATGCGAGTCACCGGCCATTAAGGGGACTGCCGTCACGGCGCCTGGGAGGCTGGGGCACCACTGCCGCAGCCGTCCACGCGTCCGGGCCGGCAATGTCTCTGGAATGGCGCGCACTGCGACCTGCCCGGCTTTCCGTCTGCACACTGCGCCATGGCCCAAGTCCCCGCCCAGAACCTCCGCCGCGAGTACCCCCGACCGCCAGGCTTCAGGGGTATGGCCGTTTCTGATAGCCGGTCGGCTCTAGGGCCTGTCCTTTTGGCTCAATTATTGCCAAATTGGAGGTTTCGGCACACGTGAGCCACACGCTTGTTGTAAAGTCGCTGGTGTGTTGTAGTCACGGCGGGAGCACCGTTTCTACATCATGTAGCCGCCGCAAGGTGGCGCTTTCCCAATATTGTGGTCCGCTTCGCGCGAAGACCTCGGGGGGAAATCAGGGCAGTAGGGCTTGAACGGGGCCGTACTGCCCTTATTTCCGCCCAAAAGCAGCACCCTTCCACCCCGGCAAGAGCCGCCCCGGAGCCCCCAAAACATGGCGTGCATCACGTACCAGCACTTCGATTCGTGACTTCGGCACATTGTCAGGTACTCTTGAACCTGCCGTGTTTTGCACAGCAAGCTGGAGGATTCGCCTAGCGGCCTATGGCGCACGCCTGGAACGCGTGTTGGGTTAACGCCCTCGGGGGTTCAAATCCCCCATCCTCCGCCAATGAAAGGCCCGGAATCGCTAAGATTCCGGGCCTTTCGTCGATTAATGCGCAAGCACCGGCTCAGCCATCCCGGAAAGTCCTAGACTCGGGGTGTGACTACTCAAACTCTGAACACCATCCCCCTGACCCTGAACGACGGCACCGAAACCACCCTCGAAGACCTCGCCGGCAAGGCAGTCCTGTTGGTCAACGTGGCTTCCATGTGCGGCTTCACCCCGCAATACGACGCACTCGAGGCCTTCCACGAGAAGTACCAGGCCCAGGGCCTGGCCGTGGTGGGCGTGCCCTGCAACCAGTTTGGCGCCCAGGAGCCGGGCACGGCGGAGGAGATCGTGGAGTTCTGCCGCAAGAACTTCGGCGTGACGTTCCCGCTCGCCGAAAAGGCAGAAGTCAACGGCGACGGCGCCCACCCCATCTACGCGGCCCTGACCGGCAATGGCGCGGAGCCGGTCAAGTGGAACTTTGAGAAGTTCCTGATTACGCGCGACGGCGTTGTGCAGCACCGGTTCGCCTCCCAGGTAACGCCGGACTCACCTGAACTGATTGCAGCGGTGGAGTCGGCCCTGGCCGAGTAGCCGCCCAGCCGCCAATACGGCGGCACCGCCCGTTGCCGCTCCCCAACACGTCGGCACCCCCAAGGGACCCCATCGCAGCAATGGCCGGTTTTTCTCCAACGCTGTCGCATCAAGTGCGATGGCGTTGCCGAATTTCCAGCCATTGCTGCGACAGCGTCGAGACGGAGCGAGACGGGGAGGAATCCGGTCCGAGAGCGGTCAGGCCAGGGCGTCCAGCCAGGACTTGAGGAATGCGCCGCCGGCGAAGTCGTTGATGACGTCCCCGCCCAAGCCCAGATCCGCTGCGGTCCGCACCGGGTACGGCTTGGCGGGGACGCCTTCGGCGGGGCGCACGTCCACATGCTCCACGGCGTGGTCCTGGTGGTGCAGCCAGTCGGCCATGGCGTAGTCGGTGCGGGAATCGCCCACCGTGCGCCACGCCTGAGGCACGATGCCCTGGGCAGCCAGCAGTTCCACGGCCCGGCTGGCACCGAGATCCTTGCCCAGGCGCACCGACTCGATGTCGGTGGAAATGATGGACGGATCCACCCGGTAGTCGACCGTGCCGGCAGACGCCGGGGCGCGGTGCTCAAGGCGGGTCGCACCCAGGTCGTGCGCGGCCAGCAAAGCCAGCGCATCGGCGTCGAACTTGGCCTGCTCAAGAAGGTAGCTGGCGCTCTCAACCTCAACATGCTGCTCCACGGAGACCATGGCGCGCTTGGTTTCGTCGAAGAACATGTGGCCGTCGTAGCTGCGGGCCACGAGGGCGCGGATGTCGTCGCCGAAGGCTGCGGGCATGGCGAGCTCCCTGTCCACGTGGATGGGGCCGGGGCCGTCGGCGGTGAAGCTGAACCAGACCGCGCCCTTCTCACAGATGGCGTGGACCACGGAACCCGCGGGCAGGCCGGCGTCGAGCATGGGGCCCATGAGCTGGTCGGTGATGAAGGCATCTGAGCGGCCCGTGTTGAAAATGACGGGGATGCCGCGGTTCACGAGACCGATCAGTGTGCTGATGATGTCCTCAGGCACGCGGCGGGTCACGGGGCTGGCGAGCGGGCCGTCGACGTCGAGGAGCAGGGCGAGAGGCGGTTGGGTCAAAGTCATGCCCCCATGGTTGCAGCCCGAGCGCAGCAGGGCCACTTTGCATAACCTTTTCGCAACACACCCGCGGCACATATGGACAGCAGTTCCAATAGCTGCTTGCAGTCCCTAGGCTGAAGAGTGTGATCTTTAAAGCAGTTGGCGACCATCGCCCGTACCCTGACCATGGATACGTCACGCCCAAGGACTGGGCCGGCGTCGCTCCCCGACAGGTCCGGCTCGCCGACCTCGTGACCACGAAGGCGCAGCTGGACCTTGAAGCGCTCCTGGCCGAGGACTCCACCTTTTTTGGAGACTTGTTCCCGCACGTGGTCCAGTGGCACGACACCCTTTACCTGGAAGACGGGCTGCACCGTGCCGTGCGCACGGCCCTGCACCAGCGGACCATCCTGCACGCCCGGGTTCTGGTGATCGATGACTAGGCCGCCCGCCGAGGAAGCTGCCACAGGACCGGGAAAGCAGGACGACTCAGGTGTGAAGGCGGCCGCGGCGCAGAAGCCGGCCGAAGGCAAGGAAACCCCGGCAGTGAAGGCGGCCGTTGGTGCGGCGGATGCTGCCGGGCACCTGCCCCATGTGACGGACGACGACGTCCTGCTCACCGCCCGGCAGCGGCGCAAGGAGGAGCGTGAGGCGCGCAGGCAGGCCAAGGACACCGCCTACGAGCTGCGCCGGCAGCGAAAGAAGAACAACGACGGGACGTCCTCGCGGGGGCACAACATTGTGGACGGCAGCGGCTTGGCCGAGGCGTTTCCCGATCACGAATCGACGGAGCTGGAATCCGGCGCGGTGCGCCGGCGCATCACGCACGGGGTGGTGCTGGTGCTGCTGCTGGCCCTGTTGGTGACTGGCCTGGTCCTGGCGGGGATGATCCAGCGCGGCGAGCTCGAGCTGACACTCGGGCCGGGCAAGCCTACGCCGACGCCGGAAAGCTGCCCCTCAGAGAAGCTCGACTACCCCGCAAACAAGAGCGTGAGCGTCAACGTCTACAACGCCAGCACGAAAGAGGGCAGGGCCGGGACAGTGGCCGAAGAGCTGAAGAAGCGCGGCTTCACCGTCAAGACCGTGGCAAACGGCCGCACCCAATATTCGGCACCGGCTGTCATCATTTCCGGCCCGTCCGGCCATGCGGCTGCGTTTGCGCTGCAGCGGAACCTGCCCAACACGGACTATGTCCAGGACGAGCGCAAGGACAGCACCGTGGATGTGGTGCTGACCGGTTCATTTGCGGGTTTTGTGGCGGTGCCCAAGGTGGACGAAACGCCCGGTGTGCTCTCCTGCCCGCGCCTGGCCCCGAAAAAAACCGCCCCGGCGACTGCCCCGGCAACAGCCCAGGCGACCCTGCCGGCCGCAGCTCCTGCGAAATAACCGGTGCAACGGCTCCGGCGGCATGGGTGGAACGCCCTAAGACCCGAAGCAAGGACAAACGCGGATCCAACGACTTGGAGGGGGCCCGGCCCGCCGGGAACCGGACCCTTCCATGGCCGCGGCTACACGCCCGCCCCGGCCGGCACCACGCTGCAGTCGGCCGCTGTGCCTGCCAGCTGGGGAGCCCAGCCGTCGGATCCCTGCAGGTAGTTCTGTACCGTGAAATTGCCTTCCGCGGACTTGGGCAGTTGCGGACGGTCTGCGGTCACCCTGGCTCCGGGGCCGCGGTTGTTGTACTCGTGGAAGCGGGCCTCCCGCCAGGAGAAGCCGCCCATGTCCGTCCACGGCGAGTCGGCAATGTGGGCGCCCAGCCAACAGTCGCGGTACAGCACCTGGGCCACTGCCCGCGGGTCCCCGCCTGAATGCCACGGCCGCCCCAGGTGTGCGGACTTTTTGGCGGCGTCGGAAACTAGCTGGCAGCCGTCAAACAAGTAGCCATAGGGGATTGCCAGGTCCAGGCTGCCGGCGCTCACATAGCCGTTGTTGCTGGCCGAGCCGCGGTCCAGCGAACGGATTTCACAGCCGCTGAACACTGCGGTGCCACGGCCGAAAATGAAGTCGACGTCGCCTTCCACATGGCAGCCGTCAAAGAGGAACCTTGCCTGGACACCCACGCCCGGTGAATTGACGAGCAAGGTGTCCTGATTGCCCAGGCACCTGACATTGGCCAGTACCGACCGGTCCGCCGTGATGTGCAGCGCGACTGCCTGGCGGTCCTTCATGTCCATGTTCGCGGCCTCGTCGAAATCGTTGCTGAACGTGAGGTTCCGGGCCGTGAAGTCCGGCCCGTCAATCCGGACGGAGGCGCTTCCGGAGGTGCCGAAGTTGCCGCTCCCGTCCGGTTTGGGTGTGCCGGAGGCGTTGTTGTAGACAATCACCACGTCCTCGGGTCGGGCGCCCTGGCCTGCGAAGGAGACGCGCGGCTTGTTGCTGGGGACCCGCACCGCCTCACGGTAGTTGCCGGGCTGGATCCGGATCACTGTCCGCTGGCTGCTGTTGGCGGCAACGGCGTCGACGGCGGACTGCACCGTGGCGAACGGCTTGCCGGGCCCGACGTCGAGCAGCACCGGCAGGTCCACCGGCCGTTCAGCGGGCCAGTACATTTCCAGCAGCGGATCCAAGCCGCCGTCGAGGTTCCGGAACCATCCCGGCGGGACAATGCGCCGCTCCTGCATCTCACGGGCCACCAACCGGGACACCGCCAGCGCCCCGGCCGCCTGGAAGTGGGTGTTGTCTTCGGACCCTTGCGGGTATTGCGGATGCGCCCCGGGTTCCAGGAACAGGAAGTGCGACTTGGTCCCTTCCGGCCCCAGCGACTGCCACAGGGCAAGCGACGATTCCGTCAGGTCCACCAGCGCGGTGCCCGTCGCCGCGGCAAGTTCCCTCATGGCCTGCGGGTAGGCGCCATGGGAATCCCGGGCATTGCCAAGACCATCAAATCGGCGACGCTCCACGGGTGTGGCCAGGACGGGTGTGGCGCCGCGGGATGTCGCACCGTCAACGTAGCGGGCCAGGTACTCCTTGTACGTGGTGTCCGGAAAGGTGCCGCGTGCAGGGTCACCGACCTTTTCATCATTGTGGCCAAAGGAGATGAGCAAGAGGTCCCCGGGCTGCAGCAGCTCCAGCACGCGGTCCAGCATGCCGGTGTCGGCGAAGCTCTTGGAGGAGGCGCCGGACCAGGCCATGTCAAGGACCGTGGCCTGAGGACCCAGCAGCAGTGGCAGTGCCTGGCCCCAGCCGGCCCAGGGGCGCTCGGATTGCTGATAGGCCGACGACGTCGAGTCGCCCACCAAAAAAATCACCGGCTTGGTGCGGGGCTTGCCCTGGGAGGTCTCCGTGGGGGTGGTGGCCATGGCGGCCCCGGTTCCCGAGCAGGCCAGGACGCCGGCTGTCAGTGCGGCAGTGGCCAGGACGGTGCGGCGGCTGGGCATGATTGCGGCCATCAGGGGGTGCCCCCTGCTGTGTAGATGGGGCCGGTGGTGCCGTTCAAGATGCCCGGGACGGCCTGTGCCGGGTGCACCTTGGTGCGCAGCGTAGGTTTCCAGGAGGTGTCATTGGCCAGTTGGTTCTCCGGCGTCGCTGCTGCGTTGTAGGCTGCGCGGAGGTCCACGACCTTGCCATTGACGGCATTTTTGACCGTGGCGATGGTGCTTCCCTTGTAGCGGGAGATGATGCCGGCGGTGTTGACGCCCTCCGGAAGGATGAACGCGTTGGCCTCGGCATACAGGTGGGACTCAATGCCGGCGCCCAGGGTGTAGACGTAGGGGACCGGGCTGTTGGCGGCGCTTTCCTTGAAGAGGTTGTTGTAGACATCCACGTGGCCGTAGCGGACGCGGGGTGCGCGCTGGCCAATGTTCTCGAAGGTGTTGTGGTGGATCGTCACGCGCAGCTTGCCGGGGTCGCCGCGGGTGGGCGAGTCGGTGGAACCGATCAGCAGAAGCTTGTCGTGGTCGGCGAAACGGTTGAAGGACATGGTGACTAGGTCGGAGCCGTTGGTGACATCGACGGCGCCGTCGTGCACCTGGTAGGGCCGGCCGAAGTACAGGGGCTGCTCATCGTCAAAGTGGGGTGCGTCGGTAAATTCGGAATGGTCAATCCATACATTCGTGGACTGGTTGATGACCTGCAGCAGGTCGTACTCGCTGTTCCAGTTCCCTTCGTCGCCGTCCGTTGGATCCCATGCGGGAAAGCAGTCTGCCGAGTCGCGGAAGGACAGGTTGCGCAGGATCACGTTGGTGGCGCCGTTGATCCGAAGGGCCGCCCCTTCAACGGCGCTGTGGGCAGTGGCGCCGACAATGGTGGTGTTGCTGGGGATGTCGATGCGGATGGACTTGGCCTGCTTGCCGGCGGCGGCCCGCCGGGCAGTCTCCTGCGGACCGTCAGGCTCCTGGCCGGTTCCATAGGTGGCCGGGTCAAAGTCCGAAAGGTACTGCTCCAGGCTGAAGCCGGTGCCTGCGGCATAGTCCTCGCAGATGATGGGCGAACCGTCCTCCGCTGTGTTGGCGCTGATCGTGCCGTGGACCCGGACTATTTTGGGCAGTGATCCCGCACTGGCGAAGGCCGCCTGCAATTCAGCCTTGGTGGAGACGTCATACACGTTGGCGTCCGCTGCGGCCGAGCCTCCGGTTGTGCCCGGACCCAAGGAGGCCCAGCCGTCGCCCGGAGCGAGCACCTGGCGCTCCAGCGGGGTCCTGGCTGTTTGTGCTGCCGCGTCGGCCAGCGGACCCGGTGCCGCCACTGCCTGAGGCGAGATGACCATGGCGCCTGCCACCGCCAAGGTTGCGGAAATGGCCAGATATTTACCGTGTTTTCGCATGTTCCTTCTTCCGTCATTGGAATGGACGGCGCCCGCCCCGGCAGCAGCTGTGATGCCGGTCACTGCGGTGGCGCCACAAAGGACACTACAGAGAAAACGCTTTCTCGACAAGGGTTGCGACGTGAACGCAGGTGAATTCTACGGAGGTCCGGCGCGGCCCGGGCCGCGCCGTGGAGGTCCCGAGTGCGGGCTTAGGCCAGCTTGACCGGGTGCCCTTCGCCGTCGAAGGAAGCGCCCACGCCGGCTTGGATGAACCGGACGGCGGCCTCGATCCGCTCCTCGTCGGGGGTGTCGGCATTGCGCCGCGAGGCGCTGGCCGTCAGGGAGCCGTGGATCAGCTGGACGAGCCCGTCGACGTCGGCCGGCGGCAGGTACTGCTGGTCCATGCCGTCCTGCAGGATGTCCATGAGCAGCGTGTTCAGCTCGCCCACGTGAACGCCCAGCTTCTCAAACGACTCGCTGGAGAGCACCGAGCGCATGGCCGGGCCCGGCGGCAGGTGGCGGCGCGTGAGGTCGGCCAGCTGCGCGCGCACGTACACGGCGAGCCGGTCGACAGGATTCTCCAGCCCGTCCAGCTGAGACTTCAGCTCGATGACAAACTTGCCGGTCTCATCCAGCGCGTAGGCCACCAGGAGCTGTTCGAGGTCGGCAAAGTAGTTGTAGACGGCGGTTCTTCCCACGCCGGCGGTCCTGGCAACGTCGGTCATGGTCAGACCGGGCAAACCGTGCGTAAACAGCAGTTCGCCAAAGGCGTTCAGGATTTTACGCTGCGTCTGCGCGCGCTGCGCCGCGTTCGTGGGGGCGGCAATTCGAGGCATAGAGACATTTTAGCGTCATTTCGTCAGTAAAAGAACTTTCGAAGGCCCGCCGCGGGCCGCGCCCTCCGGCACCGCAGGCGTCTACTTCTCCAGTGCCGTCCGCCGGATGTCCAGGACGCGCACGACGGCGGCGCTCACCTCTCGCTCAAACGGCAGTTCCGCCGTGGTCATCTCCGAGGCGGCCAGGGCCTTGTCGATGCACTTGGCCACGAGCCGTTCCGGGATGTGGAGGCTGCGGCCAAACCTTAGCCAGTCCCGGCGGTCAAGGCCGGTGCGGCTGCCGGCGCTGCCGCCCACGGGCAGTGCCATGCCGGGGTCGCGCGAGGGGTCGCCGTCGATCAGCTCCGTCAGGATGCCTCCGGGCACGCCGGCCGCGAAGCCTTGTTCGATCTCTGCGGCGAGGGTGCACTGCAGGTCATAGGCGGGGGCCAGCCGCCATTCGCCGGAGGGCTGCTGCAGCACGGAGATGTTCTTTGCGTGCAGGTTGCCATTGCCGGTGAGCCAGGCGAAGAGGAACTGCAGGAAGATGTTCCGCGCGGCCAGGGCCTGGGAGGAGCACATGTTGATGACGGCGGAGGCCACCGCCTCACTGGGCACCGAGTATTTGCGGCCCGGCACCAGGCCCATCAGCTGCGCGCCGTCCTCAACCGCAAGCGGCCCGCCCGGGGACCGGTCAAAACGCGAGACGAGCAGCGCGGCCTGGCCGGCGCCGTCGTGCACCAGGCGGGCCTCCGCAACCGGGATGCCCAGGGCGCGGGCCTTGGTGAGCAGCAGGAATTCGGTCTCGACCTGGCGGGCATGGCTGCCGTCGTTGAATTTCAGGATGTAGGAGCGCGAGGGGTCCTTGTCGTGCTTGTAGGAGGCGGTGACCTTGTCCTGCAGGCCGGCCAGGGCGCTGAGGTCCACGGGGCCGGGGATGGCGGCGAAATCGGCAAACACCGTGCCCGGCATGGTGTTGGTGACGGCCAGCAGCGGCGCGATGGCCTCCGGTGCATGTCCCGCGGGGACGATCTGCACGTCTCCCACGGGGTTCTCCCCGGCGGCCAGCAGGAGCGAAAATTCGTCGGTGATGGTGGTCTTGACGGCCCAGCGCAGCTTGGCGAGGCGTTCGCCCTCGGGCAGCAGTCCGGCGAAGAACGCCGGGACGTTGCCGTGGCCCAGGTTCACGGGCACATCCAGCACGGGAAGGGTGGAGGCGATGGCGGGGCCGCCGTTGCTCAGGTATTCGGGCAGGTAGGCGAAGACCACGCCCAGCCCCGGATGCCGCGTCAGGGTCGCGGCGGGGCGGCCCTTCTTGTAGATGACCGCATCGGTGACGGCCTTGGCGTATTCCAGGTTCTTCATGGTGTGTTCACCTGCAGGTTCAGGCTCATGCCCAGGGCTCCTGCAACGGCGGTGAGAATGTCCAGCCGGACTGTTTCCCGCCCGTTTTCCAGGTCGCTGAGTACGCGGGTGGAGACGTCGGCGAGGTCTGCCGTTTCGCTTTGGGTCAGGTTCAGTGCGCGGCGACGGGCTCGCAGGGCCGATCCCAATTCACGAACGTCCAAGGTGGTCTCCTTTGCCGCGGCCGGTGCACACTGTGACTCATACTATGCCTGCATCCGCCAATTCGGCATGATCCTGCAGAAATATTGTGGCGTCCGCCAGTCCAATCAGGGGCGGACGGACCCTCTTTTCTCCCGTGCACGCTGCTGGGGCGAACCGCCTGCCATGCATTGGCTAGGGTTGGGCGGTGAACAATTTTCTGCAGAAGCGTCCGTGGACGGGCCGCATTGGCGCCCTGCTGGGCATCTTGGTCATGGCCCTGAGCCTGCGCACTGCCGTCTCCGTGGTGCCGCCGCTGCTGGGCGAGCTGACCGGGGAACTTGGCTTCGACGCCACCACCACGGGCCTGCTGGCCATGCTGCCGCCGCTTGTTTTCGCCATCTTCGGTCTCGTCACGCCGGCGCTGATCCGCCGCTTCGGCCTCGAAAAGGCGCTGGTGGCCGCCGTCGTGCTGGCCATTGCCGGGCAGCTGGGCCGGGCCGCCACCGACTCCGTGTGGCCCTTCCTGGCCCTGACCGCGCTGGTCATGGCCGGCTACGGGATCGGCAACGTGGTGCTGCCGCCGCTCGTCAAGAAGTACTTCCCCGACCGGGTCGGCGTGGTGACGGCCGGCTACGTGACGCTGCTGGCCGTGGGCACGGCGATCAGCCCGCAGCTGGCGGTCCCCGTGGCCGAGGCAAGCAGCTGGCGCGTGTCCGTCGGGCTGTGGGCATCCGTCAGCTTCCTGGTCCTGCTGCCGTGGATCACCCAGTTTGCCCGGGACCGCAGGCTCGACGCCGGAACCGGCCGCGGGCAGGCTGGTTCCCCGGGTGCCGGGCCCGCTGGTGCGGCGGGAGCAGCCGGAGCGCCCGGCGTGCCCGCCCCGGAGGCCCGCCTGCGTCCGTGGCGGTCCCCGGTGGCGTGGGGGCTGGCGATCTTCCTGGCCGGGAACTCCGCCCAGACCTACGTGTACTTCACGTGGCTTCCGCCCTACCTGTCGGGGCAGGGCCTGGACGCCGCAACGGCCGGGACCGCGCTGGCGTATTTTGCCATCCTGGGCCTGCCGGTCAGCCTGCTCGTGCCGCTGTGGGTGCCGCGCATGAAGAACCCGATCCTGGCCATCAGCCTGTTCGCCCTCTGCTGGGCTGCCGGGCACCTGGGACTGTATCTCTCGCCGCTGGACGGGACCTGGCTGTGGGTGACGTTCGCCGGGCTGGGACAGGGCACCTTCGCCACGGCCCTGCTCATGGTGAACCTGCGCTCGCGGACAACCCACGGCTCCTCGGTGCTGTCCGGCTTCAGCCAGGGGATCGGCTATGCCGGCGCCGGCATAGCCCCGCTGTTCTTCGGCACCATCCACGACGCCACCGGATCCTGGACCGCATCCTTCGCCATGCTGGGCGTGTGCATCGCGGTCATGATGACCGGCGCCGTCATGATCAACGCGAAGCGGTACATTGAAGATTCGGCCGAGCAGCCCGTTGCTGCCGCCCCCGCGGAACGCGCCGTCGACCTCAAGGAGTAAACCCGCATGGCACCGCGATTTTTGGTCACCGAACGCATTCCGGCCGCCGGCCTGGACTTGCTGCACGACGCCGGTCAGGTCACCTTGCTGCCCGCCGTCCCCTCCGCCGGTGAGCTGAGGGCGCTGTGCGCCAGCGGCGACTACGACGTCCTGCTCTCGCGGCTGGGCGACTGCGTGGATGCGGAGCTGCTGGCCGCGGCGAGGCTGCGCGGCGTCTCCAACTATGCGGTGGGGTTCAACAACATCGACGTGCCGGCGGCCACCGCCCGTGGGATCCTGGTGGGAAACACCCCGGGCGTGCTGACCGACGCCACGGCCGACATCGCCATGCTGCTCATTCTCGGCACGGCGCGCCGGGTCATCGAGGCTGACAGCCTGGTCCGCTCCGGCGGGTTCACGGGGTGGACGCCGGAACTGATGGTGGGGGCGGACGTGTCGGGACAGGTGCTGGGACTGGCGGGGTTCGGCCGGATCGCCCGCGCCACGGCCCGCCGGGCGTTGGCCTTTGGCATGGGCGTCGTCTTTTCGCCCAGGCCCCCGGCCGAAAGGCACGTGTCCGACGCCGAGCTGGGCGAGTTTGCGGGCAAGGTCCGGCAGCTGCCCTGGGGCGACGTCGCGGCCCGGGCGGATTTCCTCTCGATCCATGTGCCGCTCAACGAATCCACGCACCACCTGGTGGATGCCGCCGTGCTGGCGGCCATGAAGCCCACGGCCTTCCTCATCAACACGGCCCGCGGTCCGGTCGTTGACGAGGCGGCCCTGGTCCAGGCGCTTCGCAGCGGCGTGATCGCCGGGGCGGGGCTGGACGTCTACGAAAATGAACCCGCGCTGGCACCGGGCCTGGCCGAACTTCCCAACACGGTGCTGCTGCCGCACGTGGGCAGCGCGACGGCCCCCGTGCGGAACAAGATGGCCGTACTGGCGGCGCGGAACGCCATCGCGATGGCCAAGGGAGAGCTGCCCCCGCACGCCGTCAACCCCGAAGCCCACCGCCCCTAGATGCCGCATCACATAAGCCGCCGTTTTCACGGACGCCGCATCACATAAACGGCCGAATTTGCGGACGCTGCAGCACTTTTTGGCAGGCCGGGCACCCAGGCGGGGTCCGCCGTCGGACTAGAAGCTTGAGGAGCTGCCGGAACCGGAGAAGCTGCCCCCGCTGGAACCGTAGCCGGTGCTGCTGCCGCCCGAACTGGCGGACGTGCGTGCGGTGTCCACGGCGGACCGCCCGCTGATGTAGCCGGTGTTGAAGGCATGCACGGGGTAGAACATGTTCCAGGCGGAGACGGAACCGAGGATGGTT
Source organism: Arthrobacter stackebrandtii (assembly GCF_017876675.1). NCBI lineage: Bacteria > Bacillati > Actinomycetota > Actinomycetes > Micrococcales > Micrococcaceae > Arthrobacter > Arthrobacter stackebrandtii. Next base: position 2,178,295 of record NZ_JAGIOI010000001.1, read on the forward strand.
GCGGGGCGGCGGTCGATGTCGTCGCGCCGGCTGCGGTCCATGGCTTTTTGCATGGAGGAGCGTTCGGAGCCGGTCTTGGCGTAGAGGTTGATCATGGCCTCCGAATGCTGCGCCAGGAGGTTTGTCAGCTCCACGTGGATGTTCCGCAGCTCGTCCAGGGCCGCGTCGGGGGTGATGGCCCCGGCCTGGACGTCGGCGGACAGCCGCTGCAGCCCCTGCGTCCGCTGGGCCTGGAAGGACGCCAACGCCGCGGTGCTGGGCAGGCCCTGGGCCTCGGCCTGGGACAGCAGTTCCGGCAGGCGTGCCATGTCGTCTGCCAGCGATTCCGTCTGCCTGTCCCATGCGGCGCCCCAGCCCTGGTACTTGTTTAGCAGCGTGTTGGTGTCCGCGATGACGTCGTCGAGGCGGTCAAGCTCCTCCGCAAGGTCGGCATACTGGCCCGTCACCTTGACGTTGGCCGCCTTGGAAAGGTCCTTCTTGCTGAACGCGTGCGACTGCTGGTTCAGGCCGTTGGCCTCGGCGTACAGGGTGCTGAAATTGCGGTACTTTTCCAGCACCAGTGCGCCATAGGTGGATGACGCCGGGATGGTCTTGGCGTTCAGCTCCGTGACGGGAAGGTCCAGGCTGACACTGGCGAAGCCGGCGTCCCCGCGCTTGAGGTTCGCGGCGGCCTTGCTCCGGTTGTTTGCCCGGATTATGGCCCGGGTGCCGAAGCCGAGGGCGGCGATCCCGCCGGCAATACTTGAGAAGATGATGAATCCTGCCGACTGGTACCAAGGCTGGTTCATCAGCTTCGCGGCCTTCTTGACGCCCGCGATGGTGCCGTCGGTCCACTGGGCCTCACGGAAGAGGTCCTTCGTGGCCTCCTGGATGGCCTCCTGCTTCGACAGCGACACCTTCCGGTCCTCGCCCATGTAGGTGCCAACCTTGCGGGCGATGGGGTCCACGGCCATGATGAACAGCCCGTCGGCCCACTTCTGTCCGTCCGAAGTGATCCATTCCGGGTGCTGTGAGCGGGCGAGCTCGAGGACATCGGAATTGAGCTTGTCGGTGCCGGCCTGGCCCGCGATCGTCACGATGGCGACCTTCGTGGGCTCGTGGAACCTGGTGTCCTGCACGGCCGCCAGCAGCTGGGGCTGGTACAGGATGCCGGCGCCGTCTTCGACGACAATGTCAGTTGGCGGGGCGGATGCCGTGGCTGCCGGGGCCACGCCCAAGAGTGCCATGGTTGCAAGGGCCAGTGCTGCCAAGAGTTTCTTCATGTTCCCCAAATCCGTTCCTTCGCTTGCCACGACTCTACCGAAGAGTGTGCCAGCGTCCTTGACCGCACGACGACGTTGCTCGCCCGGGTGCCCGCGGCACCGCCGTGTTTGGCTGGATGGTGCGGCCGGTGCCCTGGGGGGTGTTGTTGCAATCCGCACCCCTTCGTGACGTCCGTTGCAGAGGCCGGGGGCAGCTATCGTATTTCGCCACGGTTGCACAGGGGGCGAAATGCGATAACTGCCCCCGGGCCTGACTTATCTGCCCCCGGACCGGACAGCCAGTACCTCAAATACCCGCTGGATGGTTGAGGACGGGGAGCCGTTGTCAGCGCAGGCGGGGGAGCACCCAGTCCCAGTCCAGCAATTCCTGTTCCAGGCGGACGGAAGGGCCAAACTCGCCTGCCACAAGACCCTCGTACACGCGGGACTCCTCGGCGGACAGGTGGTGCAGCGCCGCGCGGGTCGGGGAGCCCTCTCGGACCCAAAAGTCCCTGTGGACCAGAAGGGTTTCCTCGTCCATGAGGATGCTGCGCACGTGCGGATGGTGTGAGCGCAGCTGGTCCAGGATGTGGAATCCGTGGGTGTCGAGGTCGCCCCAGTACAGCAGCTCCACTCCGCGGATCCACGCCGCATCCCGGATCCCCTCAAAGCCGTAGCCTCCGCCAAACACGGCCAGCGTCCGGGGCATGTGCGGCAGGGCCAGGAAGTTGACCAGGTTTTCCGTGGTGACGATCCGCTCCACATCCAGGCGCAGCCCGGCGAACCCCGCCGCTGTCAGCTCCACGTCCAGCAATCCGGCGGCCGGCGCGGTGGAAGGGTCCAGGAAACGCACGCGCACCCGGTCCGGCGCGGCGAGGAAGCCGTGCCGCCGCGCGTAGTTCTTGCCGGACAGTTCGCGGTCTGGAGCCAACACGCCGAGCATCCCGTCAATGAGCCTCCGGTGGTTCTCCACGAACTTGGTGTGCACGCCGGGCAGCGACAACTGCCGCAGGTAAATACCGGGTGCCGGATTTTCCGCGAGCCAAACGGCCACGCTTGCCGCGGTCACCGCATTCTCGCCGTTCCGGAGCAGCTCCAGCGGCCGAGCCCGGGCCCATTCCGCCAGACCCGCATCAACGCCGGCCACCTGCCGCGCCAGGTCGGCAAAGCGGGCGGCCTCTCGCGCCAGCCCCAGAAACGCGATCTCGTCCGCGGCAGTTTCAAACACGACGGCCGCCGGCAGCAGGTTCGCCCCAATGGTACTGGCACCGATTGAAACACGCTCCACGGAACAGCCTTGCGGCGCTGGATCCCACAGCGCCGCCCAGTCCGCAGCCTGGGCATAGTGCGTGCGCAGCGCGGTGGCGCTGGGATGCTTCAATGGCCGACGGCGGGGATGGAGTCCTGTGGGTGCGCCCACCTCGCGCAGCAGTTCGCCGCTGTTCCACGAACGCAGCGAGGCAGCACGGACATCCGCCGGCGATGACCACGCGGGCAGTCCGCCCGCCCTGGCAGCTGTCCCGGAGCCGGTTCCCGAACCGGCCGTGCGGCCGGAACCCTTAACGGCCACGCTTTTCCCGTTCGTCGCGGTATTCCTGGATGGTCATGTTGCGCAGCTGCGAATCCGCGCCGGATTCATTGGCCACAAACCCCACGTTCGCAACGAACGGCTCAATGACGTGGATTTTCTGCAGCGGCGTGACGATCAGCAGCTGCAGTTTCAACCGCTTGAATAGCTCCAGCCCGTACCGCGCGGACTCGTCGGAGCCGCGCCCGAAGGCCTCGTCAATGACCACGAACCGGAAGGACCGCTGGTTGCCGGGCCCTGCCGCAATCCCAAACTGGAACGCCAGGGCGGCAGCCAGGATGGTGTAGGCCAGCTTCTCCTTTTGACCGCCGGACTTTCCGCCGGAGTCGGTGAAATGCTCGTGCTCCTCGCCGGTCTCCGTCCATTTTTCCGAGGCGGAAAACGTGAACCAGTTGCGCACATCAGTGACCTTTGCGGTCCAGCGGTCGTCAAGGTTGGTGCGCCCCTCACGGCCGCGGAAACGCTCGACGAGCGCCTCAACCTGCAGGAACTTCTGTTCCGAATACTGCTCCTGCGCCCCGATCGACCCCTCCGAGCATGCTCTCAGGTCCGTGCCGAACTCGCGCACTTCCGGGTCCGTGGTGGCCTGAGGCTCCAGCTGGATGTGCCGGCCCGGGTTGTATTCGATCCGGGCCAGCGACTCGTTGATCTCATCGATTCGGGAGATGATGTCCTGTCTGCGGGCGTCAAGGAACGCATTGAAGGCCACGATCTCATGGATGGTGTTTTGCGTCAGCGATTCCTTGAACCGTTCGGCAAAGCGGGGCAGGTCATTCTCCACCAGCTGGGCCAGGATCCTGTTGAACTCCCCGGCAGCCTCCAGCGATGCGTCAAGATCGGTGGTCTCTGCCGGGTATTTGTTGCGAAAATCGGCCATGAACTTGATGGTGGCCTCCGAGGACCGGATCACCTGCTTGTTCAGCGCATCGATCGCGGCCGTCAGCCGGTCGCGCACGCGGCTCTCCGCCTTGGCCGTGTTCTTGTATGTCAGGCCGCCCGTCTCAAGCACCGCCCCGGTGAGTTTTTCCAGCTCGGCCAGCAGCCCGGCGTCGGGCGTCAGGGGGAATTCGGCGAGTGATTCGCGGCAGTCCGCAATCTGCTCGTTGATGGACTTGATGTCCGCTGCGTTGGCCCCGATCCGTTCCATCAGCTTCCGCAGCCGCCCGTTGGCCGCCTCCACCTTGTCGGCCGCCAGCGCCTCGCGGCGGGTGAGCTCGCGGAGCACGTCGCTGGAGGATTCGAGTGTGGCCTTTTCCTCCTTCAGGCCCTCCATGGTGCGCGAGGTTGCCTGCCAGTTGAGTTCGGCAAAGCTTCCGACGGCGGTCACTGTTCCGATGAGCCGCTGCTGGCGCCCCAGGCTGCCCAGCTGCGTGTCGATGCGGGACAGGCCGTCAACGGCTGCCTTGGCCTGGCCCTCGGCCTGTTCCATGGAGGAGCGCAGGCGGGCGATCTTGTCGTGGTTGTCCCAGCCCAGCACGTAGGTGGAACGGTCGCTGAGTGCCTTGCGGTCGTCCTTCTCGTGACGCCCGCCGCCACTCTTGAGCTGGCCGTTGATGGTCAGTGCCTTGGGGTGGCGGCGAAATTCAGCCATGGTGTCGCAGCACTGGTGGTCGAAGCGGCGGCCCAGCTCGTCCAGCAGGAATTCCCGCAGTGGAGTGCCGGGCTTGATGCTGATCTTGGAAGCCAGGGTGCCCGCGGCTGCGGGGCGCGGTGACGGCTTGTCGCCGACACGCAGGTACACCAGCCGGGCGCGCAGGTTGTTCGCATCGACCCAGTCGCTGACGGGGCCGTAGTGCTGGCCCGTGACCAGCAGGGACAGTGCAAAGCCGTGCAGGGTGCGCTCGGCGGCGCCCTCCCACGCGGCCTCGGAGTCCCTGACCTTGAGCAGCTCGCCGGCAAACGGCAGCTCGGATTCGGCAATGCCGGTTCCGGCGCACAGTCGCTGCCGCAGCGCGATCAGCCAACTGGGCAGCAGGTTTTGCCGGCTCAGCAGGCTCTTGAGCTCGTCCTTGAATTCGAGGGCTTGCTCAGCTGATTCGGAACGTTGCCGGTCCAGGGCCGTGCGCTGTTCCTGCAGCTCGGCGTTGCTGTCGACCAGGCGCTGCTCCACATGCGGCAGCTGGGCGGCATTGGCGTCGAACACCACCTGGTCCGCCGGCTCGAACAGGCCCAGAACGGTGGCCGCCTCGGAGTAGGTGGTCCAGCGCTCCCGCTGCGCGCCCAGCTCGATGGACATGCGCGCCAGCTCCGCCTCGATCGCGGCGATCCGGCCGCCGCCGCTGCTGCGGATGTCGTCGCGCAGTTCCTCCAGTTCGCGGTGAAGCCGGCCCAGCTCGGCGGTGAGCTCGGCCTGCTGCCCGGCCACCTTGGTCCCGGCCCGTTCCAGCTCAAGCTGGTGTGTTTCGCTGAGCTCCAGCTTCCGGGCAGTGAACCACGGCGAGAGCTGCTCGCGCTGCCGGTGGGAGTTGTCGTACTCCACCGTCAATGACGCGTGCCGGGCAGCATGGTCGCGCACCGGCTCCAGCATGCGGATCTGGTCCTTGGCCCGCAGCACTGCATCGTGCGCCTTCTTCAGGTCGTCGAAGTGGTGGAGCAGGTTCTTGATGCGGGTGTCAACGTCGTCCTCCTCCAGCATGTTGGTGCGCACAAAGTGGGTGATGTTTTCCACCTGCTTCATGGACACGGTGCGGTGGAACAGGTCCATGGCCTGGGCGGAGCTGATGCCAAAGTGGCGCTTGAACGCGGCACCGTACTTCTCAAAGGTGTCGAAGGTGGTGGTCCCGGCGGCCCGCAGCCGCCGCTTCAGCTTGGCAATGTCGGCGCCAAAGTCGGCAAAGTCACCCTTGATCGACTGCTCACCCTCCGCGATCGAGTAGAAGCGGGTGGGCTGCCCGGCCTCCTGCGTGGCCCACAGTGTCAGGGCCAGCGTGACGGTCTTGCCCAGGGTGGCGTTGTGGAACACGCCCAGCACCACCGAGTACGTGCCGGGGCCGCGCAGTGCCACGGGCCGGGAGGAATCACCGATGCCGCTGCGGGCGCTCTTGTGGAAGCCGCGCACGTACGACATCAGGGAGCGTTCCTTCTTCTGCGCACCCGCCGCCTTGTTGTACTCGATCTTGTTCGCCGGCAGCAGCAGCGTGGTGATGGCGTCCACCACGGTCGATTTTCCGGAGCCGATGTCGCCTGTCAGCAGGCTGTTCTCGCCGTCCAGCCGGAACGTGCGCACATCCTTGTTGAACGTGCCCCAGTTCAGCAGCTCCAGGCGGTGAAGCCGGAAGCCCGGGCGCGTGCCGGCGTCGTCAACGGTCAGGTCGTCAAGGCTGAACAGGCCCGCCTGCGTTTGGGCGCTCATGCCGTGGCCGCCTCTTCACTCTTTTGCCCATGTCCGACGGCGGATGGCCCGCCCTTGTTTCCCGGCCGGCCTTCCAGCTCGGCCCGGTAGTCGGCGAGGCGGGCGTCGAATTCCTCCAGCCACTGCGCATCGACGTACGCCTTCAGGATGCGGGCCACCTCGTAGCTGCCCTCCTGGCCGCGGAGCTTGCGCAGGAAGCCGAGCTCCACCACTTTCTTGATGTTGCCGGCCAGCTGGTCAAGGATGCGGGCTTCGTTGCTGGATTCAGGGAGGAAGACGGAGACCATGTCGCCGATCTGGGCCGCCGTCATGATGAGCCGGGTTTCACTGTTTTGCTGGTCAAACTCGGCCAGCCGGGCGCGCAGCAGGGCCAGCAACAGGCTGACGTGGAAGGTGAGCTGGCGGCGCGGGATGAGCCGGGGCAGCTCGGGGTCCGCATCCGGGGAGGAGCGCAGGAACGCAAAGCCTTCGGCGTCGTCGAGCACCAGTTCCAGGCCCAGCACGGCCACGTAGTCGCGGGCCTGGGCGGAGCGTTCCATGAGCCGCTGCCACAGTTTCTCATCCGCGTCGCGGTACACCACGCCCTTGAACAGCTTGGTGACCACCAGGGGCAGGCCGTCCGGGGTGCGGTCCGCCGGCTCCGGGGCGTCGAGGGTGTCCTGCAGGTGGTCGGCGTAGCTCATGAGGGCCTCACAAAGATGACTTTTTCAACGGTGGCTTCGCGGAGGCTGCCGTCGGGGAGCGTCCAGGAAAGGGTTTGGGCGGCGTGCGGGTCGATGGTTGCCGTGGGGGATTCGGTGGCGAGCTGGAAGTAACTGACAATTTCCGCAAGTCCCTGGCTGAGCGGGAAGGCATCGGCGATGTCCGCCAGGGTGGCCTGTTCCGCGCCGTCGAGAACGGCGTCGATGTTGGCCTCCAGGCGTGCCGTGTCAACGTAGAACTGGTTGAAGAGGGCGTTGGCATCCACGCCGAGGTCCTCGGAGACACCCACGGAATCATCGATGGGGGTGGACCGGCTGGGTTCATAGAGTGGACGCTCAAAAGGCAGGGCCACGGGGACGTCATGGCCGGCAAGCTCGGCAAAGGGGCCTGTGGGCGGGGTGCCCCGGACCGCGACGGCGCCGGATTCAATGTTGCGGATCAGGGCCATGATGCGCTTGTTTTCCAGGAACACCTTGTCATCGAGCAGGCGCCGGATCTGGGCGGAGAGCTGGCGGACGGTGGACTGGGTCTGTTCCACGGCGGGCAGCCAATCCTTTTGCATGGACGTGATCTGCGCCAGGCCGTCCTGCGTGGCAAGTGCTTCGATCCGGGTGGCCCGCTCCAGGAGTTCATGCAATTCCGTGCGCAGAGCGGGGGACATGAGATAGTCCCAAAATCCCTGGAAGGTGCGCCCCTGGAGTGAGCCGCTGATGTCCTGCTGGGACGAGAAGATGGTCTCGAGAAGATCGCCCTGGCCGCCCTCCCACAGGGAGATCTGCTCGCGAAGGCTGCGGTCCAGCTTGCGGAAGTTGGCCTCGACCTCGCGGAAGTCGGAGAGCAGCTCCTTGGCCGAGGTGGTGAGCTGGTGGAAGTGGTCCACGGCCTCGGGGCCGCTCATGACCGGGATGTCGCCGGAGCGGATCTGCTCCATCTGCGCGTCGATGTCGTCGCGCTGGCGCTGCAGTTCATCCAGCCTGGCCTCAGGGTCCGTTTCGGATCCGTGGACGAGGGTCTTGAGGAGGTTGAAGATGCTGGAGAGCCTGGACTGTGTGGGCACAAAGTCACGTCCGCGCAATGATTCCACCCAGTGGATGACGTCCGCGGTGGAGGCGGTGAGGTCGTAGACGGGCTCGTCCTGGCCGTCGGTGTAGAACTTGCGCAGCCACGCCCTGCCCGGCTCGGCCCAGTCGTCCAGGTACTCCCCGGCGCTGCGAGGAAACTTGTCCTCCCCGAGGGAATCCCGCAGTGCGAAGAGGACATCGTCCAGGGCGTCGATGAGGTCCTGGCGGCCCAGGTTTCGCTGGTTGGGGCCCGTGAATGCGGCCATGAAGAACGCCAGTGCCAGGGGAGCGTTTTGGGCGCGGAGCAGCGACCACCCCGCGTGGCCCTCACGCAGGGCATTGATTGAAAAATAGTCCACGGCTGCTGCTCCCAAGTGCCCTCGGTGAATGCTTCTTCAATCGTAGACTCCGGGGCCCACAATGAAGCATTGTTGCCGGGCCGCACGGCGCCGGCCGGCATGGCATCCGCGGCTGAGGTTGAGCCTGCAGCACTGGCGATGTATACGGATGAAACGGCAGCACCTGCGATGAAACCAGTGTTTTCATCGCAGGTGCTGCCGTTCCAATTCTTGCAGCGGCTCACAGTCGCATTGGCTGCTGTTTCAACTTTCGAAGAGCCCAAAAGTTCGAGTTTGCCAGGTCAACAATGGCCTGCGCGCCAGGTGGTGGAGGCATTCCCAATGCCCCGACGCGGAGGAGGTGGCCGCCAGACGACAGGTGTGGCACCACATGCGGCGCACCGGCCGTGATGCGGTCCGTAAGCTCGCAATTTTGGCCATTCTTGGGCGTTCAAAGGGCGTAAATTACGAGCTGACGGAGAGCTGGTGGGGGGTGGCCTACTTGCGTCCGTTGCCCTTGCCCGGCTTCGTGCCTGCGCCGGCCGGGAAGATCTGGACCACGGACGGACGCGGCGCGCGCACCTGGCCGGGTGCCGGCGTCGTGCCTTCAGCGACGTAGTCCGGGAAGTAGGAGGTGTGCTTGCCGTAGGAACCGTCCTCGCCCGGGTGCTGCACGGCGACGTACACCATGGACTCGTCGTCGTGGATGACAGGCCCGCAGGTTTCGGCATCGCGCGGCATGGAGGCGAACTGCTGGACGTTGCCGCGGTTGGCGCCTTCCAGGCCAACCTTGAACAGGCCGTCGTTGTAGCCGATCACGGAGGGTGCGCCGTCGGTGGAGATCCAGAGGTTGCCGGCCGTGTCGAAGGCGAGGTTGTCGGGGCAGGAGATGGGGCTGACCTTATCCGCCGGGAAGCCGCTGAAGTAGGTTTCCGAGTTCTTGGCCGGGTCGCCGCAGAGCATCAGCAGGGTCCAGTTGAACGTGGTGGCCGTGGAGTCGCCGCGGGTTTCGGTGATTTCCACGATGTGGCCGTCGCGGTTTTCCGCGCGCGGGTTGGTCTCGTCGGCAGGTGCCTGGCCGGGGAGGCCGCGCTTGGTGTTGTTGGTGCAGGCGACGTAGACCTTGCCGGTGGCCAGGCTCGGCTCCACATCCTCGCAGCGGTCCATCTTGGTGGCGCCGGCCTTGTCCGCGGCCAGGCGGGTGTAGGCCAGGACTTCCTGCACACCCATGCCGGCGATGGCGCTCTTGCCGTTGACCACGAGGGGCAGCCAGGTGCCGGTGCCGTCAAAGGCGCCGTCGGCGGGGACCGTGCCGGAGCCGTCGATCTCCACGGCCGAGTTGCCGGTGAACTGGGCAACGTAGAGGTCGCCTTCGGTCAGCAGCGTCATGTTGTGCGCCTTGTTGTTCGGCTTGTACTTGTTCTTGGAGACGAACTTGTACAGGTAGTCGAAGCGCTCGTCGTCGCCGGAGTAGGCCACTGCCTTGCCGTTCTTGGCGATGATGACGTTGGCGCCTTCGTGCTTGAAACGGCCCATGCTGGTGTGCTTGCGCGGCACGGAGTATGGGTTTTCGGGGTCGATCTCCACGATGTAGCCGAAGCGGTTGGGCTCGTTGCGGAAGTCCGTGCCGCGGGCGTCAAAGCGGGGGTCCTCCTGCTCCCAGCCCATGCCGGTGGCGGCGTTGGCCAGGCCGTAGCGGCGGTCCTCGGCGCTGGTGCCGTTGGTGCGGAAGAAGCCGTTGAAGTTTTCCTCGCCGGAGAGGATGGTGCCCCACGGGGTGGTGCCGCCGGAGCAGTTGCCCAGGGTGCCCTGCACCTGGCGGCCTTCCGGGTCTCGGAGGGTCTTGACCAGGTCGGAGCCGGCCAGCGGGCCGGTCAGTTCGAAGAGGGTGTCCATGGTGATGCGACGGTTCAGCTTGCCGCCGCGGATGTACTCCCACGGGGTGCCCTTGTGTTCGCGCTCCAGTTCCACCACGGACATGCCCACGGCATTGCGGAAGATGTTCCGGCGGGACTGGGCCTGCCACTCGTTGGCGGGCGCGGCCGGGAACATGATCTGCGGGTTCACATACTCGTGGTTGCAGACCAGCAGGCCCTTCTTGCCGTTGGGCTGGCGAAGGATGTCCGTGTAGTCGTTGTTGTAGCCGAACTGTCCGGCCTGCGACGCCTGCGTCTGGTTGGCAAAGTCAAAGTCGGGGGCGTGGTCAAACAACGGGTCGCCCCAGCGGATGATCGGGGACCAGTCGTAGCCGGCCGGGACATTGAAGGCATCCACCGCGGCATCCACGGGGGCGATGGGAGCGAAAGCCAGCCTGCCCGCGGCAGCCTTGGGGCCGTCGTCGTTCTTCACCGGCAGCGCACCCTGGCCCGTGGCCAAAACGGCCGCGCTCAGGGCGCCCGCCAGGCCGATCCCCATGGCGGAGCGGCGCGAGAATTCCGCCGAGGCGATGTCGCGGAAGTAGCTGTTGGTGGAGGTGTTGCAGACGGCCTTGGAGCAGGCGTTGTCGCATTTCAGGGCGCAGGTGACGGCGCTGCGCTTGCCGCGGGTGTGGCCGAGCATGGGCAGGAGTTTTTTGGCGTTGGACACGGTAAACCTTCCGGAGGGGGTGCGATGCTGCAACATTGGCAGGGCCGGGCGACGGAAAGGGGCGCCGGGGGTGAACGGCGCGTGAATGCGATGCCAACCGTCGGGTTCGGGGGGCTGGTTGGGATGCCCTCTGGGATGTTCGACGGCGGGTGCCCGGGTTGGGCGGGCGGGGCGAGCGCGGGGCGGTGGCGTGGCTCAGATGCCCTTGCCGGGGTTGAGAATGCCGAGGGGGTCGAACACGGCCTTGATCTTGTGCTGCAGTTCCAGGGACAGGCTTCCCACTTCCTCTTCGAGCCAGTCCTGCTTGAGCACCCCGATCCCGTGTTCGCCCGTCAGCGTGCCGCCGAGCCGCTGCGCCAGGTGGAACATCTCGCCGAGTGCCTCCTTGGCCGGGCCCTCGGTGATGGACTCGTCGTGGCCGACCACCACCATGGGGTGGAGGTTGCCGTCGGCGGCGTGTGCCACCACGAAGATCCGCACGCCCGTCCGCTGCGAGATGTCCGCCAGGCCGTCAATGGCCTCGGCCAACTTCCTGCGCGGCACCCCGATGTCCCCGATGGAGACCCGGCCCAGCTCCTGCAGTGCGGGGATCGCGTTGCGCCGTGCGGCCACCAGTTCGGCGGCCCGGCCGGCGTCGTCCGTCTGTTCGATGGACAGTGCGAAGGGCGTGATGGCCTCAACAAGGACCTGCTGCTCCAGCAGGGCGCCGTGGCCGTCGGTCTGGGCGAGCAGGAACGCGCCCCCGCGGCTGCTGTGCTCGGTGCCCATCATCGCATCGACCGCGGCGAGGGTCCCGCCGTCGATGAACTCCAGGATGGCCGGCTGGATGCGGGCCGCGATGATGGCCGAGGCGGCCCGGGCCGCGGATGCGGCGTCCGCAAAATAAGCGGCGGTGGTGGCCGTGTGCAAGGGTTTGGGGCGCAGCCGCAGCGTTGCCTGGACAACGATCCCCAGGGTCCCCTCCGAACCGATCATGAGGGAGTTGAGGTCGTAGCCGCTGACGCCCTTGATGGTGCTGCGGCCGGTCTTCAGGATCCGGCCGTCTGCCAAAACCACCTGCAGGGACAGCACCGCCTCGCGGGTCACCCCATACTTGGCGCACCACATGCCGCCGGCGTTCGTGGCAACGTTGCCGCCGATCGAGCAGATCGCCGTGCTGGCAGGGTCCGGCGCGTAGAACAGCCCGAACTCGGCCGCCGCGGCATTCACCTCCGCGTTGAGCACGCCCGGCTCCACCACGGCCAGCTGCTCCTCGGGGTCGATGCTGAGGATGCGGTTCATGCGGCTGACATCCAGCACCACGGTGCCCCGGGTTGCGGAGGATCCACCTGCCAGGCCCGTACCGGCGCCGCGCGGCACAATGTGGACGCCGTGACGTGTTGCCAATTGCAGGGCCTGGACCACGTCGTCCACAGTTTCCGCGTACACCACCCCGTCCGGGACCTCGCCGGGATCGAAGCCGGAACGGTCAACGGCGGCGCGAGCCCGCTCCGCCGGATCCGTCGCGGCCAACCGGGCGGCGCTGAGCAGGGATTGGGCGCCGCCTGCAACTGGGAGCGTGGTCATGCCTCCACCCTTGCCCATGGCCGCGGCCGCCGCAAGGGATGCGGGGAGCTTTTGGTCTGATGTAGCGCCCCGCCGGCATATTATGGGCGCCCGGCCTGCCTTTTGCGGGTCATTTGCATGCCGCGCTCGCCGCCGGCCACCACGCCTGCGCACGGTTAATTCGGAACCGTGCGCCACCCCGGCGGTTGCGCACGGTTGTGAATTAACCGTGCGCAGGGCCAGGGGAATGGTGCCCGAAGTGCCCGTTCCAGGCTCCGCCACGCCTCCCAAAGTCCCAACTCCCAATTAACTCCCAACTTTTTTGGGAGTTGGGAGTTCGACGGCGGCAGTTGCCTCCCAGCGGCAGGTGCCGGTACCGCCGGGCTGCCAAGAGAGGCCACGCGATGCCTACACCGAGGCCCGCTCCTCCGCATACCGCGGAGCCATGGATTCCATCTGCTCCATGACCAGCTTGATCGCATCCGGCTGCTTGTCCGGCGGGTAGCCGTTGCGCACCAGCAGCCGCTTGATCGAGGAGCGCAGTTTCGCGCGCACGTCGTCGCGCACGGTCCAGTCGGTGCGGATGTCGCGCCGCATGACCTCCACCAGCTGCCGGGCAATGTCCGCCAGCACGCCGGTGCCCAGGACATCCACGGCGGAATCATTCGTGGCAACGGCGTCGTAATAAGCCAGCTCGTCGGAGTTGAGCGCCGGGCTGAACTGCTTCCCGCGGTCGCTCTCGGCAGCCACTTCCTTCGCCATCTCCACCAGCTCGGCGATAACCTCGGCCGATGTCAGTTGCTGGTTCGTGTACTTGCGCATGAGCTCGGTGATCCGCTCGGAGAACGCGCGCTGGCGCACAATGTTATTCCGGGTCGTGGCCACGGATTCCTCGGACACGAGCTTGCGCAGCGCCTCGATCGCCAGCTGCGGGTTCCGCGCAGTCTTCGTCTTGGCAATGAACTCCGGCGTCAGGTCGTCCAATGACGGCCTCGGCAGCCCGGCCGCCGCATAGATGTCCAGCACCTCGCCCGACGTCGTCGCCCCGTCAATCAGCAGCCCCAGCAGCCGCTGGATGTCGGCGGGGATGGGAGCCCCGGATGCCTGACGGTCGGCGGCGTCGAACTTCGCCATCCACACCCGGATCTCCTCGTACATCTGCACATCCAGCCGCAGCGTTTCCATCGCCGCCGAGCCGGAGCACAGCGCCCAGGCTCGGGATAGCTGCCCGCTATGCCGGCGGTAGCGGGAGGCGAGAGTTTCGGATTCCGACGGCGCGTTCCCCGGTGCCGCCGGGTCGCGCAGGTATGCGGTGGCGCCAGTTGCGGCATTGAGCCAGGCTTTGGGTCCGCCCTTGGCCAGCACGGCACGCCAGTTGTACCCGGCAAGCAGCCCGCCCAGCGTGTCCAGCAGCGAAACGGTCAGGGCGATGGCCTCGTCCACGTTCCTGCCGACCGGTTTGTGCTCCTGGTCGGACTGCGTGTACTCGCCCAGCGCCTTTGCCAGGTTGTCGGCCAGCGGCGCATAGGCCACCAGCAGCCCGTCCTGCTTGCCGCGGAAGGTGCGGTTCACGCGCGCCAGCGTCTGCATGAGCAGGGCGCCCTTCAATGGCCGGTCGAGGTACAGGGTGTGCAGCGGCGGGGCATCAAAACCGGTGAGCATCATGTCCTTGACGATCACCAGCTCCAGCTCGTCATCCGGATCCTTCAGCCGGGCCTTGACCGCGGCATTTTCCGAGTCGCGCCGCACATGCAGGGATACCGGGGGAGTGTCCGTGGCGTCGCCAGAGTAGACCACCTTGATCTTGCCTGCGGCCAGGTCGTCCGAGTGCCAGTCCGGGCGCAGCTGGACAATGGCGTCGTACAGCTTGGCGCAGATTTCCCGCGTCCCGCCCACAATCATCGCCTTGCCCGGGCCCTCGATGAACTTCTCCATCGTGGCCCGCCGGCCCTCCCAATGCGCCACCAGGTCCTCGGCCAGCGCCGTGATGCGCTCGGGTGCCCCATAAACGGCATTGACGACGGCGACGCTCGCCTCGATGCGGGCCCGCTCGGTCATGTCGAGGCCGCGCGTGGCGTCGTCGGCCGCCTCATCCAGCTGCTCCTCGGTCACCGAGCCGGCCAGGCCCACCTTGATGAGGCGCGGCTCGAAGTACACGGGGACGGTGGCGCCGTCGTCCACGGCCCTGGTCAGGTCGTATATGTCGATGTAGTCGCCAAAGACGTCGCGGGTGTTGCGGTCGGCAAAGGAAATCGGCGTGCCCGTGAAAGCAATCAGCGTCGCGTGCGGCAGCGCGTCGCGCAGGTGCCGGGCGTAGCCGTCGAGGTCGTCATAGTGGCTCCGGTGCGCCTCGTCCACCACCACGATGATGTTGCGCCGGTCGCTGAGCAGCGGGTGCTCGCTGCCGGCGTCCCTCTCTTCCTTGCTGCGGCCAAACTTCTGCAGCGTGGTGAAGTAGATGCCGCCGGTGGTGCGGTTGCCCAGCTCGTCCCGCAGTTCGGAGCGACGCCGGATCTGGCGCGGCTTCTCCGGCAGCAGCTGGCTCTGCGCAAACGACTCATACAGCTGCCCGTCCAGCTCATTGCGGTCGGTGATGACCACCACCGTGGGGTTTTTCAGCCGCGGGTGGCGGATGACCTTGTTGGTGTAGAGCTCCATTTCCATGGACTTGCCGGAGCCCTGGGTGTGCCAGACGACGCCGGCCTTCCCGTTGGATTCCACCGCCAGCACTGTGTTTCCCACGGCCTTGGTGACGGCGAAGTACTGGTGCGGCTTGGCGATGCGCTTGGTCAGCCCGTCGGCGTTTTCATCAAAGGCCGTGAACTCGGTCAACAGCTGCAGGAACCGTTCCTGGTTGTAGAGCCCCTGCAGGGCCGTCTCCATGGCGGTGACCGCCTGCCCGTCCAGCATGAAGCCAGGCGGAACGGGGACGCCGTCGTCATCAACATTCCAGGGCGAGAAGTGGTTGAACGGGGTGAAGGGGGTGCCGTACCTGGCCAGGATGCCGTCGCTGGCCAGGGTCATGACGCAGAAACGGAACGCCATGGGGAACTCGCGCAGGTAGGTCTGCAGCTGGGCGTGCGCGGCGGGGAGGTCTGCCGCTGCGCTGCCGGCCTTCTTCAGCTCGATGATGCTCACGGGCATGCCGTTGCAGTACAGGACCAGGTCGAAGCGGCGCTTGTAGTCGCCGGCCACGAGGGTCACCTGGTTGACGGCCATCCAGTCGTTGCGGTCGGGATCGGGGCTGAGCAGGTGGATGGTGGCGTTGACGTCGGTGCCGTCAATATCGATGTAGCTGAGCCGGTAGCCGTGGACCAGGTACTCATGGATGCGGTGGTTTTCGCTGATGGCGTCGTTGGACTTCGGCGCCGTGATTTCCGCCAGCGCCTGCTTGAGGTACTGCACGGGGACGGTGGGGTTGAACTGCTGCAGCGCCGCCAACATGCGGGGCCGGATGAGGAGCTCGGACCACGACTCCCGCTCTCCTTTACCGGGGGCGATGTCCTCGCCGTGCACCGGCCGCCAGCCCAAGTCTTCGTCCGCCAACCGCTCCAGGGCGAGGTCTTCCCAGTCGGCCTCTGAAAAACCGGTGGCGGTTGGTGTCATGGTGTTCTCCTGCTGGGCGGGGTGATCGTGCAAATGACGCTACCAGCCGGGGCGCACCACACTGCGGATGTGAACCGCTATCGGGGGTTATCAAGGGAAACACTTCAAATTTCAGCCCTCACCGGTGGCATGATTGAGGCATGAGCGAAAAAGTAGAGTCCGCCCAGCGTTCCGTAGAACTGACCCGCACGTCCACGGCTGTATATACAGTACGGAATGCCACGGGTGCCGAGATGCAGTTCGGTCACGGCGATGGCCTGTTCAGCCCCGTCGAATTGCTGCTGGCCGCCATCGCCGGCTGCTCGTCCATCGACGTCGACACCGTCACCGCCCGCAGCGCCGAGCCCACCAGCTACACGGTGACGGCAACCGGCGACAAGCTCTCTGAAGACGGCGCCACCCGCGTGGACAACCTGAATATCGCCTTCAACATCGAATTCCCCGACACCGAAGGCGGCCAGAAGGCGGCCGGCATGGTCGAGCGCCTGGCAAAACTCTCGCACGACAAGTACTGCACCGTCTCCCGCACCGTGGAGCGCGGCACCCCCGTCTCACACACGCTCAACGTCACCGTCGGAGACTCCACGGACTGACCCGAGCCTCCGCCGACTCAAAACAATGTTGCAAGCGGGTCTTGCAATGTTGCAGCCGGCGTCTGCAACATTCGTGAGGCTCCGGCAATTGTGCAGCAGGCTGTTGCACAATTGCCTTCACTCAGGCCTCACCAAGCTCCGCCTCCAGCAGTTCGATGCTCGGCAGGCTTGATGTGAACTCTTCGGGCAGCGACTCCACGATCTGTGTCTTCCATTCGGCAACCCCAATCGGAGCGCTGTACCCTCGCAGGGCGTACTCCGCCACTACATTGTTCTTGGTTTTGCACAGGAGCAGGCCGATGGTGGGCTTGTCGTCAGGGTGGGCCATTAGATCGTCCACGCCGGACCTGCCTGCCCACAAACGCAAAGCCTTGGCCGAGCTCCAGCAGGAACTTTTCAACGTGGTCGACGAGCTGCGATTCCAGCTCCGCTTCATCGTGCCGATCCGTCGTGGCCACGAAGTCAAAGATGTATGGGTCCTTCATGGTCTGCTGCAGAAGGTCCGAATCTTCGGCAGGAAGAACGGCATTGAAATTGCTGATGGCCTGGCCCGAGCGTTCGCGCAGCCGAGTCTCAATTTGGTGGACAAGTACGTTGCGGGACCAGCCATGTTCGACGGCGGCAGCTGCGTACCAGAGGCGGGTTTCGGGATCGCTGAGCTTCTGCATGAGTGCAATGTGGTGGTACCAAGGCAATTGTGAAAGCGGCGCTTTCACAATTGCTGCACCCTCCCAAATTGATGCGAAGGAACGCATGAAAAGGAAGTTTCGAGACGAAAAGCCCTTTAGGCCTGGAAACTTGTCTCGCAGGTCTGCTGAGAGCCTGTCAATGACCTTGGCTCCCCAACCTTCCTGACTCTGGCGATCAAGGATTTCCTTGCCAATCGCCCAGTACGTGGCTACGAGTTCCTGGTTGACTGCTGCAACTGCCCGGACCCGGCCGGTGGAGATCCTGCTAGAAACGGCATCCAGCATGTCGGGATACCAGCCAGGCATCCCGGTTCGTGTCGGAGTGGGTGGGAACACCGGGGCATTTTCATTTGGATCGTCGTGCGCGGACATGAGCAAACCTCTTTCGAATCTTGCAATGTCCCTATGGCTCAGAAGCCACTCCGAGGGTGAGACATCCAAGCGGCAGCCAATTGTGCAAGCGGCGCTTGCACAATTTCCTCTGGCGACTCGACTGCCAAACGCCGGCCTTCGGGGGGGGGCAGTCCCGATGTGACAGCATTGTGGGATGGCTAAGGACAGCAAGGCCCGCACATCAACCACATCGGTCAGCGGGCGGCGGGCGGCCCTCGCCGTGGACGCTGTCGCGCCGGCATTTGCCGCATGGTGCAACAACATGCCCGGCCTTCCGGAGGGTGCCGTCCAGGACCTGCTCGACGCCGTGAGGCTGCTGGCTTCCGCCTACTTCAAGCTGGTGCCGGCCTCTGACATCACCAGTTTCGAACCCCTTGCCTTTGGCCAGGCCATGTCCGCCGTCGTCCATGCTGAGGCCGAAGAGGACACCGAATTCATTTTCGTAGCCGTCCGCACCTACCTGCTGTTCCTTGAGGAAACCAAGGCGTGGACAGGCGGCCCGGAAGATCTGGCCCAGGTGTTCACGCTGTTTTACGATGACGGAGAGCCCCTGTTTCCTGACATCGACCAGCCGGAGCTGTCAGAGGAAGAGGAGCTTGCCGGGCTGGAGGCCACCTCCCTGGCCCAGCGCATGGAGGCCCTGCTGCGGTGGATCGGTCCCGGTGCCGCGGTGACTTCCACGGGGGCATTGAAGCTGAAGGACATTGAGGCTGCCGCAGCAGCGGTCGGTGTTGCCGCAAAGGGTGCCAAGGCCGGGGCCAAGCGGGAACAGCTGCCGGGCTTCAACCTGAAAAACATGCCCGAGGACCACGTTCCCACGGTGAAGTCCATGTATGAGGTTCCCCTGCTGGCCAAGATGTGGGCCGCCCTCGAAGGGGCCGGCCTGATCGGCGTCGGTGCGACCAAAGTGTGGCTGAACCCGAAAGCTCGGATTCTCCTCGAACCCGGCAACCCGGAACGGCGCATGGCGCTGGGCATTTTCATCACCGCCTTCCTTACGGTGGCAGTCACCGGAGAACAGGACTGGGCGCCGTGGGTGGGACAGGCAGCGGCCGCCCAGATCGCACTGCTGTATGCGGCGTGCCAGGGAGCAGGCATCCCCGCGATCGCACTCACAGATCCCGAGAGCCTGGACGCGGTCGGCCTCGACGAGTACGGAGCGCGGCTGCTGCGGGAGCGCATGGATGAACTGGCCGAACTGGGCCTAGTGTCCATGGGTGAGACCATCACCGTTCCTCCTGCGGTGGTTCCCTCCGTCGTTGCCTTGGCCCAGTCCGGCTACGCGGATGAAGAAGATGAAAGCTACGGCCCCGGCTTCGGCGCAGCTGCTGATCCGTTCGCCGGTCCCGATCCGTTCGTGCCCGCCGCGGCGTCCCGGAAACAGTCCAGGTCCGTCAAGAAGGACCCCAACGCGCCCATCTACCAGCTGAAGGTGACGCTCAAGCACCTGTCTCCGCCCATCTGGCGGAGGCTCCTCGTGCGCTCGGACGTGACCCTCGGGGACATGCACAGGATCTTGCAGGCCTCCTTCGAATGGGACGGTTCCCACCTGCATGCCTTCCAGGTCGGCGGGCGCGGCGAGGACGTCTACGGACTCTCGGGCGCTGACGCGTTGGGCAATGAGGACCTGGACGAGAACGCCTACACGCTGGGCGCGGTCCTGTCCGCGGAGGGCGATTCCATGGAGTACACCTATGACTTTGGTGACGACTGGGAGCACCTCGTCAAGCTGGAGAGGGTCCTGCCCGCCGATCCAAAGGCCCCGGTCGCGCGCTGCACCGGCGGCCGCGGCAGGGGTCCGGCCGAGGATTCCGGCGGCGCGTGGGGCTGGGCAAACGTCGTCGAGGCCGTCAATGATCCCAAGCACCCGGAGCATCAGGAATACCGTGACTGGCTGGGCCTGCGCCGCGGCGAGACCTTTGACGCCAAGGCCTTCGACAAAGAGGCGGTCACGACGGCGCTGGCCCGCCTTTTCTGACACCTGTTTTAACGTCCTGCAAAGCACGACGGCGGGCCCGCGCCTCCCAGCGCAGGCCCGCCCTGACATTGGCGCCGGCAGCGCGCCCCACCGGTGACAGTCTGCGGAAGACAACAGTTCCGCCGGGGCACGTGCTTAGTTCCTGTTGCCGGGTGCACTTAGTTGTTACCGCCGAGCAGCGGTCAAAATTCCGCGTAAACACGGGGCGCTTTCCCCGTTTTGCTTAGTTGTTGCCGAGGCGGTGATTAATTCCTGCCGCTTGGTCCCCGCCAGGAAAATTTAGTAATACCCGTCCACAATGGCCGCCGCGATCTCCTTGTAGGCGCGACGGGTGCCGGTCGAAACCCTGTCCAGGGAGATGATGTCGCCGTCGGCCACGGCGCGGTCATGGGGCACCGTGATCAGTTCCCGGCAGAAGCCGGAGAGGTAGTCCTCAATGGCCTTCTTGTCCACGCGGCTGGACACCTGTTCCTTGTCCGTGATGACAACAACCGCGTTGCGGGCCAGATCCTCGTACCCGTGATCGGCCAGCCACTGCAGGGTGTTCCGTGCACGCTTCGCCCCGCTCACGGCGTAGCCGGAGGCAACCACCACGTTTGAGGCGCGCTGCAGCACGCCGGCCATGGCCGGATGGGACACTCCGGTGCCGCAGTCGGTCAGGGTGACCGAGTAGTACTGGCTGATGAGGTTGTGGACGTCGCCGTACTCGGTGGCTGTCAACGAGTCGGACAACCCGGGGTCCTGTTCCCCTGCCACCAGGTGGAGCCGGCCGGCCCGGTGCGTGTATCCGCCCAGGGCTGTCAGCGACGTGATCGAGTCCAGGTCGCGGACAATGTCGGTGATGCTCCGCGGAGTTGAGCGCTGGTACATGACCTCCCCAAGCGCCCGCTCCGCCAGATCGCCGCTGTCAGGGTTGGCATCGATGCCGCAGGGGTTGTCGCCGCGGAACTCGGCCAGGGTCAGGCCAACGCCAACCGTCGTCGAGGTCTTCCCGATCCCGCCCTTGAGGCTGAGAACTGCCGTGTTGAAGCTGCCGGACAGCGGACGGGCGATCCGCTGCTCCAGGTCGACTTCCTCCAGTTCCCTGGAGCTGGGCCCCAAGTTCAGCCGGCCTTGCGACACGTTGTAGACGGCGCCGCGGACACCGCCGCGCGGCCGCTTGGCATCCCTGCGGAGCAGGGGCCGCTCCGGCTCTGGCGAGTCGTAGGAGCATCCCTCCGGCTCATCCTCCGGAAAGGTGAAGAACGGCGGATCAGCTGGGGTGATGGGTGGAGCGGAGGGGCTGAACGACGGCATGGCCGGCGGAGCCGTGTACGCCCGTGTGGAGCCGTCGCCGTGGACCTGGAACAGTTCTGTCTGGCCGGATGCGTGGTCGAATGCCGAGGCCACCACGGGGGAACCTGAGCTGCGGGCGTAGTCTGCAAGGACGGCCATGGCGGCTGCATAGGGGTCCGTGCCGGGCCGTGCGGCGATGGCCTCCCCGCCAACCAGCACGGAACCATCGGCACGCACATCCACCTGCGTGGGCTCTACATCCATCAAACTGCCTTCAATTCGTTTCCACGCATGCTTGGGTCCTTCGCGAGAAGTCTTGAAAACTGTTTTCGGTGACTTCAAGCACTTCCGCACCCCAGTTTATGCCGTCCCCCGGCGTGTCGGTGCCACGATACTCATCGGTACCGCTGTGCAGGGTGTAGTGAAGCGTTGCAACCGGTTGTCCATAACCATGTTCGACGCCGGCCCCCGCCGCCCAGCCCGGCCCACCCGCCGTCGGGGTTTCCTTGCAAGATACGGCCCTGCCAGGTGCGCCCTTGAGCGCGGCGTCCCCGAAGTCTTCGGCTCGGTGTTCGACGTCCGCCAGCTCCTCAAATCCACCAGGTACCTCCGGGACGGCAAGAAGCTCCCCGTCCCCGGCTTCGCCAAGCGCTACGTGGAACGCACCGAGGTTGGCCGGCTGCTTGAGGAGTTCGGCGTCATTTAGCGCCTGCCGCCTTGCTTTGGCGGCCCTGGCTGGGGCCCATGATGTTCGACGCCGGACGCGTGCGTCCCAGCCCCGGCCCGCCCGCCGCTGTGGTTCCACAGCCCTACTGGTGGGCCCGATGCGTCCCGATCGAGCCGTCCCGGCGACGTGTAAAGATAGTGAAACTTTCTTTACACGTCGCCGGGACGTTTAAACTTTTTGCCGTTTTCTTTACATGTCGCGATGGCTTCCCGAAGATCGTGGTATGCGTGTTTGTCCACGCAACCACGGTGATATGTTGCAGCTCGTCCACATCGTCTGAGGTGAACGCTAGTCTACTTTGCAGTCAGGCTTCGAGGCGGGCTCGAACGTGGGAGTCATCCTGACGTCCCTGCACTACGGTGAGCATGCGCCCTCCAGACTTGTCCGGCTGCCGTTGAATTTCCGGCCAGCGTGTCTGTAGGCGCCGGTATTCTCGAACCGAACGAAGAAGTCGGCCGCAAGGAGGCGTACGATGCCGCGAGTAACGATTGCAGACGCGGGTGCAGCGGTACCAACGGCGAGGAACCTCTGCCAAATATTGAAAGGATCCCGTCATGGGAATCTTCGAATCCAGCGATCCTGAGTATGCCAGGGTCTATGCGCAGGAATCGGTGATGGTGGACGCGAGCGAGCTTATAGCGGATGCCATGCAGAAGGCGGGAGTGGCACCGGTTGAACTGGCAGGCCTCCTGCGCAGCGATGAAACTAAAGTCTCAAACCTGTTGGCAGGTGAGCATGACATATCGGTGCGTCACCTGGCTGAAGTCCTGCAACTGCTTCGTCACCGACTCGAACTCCGCTCCATCGCTGAGCAATAGCAAAATGCCTGGCTGGTCGCCGGCTCATTGAGCCATGGGCGGCGCCGGACCTTGCGTCCCAGCCCTATCGCCGCCAAATGCTGGGGCTGGGACGCGGCGAATCAGACAGGCAACGCATCCGCGAAGTTCCAGTAGGAGTGGACGTCAGCTGTGATGCTCAACATCTACGGGATGTAGCTCATGGGCGGAAGTCGCGGAGGTTTCGGGGGAGACTAGGTCTACAGCCAACGTGGAAGATTCTTCAGAAAGGTCCGTGGTCTCGTTCGTCACTCCGTATGGAACATGGACCCCGGCGGCAAACCCGGCCGATGGAGTTAGATGCGTGGTCTGGTCGTCGAAGAAGATGTGCGGGCGCATGACCTTGAGTACTTTTGATTTCTCAATGCCGCCCAGGAAGAACGCATCGTTCACTGTCACGCCCCAGCCGCTAAGTGATCGAACAGCCCGCTCGTGTGCGGGTGCACTCCGCGCGGTGATGAGGGATATCCGGAGCCGTGGCTGATAGGCAGGATCCGATTCTTTACGTGCTGTTTCGATCTTCTGAATCATATTGAGGTCTTGAAGTAGCCGCTGGAGTGGACCAGGTGCCAGCGGCCTTTCACGATTCAGGGTCTCGTACGCGTAGTACTTTGAGATGTCACCGGGGTTTTCCTGGTAGACCCTCTCTGCCTCGTCGTCCCCGAGAACGCCATCAAAGTCGAATGCCACACGCAAAGAATCTCCCCCCGTGTAGATCGCTGTTGATGGGAGTACATGGCCAGCTGGGAAGCCCCGCTCGATGGCTGCATCCACGTCTTGTCGATTTCCCGACAGGAACAGCGACATGTCGAATGCCTCCACGTATTCGTACGGAGATTTGCCTTGTGTGAACACGGCTCTTGATATTTGAAGCTTATGTGCCGCCACTGAGCGCATTACCCGGAGGCCGGTCGACGGGTCGTTCTTCGACAGAACGAGTACTTCTACCAGGGGATCAGCCGAATCCCTGAGATCGTTGAGACTTAGCAGTCGCTGTATGAAAGGGAACGCCACGCCCGGTTGAAGGGTGTCGTCAATGTGCTCATCTTGGTAGGTGCGATACTTTTCTTCACCGTGTTCAAGGAAGTATTCGTCAGACTCCTTGAGATCAAATAGCGCGCTCGACGACACCCCAATGACGAGTCGGTTTTCCAGCTGGTATGCGATGGTGTACTCCTGACATGATGCTCAATCACTTCGATTCAGTGCAAGGTACTGAATCGAAACAAATGCTTAGACGTGGGAAGGCGTGGACGAGGCCGAAAGAACGAGGAATTAGACAGCTGCCGAGACGATGCTTTCGGCATCCTTGACGCGCAGCTTGCCGGACATTAACTGCGGGAGCAGTGCGTCACGGGTTGCGGCGAGAGCTTGGTTTTCAAGAAGAGCGGTCCGCGCTGAGCCGTGGAGTGCTTCGGCCTGCTTGCAAAATTCTGCCATCACCGCCTCGGACGCCAGCCTGACCCTGAACTTTTTGAAGTTGCCGCGGCTGAGCTCCAGGAATGTTGCTCCATTGGCCAGCGATATGAACTCGTCAACCCGACTACGCATTTCATGGAAGACCCAGAAATTCAGCGCCGGATCATTGGGCTGCACGACAATGAAACCCTGGTTCGTAGCCATTGGCACCTGGGCCAACGCAAACGCACCGATCGTGGCACGCGAGGTCATGAGAATAGACCCTTTCGGGTACAGCGATGATGCGCATGCTGCTAAGCCGTCCGCCGAAATCGTACGAGTCGTGGACTCCAGATAGGGGCCTTGCAACCCGGTGACATCGGTGGGCGTTGCCCAGGGGATATCTCCGTCCCAGAACTCTGCTGTCTTAGTGCTCGGTGTCCCGCCACCGGATACGAGCGAGATGTCGGCAAAAGTTTGCTCCGACCATGCTGCTTCCGCCAGTGCATGCCGGTACAACGAAGTTGTCAATTCATCCGCAGTCGCAGCGAGTTTGGTGTTGGCGGCGATCTTGTCGTCGAGGGCGCCCAGGACATCACCGATTGCTTGCTGCGTTGGAAGACCTGGTATGAGGAATGAAAAATTCGACAGGTCGGTCTTATTCACAATGGGAGTCGCAGAGCCGGCTGCATGTTGTTTGAGAGCACCGCTCCATCCCTTTATCAAGTAGTAGATAAACTTCGGGTCGGACTGGCCTTCAAGCGCAACGATGCTGTTGATTTGTTGATTAGTGACAGCCGGGGAAGTCGCCATTGATACTTTCCCAATGGTGGAACCAATGCAAGTTAGATTAGTCGCCTGCTTGGGAACGATGCGTGAGGAGAGCCGTTCGGCACCCGCCGGAGAAAGTCGGCGGGCAGGGGACGCTTCACGTAGAGCGTCTGATTGATCTGATGGGGTTATGAAATCCAGATAGTCACCCCAAGAGTCTGATTGGGACGCAGAAGGTGTTGCGCCGGTGATGACTGAAGCGAATTCGCTGAGTCGGTATGATTGCCACTCGCTCATGAAACCCTCCCCAGCTGTTCGCGGACTACTGCTGCCAGACGGTCGGACTCTTCGAATTGGGCGAACAGCTCTGCCGAAAGGCGGGCGATCTTTTCCTCGATCGGCTCGCCGTCGTCCTCGACCTCGGCGGCGCCGACGTAGCGGCCGGGGGTGAGTGCGTAGTCGGCGGCCTTGATCTCGGCGAGGGTGGCGGAATAGCAGAAGCCGGGGACGTCGTCGTATTCCTTCGTCTCCTCAGCGTCATCAGCGGCGACGGCGGGCGAGCCGCGCCAGGCGTGGAAGGTATCCGCGATGAGCGCAATGTCCTCATCGGAAAGCGCACGCTCGGCACGGTCCACCATGTGGCCCAGATTGCGTGCATCAATGAACAGCACCTGCCCGGTGCGGTCCACGGACCCGTGCGAACCGGCGGTCTTGTCCTTGGCGAAGAACCACGTGCACACGGGGATGCCGGTGGAGCGGAACAGCTGCGTGGGGAGGGCGACCATGCAGGAAACCAGGTCGGCCTCAACCAGTTGGGCGCGGATCTCGCCCTCGCCGCCGGAGTTGGAGCTCATGGAACCGTTCGCCATGACCACGCCGGCAGAACCGCCGTCGGCCAGCTTGGAAATGATGTGCTGAATCCAGGCGTAGTTCGCGTTGCCGGCAGGCGGGACGCCGTACTTCCAGCGGGGGTCGGACTCGGAGCGGGCCCAGTCCTTGATGTTGAACGGCGGGTTGGCCATGACGAAGTCGGCCTGCATGTCCGGGTGGAGGTCACGGGCAAAAGTGTCGCCCCAGCGGGAGGCCAGGTTGCCGTTGAGGCCGTGGATGGCCAGGTTCATCTTTGCCATGCGCCACGTTCGCTCGTTGAGCTCCTGCCCGTAGACCGAGATCTCCGAGCCCTCCTTGTTGTGCGCCTCGAGGAACTTCTCGGCCTGGACAAACATGCCTCCAGAGCCGCAGGCGGGGTCGTACACGCGGCCGTGGTCCGGGCGAAGCACCTCCACGAGGACGCGGACAACGCCGGCAGGGGTGTAGAACTCGCCGCCGCGCTTGCCCTCGGCACGGGCGAACTTCTCCAGGAAGTATTCGTACACCTCGCCCAGCAGGTCGCGCGCCTTCGTGGCGCCCTGGCCGGTGAACTTGGCGGAGTTGAGCAGGTCCAGCAGTTCGCCCAGGCGGCGCTGGTCGATGTTGTCCTTGTTGTACATCATCGGCAGCGTGGTGGCGAGCGACGGGTTGGTGCCCATGATGTAGGCCATGGCGTCGTCGATCAGCTCGCCGATGCCCTTGGCGTGCTCGTCCAGCGTGGCCGCGGCACCCTTGGCGTTCTCCGCCAGGTACGTCCAGCGTGCGCGCTCGGGAACCCAGAACACGCCGTGGCCCGTGTACTCGTCGACGTCGTCAATGAGCTGCGCGATCTGGTCATCGCCCAGCCCGTCCGCCACCAGCTCCGCCCGAATCGCCTCGCGGCGCTCGTCAAAGGCGTCGGAGACGTACTTCAGGAAGACGAGCCCCAGGATCACGTCCTTGTACTGCGAGGCATCCATGGATCCGCGGAGCTTGTCCGCAGCCTTCCACAGGGTGTCCTTCAATTCCTTCATGGTCGACGGCAATGCCTCAACCTTCGCCTTCTTCGCAGCCACTAGCCCGACCCTTCAATCGTCGTATCCAAAACCCTAAAACTTCCACGTGCGGTGCCGTCCATCAGCAGGCCGGCCAGCTCGTCGAGCCGCGCCAGCCGTTCCGCCAGCCTGCTGCGCTCGGCCGCTACCTGCGCCAGCGCGGCGCCCAGGGCGGGCCGTGCGCCGTCGTCAATCCTGCGAAGAGGCCACTGCTTCCAGTGCCCCGCCCCGCCGTTCCCCACGTCCCGCGCCAGCATGGCCGGCAGGAGCCCGCGCGGCCGGCGGGCGTCGATCCGCAGGATCCTTGCCGGATAAAGCACGACGGCCGCACCCGCCTCATCGACCATGGCGCCGCCTTGCGCTCCGGTTGCGAAGATGACGTCCCCAGGCTCAGTCAGCCGGCCCTGGGGGTAGGCGGCCGCGAACACCAGCTGGCTGATGTGCCGCGATCCTTGGGACCTGTGGCCGGCCAGCTCCTCAAGCCCAATGATGGGCAAGGGTGCACGTGCCGATTCTCCCACCTCCATGTGCTCACCGGCGATTCGGTGGCCCTGCAAGTACCGCACAGACCCGTCACGCAGCGCGGTACCCACCGTGGACGGGGTGGCGGCCGGCGCGGAGGCGGGAGCGAGCCCGAAGCTGAGCTGCCCGGGCGCCCCTGCCTGGGAGGATTCGTGGCTGAGTGCATCCAGTACGGACTCGGCGCGGATGTGCTCCGCGGCAGTGGCCCTGGCGTGCGTGGCCGCCGAGGCGCGGACCTTCGTGGCGAGTGCCGGCGCCGTCAATCCGCCGGTCCCTGCCACCAGTTTGCTGGTGAGCACGAGCCGGGCGAAGCGGAAGGAGTGGGCGCGGATCTGTTCGCGGGTGCCCAGCGAAGCTGCAAGGTCACCAACCACATCCGTGCTGGCAGCAGGGTCCAGGGCCGTACCTGAGAGGTCGGCCACCATGGTCCAGCGATCGGCAATGTTCACGTGCGCCGCGGCATCCCCCAGCACCCAAAGCGCCTGGGCCTGGCGGGGCCGCGAGGGGACCAGTCCCGATGGCAGCCGGACCATGGCCCGGACTCGGCCGGAGCGCAGGATGTCCGAGCGGATGGCCTCGGCCTCACGATTATGAGTCGTGCGCGCCAGGGCGTCCACAAGGACCGCTGCCGGGGCCAGGATGACGGCGGACGAGCGCGCGTCCAGCCCCAGCAGGATCTCGTCGACGGCCGACAGGATCGCGGCCGGGTCCATGGACGGCTGCACGGGGGAGGGGAACTGGGCCAGCCGGATGGTGGGTGCTGACACGCCGGCCGGGGCGTTGTTGGCCACGTACAGGTTGTCGCGGAAACGTCCGTGCACCCGCATGCGGCGGCGGGCCAGCCGGGCCGCATCGTTCTCCAGCGAACCGACGCAGAGCGTCCCTTCCGCGGCCTCGCCCAAAATGTCGGCAACGTGCAGCAGTAGGTCGCCGCCGCCGTCGTCCATGAAAACCGCCGGGCTGCCGCTGCCTGCAGCCAGCTCGACGGCGGTTGCGGCCACGAGGTCGACGGCAGCCGGGGCGAGCAGGGTGTCCGCGTGGACGGCCGGCGCGGCTCGGAAGCGGTCGCGGAGCAGCACCTCAAATGCGGCCGCGGAGGTGTAGGAGGCATCCGCGAGGAGGTCGGCGAAGGCGGCGAGGGGGAGCAGCTCCGGACCCAGCGCCTCGAGTTCGCTCAGGAGGAAGTTGTCGTCGGGGTCGATCTCGTCGGCGGTGTCCAGGAGGTCGTCGGCGTCCTGGCCGGCCAGGTCCGTGTCCGTCAGCGCACGCAGGGCCAGCAGCGCCGTGAGTGCTGTGAAGTGGGTGGTCTTGGTTTCCGGGCCCAGGGGTGCGGAGAACGCCGCCGCGTCTGCCGCCGCGTGCGGGTTGTTGCCGCGGCCCGTGGCGGCCAGCCAGTCGGTGACGGCGGCGACGCTGAAGAGTTCCTGCCGGCCGTGGCGGGCCACTGGGGCGGGGAAGGGGCTGGACGTGTCCTTGCTGCGCGAGCGCCACATGGTGACCACCGGGCGCTGGACCTGGGCGAGCTGGGCAATGTCGGAGAGGGTGATCTGCAACTGGCCGTTGGACAGCAGCTGCTGCCTTTTTCGGGCGGCCATGTGGATCTCCTTGTCTGCTCCGTGCCTGGTTCTGCGGCGGCTTGTGTGGATTCGCTTCGTGTGGGTCCGGCCGGAACGATCCCTTGCATCAACAAGCATAATTCACATGTGGATAAATGCTGTGGATATGTTGATAACCCGGGTTATCAGGGAGTTCCTAGGGATGTTTCACGTGAAGCAATAGTGTCATTCCACAGAGCGCTGAACCGCTGATCCGGTACAGGGGCTCGCAAGCATTGGAGGTTTGCCGGGCCGGCTGTTGGGGGTGGTCCAGATGCTTCCAGGGATCAACTTTTGAGAACGAGGAACCGCCATGAGCCACCCTGAACATTTGCCGGTGCCGCCACCGCCCGGTGCGGAAGTGGGGCGCAGCGTCCCGCACCTGCAGCCCGGAGTCGCGCCGGCACAGCCGGCCAAGAGCCGCAAGCCGCTCTACTTTGGCTTGGGCGGGCTGGCCATCGGGCTGGCTGTCGGCCTGACAGCCGGGATGGCCGTTGTTGCCATAGGCGGAGCCCTGGGGCAGTCCGATGACATTCCCCAGGCTGTCGAGGCATGCTCCGCGACCGGCATGGAAGGTGTGTACTCCATGGATGGCGGAAAGAGCCTGGACATGCAAACAGCGGGGAAGGACTCCTCCGGGACCACCATCACCACCGTGGCGTGTGTCCTGAATGAACTTGGTGCGCCCCAGAGCCTCTACAGCAAGATCGATTCGACCCGGGCCCTGGACGGCACCAAGTCCGCGGACTGGCCCGGCTTCACCGCCTCGTGGTCCTACCACCCGGACAGCGGGCTGAACATCATTGTGGAAACCGCCGCCAAGTGACGCCGGCACCTAAAGAAGGGCATAAGGCAAGGACAATGAAGATTTCAAAAGCCACCGACATGCGGGAACCTCAGCGCCAGGCCGAAAATCCGCTGCCCAACCCCGGCAAGGCAAACCCGGCCGGGCCGAAGCCTGCCAAGCCCAAGCGCAAGGGAATGGCCGCGCTTGCGGTGCTGGCCGGCGTCGTACTTTTTGGTGCAGGCTTCCTCACGGCGACCGCCACCGCCGACCCGACGGCCAGCGGTGAATACCTGGCACTGGACGCAGACCAGCAGCGGCTCATCAGCGACAAGAAGGCCCTGGAGAAGACCATCGCCGGGCAGGGAGAGCAGCTCGTCACGCTGCAGGGGCAGATCATTGGCCGTGAGGACGCCGTGGAGCAGCAGGCCGCCGAGGTGAAGGAGAAGGACGAGGCGCTGGCGGTCCGCGAGGAAGCGGTGAAGAAGCGCGAGGACGCCGTGGCGGGGGCGGAGGCGAAGCAGGCGGCGAACACGATCGGCGACGGCATGTGGGTGGTGGGCGATGACGTGGAGCCCGGCGTCTACAAGGCCAAGTCGGACGTGGGGTCCTCCTGCTACTGGGCCATTCTGGCCAGCGGCACGAACGGCGACGACATCATCAGCAACGATCTTCCAGGTGGCGGCACGCCCTCCGTGACGCTGGCGGCGGGGCAGGACTTCAAGTCCAGCCGCTGCGGGCAGTGGATCCGGCAATAGCGCCGGGCACTGCATTCCATGGCGCCGGCTGCAAGGCGGCCCGGCGCACCAACACTTCAAGCAACAATGACAGGCACCGGCGGCTTTGCCGTGCCCGAAAGGAAACACCATGACGAACGAAATGTACTCCCCGACACCCGAGCAGGTGCTCAACCATCCGGGCAAGCCGGCAGCGCAGGGACAGCCGAAGTCCTTTGTGGCGGCGTGGCTGCTCTCGCTGTTCCTCGGCTTCTTCGGCGTGGACCGCTTCTACCTGGGGAAGGTGGGGACCGGGCTGCTGAAGCTGTTCACGCTGGGCGGGGTGGGCGTCTGGGTGCTCGTTGACCTGGTCATCATTTTGGCAGGGAAGCAGACCGACAAGGCAGGCAACCCGCTGGCCGGCTACGCCAAGAACAAGGTGGTGGCCATCGTGGTGACCGTGGCGCTGCTGCTCGTGGGCGGGATCGGCAACGCCGTGAAGTCATCCGGTTCCGCGCCCGTCGCGGAGGTGGGCGTTGAGGCGCCGGCGCAGCCCGCGGGGGAGGCGCCCGCCGTCGAGCAGGCAGTGGAAGCCCCAGCCGCGGAGGCGGCGTGGGTGGAAGTGGCGGCGCTGTCCGGCACGGCGGACCAGGCAAGCCAGGTGTTCGCACTGTCGGGGAAGGAAACCCGCCTGGTCTACGAATTCAATGGGCCCGCGGAGGCACTGGCCGTTGGCGCCATCTACCTGGAGAAGGAAGGCACGGACATCATGGTTGACGGTGGCATTCCGGTGGTCATGATGAGCAAGCCGGAATCTAACACGACGGCCCTGCATAAGAATGCGGGGAACTATTTCCTGGACGTGAAGGCCGCCAACTTTGAGTCCTGGACCGTGCGGATCGAGGAGAAACAGTAGCCTCTTCGCAGCAGGCTGGATAAACGGCTGCTGCTCGCAGCCGGGCGCACTGGGCGGGCCCGGGAAGGCGCAGAAGGCTACTTCTTGGGCTCGTCCTTCGGGTTCGGGTGCTGTTCGCGGAGCTTGGCCTCGCGGGCGTCGAGCTCGGCCTTGAGCTTGCGGAGCCGCTCGGCTTCCAGCTGCTGCTCGCGGTTGACTTCAAGGTTGCGCAGGAACTGGGGGTCATCGTCGGGGGCCACGGCACGGCCATAGCCGGAAGCCGCCGGACGGGAGGGGCCGGGCACCTGCCCGCCAGAGCGCTGGGCGGCGCCGGCCGGGGCATACTGGGGGCGGCCAAACAGGAACCACAGGGCCACGCCGATCACGTTCAGGAACACGATCACCAGGACCCAGGCGGTTTTCGGAATGCTGCGCACGTCGCCGGGCTCGCTGCGGAGGCAGTCGATGAGTCCGTAAACAAAAATCACAACACCCAGGGCAACAGGAATGATATAGCGCATACTTCATTCTACCGTCGCAAGAAAAATCGGCACCGGGCTCACGCCCAGCTTCAGCGGCTAAACTTGGGGCGTGGCTTTCTTCAAATACTCCCTGATTCGCGGCATCCTGTTCCTGGCTTTCTTCCTCATCGCCTACCTGGCCGTGGACTTGAGCCCGCTGACATCCGCCCTTGTTGGCGCACTGTTCGCGTTCCTTGTCAGCTACCTGTTCTTCCGCAAGCAGCGTGAAGGCGCCACCGCCGTCGTCGCCAAGACCTTTGCACCCAACGCCGCCACCACCCAGTCGGCGGGCGCCGTGGCGGATGCCGACGCAGAAGATGCGCTGATCGACGCGAACCCGGACATCTGGATCGACGCCGACCGCAAGTCCGGCACTGCCGGCTACGACAAGACCGAGGAAGCCTGACCCGCAGGCGCGCCCCCTACAGGGTGTTGAGCAGGACCGCTGCGGCGAACAACAGGCTGAACCCGAGGTTGAGCATGCCCGTCTGCTGCAGGACGGGGATCAGGGCCTCGCGGGTCCTTCCCTTCAGCATGATCCAGCTGGGCAGCAGGATAAACGGCGCCTGAAGCAGCATCAGCAGCATCCACGGGTTGTCCGGCACCAGGCACAGGGTCAGGGCCATGGACAGCGCCAGCATCACCACGTAGCTGATGCGCGCATTCCTGTCGCCGAGCCGCACGGCCAGGGTCATCTTGCCCACCTGGGCGTCCGTGGGGATGTCACGGACATTGTTGGCCATGAGAAGCGCGACGGCGATCAGCCCGGTGGAGATTGAACCCACCACCGCGGTGGTGTCCACGGCGCCGACCTGGGTGAAGGTGGTGCCCAAGGTTGCCACGGGGCCGAAGAACACGAACACAAAGACGTCGCCCAGGCCCAGGTAACCGTAGGGTTTCTTGCCGCCGGTGTAGCCCCATGCGGCAAGGACGGCGCCGGCACCCACCAGCAGCAGCGTCCACTGCTGCGACAGGATGACCAAGACCAGCCCGGCCACCATGGCAAGGCCCAGCGAGCCGAACGCGGCCATTTTTACTTCGTGCGGCTTGGCCACGCCGCTGCCCACGAGCCGCAGCGGGCCCACCCGGTCCTCGTCGGTGCCGCGGATCCCGTCGGAGTAGTCATTGGCGTAGTTCACGCCGATCTGCAGCAGCAGCGCCACGAGGGCGGCGAGCACGGCCCGGCCCCAATGCAGCCCGCCCATGCCCAGTGCCGCGGCGGTACCAACTATCACGGGGGCTATTGCCATGGGCAGAGTCTTTACCCGGGCTCCGGCGACCCATTCCCCCACAGTGGCCACAGTGCTTCTCCTTCGGTACAGGTGACGATAGACCTGTACGTCAGGCCTCAGCCCCAATTCTGCCCTGTCCACCTGTCAATGGCTGTGAGCGGCATGGGCCAATGTGGCCAAAATTGCCGTCCTGTCGGGCTTTCCGTTCGGCAGCAGCGGAAGTTCGGAGACAAACACCACAGTTTTGGGCAGCAGATGTGCCTCCAGGTGCTCCGACGCGGCCGCCAGCAGCTCCGCCTCGGCCAGCGCGGAAACCACCATCGCAGCCACCTGCTGGCCCCATTCCTCCGACGGAACGGGAACCACAAACGCCTCGCGCACGCCCGGCACCTTGTGCAGTCCATCGGTCACGGCGCCGGCCGACACCTTCAGCCCGCCGGTGATGATGACGTCGTCAGCCCGGCCCAGCACGCGCAGCCGTCCCTCACTGTCCAGCTCACCCAGGTCGCCGCTGGCATACCAGCGCACCAGTTCGCCGTCGTGCTCCTCCTCGACGAAGTGCTCGTCCGTCAGCTGCGTATCGCCCAGGTAGCCGGCAGCGACCACGGGCCCGCCCAGCCAGATGCGGCCGTCGCGGATGGCGAGCTCCACGCCGTCGAGCGGGACGCCGTTGTAAACGGCGCCGCCGCAGGTCTCGGACATGCCGTAGGTGGTGACAACGTTCAGCCCGGCACCGCGCGCGGCCTCGAGCAGGGCGGGGTTGACGGGGCCGCCGCCCAGCAGGATTGCGTTGAAGCGGCGCAGCACGGTCAGCGTTTCGGCACTCGGGTTGGTGAGCAGGCGGGAGAGCTGCGTGGGCACCAGCGAGGTGAACCGCGTGTTGTCGGTGAGCTCCAGCGCGGCCTCGGTGAACGCTTCCGGGGTGAATCCGCCGCTCAAATCCATGGCCCAGGGGCGCGTTCCGGCGAACAGGCTGCGCACCAGGACCTGCAGCCCCGCCACGTAATTCATGGGCAGCGCGAGCAGCCACTGGCCCTCGCCCTGCAGCGCCATCGCGGTGCCCACGCTCGACGCCGCCAGCGCTTCAACGCTCAGCAGCGTGCGCTTGGGTGTGCCGGTGCTCCCCGAGGTAAGCACGACGGCGGCAATCTCGGTTTCGCTGCCGGCCGGCAGCCCCAGCGCGCTTTGCTCGATGAGCTCGAAGCTGCCGTCGGGCGCGATCTGGACCGCGGGGCCCTCGCCGGAGAGGGCTTCGGAAAGTGCCTTGAGCAGGGGTTCGATGTTCATGGGTACCTAATTGCTAGAAGTAGTACGGGAAGGAGGACCAGTCGGGGTCGCGTTTTTCCAGGAACGCTTCCTTGCCCTCCACGGCCTCGTCCGTCATGTAGGCCAGGCGGGTGGCCTCGCCGGCGAAGACCTGCTGGCCGGCCAGTCCGTCGTCGGCCAGGTTGAAGGCGAACTTGAGCATCCGGATGGCCTGCGGGGACTGGCGGGCAATGTCTGCCGCGTACTCCAGAGCGACTTCTTCGAGGCGTGCGTGGTCCACGGCCTCGTTCACGGCGCCCATGCGGACCATGTCCTCGGCGGAGTATTCGCGGGCCAGGAAGAAGATTTCGCGTGCCGATTTCTGGCCGATCTGGCGGGCCAGCAGCGCCGAGCCGTAGCCGGCGTCGAAGGATCCCACGGTGGCGTCCGTCTGCTTGAACTTGCCGTGCTCGCGGGAGGCGATGGTCAGGTCCGAGACCACGTGGAGGGAGTGTCCGCCGCCGGCCGCCCAGCCGTTGACAACGGCGATGACCACCTTGGGCATGGTGCGCATGAGCCGCTGGACTTCCAGGATGTGGAGCCGGCCGGCGCGGGCGGGGTCGATGGTTTCCTTGGTCTCGCCGTCGGCGTACTTGTAGCCGTCGCGGCCGCGGATGCGCTGGTCGCCGCCGGAGCAGAAGGAGTGGCCGCCGTCCTTGGGGGAGGGGCCGTTGCCGGTGAGCAGGACCGTGGCAACGTCCGGGGTCATGCGGGCGTGGTCCATGGCGCGGTACAGCTCGTCGACCGTGCCGGGGCGGAAGGCGTTGCGGACCTCAGGGCGGTTGAAGGCGATGCGGACCGTGGGCAGGTCCCTGACAATGGTGCCGTCGGCGCTGCGTTCCACCTGGCGGTGGTAGGTCATGTCCTGAAAGTCGAAGCCTTCAACCACGCGCCACTGGGTGGGGTCGAAGATGTCGGATACCTGGTCTGGGAGGTTTGTTGCGTTGCTCACCCAGTGATTCTAGCTGGCGGCAGCGTTTCGGGGGCTTGGCCCCATTGTGACGCCAATGTGACGGCGGCGCCGTGACACGTTCTCACCCCGGCCGTGCCGGGAACCGTGAACTGTCCAAACGGACAGGGGCAAAACCCTTGACGGTATTTCAGGGAGTCATTTAAGGTGCCCCGGCGGGATATGGGAACGGCCCCGTGTTGGGGCTATTTTTGGGGAGGCCGTCCACAAGACGAATGGCCGCTCCCCGTTCACTTTGAAGGTAGACAGAATTGATTAACAGCACTTCCCGTCCGCCGAGGAAGGCGTCGCTCCTCGCCGCCTCGGCCCTCACGGCAGCCTTGTCATTCGGCAGCTTTGCAGCTCTCGCCCCCGCAGCCATTGCCACACCGTCCGGCGATCAGTCCGGTTCCTTCTGCACCAACCCCGGTGGTGTGGAAGGTGGCATCACATCGTGGCGCACCAACAACGGCATCAACGTGTTTGCCGGAGGCAACTTCACCACGACAGCCGGTGCCACCGAAGCTGAAGGCGTCCTGGCTGTTGCGGGCAGCGCCTCATTTGCCCAGTCCTCCAACTACAACGTCGGCGTTGTCGGCGGCGGATCCGGATGGGCACCCAACGAGGGTTCGGACATGCTCCTGATCGGTGGCGACGCAAGCGCCGGCTCGGGCGTTGTCCACGTTGGCCTTTCGGCCGCTGTCAAGCAGGGCGGCCATGTGAAGATGGGCGGGAACAACAACGCCGCCGGCAAGATTCAAACTGGTGGCGGCACCGTCGCCGAGGGTGGGATCGAAACTAGTCTCGGCGCGGCGGGCGCATACGACTTTGGCTCCTTCGAACAGAAGTTCAAGAGCCTCTCGGCTGGATTCGCAGCCCAGCCTGCCAATGGTACCCACGCACTGGTCGGAGACATGCTGACCTTCACCGGCAACGGCAGTGACGAACTGCAGGTGTTCGAGATCTCAGGTGATGAGCTTGGAAATTCTGCCAAGAAGATCTCCATCAAGTTCGACCGGATTCCCGCTGACGCCAAGATTGTCGTCAACGTTTCAGGCGGCAGCGCAGAGACCTACTTCAACTCGGTGTTTGCTCCGAACAGCGCAGCTCTCCTCGCTGAAGGTGCGGACGGGTTCGGCCAACTGGCAGCGAGCCTGGTTTGGAACTTCAAGGACGCCACGAGCGTCCTCATTGACGGCGCTCAGATCCCGGGCTCCATCCTGGTTCCCGCCGAAGGCAGCCAGACGACGGTTGCTGCCAATGGCACCAACGGTCGTGTCTACGTCGCAGGAGACTTGAAGCACCAGGGCAACGGTGGCAACGAGTTCCACGCGTACCCGCTTATTGGAATTGACTGCGAAACCCCCGGGAAACCGGTCATTGAGGAACAGCCGGAGAAGCCCAAGGTTACTGAAAAGCCCAAGGAGCCTGTGGAGCCGGAAGGGCCGCTGGATCCGGTTGATCCAGAGAAGCCGGTTGTCCAGGAGGATCCAGAGAAGCCGGTTGTCCAGGAGGACCCGGAGGAACCCGTTGTCGACCCCGCACCGGCAGACCCGGAATCGCAGGAAGTGACTGACCCCAAGGTGCAGGCCGACGACGTCACCCCGCTGGCGCAGGAAAGCTCCCAGGCACCTGCCCCGCAGGAATCAAAGAAGTCCACGCCTGCGGCCACCACGCCGGCCGGCCAGGTGGCCGCCAAGGCTTCGCCCTCAGCCACCGGTGCTGCCGTTGCAGCCGACGGATTGGCGCGGACCGGAGCCAACAGCAACACGCTGATCCTCGGTCTGTCTGCAGTATTGCTGCTGGCCCTCGGCGGCATCGCCGTTGCCACAGTGCGGCGACGCCACTAACGGAGTCCACCTCCCCAAGAACTAATGGACGTTTGGCCGCGGATACCCCCGCCGTGGCCAAGCGTCCATTGTTGTTGGCTGGGTGGTGCCCGATGGTGGACGGCGGGTGCGTGTGGCTGAAATCACCCTGACGTTTTTTCATTGGCGGTTTCACGGCGGCGGAAGGTTTGGCCAACGAAACTTCTGTTTCCTGAATGAAAATGGCGTGGTTCACGGCGGAAAGTTCAGAAACGACCAGTTTTCAATGCTGGTTGCCGCAGGGCCGTGACGTGGTTTCATGGGCTATTTTCCAGCGGCCCCGGCTGGGGTGAAAGCTGCCTTGATTCCGGCTACCGTGGAGCTGGCCAGTCGGTTAGACGTCTGGCTAACTCCGTTCATACATGAGGTAGACAGAATTGACTAACAGGATCTCCCGCCGCCCGGGGAAGGGCTCCGTCATCGCTGCTTCGGCGCTGACGGCTGCATTGACTCTCGGCAGCTTCTTGGCATTGGTTCCCGCAGCAAACGCTGAAGGCGGCTTCACCTGCATCGAAGAGATGCCCGGCCTGGGCAACGGTGATTTCGCCGGGTTCGACAACAACACCAGCGTCTTTGTTGGCGGCAACTTCTCCGTGGCGGAAATGGCCGCAGAGGCGGAGGGACTGCTTGTTGTCATGGGCGATGCCGAATTCGCCAAGGCAGAGCGGGGGAACTACAACGTTGGCATCGTAGGCGTCGGCTCGCAGATCGTGCCCACGCCGGGTTCCGACATGCTCCTGGTTGGTGGCAGCGTCAGCAGCAACGGCACTGTCATTGATGTTGGCAACCCGAAGGCACAGCTCATCTCCGAGGGAAGCCCCGCGGGTGGCGCCGTCCGCATCGGTGGCTCCAACAACGCCGGCGACAAACTCTCCACCAACGGCGGCACGCTGACCGTTCCCGACGCAACTGCCGTGGCAGGGTACGCCGGATTCTCGGCCCTGCTGAAGGCGCGTTCTGAACAGTACTCCGGGCTGGAAGACACCGGAACCGTGGAAGTTGAATCCTGGGGCGAAGCTGTCTTGACCGGCGACGGTGTCTCCTCCACGCAGGTATTCACTGTGGATGAAGGCTTCCTCGGCAGCGAGCAGAAGGATTCTGCACTGCAGTTCAAGGACGTTCCGGCCGATGCCCGAATCGTTGTCAACGTCAAGGGTGAGCCGGCAGGCCTGTTCCTCAATACCCTGCTGAACGAGGCGGGACTGCCGGTTCTTCCCAACGCAGGCACTCCCGACGGAGCCTACTTCGGCTCCATTGCCTCGCGGCTGGTCTGGAACTTTGCCGATGCCAAGAATGTGGCCATCGGGGGAACGGCCCAGGTGCCAGGATCCATTCTCGTGCCTACGGCCGGCGGGACCACCGAGATTTCTGCGCCCGGCACAAACGGCCGCATCCTTGTTGCCGGCAACCTGGTGCACAGCGGCACAGGTACTGAAATGCACGCCTACCCGCTGATGGGCGACGAGGACTTTGGCTGCTCCGGCAAGCCCGCTGAGAAGCCTGAGGTGCCGTTGACTCCGTTGGTGCCGGTTGAGCCTGTGGTTCCGGGTGAGAAGCCTGAGGTGCCGTTGACTCCGTTGGTGCCGGTTGAGCCTGTGGTTCCGGGTGAGAAGCCTGAGGTGCCGTTGACTCCGTTGGTGCCGGTTGAGCCTGTGGTTCCCGGTGAGACCCCTGTGGTGCCGTTGACTCCGCTGGAGCCTGCCGACCCAGTTGTGCCCGACAACGTGCAGGACGCCCCGGCTCCTTCCACCCCGGCCAGTGCCAAGGCAACGGCCGCGCCGTCCGCTTCGGAGTCACCAAAGGTGGCAGCGCAGGCCTCGGACACTGAGCGCCTGGCCAACACCGGCCTCAATGCGAAGAACACGGCGATCCTTGGCGTGTCAGCCCTGCTGTTGCTGGCACTGGGCGGCCTGGCCGTCGTGACGGTTCGCCGGCGCCACTAAGAGCCTGAGCTCCCCTGAAACCCAATGGCCGTTTGGCCGCGGACGCCCCCTCCGCGGCCAGGCGGCCATTGTCATGCCCAGCCGCAGTTTCTTCCCTCCATCACCGTCAGGGATGTTGTACCGACTGGCAGCGCCACGTCAGCTGATGCAGAATTCGTTGCCTTCGGGATCTGCCATGGTGAACCAGGAGTGCGGACCCTGGCTGGCTTCCCAGAGAAACGTGGCGCCGCGGGACTCCAGCTTTCCCCTGACGGTTTCCTTGTCGTCTCCGCCGAGCCGGACGTCCCAGTGGATGCGATTTTTGGACGTCTTTGCGGAGTCTGCCGTTTGGAAGAGGATGCGCGGACTGTCCGCACCCGCATCCGGCCCCGGAATAATGGCCTGGCCCATGGCCCACACAAGCACTCCCTTGTGGACCAGTGTTTCGTCGTCAGTGGCAAAGCCCTTCTCCACCATGGAACGGATGAACGCCTCGTCGGAAGGCTCCACCTGCCAGCCCATGGTCTCGGCCCACCAGTCGGCCAGCTCATGCGGGTTGATGCAGTCAACAACTATTTGCAGCGAATAGGCCATGGAGAATATTCTGCCGCCGCCTGTTGCCCGTGTCCAGCATTCAGCGGGGCGCAGTGCACCGGAGGATGGTGCGCTGCGCCCATGTGGTGAAGCTAGGCCAGAACGCTCAATTTGGAACTCATGCGGCCGAAGAAAGCATTGTCCAGCGAGAGCCTGCCAGGGCCCATGAGCGCCACTGCAAGGGCCGAGGCGCCCAGAATCAGCACCAGCTCGAAGCCGCCGGCTTCGACGAAAATGCCAGCCGGGGCGTGGACTACCGCGATGGCGCCGATCATGTTCAGGGTCAACAGCATCGCGAGGGGGCGGGTGGCCAGGCCCAGGATCAGTGCGATGCCGCCCACCAGTTCCAGGGTGGCCACAATGGGTGCGACCAGGTCGGCGGCCGGAACGCCCATCTGGGCGAATGCGCCCTGGGTGCCTGCAACGGTGAATTCGTTGTATTTCTGCCAACCGTGGGCGGCAAATAGGAATCCAACCACGACGCGAAGGATGGTCTGGGCCGCTGTGGCAAGTGCGGGGTTCTTCATGGGGATCTCAACGTTTCTGTAGGGGTTTGTAACGGCCTTCGAAAAGAAGCGCCGCATAGCAAATAGTTGAAGCTTCAATAAAAGTCTCCCAGACAATCAGTTGATGCGTCAACTAATGGTGGTTCGAGTATTCCCCTGTGCATGCCACCAAGCCGGCGTCCGCTAGTGTTTTTTCATGACCTTCATTGCACCCGTCACCCTGGCCGGAAAGTACGTCACCCTTGAACCGCTGAGCATGGACCACCACGACGGACTCGTCGCGGCCGCATCCGACGGCGAGCTGTGGAACCTTTGGTACACCTCGGTGCCGCGGCCCGAAGGCATGCGCTCCGAGATTGAGCGCCGCCTGGCCGACCAAGAGGCCGGTGAACGGTTCTCCTTCACCGCCCGCGCAAACGACCCCGCCACGGGCAAGCCCGGCCGGATCATTGGCCTGACCAGCTACTACGACATCGACCCGTCCGTTCCTACTGTGGCTGTGGGCTACACCTGGAACGCCGCCAGTGTGCACGGGACCGGCACCAACGTGGACAGCAAGAACCTGCTCCTCCGCCACGCCTTCGACGTGCTCGGCGTCGAGGTGGTGGTGTTCCACACGCACTGGATGAACATGCAGTCACGCGAGGCGATCGCCCGCCTGGGCGCCAAGCAGGACGGCGTGCTCCGTGCCAACCGCCGCATGCCCGACGGCTCCCTGCGCGACACCGTGGTCTTCTCCATCCTCGCCGCCGAATGGCCGCAGGTGCGCAACGGGCTGAACTTCCGCCTGGCCAAAAAGCGTCCAGCCCTCCAGCCATGACCAGCCCCCACTGGGAAGGCGCCGTCAACGCCCGGCAGCTGGCCGGCGACATCTACCGGATGGGCCGCAGCGAATGGCTCACCGAGCGCGGTTGGCGCCAGCTCCATGACGACGGCGTCCGCACAGTCATCGACCTGCGGAACCCGGCGGAGCGCAAGCGCAGGCCGAGCGACCCGGTGGTGGCCCCGGCCGCGATGGCGGGGTTCGCCGTCGTCCACTCACCCACGGAAGACCCGGAGGACCCGCGCTACCGGGACCACTTCCACCCCTACATGAACCATCCGCGGCTGTACTCGGACATGCTGCGGCTGTTCCCGGAGCGCGTGGCGGCCGTGTTCAGGGAACTGGCGGCCGCGCAGGGCAAGGTGGTCATCCACTGCTCCGCGGGGCGCGACAGGACAGGGCTGGTGGCCACGCTGCTGTTGGCGCTGCTCGGGCAGTCGGAGCTGGCGGCGCAGGAGGACGAGCAGGCCACGCGCGGCATCAACGAGTGGCACCTGGTGGCGCCGGTGAAGCATCCGTACGAGCGGCACCTGGGTCAGGCCGAGCTGGCCGAGGTGGTTCAGGGGCGCGGGGAGGCTGTGGCGGAATTCATCGACGGCCTCGATGTGCGCGTGTTTTTGCTGGCCAACGGTGTAACTGCCGGCGAGATCGACGCCGTCATTGCCCGGTGCCGTGGAGAAGGCTGAACGGGCCGCCGCTTCCGTGTTGTGCCGGAGGCGGCACGCCATAGACTTGAGGGCATGTCTCAGACCAAAACCCCGCAATCAGCCACGTCCAATTCCAAGAAGATGGTGGTGCTTGTCATCGCCATAGTGGTGGCGCTGGTGGCCCTTGTTGGGGGAGGGGCGCTGCTCTTGGGTGCAATGGAGAAGTCCGACGCCGGACAGGTCGCCGCAGGCGGGTCGGGCGCCCCGGATCCGGCCGAGGCGGAAAACCGCGAATGGACCGGGACGCTGGACTTCAACGGCAAGGCCATGGACGTGACCCTGTTCGGGGACAAGGCGCCCCAGGCCGTGGCGTCGTTCCTGCACCTGTCCGAGACGGACTTCTTTGACGGGACGGCCTGCCACCGCCTGACCACTGGCGGCTTCGACATCCTGCAGTGCGGGGACCCCACCGGCACCGGAACCGGCGGCCCGGGCTATGAGTTTGGCCCCGTCGAGAACGCTCCTGCCGGCAATCTCTACAAGAAGGGCACGCTCGCCATGGCCCGGACCAGCGATCCAAACAGCAACGGCAGCCAGTTCTTCATCGTCTACGGCGACACCACCATCGATCCCGGTGCGGCCGGCGGCTACACGGTGTTTGGTGAAGTTGCTGGTGGCCTCGACGCCGTGGAGAAGGTCGCTGCGCAGGGAACTGCCAACGGTGCACAGGACGGGACTCCCGCCGCCGAAGCGGTGCTTGGGGCGGCCAGCTTCAAGTAGCCGCCCCGGCGCGGCAGGGCACCTAGCGGGCGGGTTCGACGTCGAGCAATTCAGCGGAGACGGCAAAAGCATCCGGTGCCGCAGCCAAAGGTGCCGGCCCGCCGAGCTCCTCGTTGAACACAAAGAAGCGGTAGGTGAGGAAGCGGAAGATGGTGGCCAGGACCAGGCCCACCACGCCTCCGGCGATGAAGTCGGCCGTGAATGAGGTGAAGCCCAGGACGTAGCGCGAGACAACCTGGCAGGCGAGCACGATGGCCAGCCCCAGGGCGTTCATCAGAAGGAACATGAGGAACTCGCGCCACACGTGCTCGGTGCGCCGGTGCCGGAAGGTCCAGTAGCGGTTGGCGAACCATGCGAACAACGTGGCAACGACCGTGGACACCACGCGCGCCTTGACCGTGCTGGATGACATGGGCCCGTGCCACAGGAGTGCGTAGATGCCGTTGTCGATGATCCAGCCCATGCCACCCACCGTCCCAAACGTCAGGACTTCCCGCCACAGGAGGCCGATGAGATTCCTGACTTTGTCGATGGCGTTCATGCGGCCTTTCCGTGGGGTTCGGGACCCGGTGCGCCCATGGCAATGCCCCTGTTGCAAGGGCGTGGCGGGGGCTGATCTGTGCTTACGGTAACGAAACTAACACCAGAATTTTGGGTGGTCGAACTGTTGCCGCCATTGTTCCGTTTGTGACGTGGATCATAGCCTGCGCTGGCTGCCGGGCGGGGTCGAAGACGGGCTGTTCATGATGGATGCCAGAGGCGTCTCAATGGCCAGGGGCTTGTCCGGCACGACGAAAAAGCGGCGCCCGAGTGAAGTATAGATTTTCATCTTTATGTCTAGTAAACTAGACATAAAGGTGTTTTCTTATCTGGCTGCCCTGTCTAGGAGGTGCCCCCATGCGACTGCAAAATCCCCTGTCTGCTTTGAGCTCGTCCTTGGAAATGGGCATTCTCTACGTCCTGTGTG
Source organism: Arthrobacter stackebrandtii (assembly GCF_017876675.1). Classification (NCBI taxonomy): domain Bacteria; kingdom Bacillati; phylum Actinomycetota; class Actinomycetes; order Micrococcales; family Micrococcaceae; genus Arthrobacter; species Arthrobacter stackebrandtii. Next base: position 2,221,504 of record NZ_JAGIOI010000001.1, read on the forward strand.
GAGCTGATGAGAGCTTTACCGCTCCGCTGATTCACAGGCTGCTCCCGGAAGAAGGCTCTTTGCCGGGGGTGCGGTATGCGCTGCCCGGACTCGTGGATCAAGGGATTGTCCTTGAGCGCAAACTGGGAAGAATAAGCACCTTTGCGCTCAACAGAGACCACGTGTTGGCAGGCTTGCTCATGGACATGGCTCAATCCAAGGCTGTTCTCCTTGGCCGGATTGGGGAGACTGTAGCCTCGTGGAGGATGTCCCCAACCGTTGTCACACTCTTCGGCTCCGCGGCCCGGGGCGACATGCGCAGTGACAGCGACATCGACTTATTTCTGCTGTTTCCAGATGGCATGGTGGACGGCTCTGTGGAGGATGATGTTGCATCACTCGCCAGCATGGTTGCCTCCTGGACTGGCAATGATGCCCGGCCTCTCGTCTACACGCATGATGAGGTTGAAGACAATCCACTGTTCAGGGGCATAGTTGACGAAGGAATCCACATCTTTGGCGACCGCCGAGCCCTTGTTCGGCAAATGCGGCTAAAGCGGGACGCCGCATGAGAACTGTCGACGCGGACTCAAATGCCCGACGTGGACGCTTGGCCAAAGCCAAGCAATTTCAGCAAGTTGTTGCCGATGCGCTGACACTTGTGCAAGACGGTGAGAACATTGCCGACGCCGTTGTGACACTGTGTGTTCACGCTGGGATAGCAGCATCGGACGCCGTCTGTCCACGTTGCCGGCCATGAAAACCAAGGCTGGGTACGATTACCGGCCGGTGTCGGCAACGGAACTCAGTCGGGCTATTCGGGCCATGGATGCGTTGGTCGACCTTGCCACGATCCAAGCGAGTCGCTGAAGAGTCTGATTTCCCCGCCACAACCATGTCAGGGAGCCAAAGGCATTGGTGTGTGACTACGGTGGGACAACGGCAGCATGGCCACCCAAACGACTCGAGGATCCGTGGACCTTTCCAAGAAGTTCAAGAACTGGCTGTTCAACACCCCGGGAGTGGTCAACACTGCGGGCCTGGACAAAATTGCCGCCCGCGCCGCGGCCCGGGCAGGCGAGATGCTCCACGGCAGCCTGGGGCGGTCCGAAGCCCACCGCCTCTTGGACACCGTGGCAGCGGAAGCTGGCCCGGACACTCTCAACTGGAGCGATGCCGCACTTGAGGAATACCTGGCGGCTGCCAGCGTCCTCGCCCAGGAAGCCCTGGGCATGACACCCTTCGATACGCAGTTGCTGGCGGCAGCCAACATGTTGCGCGGAACCGTGGTGGAGATGGATACCGGCGAAGGAAAAACCCTGGTGGGTGCCTTGGTAGCCGGTGCCCACGCCCTGCGGGGGAACCGGGTGCACGTCCTGACCGTCAACGACTACCTCGCGCACCGGGACGCCGACTGGATGGGGCCGTTCTTTGGCCGGCTGGGGCTTGCCGCGGCATCGGTGACAGAGGCCAGCGCGGCGCAGGAGCGCCGGCAGGCGTACCTTGCGGACATTGTCTACGTCTCCGTCAATGAGCTGGGATTCGACGTGCTGCGGGACCGCTCGTGCACCGAACCGGGGCAGGAAGTCCTCCAGCCCTTCAACGTTTGCATCGTGGACGAGATTGATTCCGTCCTGGTGGACGAGGCGACGGTGCCGCTGGTCCTGGCCGGCCGGGCGCGCAGCGAGCTGGAAAGCGTTGACGTGGCGGACTTCGTCAAGACCCTCAGCTCCGGCACCCATTATGAGGTGGCCCCGGACAAGCGCAACGTGTCCCTCACAGACGCGGGCCTCGCGGCAGTCGAGGCGAGGTGGCCCGGCGTCGAACTTTATTCGGTGGCCGGCACGCCGCTTTTCTCCTCCGTCAACACGGCCCTGCACGCAGAAGTCCTGCTGCAGCGCGACGTCGACTACATTGTCCGCGACGGCAAGGCGGAGATCGTCTCTGACTCGCGCGGGCGCGTGGCCTCGCTGCAGCGCTGGCCGGACGGATTGCAGGCGGCGGTGGAGACCAAGGAGGGGCTGCTCCGAACCGAACAGGGCGAGGTCCTGGACCAGCTGCTGGTGCGTGACCTCATCAAGAGTTTTACGGCCGTGACCGGGATGAGCGGCACGGCCGTGGCTGTTTCGGAGTACCTGCGCACGCATTACGAGCTCGACGCCGGCCGGATCCCCTCCCACAAGCCGTGCATCCGCAAGGACCTGCCGGAGCGGATCTATGCCACCAGCGCCCACCGCGATGCCGCCGTGGTCCTGGCCGCCGTCGAGGCACATGCAACGGGCCGGCCGGTGCTGGTGGGGACACATGACGTGGCGGCATCGGAGCGTTTCGCCGGGCTTTTGGCGGCCAGGGGCCTGGAACCCCAGGTCCTCAACGCCCGCAACGACAGCGTGGAGGCGCAGGTGGTGGCTCAGGCCGGGCGGCGCAGGGCCCTCACCGTGTCAACACAGATGGCCGGCCGCGGCACCGACATCCTCCTCGGCGGGACGCCCGCCAACCCGTCCGCGCACGCGGATGTGGCCGGGCTCGGCGGCCTGCTGGTCATCATCGTGGGCCGCTTTTACTCACCCCGCCTCGACGCGCAGCTCCGGGGACGTGCCGGGCGGCAGGGCGATCCCGGCGCCAGCATCATCTACTCCAGCATGGAAGACCCGGCCGCGAACGGCCAGGAAGCGCACGGCCTGGAGCTCACCGAATCTGTGGCCCGGGATGTTGACGACGCCGGACTCGTCACCAGGGCGGGCCTGTCTGCCCTGCTGGACCGGGCGCAACGGCTCGCGGAGCAGGAACGGTTCACCACGCAGCAGAACTCCTGGAAGTACAACGAGCTGATTGCCTACCAGCGCAAGGTCGTGCTGGCCGAGCGGTCACGGGTGCTCCACGAGGCCGGTGCCGCACTGGAAATTCTGGCCGTCCTCGACGGCAGTCCCGCTGGCATCCCCGCCGGCGGCGCCCCGGGCGAAGGCGGCGGACGTCTGGCGGAGATGGCAGGAATCCTCGGGCAGGAGGAAATGGCGAGGGTGTGCCGGGAAGTGCTGCTCTTTGAACTCGATGCCTTGTGGAGCGACCACCTGGCACTGCTGTCCGAGCAGCGCGCGGCGATCCACCTACGCGCCCTGGGCCGGCAGAATCCGCTCGATGAATTCCGCCGCGAAACCATCCGCGCCTTTGAGGGTTTCCTGGACGACGCCCACGCCAATGCGCGCGAAACTGTGGAGGGCTTGGACGCCACCGGCGGGCAGGTGGACCTGGAAGCAGCCGGCATCCGCCGCGGCTCCACCACCTGGACGTACGTGGTGGACGAGAACCCCTTCGGGAACCCCACCGACCAGGCCATCAAGTGGCTGCTGAAAAAGCTGGGCAGGTAGCGGCGCCGGAGCCACCGACTCGTTGCGGCCGGGCTGCCGGCCTGCCCAAACCGCTATGCGGGCAGGCCAAAAGGGCGAATACTTGAAGGTGCCAACCCTTCAACACTGCAGGAGGCCGCAATCATGGCCAAGCTCATTTATATGGCAATGACGTCCCTGGACGGCTATACCAATGACCGTGACGGCAACTTCGACTGGGCCATGCCCGACGACGAGGTGCACGCCTTCGCCAACGACCTGGAACAGGGTGTGGGCACCCACCTGTACGGCCGCCGGCTCTACGAAACCATGAAGGTGTGGGAGGAATTCTACGGCCGGCCCGACCTCATCAAGGTGGTCCGTGACTACGCCGACGCCTGGCACCAGATCGACAAGGTGGTCTACTCCCGCACCATGGAATCGACGGCCACGGCGCGGACCCGGATCGAACGCGACTTTGACCCTGCCGCCGTCCAGGCCATGAAAGCCCAGGCCGGGCAGGACATCTCCGTGGGCGGGGCGAACCTTGCCGGCCAGGCGCTCGCAGCAGGGATCGTGGACGAGATCCACCTGCTCCTGTTCCCAGTCTTGGTGGGCGGCGGCACCCCGGCCCTGCCCGAACGCCTGAGCACCCCGCTGGAACTGCTGGGCCAGCGCACCTTCGGCAGCGGCGTCGTGCATCTCCACTATGCGGTGAAGAATGGGGCGGCAGGGGAATTGCCGGCTGGTGCCTAGATTGCCAGCATTCCCCACAGCAGCCAGGCCGAAACTGCCGCGGCGCCGAAGATGACCACGGCGAAGCCGCCGAGCCACAGGAACGGCGGCGTGCGGGTCGCCTGGGCGAGGAGGTACGCGTCCGAACTGCCGAGCTGGCCACGGCGGCGCGTGTGGACGGCGGCGACCTTGAAGAAGTCGCGCACGGAGCCCACGCCAAGCGCGATGCCGAGGATCAAGACCGCCCAGCCCACGGTTTCCGCGGTGGCGAACATGACCAGGCACTGGGCTGCGGCCGCGCTGAGCAGGGCCACCATGATGCCGGTGAAGTTGCGCAGGAAGATCAAGGCCAGCAGCAGGACCAGCGCGCCAATCGACGCCGCGGCGCCGGCCCAGCCCGCCGACACCGACCACACGAGCGCCAGCCCCACCACCGCCGGGGCTGGGTAGCCCCAGAAACCGGACCAGGTGGCGCCGAAGCCGCGGCGGCCGCTGCTGACCAGCTCGCCGGAATGGTCCAGCCCGATCCGCAGCCCGTGGACCACGCGGCCGGTCATGAGTGCGGCGAAGGCGTGCCCGAGTTCGTGCACGAAGGTCACGTACAGCCCGAACCAGCGCCAGGTGGCGTGGGGGATGCTCAGGACCACGGCGGAGGCAACGATGAGCAGGAGTGCGCCGATCGGGAAGCTGGGGACGTCGGTGCGGGTGAAGCCGTTGAGGATGGCGGACCACCAGCTGGCGGCGGCGTTGGTCAGGTCCCCTGCGGCGTCAGTCATTCCAGCAGCGTAGACGATGAAGCTGGCAGCGCCGTTTCGCCTCCACAGCGCCGCCGGCCGATCATGCCCCGAAAGGGATCAGCCCTGCGTGAAATATCCTTGCACCAGTGCCTGGCTCGGGGTTCGCTGAAGGCATGGCAAACATTTTGATTCTTGGCGGGACCGCGTGGCTGGGCAGGACCCTGGCTGAACTGGCGCTGGCGGCCGGGCACGCCGTCACCACCCTGGCCCGCGGGCAGAGCGGCGATTTTCCGGAAGGCGCGGACGCCGTCGTGCTTGACCGCGACAACGCGGACGGCGGGCCCAACGGCGGATACGCCCCGGTTGCCGCGCAGGACTGGGACCTGGTGGTGGAGTTGGCCCGGGTTCCCGGGCACGCCCTGGGCGCGGTGCAGGCGTTGTCGCCGCGGGCCCGGAACTGGGTGCTCGTGTCCTCCTGCTCGGTGTACGCGGACCATTCCAGGCCTGCCGGGGATGAGGGCGCGCAGCTGTTGCCGGCGCTCGGCCCTCGGGAGGCGTACACGCCGGAGCGGTACGGGGAGGCGAAGGCCGCCTGCGAACAGCTGACCGCGGCGGCCCGGGACGGCGCGGCGCTGCTGGTGCGGGCGGGGCTGGTCGGCGGACCGGGGGACCCGACCGCCCGCAGCAGCTACTGGCCCCTGCGGCTGGCGGATCCACACCGGCCGGCCCTGCTGCCCATCGACGACGGCCCACACTACCCGCAGCACGTGCAGCTTGTGGACGTCCGCGACCTGGCCGCCTTCATCCTCGACGCCGGGCTGGCCGGGCGAACCGGGCCGGTCAACGCGGTGGGCCGGGCGGTCCCGCTGTCCGAGGCGCTCACCGCTGCGGCAGGGGCGGCGCGGACGGGGCCCGGGCCCGCGGGGCGGGAGTTGTCCGGTTACCCCATTTCCGCCATGGAGGGCGACGGCGTTGCCCCCTGGAGCGGGCCGCGGTCCCTGCCGCTGGTGCTTCCGCCGGAGACGGCCTACGCCGGGTTTGCGCGCCGCTCGGATGCGCTGGCACTGGAGATGGGGCTGCGGCGGAGGCCCTTGGCGGAGACATTCCGGGACATCATCGCCGCCGGTGAACCATGGGCCGGGCGGCAGCTCGCCTCGGGTCTCAGCGCGGCGGACGAGGCCTCCCTGCTGGGGGCCCGGGCACGGCCGGCGGGTTGACAACCCACCCCCGCCGCATGCAACACTGGGAATGCTCTGTCCCCTATGTCAGGAAATCCGTTGACAATTTGGTTCGCTTCCGCCTAATCCGCGCCGAAGTAGTGCACGCCCGTCCTTAAAGGCCCGGCCTGCCCTCGGCGCATTCATTTGCCGAGGAGAACCATGCAGAACACCCATCCCATTTCGCTGTCCCAGCTCACCTTTTCGTGGCCGGACGGCACCCCTGTCTTTACGGACCTGACCGCCGTGTTTGCCGCGGGCCGCACCGGCCTGGTGGGCCCCAACGGCACGGGCAAGACCGCATTGCTGCGCCTGATCGCCGGGGAGCTGGCGCCGAACAGCGGCACGGTTGTGACGGCGTCGAACGTCAGTTATTTGCCGCAAAAGCTCACTTTGCGCACGGAGCAGACCGTCACCGACCTGCTGGGCCTGGCCGAGAAGCGCCATGCCCTGGCCGCCGTCCTGGCCGGGCACGAAGCCAACATGGCCGAAAACTTGGAGCTCATCGGCGACGACTGGGACCTGGAGGAACGCGCCGTTGCGCTGCTGGCCGGGTACGGGCTGCCCGCCGCCGGCCCGGACTTCCTGGACCGGACCGTCGGCACGCTCTCCGGCGGCGAGGCCATGATCACCGCGCTGGCCGGACTGGAGCTGGCCGCCCGGCCCATCACGCTGCTTGACGAACCCACCAACAACCTGGACCGTACCGCGCGGAACCGGCTCTACCAGGCGGTGGAACGCTGGCGCGGCACGCTCATTGTGGCCACTCACGACCGCGCCCTGCTGGACCGCGTCGACGCCATCGCCGAATTGCGCCCCGTCCGCAGCCGCGCGTGGGAGGGGGAGCGCGTGGAGCTCATCCGGCACGGCGGCAATTGGGAGGTTTACGAGGCCGAGGTCGCCGCTGAGCGTGAGGCCGCCGAGCGTGCGGTGCGCGACGCCGGCGCCCGGCTTGCCACCGAGAAGCGCCAGCGGATCGAGGCGGAGACCAAGATCGCCCGCCGTGCCAAGCAGGGCCGCAAGGCGGCGTCAGGGCTGCCGCCGATCATTGCGAATGAGCGCCGCAAGCAGGCCGAACAGTCGGCCGGGAAGGTGCGCGGCACCATGGGCAGCCGCGAGACCGACGCCGCCGAGGCGCTCGCCGACGCCCGCGACTCCGTCCGCGCCGACACCCGGATCCGGATCGACCTCCCGGACACAGCCGTGCCGGCGGGGCGGACGGTGCTGGACGTCCCTGCTGCTGTGGTTTCCCTCGGTCGGATGCACGACGGCGGCGCGCCCCTTGAGCCCGACGCCCGCCTGTCGCTACGCGGACCCGAGCGGGTGGCGCTGACCGGGCCCAACGGCGTGGGAAAGACGACGCTGTTGAATGCGTTGGGTCCGCTGGCCGCCGTGCCGGTGGGATACCTGCGCCAGCGCAACGGGGGAGCCGGAGGTGTCGGTCCAGACCTTGCTGATTCGTGGGAGGGCCTGGACGACTCCCTCACCGTGCTGGAAAACGTGCGGGCGGCGGCACCGGCGGTGTCCCTGCCGGAGGTGCGCGAGCAGCTCGCCCGGTTCCATTTCCGTGGCAACCTTGCCAACCAGCCCGTGGGGGAGCTCTCCGGCGGGGAGCGGTTCCGGGTGGCGCTGGCCAGGATCCTGCTCGCCAGCCCGGCGCCGCAGCTGCTTCTCCTGGACGAGCCCACCAACAACCTGGACCTGGTGTCCACGGAACAGCTGGTCTCCGCGCTCGCCGACTTCAAGGGTGCCCTGGTGGTCTCCAGCCACGACGAGGGGTTTCTTTCCGAGCTGATGCCGGAACGGACGTGGGAATTGAGGCGCGCAGAACCGCAGCCGGGGCAGGGAATGTAGCGTCAGCGCTCAAGCTGCGTATCGGGTGCCTGACGTGGCCGCGGAATATCCAGTGCGGCTGAAAACGTTGAACATGGTATCAATATTGATACCATTGACCATGGCAAGTGTAGCGAAAGTTCTTGCGAGAATGCGGCAAAACCCCGCATCGGTGCGCTTCGCTGACTTGGAACGGGTTTGTGAACACTATTTTGGTGAACCCAGGCAGCGGGGCACCTCTCACCAGGTATATAAGACGCCGTGGCTTGGAGACCCCAGGATAAACATCCAGGACAACCATGGAAAAGCCAAACCGCACCAAGTTCGGCAGGTGCTTTCGGCCATCGAGAAATTGAAGGAGTCATCATGAGTCACACTGACCACTACAGCTATCGAGTCCGCTGGTCGGCGGAAGACGGTGAGTTTGTAGGAACGGTTGCAGAAATGCCTTCACTGTCGTGGCTTGACGGCGACCGGGCGCAGGCCTTTGACGGCATCCAAAAGCTCGTCGCAGAGGTTGTGGAGGACATGTTGGCCGCCGGCGAGACTCCTCCCGAAGCTATTGCTGATCGTACGTATTCCGGAAAATTCTTGCTCAGGATTCCGCCGGAACTGCACCGCGAGCTTGCCATCGAAGCTGCCGAGCAACATATTTCACTCAACAGGCTTGCCTCTTCACGGTTGTTAGGCAACCAGTAAGTAGTGGGTGCCTGAACTCCGGATAGGCTGGCAGGCGTGACTCAAGCCTCAAAAGCAACGCACCGATTCGAACTGACCCTCCGCAAGCCGTGGCCGGGCTGGTACCCCAACCCCACCGTCGCGGTGAACGGCGACGCCCAGCCCACCCTCTGGGGCACGCGCAACTGGAAGGTGGCCGGCACGGACCCGGTGGAGGTCAACGTTTTCCTGTTCAACCGGCTGTGGAAGTTCGGTGAAGCGTCCATCACGGTGGAAGCCGGCGCGGTCGTGAGCTACCGGGCACCATGGCTGCCGTTCGGTCCGGGCAGGATCCGGGTCGCCTGATGAACGACGGCGAAGTGCAGCTTTGCTTCATCGGCGACTCCTTTGTGGCGGGCGTTGGGGACGAGACCGGGCTCGGCTGGACGGGGCGGCTGGTGGTGCACGCCGCGTCGGCGGGCAGGCCCGTGACCGCCTACAACCTGGGCATCCGTGGCAACACTTCAGCCGACATCCTGGCCAGGGCCGGGTCGGAAGTCGATGCTCGGCGGAACCCCATGCGGCGGACTGCGGTGGTCCTGTCGATGGGCGTCAACGACACCATTTTTGTGGACGGGGCACCTCGGGTGGCGCTGGCGGAGTCCTGTGCCAACCTCGGGCTGCTGCTGGACATGTTCGCCGACGATCCCGTTCTGGTGGTGGGGCCGCCTGCGGTGTCGCACGAGGATGTGAACGACCGGATACGTGAACTTACGCTCCGGTTCCACTCGCTGTGCCGGGACCGGGACGTTCCCTTTGTGCCGGTCTTTGAACCCCTGGAGGACAACCCCGTGTGGCGCCGGCAGGTGCTCGAGGGCGACGGCGCCCACCCGCGCTCCGAGGGGTACATGGAGCTTTATGAGCTTGTGGCGCCGTACTGGGAGCGCTGGCTGGAGCAATAGGGAGGCCCGGGTGGCGTGCAAGCCGGGCCGCCGGGAACGGGGTGCTTCCACCAGTTTGAACCCCCGTTCCCGGCGCTGTCTACCAGGTCTCGGCGAGCAGGCTGGCGAGGAGTTCGCCGTCGTCAACCTCCAAGCCGCGGGCGTTGAACCATGCGCACATGTTCCGGCAGTCGCGGGCCAGCAACTCAGCCGCCTGAAGGTTCCCAGCCAGGTCCACCAACTGCGGCAGGTCGATGATGACCAGGCGGTCACCGGCGGCCAGCACGTTGTAGGGGGAGAGGTCGCCATGGGCGAACCCCAGCCGGGCGAAGGCCTTCATGGCCTCCGTGAGCTGGTGCCAGTAGCTCTCCAGCAGCCCGGGTTCTGGCCGCACCGACTGCAGGCGTGGCGCCGCAACCCCGCGGTTTCCGGGGTCCTCGATGAACTCCATCATGATCTCCGTGCCGTAAATCTGCACGGGGTAGGGCACCGGGATGCCGTTCTCATGGGCCATGCGGAGGTACGTCCACTCGGCGTCGGCCCAGCGTGCGGCCTCCACCTCCCGGCCGTAGCTGCTGTTGTTCTTCAGCGCCCGGGCGTCGCGGGAACGCCGCACCGAACGTCCTTCCGTATAGATGGTGGAGCGCTGGAAGAGGCGCTGGTCGGCGGACCTGTAGCGCTTGGCTGCCAGCAGCGCGCGCCGTGATTCCGTGGCACGTTCAACAAGGAAGACATCCGCCTCCTTGCCGGTTTTCAGGACGCCTAGATCGGTGTCAATGGCGGCGGCATCCTCAATGACGAACGCGGGGTAGGGCTGCGGGCCCCGCATCAGCTTTTCCAGGTCCGGCCAGGTGGACCAGCGCTGGTTTTCGGCAAGTGCGTCGTCCAGGACATTCCAGTCCGGGGCACGGTCGGGCGACCCGGAAAACGCCTCGCCCAGACGGGGGTTGCGGCGGTTCGGGGACTTGCGGGAGATTTTTTCGAAGTGCTGAGTGTCAGCAGAAAACTTCATGGGTGAATCGACTCCTGTGGAGGAAAGCATGGGTGTTTTGGGCGCGGAAAGCTGCGAAAACAATCATTGGGTCCTCCTTAAGATCGATCCGGCTGCTGCATGAACGGGCCTGTGCGGCCGCAGCGGGCGCCTGCTTGCACAGGACCTTTTCATGAGACCATGATTCGCCCACAGCTGTCAACGAAAAGTCCGCACGGCCTCTACTCGGGGGAGCCTTGCCGCAACCATCACCGGCAGCCCGGGCCGCCAACCGCCGTCGGCCATGTCAATCAAAATCACACGTGATTAACGCCGCCAAAACGCCTCGAAGCCACCCCCGCGTGCTTGGATTGAGCCATACCTGCGAAAGGGAAGAAATTGACCATGTCCCGTGGAATTTATGTCAGCGCAACCACTCCCGGTTCCGGTAAAACGCTTGTGTCGCTGGGGCTGGCGGACGCCCTGCACAGGAGAGCAGACAGGATCGGGTTCTTCCGCCCGATCACCTCGGCCGCGGATCCGGAGCAGGACCCCACGGTGGCCATGTTGCGCCGCATGTATGAGCTGGACCCGGAGGTGTGCCGTGCCGGCATGACCACCACCGAGGCCCGCGCGCTGCTGGCCTCCGGCAAGCGCGAGGAAATTGATGCCCGCGCCGTGGAGATCTTCAGCGAAATCTCCAAGCTGGTGGACGTGGTGATCGTGGAAGGCACCGAACTCACGGGCCAGGATGCCGCCGTTGAATTCGACCTCAACGCCCGCCTCGCCAACAACCTGGGCCTGCCGGTGCTGGCCGTGGTGGGCGCCCGCGGCCTTGGCCCGGAGGAGATCGCAGACGCCGTGGACGTGGCCCGCAAGGAGCTCGCATCGGAGCACACCTCGCTGCTGGCCATGATGGTCAACCGCGCCGATCCCGCAGCCATGGACACCATCACGGCCGCCATCCGCCCCGGCCAGCGCCAGCTGCCCGTCTACGTGATCCCCGAGATCGCGGAGATCTCCCGGCCCACCGTGGGAGAGGTCGCCGCTGCCCTGAAGCTGCGCCAGATGGCCGGCAGCCCCGAGCTCGAGCGCGACGTCCACGCCATCAAGGTGGCCGCCATGACCGTGGGCAACTTCCTGAGCCAGCTCAACTCCAGCGACCTCGTGATCGTCCCCGGCGACCGCGCCGACGTCATGGTTGCCACGCTCGCCTCGGCGTTTTCCCCGGAGTTCCCCGTCCCCAGCGGCATGGTCCTGACCGGCGGACTGGCCCCGGACCCGCATGTGCTGCCGTTCCTGGCCCACGCGCCCTTCCCTGTTTTTGCGCACGACGGCGACACCTTCAGTGCCGCTCAGGCGGTCAGTGAGGTGCGCAGCGAGATCCATACGGGCCAGCGGCGCAAGGTGGCCGCAGCCATGGGCGCCTGGGCCCGGAACGTGGACGAGGCGGAGCTGCTGGAGCGGCTCTCCCTGCCCCGGCCCGCCACCATGACCCCGCTGCGATTCCTGCACGAACTCATTGAACGGGCCCGCAGCGAACGCAAGCACATCGTGCTGCCGGAAGGCACTGACTCCCGTGTGCTTGCCGCGGCCGAGATCCTGCACCGCCGCGACGTCTGCGACCTGACCGTCCTGGGCGCCCCGGCCGCCGTCGAGGAACTGGCCGCATCCCACGGCATCGACCTGCGAGGAATCACCATTGTGGATCCGGCCACCTCGCCGCTGCGCGAGTCATTTGCCGTGGAGTACCAGCGCCTGCGCGCCCACAAGGGCGTGGACCTCACCCGTGCCCGCGAGGTCATGCTGGACGGCTCCTACTTTGGCACCATGATGGTCCAGCTGGGCCACGTGGACGGCATGGTCTCCGGCGCCGCCCACACCACGGCCAACACGATCCGCCCGGCCCTGGAGTTTGTGAAGACCAAGCCCGGCGTCAAGATTGTCTCCTCCGTGTTCCTGATGCTGCTTGCCGACCGGGTCCTCGTGTACGGCGACTGCGCCGTCAACCCGGAGCCCAACGAGGATCAGCTGGCGGACATCGCGATCGCCTCCGCCGCAACCGCAGCCCAGTTTGGCGTGGAGCCGCGCATCGCCATGCTCTCCTATTCCACGGGCGGTTCCGGATCCGGCTCCGCAGTGGACGAGGTGCGCCGGGCCACGGAGATTGCCCGGGCCGCACGCCCCGACCTGGCCATTGAGGGCCCCATCCAGTACGACGCCGCCGTGGATGTCTCCATCGCCGCCTCCAAACTGCCCGCCTCGGATGTTGCCGGGCAGGCCACGGTGTTCATCTTCCCGGACCTGAACACCGGCAACAACACGTACAAGGCGGTGCAGCAGTCCTCGGGTGCCGTCGCCGTCGGGCCCGTCCTGCAGGGCTTGAACAAGCCCATCAACGACCTCTCCCGCGGCTGCACCGTGGAGGACATCGTCAACACCGTGGCCATCACCTCCATCCAGGCGCAGGCCCCGGCGGCTGAGCCCGCCGCGGGTCCGGCCGGTACCACCAGCGAAACCACCGAAGCGAAGGATTCCTAATGCGCGTGCTCGTCATCAACTCCGGCTCTTCCTCCCTGAAGTACCAGGTGCGCGACACCGACACGAACGAGGTGGCCGCCAGCGGGCTGATCGACCGCATCGGCGAGGGAGGCAGCGGGCCGGCCGACCATGGCGAGGCCATGGACCAGGTGGCGGCCGTGCTGGAAGGCGAGCTGGCTGCCCGGCCGCTGGACGCCGTCGGGCACCGCGTTGTGCACGGCGGGGAGCGTTTCAGTGAGCCGGTTCTGATCAACAACGAGATCACGCGCGCCATCGAACGGCTCAACCCGCTCGCGCCGCTGCACAACCCGGCCAATGTGCTGGGCATCCGAGCCATCACGGCGAAGTGGCCGGACATGCCGCAGGTGGCTGTTTTTGACACGGCCTTCCACCGCACGCTGCCCGAGCACGCCTGGCGCTACGCGGTGCCGGATGCGCTGTACCGGCAGTACGGGATCCGCCGCTACGGCTTCCACGGGACCTCGCACGAATTCGTGACGGGGCGTGCCGCTGCGCTGCTGGACGTTCCGCTGGACGAGTTCAACGCCGTCATCTGCCACCTGGGCAACGGCGTCTCGCTCACCGCCATCGAGGGCGGCGCCAGCATCGACACCTCCATGGGGTTCACCCCGCTGGAGGGCCTGGTCATGGGCACCCGCAGCGGCGACATCGACCCGTCCATCCTGATCTTCCTGCAGCGCCAGGGCATGTCGGCCGACGACATCGACAAGCTCCTGAACCGCGAATCCGGGCTCAAGGGCCTCTACGGCGACAACGACATGCGCGCCATTGTCGACGCCGCTGCCGCCGGGGACGCCCGCGCGAAGCTTGCCCTGGACATCGCCTCGTACCGCCTGGCGAAATACATAGGCGGCTACCACGTGGCGGTTGGCGGGGCGCACGCACTCGTGTTCACGGCCGGGATTGGCGAGAATTCCGCGGACTTCCGTGCGCTGGTGGCCTCCCGCCTGGGGGCGCTGGGCGTGAAGCTCGACGGCGGGGCGAACCTCGTGCGCTCGTCCGCGCCGCGTGTGGTGAGCGCACCGGATTCGGCGATCCCCGTGCTCGTGGTTCCCACGGACGAAGAGCAGGCCATCGCGGAGGCGACTGCCGCCGTCGTGCGTGGCGCCTGAGGGCCCTTAGCCTCCGAAGGCGGGCGGGGGTACCGCGACCGTGGCCAGGAGTTCGGTCAGCAGCCACGCGGCAATGTCGGCGGGCAGGGCCTCCACCAGGGCCAGGACCGGCGCCATGGCAGCGGGAAGCCCGCTGCCGGCCAGCCCGAGTCCGGCCAGGACGGTGCGGGCGGCCGCCGAATCCCTCTCACGCGGCCCGCTGCCCGCCAGCAGTGCGGCGAGTGGGGCGTTGGCGGCCAACAGCTGCTGCGGTTCAAGGCCGGGCACCCCGCGGACGGCTTCGGCGGCCCGGACCATGGCCCCGGTGAGTTCCGGCAGGCGCGATTCCGTCACCGGCGTGATGGTCAGGTGTGTGGTGCGGGGCAGGACCGACCCGTCCGCCTGCGTGAAGGCCGGCTGGAGCTGCGCCGTGAAGCCGTGGAGCTTCAGGTTGTCCGCCCAGTGGTGCGGATCGACCCGGCGGCCGGCCGGAACAGAGCCGTCAACCGCCACGGCAAGGAGCGGGCCCGTGGGCGTGCCCACCACGCGCAGGCCCTCGATGCCGGCCACAGTGCCCAGGACCGCCTCCGTGGAGCGGCGGCACGAGGCGGCCAGCTCCGCGAAACCGGAGGTGCCCAGCAGCTTGATGATGGCCCATGCCGCAGCGAGGGGTGCCGCCGACTTGGAACCGAGCAGGGTGGGGTTGACCACGGGGTAGCCCGGCCAGGAGGTGGTGGCGAAGTATTGTGCCCGCTGACGGTCCCGCCCGCGCGTCAGCAGCACGGAGGCGCCCTTGGGTGCATAGCCATACTTGTGCAGGTCTGCGGAAATGCTGGTCACGCCGGACACGCGCAGGTCCCACTCCGGCAGCCCTTCCCAGAACGGCAGCACGAGCCCGCCGATGCAGGCGTCCACGTGGCAGTCGATCCCGTGTTCCTGTGCGGCACGGGCCACCTCTGCCACTGGGTCAAGCACGGCGTGCGGGTAGGACGGCGCCGACACCACCACCAGCGCCACGTCCGGGCCCATCGCGGCAGCCAGGCCGGCAGCGTCTGCCCGCCCTGCGCCGTCGACCGGGACCAGATCCAGTGTGAGCCCAAAATAGTGGGCGGCCTTGTGGAACGCTGCGTGGACGGAGGCCGGTGCCAGCAGCCGCGGGGTGCCGGTTTTCCCGGCCCGGTGGAAGTTCTCCCGGGCCGTCTTGACCGCCAGCATGCAGCTTTCGGTGCCGCCGCTGGTCACGCTTCCGACGACGTCGTCCCCGCCTCCCAGCAGGGTGCGCATGAAGCCGGTGACATCGCGCTCCATGGCGGCGATAGAGGTGAAGGTGGTGGGGTCAAGGCCGTTGAGCGGCTGCACGGCCGCCATGGCTGCCGCGGCCAGCTCGTCCACCGCGGCCACGCCCGAATCGTAGACGTAGGAGAGGACCCCGCCGCCGTGGGTGGGGGCGTCGGCCGAGCGCAGGGCGGCCAGTTCGCGGAGGATGTCCTCCGGCTCGGCGGCGAAGGGGATCATGAATTTCCTAGGTTGGGTGAGGTGGGGGTTGAGGCGCCGGCATCGATGTCGCCCTGGCGCAGCGGATAGCGGCGGAAGACCAGCAGGCTGGCAAGGATCAAAAGTGCGGGGACCAGGCTGAAGCTGAGGATGATGCCGTTGACGGCGGCGGTGCCCTGGACCACGGTTTCCCCGGCCGTGGACTGGATGTAGCCGCTGGCGGCCAGCACCAGTGACAGGACGGTGCCGCCCAGGGCCATGCCCGTGGTTTCCCCTGCTGTCCAGACACCGCCGAAGACGCCGGCGGAGCCCTCGCCGTGGGTCTTGGCATCGTGGGTGATGACATCCGGCAGCATGGCCATGGGCAGCGACTGCATGCCCGCATATCCGGCCCCGGCAAGTGCCACGGGAACGTAGATCCACGTGCCGGGCGAGGCCAGCATGCCCAGCAGCGCCAGGGCGGCGGCGCCAAACATGATGCTGGCGTAGTTGAACGCCCGCTCCTTGCCGATTCGGCCCGCCACGGACCGCCACACGGGGGCAAACACCAGCGCGGGCCCGATGAGCGCGATGAACAGGAAGGTCACGGCGGATTCGGAGTGCAGCACCCAGGTGGCCACATACTGCGCGCCGGCCAGCATGCCGCCGGTGGCAAGCCCCTGCAGGGCAAAGCACAGCAGCAGAACCCGGAACGCGTGGCTGCGCCTGAGTGCGCCGAGGCTGTCGCGGTAGTTGGCGCCGATGCCGCCGCGCTCGGCCGGGCGGACGGGCCCCCGCTCCGCCACGCTCGAGGTCAGGAGCATGGCGACGCCGATGACGAGGCCCGCCACGACCGCCATGAGCAGGTAGCCGAGGGCTTCGTTCTCCCCGCCCAGCCCGCGCAGGGCCGGGCCGCCCGCACCAAACAGCAGGATGGCCAGGGCCAGCACCAGGACACGGACGGACAGCAGCCGCGTGCGCTGGTCGTAGCTGGCCGTGAGCTCTGCCGGCAGCGCAATGTAGGGGACTTGGAACAGGCTGAACGCGGTGGCCGTGGCCATGAACGCCACCAGGACCCAGACGCCCGCCCAGCCGGGGCCCATGCCGGCCGGCACGGCGAACGTCAGGATGAAGAAGAGCGGCAGCAATGTCCCGCCCAGGACCATGAAGCGGCGCCGGGAACCCGTCGCCGCGAGCGAGTGGTCCGACCGGGCGCCGATGACCGGGTCAATCACCACGTCCCACACCTTGGCCGCCGTGACCAGCAGTCCCGCGGCGATGGCCGCGATCCCCAGCGTGTCCGTCATGTAATAGATGAGGACCAGCCCCGGAAGGGTGGCGAAGCCGCCGGTGCCGAGGGAGCCGAGTGCGTATCGGGCAACGGTCCGGGCCGGCAGCGGTGCCCCGGCTGGTGCCTGTTCTGGCGTGGTCATAACCAGAAGTGTACGCAACCATCGGTGGGCTGCGTCACTTGTTTCGCGCGCCGGGCACACAGCCTTGCCGGCCGCCGTCCTTCGGGACTTCCCCCATGCCTTGCGGCCCTGTTTACCGTGCGTCTTCCATTGGGACTTCCCCCATGACTTGCTGCCCACGCTCCGGTCCCAAGCCTGACGGTGCCCGGCCTGGGGAAGGTGCGCTCCGCCGTCGTGCCGGACACGTGCCTTGCTGCCCCAAAATCGATGGGCGTAGGCTCAGGGCATGATTGAAATTCCGTATCCTCTGGCCACGGAGCGGCTGGTGCTGCGCCGCTTCTCCACGGATGACCTCGACGCGTACTACGACTACCAGCGCCTGCCGGAGACGGCCCGCTACCTTTACGGGGAGGCGCGCAGCTACGCGCAGTGCATGCAGCGGATCGGGAACTACGTTCAGAGCAAGTTTGAGGGGCCGGGCGACTGGGCGACGTTCGTGATTGAGCGCAAGGGGCAGCCAGGGCTGATCGGCGAAATCGCGCTGAAGTGGAATTCGGGCGGGAAACCGGAAAATGGGGCCGGCCAAGGCGTGCTGGCCGACGGCGGCGCTAGGGACGACGGGACGGAGGACGGCGCGCCGGAACGCTTCGGGGAGCTCGGCTGGACCCTTGCCCCGGAGGCGCAGGGTTACGGCTACGCCACCGAATCGGCCCGTGCCGTGCTCGATTTGGCGCTGGGGTCCTGGGGCTTCCACCGGGTTGAGGCCCGGCTGGATGCGCGAAACACGGCCTCGGCCGCCATTTGCGAACGCCTCGGCATGCAGCGCGAAGGCGTGCTCCGCGACAACATGTACCTCAAGGGCGAGTGGACGTCGGAGGCGGTCTACGCCACGGTCCGCGACCCCCTTCCCGTCTCATCCAAGATGGACCGTGAAAAGGGCGAGGGCTAGGGGCGCGGTCCGATTGTAGTGAGAGAACTTCAGCAGGGGGTCGTCTCACTACAGCCGGACCAAAACCTCGAGTCCAATCGCAATATTCAGCCCGTCCACTTGCTTCCTGCCCAGGGCGTGGGGCCCGTATGGAGAACGCTGACTGGGACATGGGTGGCTTCTGATTCGTCCGGCGTCATTGCTTGGTGGACTGACGGATAGGTTCTGCATCCTTTTGTGGGGTGGGTGAAACCTTTTGGACCTTCGCGGACAATACAGTGCATGGGGAACATTCAACTCGACGACACCGAGCTGTGGTCGCGCAGTCTCAAGGGTGATGGTGACGCTTTTGGCCTGCTCTTTGACCGACATCACGGCAGGATCTTCCGTCATGCCTACCGGCTGATTCCAATCAGCCATGACGTCGAAGACGTGGTGGCGTTGGCGTTCCTTGAGCTTTGGCGGCGTAAAGAGAAAGTCAGGCTGGTTGACAGTTCGATTTTGCCCTGGCTACTAGTCACGACAACGAATGTTTCCCGTAATGCCCGACGCGCAGCGTTCCGGTACCGCAAGCTGCTCAATTCCCTGCCCCGGGCGGACGATGCGCCGGACCCTTTGGATGAGGTTCTTTCTCGTCACCCTTTGGACGCTGTAGATCACGAACTGGCGGCCGCATTGCGTGGCCTTGGGGCCATAGACCGGCAGCTGGTCTCGTTGGTGGTCTTGGAAGGTTATCCGATTTCCGCGGCCGCAACTGTTCTTGGCCTCACTCCGTCGGCCGCGAAAACCCGGATGTTCCGGGTTCGTGAGCGCCTGAAGGCCGTGATGGGGCGACCAAACAAGATTATTGCCGCCAATGAGATGACGAACGGAGTACAGCCATGAACGAGCCACATCTCGATGAAATGTTTAGTACCGCCCTCCGAAAGATCCTGGTTGCCCAGGTTGATACGTCGGTACCGGTGAAGAAACGTAAACACCGGCGCCTATGGATTGGTGCAGGGGTGTTCGCCGGTGCTGGCCTTCTCGGTGGCATTGGTGCGGCAGCGGCCGGAATCCTCGTCCTTCCCGGTGGCGATACTGTCACCAAGGTGGCCAGTCCTGTCACCGGGACGTATACCGGGACGGCCACCGTCGACCTTGGCCCCGTCCCCGATGGGGTTACCAACATGGCCGTTGAATTCACCTGCCTTACCCCTGGCCGGTTCGTATACGACGACGGAGCCAGTGTGGTGTGCGACGGTGCAGACATTGGAACGCGGTCTGCTGTGAGCCGCTACAGCATTCCCCTCACAACCGGGCAACACACGGTCACTATCACCACGGACTCAGCTGCGAGGTGGACACTCACGGCCACCTACGTCAATCAAACCACCACGGATTGGGCGACCAATGAGCAGGGACAAAGCTACGGCGTCGAGAATTCCAAGGGCAGCCCAGACCTAGTCGCTGTCATGGCCACGAACGGAAAGACCGGATACGCCTTTCGTGCTGCCCTGGACGAGGCCGACGGCTCGAACGCAGCGAAGACCTTCAAAAGCCCGGACGACGCCATTGCATGGCAAAAGGCGCGCCATGGGAAAACCTTTCCTATCCCCGTCTATGAATCAGACGGGACGACACTGGTGGGTGAATTCGTCATCGGCGGCCAATAGACAAGCCCATCCCGCAAGGGGAACGCTCAGTGGGACGCTCGACGGAATGAACAGACGAGGGACCTTGAAAGGTTAGAACTAGCCAATGACATTTTGCTGAGTGGTTCGTGCCAGAATGCGTTAATGAAACTTAACCAAGAACTCGTCAACGCGGCAATAGAACACATCAATCGTCGCTGGCCGGATGCGGAGCAGGCCGTCGCTGCCGCCTTGTACCTCGAAGATGGACAAATACTAACTAGCATCAGTCTCGACAATTTTAATGCTGCGGCTAACCTGTGTGCTGAAACGGGTGCCATCTGTCAGGCGTACAACATGGATCAACGGGTAACCGCCTCAGTTTGCGTGAGTAAGGCAGCCGGTGAAGACCAAGTTACGATTCTTGCTCCTTGTGGTCTTTGCCAAGAAAGACTCGCACTTTGGGGGCCTGGCGTTCAAGTCGCGGTATCAGATTCCAGCTCAGCTGGAGGGTGGGCTGCTCGTACTCTGCTTGAAGTCAATCCGTACTACTGGGCCACGGAGTTCACCGATGATGGGGCATGGCCAACTACTGCGGACCACAACGGATAGCCGAAGGCAACACTTCTTTCTCGCGTCATTGGCATTTCGTAACTTATGCATTCCACCGGCTAATACAAGGCCACGCTTTACAAACTGCAAAGCCATGTTGCACTAAGTGGAGCATTTTGGAGTCGTGCCAGCTTTTAGGTTCCCTAGAAATCAGAGTCTACGATCTGTCCCGTAGGCCGGTCCGCAACCGACGCAAGCAACACCCAAAATTCGCCGGATCACGATAACCGTGCTTTAGCAGCTGCTCGATTCCCGTATACCCCGCCCGCAAAAATGCCCGGTGATGGAGCCCTATACGAGACAAGATATGACGGCGCCCAGGCCTGATCGAGTCACGTTCCAGTGGCACATGTGGAGTGATACAGATTCACACGATGGTCCGACTGTAGTGAGACGGATCCTGCCAGTGGTCCAGGTGTAGTGAGAGTGGTTCACTTTGGATGAGACGGGACAACCCCGCTGAGATCCGCGCCCGGCAATCCCCCACCCTTCATGCGCCGCATCACATAACGACCATTTTCGACGAACGCTTTAGCAGTCAGTGCGAAGGCGTTCGCCAAAACACGGCATTATGTGATGCAGCGTCGGGGCAGGCGGGAGGTGCGGGGTGCCTGGGACCGTGGTGCCTAGCGGAGCTTCGTGGCGCCGATCGCATCTGCAAGGAACGCGTAGTCCCAGGCACGGGTCTTCCAGCCCTCGTACCGCCCGGACGCGCCGCCGTGCCCGCCGTCCATCTCGATCTTGAGCACAATGGGCTCCGAACCCGTGGACTTCTCGCGCAGCTCCTGCACCCACTTGGCCGGTTCCACGTACAGCACGCGGGTGTCATTGAAGCTGGTGACGGCCGCAATCTTCGGGTAGGCCACGGCCCGCACGTTCTCGTACGGCGTGTAGTCCTTCATGTACCTGTACACCTCGGGGTCGGTGATGGGGTTGCCCCATTCCTCCCACTCGAGCGCCGACAGCGGCAGCTCCGGATCCAAAATGGTGGTCAGTGCATCCACGAACGGCACCTGTGCCACAATCGCGGCGTACTTTTCCGGGGCCAAATTCGCCACGGCGCCCATGAGCAGCCCGCCGGCCGAACCGCCCAGGGCCGCAATGCGGGACGGGTCCACCCAGCCGGATTCCGCCAGCCAGTCTGTGGCCGCGACAAAGTCGGTGAAGGTGTTCTTCTTGTTCAGCTTCTTTCCGTCCTCGTACCAGTGCCGGCCCATCTCGCCGCCGCCGCGCACGTGCGCAATGACAAACACCACGCCGCGGTCCAGCAGCGACAGCCGCGGCACGCCAAAGCCGGGATCCATGCTCATCTCGTACGAGCCGTAACCGTACACAACACCCGCGTTCGCCCCGTCGCGCGGCAGGTCCGCCCGGCGCAGCACAGACAGCGGAACCTTCGTCCCGTCCGGTGCGACGGCCCATTCGCGCGTCGCCACATAGTCCTCGGGACGGTAGCCGCCCAAAACGGGGGTTTCCTTGCGCAGCAGCAGTTGGCCCTGCCCGCCCGCGGCCGGCAGCACGTAGTCGTAGACGCGCGGCGGCGTGAAGTCGGAGGTGTAGACCAGCCTGATCACGGGGGACTCATATTCGCTGCCGCCCATCCCGGCCGTGTACAGCTCTTCCTCAAAGACAGGTTCGACGGCGGCCGCCTGCTCCGCGGTCCCCAAGCCTTCCAGTGCGGTCACCTGGATGCGCTCGATGGTGTCCTTGCGCAGCGAAACCACCATGTGGGTGGCGGTGACGGTGGCGCCGTTGACGCGCACGGCGTCGTCATGCGCAACCACGGTGGCCCACTCCTGCCGGTCCAGCGGCTTGCTGAACTCCGCGGCGTCAACCAGGGAAATCATGGAGTTGACGGCGTCACGGTCATGGGTCAGCAGGACCTTTTCGCTGCCGTCCAAAAGGAAGGGCTCGGCGTCGTACAGGATCTCGGCACTGCGCGGGATCAGGACCTGCAGGCCCTTGTCGGGTGCGGCGAAGTCCAGCAGGCGGGTCTCGCTGAATTCGGAGCAGCCAATGCTGACCACCAGGTGGCGGCGGTCGGCGGAGATTTCGAAGCCGGTCCACATGGCGACGTCGTCCTCCTGGTAGAGGACCTTGTCATCGGAGACCGGCGTGCCGAGTGTGTGGGTCTTGACCTGGTGCGGGCGCCAGGAGTCGTCGGCCAGCATGTAGAACAGTGTGCTGCCGTCGGGGGAGAAGGTGAGTCCGTAGAAGGCGTTCTCGATGGTGTCCGGAAGGAGTTCGCCCGTGCGCAGGTCCTTGATGCGGATCGTGAACAGCTCGTCGCCGGCGTTGTCCACGGCGTAGGCGTAGAGGTTTCCGTCGCGGGTCACGGCGGCGCCGCCGATTGAGAAGAACGGCTGGCCCTCAGCCTCGGCGTTGCCGTCCAGCAGGATTTCCTCGCCCGGCACCGGGACGCCGGCTTCCACGAGCGGCGGGGTCCAGTCGTCCAGGGTGCCGTTGCTTTCGGCGCGGACGCGGCACTGGATGCCGTAGGCCTGGCCTTCCACCATGCGCGAGTAGTACCACCAGCCGTCCTTGCGGCTCGGCACGGAGAGGTCGGTTTCCTGCGTGCGGTTTTTGATCTCGTTGAAGATGTCGGTGCGCAGTTGCTCCTGGCCGGCCGTGACGGCATCGGTGTACGCCTGCTCGGCGTTCAGGTGCGCCACCACTTCCGGGTTTTCCTTCTCACGCAGCCACTCGTAGTTGTCCAGAAAAGTGTCGCCGTGGTGGGTGCGTTCCACGGGGACCTTCTTGGCAACCGGCGGTGCCGCGGGGGCGGTTTCGCTGTGGGCGGCGGGGGCTGCAGGGGGCATGGAAGCGGTGTCTTTGGCCTCGGAAGTCGTCATGGTTCCACTGTAGCCAGCCATGCCCACGCCGGTGAGCCCGCTGTGCTCGTGTATGCCAACAGCGGAGCCGGACATCGGGTTGCGGACGGGGGCATTCGGCATGCCGTTGCGGCCGCGGCTGTTGACCGCCCGGCGGCCGCATGGAATATTTATAGAACGAATGGTCGGTAATGTTGCACGAAGGGGTGTGGGCATGTCTGCAGGGGCACCGCAGGCGTTTTTGGTGGGCGGCGTCCGCACACCCGTTGGCCGCTACGGCGGTGCCCTCTCTGGCGTCCGCCCCGACGATCTCGCCGCCATCGCCGTAGCCGAACTCATGGCCCGCACCGGCGCCGACCCCGCCGCCGTCGACGAGGTCATCCTGGGCAACGCCAACGGCGCCGGGGAGGAAAACCGCAACGTGGCCCGCATGGCCTGGCTCCTCGCCGGATTCCCCGACACCGTCCCCGGCATCACCGTCAACAGGCTGTGCGCCTCCGGCATGTCCGCCATCGCGCTGGCCGGCGCCATGGTCAGGGCAGGGGAAGCGGACATGGTGGTTGCGGGAGGCGTGGAGTCGATGTCCCGGGCCCCGTGGGTCATGGCCAAGCCGGAGAAGGCCTTCGCGAAACCCGGCGCCACCGTCGACACCTCCATCGGCTGGCGCTTCACCAACCCCAACTTCCTCTCCGGCGAGCTCTCCCGCGGCGGCAAGATGACCTTCTCCATGACGGAGACCGCCGAGGAGGTGGCCCGCCGCTACAACATCAGCCGCGAGGACGCCGACGCCTTTGCCGTCCGTTCCCACACCCTGGCGCTCGCCGCCATCGCCGCCGGCCGCCCCGATCCCGAAATCGTCCCGGTCGCCGTGCCCGGCCGGCACGGCGCCACCACCGTCACGCAGGATGAGGGCCCCCGCCCCGGCACCACCCCGGAGGTGCTGGCCGCCCTGCGCCCCGTGGTCAGGGGCGGCACCGTGGTCACGGCCGGCAATTCCTCCACCCTGAACGACGGCGCCTCCGCCATCCTCGTCGCCTCCGAACGCGCCATCCGCCAGCACGGCCTTGTCCCGCGCGCCCGCATCACAGGCTCCGCCACAGCCGGCCTGGCCCCGGAAATCATGGGCATGGGACCCGTCCCCGCCACCCGCAAGCTCCTCGAACGGCGCGGCATCGACGTCAGCCGGCTCGCCGCCGTCGAACTCAACGAAGCGTTCGCCACGCAATCCCTGGCCTGCATCCGCGAGCTCGGCCTGGACCCCGGCACGGTCAACCTCGACGGCGGCGCCATCGCACTCGGCCACCCGCTGGGCTCGTCCGGCTCCCGGATCGTGATCACCCTGCTGGGCCGGCTGGAGCGCGAGGCTCCTGGCGGGCTGGGCCTGGCCACCATGTGCGTCGGAGTGGGCCAGGGCGCGGCGCTGCTCGTGGAGGGTGTTTGATGGAAAATCCCCTGAAGAACGAATCTCTGAAGAACGACGCCGGGCACCCCCTTGATCCCGCATCCTTCGCCACGCTGCTGGTCGCCGAGGCGCCGGACCGGGTGGCCGTGCAGCTGAACCGGCCGGCCGTGCGGAATGCGATCGACGCCGCGATGGTGGCCGAACTGCATGCCGTGTGCGCGTACGTGGAGGCTGTGCCGAAGGTGCTCATCCTCGCCGGCATCCCGGCCGACGAGGCCGCCGGCGTGCGGGGCGTGTTTGCCTCCGGGGCCGACATCGCCGAACTGCTGCAGCGCGGCCGGGACGACGCGCTGGCCGGCATCAACTCGGGCCTGTTCGAGCGGATCCACAGGCTGCCCATGCCCGTCATCGCCGCCCTGGACGGGTACGCGCTGGGCGGCGGTGCGGAGTTGGCGTATGCCGCCGACTTCCGCATCGGCACCCGGGGCCTGCGGATGGGTCAGCCGGAGACGTCTCTGGGCATCATGGCCGCAGCGGGGGCGACATGGCGGCTGAAGGAATTGGTGGGGGAGCCGGTGGCGCTGGCGATGTTGCTGGCCGGGCGGCACCTGACGGGAGAGGGCGCCCTGGCCGTGGGGCTGGTCTCCGAACTCGTGGAATCCTCCGAGCTCATGGCGGCCGCGCACGCGCTGGCGGACCGGATAGCGGCGCAGGACCCGCTCGCCGTGCAGGCCACCAAGCGCGCATTCCATGCCCCGCGCGACGCCCACCCCGAGATGGACAACCGCGAACAGGCGGAGCTGTTCGAGTCCCCGGCCAAGGCTGAACGCATGCAGGCCTTCCTCGACAAGCGCCAGGCAAGGAAAGGGCCATGACCTCCAATCCTCCGCCAACCGCAGACGCCCGCTTGCCTTCCGGGCATTTTATCCCAGCGCTCCCTCACTCTGTGGGTGTTTTGGGCGGCGGCCGCATGGGTGCCGGCATTGCGCACGCCTTCCTCATGGCAGGCTGCGAGGTGCTCGTGGTGGAGCGCGACACCGAGGCTGCCGCGGCTGCGCGCTCCCGGGTCGAAAACGCGGTCGCAAAGTCCGTGGAGCGAGGGGCTGCTGGCGGTCCCGATGGCTTTTTGGCCAGGCTGGCAGTTTCCACCGACTACGCCCACTTTGCCCGGTGCGGGCTGGTCGTGGAGGCCGTTCCTGAAATCCGGGATTTGAAGGTCTCTTCCCTGCAGGCCGTCGAAAGGCACCTGGGCCCGGCCGCCCACCTGGCCTCCAACACCTCCTCGCTGTCCATGACCGGGTTGGCTGCCGAACTGGAACGCCCGGGGAACTTTATCGGCCTGCACTTCTTCAACCCCGTCCCCGCCTCGACACTGGTGGAAGTTGTTGTCGCAGCGCAAACGCTGCCGATGCTGGTGGACTCGGCCCAAGGATGGGTGGCGGCGCTGGGCAAAACCGCTGTCGTGGTCAACGATGCACCGGGTTTTGCGTCCTCGCGGCTGGGCGTGGTGCTGGCTTTGGAGGCCATGCGCATGCTGGAGGAAGGCGTGGCCAGTGCGGAAGACATCGACAACGCCATGGTGCTCGGCTACCGGCACCAGACAGGACCGCTCCGCACCACCGATCTGGTGGGCCTGGATGTGCGCCTGGAAATCGCCGACTACCTGGCGGAAACCCTGGGTGAACGGTTTGCGCCTCCCCAGATCCTGCGCGACAAGGTGGCACGCGGCGAACTGGGCCGCAAGAGCGGCAAGGGATTCTTTGACTGGGGCTGAGCCGGCGGCGGCCCTGCCGACCACCACCCACCCCGCAAATGAACGCAACAAAGCACAGTGAAAGGACGTGCCGGCCATGGAAACTGCTACGGCGATTCAGACGGTACCCAGCTACATTCGTGATGCCTGGTGGACGCCCGCCGATGGTGCCGCCGCCACGGAGGTCCGCGACGCCAGCACGGGCGAGGTCATCGCCCGGGTGTCGGCCGAAGGACTCGACCTGGCGGCCGCCGTCGACCATGGACGCAGCGTGGGCCAGACCGAACTGGGGAGGCTGACCACCCACGGGCGCGCCCTGCTGTTAAGGGACCTGGCGCAATACCTGAACGGCCGGAGTGAGGAACTGTACGCGGTCTCCGCGCAAACCGGTGCCACGAGGATTGATTCCATGGTGGACATCGACGGCGGCATCGGCGTGCTGTTCACCCTGTCGTCCAAGGGACGGCGCGAACTTCCCAACGCGAACGTCATCGTGGAGGGGCCCGTGGAGGTGCTGAGCAAGGACGGCTCGTTCATCGGCGAGCACATCCACACGCGCATTCCGGGTGTGGCCGTGCAGGTCAACGCCTTCAACTTCCCCGTGTGGGGCATGCTGGAAAAGTTCGCGCCGGCGTTCATCGCAGGGGTCCCCACCATCGTGAAGCCGGCCACGCCCACCGGATTCCTGGCCGAGGCTGCGGTGCGCGCCATGGTGGAGTCCGGGATCCTGCCGGACGGTTCGCTGCAGCTGGTGTCCGGCCCGGCCCGCGACCTTTTGGACCGGCTGGACTACCGCGACATGGTCTCCTTCACGGGCTCCGCCAGCACCGCAACCCTGCTGCGAAACCACCCGAACGTGGCGCACGGCGGCGTCCGCTTCATGGCCGAGACCGACTCCCTCAACGCCGCCATCCTGGGCCCCGACGCCGTCCCCGGCACCCCCGAATTCGACGCCTTCATCAAGTCAGCAGCCACCGAAATGACCGTCAAGGCCGGGCAAAAGTGCACGGCGATCCGGCGCGTCATCGTCCCCAACCCCGTGCGCCATGCCGTCATTGACGCCATCGGCGCACGGCTCCGTGAGCGCGTGGTCATTGGCGACCCCCGCGCCGACGGGGTCACGATGGGTGCCCTCGCCTCCCTCGAACAGCTGGCGGATGTCCGCGCAGCCGTCCGTGCCATGCTCGCGGCCGGGGGCGAGCTGGCCTACGGCACCCTGGACGCGCCGGCGGTGACGCGCGCTGACGGGGAGGTGTCCGGCGTCGAACAGGGCGCCTTCATGTCCCCGGTGCTGCTGAACTGGCCGGATTCAGGGTCGCCTGCGGTCCACACGCTGGAGGCATTTGGCCCGGTGGCCGGGGTGCTGGGTTATGACATGCACGACGGCGATGCCTCCGAAGCGGTCAGGCTCGCGGCGCTGGGGGCCGGGTCCCTTGTGGCGACCGTGTGCACCAACGATCCCGAGGTGGCGCGGCAGCTGGTGACCGGGATCGCGGCGCACCACGGCCGCATCCTGCTGCTGAACCGCGAGGATGCCCGCAGCTCCACCGGGCACGGGGCTCCGGTTCCGCACCTGGTGCACGGCGGGCCGGGCCGGGCTGGCGGCGGCGAGGAGCTCGGCGGCATCCGCTCGGTCTGGCACCACATGCAGCGCACCGCCCTTCAGGGCTCGCCCAACATGCTCACGGCCCTGACCGGCGAATGGCACACGGGTGCAGACCGGGTTATCGCCGGGGATCCGGAGTTTGGCGGTGTGCCCGGCGCTGTGCACCCGTTCCGGAAGTCGCTGGCGGAGCTGCGCATCGGCGACGCGTTTGCCTCGGGCCTGCGGCAGGTGGAGCTCGCCGACATCTCGGCGTTTGCGGAGGGCACGGGCGACTTGTTCTACGCCCACACCGACGCTGACGCCGCGGCGAGGAACCCGTTCTTCCCCGGGATCGTGGCGCACGGGTACCTGCTGGTGTCGTGGGCGGCGGGGTTGTTCGTGGAACCCGCACCGGGGCCCGTCCTGGCCAACTACGGACTTGAAAGCCTGCGCTTTCTGACGCCCGTTGCGGCCGGCGATTCGATCCGCGTGACACTGACGGCCAAGCGCATCACCCCGCGCGTCACTGATGACTACGGGGAGGTCTGCTGGGATGCCGTGCTGAACAACCAGGACGGGGCCACCGTGGCCACGTACGACGTCCTGACGCTCGTGGAGAAGGTGGACACCCTCTACGCGTAGCGCCGTGCCCAACGGGTCCCGCCATGAAGCCGCCGGTCAGTTCCGGTGGTAGAAGTTGCGGCGCTCACGCCGGGTGATGTCTTCGGAGTAGGGCGGCTTGAACCAGGCGGCGCCGCCGTCGAGCCGGACACTCCAGCCCCTGTTGTGAAGGTAGTGGTGGTGCAGGCTGCAACAGAGAACGCCGTTGTCCACACTTGTGTCCCCGCCGTTCTGCCACGGGATGATGTGGTGCGCTTCGGTCCACTGCGGGGGCACCGTGCAGTCCGGGAAGGCGCAGCCCATGTCGCGGGCCACGAGGATCTTGCGTTGGGCGAACGTGAAAAGCCTTTGGGTGCGGCCCACATCGAGAATCTGCCCGTTGCTGTCTACCAGCATGCGGGTGACATCTGCATCGCACACCGCTTCGGAAAACAAGGGCCGTGGAACCTTTCCGCTGAAGGGGGTGTTGATGGTCCCTCCCATGGATTGGCCGTCTTTGGATTGGCGGTCAATATCTTCCTGCGTCACAGACAGGTAGAGCTGGGTTTTCAATCCGCCGTTGAGGGGGAGGGCGCCGGTGCCCGCACACCATTGACCAAGTGGGGCCACGGCCCAGCATTGCCCGGCTGCTGGTCAGGACGGTCCGGGTCATCTTCGGGCGGAACCGGCCCGGATCCCCATGGACGTGGCCTCGTCATAGCGGCAACGTCAGTTGTTACCGCCAATCAAGCTAGGAACAGTGGAAATTGCTTGGGACTCCGTTGGACCTATGTCGGCCCGCCATTCCCTGTCATCGTGAACTGTTGCGCATTGGCAACTCTGGTGGCAGTGAGTCCCTTGTTTCCTCTTAGCAATACCTCCGGGAAGCTGAGTCCTAGACAACGCGCGAACGCTCTGCGTATCGTGATGTGAGGTGTACATCTGGGGAAGTCGAGTTCTCTGACCCCACGAATTAGGAGGTCGACGTGACTTTTGATCAGCATTGGCGGCAGATCGCGCTCCGCAGTAAATATCGAACAGCCACAGCAACTGTATTCGGGATTACGCTTCTCGCGCTTATTTTGCAATTCATCATTTTTCCGCAGAATCCGGAAATTGCTTCCTTGGTGAATTCGACTGTACCTATCGTGTTGATCGGATACTTTGTGAAACTTGCAGACTTGACCCGCAAGGCCGCGAAAAGGGACAAAATTTCGATTCCTTGAGCGGTGCTGAGTGAAAGATTTGTCATGGCTGGTGCCATGTTTCGGCAGGTTGAAAGAGGCTACTTCAGCGCCAAGTATCAGGGCCGGAGAATGCAGCACTGAACCTACTTGCGAAGCCCTTCCAGTGTCATGGCCAGAACGTCGTCGGCCAGTTGCGGGGCGGACAGGCTGCCTCCGGGCTTGTACCACTCAACAATTGAATTCACGGTGCCGAACATGAGCCGGGTGATGGTGCCGGCGGCAATGTCGTCCCGCAGGGTTCCGGCCTTCTGGGCCTCGGCCACCAGGCCGGTGACGGTCCGGTCAAAGGCGCGGCGGCGCGCCATCGCCTCCCGTTCCATCTCGGTGTTGCCCCGCAGCCGCAGCAGCAGGGTGACAAAGGGCAGGCGCTCCACCAGCACCGAAATCATCTCCCGGAGCACAAACTCAAGGCGGGCATCAGGCGCTCCCGAGGTGGCGCCGTCGTACGTCAAGACCTCTTCCAGCCCGCCCAGGGCCTCCTCCAGAGCCAGCCTCAACAGCTCCTCCTTGGACGGGACGTGGTGGTAGATGGCCGACTTGGTGATGCCCAGGTTCTCGGCCAGGATCCCCATGGACGTGGCCTCGTA
This sequence comes from Arthrobacter stackebrandtii, assembly GCF_017876675.1. Classification (NCBI taxonomy): domain Bacteria; kingdom Bacillati; phylum Actinomycetota; class Actinomycetes; order Micrococcales; family Micrococcaceae; genus Arthrobacter; species Arthrobacter stackebrandtii. The sequence goes on from NZ_JAGIOI010000001.1 coordinate 2,251,595, forward strand.
GCCGTGCCGGTTGAAGACGTCGACGGCGATCCGCAGGACGGTTTGCTGGTCGTAGCCGGGCCGGCCGCGCTTGGCGGGGGCGGTGGCGGGCGAGGGGGCGGTGTTGGGCATGTTCCCTAGTTTCCCATGGTGGTTTCCGCCCGCTTAATCGCGGGTCCGGTTGTCATAGACGCGCCGCAGCTTGCCGCTGGAGCGGGCCAGCGAGCCCGGGGCGGCAATGTCGACGACGGCCGTGGAACCGATGTACGTCTTGACCGCCCGCCGCAAGGCCTCCGCCGCGGCGGCGCGCGCCTCCTCCGTGGCGTCGGGGCGCGGTTCGATGTGGATGGTCATTTCGTCCCGGTGCCCGGAACGCGTCAGCTCGAGCTGGAAATGCGGGCTCAGCGCCGGGATGCGCAAGGCGATTTCCTCGATTTGGGACGGGAAGAGGTTCACGCCGCGCAGGATGATCATGTCGTCGCTGCGCCCGGAAATCCGCGCCATCCGGCGCATGGCCGGGCGCGCCGTGCCGGGGTGCAGGCTGGAGAGGTCCTTGGTGCGGTAGCGGATGACCGGCATGGCCTCCTTGGTGAGCGAGGTGAACACGAGCTCGCCCGTCTGCCCGTCCGGCAGGACGGACCCGTCGTCAAAGGGGTCGATGATTTCCGGGATGAAGTGGTCCTCCCAGATGTGGTTGCCGTCCTTTGTCTCCACGCATTCACCCGCGACGCCCGGCCCCATGACCTCGGAAAGGCCGTAAATGTCGCAGGCATCCAGCCCCATGCCAGTTTCCAGCTCCCGGCGCATTTCCTCCGTCCACGGCTCGGCCCCGCACACGGCAAACTTCAGCGACGTGCTGCGGGGGTCGATGCCGCGGCTGGCCATCGCATCCATGATGGTCAGCAGGTATGTTGGCGTGCACATGATGGCATCCGGTGCGAAGTCCTGGATCAGCTGGACCTGTTTCTCGGTCTGCCCTCCGGACATGGGAACCACGGTGGTGCCCAGCGCCTCGGCGCCGTAGTGCGCGCCCAGCCCGCCGGTGAACAGGCCGTAGCCGTAGGCGTTGTGGACAACCATTCCCGGCCGGACGCCCGACGCCCGCATGGACCGTGCAACCAGCGACGCCCACATGGTGATGTCATTCCTGGTGTACCCCACCACGGTGGGCCGGCCCGTGGTGCCTGAGCTGGCATGGATCCGCACCACCTGGTCCCTAGGCACGGCAAACATGCCAAACGGGTACTCCTGCCGCAGGTCCTCCTTGGTGGTGTACGGGAACTTGGCCAGGTCCGCCAACTCGTGAAGGTCCGACGGGTGCACTCCCGCGGCGTCAAACTTGCGCTTGTACAGCGGCACCCGGTCATAGGCGTACGCCAGGGTGTGCTTCAGGCGGATGAGCTGCAGGGCCTCCAGTTCGCCGCGGCCCATGAGCTCGGCCGGGTCCAGCCGGCCGGGGTCTGCCGGCTGGGATGCTACGGGGGATGCATTGTTCATGAGTCCGGTCTTTCGCCGTCACTGCTTCTTCGGGATGGCCCGGCTCCGGCCGCGGAATTCCGCCACCACCGTGCCGCGTTGATGGTCGACGGCGCTGCTGCCGCGGCTGCCGTTTTCGGCGCCGCCGTCGGCCCCGTCGTTGCCGTCGTCGGCGAAAACCTGGACGTCGTAGAGCCCGCTCCGGCCCTGCTGCTGGCGCCGCCTGGCCACGGCGGTGATCCTCTGCCCGGCGCGCGTCGGCGCCAGGAAATTGACGTCGACGCCGGACGCCACGCTCACGCTGTCCCCGCCGCCGTCGGCCGGGTTGCAGGCCAGCGCAAAGGCGGAATCGGCGAACGCAAAGATCATGCCGCCGTGCGTGATGCCAAAGCCGTTCATCATTTCGGGCCGCAGCGTCATGGCGATCGTCGCCCGCCCGTCGGCCAATTCCAGCACCTCGACCCCCAGCCATTCGGACGCCCGGTCATTGAACAGAAGGGCGTGGTTCTGGGCAGGGCCCGCGGCATCGTCCGCGGCGGGGCCCGGCACGGCGGGCGATTGACTGGCCATGCCCGCCATTATATCCTGAACGAACGGTCGGTAAATAAATATCCGGTGGGTTTTTCAAGAAAGTTCACGGCCGGCCGGCCACCGGGAACAAGGCATATGTCAAAGGAGACGCCATGCCGGAACTACAGGGCGACGACGCCGGACAGGCTCATTTTGACGCCGTCATCGCGAGGGACTCACGGATCGAGCCCACGGACTGGATGCCCGCGGACTACCGCCATGCCCTCATCCGCCAGATGTCCCAGCACGCGCATTCGGAGATCATCGGCATGCAGCCGGAGGCCAACTGGATCACCCGCGCCCCGAGCCTCAAGCGCAAGGCCATCCTCATGGCGAAGGTCCAGGACGAGGCCGGCCACGGGCTCTACCTCTACTCCGCCACGGAAACGCTGGGCATCACACGCGATGAAATGACAGCCCAACTGCTGGCCGGCAAGGCCCGCTACTCCTCGATCTTCAACTATCCCGCCGTGACCTGGGCGGACATGGGCGCCATCGGCTGGATGGTCGACGGCGCCGCGATCACCAACCAGGTGCCGCTGTGCCGGGCGTCGTACGGCCCGTATGCCCGCGCCATGGTGCGCATCTGCAAGGAGGAATCCTTCCACCAGCGCCAGGGTTTTGAGATCCTGCTGGAACTCTCCCACGGCACGCCCGGGCAGAAGGCCATGGCGCAGGACGCCGTCAACCGCTGGTACGGCCCCTCGCTCATGATGTTCGGCCCGCCGGACACCGATTCGCCCAACTCGCAACAGTCCATGGCCTGGAACATCAAGCGCTTCAGCAACGACGAGCTCCGTTCCCGCTTCGTCGGCATGCTTGCGGAACAGGCCAAGGTGCTGGGGCTGGAACTGCCGGATCCGGCCGTCCGCCTCAACCCGGACACCGGAAAGTGGGAGCACGGCCCGCTCGACTGGGACGAGTTCAAGAACGTCCTCGCCGGCCGCGGCCCCTGCAACGCCCAGCGCATGGAGCGCCGCCGCGCCGCGCACGACGGCGGGGCCTGGGTTCGCGAGGCAGCCGCCGCCTACGCTGCCAAACAGGCCGCGCGCGCGGCCCAGGAGGTGGCCTAGCCATGTGCCCCGCCAACACTTCCGCCGGTGCCGGGCCCGCCTCCGAGACGGCTTCCCCCGCTCCAGGCTCGACGCCGGCTCCCGCACCAGCTGCCCCGGCCTGGCCCTTGTGGGAAGTCTTCGTACGGTCAAACCGCGGACTCAGCCACGTCCACGCCGGCTCGCTGCACGCGCCGGATGCGACCATGGCGCTGCGCAACGCCCGCGACCTCTACACCCGCCGCAACGAGGGCGTGTCCATCTGGGTGGTCCCGTCCGACGCCATCGCAGCCTCCGACCCCGACGCCAAGGGCTCCTTCTTCGAATCCCCGCAGGGCAAGGACTACCGCCATGCCACCTACTACACCAAGAGCGAAGGGGTGAAACATTTATGACCGCTCCCACCGGTTCCCAACCCCAGAAGCATCGCAACCCCACCCCCTGGGCCCAGGGGGACAGCGCCGCCTCCGCCACGCGCATCACGCCCGGCAACGCGCTGCGCCCCGAGGACATTGCGCTCACAGCAGCCGAAGGCACAGCCCACCCCTCCGGGGATGTGGCCGAATACGCGCTCCGTCTCGGCGACGACGCCCTCATCCTGGCCCAGCGCCTGGGCCAGTGGATCTCCCGCGGACCCGAACTGGAAGAAGACGTGGCCCTGGGCAACATCGGCCTTGACCAGCTCGGCCACGCCCGCTCCTTCCTCAGCTACGCCGGGGCCGCATGGGGCAAGACCGAGGACGACCTCGCCTACTTCCGCCGTGAACCCGAATTCCGCTCCGCCCACCTGTTCGAGCAGCCCAACGGCGACTTTGCCGCCACGATCGCCCGCCAGTTCGTCGCCGCCAGCTGGCAGTACCCGCTCTACCGCGAACTCAGCAGTTCATCGGACCCCATGCTGGCCGCCATTGCCGCGAAGGCCGTGAAGGAAGTGGACTACCACCTGGACCACAGCACGCAGTGGGTGCTGCGCCTGGCCGGCGGCACGGAGGAATCGCGCCGGCGCATGGTGGCGGGGCTGGACCTCATGTGGCCGTTTGTGGGCGAGCTCTTTGAGGACGATCCGCTCACCACCCAACTCGGGGACGCCGCCGTCGTGCCTTCCAGCCTGACGGCGGAGTTTGACCGAACCACCGGCGCCGTCCTGGCCGAGGCGGAGCTGGCCGTTCCCGCGCACCCCATGGCCACGGGAGGCGGCCGGCGGGGCCGGCACTCGGAGCACCTTGGCTACCTGCTGGCCGAAATGCAGGTCCTGGCGCGCGATTTCCCCGGGGCAAGCTGGTGAGCGCCGTGCAGACACAGACACTGCAGCAGGCGGCCTGGGAGATCGCAGCCGCCGTGCCGGACCCCGAACTTCCCGTGCTGAGCATCGCGGACCTCGGCATCCTGCGCGCCGTCGAGGTGGGCGACGCTGCCGGGATGCCCGACGCCGGAGGGCCGGGTTCCGCGGCAGGCCGGCCTGCCGTGCGGGTCACCATCACGCCCACCTACTCGGGCTGCCCCGCCATGGACACCATCCGCGGCGACGTGCGGGCCGCGTTCACTGCGGCGGGCTGGCCGGAGCCGGAGATCGTGACGGTGCTCTCGCCCGCGTGGACCAGCGACTGGATGAGTGCCGCGGGCCGGGCCAAGCTGGAGGCGTTTGGGATTGCCCCGCCCAGCGGCCGCTCCGGTGTGCGCAGCGGGCCCGTCCGGCTGGCGCTGGCCGTGAAATGCCCGCACTGCCAGTCGCTGCACACCCGTGAGCTGGCCCGGTTCGGCTCCACCTCCTGCAAGGCGCTGTACGTGTGCACGGACTGCAGGGAACCGTTCGACTACTTCAAGGTGCTCTGATGACTGTTCCCACCACCGCCAAGGCCCGGCGCCGGGCGTCGTTTCACGAACTGGAAGTCTCGGAGGTGCGGCGGCTGACGGACGACGCCATCGAGGTCACCTTTGCCGTGCCCGCAGCCCTTGCCGGCTGGTACGACTACCTGCCCGGGCAATACGTGGCGCTGCGCGTGCACATGCCCGATGAACACGGTGTGCTCCGCGAACTGCGCCGCAGCTACTCCCTGTGCGCGGTGCCGGTGCAGTTTCCTGACGGCAGCTCGGAGCTGAAGATCGCCGTCAAGCGGGACATCGGCGGTGAATTCTCCACCTGGGCCAATGCGGAACTGGCCGCCGGCGCCGTCATGGAGGTCATGAGCCCGCAGGGTGCCTTCATTTCGCACAGCACCCCGGGCGCCGTTTCCGCATCTCAAGGAACCGGCGCAGTGTCCAATGTCCTCAACAGCATGAACCACCCCGAGGAGCTGGGCCGTCGCACGGGAAAGTACGTGGCCATCGCGGCCGGCTCCGGCATCACGCCCGTCATGGCGCTGGCCAAGTCCCTGCTGGGCGGCAGCCCCGCGGCCAGGCTGGATTTGATCTACGCCAACAAGGCCGCCATGGACGTGATGTTCCTCGAGGAACTCGCGGACCTGAAGGACCGGCACCCCGGCCGCTTCGCCGTCCACCATGTGCTCTCGCGCGAGCAGCGGATCGCCCCGCTGCTGAGCGGCCGCCTCGACGCCGAGAAGCTGGAGGCCCTGCTGGGCAAGGCCGTGCACGCCGAGGACGTCGACGAGTGGTTCCTTTGCGGCCCCTTCGAACTGGTCCAGCTGTGCCGCGACGTCCTGGCCGCCCGCGGCGTCGCCCGCAGCGACATCCGCTTCGAGCTGTTCACCACCGGCCGCCCGGACCGCCCCGCGGGCCAGCACGGCCGCCCCGTCCTGATCGACTCCTCCGAGGAAACCACCAAGATCACCTTCACCCTGGACGGCCTCACGGCAGATGTCCGCAGCCCCGTCCACGCCCGCGAAACAGTCCTCAACGCGGCCCTGCGCATCCGCCCCGACGTGCCGTTCGCCTGCGCCGGCGGCGTGTGCGGCACCTGCCGCGCCAAGCTCGTCTCCGGCAACGTCACCATGGATGAAAACTATGCGCTTGAGCCCGAGGAGCTCGACGCCGGATACGTCCTGACCTGCCAGTCGCACCCCACCACGCCGGAGGTGGCCGTTGACTACGACGGCTGACACGGCCCGCCACAAGGAGCAGCCATGATCGAACTGTCCATTGCCGACGGCGTTGCAGAGGTTGTGCTCAATGCCCCCTACAAGCTGAACGCGCTGGATGAGGCCGGGCTGGGGGAGCTGTCCGCCGCGTACGACGACGCTGCTGCCGCCGCCTCCGCGGGCACCGTCCGGGCGCTGCTCCTCCGCGGTGCGGGACGGGCGTTTTGTGCCGGCCGCGACATCGCCGGGGTGGACGGCGCCAACGACGACGCCCGCGGGTACCTCGAGGGGCTGCTCACGCCGCTGCTGCAAAAGATGGCGGACTTTCCCGCCCCCACCTTTGCCGCTGCCCAGGGCGCCTGCCTCGGCGTGGGGCTGGGCCTGCTGATTGCCACGGACGTGGTCTACGTGGCGGAGAATGCCAAGTTTGGCTCTCCGTTCGGCAACCTCGGCGCCACGCTGGATTCCGGCGGGCACTGGCTGTTCACCGAAGCCTTGGGGGCACACCGCACCCTTGACCTCATCTACACCTCAGCCTTGATCGGCGGATCCGAAGCCGTTGCATCGGGCCTGTTCAGCCGGGCCCTGCCCGCCGACGGCCTGCTGGACTTCACCCGCGCCTCGGCAGCGAAAACCGCAGCCGGCCCAACCCAGGCCTTCAACGCCAGCAAATCCCTCGTGGCAGCGATCCGGGGGAAGCGGCTGGGACTGTGGGACGCCGTCGTGCTGGAAAATGAGGCGCAGGTGGCCCTGTCCAAAACGGCCGACTATGCGGAGGGCTTCGCCGCATTCACGGAAAAGCGCAAGCCCAGGTTCACCGGAAATTAGCCCCCCCGCCCTCCAGACGCCGCATCAGATATGACGCGTTTTTCCCCAACGCGGCATCAGATAATTCCCGGTTTCCCGCAACGCGGCACCACCCAGCCGCCAACGATTACTTTCGGCCGGTGAAGTGCTCCATCGACTTGTACACGCCGAACACGCGGCCGGCCACCACGTCCCAGGCCTTGATGGGCAGGACGCCGCGCAGCGCTGTGCTGAGCTTCACGGTCCACGGCATCATGAGGACCGGGGTGCCCTCCTTCATGGCGCGCCAGACGCGCTGGGTGACAGCTTCCGGTTCCATGAGCGGGGTCAGCAGCGGGCCGCGGGCGCCCTCGAACATGCCGGTCTTGATGTAGGACGGGCAGAACGTGGTGACGCGGATGTGCGTGTGCCCGGCCTGCACGAGCTCGAGGCGCAGGGAGTCGCTCCACCCGATGACCGCCCACTTGGACGATGAGTAGACGCTCATGCGAGGGTTCGCCAGCAGCCCGGCGGCCGAGGCCACGTTCACGATCCGCGACGTCCGGCCCCCGGCGATCATCTCCGGCAGGAATTCGCGGGTGATGTGCATCAGGGCAAGCGTGTTGATGTTCATCGTGGCGGCGATGTCGCTGCGCTGGTCGTGCTCCCAGAAATACTTGCCGCGGACAATGCCGGCGTTGTTGATCAGGATGTCGGGGGTGCCCACCTCCGCACGCACCTTGGCGGCGGCCTCCTCGATCGCCTCAAGCCTGCTGACGTCCACAACGTAGGCGTGGATGTCGGAGCCGCGGCCCCGCAGCTCGGCGGCAGCCTCCTCCAGCGCCGCCGCGTTCACATCCCACAGCACTACGTGCGCGGCATGGTCCGCCACGGCCAGCCTGGCGTACATCGCCCCCATGCCCATGGCGGCGCCGGTGATGAGGATGGTCGCTCCGGAAAGGGAATCGATGGTGCCGGTCATGGTGCTTCCTTCGGGTTGGTGGGCGGGGCAGGTATCAGCTTGCCGGGGTTCATGATGCCGTGCGGGTCCAGGACGCCCTTGATGCCGGCCAGCACCTGGATCCCGAGCGCGCCAATTTCCGCCTCCATGTACGGGGCATGGTCGATCCCGACGGCGTGGTGGTGCGTGATGGTGGCGCCCGCGGCAACAATCGCCTCCGACGCCGCCGCCTTGACCCGGGCGTTTTGCGCCAGCCCGTCTTCCTCCAGCCCGGACAGGAACGTGAAATAGAGGGATGCACCGTCTGAATACACGTGCGAGATGTGCGTCTGCACAAACGCCGCCGCACCCTTTTCCCCCAGCGCGGCGAGGATGGCCGAGCGCACGGCCGCGTACGTCGACGCCACCTTCCCCCACGTCGCCGCGGTCTCGAGCGTCTCGACATACACGCCGCGGGTCAGCAGCTCGTCGCGCAGGTACGGCCCGCTGAACCGCCCGTGCTCCCACGATTTCCCCGGCAGCGGCCCCAGCGAAATCCCGCCGGCCGCCCGCATGATCCGGGCGCTGCGCCGCTTGCCGGCCCGGCCTGCGCGCTCGCTGCCCTCCCACACAAACAGGGCCATGGCCGGCCTCTTTTGCCCGCGTACGCGCAGGTAGCGCTGCAGTGCGGCGGTCTTCGCGCCGCCCAGTTTAAAGGTCGACGCCGTTTCGTCAGTATCGCTCAAGCGGCACACATGCGGCATGTCGCCCCGTGCGCCGTCCTGCCGGAGTTTGCGCATGGCCTCGGCCCCGGCCTCGAATGAGGGGAAGGACCAGGCGCCGTACACCTTGGCCTGCGGGACGGGGACCACCTTCAGCGTTGCGCTGGTGATGACACCAAGGGTCCCCTCGCTGCCCACCACAACATCGAGCAGCTTGGGGCCGGCGGCCGACCCCGGTGCCGGGGATCCGGCGTCGAACGGGCCGGCAGGGGTCTCCAGGTGGACCTGTTTCACGAGGTCATTGGAGCGGCCGTAGCCGGTGGAGGCCTGGCCGGCGGAGCGGGTGGCTAGGTAGCCGCCGAGGCTTGCCTCCTGGTGGCTTTGCGGGAAATGGCCCAGTGTCAGCCCGTGCGGGGCAAGCGCCGCCTCGATGGCCGGGCCGCGGATGCCGGCCTCGAAGGTGGCGGTGCGGGCCAGCGGGTCCACGTGCAGCAGCCGGTCCATGCGCCGCATGTCCAGCGTGATGACGGCGTTGAAGCGGCCGCGCACAGGCTCCACGCCGCCCACCACGGAGGTGCCGCCGCCGAACGTGACCACGGCGAGATTCCGCTCCACGCAAAGAGCAAGGATGCTGCGCACCTCCTCGGCGCCGGCCGGGAAGACGACGGCCTCCGGCGCCTCGAGTGCGTCGCCGCTGCGGCGCCGGATCAAATCCGGTGTGCTCTTGCCTCCGGCGTGCAGGATGCGGGTCGTTGCGTCGGTGGCAACGTGGTCCGGCCCCGTGATGGCGGCGAGTTCGTTGAGCGTGGCGGCATCCAGGGCGGAGGGGCCCACGCGGACGTCGGCCATTGTGACGGGCGGGTGGTCCCCGGCGACGCCCTTGAGCTTGAGGGTGCGGCGCAGGAAGTCCAGCGCGCCGGGGCCCAGGGGCTTTGCACGGGCGGGGTCTCCCCAGCCGTACCAAACCGACCGGGGAATTTCTTCTGTAATGTGCGTCACCATGAGATACAGTGTGACACATGAAGTCACAACGTACCAGCACTTCGGTGGATGCCCGGCTGCTGGCTGCCATCCGCCAGGCCGTGGTGGTCCACGGGGTCCGCCGCACCACGGCCAACGACATCGCCGAGCGCGCCGGCATCTCCCGCATGACCTTCTACCGGCGCATGGGTTCGGTGGAAAATGCGGTGCTGGTGTCGCTGACGGAGGAGTTCCGCACCTTCACCGCGGATGTGCCCGAGACTCCCGGCACCGGCCGCGAGCGGCTGGTCCGCTTTGCCGTGGAAAGCGTGCGCGTGTTTGCCACCTCGGAACTGTTGGCCTCCATCGCCGAGCGCGATCCGGAGTTCCTGATCCCGTACGTCACGGACCGGTTCGGATCCAGCCAGCAGCTCATCCTGGACCGGCTGCACGCCATGTTGGACGACGGCGTGGCCGACGGCAGCATCGAATCCGCGGACGCAACCGCAACCATGCTGCTGCTGGCGCTGCAGGGCGTGGCGCTCTCCTGCCGGGTGCTGCTGCGCACGGGCGTCTTTGAAGCAGCCCTTGCCGAGCTGGCGACCATGCTGGAACGCTACCTCACGCCGTCGGGCGTCAATTCAGGCGGCCGCACCACGGACTCGGAGAGGTAAAAATGGCCAACCCCACCTGGCTCAATGACGACACCAGGGCGCGCTCGCTGGACCGCGTGGCAGGGCACACCGTGGACGTGGCGGTGGTGGGCGGCGGCATCACCGGCGCGGGCGTGGCGCTCGATGCGGCGAGTCGGGGGTTGAGCGTGGCGCTTGTGGAGAGCGGTGACCTTGCGTCGGGGACCAGCGGCTACAGCTCCAAGCTGGTGCACGGCGGGCTGCGCTACCTGGCGAAGATGGATTTTGCCGTGGCGTGGGAATCCGCGGTGGAGCGGCGCTGGCTCATGGAGCGGATCGCCCCGCACCTGGTCCACCCGCTCGCGTTCGTCATCCCCGATGCCCGCAGTGCGCCGGCGTGGGAGGGCCTCGCGGCGGGGTTTGGCACCGTGCTGTACGACGGCCTGCGCCGGGCATCCGGGCTGCGCAGTTCCGTGCTGCCGCGCCCGCAGCTGCTCACGCCGGCGGCGGTGGCGGCGCTTGCCCCGGCCCTGGACGTGGCGGGGCTGCGGCGCGGCTACTTGTACTGGGACGGGCAGCTGGTGGATGACGCGCGGCTGGTTTTCGCCGTGGCGCGGACGGCGGCCGGGCTCGGGGCGCACATCCTGCGCGACGTGCGGGCGGTGGCGGTTGGCGCCGACCGGGTGGACGCCGTTGACGTCCGCACGGGTGCGCCGCTGGCTGTCCGGGCCAGGACCGTGGTCAATGCCACGGGTGTGTGGGCCGCCGGGTTCGATCCCGCCCTGACCGTCACCCCCAGCCGCGGCACCCACCTGGTGGTGCGGGCGGAGCGGCTCGGCCTGCCCCACGCGGCCCACACCGTTGCGGTTCCCGGGCACTTTGGCCGCTACGTTTTTGTCCTCCCGCAGCCGGGCGGGCTGGTCTACATCGGGCTCACCGATGAGGAGGACCGCACCGCTGACGGCCACCGTCCGCCGGTTCCGGAGCACGACGTCGAATTCCTCCTTGGCATTGTCAACGCCACCTTGGCGGTGGCACTGGTGAGGGACGACGTCGTGGGCGCCTTTGCGGGGCTGCGTCCCCTGGCCGAGGCGGCGCACGGCGACGGTTTCGACGGCACGGCCGACATCTCCCGCCGCCACCTCGTCACGGATGTGCCGGGCGCACCCATCACCGTGGTGGGCGGGAAGCTGACCACGTACCGGCGCATGGCCCAGGATGCGGTGGATGCGGCGGCCGCACGGCTTGGTGCCGGCGCGGGCGTGGGTGCCGGGATCCGGCCGTGCCGGACCAGGACGCTGCCGCTTGTGGGGGCGGCGGGGCCGGCCCAGCTGAAATCACTGGCGGCCCCGCCCCGGCTTGTGGCAAAGTATGGCACCGAGGCCGTGCACGTGCACCGGCTGGGACAGGAAGAACGAATCTTGCGCGAACCCTTGTTTGACGGCACGGACATCACCGGCGCTGAACTGCTGTTTGGCGTGCGTGCCGAAGGCGCTTGCACCGTGGCGGACCTGCTGGAGCGCCGCACCAGGCTGTCGTTTGTGCCGGAGGATGCGCAGAAGGCCCGGGAGCGTGCCGGGGAGATTCTTGCCATGGCGGCCGGGAAATGAGCGGCGCGGACACGTCCGGTTCAGGCAGTGTGGCGCTGCCGTATGGCGGGCAGGTGCTGCTTCTGGTCAACCCGACCTCCGGGCGCGGACGCAGCATGAAGGTGCTGCCCAAGACCGTTCAGGCATTCGCGGAGGCGGGGTTCACGCCGGCGGTCGTCATCACGGACAACCTGGCGGACGCCACGGCCCAGGCACGCGCCGCCGCGGCCGGATCGCTCGTGGCGGTGCTGGGCGGTGACGGCTTTCTCGGTGCCGTTGCGGCGGGCGCCATGGAATCCGGTGCCGTGCTCCTGCCGCTGGCAGGAGGCCGCGGCAACGACACCGTGCGCCGGATGGGCCTGGGCCTGGACCCGGCACGGACGGTTGCGTCCCTGCCACAACTGTCGGTGGCGGCGCTCGACCTTGGACTCGTCAACGGCAGGCCCTACTTTGGCGTGGCCAACGTCGGGTTCGACGGTCTGGCCAATGAATACGGCAACAGCGCGCGCCTGAACCTGGGCCCGTTCGTGTACCTGTACGGCGGGGTCAGGGCCTTCTTCGAGTGGAAGGACGTCGTGTTCACGGTGGAGGTGGACGGGGAGGCGAGCATCTTCACCGGCTGGTTCACCGCCGTCGGAAATGTGGGCCAGTACGGCGGCGGGCTGCGGATCAACCCCCTGGCCAAGGCCGACGACGGGCAGCTGGATGTGGTCTCCCTCGGAAGCGCGTCGATCGTGCGCGTCATTTCCGTGTTCCTGCGGGCGTTTCGGGGCGCGCACCTGCGCCAGCCCGGTGTCAGCTTTGCGCGCGGGCGGACGGTGCGGGTCAGTGCCAGCAAGCCGCTGAACATCTACGCCGACGGCGAGCGGGTGGGCCCGCTGCCCGCACTGCTGGAGGTGGCCCCCGCCGCGGTGGCGGTGCTCCTGCCGAAGGGCTCGAAGGTCCTGCGCTGACCGCCTTTTCCGACGCCGCATCAGATAAGCACCAGTTTTTCCGGACGCGGCATCAGATAAACAGCTATTTCCCCCGACGCCGCATCACAAAGGGGAAGGCCATGGTCAGGGCGCCGAGGGCGAGCAAGACCAGCGCTTCACCGGGGAAGTCGAAGATGCGCAGCAGGATGGACGCAGCGAGGTAGGGAAGCGCCGCCCACATCAGCGGGGCAAACTTCAACCGGCTGCCCCACGCCAGCAGCATGAGTGCAAAGTACAGGCTTAGTTCAAAGCGGGCAGACCATTCGACCATGTAGAACGCCGCAGCAACAATGCCCAGCACTCCGGCGGCGGAAACCGTCTGGCGGCGTGCCTCGGACTTGTCCGTGAACTTCAGCGAGATCCACAGGAGCACGGCGCAGGCAGCCGGGACCAGCGGGGCCAGCTGGAAGACTGCCGAGCCAATATTGGCGGGGTCGTTGGACCCCAACAGGATCATGAGCCCGGACAGGACGGCGCCGAGGCCGGCCGCCAGGAAAACCCGCCCATTGACCAGGGGCGCCTCCTGCGCAGCGATCGCGGATTGGTCGGGGAGGGGCTGAAGGGCGGGGGATTGCGTCATGGTTCAATTGTCGCCGCTTTGCCGAGGGCTGTTCACCACCGGCCCCGCGAAGGGTGCCGGCCGGAAATTGTCCTATGCCGGGGAGCCCTTCAAAACACCCTTGGGTTTTTGACCCGCGGCTGTGGGCACCCGTGGCCGCCTTGCCCACAACCTTGAGCTGCGCGCGGACAGGGCCAGCAGCACCAGAATGTCCAGCGGCAGCCCGAAGATGTCGCTGCCGAATGGGACGGGTTGACCTGTGAAGAAGCCAATCGCGGCTGTCACCACCAGCAGGGCGGTGTACGCCAGGGCTGCGATCCGAGCCCAGTTGCTGCCCCGGAACACCAAGATTGCCAGCAGGTAGCACAGGCCCGCACCCAGCAAGGATGCCCCGGCGATGGCAACCAGAACCAGGTCCAGCCACCACGTCTCCGCGGCTGTTGCCGTGCCCGCCGCTTCCTCGGCAATGTGCCGCCAATCCCGCACGATCGCAATCGTTGCCAGCGTGCTCATCACCCCGCCAACCAGCATCAAGGCCACCCCGAGCGTGGTGGAGAGCGGCCGATGCTGCGCCCTGGCAATGCGGCGGGCGTCCAGGCCGGGCCCCAGCGGGTTGCCTCCGTCCGGGACGTGCACCTTGGCAAGGTCAATGACGGGCAGGTTGCCGTCCGTCTTGATGGAGTCGCCGCCCCCGTTGCGTGAGTGGTAGCCGGAGGAGAAGTCCTTGATCACCCGGACCTCAACGTCGTCGCCGCTGTCCTCCAGCGTCTTGACGATGTGGTCCCGCTCAACGTCTGTGTCGGCGGCGATCTTGTGCGTGACCTGCAGGGTAAACAGGGAGAAGCCCACCGATTTGTCGAATGTGCCGCCGCCCATCCAGTCCGCCCTGTGGCCGCCGGGCAGCAGCCAGCCCTCCGGGCAGCGCCAGAACCTCACATGGTGGCGCTTGGCCGGGTTCCCCTCCACTTCCTGCTGGTAGGCCAGGTCCTGCTGGTGGCCGAACAGCAGCAGCGGGCTCACGGGCGCTTCGTCGTAGCTTCGTTTCATGACGGTGGAGGTGATGATGCGCCAGCTGGAGCCCAGCGTGACCTCGTCCGCGCGTATCCAGCCGGCACGGGTCATGGCTTGGTGCAGCTGGGCTTCGGTGCCCATGACAGCAAGGTTGATGGGGTCACCCAGCAAACCGTCGCTCGTCCTGGCCCGGCCAATGAAGTAGTTCGGAACGTAAATCTCCGTCAGGATCTTGTGGAGCCGCGGCAACACAAGGTAGGCAAGCAGCAGCCAGAACAGGAGGGCGAATGGGGCCAGCCGCCAGCCCCACCTGAAGTCTTCTGTGAACACGAGCCAGGCAAGCCAAATGGCTGCGAGTCCGCTGAACGCGAAGGCCAAGTTGTCAACGACTGCATTCATGGAGTCCCTGCGTGCGCGCCACTTGCCGGCCCCTACCTGCGGGTCCTGCCGTTCCTGTGCTGGGTGGGCCTCCATGGGGCCATCCTAGTCTCGGGACTGCGGCAGGCGGGTCAACCGCAGGGCCGCCCGTCCGCCGTCGGGCATCAAGGGAAAATCCGCACCTTAGTTGAGCACACGGGTGCCCGCCGGCAGCGCGCCGTTGTCCATGAGGGCGAGGGCGGCGTCGGCCAGAGCGGTCAGGGCCACGCGCTGCATCCATGGGCCGTAGGAAATCCGGGCCACGCCCAGTTCCTGCAGCCTGGACGGCGGCAGCGAACCCGGCACATTGATGACGGAAACAAGCCCAGGCCCGACGCCGGCAACAAGCGACTTGACCGTGTGCTCGTCCAGCTTGCCGGGGAAGAACACGCAGGCGGCGCCCACCTCCAGGTAGGCCCGGCCGCGCTCAATGGCGGACTCGAGGACCTCGCCCGGATCGCGGTCGCCGGCCAGCAGGAATGCATCGGTGCGGGCGTTGAGGACAAAGTCGATGCCCTCGGCTGCGCCGGCGTCGACGGCCTGCTTCATGCGCGCCACCGACTGCGCCAGCGGCAGCATCTGGTCCTCGATGTTGGCGCCCACGATGCCCACGCCCACGGCCCGCCGGACGGTTTCGGCGGGATTGCCGTAGCCGCGCTCCAGGTCCGCCGTGACGGGCAGCTCGGTGGCGGCGGCGATCCGCCCGACCGCCTCAATCATGGTGGCCACGGGCATGTGCTCGCCATCCTCATAACCGTACGACGCCGCGATCGAATGGCTCGCCGTGGCGAGCGCCGTGGTCCCGGGCAGGTCCGCCACCACCTTCGCGCTGACGGCGTCCCACACATTCGCCAGCTGCAGGATCTGCGGCGCGCGGTGGAGGCGGAGCAGTTCGGACGCCTTGCTTGCAGTGCTGGAAGTAGTGTTCATACTGATTGAGCGTAGCCCGGTGGACCGCCGGCCGGTACCCCCTGCCGCGGGGCTGGTGCGCCGTGCATGATTGCGCCGGCGCCGCCAGGGCCGACCGTCAGCGGGTGTCCAGGTCCTCGAAGATCAGGAAGGTCTGCGTGTCCAGCACCCCGGGCATGGACTGCAACTGGTCGAAGACGACCCGCCGCAGCCCCATGTTGTCCTCGGCGCGCACCAATAGGATCACGTCGAAGTCGCCGCCCACCAGGGCAATGTGGGCCACCTCCGGAATGGCCCGCAGTTCCTCGCGCAGTTCCCGCCACGCATGCTGGCTGACCTTCAGGGTCACGTAGGCGCTTGACTTGAGCCCCGCCTTGACCGGGTCCACGAGCGCCGTGAACTTGGTCAGGATCCCGGTCTCGGTGAGCCGGGAAATCCGCGCATAGGCGTGGGCGCGGGAGACATGCACGTTGGCGGCCACGGCGCTGACGGATATCCGCCCGTCCCGGACCAGTTCGGCAATGATCTTCCGGTCCACGTCATCCAGGGGGACCTGGCTGCCTGTTTCCATGATGTTCCTCCCCACCGTCGCCGGGCCGGGCAGTTCCCGTCCGCCGGGATGGCCGGCAGCCGGACGAGCTGCGCGCCAGGGCGCCTCCCGCCACGATTGTGTCTTTCAGACTATGCAGTACGTGCGTAAAGTTCCAGAGTTTCCCCGAGTAATGGCGACGTTCCGCAATCAATTCCATACTGAAATGAACGGAACATCTTTGCTGGCAGGACCAGCTGGGAGGAGTGAGTGTTCAATGACGAACCATCCGGAATTCTTGAACCACCCCGGGAATGCGGCGCTGCAGGCGGGCAGCCGCGGACTGACGGGCGAGTACCTGCTGCCGTCCGCGGAACCCGTCCGGCTCATCAACGCCGACGGCACGGCGCACTCCGGCGGCAAGTACAAGGAAAGCTACACGCTGCCCGCGCCGGAAACCCTGCTCCAGGGGTACGGCGGGCTGGTCACGGGCCGGCGGATCAACGAACAGGCCGGTGCGCTGGTGCGGCAGGGGCGGATGGCGGTGTATCCGTCGTCGTACGGTCAGGAAGCGTGCCAGGTTGCGGCGGGGATGTGCCTGCGCCGCAGCGACTGGCTGTTCCCCACCTACCGCGATTCCGTGGCCGTCATTGGCCGCGGCGTGCCGCCCATGGCAGCGTTCGAGGCGCTGCGCGGGGACTGGCACAGCGGCTTCGACCCCAACCGCTACAACACGGCCTTGCCGGCCACGCCGCTGGCCACCCAGCTGCTGCACGCGGTGGGTGTGGCGCACGGGGCCAAGCTGCGCGGGGAGGACACCGTGGTGCTGGCCCTGTGCGGCGACGGCGCCACGAGCGAGGGCGACTTCCACGTGGCCCTGAACTTTGCCGCCGTCTTCCACGTTCCGGCCGTGTTCCTGGTCCAAAACAACCAGTACGCCATCTCGGTTCCGCTCATCCACCAGTCGGTGGCGCCGTCCCTGGCCCACAAGGCCATTGGCTACGGCATGCCCGGCGAGCGCGTGGACGGCAACGACCTCGCCGCCCTGCTGGCCGTGCTGGGCAGTGCCGTGGACCGGGCCCGCAACGGCGGGGGCCCCGCCCTGGTGGAGGCCCACACCTACCGGATGGAGGCGCACACCAACGCCGACGATTCCACCCGCTACCGCTCCGCCGCAGAGGTGGCGCAGTGGGTTCCGAGGGACCCGCTGATGCGGCTGAAAAAATACCTGTACGACGCCGGGGCGCTGGGTTCCGCTGCAGCGGAGCGTTTCGCCGCGGCCGCCGAGGAGACGGCGCAGGCGCTGCGTGACGGACTCAATGCCGAGACCCGGCCCGACCCGCTGGACATGTTCCGCTTTGTGTTCAGCGAGCCCACCCCTCAGCTGCGCGAGCAAGGCCGGCAGCTGGAAGCCGAACTCGCCGCGGGCCAGGCTGCCGCCGGCCATGCATCCGCAGCCCAGCCGTCAGCGGGCCGGCCATGACGGCGGCACCAGCCATCAACGCCCCGGCATTGTCCGGGGTGCAGAGCCTGACGTTTGCCAAGGCGCTGACCCTGGCCATGGCGGACGCCATGGAGGCCGACCCTTCAGTGGTGGTTTTTGGTGTGGACGTGGGGAAGCTGGGCGGCGTGTTCCGCGTGACGGACGGGCTGACCTCCCGGTTCGGGGAGGAACGCTGCTTTGACACGCCGCTGGCCGAGTCCGGCATTGTTGGCATGGCCACCGGCATGGCCATGAACGGCATGCGCCCGGTGGTGGAGATGCAGTTCGACGCCTTTGCCTTCCCGGCGTTTGAACAGATCACCAGCCACGTGGCCAAGACGGGCAACCGCACACGCGGGCAGGTCCGGCTGCCCCTGGTCATCCGCATCCCCTACGCCGGCGGGATCGGCGGGGTGGAGCACCACTGCGATTCCTCGGAGGCGCACTACGCCCACACCCCAGGCCTGGTTGTGCTGACGCCGTCGTCGGTTGCGGACGCCTACACCCTGCTTCGCGAGGCCATCGAGTCCCCGGACCCCGTGGTGTTCATGGAGCCGAAGAAGCTGTACTTCACCAAGGCCACGGTGGACCTGGACGCGCTGCGCTCCCGGCACTCATCGCCCGCCGATCGGGGAGGGGCCAATGGCGTGCCGTCCAGCATCGGGCGGGCAACCGTGCTGCGCGAGGGCACCGACGCCACGCTCATCGCGTACGGCCCGTCCGTGGCGCCGGCGCTCGCCGCCGCGGAGACCGCGGCCGCCGAGGGCCGCTCCTTGCAGGTCATCGACGTGCGTTCACTGGTGCCGTTCGACGACGACACCGTCAACGCCGCTGTCCGGTCCACGGGCCGCGTGGTGGTCGTCGCGGAGGCGCCGGGCTTTGCCTCGATGGCGTCGGAGATCGCGGCGCGCATCCAGGAGCACTGTTTCCATTCGCTGGCCGCACCCGTGCTGCGCGTGAGCGGATTCGACGTCCCCTACCCGCCGCCGCGGCTGGAAAAGTACTACCTGCCCGGCGTTGACCGTATTCTCGACGCAGTCGACCGGCTCCAATGGGAGGAATCATGAGCGTCCAAACAGGAGGGCAGGTGTTCCTGCTGCCGGACCTGGGCGAGGGGCTTGTCGAGGCCGAACTCGTCTCGTGGCTGGTCGCCGTGGGCGACTCCGTGCAAGTCGACCAGCCCATCGCAGAGGTGGAAACCGCCAAGTCCGTGGTGGAGGTGCCCTCGCCCTACGCGGGAACGGTGGCCACGCTGCACTGCGAGGAGGGCGGCACCCTGGAAGTGGGCCAGCCGCTGGTCACGATCGCGGCGGACGGCACCGCGGTCCCTGAACCCGAAGTTGCTGGCTCCGGAAATGTCCTCATCGGCTACGGGACCTCCGGTGTGGGCGGCCCCGGCCGCAGCCGTCCCGCCGTGCAGGCCGCGGCGGCACGGCAGGCGCCGCTGGTGGTGTCGCCCGTGGTGCGCAAGCTGGCGCACGAGAACCGAATTGCGCTCGCCGGTCTCGAGGGCACCGGCGCGGGCGGGCTGATCCTGCGCGCCGACGTGGAAGCGGCCATCGCAAGGGCCGGGGCAGCAGGCATGGCCGCGGCCGGGACGCCAGCCGCGCCCGGCACACCTGCGGAACCACTCGGGAAGGAACCGCACATGGCAGACCAGCGCGGGGAGGCGCCGGCACCCGGGGAGGTGTCCGCCGTCGTGGATCAGCGCACGGGCCTGGCGGTGCTCTCACGGACCCCGCTGGCGGGGCTGCGGAAGGCGGCGGCCGAGGCCATGGTGCGCAGCCGGCGCGAGATCCCGGATGCCACGGTCTGGGTGGACGTGGACGCCACGGCGCTGATGGAGCTGCGGCGCGGGCTCCAGACGAAGGGTTCTGCACCGGGGCTGCTGGCGTTCGTGGCGCGGTTTGCGGCGGCGGGGCTGGCCCGGTTCCCGCAACTCAATTCGCAGCTGGCCAGCGAAGGCGGCACGGATTTCCTGGTGGAGTTCGGCGGCATCAACCTGGGCTTCGCAACGCAAACCGAACGCGGGCTGGTGGTGCCGGTGCTCCGCAACGCGCAGGGCCGCAGCGCCCGGGAACTGGACGCCGCCATCCGCGGGCTGACCGGGCGGGCGCTGGAGGGGCATGCCGGGCCGGGCGAACTGGGCGGCGGCACGTTCACCATCAACAATTACGGGGTGCTGGGCGTGGACGGATCGGCCACCATCATCAACCGTCCGGAGGCCGCCATGCTGGGCCTGGGGCGCATCACGGACAAGCCGTGGGTGGTGGACGGGGCGCTGTGCGTGCGGAAAATGACGGAGCTGACGCTGTCGTTCGACCACCGGGTCTGCGACGGCGCAGTGGCCGCCGGCTTTCTGCGCTTCGTGGCCGACGCCATGGAAAACCCGGCCTCGGTGTTGGCCGACTTGTAGGGTTGGGGCAGGCCGCCCGGCCCGGATCCACTTGAACGGAGGGACGCAGCATGCCCGAACAGCCGGCATGGCAGGACCTTGGCGGCGGCAGCTACGTCCTCGCCAGCAGTGCCGCGCGGGCACTGGTGAACATCGGGCTTGTGGTGGGCACCCGCCGCGCGCTGCTGATCGACACCGGCTGCGGGCCCCGCCATGCCGCCGAAATCCTCTCCGCCGTGCGGGAGCTCACCGCCCTGCCGCTCACCGTGGTCAACACCCATGCCCACTGGGACCACTTCTTCGGCAACGCCTTCTTCGCAGCGGAGGGCGCCAAACGTGCCGCCGGGAGTGCCGCGATTGATGCCGGTGGTGCCAAGCACGACGGCGGCACCGAGTTTTGGGCACACGCCGCCGCCCTGCGTGGCATGCAGGAGACGGGGGAGTCGCAGCGGGTTGCGGTGGCGGGCCCCGAACCCGAGATGGCGGCCGGGGCCGGGCCATGCACGGAACTTGTCCTGCCCACGCACCTTGTCCGCGACCGGCCTGTGCGCCTGGACCTGGGCGGGGTGGCCGTGGAGTTGTTCAGCATGGGCCGGGGCCACACGGACGGCGACCTCATGGTGGGCGCACCCGGCGTCCTGTTTGCCGGCGACGTGCTGGAGGAGGGCGCCCCGCCGCAGTTCGAGGACGCCTTCCCGGCCGAGTGGTCCGCGGTGCTGATGCAGTTGGGCCGCATGGGGGAACGCTACCCGGTCATGGTGCCCGGACACGGCCGCCCGGTCGATGCGGCGTTCGCCGCCAGGCTCGCAAGCGCCGTCGAGGCCCGCGCCTGAGAGATCCGCTTTAGCGTTGCACTGGCCGGTTGCGCGGGATCCAGTAGCCGAGCACCGCAGCAGCGGCCAGACCCAGCACGCCCGTCGCGGCGATGCCGAACGCCAGGCTGACGGCGGCCGTCAGCCCGGCCAGGATGGCCGGGCCGCTCGAGCCGCCGATGTCGGAGAAGAAACGCCAGATGCCCAGAAACTGGGCGCGTCCGCTGCGCGGTGAATAGTCGGCGCCAAGCGTCATGATCAGGCCCGAACCAATGCCGTTGCCGAATCCCACCAGCAGCGCCGCCAGCAGCAGGGTGATGGCGCCCGTGGTCAGCGGCATGAGCAGCAGGGCCACGCCCATGAGCACCATGGACGGAACGGCCACCCAGTTGCGGCCCTTCCTGTCCATTACCTTCCCTGCCGGGTAGAACACCAGCATGTCGATGGCCCCGGACAGCCCGTAGATGATGGAGGTGGCGGCCGGGCTGAGGCCCAGGTTGTCAGCCCACAGCGGCACCACCACCTGGCGGGAGGAGCGGACGGCACTGACCAGCAGCACGCCGATGCCAACCGTCAGGAAAATTCTTCGGTTGGCGGCCAGCAGGGCCCCGATCGGGGGGGCAGGCCCGGCAGGTGCCGGCCCGTCGCCGCTGACAAGGTCCGGCAGGCCCCATGCGAGCGCTCCCGCACCGGCCACGGCAATGGCCGCCACCCAGTAGGCGCCGGGCAGGCCCCACAAGTGGATGACCAGGGCGCCCACAAACGGTCCCGCGAACAGCCCGATCCGCCCCACGCCGCCCAGCGTGGACATGGCCCGCGCCCGCATGAGCGGCGGCACCGCCTCTGTCAGGTAGCTTTGGCGCGCCAGGTTGAATACCGCCGCCGCGGCCCCGATGAGGAACACTCCGGCCGCAAACATGAAGAGGTTGAGCGCAAACACACAGCACAGCATGGCGCCCACGCTCAGGGCCGCCGCACCCAGCATGCCGCGGCGCTCACCAAACCTTGCCGTGATCATGGAGGCGGGGATGTTGCTGACCAGCGAGCCGATGCCGATCAGGGCCACGACCAGCGCCGCCCCGGCCAGCGAGGAGCCCTGCTCGCGGGCGGTGAGCGGGATGATGGGCAGGATGGCGCCTTCGCCGATCCCAAACAGCAACGACGGCCCAAACGCCGGAACGGCAATGGACCACAGGCTGAAGTCTCCGGGATTCCCTGATTTGCTCACTGACCCCACCTTAGCCCCGAGCCCCGCCCCGCCCGCGGACGCCCGCCCGCCTTGGAAAACCCGGCGGACGGAAAACACCATTGACGCGGCGGCGCCAACACGCGAATCATGGAACCATGAGCTCACAACTCGCTGGCGTGTGGCATGCCCTGGAGGACAAGGTGGCGCAGGGCTGGGCCCCGGGCATGGTGGCCGGGATCCGCCACGGCGGCGAAACGGAATTCTTCGCCACCGGCGTCCGCACACTCGGCCGGCCCGAACCAATGCGCGCCGACACGCCGTTCCGGATCGCCTCGCTCAGCAAGCCCATCGCCGGGGCGCTCGCCGTCTCCATGATCGCCGACGGCTCCCTGTCACCCGACGACCCCGCCGACATCTGGCTCCCGGAACTGGCCTACCCGCGCGTCCTCACGAGCCCCGGTGCACCCCTGGAGCACACCGTCGCCGCCGAGCACGACATCACCGTCCGCCAGCTCCTGACACTCACCCACGGCCTCGGCGTCAGCCTCGAGGACACCCCGCTGGCCCGCGCCGTCGCCGCTGCCGGACTGCTCCCCGGCGCCCGCCCGCTCCCCATGGCCCCGGACGATTACATGGCCCGCATCGGCGCCCTCCCGCTCGCGCACCAGCCAGGCACGCGCTGGAGCTACCACATCGGCTCCGACATTCTCTCCGTCCTCATCGCCCGCGCCGGCCAGGCTCCGCTGGGCGACATCCTGCGCGAACGCATCACCGGCCCGCTCGGCATGGCGTCCACCGGCTTCACCGGAAATCCCGCCGAGCTGCCCACCGCCTATGAATGGACGACGGCGGGACCTTCCGTCTTCGATGGACCGGAAGGCATGTTTTCCCGGCCTCCGGGAACGGAGTCGCTCGGCGGGGGACTCGTCTCCACGGTCCCGGACTACATGGCGTTCCTGGCCGCACTGGCGGACGACACCCTGCTGCCGCCGGACCTGCGAGCCCTCATGACCAGCGACCAGCTCAACGATTCCCAGAAGGCCGGACTGGACGGGATGCTGGACCCCGGAACGTCCTGGGGCTGGCAGGTCTCCGTGGAACCCGGCGGACGCTACGGCTGGACGGGCGGCACAGGCACCACCGCGTATGTGGATCCGGAAAAGGATGTCATCGGGGTGCTGTTCACCCAGCGGCTGATGTCCGGCCCGGACGAAGACTTTGGCTACTTTTGGAAGCCCCTCGCCGCGGCACTCGGCTGAGCCGGCGCAAAGCCTGGGCACACAGCGGCCCGGCGCAACGGCACGGTGCCCGCTCAGCGGGAGGAACGCCGTCGTACGGGAAGGGTGAGAAGCAGCGTTGCGGCAAATGTCAGGCCATAGCCCACCGCCATGATCTGGGCGACGCCCACCAGAAAATAGCTGACAGTGCTGTTGGTGTTGGGCATGGGCGAGGAGGTCATGATGGCAGCCACCACAGCCGCCGATGCCAGCGCCAGGACCAGGTTCAGCACCGTCCACCAGCGCCGGGACGCCCAGTGCGCCGCGGCCCCCAGCCACACGTTCCACGTTGGTCCGGTGCGCATTACGGGCAGCGCCGCCAGGGCCGTCCAGAAGGCCACGATGAAGTACGCGGCCACGACGTCGGAGGGGCGGTGCCACTGGTTGATGAGCGTGGAAATGCCGGCGGCGATCGCATAGCTGCCGCCCACAAACGCGGCCGCCGGGCGCCAGCGGGGCGAGACCACCAGGAACACCGCAGCGGCGGCGCTGGCAGCCAAGGTGCTGTGGCCCGACGGCAGCGAATTCAGGGCGAGCGTGTTGACGCCAAGGTTGGGGCGGTCGGGCAGGCCGGCCTTGATGAGCTGCGTGGAGAGGTTGGCGGCGGCCATGGCGACCAGGGCGATTCCAGCCGCCTTCCAGCGCCGCCGCGCAAGTGTTACGAACAAGACCACGAAGGCTGCGATGACCACGGACGTGGCTGGAAGCAGGTCCAGGAC
Source organism: Arthrobacter stackebrandtii (assembly GCF_017876675.1). Lineage (NCBI taxonomy): Bacteria > Bacillati > Actinomycetota > Actinomycetes > Micrococcales > Micrococcaceae > Arthrobacter > Arthrobacter stackebrandtii. The sequence goes on from NZ_JAGIOI010000001.1 coordinate 2,275,610, forward strand.
CTGGGCCGTCTGCACCCCGATCCGCTGCCGGGCCGCAGCAGCCTCCACCAGTGCGGACTCGTCAATGAACTGTCCGGTGGTGGTTTTGACGAAGAAAATATAGGTGGAGAGCAGTCCAGCCAAACTTATGACCGCCGCCGTCAGGAACGGCCAGGCGGCAATGCGCGACACAGCATGGCCGGTGCGGCCAGGGCGGTGGGGTGCGGCGTGCGTATTCATCGCCTCTAGGTTCCCACAGATTCGCAGGAGGGCCGTGATCGAGCCGCTACAGTGGTGACATGTTTTCACCCCCCACCCTTGATGAACTCTTCGCTGCCTCGCACGTGGTTTCGCTGCCCATGCGCACCAAGTTCCGGGGGGTGATGGAGCGGGAGGTCATGCTGTTTGACGGGCCTGCGGGCTGGTCGGAATTCGGTCCCTTCCTGGAGTACGGCGACCTGGAGGCGGTCCGCTGGCTGGCCTCGGCCGTGGAAGCCGGGTGGCTGGGCTACCCCGAGCCGGTGCGCCAGTGGGTCCCGATCAACGCCACGCTTCCGGCGGTTCCCGTGGAGCTGGTGCCGGAGGTGCTGGGCGCCTTCGACGGAGTGCACACGGTGAAGATCAAGGTCGCAGAGCCGGGGGAGTCCCTGCGCGACGACGCTGCCCGGGTCGGTGCCGTGCGGCACCTTCTGCCGGAGGCCAAGATCCGCATCGACGCCAACGCCGGCTGGACGGTTCCGCAGGCGGTGGCTGCGCTGCGCATGCTCTCGGTCTTTGACCTGGAGTATGCGGAGCAGCCGGTCGCGACCGTGCCCGAAATGGCCGCCGTGCGCCGGGCCATGGGCGGGTCCGTGCTGATCGCCGCCGACGAAAGCGTCCGCAAGGTTTCCGACCCGCTGGCCGTGGCCCGCGCCGGAGCCGCCGACCTCATCGTGGTCAAGGCCGCCCCGCTCGGCGGCGTGGGCCGGGCACTGGACATTGTGGCCGAGGCCGGCCTGCCCGCCGTTGTCAGCTCCGCCCTGGACTCCTCCGTGGGCATCCGGACAGGGCTGGCCCTTGCGGCGGCGCTGCCGGAACTGCCGTTTGCCTGCGGCCTGGGCACCGTGGCGCTCATGGCCGGGGACGTAACCGGCACCAGCCTGCTGGCCTCCGTGGGCGGCATGTCCGTGCGGGATGTCACGGCCGACCCCGACCGACTGGAGTACTTCGCCGCCGCGCCCGAACGCCAGCAGTGGTGGCGCGAGCGCCTCCGCCGCTGCCAGGCCCTCCTGTAACCTCTCCCCTCGGCGCCTGTAACCCCTCCCCTCGGCGCCTATGACGCACTTGTTGCACTGGAAAGCGCTTCCTAGGCCAGATTTGGTGCATCTGCTGCGTCATAGACGGCTGGCAGGAAGGCATGGCTAGAGTTGAGGCGTGACTTTACTTAGCTCCATGGATGCCGCCCGCTACGTTGTTGACGCGCTGGAACGCGCCGGGGTGCGCCACGTGGTGGTGGCTCCCGGCTCCCGCAGCGCCCCGCTGGTCTACGCCCTCGCCGAGGCAGAGGCCGACAACCGCCTGGCCAGCCACGTCCGTATCGACGAGCGCGTGGCCGGGTTCACCGCCCTTGGCCTGGCCCTGGGCACGGGGGAGGCTGCCGCCGTCGTGACCACCTCCGGCACGGCCGTGGGCAACCTGCTGCCCGCGGTGATGGAGGCAAACCACGCGGGCGTGCCCCTGGTGGTGCTCTCCGCCGACCGCCCCGAGGAGCTCCGCGGCACCGGCGCCAACCAGACCACCGTCCAGCTGGACATCTTCGGCGAGCACGTCCGCTTCGCCACCGACGTTCCCGCCGGCACCGACCCCTCCAGCGCCGTGGCCACCGCCCTGACGGCTGCACTGGGCCGCCTCCCCGGCATCCCCGCCGGCCCGGTCCAGGTCAACCTCGCCTTCCGCGACCCCCTGACACCCGCGCTCGACGGCTCCGAATGGGAACGCCTGCTGCCCGTGGTGGACGCCCCGGAGACCCCCAGCATGGACGACGGCGGACCCACCTCCCAGGTCCCCGGCGCCACCGCGGCCGCCGGGGATGGTGACGGCGCAGCCGCTGCCGCTGCCGCTGCCAACGCGATTGCGGCAGCGATCCCCGACGCAGCCCTCCCCGGAACAAGCCACCGCACCGTGGTGGTCGCCGGGCACGGTGCCGGGCCCGAAGCCGAGTTCTTTGCCCGGCTGCTGGGACTGCCGCTGCTGGCCGAGCCGTCGTCCAATGCCCGTTTCGGGCCCAATGCCATTGGCCCGTACCGGTTCCTGCTGGAGCGGTTCGGCCCGGACAGCGGCCAGCCCATCCAGCGCGTGGTCGTCTTTGGCCGGCCCACGCTCTCACGCCAGGTCAGCGCCCTCCTGGCCCGGACGGACCTTGAGCGTGCATTGTTTGTCCCTGCGCCCGTCCCGTGGTTTGAGGCCGGGCGCCGCACAGAACTGGTGCTGACCCAATGGGGCCAGCTTCTCGGCTTTGCCGGCCGCGGCCCGGACGGCTGGCTTGCAGCCTGGCAGGCCGCGGCCGCCGACGCCGAACACGCCCTGGACGGCATGCTTGAAGGTGTCGGCACCGGGCACCCGGACGACAGGCCCACCGGCCTGGCCACGGCCCGTGCACTGTGGCGCACAGCCCAGCGGGACCACGGCAGCAACCTCGTCCTCGGCTCCTCCAACCCCGTCCGCGACGCAGACCTCGCCGCACGCCCCACTCCGGATAACCACATCACGGTGCACTCCAACCGCGGCCTCGCCGGGATCGACGGCACCATCGCCACCGCCACCGGGATCGCCCTGGTCACGGACCGCCCCACCCGCGTCCTGCTTGGGGACGTGACGTTCCTGCACGATACCGGCGCCCTCAACCTCGGCGCCACGGAAGCCCGCCCAGCCCTGCAGATCGTCGTCCTGAACGACGGCGGCGGCGGCATCTTCACACTGCTGGAGCACGGCAGGCTGGCCGAGGCGCCCGGCTACGCGGCCGCCGTCGAGCGCTTCTTTGGCACGCCGCACACGGCCGACATCGGGGCACTGGCGGCTGCCTTCGGCTGGGGCCACGTCTTGGTGCGCACGACGGCGGAACTCGCCCGCGCACTCGCCGCACCGGTGGAGGGGCCCGTCATCGTGGAAGTTGCCGCCGCCGGCCGTGACGGTTTGCGGGCCCTGCACGCCCGGATCGCTGCCGCCCTGGGATCGTAGGGGCTTTTCCTAACTTTCGTCCAGACGGCGCGCAGGAACTGTGGAAGAAACGCTGGTGAAGTGGTTGGCATGGACAAGAACACACCACACCCCAACCACGACAAGGGCCTTGAGTTTGACCTGGGCACCATCCTCAGCAGGCGCCGCACGCTGGGGCTGGTGCTCGGAGCCGGCGCGATCGCCGGCCTCACTGCCTGTGCACCGGCGCCGGAGACTGCAGCGGGCACTGCCCCGGGAACCACAGCGGCGCCCGGCAGCACGACGCCGGCCGCCCCTTCCGCCGTTGCGACGGCCACGTCGGAGCCCACCGCCGAGGTCACCCGGGCCATCGCCGAGTGCGCCGCCAACACGCCTGACACGCCGGAGGAAACCGGCGGCCCCTACCCGGCCGACGGCTCCAACGGTCCCGACGTGCTCACCGCCTCCGGCGTGGTCCGCCAGGACATCCGGGGCAGCTTCGGCGCCTCCACTGCGCAGGCCGAGGGAATCCCGCTGACCGTCACCCTGACGCTCCTGGACAACGCCCAGGGCTGCAAACCGCTGGCCGGCGCCGCCGTCTACCTGTGGCATGCCACCCGCGACGGCAAGTACTCGCTCTACGACCAGGGCCTGGAAAACGAGAACTTCCTGCGTGGCGTCCAGGAGACCGACGCCAACGGCCGGCTCAGCTTCACCACCATCTTCCCCGGCGCCTACAACGGGCGCTGGCCGCACATCCACTTCGAGGTGTTTGAATCAATGTCCAACGCCACGTCCGCGGGCCAGATTCTGCGCACCTCACAAATCGCCATGACGGAGGCCTCCTGCAACGAGGTTTACGCCACCGCCGGGTACGAGTCGAGCCTGCAGAACTTTCCCCGCACACCCCTGGCCAGGGACATGGTCTTCGGGGACGACGGCGGCATCCACCAGCTGGCGTCCACCTCGGGTTCCGCTGCGGATGGCTACAGCGCAGCCCTGAACGTGGTCATCTAGCCGCCATCCAGCCACGGCACCTGGGTTAGAGGACGCGGCTGAGGAATTCCTTGGTGCGGTGGTGTTGTGGGTTGGCGATGATGTCGCGGGGGTTGCCGCTTTCGACGACGACGCCGGCGTCCATGAAGGTCAGGGTGTCCCCGACCTCGCGGGCGAAGCCGATTTCGTGGGTGACTACGATCATGGTCATGCCGGATTTGGCGAGGTCTTTCATGACTTCCAGGACGTCGCCGACGAGTTCGGGGTCGAGGGCGGAGGTGGGTTCGTCGAAGAGCATGAGTTCTGGTTCCATGGCCAGGGCGCGGGCGATCGCGACGCGCTGCTGCTGTCCGCCGGAGAGTTGGGCGGGGTAGAAGTTGGCGCGGTCGGACAGGCCCACCATTTCCAGCAGCTCCAGGGCCTTTAGCTTGGCTGCCGCCTTTGACTGGTGCTTGACCTGGGTGGGGGCTTCGATGACGTTTTGCAGTGCTGTCATGTGGGGGAAGAGGTTGAAGCGTTGGAAGACCATGCCGATTTCCCGGCGTTGTCCGGCGATGGCTTTGGAGCTGAGGTCGTGGAGTTTTCCGTTGACGTCCTTGAATCCGATGAGTTCGTCGTGGACGTGGATTCGTCCGGCGCTGATGGTTTCCAGGAGGTTGATGCAGCGCAGGAGTGTGGATTTGCCGGAGCCGGAGGGGCCGATGATGACGGAGACTTCCCCGGCCTTGACGGTCATGTCGATGCCCTTCAGGACGTGGTGTTCGCCGAAGAACTTGTGCACGCCCGCGATGCTGACCATGGGCTTGAGCGTGGGGCCGGGGGTGGGTGTTGTGGTGGTGCCGGTCATGGGTTGCCGCCTTCTGTGGTGTCCCGTGCGGTGATGTTGCCGGCCGTGGGTTCTCCGGCGTGGGCTGCCTGGGCGACAGCCGTGGCCTTGACCGGGGCCATGGTGACGTTGTCAACGCCCTTGCCGTAGTGCTTCTCGATGTAGTACTGGCCCACCATCAGCAGTGAGGTGATGACCAGGTACCAGATCGCGGCGACGATCAGCAGCGGGATGGGCAGGTAGGTGCGGTTGGCGATGGTGTTCGTGACGAACGTCAGGTCCAGGGTGAACGGGATGGCCAGCACCAGTGAGGTGGTCTTGAGCATGCCGATCGTTTCGTTGCCGGTGGGCGGGACGATCACGCGCATGGCCTGGGGCAGGATGATCCGCCACATGACCTTGGACTTGCGCATGCCCAGGGCCTCGGCGGCCTCCATTTGGCCGTTGTCCACGGATTTCAGGCCGGCCCGGAAGATCTCGGCCAGGTAGGCGGATTCGTTCAGGCCCAGGCCGACGATCGCGGCAACCAGTGCGGTGATGATGGTTTCGGTGTCGAAGGAAAACCATTCCGGGCCAAAGGGGACGCCGATGATGATCTTGGGATACAGCACGGAAACCAGGCCCCAGAACACCAGCTGCGTGTAGACGGGGGTGCCCCGGAAGAACCAGACCCAGGCCCAGGAAATGTACCGGAACAGGGGGTTTTCGGACTGGCGCATGAACGCCAGGAAGATGGCCAGCACAATGGCCAGGGCCATGGAACTGACGGTCAGCAGCAGGGTCCAGCCAATACTCTGCAGCACCAGGACATCGAAGAGGTACTTGCCAACGGTTTCCCAATGGAAGTTCTTGTTGGTGACCAGGCTCTGGATGGCCAGTGCCACGAAGAGAAGGATGAACGCGGCACCAACCCACCGCCCGGGGTGACGGACCGGAACCGCATCGATCAGTTCCACTCCGTCACGCCGGTGCGGCGAATTGGGGTTCTTGTCTGTGGGGCTCAACGCCTAGCCTGCCGTCGGGTTCAGCACAGCCTTGGTGATTGCGCCTTCATCGTTGTTCCAGTCCTTCAGGATCTGGGTGTAGACGCCGTCTGCCATGAGCTTGTTCATGACCTTCTCGATCACCTCGGCAAAGGCGGTGTCACTCTTGGCGATGGCAATGCCCTGTTCCGCCGAGTCGTAGACATCGCCCAGGGTTTCCAGCGAATCGCCGGTCTTCTGCAGGGCGTTCTTGATGATGGGGGAGTCGGCGCTCATGGCATCGATGCTGCCGTTGACCAGGCGAGTGGTGACATCCGTCTGGTTTTTCAGGGAGATGACCTCGATGGCCGGCTTGCCGTCGGCAACACACTTGGCGGAGCGGTCCTTCACATCCGGATCCTCCTCCACGGTTCCGGTCTGCACGCCAACCTTCTTGCCGCAGATGTCATCGAGGCTGAAGTTCTTCGGGTTGCCCTTTTGTACAGCCCACCAGACTCCGGCGTTGAAGTAACTGACAAAGTTCACGGCCTTGGAACGCTCGGGGTTGATCGTGAAGGAGGAGATGCCCAGGTCGTACTTTGAGCCCAGGCTCGGCAGGATGGTGGAGAACTCCGAGGTCTGGACCTTCACTTCCTTGCCCAGCACGGCACCAATGGCGTGGGCCAGGTCCACGTCGTAGCCAACGGGGGTCTGGCCGTCGGCTGCCAGGAATTCGGCGGGCTCGTAGGAGGTGTCCGATCCGACGGTGAGGGTCTTCTTGTCCTTCAAGGCCGCAGGCAGCAGGGCAATGAGGGACTCGTCCGGCTTGACCGTTGAGGGATCGAAGGTGGGAGCGCCGCTTGAACCGCCAGGGGTCTGTTCGGCATTGTTGCAGCCGGTCAGCGCCAGTGCTGCCACGGCCAGAACAGCCGCGAAGCGCAGGCCCAGCTTGGATGAGATGTGCATTGTTTACCCTTTGTGAAGTCCCTAAGGAGCCGTCAATTGGAATCTAGTGTAACCCTCCGTGATTTACATCACGGTAAACAAGTTTTCACTATTGAACAACTCAACGGGGCAATTGCGCAAGGGGTGCGGGACCATCCGTGTCTGGATTCCCGGACGGCAATGGTGGCTAAGGGTGGTTCGGCAGTTGCAGGGCCTGCAGCATGGGGCGGAACTTGGCCCATGTCTCGGCAAGTTCGGCCTCGGGGTCGGAAGCTTCCACAATGCCTGCGCCTGCGTACAGGCGCACGTGATGGGGGTCCTCCAGCACAGCCCCGCGCAGGGCAATGCCCCACTCGCCGTTGCCGGCACCGTCAAGCCAGCCGACGGGTCCGGCGTACGGGCCGCGGTCCATTTTCTCCAGTTCCAGGATGAGCTTTCCAGCATCCTCCCGGGGCGTCCCGCACACGGCGGCTGTGGGGTGAAGGGCCTCAACCAGCGCCAAGGACGTGGGCAGGTGGCCGTTGGAGCTGGCCAGCTGGGCCGTCACGTCGGAGGCCAGGTGCCACACATTGGGCAGTTCCAAAATGAACGGTTCCGCCGGGAAGGAGAGGTCGGTGGCGAAGGGCGCCAGCTGCCGGGTCAGGGACCGGACGGCAAAGTCGTGTTCGTGGCGCTGCTTGAGTGAACCTCCCAAAACAGCATCGGCAAAGCCCGTCGAACCGGCCGGTTCGTCCTCCCGGTCCAGGGTTCCCGCCAGCACCCGGGCCTGGGCAACGGAGCCATCCACCTTGATCAAAATCTCGGGTGTGGCGCCCACCAGTCCGCGGACGCCGTAGGTCCAGCATTCGTCGTACAGCGCCACCAATCGTTGCAGAATTGAAACCCGGCTGACGGGTTCCGGGAACTCTGCCACCACATCCCGGGCTAAAACCACCTTTTCCAGCCCTCCCCGGGCGATGGCCGCCACGCCGGAGCGGACGGATGCCTTCCATTCCTCCTCGGTGAGCGCCCCGGAACGCACGGTGCCCACGGAGGGGGTGTCCGGCGTCGTGCTTAAGGAAGTGGGCACAGTGTGTGAGGCGGCGATGTCCCGCAGCAGCGCGAGTGCAGCGCCGGCCGTGGGGACTGTTCCGTCGACGGTCAGCTGGGTGAGCCAGGCGGTGCCGTCGGAGAAGCCGACCACCAGGGCCGGGACGATCAGGGCGGATTCGGAGGCGCTGGTCTTGGAGAAGGCGAAGGAGCCGAACGCCATGGCGCCGGTGCCGGGCATGCGGACGGAGTCGTCGACGGCGGCGCTGGCGAGGAGGGTTTTCCACCATTGCTCGGCGTCGGCGAAACGGGACGGGCCGGAGCCGGTGAAGGAGGTGATCTCGCCGAAGCCCAGCAGGCCCTCGCCGCGGCGCAGCCAGCTCAGGGGGCCGTCGGGGGAACTGGCGCCCAACAATCCTGCCGGGCCGGTGATGCCAAGCTCCGCCAGCGTGGCCGGATCCAGTGCCAGGGTGTGGGCGCGCAACGGAAAGGAAGCAGTCATGATGAGTCCAGATTACTCGTTGGGCGGGCAGTTTCCGCCGCCGGGGCGGTGTGATCGCCCACAAACGGGCCCCGGGAGCCGCCTTCAGGGCGCCTTGGCGGGCGAAGCCGGACAAAGTTTGAGAGACTAGGGAGGTGAACCGTGCATCTTTGGAGAAGCGTCCGGAAGAAGTGGCCGCCATGTTTGACGACGTGGCCCCCAAATACGACATCGTCAACGACATTTTGTCCATGGGACAGACGCGCCGCTGGCGCCGTGTCGTGGTGGATGCGGTCGGCGCCGTGCCCGGGCAGCGGGTCCTGGACCTGGCCGCCGGCACCGGCACCTCGAGCGAGCCGTTCGCGGACGCCGGCGTGCACGTGGTGGCCTGCGACTTCTCCGTGGGCATGCTCAAGGTAGGCAAGCGCCGCCGCCCGGACATCGACTTCATTGCCGGGGACGCCACCAACCTGCCCTTCGCGGACAACTCCTTTGACGCCGCCACCATCTCCTTCGGCCTGCGCAACGTTGTGGACCCGAAGAAGGCGCTACGCGAGATGCTGCGCGTCACCAAGCCCGGCGGCACGCTGGTGGTGGCCGAGTTCTCCCACCCCACCTTTGCCCCGTTCCGTACCGTCTACACCGAATACCTGATGCGGGCACTGCCGCCCATCGCCAAGAAGGTGGCCTCCAACCCGGCCGCCTATGTCTACCTGGCCGAGTCCATCCGCGCCTGGCCCAACCAGGACAACCTCGCCGGCTGGCTCGGCGAATCCGGCTGGGGCAAGGTCGCCTACCGCAACCTGAGCGGCGGCATCGTGGCCGTCCACCGTGCCACCAAGCCGCTGCAGCCCGCAGGCCAGGCCGATCCCGCGCCCGCCACCTGAGCGAAGCCAAACAAAGGAAACACCACCCACCGTGAAGGTACTTGTTGTAGGTGCCGGCCCCGCCGGGTCCACAGCTGCATACCACCTGGCCTCCGCCGGGATCGAGGTCACCGTCCTGGAAAAGACCCGGTTCCCGCGTGAAAAGGTCTGCGGCGACGGCCTGACCCCGCGCGCCGTGCGCGAAATGCAGCTCATGGGGCTGCCACATGACACCGCTGACGGCTGGCGCCGCAACCAGGGCCTGCGCCTGATCGCGGGCGGGCGCCGCATCGAGGTTCCCTGGCCCGAGCTCACCGACTTCCCCAATTACGGCCTCATCCGCACCCGCCTGGGCTTCGACGAGGCCCTCGCCGCGCACGCCCGCGCCGCCGGTGCCACCATCCTTGAAGGCCATTCCGTCACCACCGCCCTGATGGACGACGCCGGAACCGTGGTGGGTGCCAGGGCATCACTTTTGGACAGCTCGGGCAGGAAGACGGGCGAAACGGCGGACTTCCATGCCGACGTCGTGCTGGCCGCCGACGGCAACTCCACCCGGACCGCCGTGTCGCTGGGCATGGCCAAGCGCGACGACCGGCCCATGGGTGTTGCCTACCGGACCTACTTCACCTCACCGCGCCACAACGACGACTGGATGGAGGGCTGGCTGGAGCTGTCCTCCCCGGACGGAAAGGTCCTGCCCGGCTACGGTTGGGTGTTTGGCGTGGGCGACGGCACCTCCAATGTGGGCCTTGGCATCCTGAACTCCTCCAAGGAGTTCGGCAAGCTGGACTACCGCGCCGTGCTGCGCGACTGGACGGCGGCCATGCCGGCCGAATGGGGGTTCTCGCCTGAGAACCAGGTGGGGCCCATCCGCGGCGCCGCGCTGCCCATGGGCTTCAACCGCACCCCGCACTACTCCAAGGGCCTGATGCTGCTGGGCGATTCCGGCGGCATGGTCAGCCCGTTCAACGGCGAAGGCATCTCCTACGCCATGGAATCCGCCCGCTACGCTGCAGACTTCATCGCCCGTGCCGCCGGAACCAACTCCCGGCTTGCCGCAGACCACGCGCTGAGCGGCTACAGCGGCTTTGTCCGCGAACAGTGGGGGAGCCACTTCACCCTGGGCCGCACCTTTGCCTCCCTGATCGGGAACCCGCGCATCATGAAACTGGCGCTGCGCACGGGCATGCCCGTGCCGGTCCTGATGCGTTTTGTGGTCCGGTTCATGGCAAACCTCACCGACTCCGGGGAGCGGGGGATTGAGGATAGAGTGATTCATCTACTGGAGAAGCTTGTCCCCGCCACCAGCAACCAGGACGACACACGCACATCCAAGCAACAATCCCTACCAATAGTTAGTGTTAAGCAGTGACTACTTCCGCGAACCACAGCTGGACCCCCGCAGGGCAGGGCCGCCCAGATGGCCATGACCCCGAGCCCAGCACCATGGCCATCGCCACCGGGCTGCAACTGCCGACAGGCTTCTCGGCCGTGGCCGGGGACCCCGACCTTGGACCGTCCATCTCGATGAGCATGGCCAAGGTGGAAAAGGTGCTGCGCGAGGCGATCGCCCACTCCGACCCCCTGGCCGACGCCACGAGCCGGCACCTGGTGGAAGCCGGCGGCAAGCGCATCCGCCCGCTGCTGGTCCTCCTGGCCGCCCACCTCGGGGACCCGGGCCGGAAGGAAGTGGTGCAGGCCGCCGTCGTGGTGGAACTGACCCACCTTGCCACGTTGTACCACGACGACGTCATGGATTCCGCGCCGTTCCGCCGCGGCGCACCCACCGCCCACGAGGTGTGGGGCAATACGGTGGCCATCCTCACCGGCGACCTCATCTTTGCCCGGGCCTCGATCCTGGTGTCCGAACTGGGGTCCAAGGCGCTTGGCATCCAGGCCCGCACCTTCGAACGCCTGTGCCTGGGACAGCTGCATGAGACGGTTGGCCCGCGCCCCGACGAGGACCCCATTGACCATTACCTGTCCGTGATTGCCGACAAGACCGGCTCGCTGGTTGCCGCATCCGGGCAGCTGGGCGCCATCTTTGCCGGGGTCGACGAGGACGTCCAGGACGTGCTGGTGGACTACGGCGAAAAGGTCGGCGTGGCCTTCCAATTGGCTGACGACGTCATCGACGTGACCGGGCTGAAGCAGGTCTCCGGCAAGTCGCCCGGCACCGACCTGCGCGAGGGTGTGCCCACACTGCCGGTGCTGCTGCTGCGCAACGCCGTGGCTGCCGGTGACGCCGCTGCCGCCGCCGTGCTGGATCTGGTGGATGGCGACCTCACCAGCGACGAATCCCTCGCTGCCGCCGTGACCGCGCTGCGCGAACATCCCGTCACCATGGAATCCTGGGCCGTGGCCCGCGAATGGTCGGACGCCGCGATCCGGGCACTGGACCCGCTGCCGGAAGGCATCGTCAAGACGGCCCTTGCCAACTTCGCCGAAGCCGTGGTCTCCCGCGACGTCTGACACTGACGGCGTGGCAAACTGGCGAGGACGTGGGAAATTTCCCACGTCCTCGCCAGTTTGCCACGTCCCGGCTCAGCCGGGGCCCCAGTTTGCCACGTAGTCAGGGAGCCGGAGGCTGCTCCCGTGCTGTGAGGGCCGCCAGCAGTCCGTCGGAGATCGCAATCATGAGGGAGCTGCGGGCCTCGTTGCCATAGTGGACGTCGAGCTCCAAACCGTTGGCGTCCCACATGCGGCGCAGGCCGTTTTGGCCGTGCCAAGGGACTTCCGGCTCGCCGTACAGTTCCGTGAACCGGTGCAGGATCTCGTCGAAGCACTCGGTTGTTTCCGGACTTGGCGGTGACGAATCCCAGCGGAGCTGGAAATAGACCTGCGTGAAGGCGCCGCCGTCCAGGGTCCAGGTGCCCATGACCGGGCCGTCAAGTGGGACATCCAGGGCGTGGTGCAACTCGGTCCCGACCGTGTGCGGACCGCCTACCCGACGCCCGGAAGCCTTCAGTCCGAGCCGGGCAAACAGGCGTTCCCGCCCGGCCACCGAGGCGGGCCAGGGATCCTGGACGATGCGTTGTACAAGGGCCACGACGGCGGCCGGATCGATGGACCCGTCCGGATCCAGGCCGGGCGGGTGGGACCCTGACACGCTTACGCCTCCCGGCCGATCCTCGGGATGTTGAATGGGCTTGAACCTTCCGCGCTTGAGTTCCAGTGGGCCGGTTCCATGCGCCGCCGCGCCGCCGCCTCGGAGGCACTGGCCAACCCGGCGTCGTCCACGCTGACCATCACACCGCTGTGCTGGAGGTTGAAGAAGCGGATCACAATGCGCCGGCCGTTGACGTTCCAGACGCAGGCCTGCACCACGGGGTCGCGCCAGGGGTTGCTGCCTTCGCCGTACAGTCCGGCCAGCCGGGAATGAATGTCCTCGTACCCTTCCTGCGTGGAGGGGTTGTCCGTCTGCATGGACGAGTACAGCTGCATGCTGATGCCCAGGAACCTGGCGCCGTAGGAGCTCCACGACGAGGAGATCTCGCCCCCGGCCAGCGGCGTCCGCAGTGAATAGTGTGCCACGGCGGGGGCGGCACTGGCCTCATCCCAGGGTGCGCCGGAGACCAGCCCGTGAGTGTCAAACCAGGTTTTTCGGTCAAAGTCGGAGCGGGGCCACATGCCCGCAACCAGGCTTTCAACCAGCTCGACAACCGCAGCCGGTGAGGGATTCAATGCGTTCGAAGGCTCCTGAGTGTTCATAACGCCACCGTACCGCTATCGGAGGGATATTCCCATAGCTTCCGGAGGTGTTGCTGCGCGGCCTAGTCTTCGGCGAGCACTTCGTTGAAGACCCAGTCGAACATGTCAAAGACAAACTCGCTGAAGGTGCCTTCCTCATTGATCCATTCGCCGGTGGCGTTGTTGCGGCGCCAGACGAGGGGGTCGGGGACATCGGCCTGGTCGGCCAGCATGCCCCACGTGTAGGTCTCGTCTTCGTCTTCGAGGAAGAGCAGGTAGCCGTCCTCGACTTCCAATTCTTCAGGGTCCCAGAAGTAGTAGTACGCCTCCATGAGGTCCTCGCAGTTGCCGAGGGCGTGCAGGAATTCGCGCAGGGCCAGCGGCACGGTGAGCTTCAGCTCGGCAAAGACCTCATCCAGGTCCTCCCACGTGATGCCGTCGGCTTCCTGCCAGGGCTCCTCCAGGTACAGGGGCACCAGGCCGCGGAACTTCTCTACGAACATGTCAGACATGGAAATCCTTCAACATTTGGCGGGAACTGCTCCCTATCAATCCTAGCCGCGCCGGGGCCTGCGCGCCGCCCAGCTGCGGGCGGCCAGCGGGGCATGCCAGCCGTAGCGCAGGCTCAGCATGCGCAGGGTGAACACCACGACGGCGGCGGCCGTCCCGGAGGCGAGGTTGAGCCATTCCAGGTGCCACATCGCGGTCGTCAGTCCCGCGCCCACAAAGGCCGGGATCGCGTACAGGTCCTTCGGATCGAACACCTTGGGCACGTCGTTCGCAGTGATGTCGCGCAGGATCCCGCCGCCCACAGCGGTGGTGACACCCAGCAGGATGCAGGCCACCGGGTTCATCCCAGCATCCAGCGCCTTCAGAGAGCCGGTGACGCAAAACAGGGCCAGCCCGCCGGCGTCGAACATGAACAGCAGCCGCCCGCTGCGTTTGACATTCTTGACGGTGAAATACACGAGCAAGGCCGCGGCAAGGGGCGGCACCAGGTAGATCTGGTTGGAAAAGGCGGCCGGCGGTCCCTGATTCAGGACGATGTCCCGGACCACGCCGCCGCCCAGGCCAACCATGGAGCCGAGCAGCACCGAGCCGACGATGTCGAACCCCTTGCGGGCCGCGAGCAGGGAACCGGAGACGGCGAAGAAGAACACGCCCAGCAGGTCGAGGATGAGCGGAAGGTCAATGGTCATGGGTGCCTTTGTGGTTCGGCTGGTGGCCAGCCGGCATGGAAAGCGGCAGCGCTTAGCGTACGGTGTCGGCGTGAAAAAGGCGAATTTTTCCCCGAAAATCCGGCACATGTGACTACTCTGGAAGAATGAACGCCGCCGAGCCGTTGATCCACATCCAGGACTTCCACATGCGGTTTGGTGCCAAGCAGGTCATCGACGGGCTCTCCTTTGACGTGCTCCGCGGCGAGACCTTCGGATTCCTGGGCAGCAACGGCAGCGGAAAAACGACGACGATCCGGGCCCTGCTGGGCATCTACCGTCCCACGTCGGGAACCCTGCGGATCAACGGGAAGGTGTTCAGCGACGACTTTGGCGCACGGCTCGGCTACCTGCCGGAGGAACGCGGGCTGTACAAGAAGGAGTCGGTGCGCGATGTCATGGGCTACTTTGGCCGGCTGAAGGGCATGAGCAAGGCGGCCGCCAACGATTTCTGCCGCCAGTTCCTGGACCGGGTGGACCTGGCAGACAAGGCGGAGCTGCGCGTGGACAAGCTCTCCGGCGGCGAACAGCAGAAGATCCAGCTGGGGGTGACCATCATGAACGAGCCCGAGCTGCTCATCCTGGACGAACCCACCAAGGGCTTTGACCCGGTCAACCGGCGCCTTCTCATGGACATCATCGAGGAGCGCAAGCGGGCCGGGGCCACCGTCATGATGGTCACCCACCAGATGGAGGAGGTGGAGCGCCTGTGCGACCGGATCATCCTGCTCAAGGACGGCCGGGCCGCGGCGTACGGCACCATCGACGAGGTGCAGAACCAGTTTGGCGGGCGCACCGTCCGGGTCAAGCACACGGGCACCATCCCGCCCTCGCCCAGCTACCAGGTCACCCTGGCGGAGACCAACTATGCGGAGCTGTCCGTGGACGACGGCGTGGACGAGGCCCAGGTGCTGAAGGAGCTGGTGCAGGCCGGGGTGGTGGTGCGCGGCTTCACGGCCGCCAAGCGCAGCCTCGACGACATCTTCATCCAGGTCTACGGCGAGAACGGGGCCGGGCCTGCCGCAATGTCCGGGCCGGCCGGGCAGCAACCGGCACCGGCAGGGAGGGCGGGTTGAGATGGCACGGCACAACCTGCGCACCGTGGTGGCATTTGAGTTCACGCGCACCATCAAGAAGCGCCGCTTCTGGATCGCCACCCTGGCCATCCCCGTGCTGCTGGGCATCGTGTTTGGCCTGGTGTTTGCCAGCAGTTCCGCAACACAGTCGCGCTCCGAGGCGCAAAAGAACCAGACCCTGGAATTCACCTACACGGACGCCTCCGGGCTGATCGACCCGAAGCTGGCCACGGCGATGGGCGGGACGGTCGAGCAGGACCCGGCCTCCGCCGTCGACCGCGTCAGGGAAGGCACACTGAACGCCTGGTTCAATTTCCCGGCGGACGTGTCCAAGGAGCCGGTGCACGTGTACGGCACGGACCAGGGCATCTTCAAGAACGGCAGCTACGACGCCGTGGCCAAGCAGCTGGTGGTGGTCTCGGCGCAGGAGAAGGTGGGCTCGGCGGAGCTGACGGCAGCGGTGCAGGGGAAATTCAGCACGGATTCGCAGACGTTCAAGAACGGGGAGCCGTCCGGCGGGCTGGACACCGTGGTGCCGCCGCTGCTGTTCCTGGTGCTGTTCTACGTGGTGATCATCCTGCTCGCGAACCAGATGCTGGCGTCCACGCTGGAGGAGAAGGAGAACCGGGTCACGGAAATGATCCTGACCACGCTGAACCCCACGACGCTGGTGGTGGGCAAGGTGATCTCGCTGTTCCTGGTGGGGGCCGTGCAGGCGCTGGTGTTCGCCACGCCCATGCTGCTGGGCTACGTATTTTTCCGCGACGAGCTGGCCCTGCCCGACTTTGACCTCTCCAACTTGCAGTTCCAGTTCGGTCCCATGCTGTTCGCGGTCCTGTTGTTTGTGGGCGGCTTCATCCTGTTTACCGGCGTGCTGGTGGGGATCGGCGCGGTCATGCCCACGGCCAAGGATGCCAGCGCCGTGTTCGCCCCGGTCATGATCATGATGTTCATCCCCTTCTACATTGTCACGATGATCGTCAGCGACCCCGGCTCGATGATCGTTCAGATCTTCACCTACTTCCCGTTCACCGCGCCCATCACGGCCCTGCTGCGCAACGCGTTCGGCTCGCTCACCGCGGTCGCCGCCATCATTGTCATTGTGGAGCTGTTCGTGTTCGGCGTCCTGGCGCTGCGCGTGGCCGTGCACCTGTTCCGCTACGGCTCCATCGAGTACTCCCGCAAACTGTCCCTCCGCGCAGCCTTCGCCAAAAAGGCCTGAGCCGTGCAGCGGCGCGTGCTGTGGGTGGCCATCCTCGCCTCGTTCGTGGCCTTCCTGGACGGCGCCATCGTCAACGTGGCCCTGCCCGCCCTGACCCGCGAGCTCGGCGGCGGCATCACCACGCAGCAGTGGGTGGTCGACGCCTACCTCCTGGCCCTGGGCTCCCTGATCCTGATCGCAGGCTCCCTGTCCGACACCTTCGGCCGCGTCCGCATCCTCCGCGCCGGCCTGCTGATTTTCGGCGTGGCCTCCCTCGCCTGCGCCGCCGCACCCACCGCGGGCTTCCTCATTGTGGCCCGCGGCATCCAGGGCGCCGGCGCGGCACTGCTGGTGCCGAGCTCGCTGGCACTGATCACCTCCACCTTCAGCGGCGCCGCGCAGGGCAAGGCGATCGGCTCCTGGACCGCCTGGACCGGCACCGCCTTCCTCGCCGGCCCGCTGCTGGGCGGGCTGTTGTCCGACTACGCCACCTGGCGCCTCATCTTCGCCATCAACGTCCTCCCCATCGCCGCCACCCTGATGCTGCTGCGGGGTCTGGCCCTGCCGGTGCGGGGGCTGCAACCTTTGCCCCTTGTGAAGCACGACGCCGCTGCCCCCTCTGCCGGCACCGCACCTCCTGTTTCTTCCGTCACCCGGGCGGGCGCGGCGCAACGGATCGACCTGGCAGGGGCGGTGCTGGTCGCCGTCGGACTTTTTGGGACGGTGTTTGCCCTGATTGAGCAGGAACGGCTGGGGTGGGGCAGCCCGTTGGTGATGGTGCCGTTTGTGGTGGGCGTTGCCGGGCTGGCCGGATTCCTCTGGTGGGAGGCGCGGGTCCGGGCGCCGATGATGCCGCTGGGGCTGTTCCGGATCCGCAATTTTGGGATGGGGAATGCGGCAACGGCATTCATTTATGCCGGCGTCTCCCTGGGCGGGCTCATGATGGTGCTGTTCCTGCAGGAAGTGGCGGGGCTGTCGGCGGCCGTGGCGGGCTTGGCGTCCATGCCCACGGCCGTGGTCATGCTGCTGCTCGCGGGCAGGTTTGGCACGCTGGCGGGGAAGTACGGGCCGCGGCTGTTCATGGCGGTGGGGCCCGTGGTGGCCGGTGCGGGGTACCTGCTGATGTCCTCGGCATCGGAGCCGTTTGATTTTTGGTGGCAGATGATGCCCGGAATCCTCGTGATGTCGCTCGGCATGTCCGTCACGGTGGCGCCGCTGACCGCCGCGATACTGGGGGCCGTGCCGGTGTCGCAGGCGGGGATCGGCTCGGCCGTGAACAACTCCGTCTCTCGAGTGGCGGGGCTGATAGCGGTGGCGCTCGCCGGGGTCATGCTGGGCGGGGTGCTGGACTTTGCGTCGTTTCGGCGCGTCATGCTGATCACGGCGGCCCTGTTTGTTGTAGGCGGCGTCGTCGCCGCGCTGGGAATCAGCAATGCTGCGGCCCGGGCGGATGCCGGCGAATCGTCGGGAGCCGACACGTGAGGAAACATTCTGCAGCGATCGCCGCGCGTGTGCCGTACATTGTCCACAGGCCCCACCACGAAAGGACCTCTCACATGGCGGATTCAGCCATCATGATTGCCTGCGCCCACGGCACCAACAACGCCGACGGGCAGGGACGCATCAACGCGCTGCGTGCCGGGATTGCTGCGCTGCGGCCCGGCCTGACGGTGCTTGAAGCATATGTCGATGTGCAGGGGCCGGAACTGCCGGACGTCGTGGCCGGGCTGCCGGCGGGGGCCCGTGCCGTGGTGGTGCCGCTGCTGCTGACAGTGGGCTATCACGTCCAGGTGGACATTGCCGAGGCTGTGGCCTCACGCCCCAACACCTTCGCCGCCGCCCCGCTGGGGCCGGATCCCCGGCTGGCCAAGCTGCTTGATGAACGGCTGGGGGAGCTGCCGGAGGGGTGGGGCATTGTGCTGGCTGCCGCGGGATCCTCGCGGCCGGAAGCAGCCGAACAGGTCGAGGTGCTTGCCGCGGACCTGGCCGTCCGCCGCAGCGAACCAGTCCTCGCCGCCTACGGTGCCAGCGCCCGGCCGTCCGTTTCCGAAGCGGTTGCCGTGCTGAAGGACAAGGGGGCTGCCGGCGTCGCCGTGGCCTCCTACCTCCTGGCGCCCGGCTATTTCCACGACCAGCTCGCCAAGGCCGGGGCCGACCGTGTGTCTGCGCCGCTGCTGCCGTCCACGCTGCTGGCCGAGCTGGCGCTCGAGCACTTCGACGCTGCACTAACCGCAGCACCGCCGGCCGTGCCGGGGTCCTGACCCGGAGGCCAGGCACGGAACCCTGGCCGGCAGCAGAAAGAAGAGCCGCCTGGCGGGCCTGCCTCTTTCCGGCAGGTCAGGTATCTTATGGGGATACGCATGATGCTTGTTCCCAGACACACGGAGGCCTTCCTTGGGCGAAAACCCGACGCCAGATCCTTACGTTGCCCCCGGCACCGCAGCCCCCAACGGCGGGACGCCCGGATACGGTTACGGCCAGCCGGCACCCTACCCGGGCGCCCAGGTCCCTGACGCGCCCGAGTTTGCCACGCCGCAGTACGGCACGCCTGCGTACGGGGCGCCGCAGCCGGGGGAGCAGCCGTTTGGCACTCCTGCGTATGGAGCCCCGCAATATGGAACTCCGCCGTACGGTGCCCAGCCATTCGAAACCTCTCCGTACGGAGCCCAGAAACCGGGCATGCAGCAGCCCTACTACGGTGTCCCGCCTTATGACGCACCCGCGCCCGGCGGCACCAACACGCTGGCCATCCTCTCGCTCGTTTTTGCCTTTGTCTTCAACATTGCAGGAATTGTCCTTGGCCACATGGCGCTGAAGCAGATCAGCCAAACAAATGAGCAGGGACGGGGGCTGGCCGTGGCGGGGCTCGTCATCAGCTATATCTCGCTGGCCGGCTCCGTCCTGTTCTTCGGGATCATGATCCTCGGCTTCATCGGCACTGTAGTCGGCGAGACCTACAGCTACTAGCCCCACGCCTCCGGGCCAGGCCCATTTTTTTGGCGTCAGCCCCGCAGGCCCGCCGCCAGCTGCCAACCTTCCCGCATGCTCCGCGGCGCCACTCACGCTCCTGCGCTTCGTTAAGCTACAACCATGCGCAACTCCAAGAGCTGCGCATGGTTAACAGATATCCGTGCGCAGGAAGCTGAAGCGGTGGCTGCGTTCGGGGTGCAACGAGCACTTTCAAGCTGTTTTGAGTCACTGGGCCGGCTTTTGCGGTGTGAGCGTGCTGTTCTGCGGAGAGCTGCAGCCTGGCATGGCGCATAACACTGTTCTGCGTCACGCCAGCGCCAAACTCTGCGCAGAACGGCACGGTTGGCCCGGCTTCTTGCTGCCGCCGGAGTTTCGTCGGCAGCATGGAATCTTCCGGACGGCCGCCGTCGGACCTGTTTATGGGCAAATGCCGGGCCGGCAGTCGCACCCCGGACGGGGCAGGAAATGCTGCAAGCACATCTTGGACAAAAACTGGCAGTATGACGAAATGTTGCCCAAGGTGAACAAGCGTTGCAAAGTCGATTGGTGCAAGAAGGGGTGCGCCCTAGGCTCATTCCATGACACAGACAGCTCTAGCCGGAGCGGGCGCCGCCGGCACTGAAACCGACGCCCCTGCCAAGCCGGTCCGCACCGCCCGCCCCCGCCCCGCCGCCAAGCCGCACGGGCAGTGGAAGGTTGACGGCAAGGCACCGCTGAATCCGGTGGAGGCATGGAAGCAGGAGGACGACGGGCTTTCCGTGCGCCACCGCATCGAGACCATCTACTCCAAGCAGGGCTTCGAGTCCATCAGCGACGACGACCTGCACGGCCGCTTCCGCTGGTGGGGTCTGTACACGCAGCGCAAGCAGGGGATCGACGGCGGCAAGACTGCTTCCCTGGAACCGCATGAGCTTGAGGACAGCTACCTCATGATGCGCGTGCGCACCGACGGCGGCAAGCTCACCACCGAGCAGCTGCGCGTGATCGGCCAGATTTCCGTGGACTTTGCGCGCAACACGGCAGATTTGACCAACCGCCAAAACATCCAGTTCCACTGGATTGAGGTGGAGGACGTGCCGGAGATCTGGCGCCGGCTCGAGGCTGTCGGCCTGCAGACCACCGAGGCCTGCGGCGACGTGCCCCGCGGCATGCTCGGTTCCCCTGTGGCAGGCATCGCCAAGGCGGAGATCATCGACCCCACCGATTTCCTGCAGGAAATTCGCGACCGCTTCATCGGCAGCCCGCAGTTCTCCAACCTGCCGCGCAAATACAAGACCTCCATCACCGGCTACCCGGACCACGACACCATCCACGAGATCAACGACATCTCCTTCGTCGGCGTGCGCCACCCGGAACTCGGACCCGGCTACGACCTGTGGGTGGGCGGCGGGCTCTCCACCGCGCCCCGGCTGGCGCAGCGCGTCGGGGTGTTTGTGCCGCCGGAGGACGGGCCGGCCGTCTGGGAGGGTGTCACCAGCATCTTCCGCGACTACGGCTACCGGCGCATGCGCAACAAGGCCCGGCTGAAGTTCCTGGTGGAGGACTGGGGCGCCGAAAAGTTCCGCCAGGTCCTCGAGGATGAATACCTGGGCCGCAAGCTGCCCGACGGCATCGCCCCGCCCAAGGCCACCGTCAACGGTGACCACGTTGGTGTCCACGAGCAGAAGGACGGCAAGTTCTTCATCGGCGCCGCCCCGTTTGTGGGCCGCTTCTCCGGCACGCAGATGCTCGCCCTGGCGGACCTCCTGGAGGCCCACGGCTCCCACCGGCTGCGCACCACCCCGCTGCAAAAGGTCATTGCCCTGGACATCCCCAAGGACGAGGTCGAGGCAGTGGTGGCCGGGCTGGACGAGGTGGGGCTGTCCGCCCGCCCGTCGGTCTTCCGCCGCAACACCATGGCCTGCACCGGCATCGAGTTCTGCAAGCTGGCCATCGTCAACACCAAGGACACGGCCATCGACGTTATCGGTGAGCTCGAGGTGCGCCTGGCCGACCTGGTTGATGCCGGCGCACTCAACGAGCCCATCACCCTCTACCTCAATGGCTGCCCCAACTCCTGCGCCCGCATCCAGACCGCTGACATCGGCCTGAAGGGGATTGTGGTTCCCGCGGACGACGGCGGCACAACAGGAGGCTTTCAGGTCCACCTGGGCGGGGGCTTGTCTTCGCACAACCGTGAAGAGGCCGGCCTGGGCCGCACCGTCCGCGGCTTGAAGGTTGCCATCCACGACCTGGCCGACTACGTGGAACGCGTCATCCGCAGCTACGCGGCCAACAAGCTGGCGGATGAGACCTTTGCCGAGTTCGCCCACCGCGTGGATGAGGAGCTGCTGAAATGACCGAAACCCAAGCCGCCGCCGATCCCGCCACGGGCCTGCGTTCGCACGACCAGCTGAAGGCCCTCGCCGAGGCCGGCGCAGCGGAACTGGACTGGAACGCGTCCGCCAAGGACGTCATCGCCTGGGTGGCGAAAAACTTCGCAACCGGTGCGGCCGCCGTCGCCTGTTCCATGGCCGATGCCGTGCTGCCGGCGCTTGTTGCGGACCAGCTGCCCGGCGTGGACGTCCTTTTCCTGGACACCGGCTACCACTTCCCGGAAACGTACGCCACGCGCAACGAGGTGGCGGAGAACCTGCACGTGAACGTGGTGGACGTGCTGCCGCTGAACACGGTGGCGGAGCAGGACTCGCTGTTGGGCAAGGACCTGTTCGCCCGCGATCCGGCCCAGTGCTGCGCGCTGCGGAAGGTGGAACCGCTGCACCGCACCCTGCAGGGCTACGAGCTGTGGTTCACCGGTGTGCGCCGCGATGAGGCGCCCACCCGCACCAATACCCCGCTGGTGGTGTGGGATGAGAAGAACGGCCTGGTGAAGGTCAACCCCGTGGCGGACTGGAGCTACGAGGACCTCATCACGTACTCGGACGACAACCTCCTGCCCGTCAACCCACTGCTCAGCCAGGGCTACCCGTCCATCGGCTGTGCACCTTGCACCAAGAAAGTGGCCCCCGGCGCCGACCCCAGGTCCGGACGCTGGGCCGGAACCTCCAAGACAGAATGCGGACTACACGTATGAGCACCCAAACCATTGACCAAGACCTGAGCCCCGGGACGGCACCGGCCGGCGATGCAGAGCTGAACTCGCTGGACCTGCTGGAATCCGAGGCCATCCACATCATCCGCGAGGTGGTGGCCGAGTTCGAGCGCCCCGCGCTGCTGTTCTCCGGCGGCAAGGACTCGGTGCTGATGCTGCACCTGGCCACGAAGGCGTTCTGGCCCGGCAAGGTCCCGTTCCCCGTGCTGCACGTGGACACGGGCCACAACTTCCCCGAGGTCATCGACTTCCGCGACCGCACCGTTGAGCGCCTGGGCCTGCGCCTGGAGGTGGGCTCCGTGCAGGAGTTCATCGATTCCGGTGAACTCTCCGAGCGCGCCGACGGCACCCGCAACCCGCTGCAGACCGTGCCGCTGCTGGATGCCATTGCCCGCAACAAGTTTGACGCCGTGTTTGGCGGCGCCCGCCGCGACGAGGACAAGGCCCGCGCCAAGGAACGCATCGTGTCCCTGCGCGACGAGTTTGGCCAGTGGGACCCGCGCAACCAGCGCCCCGAGCTGTGGAACCTGTACAACGGCCGCCACACCGTGGGCCAGCATGTGCGCGCGTTCCCCATCAGCAACTGGACCGAGCTGGACGTGTGGCGCTATATCGCCCGCGAAGGCATCGAGCTGCCGCCGCTGTACTACGCCCACGAACGCGAAGTGTACGAGCGCGACGGCATGTGGCGCGCTGTCGGGCCGGTCTCGCAGCCGCGCCCCGACGAGGAAGTAGTCATCAAGCAGGTCCGCTACCGCACGGTGGGCGACATGTCCTGCACGGGCGCCGTGGCCTCCGACGCCACCACCGTCCACGACGTGGTGCGCGAAGTCGCCGCCTCAACCCTGACCGAACGTGGCGCCACCCGGGCCGATGACCGCATCTCCGAGGCAGCCATGGAAGACCGCAAGAAGGACGGCTACTTCTAATGAGCACCATCACCGAAACCCCGCTTGATGCGGCGCCCCTTGAACAGTCCACGCTGTTCCGCTTCGCCACCGCCGGCTCCGTCGACGACGGCAAGTCCACCCTGGTGGGCCGCCTGCTCCACGACTCCAAGGCCATCCTGGCCGACACGCTCGACGCCGTCACCCGCACCTCGGCGGACCGCGGCTTCGGCGGCGAGAACGGCAGCACCCAGAAGATCGACCTCGCGCTGCTGACCGACGGCCTGCGCGCCGAGCGCGAGCAGGGCATCACGATCGACGTGGCCTACCGCTACTTCGCCACGGACCGCCGCAGCTTCATCCTGGCCGACTGCCCCGGGCACATCCAGTACACCAAGAACACGGTGACGGGCGCGTCCACCGCGGATGCCGTCGTCGTGCTCATCGATGCCCGCAAGGGCGTGCTGGAGCAGACCCGCCGGCACCTGTCCGTGCTGCGCCTGCTGCGCGTCCCCAACGTGATCGTCGCCGTCAACAAGATCGACCTCACGGGCTTCAGCGAGGACGTCTTCCGCACCATTGAGACCGACGTCCAGGCCGTGGCCGCCGGCATCGGGCTGGACGACGTCGTCGTCATCCCCGTCTCCGCGCTGGAGGGCGACAACGTGGTGGAGCGCTCAGCCCACACCCCCTGGTACACGGGCGCCAGCCTGCTGGAGCTGCTCGAAACGCTGCCCACCACTGACGAGCTGGAGCGCGGCCTGGAGCCGTTCCGCTTCCCCGTCCAGCTGGTGGTCCGCCCCCAGGGTGCGCTTGCGCCTGAGCTCACCCTCGCTGACGACGCCGGTGCCTCCTTCCGCGATTACCGCGCCTATGCCGGGCAGGTCGCCTCGGGCGCCGTCGCGGTGGGGGACGAGATCACGGTGCTGCCCTCGGGACGGAAGGCCTCCGTTGTGGGCATCGACTTTGCCGGCCGCACGCTGGAGAAGGCGGTGGCACCGCAGTCGGTGTCGCTGCGCCTGAGCGAGGAGATCGACATTGCCCGCGGCGACGTCATTGCCGCCACCGGCACCTTCGGCGAGGTCAGCCAGGACCTGTACGCCGAACTGTGCTGGCTCTCGGACAAGCCGCTGCGCGAGGGCGCCAAGGTGCTGATCAAGCACGGCAGCAAGACCGTTCAGGGCCTGATCCGCGCCGTCACGGGCAAGCTGGAGCTGGAGTCGTTCGCCTACGGGCAGGCCTCCGGGCTCGGGCTGAACGACATCGGCACGGCGCAGATCCGCCTGGCGTCGCCAGTGCCGATCGAGACGTATGCGCGCCACCGCCGCACCGGCGCCTTCCTGGTGATCGACCCGCAGGACGGCAACACCCTGGCCGCCGGCATGGTCCGCGACCACCCGGGCGACCACGAGGACGAGCGCTACGCCATCTAGCGCCGGCCGGAAATGATCCCGATCCCGCCGGTCCGCCGGAAATGATCCCGATGACGCTTTCTGACCCCGGGATCCGGGGATCAGAAGGCGGGATCGGGATCATTTTTCGCAGGTGGTGCCTTGACCTACGTGCGGCCGGTCGCAACGATGGAAAGGCACGGACACTCCGGCGGTCCAAGGAGGTACTGCGGTGAACTCAGCTTTTCGGGTGAATCAGTCCTGCTGGTGGGTGCCTCCCGGGGCCTGGGGCTGGCCATTGCCAGGGAGTACCTGAGCCAAGGCGCCCGTGTGGTTGCCACGGTGCGGGGGCCGGAGCCGACACCGCTGCACGTGCTGGTGGAAGAATATCGCGGGCTGCTGGAGATTGAATCCGTGGACATCACGGAGCTGGACCAGCTGGCTGCGCTGCACGCACGCCTGGCGGGGCATTCCTTCGGCCTGGTGTTCGTCAACGCAGGCGTCACCAACGACGAAGCGGAGACGATTGCAACCGTCAGCGACGCGGAGTTTTCCCGGCTGATGCTGACCAACGCCCTCGCCCCCATGAGGTTCATCGAGGCGTTTGCCGGGCTTGCCTCGGAACGAGCCACCCTGGCCGTGATGTCCTCGGGCCAAGGCAGCATCGAAAACAACACCCGGGGCGGATTTGAAATCTACCGCGCCAGCAAGTCCGCCTTGAACCAGCTGATGCGCAGCTATGCGGCCCGGACCCAGGATGACGGGCACACCCTGCTGCTGCTGGCGCCGGGGTGGATCAGGGGCACGGGTGTTGGCGGGCCGAATGCGCCGCTGACCATCGAGGAGAGCATTCCCCGTCTGGTGCGCACCATTCAGGGCAGCCATGGAAAAGGCGGCCTGCAGTTCCTTGACTACCGCGGGGAAACAGTCTCCTGGTAGTGCACAGGGATCATTTTTTACGGCGTGATCCATTGACGTGGGTCCCGTGGTTCGCAACGATGGAGGGTGCCGGGAAATCCCGGCACCAGCACTGCCCGAGCCAGGGAGATCACCATGTCCACGCAGGTATTCATCAGTCTTCCCACGAACGACCTTGACCGTTCCAAGGCCTTCTACGAGGCCGTGGGCTGGGCAATCCAGCCGAATTTCACCGATGAGAATGCGGCGTGCATCCAGGCGGACGACAACTTCTTCGTCATGGTGCTGAAGAAGGAGTACTTTGCCACATTCACGGACAAGCCCATTGTGGACCCGGGCAAGTCGATCCAGGTGCAAACGGCACTGAGTCAGGACAGCCGCGCTGCCGTGGATGCACTGTTGGAGAAGGCCCTGGCCGCAGGCGGCACCGAGCCCCGCCCGGCACAGGAACTTGGCTTCATGTACTCCCGCGACTTTGAGGACCCGGACGGCAACCTCTTCGGCGCCATCTGGATGGACCCCCAGGCTGCCGCCGAGGGCCCCGAATCGTTCATGGCGGAACAGCAGGAAGAAGGCCTCGGCCACTCCTGAATGTTGGCAGGATGAATCCAGCGTAAGTTCGCTCGAGCCTGCAAAGGGGCTCCTGAAAGTCATAGCCACGGTCTCCTCCGGACCAGGGTGCCCCTGAGGTCCGCCACGGTCTGCCCCTGCCGGCCTGGCCGGAAGCGCTCTGTCCTGCCCCGTGGCGCCTCTGTGCTACAGTTATTATCAAGTTGATAATAACTACTCAAGAGGAGGCGCCATGAACGCCATCATCGACTGGCTCAACGCCACGGCCTTCACCCTTCTGGACAACCCGGTGAGCTGGGTTGAGGTCATCGGCTTCGCCACCGGCGCCGCCTGCGTGTGGGGCGTGGCCCGGCAGAAGATCTGGAACTGGGGCGTGGGCATCCTGAACAACATTGCCTTCGTGATCCTGTTCCTCGGCGCCGGCCTCTACGGAGAAACGCTCCTGCAGGTCATCTTCGCCGCCATCGCCGTCTACGGCTGGATCAAGTGGAGCCGCGGCGCCAGCGGAACGGCCGGCGCCAACGACCTCCCCATCCGCAGCGCCACCCGCACCGAGGCGCTCACGGGAGCCGCCGCCGTCGTGCTGGCAACGGCAGCCATCGCCTGGCTGCTGCACGCCGGGACCGACTCGGTGGTCCCCATTCCCGACGCCTTCGTCCTCGCCGCCTCGCTCGTGGCCACCTACGCCCAGGCGAAGAAAATCTTCCAGCACTGGTACGTCTGGATCGTGATCGACCTCGTCTCGGTCCCGCTCTACTTCAGCCGCGGCCTGGCGCTGACCGCCATCCTCTACATCGGCTTCCTGGCCCTGTGCCTGTACGGCCTGCTTGGCTGGAACCGCCTCCGCAAAACCGCCGCACCCGAACCCGCACTGGCAGGAGTCTGACCATGGAGAACGCACTCGTCATTGGCAAGTTCTACCCGCCCCATGCCGGCCACCGGCACCTGATTGCCACGGCCGCAGCCGCCGCCCGGCACGTGTACGTGCTGGTCCAGGGGAGCCGCTTTGAGTCGCTCACCGCCGCCCGGCGTGCCGCCTGGCTTGAGGAAGAGTTCGACGGCGGAAACGTCACCATTGTGCCGGTCCGCAACGACTGCCCCGTGGACTACGCCAGTGACGAGATTTGGGCCGCGCAGGTGGAGAACATGCGTTGGGCGCTCAAAGCCAAGGGTGTGGAAAAGGTTGACGCCGTGTTCACGTCTGAGGCTTACGGCGAGCGGCTGGCGGACGCGTTTGGTGCCGCCCACATGGTGGTCGACCCGGCACGCAGCACCCACCGCATCAGCGGCACCGCCTGCCGGGAGGACCTGGCGGGAAACTGGGGCCGGCTGGTTCCGGCGGCACGGCGCGGGCTGGCCGTGCGGGTGATCGTGGTCGGCGCGGAATCGACCGGCACCACCACGCTCAGCGAGGCACTGACGGCGCACTACCGCCGGCAATTCCCGGCCATGCGCGACGTCACCGAGCACGGCCGCTTCTACACTTACGAACTGCTGGAGAAGCTGCAGGTGGAACATCGCGGGGCAACCGTGGAGGACCTGGTGTGGACGGATGCGGACTTTGGCATCATCGCCACCCGGCAGACCGCCATGGAGCAGGCCGCCGCGGAGGCCGCACCACTCGTCATTGCGGACACCGACGCACTCGCCACCACCTTGTGGGAGCGGTACTACCTGGGCGATGGCAGCTACGGCTCGTACGAGGCCCTGACCCACCTGCCCCGCCGCGACGTGTACCTGCTGACCGACTTCAACGGCGTGGACTTTGAAGACGACGGCTGGCGCGAAGGCGAGCACCGGCGCCCCGAAATGACCGAATGGTTCAAGGAGGCGCTGACCGAGGAGGGCCACTCGTGGATCCTCGTGACAGGCAGCCATGAACGCCGCATGGCCACCGCCACCGCCGTCATTGATGCCATGCTGGAACAGCAAAACACGTTCACGGCCCCCGCCTGGGCCGGCCGCACAGTGCTGGAAGGAGCGGCGTGAGCAGCAACGGATCCCAGGAGGCCGAGTTCCTGGCCGGCTACAACCCCGCCGAGTTTCCACCCGTCGCGCTGACCGTCGACCTCGTGGTGTTTGCCGTGGCCAACAAGGAACTGCATGTGGCACTCGTGGAACGCGGCGGGCAGCCGTTCCTCGGCAGACTGGCCCTGCCCGGGGGATTCGTGGGGCCCGACGAGGACGCTCTCGCGGCGGCCCGCCGGGAACTGGCGGAGGAAGCCGGGCTGGACCTTTCCGGCCACCGCGTGGCCGTGGAACAGCTGGCCACCTACAGCGCCCCGGACCGCGACCCCCGGATGCGGGTGGTGTCGGTGGCGCACCTGGTCCTGCTGGCCTCCGACGGCGCAAGCCTGCCGGAGCTGCGGGCAGGCACCGACGCCGCCAAGGCACAATGGCGGCCCGTCCATGCGCTGGACACGGGCGCCCTGGCATTTGACCATGCCCAAATCCTGCATGCAGGCTTGGAACGGTTGGCCGGAAAAATGGAATACACCACCATTGCCGCCGCCCTGGTGCCGGAGGAATTCACCGTCTCCGCACTCCGGGACGTCTACACCGCGGTGTGGCAGGTGGAACTTCCGGCCGGAAACTTCACCCGGAAAATGCGCGCCTGCCTGGCCCCCACGGGAGGCAAGGTGCAGGCAGTGGGGGCTCCGGCGTCGCTCTTCAAGGTGGCGGGGCAATGGATCCTGCCACCTCTCAACCGAACAAAGGGATAAACACCGAACATGGGAATCTTTGCGCCAAGGAAGAAGGCGACGCCCGAGGCATACATTGCCGCCAGTGTTGAGGCGATGGCGGAAGTCCAGCAGATCCACATGAACACGTGGGGCATGAACCGTGCCGACTGCCGGTGGGACGTTGACATGAACCTGGGGAAGGTCTCGTTCATGTTCCCGGACAAGCTGGTCACCGCGGACATCCAGGTGGTGGGGACCCTGTTTGACGGCACCTTCATGTGGGGCTGGGACCATCCGTCGGTGCCGGCCCCGCTGCGGTTCGACGCGCTCGCCGCAAGGGAATGGGGCGCACAGAACTCGCTGCCGCAGTACACACAGTTGCAGGTGCCCGCGGACATGGATGCGGCGTGGGAGTTCACGGCGGTTGCGGCCAGGCAAGGCAATGCCGCCGGAACGTACAGCGGACAGGCCGGAACCGCGCGGGTGTTCCTCACGTTTGGGAAACTCACCATGACGTCGTTGTCGGCTGCAGCCGTGCCGGGGGCCGGGAGCCGGGGGCCGGTGCGGATTGGCGGTCCGGGCACGGCCGGACGGAACCGGTGAGCGGCCTGAACCGGGGCGGCAGTTGGAACCGATTCGCACCCCCGGCCGTTGTGCTGGACAAGCCCTGCAAAGCTGGGAGAATTTGAGATAGGCCGGGAATTGACCGGCCGGAACGCGCCAGGGGGACACCATCGAAAGCCAGACCGTGGAAGATGCGGGGCATGCCATGGACGAATCACGATTCCAACAGGCAACCCTCCAGGAGGCCGCGCAGGCCATCCGGGACACCATAGTGGGCAGGCTCCACGATGACGGGCTGAACCACCACGACGTGGAGTTCCGGGTGAAGTCATCGGACTCCGCGGCGGAGAAAATGTCGCGTCGCGACCACGACGGGCTGCTCAAGTACCCCGGCGGCCTTGAGCGGCTGGACGACCTCATCGGCGTGCGGGTCATCCTGTATGTGGAGTCGGACATCGACGCCGTGGCCATTGCCCTCACCAGCCAGTTCATCTGCCATGACGACGAGGACAAGACCGCCATCATGCGCAAGAATGGCGGCATCGGCTACGCCGGGCGGCACCTGACGCTGGAGGTCCCCACGGACCGGCCGCCCACCAACTGCAAGGACTTCGGCGGGTACCGCTTTGAGGTGCAGATCCGCACGGTCCTCCAGCATGCCTGGGCCGAGTTTGAGCACGACATCCGCTTCAAGGGTTCCAGCGGCGACAATGCCGAGATCAGCCGTGCCTTCACCATGGCCTCCACCCTGATTGAGCTGGCCGACCAGCAGTTCGTGAACATTGCCGACATCCTCAAGCGCCAACAGGCCCACCTGGCAGTGGACACCGGCGCCCAGGAACAGCTGCTCGACGCCGGATCCCTCCAGGGAGTGCTGACCCGCGCCTTCCCGAACTACCGCAGCAGCAAGGAAAACCAGTACGACTGGATGGTGCACGTCCTCGCCGCCAACGGGATCGACACGGTCAATGCGGCCGAGGAGTGGTTCCACTCCATCGATTCGCAGCAGGTGGCCAAGCTCATGGAATACCGCTTCAACCCCGGTCAGGTCCGCGTCGCCGACGACCTCTTGCTGCAGACATTCGGGGAGTCGCACGTGGACGCCACCAAGTCCGTGGGCAGCGACCGCAACCGCGAATCCAAGCTCCGCTCCCGCCTGCGCAAGCTCCGCAACGAGCTCGACGGCCACTGACGCCGGCCGCCGGTCTCGGCCGGGCAGGATGGCTTCAGCCTTGCCTGTCGCCGTGTTCCGGCATCCGTTCATGCATAACATGCGTTTGCATGGTAAAGAATTGGCAACAACTGCTGAGCTGTCCTTTTGGACAATGGCGCCGGGAAAATACTGCCCAATCACGCCGAATCGCCGTTGAAATGCGATGAACGGCGCGGTGGCGGTGCGGCGCCCCTGTCCAAAAGAACAGGCAGGGCAGATGCCGCCCGCAGGGCCCGCCTTGATATGGCCAACATGGCCGCAGGCCCCGGGCAGGGCCCGCCATCGTACTGTTAGGCTCCCTTTTGTCTTCACCTGGTGGGGACAGGAATTGGCAGGCAGCCCACAATTTCTTCGCGTGATCTGCCACCGTAAGAAACGGCCGGCGGCCTGCCCATTCCAGCGCACAGCCTTGCACGGCTGGCCGATTCGCAAGGACGGCCGGAGCGGCAACGGCTGAGTAAAGTACGGTTTGGGGGACTTTGCTCTGCTGTTGCCGGTTCGGCCGGGAACCGGGGGGTGTGCCCGGTTCGCGGCCGTCCGTGCAAGGACCCGGCCCGGCACGCCCCTGTCCCTGGGCGGGCCGGACCGGGAACAACCCGGGAACAGGCCCGGCGCGCCCGGGGCCGCCACTGCCGGGTGCGATGCCCGCCGCTAGCCGTTTTGGGTGGCCGCCCATGCCTCGACGCGGGCAGTGCTCTCCTCCTCGGAAAGGTCCTCGACGCGGGTCATGATGGACCACCGCACGCCGAACGGGTCGCGGATGCTGGCAAAGCGGTCGCCGGAGGCAAAATTGGCCACCGGCTCCCGGACGGCAGCACCGGCCCGGACGGCCCGCTCCACCACGGCGTCAACATCCGGGCAGTAAAAGCCCATGGAGTACACGTCGTCTTCCCCGGCGGGCGGCGCCACCAGGTGGTACTGCGGATTTGGCTCGCCCAACTGCAGCCGGCCCTGGCCGAAGTCCATTTCCGCATGGACCACCACGCCGCCAAACTCCATGCTGGAGATGGTGCGGGCGCCAAAGACCTCGGCGTAAAACGCCATGGCCCCGGCTGCCTGGGGGATGGCAAGGAACGGGGTCAGGCTGCTGAACCCGCCGGGAACGCCGTTGCTGGTGTACCGGCCGTCCGCGGCCGCTGTCTTTTCGATCTCTGCTGGCTTGTTCATGGCCTCAACGCTATGGCCCCGCAGAGGCCGCAGGCTTGTAGATTCGCGACATCCCGGACCGGGGGAGGAGCCTGGACCATAGACTGTCCCCGTGGACCACGAATTCAAGGGAATCCTGTACCCCGCACGCCTGCCCGAGTTCCACCGGCTGCCTGCGCCCGCAGAGGTGGCCGAGCTGGTCCAATGGTTCTGGATCCCGGAGTGGGACATCGAGCCCGGGCGGTCTTCGCGGCAGCAGGTGCTGTCTTTTCCCGCCTCCAACCTGGCAATCCAACGCGACGTGGTGGAGTTCGCCGGCCCCACCACCACGGTCTCAAACCAGGACCTTGCCGGGCGGGGCTGGGCAGTTGGCGCCCTCCTGCAGCCGGCTGCGGTGCCGCTGTTTACCGCCAATCCTGCAGGGCTGCGCGACGCCAGGCTGGAGGTTGCGGCACCCGGGCTGCGCGGCGCCGTCGTGCAGGCCATGGAGATTTCCGACGGCGGGAGGCGGCGCGCGCAGGCGGTTGCCGTGGTCGCGGAATGGCTGGCGGAGCAGTCGCCCAAAGTCTCCGATGAGGCGCGGCTGGCGAACGCCATGGCCGCGCTGATTGCGGGGAACCCGGCACTGGTGCGGGTCGAGGACGTGGCGGAGGGGCTGGCGGTGTCTGTGCGGACGCTGCAGCGGCTGGCGAAGAAGTACGTGGGGCTGGGCCCGGCTGCGCTGATCAGGCGGCGCCGGCTGCAGGAGGCAGCGGACCGGGCCCGCAGTCATCCGGAAATGGACCTGGCCGAGGTGGCGGCGGAGTTTGGCTACGCAGACCAGTCGCACCTGGCCAACGATTTCCAGCGGGTCCTGGGCTTTGCGCCCAGCAGCTACCGGCGGCATTCAGGGCAGGGGTGACGGGCTTTGTGACGGCGCGTGAACGCCCGTGACGTACCGCGTCGATTGGCTTCCGCCCGCGTCCCCGGCGTCCCTAGCCTAGGGAAATGACAAAATACACAGCACCCAAAACGCCCGAAGAACCGACCCCCGGAAGCGCCTCGCCGCTGAAGACAACCCGCGTGGAGGCGGGCGCAAAACCCCGGCGCAAACTGCGCGGACTGGAGATCGCGGCGCTCGTGGCCGTGGTGGCCCTGGTGGGAGCCGGGGCGGCAGTGGCCGCCGTGAACGCCGGACGCAACACTGCGCCTGACCAGCCCGCCGCCGCAGCCCCCGCCGCCGAGCTCCGGCTCGGCTACTTTGCCAACGTCACCCACGCACCGGCCCTGATCGGCGTCAACGACGGCATCCTCGCCAAGCACCTGGGCGCCACCGAACTGAAAACGCAGGTGTTCAACGCCGGCCCCTCAGCCATCGAGGCCCTGAACGCCGGGGCCATCGACGCCGCCTACCTCGGCCCCAACCCGGCGATCAACTCCTTCGTGAAGAGCGGCGGCGAGTCCATCCGCATCGTCGCCGGGGCCACGAGCGGCGGCGCGCAGCTGGTGGTCAGGCCCGAAATCACCTCGGCGGCCCAGTTGCGCGGCAAGGTGCTTGCCAGTCCGCAGCTGGGCGGCACGCAGGATGTTGCCCTGCGGTCCTGGCTGGCCGGGGAGGGCCTGGCCACCACGCCCAGCGGCGGCGGCGACGTCACCATCAACCCCACCGACAACGCCAGCACCCTGAAGTTGTTCCAGGAAGGCAAGCTCGACGGCGCCTGGCTGCCGGAACCGTGGGCCTCCCGCCTGGTGTTGCAGGCCGGGGCCAAGGTGCTGGTCAACGAGGCCGACCTTTGGGAGGACGGCGACTTCGCCACCACCATCCTGATTGTCAGCAAGGCCTTCCTGAAAGAGCACCCGCAAACCGTGGACGCCCTGCTGGAAGGGAACAAGGAGTCCATCGACTGGCTCAACGCCCACCCGCAGGATGCCGCGGCCTCTGTCAACGCAGCCCTCAAGACCGCGGCCGGCAAGGAACTGCCCGCCGACGTCATCGACCGGTCCCTGACCGAACTGAAGTTCTCCCCGGACCCTCTGGCACACACCTTCCCGAAACTGCTGGCAGCCGGCGTCACGGCGGGTGTGGGAAAGGACGCGGACCTGTCAGGAATCTTTGACCTGGCACCGCTGAACAAGATCCTGGCCAAGGACGGGGCGCCGGAAGTCTCCGCCGCCGGCCTCGACTGAGCAGCACCATTTCGGACGGCCGGCACCCGGGCTTCCTGTCCGGTGCCGGCGGCCCGGCCACAGGCAAGGGCGCCGTCCATACAAGTGAAGGCTCGAAATATGTCCCGAATGTGACGCCGCATGAACAACCGTGACCTTGGGAGTCCCGTCCATTGAAGCACAGGCCCGGCTTTCCCTACCGTTTAACCATGACTACACGCGCAGACGCTGCCACACCGCAGCCGGCCCAGCCCTTGCGGCTCAAACGCATCGTTGCCGGGGAGAAGCCCCAGGGCACAATGCGCGGCCTGGAAATCCTGCTCGTGACCGCCCTGGTTGCCTTGATTGGCGCCGGTGCGGCCGTGGCAGGCGTCAACGCACAGGACGGCGGGGAGGCCGGGGCACCTGCCGCAGCCCCGGCCGCCGTCGTCAATCTTGGCTACTTTGGCAACATCACGCACGGCCCGGCGCTGGTGGGCGTGGAGAAGGGCATCTTCGGGGCGGAATTGGGGGCCACGAAGCTGAACACCCAGGTGTTCACCTCGGGCCCGGCCACGGTGGAGGCGCTGAACGCGGGCGCGATTGACGCCGCCTACCTGGGCCCCAACCCGGCCTTGAACTCGTACGTGCAAAGCGGCGGCGAATCGATCCGCATCATTGCCGGGGCGGCGTCGGGCGGGGCACAGTTTGTGGTCCGCCCGGGCATCTCCGACGCGGCCGGGCTCCGCGGGAAGACCGTCGCCACCCCGCAGCTGGGCGGGACCCAGGACGTGGCCCTGCGCACGTGGCTGGACGGGCACGGCCTTAAAACCACCCCCTCCGGCGGCGGCGACGTCAACATCACCCCCACCACCAACGCCCAGACCCTGCGGCTGTTCCAGGACGGAAAGATCGACGGCGCATGGGTCGCCGAACCGTGGGCCTCCCGCCTGGTGCTGCAGGCCGGGGCCAAGGTCCTGGTCAACGAGGCCGAGCTCTGGGACAAGGGCGAGTTCAGCACCACGGTGCTGGCCGTGAACAAGTCCTTCCTGGCGGCGCACCCGCAGACCGTGGAGGCGTTGCTGGCCGGGCACATTGAATCCGTGGCCTGGCTGGACAACCATCCCGGCGAGGCGGCCGGGGTGATCAACGAGGCGCTGGTTGAGGCCATCGGGCAGCCGCTCGATGACGACGTCATTGCCCGCTCGCTCGAGGAACTGGAGTTTACCTCCGACCCGCTGGCGGGAACCTTCCCCACACTGCTGGACCACGGGGTCGAGTCGGGCGTTTCCAAGCCCGCGGACCTGAACGGACTGTTTGACCTTTCATTGCTTAACAAGGTGCTACAAGCTGCCGGCGGGGACACCGTGACGGCGGCAGGATTGGGTGCGGAATGACCGAGCTGCTGATTGCCGAAACTGAAAGCCGCGGGGAAGCCGGCAGCGCAGGCCGGGCACCCGCCGTCGTACTAGAAAACCTGGGCAAGCGCTTTGGCTCCGGCGCCCCCGTACTGGAGGACATCAACGCCACCGTCCGCCAGGGCGAGTTTGTGGCGCTCCTGGGAGCCTCCGGGTGCGGAAAGTCGACGCTGCTGAACATCATTTCCGGGCTCGACGTGCCGTCCGCGGGTGCTCTCGAGGTGCCGGAGGAAGGTGCCGCGTTCATGTTCCAGGATTCGTCGCTGTTTCCGTGGCTCAGTGCGCGCGGGAACGTGGAAATGGCCCTGAAGTTGCGCGGCGTGGGGAAGGCCGAACGCCGGGTGCGTGCCGCGGAGCTGCTTGATCTGGTGAACCTGGGGCACTCGATGGACAAGCGTCCGCACGAGCTGTCCGGCGGCATGCGCCAGAGGGTTGCGCTGGCACGGTCGCTGGCGCAGGACCGGCCGCTGCTGCTCATGGACGAGCCCTTTGCCGCGCTGGACGCCATCACCCGCGACCTGCTGCACAACGAACTGGAACGGGTCTGGAAAGAGACCGGCCGGACCATCATCTTTGTCACCCACAACGTGCGCGAGGCCGTCCGGCTGGGGCAGCGCGTGCTGCTGCTCTCCTCCAGGCCGGGGCGGGTGGTGGCCGAATGGGACGTCTCCGACGAGCACCGCACGGATCCCGGCGCCGCCGGTGCCCTCACCGCCGACATCACCGCCCGATTGCGCCAGGAGATCCGCAAACATGCCTGAAACAGTAACGTCGCCCATGCTCAAGAGCGGCACGGAAGAAGAGATGCGCTCGCTCGAGGCGGGCCTGGATTCGCTGCAGTCAGAGGCCGCTGAACGGCGCAGTGTCGACTGGTCCCGGGTGCTGCTGCCGCTGGCCGCATTTGTTGTGGTGCTGCTGGCCTGGCAGTTCTACGTTTCGCTGGGGCTCCGCCGCCGCGACCTGGTGCCCGGCCCGCTGGACGTGCTGGGGTCGCTCGGCTCCCTGTGGTCCGAGGGCACGGCGTGGGAGGCCGTCTGGACGTCGCTGCAGCGCGGCATCATGGGCTTCGCCATCAGCATCGTGGTGGCCACCCCCATCGGCCTGCTGCTCTCGCAGGTCCGGTTGCTGCGGCGCGCGTTTGGGCCGCTGATTTCCGGGCTGCAGGTGCTGCCGTCGGTGGCCTGGGTGCCGGCCGCCATCATCTGGTTCGGCCTGACCGACGCCACCGTCTACTTCGTCATGTTCATGGGCGCCATCCCGTCCATCATCAACGGGCT
This sequence comes from Arthrobacter stackebrandtii, assembly GCF_017876675.1. Classification (NCBI taxonomy): domain Bacteria; kingdom Bacillati; phylum Actinomycetota; class Actinomycetes; order Micrococcales; family Micrococcaceae; genus Arthrobacter; species Arthrobacter stackebrandtii. The sequence continues at coordinate 2,312,308 of NZ_JAGIOI010000001.1, forward strand.
CATTGCCGGCGTGGACCAAATCCCGCCGCAGTACCGCCGCGTGGGCCAGATCCTGGGCGCTTCACGCTGGGAGATGGCTACACACGTGGTCCTGCCGGCCGCACTGCCCGGCTACGTTGGCGGCCTCAAGCAGGGCTGGGCGTTCTCATGGCGCTCCCTCATGGCCGCTGAAATCATTGCCATGGGCGGCTCGCTCGGCTTCGGCCTGGGCTCGCTGCTGGAACAGGGCCGCCAGCTCTCCGACATGGGCATCGTCATGTCCGCGATCCTGATCATCCTCTTCGTGGGCATCCTCGTGGAGCTCGTGGTGTTCGCACCAGTGGAAAAGCGCCTCCTGCGCGGGCGCGGCCTGCTCGCCGGCAGCACGCGGTAGCCCCGCCGCCCCTGAACCGGCAATTTATGCCATTGAGGCGTCGCCGGCGCCAACACTGCGGGCCCACGCACGTCGCGCGGACAACGGCTCGCCTCGGCGCGCGGACAAAGGCCCCCTCGACGCCTCGAAACCACAATCATGGCCCCCAAAAAGCTGAATTTTTTTGGGGGTCATATTTGTCTTGTGTGGGCTCGTTGGCACGGCACCCAATTGTGACTCCACATGACGCCGCATGAACTGGTGTAACGCGCCCCTTGTCCGCAGATATTGCACTTCTCTAAGGTCTCTCTTATGGCAATTGTGGATCTTTACCCAACGTCGCTCCGGCTGCTCGGCCGCCCCGTCCTGGTGGTGGGCGGCGGCACGGTCGCGTCCCGCCGCGCCAAGGCCCTGCTCGACGCCGGAGCCCAGGTCACGCTGGTGGCGCCGGTTCTCAGTGCCCCGGCCCGCGCACTGGCCGACGCCGGCCTGCTTACCTGGCACGCCCGCGGCTACGAAAGCGCCGACATGGCCGGCGCCTGGTACGCGGTGGCCGCCACAAACAACAAGGGCGTCGACGCACAGGTCGCGGCCGATGCCGAAGCCAACCGCACCTGGTGCGTCAATGGCTCCGATGCACAGGAATCTGCAGCATGGACCCCGGCCGTTGCGACGGTCCAGGACATCAAGGTGGCCGTCAACGCCGGGGGAGACCCGCTGCGTGCCGTGGCCATCCGCAACGCCATCGCAGCATCACTTGAAACAGGGGAGCTGCCTCTGGGAAGGTTCCGGGACACTCCTGCGGCGCAGCCCAGCCGCAGCCGGGACCGCAGGGGAAGCGTTGCACTGGTGGGCGGCGGCCCCGGCGCCGAGGACCTCATCACGGTGCGCGGGCGCAGGCTCCTGGCCGAGGCCGACGTGGTCGTGGCAGACCGGCTCGGCCCACGCGGCCTGCTGGAAACCCTGGGCGCACACGTCAAGGTCATCGAGGTTGGCAAGACGCCCGGCCACCACCCCGTGCCGCAAACGGAAATCAACGCGATCCTGGTCCGTGAGGCCCAGGCCGGCAACAGGGTGGTCCGGCTCAAGGGCGGGGACCCCTACGTCCTGGGCCGCGGCGGTGAGGAAGCCATCGCCTGCCGTGAGAACGGCGTTGACGTGGAGGTCGTCCCCGGCGTCACCAGCGCCGTCAGCGTCCCGGCCGCCGCCGGCATCCCTGTCACGCACCGCGGCCTGGCCAAGGCGTTCACCATGATCAGCGGCCACGAGGAACTCGAGAACGTCCCGCACGGCAGCGACCACACGGTGGTCCTGCTCATGGGCGTGGGCACCCTCAACCGTTCCATGCCGATCCTCGAGGCGGCCGGCCGCGGCAGGGACTGCCCGGTGGCCATCATTGAGAACGGCTACGCCAAAAACCAGCGCGTCACCATCGGCACGCTCGGCACCATTGCAGCCCTGGCCCAGGCGGCGCAGGTGCGCAACCCGGCCGTCGTCGTCGTGGGCGACGTGGTGCGGGTCAGCCCGCTGGCACCGGCCGAACTCGCGACCGACTTTTACGGCACGCGGGAAACTACCAGAACTCTCTCCTAGACTTATCCCTAAGCCCCTTTGAAACCCAAAGAAATGAGCACAGCTGTGTCATCAACCACTTCAGCAACGCCCGGAACGCAGGACCGCCCGCTGCGCATTGCCGTCATTGGCTCCGGCCCGGCAGGCGTCTACGCGGCGGACATGCTGACCAAGAGCGAGGAAGTGCGCGACGGCCTGGTTGTCAGCATCGATCTCTTTGACCGCTACCCGGCGCCGTACGGCCTGATCCGCTACGGCGTGGCACCGGACCACCCGCGCATCAAGGGAATCGTCAACGCCCTCTACAAGGTGCTGGACCGCGGCGACATCCGCTTCTTCGGCAACGTGGACTACGGCACGGACATCTCGCTTGAGGACCTGCAGCACCACTACGACGCCGTCATCTTCGCCACCGGCGCCATCAAGGATGCGGACCTGAACATCCCCGGCATCGAGCTGGACGGCTCCTACGGCGGCGCCGACTTCGTCTCCTGGTACGACGGACACCCGGACGTCTCCCGCGAATGGCCCCTGACGGCCAAGGAAATCGCCGTGATCGGCAACGGCAACGTCGCCCTCGATGTTGCCCGCGTCCTGTCCAAGCACGCTGATGACATGCTCGTCACTGAAATTCCCGACAACGTCTATCAGGGCCTGTTGGCCTCGCCCGTCACTGACGTGCACATCTTCGGCCGCCGAGGCCCCGCCCAGGTCAAGTTCACGCCCATGGAGCTGCGCGAGCTCAGCCACTCCAAGGACGTCGACATTGTCCTGTACGAGGAGGACTTCGACTTCGACGAGGCTTCCGACGCGGCCATCAAGACCAACAACCAGGTCAAGACCATGGTCAACACGCTCACCAACTGGCTGGTGGAGCAGGAAGACGACGCCGCCAACCCCGCCACGGGTGCCTCGCGCCGCCTCCACCTGCACTTCCTGCACAACCCGGTCGAGATCACGGGCACGGATGGCAAGGTTTCAGGCATCAAGTTTGAGCGCACCGAGCTCGACGGCACGGGCAACGCCCGCGGCACCGGCGAGTTCATCGACTACCCCGTCCAGGCCGTGTACCGCTCCGTGGGTTACTTCGGCTCGGCCCTGCCGGACGTTGAGTTTGACCACCAGCGCGGCGTTGTCACGAACGACGGCGGACGCGTCCTGGGCGCCGACGGAACCCACGTGCCGGGCATCTATGCGACGGGCTGGATCAAGCGCGGTCCCGTGGGCCTGATCGGCAGCACCAAGGGCGACGCACTGGAAACCATCACCCACCTGCTCTCCGACCGCGACGGGCTGCCACTGGCTGCCACCCCGGCCGCCGACGCAGTGGTTGAGCTGCTCGATTCACGCGGCGTGGAATTCACCACCTGGGAAGGCTGGCTGGAACTCGACGCACACGAGAAGGCACTCGGTGCCGCAGCGTCCGAGGACGGCCCCGTGCAGCGCGAACGCATCAAGGTGGTCCCGCGTGAGGACATGGTCAACGTCTCCCGCGGCGCCTCCATCGTCGGCTAGCTTCAGCCGGATCCACCAATGCCGCCCCCAGCGGGCCGTGCCGCCGACATTTCGGCGGCACGGCCCGCCACGGGCGGCATTTTTTATCGACGCCATCGCAGCAATGGCTGGTTTTCCATGGACGCCATCGCAGCAACGGCAATGGTGGCATTTTGCCGAACGCCATCGCACCTGATCTCTCGAAGGGACGCGGCGGGAGTGCCGGGCATTGCCAGGGGCCGTCAGTCCAGCGGAACCGGGGTGACGGCGCCGGTGTTCCGCCCGCCAAGGTCGCGGGATGCGCTGGCGGGTCCGGTGGCCGTCAGCAGCCATGCCAGCACCACCTGCACGGCAGCCACCGCCACCAGCAGCATCAGCGGCACAGTCCAGCCGCCGCTGAGGGTGTGCGCCAGGCCCAGTCCGAACGGCCCCAGCGTCCCCAAAAGATACCCTACCGACTGGGCGACGGTTGACATGGCGGTGGCCTCCGCCGTCGTACTGCCGCTCTTGCTGATGACCACCAGGACCAGCGCAAACACGCCAAAGCCAAATCCGAGCAGCAGCGCCGGGCCCACGGCGGCCTGGGCGGGGAGCACAAGAAGTGCGATGGCGCCGAGCAGGTAGGAGCCGCTGGCGAGCATGAACGCCAGGCGCAGGCCGCCGGGCCGTGCCGCGATGGCGAGCAGTCCGATGTTTGTCACGACGGTGACCACCTGGGCCAGGCCCAGCATCAGCCCGGCGGTGGCGGGGTCGAGCCCGCCGTCGATCAGGATCAGCGGCAGCCAGCTGATGATGGAGTAGGCGGCGATTGCCTGGATGGTGAAGAAGGCGGTGATGAGCAGGCCCTGGCGGGTTTTCAGCAGCTTCCACGGGGAGGTGGCCGGGCTGGGCGCCTGTGCGGGGCGGCGGTGGGCGGCGAGGGCGACAGGGATGAACGCCAGCAATGTGACCACGGAGAGGATTGCCCAGGCGGCCAGGCCCAGCGACGGCGAACCGAGTTTCATGGCGAGCGGGACGCTGACGGCGGCGGAGGTCGTGGCGCCCAGCGACATTGTGATGGTGTAGACGCCGGTCATGGCGGCGGTGCGGCTGGCGTAGTGCTCGCGGATGAACGACGGCATGGCCACATTGCACACGGCCAGGCCGGACATGCTGACCACTGTGCCCAGCAGCAGCATGCCCACGCTGGGGACGGCGCGCAGGGCCAGGCCCGCCGTCAGCGTGGCCAGGGCTATGGCGATGGCCTTCTCAACGCCGACCAGCCGGACCAGCCAGGACGTCGCGGCGCCGGCAATGGCGAAGCTGAGCGTGGGGATTGAAGGAAGGAGTGCCGCGGTGAGCGGGCCGTATCCGAGGACCAGCTGGAGGTCGTGGTACAGGGCCGAGGCGCTGGAAATGCCCGCGCGCAGGTTGAGCCCGATCAGCACAATGGCAACAATTCCGACCACCGCCACGAGCTTTTTTCCGGGTGCGGGAGCCGTTGCGGACTGACCGGTCTTGGGTGCGGAGGAAGCGGGCTGGGGGTGCTGGAAAGGTTGCGACATTGCTTTAACCGTAAGACGTCCCATGTCTAAGGCTCCGGAATTAGTAAAAACAGAAAATTGGTTTTAATGGTGGAATTTCTTGCCAAGGCGTCGTAATGTGGGGCTCAGGTGCCTTTGTGTTGTGATACATGGCACGGTCTCGATTTTTTGGATTGCCGTTGGGGGTGAGCGCGGTGGACAGTGGGCAGGCTACATTGCCGCTGGCCGGTTCCTTGGCGCGCGCAGTCCGCATCGCCTTGGGCGTTTCCCTCTTTCTGGCGTTGTTTGTCCTCCTCGGTTCCACCGGCGCATCTGCCTCGACCACATCGGATCCCCAGCCCGCCCCGCGTCACGGCCTCCTCTCCGGAATCCTGAACCCCGTTGTGGGCGTCGTCGACCAGACGCTGTCGCAGGTTCCCGTGGTCAAGGACATCACCGGCCCCGGCACCGTGGGCAAGATCACCGCACCCGTCACCGGGCTCACGGACCACGTTGAAAACACCCTCACCCAGGTGCCCGTCGTTGAGAACGTTGTGTCCCCGGTCCGTGAGGTCGCCACAACTGTTGTCCCGCCCGTAACCGACGTCGTTTCGGCCGTCACCACACCCGTCCTTGGCGCCGTCGGGCAGGCAACCGCCCCCGTCGTTGAGGTGGCGGCGCCGGTCCTGGACCCCGTCACCACGGCAGTTGCCCCCATCGTTGGCGGCGTCACCGACACCGTGGCCGGCGTTACCGGAGGGACCTCCGGCGTGGTCGTGGAGGTCGTCGACAACGTCGTTGCCCCCGCCATCCCGGCCATCCCCGGCGTGACCGTCCCGCCGGTTTCCCCTGAGAGCCCGACGCCGGCCACTCCCGTCACGCCTGCTGCTCCCGTTGCGCCTGTGGTTCCGCAGGAGCCCGGAACCCCGGGTGCACCTTCGGTCCCTGGGACGCCGGCCAGCCCGGACGCGCCCGCTGCCGTTCCCTCAGCCCCTGTGATTTCCGGCGAGGCCGGTGCTGTTGTGCCTGGCAGTGTCCCGCAGGGTGCCGACGGCCTCACAGGCCAGCAGAATTCTTCCCCACAGCAGGATCAGGCTGTTGATTCCGAGAAACTGCCAAAGGGCAACCGCACCGAGGCCGCTGGCCAGGATGCATCCGCCGAGGCAGTGAGCGTGCATGCTCCGGCCGCACCGAGCAGCCGCGACGTACTGGCCCGGTACTTTGCTCCATCCGCCATGCCGGGCACTTCCACTGCAACAGCGACGCCCGCCCAGACGGTGCTGGCAGTTCCGGGCGGCAGCGCCCCCTCAGCAGTGTGCGGCGCGGATGACAGCCGCACGTCCGTGGGACCGTGCGCGCCTGCCGTGGCCACCGGCCCCGCATCAGCCCCGTCGTCAGGCGTGTCATCGGCCGGTGCCGGCGGTTCAGGCGCCACCGGCGGAGCCGCCGCTGCCCACGAAAACACCTCCGAGCTTTTTCTACTTGCAGGAGGGCCCGCGGCGTTGCCCAACGTCGACTGGCCACTCCCTGCCTCCCAGCCCTCCGACCCGGGCTCAACACCTGACTAGATGACCTCTGCCCTCCCGCCTATTGCCGGGACGGCCACGGTCTTACCTTGGACTGCGCACGCAGACAAGGCCAAAAAATCTTAGTCAGGAGTTGGACATCATGCATGTCATTATTCGTCGATCGCTGTGCTCAGCGGTCTTTGCCGGAGGGCTGCTCGCCCTCGGCGCTGGTGCGGCAAGTGCCGCAGACCAGCCAACCACAGACACCACCCCGGCTGCGCAGTCCGCGGTTTCGCAGACCTCATCACAGGCCGACACTGCCAGCCAAGGCTCCAAGGGCCTGCTGGGCGGGCTGCTCACCGGCGTGGTTGGGGGCGCGCTGGACAACGTCCAGGTTGCGGTGCCCGTGACGGTTCCGGTGAACGTATCGGGCAACGCGGTTGGTGTTGCCGGGAACGCTGTTTCCAAGAACTCTGCGGCAAGCAACACCACCGCGGCGCCTGCCGTTGAGCAGTCGGCGGCACCGGCTCCCGTTCCCGGGCCGGCCGACACCAGCCTCCTCGGCGGGTTGGCCGGCGACATCCTGGGCAACGTCCAGGTCTCGGTGCCCGTGACTGTACCCGTGAATGTATCCGGCAATGCTGTCGGCGTTGCCGGAAACGCCGTTTCCGCGGATTCCGCAGCGAGCAACACCACCGCGGTGCCTGCCGCTGAGCAGTCGGCGGCACCGGCACCCGCTGCACCGGCACCGGCCGACACGAGCCTCCTCGGAGGGATCGTTGGCGATGTTCTGGGCAATGTCCAGGTGGCCGTTCCCGTCACGGTTCCGGTCAATGTTTCCGGCAACGCGGTGGGCGTTTTGGGCAACGCCGTTTCCTCGGATTCGGCAGCAAGCAACACCACCACGGCACCTGCCGTTGAGCAGGTTGCCGCACCGGCACCCGCTGCTCCTTCGCCCGCTGACACTGGCCTGCTCGGAGGGATCGTTGGCGACGTTCTGGGCAATGTCCAGGTGGCCGTTCCCGTCACGGTTCCGGTGAACGTTTCCGGCAACGCGGTGGGCGTTTTGGGCAACGCAGTTTCCAAGGACTCCACGGCAACCAACACCACCACGGCACCTGCCGTGAACCAGGAATCCACAACCGGTGGCGCTGCCGCAGCGCCTGCCGGTGACGGAGGCCTGCTCGGCGGGCTCGTTGGCGACGTTCTGGGCAACGTCCAGGTGGCCGCTCCGGTCACGGTTCCGGTGAACGTTTCCGGCAACGCGGTGGCTGTTCTGGGCAACGCAGTTTCAACCGGATCGACGGCCGTCAACGTGGTGGTCCCCGGGATCCCGGCCACGCCGCTGACTCCGGCAACGCCGGTTGTGCCTGCCACGCCCGTCGTCCCGGCTACGCCAGTAACTCCGGCGACGCCGGTGACCCCGGCTACCCCGGCCACGCCTGCCACCCCTGCCACCCCTGCGACGCCTGCCACTCCCGCGACGCCGGCAACCCCGGCCACGCCTGCGACGCCCGCTACCCCGGCGGTCGTCGTGCCGGTAGGCATCACGGCACCTGCAGGCACAGTGGTTGTTGCTGAAGCAGTTCAGGTGCACCCCATGGGATCGGCTGTCCAGCCCCTGGCATCAGCCGTCCAGCCGGTGGGAGCAGCGCTTCCTGCCCAGCTGGCCTACACCGGCACCGGTTGGTGGCCGATCCTGTGGAGCGTGCTCGCGTTGTTCGCAGGGTTTGTGCTGCTGCGCCTGCGCAAGGTGCAGCCGACAGTCGCCCGCATCTAGGTGACGCGCCACGGTTGGTGCGGGAAGCGGCACAGCAGCCGGTTCCCGCACCAACAGGCATGCCGTCCCTGGACGGGGAGAAGCAATCCCCGTCCAGCGGGGAGAACGATCCGCCCAAGTACTGTCAGGACGGCGGGGAAATCCTGCGCACCGCGAGGGCCAGCCACAATTGGACGCGGTCCGGCGTCAGCGCGGGGTCGTATCCGGTCAACTCGGCAATCTGCGTCAGCCGGTACCTGACGGTGTTCCTGTGCAGGGACATGGCGTCAGCCACGGCGGCCACGGAACCGTTGAGCCGCAGGTACGTTTCCAGGGTGTCCAGCAGCTCGGCGCCATGGGCGGCGTCGAAGGCAGCCAGCGGACCCAGCGCCTCGGCGGCCATGTCTGCCATCGGCACGTCCTCACTGGCCAAAAGGAGGGAAGTCAGGCTCAACCGCTCCGGAACGTTGACTTCCAACCCCCGGGTGGCCGCCTCACGCGCCTCAAAGTAGCTCCAGCGCAGGCCGTTGGCCTGTGAGTAGGCGCCGCCGATCCCTACCGGGGCGGTGACACCGATGTTGTGCATTTGGTGGTTCAGGGCCCTGCCGAGGGCTGCCGGGTCTCCGGCCCCGGTCGGCACCACCAGCAGCAGTTCCTGCCGCCCTTCGGACTGGATGGTGGCAGTAACGGCTTCCTCCAGGCCCGCGGGCAGGCTGATGGTGGCCAGTGTGGCAAACCTGTTCTCGTCGCAGCTTGCCAGCAGCACAAAGTTCTTTGCCGAGGGGGAGATGCCGAGATTTTCCAGCCGGGCGGCGGAGTCGGCCGGTTCCAGCGTGCCCCGGATGACGTCGGAGATGACCTGCCCGGCGATCTGCCGTGCCGCCTGGCGCCGCTGCATCAGGTTGTTCAGCTCGATGCTGATCAGCCCGCGTGCATAGTCAACGATCCCGTCGTCGTGAAACGGCTTGCGCAGCCAGAGCGTGCTGGCATCCCGCTTGCCTGTCGACAGCGCAACCGCATGCCAGGCGCCGTCGTCCGGAATGGTGCCCGGATCCGTGGAGGAGACCACGCCGCCGTACTGGGTGATGAGCAGCTCCGAGCCCACCATCGCCGAGAGCTTGGCCAGCAGCGCCGGCAGCCCGCCGCCGGTCAGCAGCGCCCGCGCCAGCACCTGGTGCTCACGGAGCAGGCGCTCGAGCTTGATGTAGTGGTCGGATGAAAGGGCGTCGGCCACGAGCTTGCCGATGGCGATGAACGGGGTGCCATACGGGACCTCCACCACAGGCACGCCCCAGCGGTTGGCCTCCGCAATGAGGGCAGGCGGCACCGCGGCGTGTTCAAAACCAATGCCAAAGCCAATTCCGACGGCGCCCGCCCGCTTGATCTGTCGGACAAAGGAACGCTGTGCATCGGCGGTGCCCTGCCGGGCCCCCGTGGTCAGCACCAGTTCCCCGCCGCTGAGGAACGATTGCGGATTCTCCAGCTCGGTGACGGCCACCCAGTCAATGGCGGCGGTCAGAGGTGTGCGGCTGGAACCCATGTTCTTGAGCGACAGTGTGGGTGTGCCCAGGAGGTCCGCCAGTGAAAGTGCCATGCATCAACTATACAAACGCACTACAGCGAACGGGTGCGGTGGTGCAGATGGCTATTCGGTTCGACTGGGTGCTCAGCCTAAGCTGTCGCATACGCGGTTCATAGGCCGCACATCACATCTAGCTAAAGAGGTTGAACACTGTGGTCCAGACCTTGCAGAACTTTATCAACGGCGAATTTGTCCCTGTCACGGGCACGGAATCACTGGATATCGTCAATCCCACCAATGGTGAGGTGGTGGCGAAGGCGCCCATCTCCAGCCAGGCTGATGTGGATGCAGCCATGGATGCAGCGGCCACCGCGTTCCAGACGTGGAAGCGCACCACCCCGGGCGAGCGCCAGCGGCTCCTGCTCAAGCTGGCCGACGCCGTCGAGGCCCGCAGCGACGAACTGGTCGAGGCCCAGCACCGCAACACCGGCCAGGTCCGGCAGATGATCGCCGATGAGGAAGTTGGTGCCGGTGCGGACCAGTTGCGCTTCTTCGCCGGTGCCGCGCGCCTTCTTGAAGGCCGCTCGGCCGGGGAGTACATGGAGAACTTCACCTCCTATGTGCGCCGCGAACCGGTGGGTGTCATCGCCCAGGTCACCCCGTGGAACTACCCGTTCCTCATGCTCGTCTGGAAGATCGGCCCCGCGCTCGCGGCCGGCAACACCGTGGTTCTGAAGCCCAGCGACACCACGCCCGAAAGCACGCTCGTCTTCGCCGATATCGCCAAGGACATCCTGCCCGCCGGCGTGCTGAACTTTGTCCTGGGCAATGGCGCAACCGGGGCCTCCATGGTGGACCACCCGACGCCGGCCATGGTGTCCATTACGGGTTCCGTGCGTGCCGGCATCGCCGTTGCCAGCGGAGCAGCCAAGGGTCTCAAGCGTGCGCACCTCGAGCTGGGTGGCAAGGCGCCCGCCGTCGTGTTCGCTGACGCCAACCTGGGCCGCACCGCCCAGGAGATCGCCGAGTACGCCTTCTTCAACGCCGGCCAGGACTGCACCGCCATCACCCGCGTGCTGGTGGAGGAATCCGCCCACAAGGACTTCCTGGCGCTGTTGGCCACCGCCTCCGAAGGCCTGGAGACCGGCAACGAGGACGACTCCAAGAACTACTACGGCCCGCTGAACAACATCAACCACTTCAACCAGGTGGCCGGCGTGGTGGCCAACATCCCCGAGTACGCCACCGTCGTCACCGGCGGCACACAGGTGGGCGACAAGGGATTCTACTTCGCACCCACCGTGGTGGACGGCGTGAAGCAGAGCGACGACATCGTCCAGAAGGAAACGTTCGGACCTGTCATCACGGTCCAGACGTTCAAGACGGAGGAGGAAGCGGTGGAGATGGCGAATGACGTCGACTACGCCCTCGCCTCCAGCGTCTGGACCTCCAACCACGGCGTGGCCATGCGCCTGGCCCGGGACCTCGACTTCGGCGTGGTGTGGATCAACACCCACGTCATGCTGACCGCCGAGATGCCGCACGGCGGTTTCAAGCAGTCCGGCTACGGCAAGGACCTCTCCATCTACGGCGTGGAAGACTACACGCGCATCAAGCACGTCATGAGCAACCTCGACGCCTGAGCCACGCGCGGCCCCACAACCCCTTCGCGCGGTACGACTGATCGCGTTTGAACACCATTGAAAGGAACCCCACCATGAGCGACATCCAGTACCGCCTTGCCCAAAAGCGCGAAATCAGCGGCGCATTCCCCGGCCCCAAGTCACAGGCTTTGAACGAGCGCCGCAAGTCCGTCGTCGCAGGCGGCGTCGCCTCGACCGTGCCGGTTTATGTTGCAGACGCCGACGGCGGCATCATCACCGACGTTGACGGCAACTCCTTCATTGACCTCGGCTCAGGCATCGCCGTCACCTCCGTCGGCGCCTCTGACGCCAACGTCGTTGAGGCCGTCCGCGAGCAGGTCGGCCACTTCACCCACACCTGCTTCATGGTCACCCCGTACGAGAGCTACATCGAGGTCGCCGAGGAGCTCAACGCCCTGACCCCCGGCACCCACGAAAAGCGCACCGTGCTGTTCAACTCCGGCGCCGAAGCCGTGGAGAACGCCGTCAAGGTTGCCCGCCTGGCCACCGGCCGCGACGCCATCGTCGCCTTCGACCACGCCTACCACGGCCGCACCAACCTGACCATGGCGCTGACCGCCAAGGCCATGCCGTACAAGACCAACTTCGGCCCGTTCGCACCGGAAATCTACCGCGTGCCCATGAGCTACCCGTACCGCGAAGAAGCAGACATCAAGGGTGAAGAGGCCGCACGCCGCGCCGTCACCATGATCGAGAAGCAGATCGGCGCAGGCTCCGTCGCCGCGATCCTGATCGAACCGATCCAGGGCGAGGGCGGCTTCATTGTCCCGGCCGACGGCTTCCTGCCCACCCTGGCCGCCTGGGCCAAGGACAACGGCGTGGTCTTCATCGCCGACGAGGTCCAGTCCGGCTTCTGCCGCACCGGCGAATGGTTCGCCACCCAGCACGAAGGCGTTGTCCCGGACATCATCACGATGGCCAAGGGCATTGCCGGCGGCCTGCCGCTCTCCGCCATCACCGGCCGCGCCGACCTCATGGACGCAGTGCACCCCGGCGGCCTCGGCGGCACCTACGGCGGAAACCCCATCGCCTGCGCCGCAGCCCTTGCTGCCATCAAGACCATGAAGGAACACGACCTCAACGCCCGCGCCGCCAACATCGAGCGCATTGTGACCGACCGCTTCAACGCACTCGTCGCCGAAATGGGCGAGGCCGGCATCATCGGTGAAATCCGCGGCCGCGGCGCCATGCTGGCGATCGAACTGGTCAAGCCCGGCACCGCAAACACCACCAAGGAAGTCAACGCCGAGGCCGCCAAGGCCATCGCAGGCGCCTGCCTCCAGGCCGGAGTCATCATCCTGACCTGCGGCACCTACGGCAACGTCATCCGCCTGCTCCCTCCGCTGGTCATCAGCGACGAGCTGCTCAACGACGGCCTGGACGTCCTCGCCGACGCCATCCGCGCAGCAGCCTAAACGCGAGCGCGGGGCCCGCCGCGAACTTGTGAGCGGTGGGAAGGCGTGGTGATGTACGACGGCGGCACCCGGGTTGGCCTTTGGCCCGCCTTGGGTGCCGCTTTTGTCTGCGTTGTGTCAGTAGCTGGGTGCCGCGGCGAGCCCGAAGTACTGCTCGAGGGTCTGGTAGCCGCGGTTGTGCATGTCGGTGGCCGTCCGGACGCCGATGTAGCGCAGGTGCCAGGGCTCGTAGGTGTAGCCGGTGGTCCAGTCCTGGCCCCATGGGTATCGGATGATGAAGCCGTACCGCCAGGCATTGTTGGCGGCGAATTGTCCTGCCGGCGTGTTTTCAAAGCAGGCCTGCAGCGAGCAGGCGCCGTTCGGATTGCCAATGTCCATGACGAGCCCGGTCTGGTGCTCGCTGTAGCCGGGGCGTGCGGAAATGGTGTCTGCGACGGCCTGCCCGTATTGGGAAACGTATGAGTTGTACAGCCCCACCTGCGTGTCATAAGACCGGAAGCCGCTGACAGGGGTGAGTGCAACCCCAGCTGCTGACGCCCCGGCGACCAGCTGTGAGTATTGCCAGGACGCCTCGCTGCGCATGAGCTGGGAACCGACCCAGGCGAGATCCGGCGGTGTCTGGTTGATGGGTGAATTGGGCCGCCTTTTGTTGACCACCACCCCGGTGCTGCCGGCATAGGGGTTGACGCTGACGCCGGCGAACGTGGGCCAGTTGATGGTGCCGCCCTGGAAATACTGGACGCAGCTCAAGGGGGAGCCGCCGCACTGCTCCTCGCTGGTGGGATATCCCAGCGGGCTGCGTTCGTAACCCATCTGGACCCACTTGGCGCCGATGGCGCCGTGGACGGAATGGGAGCCCACCGACGGCTGCCAGTACACGTAGCCGCCCTGGAAGTTTTGCACGCAGCCGCCGGAAACCAGGGTGCAGTTTTCCCCGGAGATGGGGTATCCGAGGACGCCGTGCTCGGCGCCCATTTGGTCCCAACGGGCCCCGATGCCGCCCTTGACCGGATTGGCACCGGCGCTGCGCTGCCAGTACATGCGCCCGCCCTGGTACTTCTGCACGCAGCCGGAACCGGCCAACGTGCAGCTTTCATCCGTGGTGGGGTAGCCCAGGAATCCCCGCTCCCAGTTGAGCGAGCCCCACCGCCCAAGGATGGCGCCGACGGCCATGTGCGCACCTGTTCCCGGCGACCAGTAGATGCTGCCGTTCCGGTAGCCGCGGTAGCAGCCGCCTTGGGCAAGGCCGCAGCGCAGCGGCGTGATGGCAGCCCCCAGTTGTGGATTCTTCGCATACTTCGCGGCAATCGCGTTGTTGTCGGGCGTTGCTGCCGTGGCAGGCCCGGGCCCTGCCGTGAAGACCCCCAGCAGGGAAAACACCGCCAGCACCAGGAGCAATAATCGTCTGGTCTTCATGGCAAAGCCGCCTTGTCCAGTCAACGTTGATTTTTCGACCATAAATCGAATCGCGCGGCAGGACAAGGGGCGGCCTGTCATGGATGCGTGGGGGAGCGCTTCGCTGGGTAAGCTGAAGGGATATTTTCCTTCCGGCACGGCATATTGGGGTGGCATGGGCGAGCAGCAGTTTGATGAACGTTATCCGGCGATGTTCCAGCCGGGCGGCGAGGCAGCTCCAGCCCACCTGCAATGGCCGGTGACGTCGGAAACTGCTCCCACAACCATCCGGGACCACACTGCTTCCGGTCCGCCGGCGGCCGTTGGGGGATTCTCGCCGATCGGCCACGAGAGCCCGAACCGGCCGGCCCTTGCCGACGAAACTGCATCGGAGCCGGTCGCGGCGCCGGCGTCGGCTCCGGCGGCTGCGGGGGCCCGGTTGGCCGGGTGGGTGGCGGCCTGTGTTGCTGTGCTGCTGGTGGCTGCCGGAATCACGATCGCGGCGATTCCTGCGGTGATGTCGCAGTCACAGATGAACTCCCAGGGCTACGACCCGATCATGATGTGGGTGTACACGGCCGGGCAGGCGGGCGCCCCCATGGTTGGGGTGGGGCTGGGCACCCTGGCTGCCATATTGCTCCTGAACATCCTCCTGCATCCGCAACGTGCGGAGGGGCTCCGGCGGCTCTTTGCCATCGCCACAGCGGCTGTCCTTTTTGCCGGATTCTATGCCCAGTTCGCCGTGTTCTTCATGCAGCCGGTGCCGCAGAAGATGTACGACTCCTTCGGCAACGAAGGCTACACGGTCATCTCCACGCCGGTGGCGGCGACGGCCATGTCGTTGGTGGCATTTGGTCCACTGCTGGTCGGTTTGCTGATGTTGGCCGTTGTCGCGGCGGGACGGCAGCTCTCGCCGCTCCGCTTGTCACTTGTGGGGTTGGCAATGCTTGCCGCGGCGGTTGCGGCTCAGTTTGCTCCGGCAATGTTCCCGGATTCATTAATGGCCGCCCAGACATTCGAGCCAGGGGCCCAGCCCATGGTGGCATGGCCGTACTGGCTGCCCGGACTCACGCCGTCGCTGGTGGCAGCAGGGGCGTCGGTCCTTGCCGGGGCCGCGCTGATGCCCGTGCTGGTGGCAGCGCTCCGCCTGACCAAGGCGCACGAGCTGCGCGGCGATGGCCAAGGCTCCACTGAATCCCCAGCCACAGCCCACGAGCAGAAAGCCAACAATGCCCAGCAGCAACTTTGACGAGCGCTACCCCGCGATGTTCCAACCGGGCGGTGAGACGACGGGAATGATCGTTGAGGACCCCACCGCCTACCATTCGGAGCGCGCCCAGACGCTGCACGTCATGCCGGAACCCATCATGCCGGAGCACGTCCCCCCGCTGCATGAGGGGCACGAACCCACCCGCGGCGGGAATGCGGAGGCAGCGCCATGGCCGTTTTTGACATGGCTGGGACCCTTGCTGGTGGCATTCGTCTTGCTGGCCGGGGGAGTGTTCTCCTTGAGCGCTCAGTATTGGCTGCCATCAGCCACGACATTTGACCCGTCGAAGTTTCAGGGTGTGGATCTGCAGCCGTGGGGCTATGCCGTTGTGACGGCCGCGGCGCCCCTTTTCATGGCTGGATGCGGCATTCTGGGCGCACTGGTGTTTCTCGCCTCGCGCCGGGACGCGGACCGAGAGGCCTCCTTCAGGCGTGGCTTCGGGGTGCTGGCGGCGGCGATTGGCGTGGCCGGCTGGGTGGGCATGTTCGCCCCGTCGATGTTCCCGCAGGCCCTGTCCAACTTCGGTGACAACAGCGGCGGCTATGCCGCAATGCCATGGACGTACTTGGTGGGCGGCAGCGGGTTGTGGCTGTTCATCTTGGCACTGTCCATGACAGCGGTGCTCACCGTGCTGCCACCGGGGCAGGGGCGGCCGCGCCCTTTGCGCGGCCTGGGTCTTGGCGCGGTGCTGTCGATGGCCGGAACTTACGCCCTGTTGGCCCCCTACCTGCACCCCACGGCGACGGGCACCGTTATCGTCGAGCTGGCCAACGGCGCCCAGGCCACCAGTCAGGGTTGGGCGGCACTGGCGCCGACGCTGGCCGCCCCGCTGCTGCTTGTCGGGCTCGCAGTCATCGGCTGGGCCGTGCTCTACCTTGCCGCCACTGCCCGCCGCGGCCCGGCAGCGGAAGGTGGGCCGTCCGCCGTCGAGCCTGAAAACGAAGAATCCTAGGCTGCAGCAGGACACATTCCCGCCTCCTCATTGTCATGGCGGGCATGGAGATTTAGCCTTTCAGTAGGAAGGCCCGCCGGCATGCCGGAAGCGCGGCGGGAGCGGGCCTGCCAGGGGGAGAAGGACAACTCCGTCGATGAGGAAGTGGACCATGTCCAGCCGGAACTTTGACGAGCGGTTCCCCGCCATGTTTCAGCCCGGCGGGGAGGACGCCGCTGAAGACTGGCCGCCGCCCGCCATGGAATTTGTCGCCCCGCAGGCGGCCGGCGCGCAGGCGCACATCGCGCAGGGTTCGGGAGGGCAGGACGCCGGCACCGCGCTTGCGGGCACGCCGCAGCGTTCACCGCAATCTTCCCCGGTGCCAGCCTGGCCGCGCCGGGGCTGGCTGGCCCCGATGGCGGCCGCCGTGGCCATGCTGTGCGCCGGGGCGTTCGCCCTGGCGGCGCAGTACTGGATGCCTTCATCCATCGAGTTCGGCAGGGCCGCGTTCCAGGGCGTCGAGCTGCAGCCGTGGGGCGAGATTGTCCATGCCGCGGCGCCGCCCCTGTTGGCAGCGGGCACGGGCATCCTGGCGGCGCTGCTGTTCCTCGCATCCCGCCGCACTGCTGCACGGGAGCGCCCGCTGCGGGTGGTGTTTGCAGCGGCGGCGGTTGTGGTTGTGCTGTCCGGATGGACGGGCATGTTTGCGCCGGTGCTTTTCCAGGACGCGGCGGTGCAGTCGACGGGCGGCGGCACACACGCCTATGTGCGTCCCTGGACCTACATGGTGGGCCCCAGCGGCACCTGGTTGTTTGCGGCCGGGTTGCTGATGCTCGCGGTCCTGGTTGTGGTGCCCACCGGGGGCCGCCCCCTGCCCGTCCGCGGCCTGTGGCTGGGGGCAGCCATGGCAGCCGCGGGACTGTGCGCCCTGTTCGTGGAGTACCTGGCGCCCCTGCTGGCCGGGGTCGTCATTGTTGAAGTCTTTCGGGGGCAGGTGGTCACACACCAGGACTGGGCGTTCCTGGCCCCGTTGCTCGTCGCACCGCTGCTGCTCTCCGGCCTCGCGGTCATCGGATGGGCCCTGCTTTGCCGGGCCGCCTCACCCCGCCGCGGCCCGGCATCGGCAGGCGGGCCGTCCGCCGTCGAACCTGGCCAGTAGCATCCCCGGCCGGGCCCGGAATGCCGCAGCACTGTTCCGCGCACGGCGGCGGGCGGTACAGTCAGTGCTACCAACGCCCCTCACAACGACGTGCCGGGGCCTGCCGAAGGGTGCAGCATGAAATATGTAGTGGGATACAGGCCGGATGAGCGCGGCGCCGATGCCGTGGCGCTGGCGGGTGTGATCGCGTTGACGCAGGGCGCGGCGCTCCACCTGGTGAACGTGGTGCGCGGGAACAAGCCGGCAGATCCGGAGCAGGAACGCCGGGCCCTCGCCATGGTGCCCGACGGCGTGGAGGCCGCCTTCTCCGTGAGAAACGCCGACTCCTTTGCCCACGGACTGATCGCCGCGGCGCAGGAGGACGGTGCGTCGCTGATTGTGGTGGGAGCCGCCAGCAACGGGCTGTTCAAGCGTTTCACGGTGGGTTCGGTGGCCAACGGGCTGCTGCATGCCTCGCCCCTGCCCGTGGCGCTGGCGCCGCGCGGCTACAACCGCCGCGATCCGCTGACCCGGCTCACCGTCATGACCGGCGTGCGGGAGGGCTGGCAGGCCGTGCTCGACGTCGGCACCTCCGCTGCAGCGCGCCGGCATGTTCCGCTCCGGCTGGTGTCGGTGGTGGAGATCGACCAGACCTCGCAGACCGATTTTGAGCTGTCCAACGCGCTGAGCCCGGCCCGCCAGCACGTGAACACGGTCCTGGCGCAGGCGGCGGCGACGCTGCCGGAGAACAAGGTCACCGTCACCCTGGCCCATGGGCGCACCATTGAGGAGGCCATCGACGGGATCGGCTGGAAGTCAGGCGAGCTGGTCATAGTGGGTTCCAGCCGGCTGGCCGAGAACCGCAAGATCTTCCTGGGCTCCACGGCGAACAAGATCCTGCGCTCGCTGCCGGTGCCCATGGTGGTGGTCCCGCGCGACTACACGGAACCGGGCATCTAGCGGCTTCACGCCTCCAGGAATGCGTCGCTGAACAGCAGCTGCAGCCCTTCGGCCATGGTGGGGTGGGCAATCACGGCGTCGCGCACCTGCTGGTACGGCAGCCCGCCCAGCATGGCCATCTGCACCACGGCAATGACCTCGCTTGATTCGTGCCCGAGCAGCGAGACGCCAAGAATCCTGTCCGTGCCGCGTTCCACCACGGCCTTCCACATGCCCTCAAGCTGGCCCACCGTGCGCGCCCGGGGGATGGCCGTGACGGGCATCTTCGCAATCCGGACGTCGTGCCCGGCAGCCCGGGCCTGCGCCTCGGACAGGCCCACGCGGCCCAGCTCCGGCGTGGTGAAAACACAGTACGGGATGAGCCTGTCCCGGGTGCTGTGCAGCGCCACGCCGGGGACGGCGGCAAGGTTGGCCTTCAAGATCCGGTAGTCGTTCCACGACGCATGCGTAAACTGCGGCGTGCCCGCCACATCGCCCGCCGCCCACACGCCGTCCGCCGTGGTGCGCAGGAACTCGTCCACCGCCACCAGCCCGCCCGGGGCAAGATCGACGCCGGCCGCCTCTAGTCCCAGCCCTGCCGTGACGGGTTTGCGGCCCAGCGCCACCAGGACCTCTGCCGCCTCCACCGTGGTTCCGTCCGCCAGTGACACGGTGACCGTGCCGTTGGTGCGGACCACCGATTCCGCAGCGGCACCCAGCCGCACGGACACGCTGTCGGACTCCAGGGCGGACGTGACGGCGGCGGAAACGTCGGTGTCCTCGCGGGGGAGCAGGGACGCGCCGCGCTGCACCAGCGTGACAGCGACTCCCATGATGGACAGCATGGAGGCGAACTCGCAGCCGATGTAGCCGCCGCCCAGGATGACGATGCTTGCCGGCAGTTCGGCCAGGGTCAGGATGCTGGTGCTGGTGAGAGGCTGCGCGGCCCGCAGGCCGGGAATGTCCGGAACCGCAGGCACCATCCCGGTGTTGACCACAACGCCGGTGCCGGACAGCGAGCGGGGAGTGCCGGCGTCGTCCACCACTTCAACGGTGCGCGGGCCGGTGAAGCGCGCCTGGCCGATGACCAGGTCCATCCCGGAGGCCAGGAACGACTTGCGCTGGCCGGCCACCATGGTCCCGACCACGTCTTCCTTGCGGGCGCGGAGGAGGTCGAGGTTGACGGCGGGGGTACCGGCGTCGATGCCGAACTCGGCGGCGCGGCGGGTGGCTGCCAGGAGGCGGGCGCTGTTGACGAGGGTCTTGGTGGGGATGCAGGCGACGTTGATGCAGGTGCCTCCGATCATGCCGCGCTCCACCATGGCCACGCGCTGCCCTGCCGCGGCGAGGTCCATGGCCAGGGACTTGCCTGCCTTGCCGCCGCCGATCACGAGGAGGTCGAAGTGTTCAGTTTCCATGGTGTGCCTTCCGTGTGGGGTGGCGGTTGTGCGGGGTCAGTGGGCCATCTTGCGAAGGCGTGCGGTGCGGCGGTAGCTGATGAGCATGTCGGCGATGAGAAGTCCCAGCGCCGCCCAGACAATGATGAAGCCGATCCAGCGCTCGGTGCTCATGGGCTCGCCGAGGATGGTGATGGCGATGATGAACTGGACCACCGGGGTCATGAACTGGAGCAGGCCGATGCCGGTCATGGACAGCCGGCTGGCCGAGGCGCCGAAGAACAGCAGCGGCACGGCCGTGATGATGCCGGACGCGGCCATGAGCCAGAAGTGGCCGGCGCCCATGCTGAAGAGCGTGGCCTGGCCGGCGAGGGACATTGCCACCATGGCGGCGACGGCGAACGGGGTCAGGACGGCTGTTTCAATGCTGAGGCTGGTGATGGCGTCGACCTTGCCGCCCACCCGGTTCTTGACGAAGCCGTAGCTGCCGAAGCTGAAGGCCAGGACCAGGGCGATCCACGGCAGCTTGCCGTAGCTCATGGTCATCACGACGACGGCGGCGAAGCCCACACCCACGGCTGTCCACTGCAGCGGGCGCAGCTTTTCCTTCAGGACGATCACGCCGATCAGCACGGAGACCAGCGGGTTGATGAAGTAGCCCAGGGACGCCTCGACGGTGTTGCCGGTGGTGACGGCGAAGACATAGGTCAGCCAGTTGATGACGATGAGGACGCCCGCCACGGCCAGGGTGCCGAGAATGCGCTTGTTGCCGGCCGCGGTGCGGATCTTGCCCCAGCCGCGCGCCACGGTGATGATGATGGCGCAGAAAACCACCGACCAGACGACGCGGTTGGCCACGATCTCGATGCTGTTGGCCGGCAGCAGCAGGATGAAGTAGAGCGGCATCATGCCCCACCAGCCGTAGGCGCCGACGCCGTACATCACGCCCTTGGCGCCTTCGGAACGGGCGGGGCGCGCCGGCCTGCCGGTGGACTGCTGTGTCTGCGGGTTGCCTGTGGTCACTACCCCATCAGAGCACTGATGCGACGCAAACGCCATGTCCACCTGCCATCCGGTGGACCGTGGCGGGCGGCGTTGCAGGGCCCAGCCGGTGTGCGCGCCGCCGTGCGCCCCAAGGCCTGCGGGCCGCGCCCGGCCCGCAGGCCTTGGTGAGTGGTTCCTCACTTTCGCCTGCCCGTCGCGCCGGAACGCAATTAGACTAGGAAAGTAGCGCTTAATTTGCGCTGTCGTGTGCAACAGTTGATGTGTCGGGACCATGGAGTGTCCTGACGGATGATGTGTCTTGATGTTGCGATTCACAGTTCGGAAGGACTTCTTTCTTGGCTAACTCGAACGCCGCCCGCCCATTCCGCGTCGCCATCGTCGGCTCCGGCCCGGCAGGCGTCTATGCAGCGGACATCTTGACGAAGTCCCAGGAAGTCGCCGGCGGCGACGTGCAGGTGAGCATTGACCTCTTTGAGTCGCACCCGGCACCCTACGGCCTGATCCGCTACGGCGTGGCGCCGGACCATCCGCGCATCAAGGGCATCATGAACGCCCTGCACAAGGTGCTGGACCGCGGCGACATCCGATTCTTCGGCAACGTCAGCTACGGGCGTGACCTGACCATGGCAGACCTGCGCGCCCACTACGACGCCGTCATCTTCGCCACCGGAGCCACCAAGGACGCCGAGCTGGACATTCCCGGCATCGGGCTGGACGGCTCCTACGGCGGGGCCGACTTCGTCTCCTGGTACGACGGCCACCCCGACGTCCCGCGCGAGTGGCCGCTCAATGCCAAGGAGATTGCCGTGATCGGCAACGGCAACGTGGCCCTGGATGTTGCCCGTGTGCTGTCCAAGCACGCGGAGGACATGCTCGTCACCGAGATCCCGGACAACGTCTACCAAGGCCTGAAGGCTTCACCCGTCACGGATGTCCACATCTTCGGCCGCCGCGGCCCCGCCCAGGTCAAGTTCACGCCGCTGGAACTGCGCGAACTGTCCCACTCCCGCGACGTGGACATTGTCCTGTACGAGGAGGACTTCGACTTTGACGAGGCCTCGGATACGGCCATCAAGACCAACAACCAGGTCAAGATCATGGTCAACACCCTGACCAACTGGCTCGTTGAGCAGGACGACGACGAAGGCCGGGTTCCGGCGTCGCGCCGCCTCCACCTGCACTTCCTCCATACGCCCGTGGAAATCGTGGGCGAGGACGGCAAGGTTTCGGGCATCAAGTTTGAACGCAACGAGCTGGACGGCACCGGGAACGCCCGCGGCACCGGCGAGTTCATCGACTACCCCGTCCAGGCCGTCTACCGTGCCGTGGGCTATTTCGGTTCAGAGCTTTCCGAGGTTGATTTTGATGCCCGCCGGGGCGTCATCCCCAACGACGGCGGACGCGTGCTGGGTGCCGACGGAACCCACGTGCCGGGCCTGTATGCGACAGGCTGGATCAAGCGCGGCCCTGTTGGCCTGATCGGCAGCACCAAGGGCGACGCACTGGAAACCATCGGCTGCCTGCTGGAAGACCGGGCGAACCTGCCCGTTGCCGAGCACCCGGGCGAACAGGAAATTGTGGACCTGCTGGAATCCCGAGGCGTCGAATACACCACCTGGGAAGGCTGGAACAAGCTGGACGCCCATGAGAAGCACCTGGGTGAGACGTACGTTCCGGAGCCCGGGATCGAGGTGGTCCGCGAACGCGTCAAGGTTGTGGATCGCGAGCAGATGGTAAATATTTCCAAAAAGTAGCGGCGCCTGGGAAGGCCGGTCGGCACCTGCCGGCCGGCCTTTTGCGTGCCCAAAAACTTTCTGCAAAAAGTTTCCCGTTTTCGCGTCATGAATCGGGACCTGCCCTCTCTCATCTTGTGTAGGCAAAAAACATATGGTTCAAGGGCAGGTGGGTTTAGTGGTTCGCAGTGCAGCGTTCTTTCAGGGTGAGGCGATTTTGCTGGCAGGCATGCCGTGGGCCAAACCGCCCGTTGCCCTGCCCGGCCTGGCTGTAGCCAGCAGCCATGCCTTGATTGGCGCCGGGGACTTGCTGACGGTCCATGTCTATGTCTTCAACAGCACTGCCAGCCCCTTGTCCGGGCTGGTGCTGCAATCGCAGTCGCTCACGAACGCCGGCATGGAGAACCTTCGCTTTGCCAGCTGCCCGAGCGTGGAGGAACTGGCCCTGCCCGAACTGGAACCAGGAGCCTTCGAGTCCCGGACGTTCACGTATCGGGTGACAGAGCGGGACACCAGCCATGGCGGCCTCATCATCGCGGCTCTTGCCGTCCTGATGGACACCCCGGAGGGGCTGTTCAAGGTGGCCGAAGCGGATGCCCTTGCAGAGGTGCACACCATGGAGTTGGCAGGGTCTAGCTAACACCCTGCCTCTGCCCCTCCCCGGCATTGCCAACCGTCAAATTGGGGGATTTTCCACTCGTTGGGGGAGTGGAAGGTCATTGACGGTTGGCAGTGGCGGGCCATGCACCGGCACCACGTTGAAAGGCTCCCGGCCACGCGGCCGGGAGCCTTTCGGTCCCTCCAGCGCGTCAACGCTGATCTCCGGGTGAACCACTGGAAATTCGCTTTTTCAGCCGGGATATGATGGCAGGCGTGGCAATCTTAAGGAGGGGCGTTGTCAAGACAACCGGCCGATGAGTTGTTGGCGTCGCAAAAGAGCGACGAAGCGCTCATCCTTGAAGTGCGCCACGGATCTTCAGGCGCCTACGGCCTTTTGTATGAACGCCACGTCGACAGTGCCATGGCCACGGCATCACGCTATGCCGGAAACCACAGCGACGCTGCTGACCTTGTGGCGGAAGCCTTCGCCAACGTGCTGCAGGTGCTGCAGAACGGCAAGGGCCCCGACGTCTTTTTCCGGGCCTACCTGCTCACCACCCTGCGCCGCCTGGCCTCAGCCAAGCGAAGTGCAGACGAGAAGCTCTTCGTGCTGGACGACCTTGAACGGGTTGCCCCTGCGGTGCCATCCGCCAACACCGTCGTCGTTGCCTTTGAAAATGAAACTGTCGCCCGCTCGTTTCGCAACCTCCCCGAGCGGTGGCAACTGGTGCTTTGGCACACTGAGATCGATGGATTGGCTCCGGCGGCAGTCGCTCCCATCCTGGGCATGAGCGCCAACGCAGTGTCCGCCCTTGCGGTCCGCGCCCGTGAGGGCCTCAAGCAGGCATACCTGCAAAACCACCTGTCCGGGACCGGCACCCCGGGCTGCGAGAAGTACGCCGACCAGCTCGGTGCGTACGCCCGCCACGGCTTGACCGCCCGACGCACCAAAACTGTCCAAGCCCACGTCGACGGCTGCCTCAAGTGCACCGAGAAGCTGCTGTACCTGGAAGACGTGGGCGTTGGCATGCGCGCCATCATTTTCCCCGCGCTGCTGGGGTTGGCCTTTGCCGGCAAGGGTGCGGCCATTGTGGGCGGCGGCCTTGGCCTCGGACTGAACCTGGGCGCTGCCGCAGACCTTTCCGCTGCAGGTGCCCAGGGAGCGGGGGCCAACGGAGCGGGTGCCGGTGCTGCCGGTGCTGCCGCGGCGGGGCTCGGCCTTCCAGCGGTGAGTGCCCTGGTTGCTGCATCAGTCGCCGCCCTGGTCATGGTGGGCGGCGTGGTCGCCGCAGCCGTAGGGGTGCCGTTCTTTGGCGGGCCGTCGCAGGAGCCTGCCGCTGCGCCCCAAACAGGCAGCGCCGTCACTCAGGTGGCGGGGCAACTGCCCCCGGCCGCCGGCGCAACGCGCAAGGTTGCCGCGTCGGCCACCCCTGCCGCCGTTGCCGCAGACGATCCGGAAAGCCTGCCCCCAGCCGCGGGCCTCCTGCCTCCGGCCGCGGTCCCGTCACTGGACTATGCCGGCGAGCCGGATCCGGGACCCCTGCCTTCCGAGACGACCGGCCAAGTCACGGGGCCGTCTGCCACCGCGGACCCTGGGCAGCCAGCCACCCCGGGCCCCGGCCCGACGCCGGTGCCCACGCGGGCGCCTGCCGTTGCGCCAACAGCAGTCCCGACTCCGACTCAAGCCCCAAGTCACGTGCCGCCAGTTGCTCCCACTTCGAGCGCAACGCTGAAACCAACGCCGCAACCGACCCCAGCGCCGCCCTCGGCTGCCCCCACCTCGATGCCGACGGCCATGCCTTCCCCAACTCCCACCCTGGTGCCGTCGGCCACACCTACGCCGAGTCCGTCGGTCGTCCCCACCCCAACTCCGACGGCCAAGCCGACGTCGGACCCCACGGTGGCTCCAACTCCCACACCCACGTCGTCGGCTGCTCCCAGTGCGGGCCCCACGGGTGAACCCACTGACGAGCCCTCGGTTCAGCCGACCGATGAACCTACGGAAGTGCCCACGGTTGATCCGACTGTGGATCCCACGGCCGAGCCGTCGGCGACCCCAACACCGGAACCGTCTGCGACACCCACTGCGTCACCTACGGCCGAGCCGTCACCGGAACCTCCAGCAGAGAAAACACAATTCTCGGTGGAGACAACTGATTTGTCCGCCAGTGGATACGGCGCCAGGATCCAGATTGATCTGACGGCCTCTGGCCCGGCACAAGTTTCCGCTCCCAGGGTCGCTTTCAGCAGCTCGTCGTGGCTGCTCCATCTGGGGCTTACGGTGCAAGCTCCATCCGGGTGGACCTGCGATAAGTCCGCAATCCTCACGGAACCCGAGTGGGTCTGCACGGTAGAGACATGGGCAGGTGAAACGTCGGCTTTCGTCCTGGCCCGGAGCAAATGGACGAGCGAAGCATCCCTGACAATGACCGTGCAGGCCGACGAATCCGACGACTTCATTAAGAAGCTGCAGTTCTAGCCTCAGTTCATGACGAAAAGTGACGAAGCAAAAATCTCATAATTTGAGACAAACTATTTGAGATTCAAATGATCTGGTAGGGCTTCGCTAGTGTTGTCTGGTTGAAAAACCCCAAGACGAAGTGGCTGGCATGAACCTGTTCCGAACCAAATCCATCGAGCACTCCCTTGCCGATGCTGACGAACCGGGGCGCGGGCTCAAGCGGTCGCTGAGCACGTGGGACCTGATGATCATGGGCATCGCCGTGGCCGTCGGGGCCGGAATTTTCTCCGTGGGTGCCGAGGCTGCTGCCAACCATGCCGGGCCGGCGGTCTCCATCTCCTTCATCCTGGCCGCCGTCACCTGTGCCCTGGCCATCATGTGTTACGCCGAGTTCGCCACGGCCATACCGGTGACGGGCAGCGCCTATGTCTTCACCTACGCCACGGTGGGGGAGTTGCTGGCGTGGATCATCGGCTGGAACTTGATCCTGGAACTGCTCATGGCAGCCTCCGTCATCGCCAAGTACTGGGGCATCTATCTCAGCAACTTCTTTGAGGCGGTCAACCTCGACGTTCCCTCACACTTCGAGCTCGGCCCGCTGACCGTCTACTGGGGCCCGCTCGTGGTTGTTGCGGTGTTCACCTTCATCCTGGTCATGGGCACCAAACTCGCGGCCCGCATCAACAACGTCTTCACGCTGATCAAGATCGGCATCGTGCTGTTCGTGATCGTGGTGGGATTCTTCTACGTCAAGATGGAGAACTACCAGCCGTTCGTGCCGCCGGCCCAGCCGGCACCCGTCACGGACACGGCGTGGCAGGCGCAGCCGTTCCTGTCCCTGCTGACCGGGGCCGAGCCGTCCATGTACGGCTTCGTCGGCATCATCTCCGGTGCGGCACTGGTGTTCTTCGCCTTCATCGGCTTCGATGTGGTCGCCACGAGCGCGGAGGAAGTCAAGAACCCGTCCAAGACCCTGCCCCGGGGCATCTTCGCGGGCCTTGCGGTCACCACCGTGCTGTACATTCTGGTCACCCTGGCCGTCACCGGCATGGTCTCCTATGCTGACCTGGCCAATGCGGATGAGCCTTCCCTGTCGACGGCGTTTGCCCTGGTGGGCGCCGACTGGGCTGTCGTTGTAATCTCCCTGGGCTCCCTGATTGGCCTGACCACCGTCATCATGGTGCTGCTGATGGGCCTGGCCCGGGTCGTGATGGCCATGAGCCGTGACGGCCTGCTGCCGCGCTCGCTCTCCAAGACCTCCGACAAACACGCCACCCCGGCCCGCACCCAGATCCTCAGCGGCGTGTTCGTGGCCGTGCTTGCAGGGTTCACCCCGGTGGAACTGTTGAGCGAAATGATCAACATCGGCACCTTGAGCGCATTCGTCATGGTCAGCATCGGCATCCTGGTCCTGCGCCGCAAGCGCCCGGACCTCAAGCCCGCCTTCCGGGTGCCGCTTGGCCCGGTCATCCCTGTGCTCTCGGCGCTGCTGTGCATCTACCTCATGCTGAACCTGGCCACGCTCACCTGGGTGTTCTTCGCCGTCTGGTTGGCCGCCGGCCTGGTCTTCTACTTCAGCTACGGCCACTGGAATTCACGGTTGCGCCGCGAGGGACCCGCTGGCATCAAGCAGCCGTAGCGGTCCGAACCGCGAACAGCAATTGGCTTAATGAACCCAAATCCGCCGTCCCATCCGGTATCGTTTTGACGAAAATTGGATATCGCTTGGTGGACTAATTGGAGACTGTTCGGTTCATCATTGAGTTGCTGGTGGTCTTGGCCGCCATCGTCATGGGCACCCGGTCCAGCGGCGTCGGGCTGGGCCTGTGGGGCGGTGCAGGTGTTGCTGTGCTCGTCTTCATCATGGGCCTTCCTGTGGGCTCGCCCCCGGTGGATGCCCTGCTGATTGTCATGGCGGTCATCGTGGCCAGTGCCACCATGCAGGTGGCCGGCGGCATCGACTGGATGGTCTCGATTGCCGCGAAGCTCATCGCGGCCAACCCGAAGCGGATCACCTTTGTGGCGCCGCTGGTGTCCTTCCTCTTTGCCGTCGGTGCGGGAACCAGCAACATCCTGTACCCCCTGTTGCCGGTGATTTCAGACCTTTCCTACCGCAACGGGGTGCGGCCATCGAGGCCCCTCTCCCTCTCGGTGGTTGCCACGGGCGTGGCCCTGGCCTGCAGCCCGGTCTCGGCAGCCATGGCCGCCATGGTGACGCTGACCGCCGTGGGGCCCTACAACTTTGAGCTCATCGACATCATCAAGGTCACCTTCCCGGCGGCCCTGATCGGCATTGTTGCGGCCGCGTTCGTGGTCAACAAGCTCGGCAAGGAAATCGAAAACGACCCCGAAATCCAGGCCAAGATTGCCGCCGGCGTAATTGCCGCACCGAGTGCAGGCGGCCAGACGGCCGAGGTCCAGGTGACTGTCACGAAGGAGGGACGCAACGCCGCCATCATCTTCTTCATTGGTGTTGCCGCCATTGTCGTCTTTGGCCTGTGGAAGGGCATCCGGCCCCTCGATGCCGATGGGAATCCCATGGCCATGACGCCCATGATCGAGGTCATCATGCTCCTGGTGGGCACCCTGATCCTGGTCATCTGCAAGCCCAAGATGTCCGAGGTCCCCAGCACCACCGTGTTCAAGGCGGGCATGGTCTCGGCCATTGCGCTCTTTGGCCTGGCCTGGCTGACCGACACCTTCCTGAGCGCGCACACGGAGATGATCGCATCTGGCGTGGGCGCCCTGGTGCAGCAGGCCCCGTGGATCTTCGCCCTGGGCGTGTTCCTGGTCTGTGTGCTCACCACCAGCCAGTCCACGGCCACCAGGACAGTGGTGCCCATTGGCCTGGCCGCCGGCATGGCCCCGGCACTTCTGTCGGGCATGTGGGCAGGAGCCTTTGCCGGCATCTACCTTCTCCCCACCAACGGTTCACAGATTGCCGCGGCAAACTTTGACACCAGCGGATCCACCAAGCTGGGCACCAAGCTCTACGACCACTCCTTCTTCATCCCCACGCTGGTCCTGGCCGTGGCGACGCTGATTCCCGGAGCCATCCTGGGCGCCATTCTCAGCTGAGGCGGGTTCCAGCCCGCGCCTACTCGGGGCGGGCGGCCAGGTAGGAGCGGAACTCATCCCAGCTGGTCTTGCACGAGCGCGCCAGCTGGGCGGTCCAGGCCGTGTCTTCCTCGGGCCAGCCCGTGCCCGGCTGCTGCAGCGCGGCCGTTGCATCAGGGCCCAGCAGGTACTCCCGCAAGAATTCCGCCTGGACCGCACCGAGCGCAACATGGGAGGCCCCGGCGCGCTTGCGGAACGTTGAGTCCGTCAACTCGCGGAACAAGGCCCCCGAAGCGATGATCTCCTGGCTGCCCAGGTATGGCTTGTTCAGCGCAACAGCCGCGGGATCGCCGACCTTGAAGCCCAGCCTGTGGCACTCGGCCAGGATCCGCAGCATTTCAGGATCCATGGTGATGACCTCGCTGCCGCGGGGCTCACCCTTCTGGTCCCCCCGGTTGGACAGCGAAACCACGTCCGGGAGCCTGTCGGCTTCTGCCCGCTCAACGTTGACCGCCCCGTCCCGCGTGGTGGTGTGGTTCATGGTGTCGTGGAACGAGAATGCAAAGACGTGCCCCGGAGTGCCGCTTGCGGCCGCGCGGGCGGACGCGGCCTCGACGACGGCGTCCCGCAGTGAGTCGCGGGTGGACTCGTAGACGCCCAGGCCGCGTTCGGCAACCTCCTCGAAGGCCGCCACCATGCGGTCAAGCTCGGCATCGCTGCCTGGAACCTTGAGCAGGGGGTAGAAGGAGAAGGTGACGGGGCGGATGGTGTCCACCCCGCCCAGGTCCACCTTGTTCCAGGCGCCGGCTTCGCGCATCCGGACAAATGCCTCACGCAGTTGGGCGCCAAGGTCCTCTGGCCGGGCCCGGTTGGGGTCCCGGAGCAGGCGGGGGTGTGGGTTTTCGACGTAGACAATGCGGGGATCCTGTTCCGCCCAGGCCCGGCAGACAGGGGCCGTGGTGCGGTCGCTGTAGTCGAACTGGAGGCGGTGGGTGAATTCCGGGGCCAGAAATTCCACCAGCTCTTCGGGGACGGCGTCACCGGCATGCGGCGTTGACACCACAAGGTCGGCTTCGGCGATGGCCTCCTGCAGGGTCCGGCCGGAGTCCTTGCCCTGGTAAAACGTGATGTCCGAACTGGAGAAGCTGGTCCCGGCCGGAATGACCACGGGTGCGCGATCGGCGTTGGAGGGGGTGTGCGTTGACATGTGCAGTTCCGGGCCTTTCAAGAGGGGCGGGGAGAAATGGTTTGAGCCTACCTGTGCGCCATGGACCGTTGAAGCATTTGGGCATCTCACAGCCTTTTGTGTCAGGCTGGCGTTGCGGGCATGCAGGATGCACGCACAAACAAAGCCAAGAACCAGGGTGGGCGGATGGCGCAGCACAAAGGCATTGGCGACATTGCACCGGAAGCGGTCATGCTGGCCGGGGCCGGCCGCGCCATACTATTGCAGCTGGCCAACCCGGCCGTTGGCTACGGGGTGGCCCGGCATTCCAGTTTCGCCACCGATCCGCTGAAGCGGCTGCATGGCACGCTCAGCTACATCTATGCACTGACCAACGGAACTCCCCAGCAGCGGGCCTCCGTCACGGCCCAGGTTCACAAGGCGCACCGTCCCGTCACGTCGCAGCGGGCGCCGGACCACCCGGCCTATGACGCCCAAGACCCCACGCTGCAACTATGGGTGGCGGCAACCCTTTACGATTCAGCCATGCTCGTCCACCGCGAGGTGTTTGGGCCGCTGCCACCGGAAGATGCCGAGGCCCTTTACCGTGACTACGGCATCCTGGGCATGGCGCTGGGCATGCCCGCCACGCTCTGGCCCGCCACCACGGCCGACTTCGCAGACTACTGGAACCGGCAGGTTCAGCAGCTCAGTGTGGACGACACCATTCGCAAAGTCGCCGGGGAACTCCTAGCCGCAAGAGCCGCACCGTGGTGGATCAAGATGCTCATGCCTGTCGCCCGATTCCTCACCGCCGGACTGCTGCCCGCCAGCGTCAGGGACATGTTCGGCCTGGCATGGTCGCCGGCCAGGGAACGCGCCCTCGCGGTGTTCTTCCGTGCCGCCCGAATCCTGGTCAACGTGCTGCCGAAGCGGATCAGGCATGCGCCCATGCACTTCTACCTCAAGCGCATCCCCGGATAGCACGGCTACGGGGCCGCATGCCGGGTCACCCATTCAACCAGGGGCCGAAGGTGCTCCCAATGGTCCGCAATTTGCTTTTCCGCCCTGCCGGTTTCCAGCCAGTCAGGCCTGCCCAGCTCCAATGAGGCGCTCAGCGTCTTGTGCCGCAACAGCTCCGCCCGGGGGTGGTCCCTGGGGAAGCCGCGCGGGGCGGACTTCAAGTCCGGCGGCGACAGTGCGTAGCCGTCGGCTTCCAGCTGCCGGGCAATCTCCTCCAGGGCTGCGCCGCTGGAAGGGGCATCCACGGCGGCCCGGAACCTGGCCAGCTGGGCCGGGGCTGCGGAGCGATAGCCTCCGCCCACACTGAGGCCGTCGGCGTCCAGGTGGAGGTAGTACCCAACATCCTCGTAGTGCGACAAGAACATGCCCTGCGCCGTCTTGTAAGGCTCGCCGCGGGCGGCAAACCTCATGTCCCGGTTGGGCCGGAAAATCCTCCCCGGGCCAAACCTGGGTTCCAACTCACTGCGGAGGGCGGAAAACGGAGCCAGCACATCGGCGTCGTATTTGTCCTTGTTGGCCAGCCACCACTCACGGTTGTTGTTCTCTTCAAGCGCGGCGTAGAACTCAAAGGCTGCCGCGGGAAAGCCGGTGAAAGTGTCCATGGGCCGAGCATATGGACGCGGAACCCTCTGCGCCAGAACCCCAAACGCAATTGTGGAAAAGCGGCGGTGCCGTGACACCTGTGGAGGGATGAAGGCACGCCCGGAGCGGCCTAAATTGGACTCAGTCCAGTTTAGCTGGCACAATGGACCCATGGACAAGGGACATACAACCGAGGAAATGCTGCGTGCCGTTTCACTGCGCGTGACGCGTCCCCGGGTGGCTGTCCTGAATGCCGTCAGGGCCAACCCGCATGCAGATGCAGACACCGTCATTGGTGCCGCGCGGGCTGTGCTGGGAAGCGTTTCAAAGCAGGCGGTGTATGACGTTCTGGCTGCACTGGTCGATGCAGACCTGGTGCGCCGGATTGAGCCCCAGGGCTCGCCCGCGAGGTTTGAAACGAGAGTGGGGGACAACCACCACCACGTCGTGTGTCGCCTGTGCGGAGACATCGCCGATGTGGACTGCGCCCTCGGTGAAGCCCCCTGCCTGCACGCCTCCAACAGCCACGGATTCAGCATTGATGAGGCCGAGGTCATTTATTGGGGGACCTGCCCTGACTGTGCCGCCAAAAAGCTTGTGACTGACCAAGAACTGACTACACCTAGGAGCGATAAGTAAAGATGACTTTCGAAAACACCGCACCCCTGACCACGGCTGCTGGCGCGCCCGTCGCCAACAACCAGGACAGCCTGACGGCCGGCCCCCGCGGCCCCATGCTCCTGCAGGACGTCTGGTTCCTTGAGAAGCTGGCCCACTTCAGCCGCGAAGTCATCCCTGAGCGCCGCATGCACGCCAAGGGCTCCGGCGCCTTCGGCACCTTCACGGTGACCAACGACATCACCAAGTACACCAAGGCCAGCATCTTCTCCGAGGTCGGCAAGAAGACCGAGCTGTTCACCCGCTTCTCCACTGTTGCCGGTGAGCGCGGCGCCGCCGACGCCGAGCGCGACATCCGCGGCTTCGCCGTCAAGTTCTACACCGAAGAAGGCAACTGGGACCTGGTTGGCAACAACACCCCCGTGTTCTTCTTCCGCGACCCGCTGAAGTTCCCCGACCTGAACCGCGCCGTCAAGCGCGACCCCCGCACCAACATGCGCAGCGCCGAGAACAACTGGGACTTCTGGACCAACCTGCCCGAGTCCCTGCACCAGGTCACGATCGTCATGTCCGACCGCGGCCTGCCGGCCAGCTACCGCCACATGCACGGTTTCGGCTCGCACACCTACTCGCTGATCAACGCCGAGGGAGAGCGCTTCTGGGTCAAGTTCCACCACGTCACCCAGCAGGGCATCAAGAACCTGACGGACGAGGAAGCCGCAGCAGTAGTTGCCGGTGACCGCGAGTCCAGCCAGCGCGACCTCTTCGACTCCATCGAGAACGGCGACTTCCCCAAGTGGAAGCTCATGGTCCAGATCATGCCCGAGGCAGACGCCGAGACCTACAAGTACCACCCGTTCGACCTCACCAAGGTCTGGTCCAAGAAGGATTACCCGCTGATCGAGGTTGGCGAGTGGGAACTGAACCGCAACGCCGAGAACTACCACGCAGATGTTGAGCAGGCCGCCTTCACGCCCTCCAACGTTGTCCCGGGCATCAGCTTCTCCCCGGACCGCATGCTGCAGGGCCGACTGTTCTCCTACGGCGATGCACAGCGCTACCGCCTGGGCGTCAACCACCACCAGATCCCGGTGAACGCAGCCAAGAACCCGGTCAACACCTACCACCGCGACGGCCAGGGCCGAGTCGATGGCAACCAGGGCCGCACCCCCGGCATCGAGCCGAACTCCTACGGCCGCTGGGCCGAGCAGCCCGCCTACGCCGATCCCGCACTGGCTGTCGGCGCCACCGCGGACCGCTTCAACTACCGCGAAGACGATGCCAACTACTTCGAGCAGCCCGGCATCCTCTTCCGCGAGAAGATGACGCAGGAGCAGCGCCAGGTGCTCTTCGAGAACACCGCCCGCGCCATCGACGGTGCCTCACAGGCCACCATCGAGCGCCACATCTACAACTGCACCCAGGCCGACCCGGCCTACGGCGAGGGTGTCCGCAAGGCCATCGAGGCCCTGCAGGCTTCCAAGTAATACCTGAATAACGCACGACGGCGGCACCCGCCTTTCGCATCAAGCGGAAGGCGGGTGCCGCCGCCGTTGGTTGACGACGTCCCGGTCCCGACGGCCCATCACCTAACCGGACCCGACGCCGCATCACTTAAGGCCGTGTTTTTTGGAAACGCTGTCGCACTGGGTGCGGACGCGTTTGGGAAAAGTGGGCGTTATGTGATGCGGCGTTTAGGGGAGGAGGTGTTCGCGGCCGAACATCGCGGCGGCGGCGCGCGCGGTGGGGGTTCCGGCGTCGAGATCGGCGCCTGCGGCAATGAGGAGGCCTGCGATGGTGTCCTCGCCCTTGAACAGGGCGCCGGCCAGCGGGGACTGGTCGCGGCCGTTGCGGATGTCGACGTTGGCTCCGCGCCCGGTGAGCATGGCCACGGTGTCCACTTCGCCATTGTAGGCGGCGAGCATGAGCAGCGTGTTGCCTTCGGCGTCCTGTGCGTCGATGGGCAGGCCGTGGTCCAGGAATTCAGCCAGTTCCGCGGTCTTGCCTGCACGGGCAAGGTCCATGGCGAGGGCAACAACCGCGGCCGACTGGTCTTCATTGAGGGGTGCGTTGGTGGTCATCTCTCCACACTAGGCGATGGCGGCGGACTCAGGAACAACTGGGAATTGCCACACGTTTAATCATTTGCCGGCATGGGAACCGCCGGCATGGAACGACAGACATGAAGGAGACGAACTTGCACAACCATTTCAATGGGCTCAAGACCGTGGCACTCTTTGGGGTGCTGTGGGCGGTGTTGCTGGGCCTGGGCGGCTTGCTGAGCGCCGGAATGAACAGTGCGGCGCCGTTGTGGATCTTTGCCCTCATCGGCGTTGGCACCACGGCATACGGCTACTGGAACAGTGACAAGATTGCCATCCGGAGCATGCAGGCCTACCCCGTGGCAGAGGAGCAGGCCCCGGGCATTTACCGGATCGTCCGGGAACTGTCCGCCAAGGCCAACCAGCCGATGCCGGCCATCTATGTATCCCCGACGCAGTCGCCGAACGCCTTCGCAACGGGCCGAAACCCCAAGAACGCGGCCGTCTGCTGCACCGAGGGGATCCTGAACATCCTGGACGAACGGGAACTGCGCGGCGTGCTGGGCCATGAACTCATGCACGTCTACAACCGCGACATCCTGACGTCGTCGGTCGCGGCGGCAGTGGCCGGGGTCATCACCTCCGTGGCGCAGATGATGCTGTTCTTCGGCGGCGACCGGCGCAGCCAGAACCCGCTCGCCATGATCGCGATGGCACTTCTGGCCCCGCTGGCGGCGTCCATGATCCAGCTCGCCATCAGCAGGACCCGCGAATACGATGCCGACGAAGACGGTGCCAAGCTGACGGACGATCCTCTGGCGCTGGCCTCGGCCCTGCGCAAATTGGAGATGGGTGTCCAGCGGGCGCCCCTGCCGCAGGACCAGAAACTGGTCAATTCCAGCCACCTCATGATCGCCAACCCGTTCAAGTCAGGCGGCGCCGCCAAGCTCTTCGCCACGCACCCGCCCATGGCGGAGCGGATCTCGAGGCTGGAGAAGATGGCCGGCCGGCCGGTCTGACCCCTTGCGGCGTCCGGCTGTGGCAGCTGGCTGCCTCCCCGGCGTCGTCCTCCGGCCGGCCACGGGCCCCGGCCCGGCACCCGGGCCGGGGATTCGCCGTCGGGCATGGGCATTGCCCGCCCCGCACCCGCAGCAAGTAGGGAACAATGGGAACCATGCGATTGATCTTGATTCGACACGGCCAGACACCCAACAACATCCGCGGGCTCCTGGACACGGCGGTGCCCGGTCCGGGGCTCACAACGCTGGGCCTGCAACAGGCTGAGGCCGTCCCGACGGAGATCGGGGGGCAGCGCATTGACGAGCTGTACACCTCGAACCTCACCCGCACCCAGCTGACGGCGGCGCCGCTGGCCGGTGCGCGGACGCTGGAGCCGCTGGTGCGGGACGGCATCCGCGAGATCAGCGCCGGGGACCTTGAAATGAAGGGCGACGAAGCTTCCATCATGGCTTACCTGAAGGTGCTGATGTCGTGGTTCGGCGGTGACCTGTCCGCCCGCATCCCGGGCGCCGACAACGGCTTTGAGGTGCTGGAGCGCTTTGACGCGGTGGTGGAGGAGGCAGCGGCGCACGAGTCGGTGGCCATGGTCAGCCACGGCGCCATGATCCGCTTCTGGGCCGCGCACCGCGCCCGGAACGTGGACTGGACGGACCCCAAGTACCGCATGCTCGGCAACACCGGCATCGTCACCCTGGAGGGCGAACCCACGGGCAGCGATGCACCCGGCGGCTGGTCGCTGCTGGACTGGCATGCGGAGGCAGCTGGCGGGCTGCACGGTGAGGACATTGCCGACCCCACCGGCGGGGCCGCCGAGGCAGCCTTCGGCGGGAAGCCCAATAACTAAGGGCCAGCCTTCCGTGTCCGACGGCGGTGAGCCGCCGGCGCCCTTCAGCACCGTGACCCTGTGGCGGATGAAGGGCATCAGCTGGGTGTGGCTGGGAACTGCGGCCGTGTGCATCGCACTCATGGCCGTGGGCGCGCCGCTGAACATGGTTTTGTACCACATGCCGCTGCCGTTTGCGCTGGGCATGGCCATCCTGCATTCGGCGTCCCTGGGCCTGACGGCCGCGCGGCCCATGGCGGGGACCCTTGTGTCGCTGCTGCCGCTGGCGATCATGCCGCTGGTGTCCAGCCCGGTGGGTGCGGCCCCGATGCCGTTCAGCGTCGTGGCCATGATCACCCAGGTCTTTGTCATCTGTGTGGCCGGGCTCCGGGCCCGCTGGCAGCTGGCCGCCGGCGCCTGGCTGGCCAGCGTGGTGGTGGGCGTGCTGGCGAACTACGTGACGATGCCGGACGGGCAGTCGGAGGGAGCGCAGATCAATGTGGTCATTTTCGCGGCGGTCTCCGGCGGGCTCATGGTGGCGGCCGTGGTGGCGCAGCAGTGGCAGAACCTGCGTGTGGAACTGGCTGCGGAGCGCACCGTCAGCGCCGAGGAGCAGTCCCGGCGGCGCCTCGCGGAGGAACGCACCCGCATCGCCCGCGAACTCCACGACGTCGTGGCCCACGGGATGTCCGTGGTGGTGGTTCAGGCAACCACTGCCAGCTACCGGCACCCGGGCCTGAGCGACGAGCTCAAGCAGGAATTTGACGACATTGCGGCCAACTCGCGCCGTGCCATGACGGAGATGCGCAGCATGCTCGGCTCCCTCCGCAATTCCGGGGCCGGACGCCAGCTGGGACCGCAGCCCGGCCTCTCGGACCTGCCGCAGCTCTTTGCCTCGGCCCGTTCGGCAGGTGTGCGGATCGCCGAACCCGAGCTGTCCGGCGTCGAAAGCCATGACATCGGCGAGGTCATCGCCCTGACCACCTACCGGATCGTCCAGGAGGCGCTGAGCAATGTCATCCGGCACGCGCCGGGCGCCACGGTCAAGGCCGAATTCGTCATTTCGGGCGGGCAGCTGACCATTTCCGTGGTCAACTCCAGCTCTGCCGTGGGCGCGGTCATGGCGCAGCTGGACCGGGGGCAGCACCTCGGCCAGGGGCTGATCGGGATGCGCGAGCGGGCCGTCATTGTGGGCGGTTCCGTGGTGTGCGTTCCCCTGTCCGACGGCGGATTTTCAGTCACAGCTTCGCTGCCCCTGAGTGCGGCGAACCAGGCCAACGGAAGGAGGCAGCCGTGAACATTCGGGTACTTGTGGTGGACGACCAGGCCATGGTGCGGGAGGGGTTTGCCGCGCTGCTGGGTGCGCAGTCCGACATTGAGGTGGTGGGCCAGGCCGAGAACGGCGCCGTGGCCGTGGAACTCGCGGCCGAGCACCACCCTGACGTGGTGTTGATGGACGTGCGCATGCCTGTCATGGACGGGCTTGAGGCGGCGCGCCGGATACTGGCACTGCCGTCCGAGGGGCCCGGACCGCATGTGCTCATGCTGACCACCTTTGATGTGGACGACTATGTGTACGACGCCCTGCGGCTCGGCGCCAGCGGATTCCTGCTCAAGGACGCGCTGGCGGACGAGCTGCTCGCGGCTGTGCGCGTGGTGGCGTCCGGGGATGCGCTGCTCGCCCCGTCCGTGACGAAGCGGCTCATCGAGCAGTTCGCGCAGCAGGGCGTCAGGCCGGCGCTCTCCCGCGGTCCCCTGGAGGGGCTGACGGAGCGGGAGCTGGAGGTCATGACGCTCATCGGCCGCGGCATGTCCAACCAGGAGATCGCGGCGGATCTGTTCATTGCCCAGCAGACGGTCAAGACACACGTCAGCAAGATCCTGGCCAAGCTGGGGCTGCGCGACCGGGTGCAGGCCGTGGTGCTCGCCTACGACACCGGCCTCGTGGAGCCCGGCGGGTAGCTCCGCCCAAGGATGCTGTGCCGGGTCCGGCAGGCAGGTTTGCGCCGGCAGGGACCGGGCTAAGCGTGCTGTTCTGCGCAACGCCACGGTCTGTCCTGGCGCAGGACACTGTTCTGCGTCACGACAGCAGCAAACTATGCGCAGAACAGCACGCTTGCGCGGTCTGGCCCCGCTGGGGCCGCATGCCGGGTCTGGACAGCACGACGGCGCCCGGCCCACCAAGGCGGGCCGGGCGCCGTCGGGCGTGGCAGGAAAGATCAGGCCGGGGGCTGGACCAGCTTGAACATGGCGCCGGTGCAGTCGGTCAGCCCGGCGACCCGGCCGTAGGGGGAGTCCTCGGCCTCGTTGATGATGGTGGCACCCAGGGTCAGGGCCTTCGCGATGGCGGCATCGACGTCCTCCGTCTGGAAATACACCTGCCAGTTGGAGGGTGCGTCCTCGGGGAGCCAGGCGCTGGCATCCATGATCCCGGCCAGCTCGCGGCTGTCCTGCACCAGGTTGGTGTAGCGGAACTCGGGGGTGTCCGACATGACCGAGGTTTGCAGGCCGAAGACGTCGCGGTAGAAGCCGACGGCGGCGGGGTAGTTCTTGCTGTGGAGCTCATGCCAGGCCGCGGCGCCGGGCTCCTCATGCGACTGGAAGCCGGTGTGGCCGCCAAATTCCCACAGGCCGATTGATGCGCCGCTCGGATCGCCAAGCATGGCCATCTTGCCCTGCTCCGGAACGTCCATGGGCTCGAGGTGGACAATTCCACCGGCGTTTCTGGCGGCGTCCGCGGAAGCAGCAATGTCGTCGACGCGCAGGTAGGTGCTCCACACGTCCGGGTAGCCGCTGTCCTCCTGGCTCTGCATGAGGCCGGCGACGGACTTGCCATCCTTGAAGGCCATGACGTAGCCGCCGTACTTTTCCTCGTCCCCGGTTTCATAGGTCCAGCCGAAGAGGGCCGTGTAAAACTCCTGCGACCGGGACATGTTTGAGGTCATCAAGTCAATCCAGCACGGTGCGCCTGCAGGGAAGGTCTGGGCGTTCATGGCAGCTCCAATTCTGGTGGGGGTGGCGACAGGGTTCGTCGGCAGAATACAGGGAAGACTATGCCGGATGCTGCGTGCGGGCAAGAGAAAAAAGCGCCTGCCGGCTGAAAGTTTCGCCATAGTTCTCAGGGAGTTTCAGCGGCAGGCGCTTTTAGTGCGGAAGTGGTTGCGGCCTAGCGCAGGTTGACGAACTGGAGGTCGGCGTCCTCGAACTTGCGCAGCAGGGCCATGACGTCCTGCAGATCATCGCGGCTCTTGGAGCTCACGCGCAGTTCGTCGCCCTGGATGGTGGACTTGACGCCCTTGGGGCCCTCGTCGCGGATGAGCTTGTTGATCTTCTTCGCCACATCCTGGGCGATGCCTTCCTTGATCTCTGCTTCCAGGCGGTACTCCTTGCCCGAGGGGTACGGCTCTCCGGCGTCCAGGGACTTCAGGGAGATGCCGCGCCGAATCAGCTTGGATTCGAAAACATCCATGATGGCCATGACGCGCTCTTCCGAGTTGGCCTTGAGCATGATCTTTTCACCACTGAAATCAATCTCGGCACCGACGTTCTTGAAGTCGTAGCGCTGCGCCACTTCCTTCTGGGCCTGGTTCAGGGCGTTGGCGACCTCCTGCTTGTCGACTTTGCTCACGACGTCGAACGTTGACTCGCTGGCCATGTTTCCTCCATAAACTCAAAAAGTTGGATCGATCGGTTTGGATCTAAGCTTAGCGCCAGGGGTCCCGAAGCGAGCGAAGCGAGGTTCTGGGGGAGGTGGCTAAGCGTTGGCGCCAGGGGCGGTTCGCTCACAGAGTTCTTGGAGGATTCGTGGGGTGCTTGCACAGTTGCGGTTGAAACAGTGGGAGTTGTTGAGACCACCATTTCAGGAGGACCCATGAGCACCGAACCAAACAACGCGCCGGCATCCACAGTTGCGGCCAACATCCGCAGCGGCAGGAAGGCTGTTGGCACTGCCGTGGCCGCAGTGACACTGGCTGCCGTCACGGTGTTGGGTGCCTCAGGCATGACGGGGGGAACCGGGCTTGATGCCGCGAGCATCATCACCTCCCCGCCGAACTCTGCATCGTCCCGCATCGCCGGCGTCCAGGAGGACATGGCCCGCGCAGTCCAGCTTCAGCAGATCACCCCGGAACAGGCGGCATTCCTGGAGAGGCAGCTAGTGCGGCGGATCCAAAACGACACCGGAGCAGTGTGATTTAGCTCCCGTTTTGCCCCTCAAACCCGCTCGATTCGATTCTTGGGCGATTTCCTTGTATTGTTTTACTGCTTCCACATGTTGGGGGCGAAAAGCAGAGTCCGATGTTTGGGCGATGCTGGCCATGGCAGATTACCCGAGTGGCCAAAGGGGGCTGACTGTAAATCAGCTGGCAACGCCTTCACTGGTTCGAATCCAGTATCTGCCACCAACCGGAGACCCGGATCCACACCTGTGGATCCGGGTCTTCTTGGTTTTGTGCGCGGGCGCGGACTGGCTGCGGCCAGTGCGAGCCATCCGTGCCCGCGGCGAACTACAGTTAAGCCATGGAATATGTGGTGCCGCTGGTTATTGTGCTGGTCATTGTCGTGGTTGTCATCGTCGGGTCCCGTCTGCTGGGACGCCGCACGCCACCCACATCGGCGACCGATCCGGCGTCGACCCTGGCAAAAGGCAGGCCTCAGGCGCGCGCCAGCCGGGCCATCACCCGCGAGGCCGCTCAGCAGGCCAGTGCACGGCTCACCCCGGAAACCCACCAGCGCGTCTACTCGTACATTGCCCAGCGGCAGGTCATGAACGCCGTGAAGGAGTACCGCAAGGCCACCCACATGGGCCTCGGCGATGCTGCTGCCGCCGTCGCCGCGCTCGCCGAATTCCCGCAGCCCACGCCCGAGCCTGCGCTCCCGGAGCCCGTCGTTCCGCCCGCCGATGCGCCGCTGACGGTTGAGGACATCATGAAGGCCGCACCCGCTCCCGCCCCTGCACCCAAGCCGGCTCACGGCGCCTACCGATACCGGGCCATCGTCTCGCAGGGAGATGAGGTCCGCGAGGTCGCCAGCACCCGACTCAATGCGGAGATTTACGGCCGGATCCGCCAGCTTGCGCTCTCCGGAAATTACGACGGCGCAGCCCGCCTCCTGCTCGACCACGCCGACATCGGGGCAGCCGAGGCTCACGAGTTTGTGGCCATGATCGGTCCGGAAGACTAACCGCCCGGGCCCGGCAGGGCAAAAACGGCCCGGCACCGATAATCTTGGTTCTTTACGGTCAATCTTCGCCGCGCCTGCCTGGCGGCCGTCACTCTTTGGGGAGAGCATGAACACGTCCCGCACCGCGCCGCAGCTGCGCCGAATCCTACTTGCCGCACTGGCGGCCCTGGCCCTCATGCTGCCCGTGCTTCTGGCGCCTGCCCCTGCACAAGCGGCAGCCACGATCGCCACGCGCGTCAGCGGCTTTGCGGCCGGCCCGGCAACCGTCACCAAGGGCAAGGCAGTCACCTATTCGGGCCAGGTACAGCGCGCGTCCGGCAAGTCCTGGGTGAAGACCGGGGCGGTCTCCGTCCACGTCTACTTTGACCCTGACGGCACGGCGCCGAAGAAGTATGTGCGGACCATCAAGACCAGCGCCACCGGCTATTTCAAGTCCGCCACGGCATCCACGGTTTCAGGCAAGTGGTCTGTGACTGTGCCGGCACGGGGAACCTACAAGGCGTCATCGTCAGTCACCAAATATGTGAAAGTTGTTCGCGCCAAGGTCGCCACGCGGGTGGGCAGCTTTGCGGCCGGCCCGGCAACGGTGACCAAGGGCAAGGCGATCACGTATTCGGGCCAGGTGCAGCGTGCGTCCGGATCGTCGTGGGTGAAGACCGGGGCCGTAACGGTCAACGTGTACTTTGATCCTGACGGCACGGCACCGAAGAAGCTTGTCCGAAGCCTCAAGACCGGATCCACTGGCTATTTCAAGGCATCGGCCACGTCCTCGGTTTCGGGCAAGTGGTCCGCTCACGTGCCTGCCCAGGGCAACTACAACGGCTCCTACTCGGCAACAAAATATGTCAAGGTCGCGGCCGCACCCAAGCCCGCCGTGACCACGCCGATCAACAAGACCACCTGCCCGTCGTGGGCGCCCATCAAGGGAAACCGGTCAAGCATGATCTACCACATGCCGGGGCAGCGCTACTACAACATCACCAATCCGGAGGCCTGCTTCGCCACCGAGACCGCCGCCGTCAAGGCCGGATACCGCAAGGCCAAGGTCTGAGCTTTAGCCCCTGAAGGCGGCAGCGCTGCGATCCGCAACGTCTGAACGCGGGGATGCCGGGCCGTCAGTGTGCGGTGTTCTCCAGAACGAAGCCGTCCTGGTGGTGGATCAGCTGGCGGCCCATGCCTGCATCCAGAAGGATCCACAGGCACTGGCGGTCGTTGGACAGGGTTTCCACCCTGCCGGAAAGGCGCCAGCCCCGGTCGTTGATCAGGGCCACCGGGTCATTCTTGGCCAGCACGGGCCAGACCTGGTGGTTCTCGGGGTTGATGAATGCGTGGTGGTGAACGGGGCGTGCCATGGGATCTCCTTCTATGAAAGTCATCGCTGCTTCCTTTTTACGTTTGGTTGATACGGCTAGCATGCGCGTGCCCGGTTAATTCGCTGTGAACTTCAGGCGTCCGGTTGCCCAAGACCCGGTGAAACCGCGCCCGTGCCCTTGGCGATTGGCAGTGCACGGAGACCTGCAGCTTGACTGTTAGGGCACCTAATAGTTAGGCTGACTAACTATGACAAGTGATATTCAGGAATTGGCCGGTCGGTACCGCGACATCCTCCGCCAGGCCGTGTTCCTGGTCCGGTCCATGGATGCCGAGGGCGAGCTGAGCATCGGCCACCTGAGCACCTTGAACATGGTTGCCGTTGGGCCGATGCGGGTGGGTGCCATCGCCCGCAATGCCGGCATCAAGGTGCCCAGCGCCACCGAGCAGATCATCAAGCTGGAATTGGCGGAACTGGTGGAGCGCGTCCCCGACCCGGCCGACGCCCGCGGAGTCCTGGTCCGGCTCACCTCCAAGGGGCAGGATGTGCGCGAGGCGGCCAACACCCGCCGCAACGGCTCCATGGCGCGGGCACTGCAAACCCTCAGCGGTGAAGAGGTCCAGGCCATCGCCGCAGCCCTGCCCGCGATCGCCAAGCTCAACGAAGCACTGGCCGGCGGGCACGGCACCGGCACGCAGCAGGACCAGCCGGCACAGGGACACAATCCCGCGCCGGCGCCCCAGCCAACCAAAGACTAAAGGCGGCGCGGGGCGCACAAGGCGCGCTCCGGCGTCGAACATCAAAAACAGGAGAAACAAGTGCAGGCCAATGCCGCAGCGGACACACGCCACCAAACGGGCGGGGCGCTCCAAGCCGAAAAGCAGTCCATGCTCAAGCAGCCCAAGGCGGTGTGGGCGGTGGCGTTCGCGGCCGTGTTCGCGTTCATGGGGATTGGGCTGGTGGACCCGATCCTGCCGGCGATCGCCGAAAACCTGAAGGCCACCCCGAGCGAGGTGTCGCTGCTGTTCACCAGCTACTTCCTGGTGACAGCCATCGCCATGCTTGTGACGGGGTTTGTGTCCTCGCGCATTGGCGGGAAGAAGACGCTCCTGATCGGCCTGGGCATCATCGTGGCGTTCTCAGCGCTGTCGGGCATGTCCAACACGGTGGATGCGCTGGTGGGATTCCGCGCCGGCTGGGGCCTGGGAAACGCGCTGTTCGTGGCGACCTCGCTGGCGGTCATGGTGGGCGTGGCGTCCGGCGGCGCGGCAACCGCCATCATCCTGTACGAGGCGGCGCTGGGCCTGGGGCTCTCGCTCGGCCCGCTCATGGGGGCGCTGCTGGGCGGCTGGCAGTGGCGCGCGCCGTTCTTCGGCACGGCCACGGCCATGGCGATCGCGTTCATCCTCGTCATGGTGCTGCTGCCGAAAACGCCTGTCCCGGCCGTCAAGACCCGCCTGCGCGACCCGCTCCTGGCCCTGGGCCACAAGGGCCTGCGCACCACGGCCGGCAGCGCCCTGTTCTACAACTACGGCTTCTTCACGATCCTGGCGTTCGTGCCGTTCATCCTGGGTTTTGACGCCTACGGGATCGGCGCCGTGTTCTTCGGCTGGGGTGTGGCCGTGGCCGTCTTCTCCGTCTTCGTGGCGCCACTGGTGCAGCGCCGCTTCGGTGCCACCGGGGCCCTGACCGCCTCCCTGCTGGGGCTCATGCTGATCTTGGTCGGCCTTGCGCTGGCCGCCGGCCATTCCATAGCTGTGATCGTGGTGCTGACCATCGCCTCCGGCGCGCTGCTGGGCATCAACAACACGCTCTTCACCGAGATGGCCATGTCCGTCTCGGATTCGCCCCGGCCTGTGGCCAGCGCCGGCTACAACTTCGTGCGCTGGATGGGCGGGGCCCTGGCGCCGTTCCTGGCCGCCAAGATCGCCGAGCATTCCTCCGCCTCCGTCA
This sequence comes from Arthrobacter stackebrandtii, assembly GCF_017876675.1. NCBI lineage: Bacteria > Bacillati > Actinomycetota > Actinomycetes > Micrococcales > Micrococcaceae > Arthrobacter > Arthrobacter stackebrandtii. The sequence continues at coordinate 2,356,741 of NZ_JAGIOI010000001.1, forward strand.
CCTTCCTGGTGGCCGCGGCCATGGTGCTGGTCAGCGCCTGTGTGATTCTTGGCGGGCGGAAGTTCCTGGTGGCCCACGAACCCGCCGGCGTGTAGCTTCCTCCCCGGCACCTTGGGCGGGCCGGCGGCGCAGGCTGCGTTCCGCCGTCGTGCACGGCACTATTCCCGCTCACGCGCTCAGCGAAACAGGTAGCCACGGTTTCTGCACTCACGTAGCGTAGAGACCATGGCTACAGTTGAAATCACCACTGAATCTTTTGGACCGACCATTGAGGGCAACGACATTGTGATCGTTGATTTTTGGGCGGGATGGTGCCAGCCCTGCCTGCGGTTTGCCCCCACGTTTGAAGCTGCCTCGGAAAAGCATTCCGACATTGTCTTCGGCAAGGTGGACACGGAGGCGCAGCAGCAGCTGGCCGCGGAAGCCAACATCACCTCCATCCCCACGCTCATGGCGTTCCGTGAAAAGGTCCTGGTCTTCGCCCAGCCCGGCGCGCTGAGCGGCACCCAGTTGGACTCCGTCATTGACGCCGTCAAGGCCCTGGACATGAAGGAAGTCCACGCGGCAGTCGCCGCCAAGCAGGAGGAAACCGCCGCAGAGTAGCCAGTACCCTGAACTCGCAGATATGGCCCCCACATCACTGATGTGGGGGCCATATCCGTATTTTTGCGGTGTCCCCGGTGGGGCCGGCCGCGGGTTCCGCTGTTAGAGGCGTTCCAGCTTGACCGGCTCGGCGAGCAGGGCGCTCAGGGACTCGTTGAGGTCCTGCACGGCGATGCCCTTGCTGTGCTTGTCGAGGTCTTCTTCGGAAGCCCACTGCTCGGTCAGCACAATCTTCTCTTCCGATTCCTCGGTGATTTCGTACTGGATGCAGCCGGGTTCCTCGACGACCTGCTCGATGGCAATGTCCAGGGCGAGCTTCACGCGGAAGAATTCGCCCTCGTTGGGGATGAAGGTGGCTTTTAGGTTGATGATCTCGCTCATGGAACAAGCCTACCGGGCGCGGCCGGTTCAGTGCCCGCGGTGGTCCTGGATGGTCATGCGCGGCCCGAACGAGGGCTTGCGGAATCCGCTCAGCTGCAGCATCCGCACCACGCGCTGCCGGTGCCCGCGCCACGGTTCCAGCAGCTCCAGCATGCCGGCATCATCCACAGGCCTCCCGGCCAGCGCCCAGCCCACATAGGCGGCCAGGTGGTAGTCGCCCACGGCAACCTGGTCGGCGTCGCCGTGCGTGCGCTGCGTGACTTCCGCAGCCGTCCATACCCCGATGCCGGGGATGGATTGCATTTTCCGTCCTGCCTCGTCCGCGGGGAGTTGGCCCAGCCGTTCCAGGCCCGACGCCGAGCGCAGCATCCGCTGCACCGTCGCCGAGCGCTGTGGTCCAACACCCGCCCTGTGCCATTCCCACGAGGGGATGGCGGCCCACTGCTCTGGTGTGGGCGCCACCCTCAAGTCTTCCGGCATGGTCGGATGGGCTCCGGTGCCGGGCGCGCGGGTGCCAAACTTCCGCAACAGCGTGGCGTAGCCCCGCTGGGCCTCAATCGCGGTGACCTTTTGCTCAAGGATGGCCGGCACCAGCGCGTCAACCACCCGCCCGGTGGAAGGCAGGCGCACTGCCGGGTTTCGCCGTCGTGCTTCCCGGATGCGGTGGGGGAGCGATGCGGCAAAGGCGGGGGAGTCAAAGTGGGACCAGTCGTCTTCGATGCCGAGCAGCGCCGGCGCACCGACCAGCGCGTGGTCCGCGCCGGGGCCCCAGACGCGGGCGTGCAGCTCGGCGCCGCGCTGGGTGATGCCCAGGGTGGCTGGGCCGGCGGGGGTGTTGAACGCCAGCCAGGCGGCGCCGGGTGAGAGGCGGATGGTGGTGTCGCCGGGGCCGCGGGCCAGGATGCCCAGTGTTTGGGGGAGCGAGTACGGGCCGCGGGCATCCCAGACCGCGGCGGGTGCGGTCAGGGCTGCGGCTGTCATGGTTCCATGGTCGCATGCGGAGCTGACATCGGGGCTTGGCGGAGAGGCAATGGGATGATAACTTAACGTTTATCGTTATTATCGATCAACGTTAAGGTGTGGGGCAGATGGTCTTTTCAACATGGTGGTCGTGGCTGCTGGTGATTCTTGTTCTTGGCACTGTAGCCATGATCCTGTTCGCCGGGCGCCGCGGCGTCAAGGCTCCCGGGGCGGTTGCCGGCCACGGCATGGTGCGGACCACCCGCCGGATTGCGTGGATCTTTGTGGCGGTTTCTGCCATCGCGGGGTTGGCCGAGATCATTCGCACCATCTGGCAGGACGTTGTCACGGTGAAGCTGCCCGTGCAGCAGTTTTGGCCCACTTTGCCAGACAACGTGACCATGGAGACGCCGCTGGCTCCTGTGGAATACGGCGGTTTCACCTGGGCAATGGTTGGTGTCAGCGGCCTCGAGCTGGATGCCAGGCTCATGTTGGCCGGCGCAGTGCTGTCACAGGTGGCCCTGGCCGTGGTTGTGGGCCTTACGGTGGTGCGGCTGTGCAGCAGCCTCCTTTGTGGCACGCTTTTCGCGCCACAACTCGTGCGCACCATGCAGCAATTGGCCGGTGTGACCTTGCTGGCGGGTATTGCGTGGCAGGTTTTTCAGATCATTGGAGGCTCAATCGCTTCTGAGCAAGTCCTTGGCGCCGCGGGATGGCGGCTCAGCAGCGAAACAATCACGTACACGGACATCCAAAGCATCATCGGCCTGCCCTCGGTCTCGTACGCGTGGGAATTTAACTTCTGGCCGGTCGGGGCCGCGCTGGCGCTCATAGTTCTGGCCGAACTGTTCCGCCAAGGCAACAAGGTGCAAAAAGACACCGCGGGGTTGGTCTAATGCCCGACGAAGAAGAATCCGGCATCCACTGCCGTCTCGACGAGCTCCTCGCCGAGCGTGGAATGACGTTGACCCGGTTGGCTGAGTTGGTGGACATCAGCATCGTGAACCTCTCCGTGCTGAAAAACGACCGCGCGAAGGCCATCCGCTTCTCTACCCTCCTGGCCATCTGCCGGGCCCTCGACTGCGAGGTGGGGGAGCTGCTGGAGCTTGCGTAGCGCGCCGATCCAGCAGCAGCCTGGACCTCTATCCAAAGTTAGACGGCGGACCTAGGCTGGGCGGAACAGGGGCGCGAAGAGAACGGGAAAGTCATGCAACGGGTTGGGACCTTGTGGGGCAGGAAGGCGGCTCCGGCAAGTTGGCAAATGGGTGAGGAACTGTCGTGGCCGCTTACCGTGGCCCTGTACATTCGTGACGTGTTGAAGCTGCCGGCCACCGATCCGTTCTTCATTCCGCCGCTGGTTCCGCCGGTGCCCGAGCGCATTCCGGTAACCGGGCCCGAGCTCGACATCGTGTTGGCCGGTGAATGGACGGCCTGGTTCTCGGGCCTGCTGGCGGACCCTCATGCCATTCCGCGCGGCGGGTCCATCGACTACTTTTCGCTCGAGGGCCGCGCCCCGAGCTTCCGTGACATGGCAGCCCGGTATTTTGATGAGGCAGTGGCGGCGGCCGACATCGCGCACGATGGCCACTTCAAGCATTTCCACAACAACCTCAAGGCGGAGGGCGGCTACCCGGCGAAGCTGGTGCGCTCGATTGAAAAGGAGCTTGGCCGGAAGGCGGCCCCTTTCACGCTGAACCTGGCGATCCTGCCGGTGGAAGGGTTCTGGCTGTACCGGACAGCGCCGACCGAAGTGCTCATGAGCGCAGCTGCCCGCCGAGATCCCGAGCAGCTGCGGCGCCTACTGGGCCCCGTGGTCAGGGAGTTGGCCTAGCCAAGCCGTCCGTCCGCCGTCGTGCTTCCCCAGCCCCCAACGCTGCATCACATAAGTGCCACTTTCCACCATCCCCGCACCACATAACGCCATGTTTTTGCTGACGCCGCATCTTTGATGCAGGCGCGGTCAGGAAAGCTGGCTGTCCGGCCATGAAGTCCCGCTGGCTGCCTCTCGGACAACGCTGGAGGAGTCACGGTCCATCCGCATGTGATGCGGCGTTCGCCGAAAACGGTCTTTAAGTGATGCGGGGTTCGCCGAAAATGGGTGTTATGTGGTGCGGCGTTGGGGCTGGGGTGTCGGCGGAGAGGCCCTCGGCGGCTTGGGTCAGGATTTCCCGGCAGGCGAGGATGGCCGGGCGGAGGCGCGAGGCCAGGCGTGCCGAGGTGAACACGGTGCGGCGGGGCAGGTCCGGCAGGTCCAGCAGCGTCAGTGCGGGCGGGCGCCCCGTCCACATGAGGTCGGGCATGAGGCCCACGGCGTTGCCGGATTCGATGAGGCGGATCTGGGCCTGGAGGTCGGCGGTTTCAAAGCGGACGTCCGGTTCAAAGCCGGCCTGGCGGCAGGTCTGCTCGGCCCAGTGGCGGGAGGCGGCGCCGTGCGGCTCCATGACCCAGGGCAGGCGCGCCGTGTCCTGGATGCCGGTGATGGGCCCGGTCAGCAGCCGGGACATGCCTCCGGCGACGCCCTCATTGGGCACGGCGAGGCGGATGGCGTCGGTGGTGAGCGTGGCGCGGTCCAGTTCGGGGTGCAGCGGGGCAGCGTGGCCGGGGTACTGCTCGGCGACCACGAGGTCAAAGTCGCGCGCCCAGGTTTCGTAGAGGGCGGTTTCGGGTTCACGCTGGACCACTTCGATGCGCACCTCCGGGTAGCTTTGCGCCATGGCGGTGAGCATGTTGGGCAGCAGGGCCAGGGCCGCGGACTGGAACACGGCCAGCTTGACCGTGCCGGTCACGGTGGACAGCGACGCGGAGAGGTCGGCCTCCGCGCGCTCCAGGGTCTCCAGGATTTCGGCGGTGTGTGCCACGAGGATCTCGGCCTGGGGCGTGAGCTGCACGCGCCGGCCCACCTTGCGCAGCAGTTTTGCCCCGGCTTCCTTCTCCAAGAGGGCGAGCTGCTGGGAGACGGCGGAGGGGCTGTATTGCAGCGCCGCGGCGACGTCCGCCAGGGTTCCGCGCAGGTGCAGTTCACGCAGCATGCGCAGCCGTTTGAGGTCCAGCATGGACGCCTCCAGACAGTTTAGAAAAAGTGATTAATATACATCATAAATCACCACTTTTGCTAAATGAATATTGGTCTCATACTGGTGATGAGAACCATTGTTCCAGCAGCTCCCCAACAACAGAAAAGAACGCACCAGCAGCCATGACAAGCACCGCCCACGCGGCCACCGCCGCCAACATTCCGGTCCCCAGCGACGATCTCGCCGACGAGACCGTAGCCCTGGTCCGGCACTGGCTCACCGAAGCCGCCAAGTTCCCCGCCGACCTCTCCGCCCAGCGCCTCGCCGGTGTCCTGAAGGACCCCAACGGGCTGGACTTCACCGTGGGATTTGTGGACGGCGTGATCCGCCCCGAGGACCTGGCCGTGGCCGGACGCAACCTGGCGGCACTGGCGCCGAAGGTCCCCGCGTTCCTGCCCTGGTACATGCGCGGCGCCGTCCGCCTCGGCGGCGTCATGGCCCCCGTGCTGCCGCAGATTGTCATCCCGATCGCCCGCCGGGTGCTGCGCGAGATGGTGGGCCACCTGATCGTGGACGCCACCGACGCCAAGCTGGGCCCGGCCATCGCCAAGATCCGCGCCGGCGGCGTGGACCTGAACATCAACCTCCTCGGCGAGGCCGTGCTGGGTGAAAAGGAAGCCGACCGGCGCCTGAGGGGAACCCTCGAACTCCTGGCGAGGGACGACGTCGACTACGTCTCCATCAAGGAATCCTCCACCGTGGCCCCGCATTCGCCGTGGGCCTTTGACGACGCCGTCAGCCACGTGGTGGAGAAGCTCACCCCGCTGTACACGCTGGCCAACTCCTTCCCCAAGGCCAAATTCATCAACCTGGACATGGAGGAATACAAGGACCTCGGCATGACCATCGCCGTGTTCAAGCGCATCCTCGACAAGCCGGAGTTCAAGCACCTCGAGGCCGGCATCGTGCTGCAGGCGTACCTGCCCGACACCCTTGCCGCCATGATCGACCTGCAGGAGTGGGCCGCAGCCCGCCGGGCAGGCGGCGGCGCACCCGTGAAGGTGCGGATCGTCAAGGGCGCAAACCTGCCCATGGAGCAGGTGCAGGCCTCCGTCAACGGCTGGCCGCTCGCCACCTGGGGCACCAAGCAGGACTCCGACACCAACTACAAGCGCATCGTGAACTACGCGCTGACCCCCGAACACATCAACAACGTCCACATTGGCGTGGCCGGGCACAACCTCTTTGACGTGGCCCACGCCTGGCTCCTCGCCAAGCAGCGCGGCATCAGCTCCACCTCCGGCCAGCTGGAATTTGAGATGCTCCTGGGCATGGCCACCGGCCAGGCCGAGGCCGTCCGCCGCGACGTCGGATCCCTGCTGCTCTACACGCCCGTGGTGCATCCTGCCGAGTTCGACGTCGCCATCGCCTACCTGATCCGCCGCCTGGAAGAGGGCGCCAGCCAGGACAACTTCATGTCCGCCGTGTTCGAGCTCTCCGAAAACGAGGCCCTGTTCGAGCGCGAGAGGCAGCGCTTCCTGGCCTCGCTCGCAGACCTTGACGACGCCGTTCCGCCCACCAACCGCGTGCAGGACCGCACCGCCGCTCCCGCCGCCGCCCCGGCCGGCGGATTCGCCAACACCCCCGACACCGACCCCGCCCTGGCCCCGAACCGTGCCTGGGGCGCGGACATCCTGGCCCGCATCCCGGGTTCCGAATTGGGCGTCAGCCTCGTCGCGGAGACCACCGTCACCGACGCCGCCGCGCTGGAGCGGATCGTGGCAGCCGCCGTCGACCATTCAGCAGAATGGGCCGCACTGGGCGGGGCCGGGCGCGCCGCCATCCTGCACCGCGCCGGCGACCTGCTGAATGAGCGCCGCGCCGAACTGCTCGAGGTCATGGCCTCCGAGACCGGCAAGACGCTGGACCAGGGTGACCCCGAGATCAGCGAGGCCGTGGACTTCGCCCACTACTACGCCGAGCGCGCCAAGGACCTGGAAACGGTCGACGGCGCCACGTTCGTCCCGGCGAAGCTCACCGTCGTGACGCCGCCGTGGAACTTCCCCGTGGCCATCCCGGCCGGGTCCACGCTGTCGGCACTTGCCGCGGGCTCCGCCGTTGTCATCAAGCCGGCACCGCAGGCGCAGCGCAGCGGCTCCCTCATGGTCCAGGCCCTGTGGGACGCCGGCGTGCCGCGCGAGGTCCTGGCACTGGTGCAGCTAGGCGAGAACGAACTGGGCCAGGCGCTGGTGGCGCACCCGTCCGTGGACCGGCTGATCCTGACCGGCGGCTACGAGACCGCCGAGCTTTTCCGCAGCTTCCGCCGCGACCTGCCCCTGCTGGCCGAGACCTCCGGCAAGAACGCCATCATCGTCACGCCCAGCGCAGACTTTGACCTGGCGGCCAAGGACGTGGTGCAGTCCGCGTTTGGCCACGCCGGGCAGAAGTGCTCCGCAGCCTCGCTGGTCATCATGGTGGGCTCCGTTGCGAAATCCACCCGCTTCCGCAACCAGCTGCTCGACGCCGCCTCCAGCCTGAACGTTGGCTACCCGGCCGTGGCCACCTCGCAGATGGGCCCGGTCATCGAACCTGCAGCCGGCAAGCTGCTGGGCGCGCTCACCACGCTGGACGCCGGCGAGGCCTGGGCCATCGAGCCCAGGCAGCTCGACGAATCCGGCCGGCTCTGGTCTCCCGGCGTGCGCACCGGTGTCGCTGCGGGCTCCCACTTCCACCTGACCGAGTTCTTCGGCCCCGTCCTGGGCATCATGACCGCCGACACCCTGGAAGAAGCCATTTCCATGGTCAACGCCATCGACTACGGCCTCACCTCTGGCCTGCACTCTTTGGATTCCGCGGAGATCGGTCTCTGGCTGGACACCGTCCAGGCCGGAAACCTGTACGTGAACCGCGGCATCACCGGCGCCATTGTGCAGCGCCAGCCGTTCGGAGGCTGGAAGAAGTCGGCTGTTGGCCCGGGCACCAAGGCCGGCGGGCCGAACTACCTGATGGGCCTGGGCTCCTGGGCATCTGCCGAGGCTTCCGCGACGGCTCCGCTGGGCGATGCCGTCCGCAAGCTGCTCTCCGCCGCATCATCACTGTCCGACGGCGAGCAGGCCTTCCTGACGCGTTCGCTGCACAGCGACGCCGCCGCCTGGGCCGCCGAGTTCGGTGCCGCCAAGGACGTATCCGCACTGTCCGCGGAGCGCAATGTGTTCCGCTACCGGACGCTCAACCCGCTTGTGCGCCTGGCCGAGGGCGAGTCCCTCGCGAAGCTGCTGCGCGTGCTGGCGGCAGGAATCCTGGCCGGGGCAACACCGGAAGTCTCCACCGCCGTCGCACTTCCAAGCGAGGTTCAGGCGCTGCTGTTCAGCCTGCGGATCCCCGTGGCCAAGGAGAACGACGCCGACTTCCTCACCAAGGCGCGGCGCTTCGGTGCCGGGCGCATCCGCCTCATCGGCGGGGATGCTGCCTCCGTGTATGAGGCGACCGGCGGGCGCCCCGACCTGGCGATCTACCACGGTGAGGTCACCGAGGCCGGGCGCGTGGAGATGCTGCCGTTCCTGCACGAGCAGGCCGTCAGCATCACGGCGCACCGCTTCGGCACCCCGAACCACCTCTCAGACGAACTGATCTAGCCCTTCGCAGCCGGTAGAGGCTGCCGGGACGAGAAATGCGCCCGTTCCCCACTAATGCGCCCGCTCTCCGGGGCGCATTAATGGGGAACGGGCGCATTTTTGCCTGGGTTAGACCTGGGCGACGCGGACCATGTTGCCGGAGGGGTCGCGGAAGGCGCAGTCCTTGGGCCCCCACGGCTGGTCGATGGGTTCCTGGAGCACCTCGGCGCCGGCGGAGACCGCCTGCTCGAAGGTGGCGTCGAGGTCTGAGGCCGTGAAGTTGATCATGGGCAGGACGCCCTTTGCCAGGAGGGTGGCCAGCGCGTCGCCGTCCTCCTTGGAACGCCCGGCATGCGGTTCCGAAAGGACGATCCCCAGGCCCGGCTGTGTGCCGGTGCCCATGGTGACCCAGCGGAACTCGCCGTTGCTGACGTCGTTCTGGACCTCCAGGCCCAGTGCGTCACGGTAGAAGGCGATGGACTCGTCGGGGTCGTTGACTGTCAGGTGCGTGTACTGAAGTGAAATAGTCATGGCACTTACGCTAGTGCCGTGCAGGCGCCGGGGCTTCTTCAATCCTGCTCGAGTTCGCGGTGCCGCCGGCACCCGTTGCCGCGGCCTTCGCGGACGCCCCGTTGCGGGACGGCCGCGTGGTGACCTTGACGAAGCACGGCGGCATGGCCTCGATGGCGCTGTGGTCGCGGGACTTGTAGCTGCTGGGCGTCTCGCCCATGATCTCGGTGAACCGCGAGCTGAAGGAACCCAGGGAGGTGGCGCCCACGGCCATGCACGCATCCGTCACGGACATGCCTGCGCGCAGCAGGGCGGAGGCCCGCTCAATGCGCCGGGTCATGAGGTAGGAGTACGGGGTCTCGCCGTATGCCGCCCGGAACTTGCGGGAAAAATGCGCGGGCGACATGAACGCTTTCGCCGCGATGGTTGCCACGTCCAGCGGCTGCGCATAGTCCCTGTCGATCAGGTCCCGGGCCTTCCGCAGCAGGGTCAGGGTGGCCAGGTCCTGAACCTCCTGGCCGTGCGGGGCAGTCTCTGCGGCGTTCATGCAGCATTGCTTTCGGCTTTGCCAGCGGCATCGGCACCGGAAGTGGCTGGCTCCGCCAAGCCGCGCAGCCACACGTCCACATCGCGTTGCGACCGCATCCGAACCACAGTTAGTTGCGGAAACTTGTCCTCAAGGGTGGGGACGAGCTTGCGTAGTTTGTGCCGTGTCCGCCAGCCCCAACGAATAATGTGGTCGCGGTCCGTGACCATGCCCCACAGCGGGCCTTCGAAGTTGCCGTTCCACAGTTCCACGCCCCGCAATCTGCGCGAAACGGTCCGCCGGATGAGCCGGGACATGGAGTGCCAGACAGGATAATCCAGCCAAATGAGGATGTCGGCCCGCTCCGCCAGAACGGGCCGGGCGGAGGAATACTGCCACTCCGTGACCCATCGCGGCTCCCGGGTGAGACGGTCGACGTCGCACATGAAGTCCGCGCGCGGCTCCCAGTTGGGCCCGTGGAACAAGGAATCGATTTCCGTATGCGGCAGCTGGAGAATTTTGCTGAGCTGTGCAGCCAGGGTGGTCTTGCCGCTGCCGGAGACGCCCGCAACCAGGACCCGTTGCGGACGGCTGGGCAGGGGATCTGCGGCGGTGAGCATCCTTCAATTCTAGGGCGTGCGGTTTTCGGCGAAGTCCTTGAACGCCTGCATGGTCTCCAGGGTCTGCTTCCGGAACATGGAGCCGAACAGCAGGCCGACGATCTTCATAAAGCCGGTCATTTCGAAGATGTTGTGGGCCACCCAGCGTGTGGAGATTCCGTCGATGTCGATGAACTGGTTGTTGGAGATGTTGTGCACGCCCTTGGCTTCGTAGACGCCGTCGAAGTGCTCCGGCAGCTGGCGGCGGGTGATGGTTTCCACCATTTCCAGCGTTCCGCGCCCGCGCCTGTACGTCAGCCGTGAGGTGGCACCCTCCTGGCCGGGCACACCCGTCAGCGGTTCGAACCTCAGCAGGCCTTCCATCCACTCCGGCATCAGGTCCGGGTTGTCGAACAGCTCGATGAACCGCTCCCGCGGCACGTTGACCACGATGTCCTGGGTGTATTCCATGAGCGAATTCTAGCCGGGATACGCCGGCTTTGGGTGGTGGCTGCTGCCCGGAACCAGGGCAAAAAAAGCCCCACAAGGTAATGTTCATTGGCCCGGGCGCCGCCGCGGGTCTACCTTGGGACTTATGAAGTATGCCAATTCCGTCCTGGACCTGATCGGCAACACGCCGCTGGTGAAATTGAACAAGGTCACCGATGGGCTGGCCGCCACCGTGCTGGTCAAGCTGGAATACCTGAATCCCGGCGGCTCCGCGAAGGACCGCATCGCCGTGAAGATGCTCGACGAGGCGGCGCGGGAGGGCAAGATCCTGCCCGGCGGCACCGTTGTGGAGCCCACCAGCGGGAACACGGGCGTGGCCATGGCCCTGGTGGCGCAGCAGCGCGGCTACAACTGCGTGTTCGTGGTCCCCGACAAGGTGGGCGAGGACAAGCGCGCCGTGCTCCAGGCCTACGGTGCCGAGGTGGTGGTGACGCCCACGGCGGTCGCCGCCGATTCCCCGCAGTCCTACTACGGCGTCTCCGACCGCCTCGTCAAGGAGATCCCCGGCGCCTACAAGCCTGACCAGTTCTCCAACCAAAACGGCCCGCTCAGTCACTACGAAACCACCGGCCCCGAGATCTGGCGCGACACCGACGGCCGCGTCACCCACTTCGTGGCGGGAGTGGGCACCGGCGGCACCATCACCGGCACGGGCCGCTTCCTGCGCGAAGTCTCCGCCAACCGGTCCAAGGACGACGGCGGGGAGGTCCAGATCATCGGGGCGGATCCCGAGGGCTCTGTCTACTCGGGCGGCACGGGGCGTCCCTTCATGGTGGAGGGGGTCGGGGAGGACATCTGGCCGGAATCCTACGACCCCACCGTCCCGCACAAGGTCATCGCCGTGTCCGACAACGACTCCTTCGCCATGACCCGCCGCCTGGCGCGCGAGGAGGGCCTGCTCGTGGGAGGTTCCTCCGGCATGGCCGTGGTGGCCGCGCTGGAAGTGGCCAAGGGGCTGGGAGCCGGGGACGTCGTCGTCGTGCTGCTGCCGGACAGCGGCCGCGGCTACCTGGCCAAGATCTTTGACGACAAATGGATGCAGTCGTACGGCTTCCTGAAGGCCACCGACCAGCCCGCCATCGGCGACGTGCTCAAGGCCAAGACCGGGCAGCTGCCGGACCTGGTGCACATCCACCCGAATGAGACCGTGCGCGACGTCATCAACCTCATGGCCGAGTACGGGGTCTCCCAGATTCCCGTGCTGACGGCCGAGCCGCCCGTGGTGATGGGCGAGGTGATCGGCGCCGTCGACGAGCGCACCCTGACCGGTAAGCTGTTCCGGCATGAGGCCAAGCTGACGGACAAGATCACCGAACACATGCAGCCGCAGCTGCCCATCATCGGCTCGCTGGAACCCATTTCCGCGGCGCGCGCCAAGCTGCAGGACGTGGACGCGCTCATGGTCACCTTTGTGGGTGCGCCCGTGGGTGTCCTGACCCGCCACGATTTGCTCAACTACCTCAACGACTGACTTTAGGAGCATGACATGACCGAAGGCTTCAACACCCGCGCCGTCCACGCCGGGCAGACCCCCGACCCCACCACCGGCGCCGTCATCCCGCCGCTGTACCAGACCACCACGTTCGCGCAGGACGGGATCGGCAAGCTCCGCAACGGCTACGAATACGGCCGCGGCACCAACCCCACCCGCGACGCCCTCCAGGCCCAGCTCGCGGCGCTCGAGGGCGGGACGCACGCGTTCAGCTTCGCCTCCGGCCTGGCCGCCGAGGACGCCCTCATCCGCGCCCTCCTCGTGCCGGGGGACCACATCGTGATGGGCAACGACGTCTACGGCGGCACCTACCGGCTCATCAACCGGGTGCTGTCCGTGTGGGGCATCAGCAACGCCGCCGTTGACATGTCCGACGCCGGGGCGCTGGCTGCCGCTGTTGCCGCTGGCGGGCCGGAGGGTGCGACGAAGATGGTGTGGGTGGAAACACCGTCGAACCCGATGATGAAGATCACCGACATTGCAGCGCTCGCGCAGGTGGCTCACGAGGCCGGGGCGCTGCTGGTGGTCGACAACACCTTCGCCTCGCCGTACCTGCAGAATCCCCTTGCCCTGGGCGCCGACATCGTGGTGCACTCCACCACCAAGTACATCGGCGGGCACTCGGATGCCTCCGGCGGCGCCATCATCCTCTCCGACGCCGAGGCCGCCGAGAAGATCGGCTTTGTGCAGTTCGCCGTGGGTGCTGTCTCCGCGCCGATGGAGGCGTGGCTGACAACGCGCGGGCTCAAGACGCTGGGCGTGCGGATGGACCGGCACTGCTCCAACGCCCAGGCTGTTGCCGAGTGGCTGCTCACCCGGCCGGAGGTGTCCCGCGTGCTGTACCCGGGGCTGCCGGACCACCCAGGGCATGCCCTGGCCGCGCAGCAGATGCGCGGTTTCGGCGGCATGATTTCGGTGCAGTTCAAGGGCGGAGAGGCAGCCGCGCGCAAGGTGGCCGAATCCACGAAGGTGTTCACGCTGGCGGAATCACTGGGTGGCATCGAGTCGCTGATGAACTACCCGTCGGAGATGACGCATGCCTCCGTCAAGGGGACCGAGCTGGCCGTGCCGGTGGACCTGATCCGCCTGTCGGTGGGCATTGAAGACATTGAGGACCTGATCGCCGACCTGGACCAGGCCCTCAACACCCTCGCCTAGAGCGGCTCCCCGGTTCTGACGCGGCATCAGATAAGCGCCCCTTTTTACCGACGCCAGCGCAGCAATGGTCACTTTATCCGAGGCCCGATCGCAGCAATGGCGGGTCTTCCCGCAACGCTGCCGCACCGGGTGCGACAGCGTTGCCCGACGAGTGGTCAGTGCTGCGATGGCGTCGCGCTTTAGTTGTTCATTGCTGCGACAGCGTCCTGTGGTGAGCGGGGGTGCTGTGGCTAGCCCCTGCCCGGGGTGGCTGCCGGCTTGCCGTTTCCGGCGGCCGCGACGACCACGGGGACCGCCGGGGCGGAGACGTTGCCGGCAGCGTCGATGGCCCGGTACTCGATCACGGCTGCATTCTTGCCCACTGTGATGGGCCGCGTGTAGGGCAGCCAGGTGGAGCCGCCGTCGTCAGCGGACGCCCATGAGGTGCCCGCCCCACATGAGGGCTGCGGATTCATGCGGGCGCATCTCCGGGAGCGGGCAGGCTGCGGGCCGCGCTGCCCGCGAGGCGCGGCGCAGCACCCGCAGCAGCACTCGCTGCAGGGGCCGGGATCCTGACACCGCAGGGGAGGTGAGTGGAATGTCGGGTGCGGGTGCGGGTCGGCATCCGCACACCGGGGCGAGGCGCAACTGAGGTGAAAGCGGGGACGGTGCAGGCAGGGTTGTGGACATGTGAACTCCTGGGGTTGGGGACCGGACACCCACCACCAAACTAGCTCAAGCTAACTTGAGGTCAAGCCGCGTCCGTGGCAGCATTCAGGCCATGACCCGGATTGCCCCGAATGAGATGCTCGCGATCGGCGAGATTGCCCGCCGCGCAGGCATCAGCGTGCCCGCCGTCCGCTATTACGAGGAACGCGGGCTCATCCGCTCCGAACGCACCTCCGGCAACAAGCGCACGTTTCCGCGACACACGCTCCGCAGGCTCGCCGTCATTGCCGCCGGGCAGCGTGTTGGCCTGACCCTGGCGGAGCTGACGACGGCGCTCGGCTCGCTTCCCGTGGACCGGGCACCGACCCAGCGGGACTGGACCCGGCTGAGCACCAGCTGGTCGGAGCTGGTGGCGCGGCGGATCCGCCAGCTCGAGGTGCTGCAGGGCTCGCTGGACAGCTGCATTGGCTGCGGGTGCCTGTCCCTGGGCAAGTGCACCTTGTTCAACGACAAGGACGAGGCGGCCGCGGAAGGGCCCGGTTCGCGCTGGGTGCGGCGGGCGGAAAATGCCCGGAGCAGGCCCTCCGGGGCATTGGATCCGGGGGATGCAGCCGGCTGACCGGCCGCCCGCGAAATGGTGTCGACGGTTAAAGTACACCATTTGGCTGACAAAATATATGTCAATAAGGTTACAGTTAGCTGATTTGTATATCGATTCAGCATCGTTTTAGGCTTGGCTATGCCCTGCGGGGCCGGCGGCATCTCTGGCCGCCACGATTGCCCGGGCCCTCCCACACCGCACACCGTCATGCGGAAGGCCACGGAAACAACCTCCATGTCTATGGGTTGGACGGTGGCGCGACGATGTCCGGGGACGGATGGAGCGAAGGTGGCCTTCGGGAGAACGCATCGATGAAAAACTCCAAAATCACCCGCAACATTGGCCGTTTTCTGGCCATCGGCGCCCTTGCCGGCGGCGGAATGGCCCTGGCCGGAACCGGCGCCAACGCAGCCGACGGCGGCACCTGGGATGCGATCGCGCAGTGCGAAAGCGGCGGCAACTGGGCCATCAACACCGGCAACGGCTACTCCGGCGGCCTGCAGTTCAGCCCCGGAACCTGGGCGGCCTACGGTGGGACGGGCGCTCCGGAAAACGCCTCCCGCGAGCAGCAGATTGCCGTGGCTGAACGCGTGCAGGCCGGCCAGGGCTGGGGCGCATGGCCGTCCTGTTCCGCCCAGCTCGGCTTGAGCGGCGGAGGCGGAACGGCCTATGCCCCCGCAGCACCCGCACCCGCACCCGCCCCGGTTGCTGCGGCGCCGCAGGCTGCAGCCGTGGTGCCGCTTGAACAGGCGCCCGCGGAGCAATACACCGCGCCGCAGGCACCTGTGCAGCAGTATCCCGTGGCGCAGGCGCCCGTGCAGCAACTCGCTGAGACCCCGGCGCCCGCACCCGTCACCGTTGCGCTCAGCGGGGAGACCTACACCATCGAATCCGGCGACACCTTGGACCGCATTGCCACGAAGCTCGGCATCCAGGGAGGCTGGCAGGCCCTCTACCAGGCCAACACCGACACTGTCATCCACCCGGACCTCATCTTCACCGGAGCGGTCCTGAACCTCCCCGCCTGATACTCCAGGGCAATCATTTCGGGGCAACCAAAAAAGCTGCCCCATGACCTGACCCCCATTGAAAACGCTCTCGCAGCAATGGCAGCATTTTCGTGAACCCTGTCGCACCCAGTGCGAAAGCGTTCCGGAATAACCTGCCATTGCTGCGAGAGCGTTTGGGTTGGGGGTGGGGAGGACGGGCGCTGCAGGCCCGGCGCCCGGCGGGGCTACACTCGGGAGGCCGAGACGCCCAGGCGGGTGGCGGCGTCGTACGTGTAAACCGGCTTGCCACCGATGAACACCTGCGTTGCCCGCTGCATGACGTCCAGCGGGTCCCCGCTCCACAGCACCAGGTCCGCATCCTTGCCCACCTTCAGCGAGCCGATCCGCGCGTCCAGGCCCAGTACCTTGGCAGGGTTGATCGTGATGGCGCGCAGCGCAACATCGCGGTCCAGGCCCTCGCGCACGGCGAACGTCGCCTGGTGGACCAGGAAGTTGATCGGCACCACGGGGTGGTCGGTGATGATGGAAATTTCGACGCCGGCTCCCGCCAGCCTGCCCGGGTTGGCGATGGAGCGGGCGCGCAGCTCCGGCTTGGACTTGCTGGTGAACAGGGGCCCGATCAGCACGGGCGTGCCGCGCTCGGCCAGAACATCGGCGAGCACGTGCGCCTCGGTGCCGTGGTCGATCACCAGGTCGTAGCCGAACTCGTCCGCGAGGCGGATGGCCGTGGCGACGTCGTCCGCGCGGTGGCAGTGCTGGCGCCAGGGAATCTCGCGGCGCAGCACCATGGCGAGCGCCTCCATCTGGGCGTCACGCGGGCGCGGCTCCGGCAGTGCCATCCAGTTCTGCGCGGCCATGAACGCCTGCCGGATCACCAAGGCCGTGCCCAGCCGGGTGGAGGGGGTCTTTTTCTTTTCGCCGTAAACACGCTTGGGATTCTCGCCGAGGGCAGACTTCAGGCCGCTGGGGGAGCGCAGCACCATTTCCTCGATGTAGCGCCCGTGCGTGTGCATGGCCACGGCCAGCCCGCCGATCGGGTTGCCGGAGCCCGGGTTGACGTTGACCGCGGTGATGCCGCCGGCCAGTGCGTCGTCAAAGCCGGGGTCAAAGGGGTCCACGGCGTCAATCGCCCGGACCGCCGCCATGACGGGGTCCGTCATCTCGTTGACGTCGCTCGTGGAGCCTAGCTCGCCCTCGGGGTCCATGCCCAGGTGCACGTGCGCGTCGATGAAGCCCGGCAGCAGCCACTGGCCCTTCGCATCGAGCACGTCGGCACCCTCCGGGACCTGGACGGAGGCGCCCAGACCAAGAATCTTGCCGCCTTCCACCAGCACTGTGCCCTCAAACGGTGCACCTTCAACTGGCACCACATGGGCGTTGGTGATGGCGAGGACACGCTTCTTTGCCGCGGCCGCGGCTTCGCGGATTGTGGCGCTGATGGTTGCCGTGTCAGGCTTCTTGGCCGCGGCGGGGACGGGCTTTTTGCCGCCCTTGACCGGTTTCGCAGCGCCGGCACCGGCACTCCCGGCGGCAGCTCCGGCCGGCTTCATGGGAATCGAACCCGGCTTTCCCGCTGGAGCAGCGGCCCTGCGCGTCACCCGACCAGGGATAAATCCGGGGGTGGGGGTGGGCTGTGAGCTGCTCATGATTGCCTTTCGCGTGCCAATAAAGCGGACCTTTCCAAGTTATCGCGTTTGCCGTGCCAAGGTGACGGGGCACACCGGTGCTGGCATAGGCTGGGGCGATGCACAGCAAAACAGCATTGATCACAGGGGTGGGCCGCACTGTCGGGATCGGCGCCGCCATCGCCCGCGCGCTCGCAGCCGACGGCTGGAACCTCGTCCTGAACTATTGGCAGGCCTACGACGAACGCATGCCCTGGGGCATCCAGCCGGACGACGTAGGCACGCTCACCGCCGAGCTCGAGGGGGCCGGCGCCAAGGTGTGGTCCCTGCCCGGCGACCTCGGTGACCCGACCGCCGTCGACCGTTTGATGAACCAGATCGCGCAGGAGGCGGGGCCGCTGGAGGGGATGGTGCTCTCGCACTGCGAATCGGTGGATTCGGCCATCCTGGACACCTCGGTGGAGGCCTTTGACCGCCACTTCGCCGTCAACACCCGCGCCGCCTGGCAGCTGATTGCCGCGTTCGCCCGCCAAGCCACGCCCGACGGCGGCGCCATCGTTGCGCTGACAAGCGACCACACAGCGTTCAACCTGCCGTATGGGGCGTCCAAGGGTGCACTTGATCGGATCGTGATTGCGGCCGCGCGCGAGCTGGGCGGGCAGGGCATCAGCGCCAACGTCCTCAACCCCGGCCCCGTGGACACCGGCTGGATGGATGAAGCCACCCGGGAAACCATGGCGGCGCTCCAGCCGGGCGGGCGCCTGGGCACCCCGGAGGACGTGGCGCCGACCGCAGCGTTCCTGCT
Organism: Arthrobacter stackebrandtii; assembly: GCF_017876675.1. NCBI lineage: Bacteria > Bacillati > Actinomycetota > Actinomycetes > Micrococcales > Micrococcaceae > Arthrobacter > Arthrobacter stackebrandtii. The sequence goes on from NZ_JAGIOI010000001.1 coordinate 2,374,797, forward strand.
CTCGCCGGGCGGGCGCTGGGTGAGCGGCCAGCTGATCAAGTCCGACGGCGGTTTCTCCTCCTGACGCTTCTCCGCGCAGCGGGTTGGTGCTGTGGTCCAGCTGCCATCTGGGACCTGTTTTGCCTCGTTCCGTCACGGCTGCGCACGGTTATTTGTTAACCATGTGCAGCTCTTGGAGTTGCGCCTGGTTACGGATTAACCGTGCGCAGGCCCGTCATTGAGGCGGCGGAACGCGGCGGTGGCGGCGCGTCGATCGCTGCGGACGTGGCGAATTCATGGAAACCCCATACGGGGTGCCACGGCATGCATTGAGTTCTGGCTGTTGCGCCCAAATGCACTTCCATAAGTGCGCGTCCCGGTGCAGGAGCCAGAACCCTGGTACCAAGGCCAGCGCTCGGCGCAAGAGGTCAGAAGCCCATTCGACCGGGAGCCGGGATAGCCGCCGCGGGCCGGATCAGGAAGCCGTCAAAATTCCCTGCGGCGGCGTCAAGAAGCCGTAAAAACAGCTGCCGGCAGCCCTCCCCGGGTGTGCGATTGAGAAAGACATCAACGCACATCGAAAAAGGGGACAAAAACGTGGAACTTCTGACCTGGCTCATTCTGGGGCTGGTGGGACTGGGGCTGCTGGTGTACCTGCTGGCCGCGCTCATCCGCCCGGAAAAGTGGTGAAGCGGCCATGGAACTGAACACCGCCTCGCTCATCACCCAGCTGGCCATCCTGGTGGTGGCCCTCGCCGCCGTCCACCAGCCGCTCGGCGCCCACCTCGCCAGGACGTTCACGGGCCACAAGCACCTGGCCGCGGAACGCGGGCTGTACAGGCTCACCGGCGTTGACCCGCAGACAGACCAGCACTGGAAGGTGTACCTGCGCTCGCTGCTGGCGTTCAGCATCGTCTCCGTCGTGGTGCTGTTCCTCGCCCAGTTGCTGCAGGGTGCCCTGCCCTTCAACCAGGGCATGGGCGCCGTGGACCCTTGGGTTGCCATGAACACGGCCGTCTCCTTTGTCACCAACACCAACTGGCAGACATATGTGCCGGAGACAACCCTCGGCTTTGGCATCCAGATGATGCTGCTGGCCGTGCAGAACTTCCTCAGCGCCGCCGTGGGGCTCGCTGTTGTGGTGGCCCTGATCCGCGGCCTGGTCCGGGCCCAGACCAGCAACCTGGGCAATTTCTGGGTGGACCTGGCCCGCGGCACCCTGCGTGTCCTGCTGCCGCTGGCCGTGGTTGGCGCCGTGGTCCTGATGGTCACCGGCGTCATCCAGAACTGGGGCGGGACCAGCATCCACACCCTTGTCACCGGTGCCGTGCAAACAGTGCCCGGCGGCCCCGTTGCCTCGCAGGAAGCCATCAAGCTCCTGGGCACCAACGGCGGCGGCTACTTCAACGCCAACTCGGCCCACCCCTTCGAAAACCCCACCGCATTCAGCAGCCTGTTTGAGGTGTTCCTGATCCTTCTCATCCCGTTCTCCCTGCCGGCCATGTACGGGCGCATGGTGGGCGACAAACGCCAGGGCTACACGGTCCTCACCGTCATGGTGGCGTTCTGGCTCATCTCCACCTCCCTCATGGCCTGGGCCATTGCCGCCTTCAGCGGCAGCGGCACCGGCGTGGGCGAAGGACTTGAGCAGCGCCTGGGAGTTGCCCCCAGCGCCTTGTTCGCAACAGCCACCACCCTGACCTCAACCGGGGCCGTGAACGTGGCCCACGACTCCCTGCCGCCCCTGGCCGGCGGGCTCGCCATGCTGAACATGATGCTGGGCGAGATCGCCCCCGGCGGGGTGGGCTCGGGCCTGTACGGGATGCTGGTCCTGGCCGTGGTGGCGGTGTTCATTGGCGGCCTCATGGTGGGGCGCACCCCGGAGTTCCTGGGCAAGAAGATCGGCGCACCCCAGATGAAGCTGGTGGCCCTGTACATCCTTGTCACCCCCGCACTCGTCCTGCTGGGCACGGCGATCACCGCCGCAACGCCTGCGCTCGCGGCAGCGGCGCCCGCGGAGGGCCCGCACGGCTTCAGTGAAATCCTGTACGCCTTCACCTCCGCCGCCAACAACAACGGCTCAGCCTTCGGCGGCATCACCAGCTCCGGCCCGGGGCTGGCCACCATGCTGGCGGTGGCCATGTTCATTGGCCGCTTCCTGCCCATCGCACTGGTCCTGGCGCTCGCAGGCTCCCTGGCGAAACAACGCAAAATCCCCGCCACCACGGGAACCCTGGCCACGCACGGACCGCTCTTTGCCGTGCTGCTGGGCGGCATCTCCCTGATCCTGACCGCACTCACCTACTTCCCCGCGCTCGCCCTGGGCCCGGCTGCTGAAGGACTGCTCAAATGAACCCCACCAACACCCTTGCCGCACTGCCGCTGGCGTTCCGCAAGCTGAACCCCCGCCAAATGGTCCACTCGCCCGTCATGTTTACGGTGCTGATCGGCTCCATGGTCTGCACAGCCGTGAGCATCCAGCAGCTGGCCACGGGCTCAACCACGGCCGTCTTCTCCATCATCGTCACGGTGTGGCTCTGGCTGACCGTGCTGTTTGGCAACCTGTCCGAGGCCATTGCCGAGGGGCGCGGCAAGGCGCAGGCCGACAGCCTCCGCGCCGCCCGCACCTCGGTCATGGCACGACGCCGGACCCGGGCCCTGATGCCGGCCGGTGGGTCAGGCGCGGGCCGGGACGGTGACGCCGAGGCCGGGCATGACGAGGAGCTGGTCCCCGGCACCGACCTCAAGGTGGGCGACATTGTCATCTGCGAGGCGGGGGACCTCATCCCCGGCGACGGGGACGTCATCGAAGGCCTGGCCAGTGTGGACGAGTCCGCCATCACCGGCGAATCCGCGCCCGTCATCCGCGAATCCGGCGGGGACAGAAGCTCCGTCACGGGCGGCACCATGGTGCTCTCGGACCGGATCGTCATCCGCATCACCGCGGCCAGCGGCAAGACTTTCCTGGACCGGATGATCTCCCTGGTGGAGGGCGCCACCCGGCAAAAGACGCCCAATGAGATCGCGTTGAACGTGTTGCTGGCCTCGCTGACCATCGTGTTCGTGGTCTGTGCCATGACGCTGGCCCCCATGGCGAACTTCGCCAACGCCCTGCCCACCCCCGTGGTGCTGGTGGCGCTGCTGGTCTGCCTGATCCCCACCACCATCGGCGCCCTGGTTCCGGCCATCGGTATCTCCGGCATGGACCGGCTGATCCAGCGCAACGTCCTGGCCACCTCCGGCCGGGCGGTGGAAACCGCCGGTGACATCACCACCCTCCTGCTCGACAAGACCGGCACCATCACCTATGGCAACCGCCGTGCCGTTGCCTTCCTGGCGGCCGACGGCGTGGACCGCCAGCTGCTCATCGATTCGGCACGCCTGTCCTCGCTGGCGGACGAGACACCCGAGGGCCGCTCCATTGTCGACCTGGCAGTGGAGCTGGCCGGGGGCGCCGGGGAGGTGCCGGGCCTGGACGCAACGGCAACGCTCACACCGGAGGTGGAGGTCATCGAGTTCAGCGCCGTGACCCGCATGAGCGGGCTGAACCTGCCCGCGGGCCATCCCGCCAACCCAACCCCGGCGGTCCTTGAGGTGCGCAAGGGGGCGGCGTCCGCCGTCGAACGCTATGTGAAGGAGCGCGGCGGGTTCCTGCCGCAGAAACTTCAAGAGGCGGTCCTGAAGATTTCCGGGACCGGCGGCACCCCGCTGCTGGTGTCCACGTACGGCGGCGGTCGTGCGCAGGTTCTTGGCGTCATCCACCTGGCGGATGTGGTCAAGCCCGGCATGAAGGAACGGTTCGCCGAACTGCGGGCCATGGGTATCAAGACCATCATGATCACCGGCGACAACAAGATCACCGCCGCCGCCATTGCCGCCGAAGCCGGGGTGGACGACTTCGTTGCCGAGGCCACCCCGGAGGACAAGCTGGCAGTGATCAAGGCCGAACAGGAGGCCGGGCGCCTGGTAGCCATGACGGGGGACGGCACCAACGATGCGCCCGCCCTGGCCGCGGCGGATGTAGGTGTGGCCATGAATTCGGGCACCAGTGCGGCCAAGGAAGCGGCCAACATGGTGGATTTGGATTCGGACCCCACCAAGCTCATTGACATTGTGGGCATCGGCAAGCAGCTGCTGATCACGCGCGGATCGCTGACCACTTTTTCGGTGGCGAACGACGTGGCCAAGTACTTTGCCATTGTGCCGGCCCTGTTTGCCGCAACGTTCCCGGGGCTGGGGCTGTTGAACATCATGGGGCTGGCGTCGCCCGAGAGCGCCATCCTCTCCGCCGTCATCTTCAACGCCGTCATCATTGTCCTGCTGGTGCCGCTGGCGCTGCGCGGCGTGAAGTACCGGGCGGTCTCGGCGGCCAAGGCACTGTCCCGGAACCTGCTCATCTTTGGCCTGGGCGGCGTCATTGCCCCGTTCATTGGCATCAAGCTCATCGACCTGCTGGTCTCCCTCATCCCCACGATTGGTAACTGACATGAACGCCTACGGACGCCAACTCTTCACGGCTTTGCGGTTCCTTCTCTGCACCACCCTGCTGCTGGGCCTGGCCTACCCTGCCCTGGTCTTTGGCCTGGGCCAGCTCGTGGCCCCGGCCCAGGCCAACGGCTCCATCGTCACCTCCGGCGGCAAGGCTGCAGGGTCGTCACTGCTGGCGCAGCCGGTCACGGGGGACAAGTTCTTTTACCCGCGGCCCTCGGCTGTGGGCTGGGACCCCGCGACGTCGTCGGCCAGCAACCTTGGCCCCAACCAGGCCGCCCTGGTGGAGGCCATGGCCAAGAACCGGGCAGAAGTGGCGGCCAGGGAGAAGGTTGCCCCGGACGCCGTGCCCATCGACGCCGTCACGGCCAGCGGTTCCGGGCTGGACCCGGACATCTCCCCGGCCTACGCCGCCTTGCAGGTGGCGCGGGTTGCGGCCGCCAACGGCCTCAGCGAGGCTGCCGTGAAGGAATTGGTTGCACAGAACACGAGCACAGGGGTGAACGCCTTCCTGGGCCAGCCCTCCGTCAACACCACAACCCTGAACTACTCCCTGGAAGCTGGGCGGAAATCAGCCGCCGGCCTGCGAGAATAAAGCATGGCGCGCGGCATATTGCGGATCTTCCTGGGGGCGGCCCCCGGCGTGGGCAAAACCTACTCCATGCTGGAGGAAGGACATGCCCAGGCCGCGGCCGGCGTGGACGTGGTGGCCGGGATCGTCCTGGACCACGGACGCGAGGCCACCCGGGCGCAGCTCGACGGGCTGGAAACCATTCCGGCCAGGGCCCTCTCGTACCGCGGCGCAGACTTTGAGGAGCTCGACGTTGCAGCGCTCCTTGCGCGCAAGCCTGCCCTTGCGCTGGTGGACGAATACGCACACAGCAACATCCCGGGGGCGGGCAACGCCAAGCGGTGGCAGGACGTGGAGGAGCTGCTCGACGCCGGCATCGACGTGTACTCCACCGTCAACGTCCAGCACCTGGCCTCCCTGGGAGACGTGGTGGAGGCCATCACCGGGGTCCGGCAGCAGGAAACCATCCCCGACGAGGTGGTGCGCCGGGCCGAACAGATCGAGCTCGTGGACATCCCGCCGGAACTGCTGCGCCAGCGCATGAGTGCCGGCAACGTCTACTCCGCCGACAAGGTGGATGCCGCGCTGGCCAATTACTTCCGCCTGGGCAACCTCACCGCCCTGCGCGAACTGGCCCTGCTGTGGCTGGCAGACCGGGTGGAGGAAGGCGTGGCCGCCTACCGGGCCAGCCACGGCATCGCCGAGAACTGGCCCACGCGCGAACGTGTGGTGGTGGGCCTCTCCGGCGGGGCTGAGGGGGAGGTGCTGCTGCGCCGGGCGGCCCGCATCCTCAGCCGGGTCAGCGGCGGCGAACTGCTGGCCGTGCACGTCCCGCGCGCCGACGGCGTTGCCGGGGACACGCCGTCGGCCCTGGAAGGGCAGCGCCAGCTGGTGACAGACCTGGGCGGCAGCTACCACTCGGTGGGCGGGGATGACCCCGCCGAGGCGCTGCTGGACTTTGCCGGCAACGCCGGGGCCACACAGATCGTGATTGGCTCCTCGCGCCGGAAGCCGCGGCTGGGCTTCCTCATGGGGCCCGGCGTGGGAACCCGGGTGGTGCGCGGGGCCGGCGACATGGACGTGCACATGGTCCCGCACCCGCACAGTGCCGCCGGGGCAGCCGTGCGCAGCCGGGGTGAACTAAACAAGAAACGCGTCGCGGCCGGATTTGTGCTGGCCGTCCTGCTGCCCGTGCTCGTCCAATGGGGCACGGGGCCGCTGAACCTGCAGACCACCATGGTCATCCAGCTGGCCGCAGCCATCGCCACCGCCCTGGTGGGCGGGCTGTGGCCGGCCGTCCTCGCCGCCGTGTGGGGGACGCTGCTGCTGAACTACTTCTCCGCCCCGCCCGTGGGCACCCTGACCATCAACGACCCCGAAAACCTGCTGGCCCTGTTAGTATTCCTCGTGGCAGCCGTGGCTGTGGCGCTCGCCGTGGACCAGTCCGCGAAGCGCTCGCGGGAGGCAGTTCAGGCCGGGGCCGAGGCCGCCACGCTGAGCGAGCTGGCCCGAGGCATTCTTGCCTCACAGGACACCGTCCAGGTGTTCCTGGAGCAGCTCCGGGAACATTTTGGCATGCGCGCGGTGGTGCTTTTTGCGCAGGACGGCGCACCAGGGCGCTGGCGGGTCGAGGCCGCGGCGGGGGAGGACCCGCCGCAGGAGCCGGGGCAGGCAGACACCGTGGAGGAAGTGTCGGACCACTGGGTGCTGGGGCTGTCGGGGAAGGTGCTGCCGGCCCGGGACCGGCGGCTGCTCAGTGCCTTTGCGGCCCACCTGCTCGCACTGGAACAGCGTGAGGCGCTGAGCCAGACGCAGCGGGAGAACCAGCAGCTGAGCCAGGACAACATCATCCGCACCTCCGTGCTGCGGGCCGTCTCCCACGACCTCCGCACCCCGCTGGCCGGGATCAAGCTGGCCGTCAGCAGCCTGCGCCAGACCGAGGTGACGTTCAGCCCCGAGGACGAGGCCGAGCTGCTCGCCACCATTGAGCACTACGCCGACCGCATGGATGCGCTGGTCGGAAACCTGCTGGACATGTCCCGGCTCAGCGCCCAGATGGTTCGGCCGGTTGTTGGCCCGGTGGGCTGGGCGGAAGTGCTGCCCGCGGCGCTGCACGGCGTTCCGGCCGCCCGCGTCCGCCGGGACCTGCCGCCCAACATGCCTCCCATCGACGCCGACCCCGGCCTGTTGGAGCGCGTCATCGCCAACATTGTGGAGAACGCCGTAAAGTACGCCCCCGAATCCGACATCCTGCTGGTGGGTTCCGTGGGCGGCAGCGGCAGCGCCACCATCAGCGGCCACCCCGCCAGCGAACTGCGCATCATCGACCACGGCCTGGGCGTCCCGGCGTCGGAGGTGGTGGCCATGTTCCGTCCCTTCCAGAGGCTCGACGACGTCTCCTACGGTCCGCATGGCGGCTCCGGGGTGGGCCTGGGGCTGGCTGTTGCGAAGGGGTTCACGGAGATCATGGGCGGCGTTCTTGAGGCCGAGGAAACCCCCGGCGGCGGGCTCACCATGACCATCCGGATGCCGCTGTCCACCGGAATTTCCCGCACACTGTGAGGACACCACCTTTGAGGATGCCACGATGACCACCGTGCTGATTGTTGACGACGAACCCCAGATCCTGCGCGCCCTGCAGATCAATCTGCACGCCCACGGCTACACAGTCGTTCCGGCGCCCAACGGGACCACCGCCCTGGCCGCCGCGCAAACACAGGCGATTGACGTCGTCGTGCTTGACCTTGGGCTGCCGGACATGGACGGGCTGGACGTCATTGCCGGGCTGCGGGGGTGGACCGAGGTGCCGATCATCGTGCTCTCGGCCAGGCACGGCAGCCACGACAAGGTGGAGGCGCTCGACGCCGGTGCGGACGACTATGTGACGAAGCCCTTTGGGCTCGACGAGCTGCTGGCACGGCTGCGGGCTGCGACGCGGCGGGCCGGGCCGCAGACTGCCGAACCCCTGGTGGAGACGGCGGAGTTCACGGTGGACCTGGCCAACAAGCAGGTGCTGCGGGCAGGGGAGGCGGTGCGCATGACGCCAACGGAGTGGAGCGTGCTGGAGCTGCTGGTGCGCAACCCGGGTCGCCTGGTCAGCCAGCAGCAGATCCTCACCGAGGTGTGGGGGCCGGCGTACGCGAAGGAGACCCACTACCTGCGCGTGTACATGGGGCAGCTGCGCCGGAAGCTGGAGCGCGACCCCGCCGCGCCCGTGCACCTGCTGACGGAGGCGGGCATGGGCTACAGGTTTTCGCCCTGACCGGTGATGCCCGCGTCCGGGGCGTTTTCCGCGGCCTGCACTCACCTAGAGTGGAACCATGACTGAACTGACGTCTCCGGACGGCACCCTCCTTGCCATCTGCCGGGTCCACCAGCTGATCACCACCAAAACGGGCTTCGGCGTGACCGGCATCGACAAGCGCCCGGCCGAGGGGCAGGTGAAGTTCAAGCGCTTTGGCGTGTTTGGCGACGCCGTGGGCGACACCGAACACCACGGTGGCCCGGACCAGGCCGTCTACGCCTACTCGCAGGAGGACGCAGACTATTGGAGCGCCGAGCTGGGCCGGCCCATCCCGGCGGGGCTATTTGGCGAGAACCTGCGCACGCAGGGCATCGCCACCACGGAGGCCGTGATCGGCACGCGGTGGAGGATCGGCAAGGTGTTGCTGGAAGTCACCTCACCGCGCGTCCCGTGCGCCACCTTTGCCGAGCGCATGGGCGAACCGCAGTGGGTCAAGCGGTTCACGCAGGCAGGCCTTGTGGGCTGCTATCTGCGGGTCCTGGAACACGGAAAGGCGCAGACAGGGGACGCCATCGTGGTGGACCACGTCCCGGCCCATGGCATCACGGTCGGAAAGTTCTTCAGCAACCCCACCATCGAAGACGTCCGGGCTTTGCAGGCACTTGAAGCGTCTGGTGAGCTCGTGCTGTCCCGGCATTTCCACTCCCGCTTCCCCAAGATCCTGGCCGGCAGCGTCAGCACCTAGGCGCCGTCGAGCTTCACCACTCCTGCGGACCGTTCTTGATGAACCACGCGCAACTCCAAGAGCTGCGCGTGGTTAGCGGACAACCATGCGCAGGCGTGGTGGGTCCGTCCCGGCGCATGTCCAAAGCGCAACTGACTCTCAAGCCGTGGCGGGCCGCTTGGCTGGTTCTTGTGGGGTGAGCCTGCACTGCCCAAGTGGATGCCGGCCATCGACTCGATGACGAACGTCAAGGGCCTGGTCCGGGGCTTCCTGCTTCGGCTGTGAACCCGAAGAACCTCATCATGGCGGCCCGTGCAGGCGTGATCATCGGGGCCAGCACCATCTCCGACGGGAAGAAACCATCGCCATCATCGTCTTCACGGTTATTGCAGCCTGCTCAGTCGCCATTCCCGTGATCGGCTACCTGTTGGCGGCCCAGAAGATGGCCGGCTCGCTGGAGTCCCTGCGCGGCTGGCTGGTCCATAACAACGCCACCGTCATGTCCGTGCCCCGCGGTCCCGCCGCGGGGTTCGGGCGCATGGGCGCTTAAGGCGCCAAACGCCGTCGGGCATGGCGGCTGTGCGCAAGCTCACTGCCCTCCGTGGACGTTGTCCATGGTCCGGCGGTAGGCTATGCCCTACAATTTAAATATCCCCCACTCCGGTATCTCCTTTTATTTTCTGCCCAATTTTTGAGGCAGGAGCCTGAAGTGTATGGGGCCCGCAAGTTCTTGAGCGGGCAAGTAGCGTTCATAGGGGATTGCCGGCAAAGAAACGCCATGCGGTGTTGTTTTCAACATTGGCGGCCGTGCATACGGCTTGTTCATGGCGCGAGATCCTGCCCGGGATGCCCTGTAGCGGCTGGATTTCTTGTTATGCGGCATTCCCGCCGCCCGGCCCTATGAATGAGGACATTTTGACCATGCCCGAAAACTTGACCGACAACGCACCTGCTGTCGAAGAAGAAGAAAACACCACAACTTTTGCCGATCTGGGCATTGACGGCCGCGTGCTGTCCGCCCTGAGCGACGTTGGCTACGAGAAGCCGTCCCCCATCCAGGCCGCAACCATTCCGTTGCTGCTGGAAGGCCGCGACGTTGTTGGTTTGGCCCAGACCGGTACCGGTAAGACGGCAGCATTCGCCGTTCCTGCCCTGTCCCGCATGGCCGAGCTGATGGACCTCAACGGCCCCACCAAGGACACCCAGATCCTGGTTCTGGCCCCGACCCGTGAGCTGGCCCTGCAGGTTGCCGAGGCCTTCACTTCGTACGCCAAGTACATGGACAACTTCTCCGTGCTCCCCGTTTACGGTGGCTCGGCCTACGGCCCGCAGCTGGCTGGCCTGCGCCGCGGCGCCCAGGTTGTTGTCGGTACCCCCGGCCGTGTCATCGACCACCTCTCCAAGGGGTCCCTGGACCTGTCCAACCTGCAGTACCTGGTGCTGGATGAGGCTGACGAAATGCTCCGCATGGGCTTCGCCGAAGACGTTGAGCAGATCCTGTCCCAGACCCCGGCCGAGAAGCAGGTTGCCCTGTTCTCCGCCACGATGCCTGGCCAGATCCGTCGCATCTCCAAGCAGTACCTGAACAACCCGGCAGAGGTTACGGTCAAGTCCAAGACCACCACCGGCGCCAACACCCGCCAGCGCTACCTGCAGGTCATGGGCCCGCACAAGCTGGATGCACTGACCCGCGTCCTCGAAGTTGAAGAGTTTGAAGGCGTCATCGCGTTCGTGCGCACCAAGATGGCCACCGAAGACCTTGCCGACAAGCTGAAGGCGCGCGGCTTCCAGGCTGCCGCCATCAACGGCGACATCCCCCAGCAGCAGCGCGAGCGCACCGTTGAAGCACTGCGCAGCGGCAAGATCGACATCCTGGTTGCCACGGACGTTGCCGCACGCGGCCTGGACGTTGAGCGCATCACCCACGTGATCAACTACGACATCCCGCACGACACCGAGTCCTACGTGCACCGCATCGGCCGCACGGGCCGCGCCGGCCGCTCGGGTGACGCGATTCTGTTCATGACGCCCCGTGAGAAGTACCTGCTACGCGCCATCGAAAAGGCCACCCGCCAGCCGGTTGACCAGATGCACCTGCCGTCCGCAGAGACCATCAACTCGCTGCGCCTCGGCAAGTTCGCCGAGAAGATCACCGAAACCCTGGCCAGCCAGGACGTTGCCAAATTCCGCGACCTGATTGCCTCCTATGAGGAGGAGCACGACGTTCCGGCTGCAGAAATCGCAGCAGCGTTGGCCGTCATGGCGCAGGGCGGGCAGCCGCTGCTGGTCAATGACCTGCCGGCAGCGCCGGAATACCAGAAGCGCGAACGCTCCAAGGACGGCTTCGGCTCACGCGGCCCGACCCGCGCCCTGACCGAGGGCAATGCCACCTACCGCATCTCGGTGGGTCGCCGCCAGCGCGTCATGCCCGGCTCCATCGTGGGTGCCATTGCCAACGAAGGCGGCCTGTCCTCCTCGCAGATCGGTGGCATTGACATTCGCTCCGACCACACCCTGGTTGAGCTGCCCGCCGAGCTGAGCAAGGACCAGTGGCGTGCCCTGAGCAAGACCCGCATCAGCGGCGAGCTCATCAACCTCGAGCTGGACAAGGGCCGTCGCCCCTCCGGCGGCGGTGCTCCGTACAAGGGCCGTGAAGACCGCGGTGACCGCGGCCAGGGCGGTTTCAAGAAGAAGTTCGACGGCGACCGTGGCGGCTTCCGCCCGGATCGCGGTTCGGACCGCGGCCAGGACCGCAACGACCGCGGCCAGGGCCACACCGGCCACGGCGGCGGCGACCGCCGTCCCCGCCACGAAGGCGGCTCGAACTACAACGCCAAGGGCAAGTGGTAACAACCACCGCTTTGCACAAGTAAGCGTTTGAAGCAGTGACGGCAGGGCCGGTTTCCTTCGGGAGGCCGGCCCTATCGCGTTAACCCCCGCCCGGTCCTCCGCCGCCGTCCTGGGCACAGCAGCAGGCGCGGGGCGGCTGGGAGCCGCCGTGCGCCGTCGTGCGCGGGGAGATGCTGGCCACAAGTCTTGCCCGTGACAGGCGCCCGGGAACCGCCAATTCCACCTTGTGAGCTAAGTCATGGTTGGCTGTGAGATCCCGAAAGTTCCTTGATTTGGCGCGGTTTTTTGACGGGATTTGTCGTGTTGGGAAGTGAAAAGGTGCCGTGGTGAGCCAGTCGTCCAGGCGAGTGGCAGTTCTCGATTTCGCATCGGACAAAACCACTGGTAGAGTATTTTCTCGTTGCCCCCCTAGCTCAGTGGTAGAGCGCGTTCTTGGTAAGAACGAGGTCACCGGATCGATTCCGGTGGGGGGCTCGCAAATGAGAAGGCTCGTGTCGAGACGGTTTTGTCCGGGGCGGCACGGGCTATTCTTATTTGGGGCGGCATAGCTCAGTTGGTTAGAGCGCACGACTCATAATCGTGAGGTCCCGAGATCGAGTCTCGGTGCCGCTACCGAAAAAGCAGGCCAGAAGCACCTCGGCGCTTCTGGCCTGCTTTTGGTTTAACGGTCCAGCGGATCGGTCAGGTGTCAAAGTCCTTGTCGACTTGATTCCGGTTCAACCCCTTCAAGTTATGTAGCCTAAAACTTGAACCACCACTGTGTGGTTCAAGTGAACTTGAAGACTGGAAGCATCCCGGACCGTCACGCCCAGCCAATCATCCGGGCCCGTGGAGTAGGCTGCCAACAACATCAACCACACCGGGGAGCATTCATGAAGAAGGTTGTCATCATCGGCGGGCACGGAAAGGTGGCCCTGCTGCTGGCGCCGCTGCTCAAGGACGCCGGCTGGGAGGTCACCTCGGTGATCCGCAACGCCGCCCACATCAACGATGTTGCGGCCGCGGGTGCCACGCCTGTGCTGCACGACGTCGTTTCCTCCTCCCATGAGGAACTCACCGGGCTGCTGGCCGGCCATGACGCGGTGGTCTGGTCGGCGGGTGCCGGGGGAGGGGACCCGGAGCGCACCTACGCCGTGGACCGGGACGCAGCGATCGCCTCCATGGATGCAGCCGTTGCCGCAGATGTCCAGCGCTACGTCATGGTCTCCTACCTCGGAGCAGGCCCGGAGCACGGAGTGCCGCCGGAGAACAGCTTCTACGCCTACGCCGAGGCCAAGGCGGCGGCAGATGCGCACCTTCGCCGCACGTCCCTGGCCTGGACCATCCTGGGCCCGGGTGCGCTCACCCTGGATGAACCCAGCGGCATGGTCAACACCACCCCGGCTGCCGACAGGGCGCCGGGGGCCTCCGGCAACACCTCCCGCGCCAACGTGGCACTCGTGGCGGCCGCCGTCCTGGACCGGCCGGACACAATCTTGCGCACCATCGAATTCAGTGACGGCCAAGTCCCCATAGCGCAGGCCCTCGCCCCGTAAAGTAAGGTCCGTGGAACAGCTCATATTGATCATCGGACTTCTCTTCGCGACAGTGGTTGCCGTGGGCCTGGGCGACAGGCTCAAACTGCCCTACCCGGTGCTCATGCTGATCATGGCCGGGGCCCTGACATTCATCCCCGGCTTTCCGGACCTGCGGATCGAACCCGAGCTGATCCTGCCCATCTTCCTGCCCCCGCTGCTCTTTGCGACGGCGCAGAAAAGTTCCTGGGCTGTCTTCCGGATCCGCTGGCGAACCATCCTGCTGCTGGCCGTGGCCCTGGTCGTGGTTTCGACGGCGGCCGTGGCCGGAATCGCGTGGCTGCTCATCCCCAGCATCGGCATCCCGGCCGCCATCGCCCTCGGAGCCATGTGCGCCCCGCCTGACCCGGTGGCGGTGGAATCCATCGCGGGCCGTGTCCACATGCCGCGCAGGCTGACCACGGTGCTGCAAAGCGAGGGCCTGTTCAACGACGCCGCCGCCATCGTCATCTTCCAGGCGGCCGTGGCCAGCGCCATGGACGGGCAGCCGTTCGGGCTGGGCGTCGTGGGGAAGTTCCTGCTCGGTGCGGCCATTGCCATCGTGGTCGGCATGCTCTTTGGTTGGCTGACGCGGGTCATCACCAAGCTCATCAGCTCTTCGGTGGCCCGCAGCGCGGTGACCCTGGTGGTCCCCTTCGCGGCCTACATCCTGGCTGAGGAGGTGCACGCCTCGGGTGTCATCGCAGTCGTCGTCACCGCCCTGGAAATCAAGCGCCACGCCCGCGCCGAGGACGCCACCGAGCGCATCACCCGCGCCGCCTTCTGGGATGTGGTTGAACTGCTGGTGACGGGGCTGGCCTTCGGCCTGGTGGGCTTGGAAGTCCGCGAGGTAATCAAGGTTGAGGGCTCCGCGATCTGGGGCATGCTGCCCATGGCGATCGCCATCAGCGTGCTGGTCATCGCGGTCCGCTTCCTGTGGTTCGGCATGCTGGCCCTGCTGTCCCGGAAGAACGACGGCGACCTCCCGCCCACCGGCCTCAAGGACGTCGTGATCCTCACCTGGTGCGGCATGCGCGGGCTGGCCACCTTGGCACTGGCCCTCGCGCTCCCAGTGATGCTGCCCACCGGCGAGGCGTTCCCCGGCCGGCATGAGATCATCGTCGCGGCCTGCGCCGTGCTGCTGACCACGCTGGTGCTGCCGGGCCTGACCTTGCCGTGGCTGATGCGCGTGCTGAAGGCAACGGACGACGGAGCCGAGGAACGTGAGGCTGCCAAGGTCCTGGCCCTGCGCGCCCAGGAAGCAGCCGTGGCCGCCTTGCGCGACCACGAGCTGATCCGGAGCCTGCCGCCCGAGAAGATTGCCTTGGTCAAGGAGAAGATGAAGCGCCTGCATGCGGAACTGCTGGACGGCAGCCTGAAGGATGAAGGCATGGAGGAGCGCCGGCGCCGTGGCCGGGAACTGGCCATCACGGTCCAGACCATTGCGCTGGACGCGGCCCGCACGGAGGTGCTGAACGCCCGCAATGAAGCCGACGCCGACCCCGAGGTTGTGGACAGGGTGCTGCGTCAATTGGACCTGCGAACCATGATCACCCCGGAAAGCTAGGGAACATGACTGATTCAGCCACCTCCACCCAGACGGCCCGCCTGCTGCTGTCCCGCCCCGTGCCCGGAGACCTGGACGGGATGTACGCCATTTGCAGCGACCCCCGCGTATGGACCCATTTCCCAAGCCTGCGGCACACCGATCCGGCGCAGACTGCCGCCATGTTGAAGGCCTTCATCACCAAGTGGGAGCAGGACGGGCTGGGGCCGTGGATCGTCCGTGCCCTCGGAGGTGAAACGATCATCGGCCAGGGTGGCTGTTCCATCAAGGACGGTGTTTTCTGGAATCTCGGCTACCGTTTCTCCGCCGACGTCCACGGCAGGGGCTTCGCCACAGAGCTGTCGCTTGAAGCCCTCCGGCAGGCGCAGGCCCGCCGCCCGGAGCTGCCAGTCGTTGCCTACCTGCTGGAGCACAACGTGGCCTCGGCCAGGGTCGCGGTGAAACTTGGTTTCAAACTCATTCTCAGGGCGCCCGACGCCGGAAACCCCGACCCGGCAGCCATCCGCCTTGTGTACGCCGACCGCCCGCTGACCCCTGCGCAACTCGCTGCGACCCTGACCTGATCCTTCCCCGACGCATCGTCCGCGCGGGGTCCTGTCCAACACAGCCGTTCCGAACCACCCACTGGTCTAGACCAGTGCCTGAAAATCTGGTGCAATCCGCCAGTGTCTCCCGCAAGGCTTTGTAGCTCGGCACACATCACAGACTCGATTTGGCGTATACGGTAGATGTATGTCTAGCACCGTCGGCAACGAAGCCACTCCCGCACCCGTCCGCACCCGCAACATCCCCGCCGAGATCGCCCGCTCGTGGCTCCTTGTGCCTGCCACGCGCCCCGAGATTTTCGACGAGGCAGCCAACTCGCGCGCCGATGCGATCGTGCTGGACATCGAAGACGCCGTGGACCCCAAGAAGAAGGACGAGGCCCGCGCCGACGTCATCAACTGGCTCCGCAACGGCGGCCAGGCATGGGTCCGCATCAATGACGTCCACTCCAAGTTCTGGGCGGACGACGTCGCCGGCCTGCGCAACGTTCCCGGCCTCCTTGGCGTCATGCTGGCCAAGACCGAACAGGCCGAGCAGGTGAAGGAAACCTACCACCGCCTCGACGGCAAAACCCGCGTCCTGGCACTCGTGGAATCCGCCCTCGGCATCGAGGAAGCCAACAACATCGCCCGCGCCGAAGGCGCCTTCCGCCTGGCGTTCGGCTCCGGCGACTTCCGCCGCGACACCGGCATGGCCGCCGACCGCGAGGCCATGGCCTACCCGCGCGCGAAGCTCGTCGTCGCCAGCCGCGTCGGCAACCTGCCCGGCCCCATCGACGGCCCCACGGTCGGCACCAACCACCCGATCTTGCGCGAACAGTCGGCCATCACGGTCTCCATGGGCATGACCGGCAAGCTTGCCCTCGCCATGGACCAGACCACCATCATCAACGAGGTCATCAGCCCCACGCCCTCCGACGTCGCCTGGGCCACGGACTTCATGAACGACTTCAACGCCCGCGGCGGCGTCATCCGCGACGGCTCCGACCTGCCCCGCCTGGGCCGCGCCGAGAAGATCATGAAGCTGGCCGTCGCATACGGCGTCCAGCCCGCGCTCTAAACGTGAATCCGGACGGCGGGCTGGTCCGCGGCATTTCCTGGTCGAATGAGGGCCCTTCGCTGTCCCTTCTGACGGACGACGGCGGGGCGCGGCTGCCTTTGCTGCCTGGGCAGTGGCTGAGGTTTGAGGTGCTTTCCGGCGATGGCGTGCCCGCCCGGTTCTGCCTCGGGTTCACCCGGGTGGAGGAATCGGGGCAGCCGGAGCACTTCCCCTGCCCGTCCGGACAGCCCGCCGAACGCGGCTTCCAGTGTGGCGCCTGCTTCGCGAAGGACCAGATGCGGCTCATGCACGACTTCCACCGCAGCGGCCAGGGCTCGCCCGGCCTGAAAGCGTACCTGTCCCAGCAGCACTGGCTCTACATCGCCACCTTTGCCGACGGCACCACCAAGGTGGGCACGGCCTCCGAGCGCAGCAAGTGGAGCCGCCTGGCCGAGCAGGGAGCGCTCGTCGCCCGCTATGTGGCCCGGGCTCAGGACGGCTCTGTTGTCCGGCACCTGGAAGACTCAGTGTCCACGAACCTGCCGCCCACACAGTTCGTGCGCGGCGCCGCCAAGTTTGCCGCGCTTTTGAATCCCCGGCCGCCGCTGCACCTGGAGCAGACGAACAAGGCGATGGCCGACGTCGTGCGGGGCTACATTGCCGGGCTGGCGCTCGAGGGCTTTGAACCGGCGGAGGAACAGTGGGCCCGCAGTGAAATGTCGGAGGCGGTGGCTGTTCCGAGCAACCGGACCGCCTACCCGCAGCCGCTCGATTCCGGACAGCACGGCATCCGGCTCGACGCCATGCTCGGACCCACAGCACTGGCAGGGCTGGACACCACCGACGGGGAATTCCTTGTGGATCTCGGAGCACTCAAGGGGCGCAAGATCCGTTTCGGCAGCTACCAAACAGACGTCCCGGCACTGCAGGAATCACTCTTCTAGCACCCGCCGGGGTGCCCACCCCGTCGCCCACCCCCGACGCTATCGCACCAATGGCGGCTTTTTCCTCGACGCTATCGCAGCAATGGCTGAAAAATGCGGATCCCTATCGCAGCCAAGGCGGGCCGCCCATGCGCGTGGGCCTGGCCGGAGGCTTCACCGGAGCAGTCTCCCGGCCTCCCAAATCTCGCCAGCTCGACTTGGGACCCTCGGCCGGTAGACTTAGGCCGTGCTTAATGACTTTTGGGAAACCGCTCCGCCCGCCTACAAATACGCCGTTTTTGGCGGCATGGGGCTGACCTTCATCGGCATCGTCATCATCATCCTCGGCGCCATCACCACCACGCCGTCCATGCCGTTCATCGCCCTGCCGTTCATCGGCGTCGGCCTCCTGGCCCACATGGCATCGCTGGGCCTGCGCGGCCACAACATCCGCAAAGAAATGAAGGCCGCAGAAAAGCGCGACGCAGCCCGCGAGGCCGGTAAGAAAAAGTAGACTCCGGCCCCGGCCGCCATGGACTTGGCGCCAACCAGGTTGGCACCGCCTGCGTCCCGGCCCCGTGCTCTGCACACTTCCGGAAAGACCGCATTGACGCGGGCGCCGATGGCTGGCCCGCGCGCTCCGGCCCACGCCGGCCAGCCCGAGACGTACCGTCCCGCCTGAAGCAACCGGCACTGTTGCCGCCCGAAATCCCCGTCCCGGGCCGGCAGTCAGTTGTCCGGCCCTCCTCTACTGGTTGGTTAAAATCTTTGGACGGACGACGGCGGCCACTGGATTCGGTTTCCGGCCCGCCATCCGCTGAAGTACAAGATGACGCCGAGGATGCCGGAAATTCCGCATTGCTTCGACTGCCGGCAGATTGGCCGTTTGGCTAAAGTGGGTGGCCGAGCGTCTTGAGTGTGACGAAATGTTACGTTGACGCATTTTCAAAATCGCTTGCCAAGGACGGGCGCCAAGTGCGCGAGCTGCCGCAACAAATGACGGATCATGATCGAATGCGGAGAAAGATGCCACCAATGCGTCATTGGCGGCTCCGTGCCGCCGACCGGGGCTCCGGGCCGGGTGGGGGTTATGCCATGTGCCAGGTCACTTAATCTGCATTTTTCATGCAACTTAAAGCGTCGATTTGTTGGCAGGCTCGCGGATTTGCCCCGCTCCCCGCCCGTGGGGCGCCCATCGGGAAATTTGAATTTCACGCATTTGCGGCATTTTCACCGCATTTGGGCCTTTGGGGGCGCCAAAAAAGGTTTGTTAGGACTCTATGCAATACTTCAGTTTGCCTCGTCCGAAGGGACCAACGGCCCCCAACGGAAGTCCCCGAGGGCGAGGCGGGGTCTTGGTAGTAACGGGGACGGATTGAGCGCTAAGCCTCCAGGGTTGATTTGGCGGTGGGGCGCCGTCCGATACTTGCCTTGTTGAGGTGCCCGTAGATGGTGGAGCGCGGGACCTGGAGGAGGTCGGCGATGCGTTGGACCGTATGGGTCCCCGCGTCGTAGAGCTGCTGGGCGTGGTGGGCCTGATCGGGGGTGAGCTTCGGGCGTCTTCCTCCTGTTCGCCCACGGGCGCGGGCGGCGGCGAGTCCGTCGCGGGTGTTGGCGACGATGAGTTCTCGTTGGAGTTCGGCCAGGACGGAGAGCATTCCGAACATCGCGCGTCCTTCCGCGGTCGTGGTGTCGATGCCCTGCTCGAGGACACGTAATCCCACACCACGCTCGCGGAGGGCCGCACCGAGGGTCACCAGGTGGAGCACCGAGCGTCCGAGCCTATCCAGGCGGGTGATGACCAGCTGGTCGCCGGCGCGGTTGGCCGAGGTGAGGGCCTTATCGAGCTCGGGCCTGCTGGCCTTGGCACCGCTGGCATGGTCGAGGTAGATGTTTGCCGGGTCGACACCGGCGCGGGCCAGGGCATCCGTTTGGTGGTCAGGGTTTTGGCCCGCGGTGGAGACCCGTGCGTATCCGATCAACATGTGTCGATAATACCGGTGCTTCATGGTTTGACGACGTTGATTTCCGGCACGGGTTTCCGACATGGTTTCAGAGGCGTTTCGCCGATAGGTTCGGGATGTCGTCAAATGACCGTTATTCGACATGCTGCGTCCAGCTGCAGTGTGTGTACCGGTTAGCCATCCGCAGGTCGGCTTGATCGATCAGCAGCAGTCGATGAGGCTACTTGTTTTGCAAATCTTGAATGAATGCATCGGCCCGACTGAGGTTAAGGGCCAGCTTGTCGCGCTTCGCGTTGGCTTGGTCAATGAAGTCCGTCAACCTGGCCCGGCCGTCAGGGTCGGTCTTGTTGGCGGCCAAGGTATCGACCGTATCCAGCAGCTCGCCCATTTCCTCCAGGGTGAATCCCAACGGTTTCATGGAGCGGATCACGAGCATGCGCTGCAAGTCGGATTCGGTGTAGATCCGAAAGCCCCCTTCGCTGCGCGTGGTCGCGGGCAAAAGACCCACCTCGTCATAGTGGCGAATGGTGCGCTGGGACAAGCCAGTGGCTTCGGCCAGGTCTCCGATGTGCATCGTCTGGCCAACCTTGATGGGTTCGGTTGTTTCGTCCATGGGTCTCCTTCTCCCTCGAATTTCAACCTTACCCTTACGTTAGGGTAGATTTGAAATCACTTGATGCGCTGCTACGACCATTCCTAGTCGCCGCCATGCATTGCACAACGCAATGGTGCGCACATCCCACTGATTCTAAATAACTGAGCACCTTGGCGCTCACACTCACCTTCGAACGGAGCCATTTAATGGCCGCTGAAACAACAACGGACCACCCGGTCCCGACCCCGGAAGAACGGCAATCCGTTCTCCGCACCCTCAAATCCCCGCGCCTGCTCAAGACCGAAGTGCTTGCCGGACTGGTCGTGGCCCTGGCCCTGATCCCCGAGGCCATCGCCTTCTCCATCATTGCCGGGGTTGACCCCCGCATCGGCCTCTTCGCCTCCTTCACCATGGCCGTGTCCATCGCTTTCCTCGGCGGACGCCCGGCCATGATTTCCGCGGCCACCGGAGCCATTGCCCTGGTTATCGCCCCCCTGGTCAAAAGCCACGGCGTGGACTACTTCATTGCCGCCGTCATCCTCGCCGGGATCTTCCAGGTCACCCTGGCCCTCTTGGGCGTGGCTAAACTGATGCGCTTCATTCCCCGGCAGGTCATGGTCGGATTCGTCAACGCCCTGGCCATCCTGATCTTCATGTCACAAGTCCCCGAACTACTCGGCGTCCCCTGGCTGGTCTACCCGCTCACCGCACTGGGCCTGCTGATCGTCTTCGGCCTGCCCAAGATCACCACCGCCGTGCCCGCGCCGCTGGTCGCCATCGTAGTCCTGACGCTCATAGCCGTTCTCGCATCCATGGCCGTCCCAACCGTCGGAGACAAGGGCGAAATGCCCGAGAGCCTTCCGAGTCTGTTCCTGCCGAACGTGCCGATGAACCTAGAGACCCTGCAAATCCTCTTCCCCTATGCGCTGGCCATGGCCTTCGTGGGCCTGCTCGAATCCCTGATGACCGCCAAACTCGTTGATGACGTCACCGACACCCGTTCGAACAAGACCCGCGAATCCTGGGGCCAGGGCGCGGCTAACATCATCACCGGCTTCTTCGGCGGCATGGGCGGCTGCGCGATGATCGGCCAGACCATGATCAACGTCAAGGCCTCCGGCGCCCGCACCCGCATCTCCACCTTCCTGGCCGGGGTGTTCCTGCTGATCCTGGTGGTCGCCCTGGGAGACATCGTTGCCCTGATCCCGATGGCCGCGCTGGTGGCCGTGATGATCTTCGTGTCCGTGGCCACCTTCGACTGGCACAGCATCAAGCCCTCCACCTTGCGGATGATGCCCAAGAGCGAAACCACCGTCATGCTCGTCACAGTCATTTTCACCGTGTGGACCCACAATCTGGCCATCGGCGTCGGCGTTGGGGTACTCACCGCGATGGTCCTTTTCGCCAACAGGGTCGCCCACCTGGTCACCGTGGAACGACGTATCGAGGAGCATTTCGGCGTCAAGATCGCCAAGTACGAAGTCAATGGGGAGCTGTTCTTCGCCTCGTCGAACGACCTCTACACCCAGTTCGATTACGCAGATGACCCCGACCGCGTCGTCATCGACATGTACAACTCGCATTTGTGGGACGCCTCCACCATCGCCTCGTTGGACGCCATCACCGCAAAATACGAAAAGTACGGCAAGACCGTCGAAATCGAGGGCCTGAACGCGGCCAGCCTGAACATGCGCGAACGCATGGGTGGCAAACTCGGAGCCGGGCACTAACCGACTAGCGCCGTGCAGCTAAGTTTGGGGCTTCCATGCAAGGGCGGAAACCCCAAACGAAAGTGACCGTCATAGCTTCCCGTTCCAAGGTTCCCCTTACGGGACGGATTTCGTTCAGAACAATTTCGTTCTGGCCCAGTATCAGACCCCGCTACCTATGGTTCATTCAGTGCTATCAGGGGAGATACGCAGGGGGCGGAGCCCGCTTGGTGTGGTGGTGGTGAAGGCGTAGCGACCGAGCATGTTGACGTGTTGATCGCCGAGCGGGGACAGCCGGGCGATATCGGCGTCATCCACGAGGTTGCCGGCCTCACGCAGTGCATTGATGGAGGCATCGGTGTAGCGGGTGTTCCAGAGCACGACGGCGTTGAGCACCAAGCCGAGTGCACCAAGCTGGTCCTCCTGGCCTTCACGGTAGCGCTGGTAGATCTGCCCGCGCCGCCCGTGGAAGATCGCGCGTGCCAGACGGTGGCGTGATTCCTGGACGGTCTGCTGCGTATGGGTCGTTCGTCGGTATGTTTCCTCAAGTGGGTCGATGAGGGCGAGCAGGTGGATGGTCTTGTCCATGCGCCCATATTCGGTGATCGCGGCACCCAGTGGGGACGGGCTGCCATCACGCGAGAGCATGCGCAGCAAGTCGTAGGCACGAACCGTCCCTGTCGCCAGAGACGCAGCGACCCGGGTCATGTCATCCCAGTGTGCGATGATCCTGGATAAGTTGATCCGGTTGCGGGCGACATCGTTCAGCGACCCGTAATCGGAGTCCGTGGTGCCA
This sequence comes from Arthrobacter stackebrandtii, assembly GCF_017876675.1. Lineage (NCBI taxonomy): Bacteria > Bacillati > Actinomycetota > Actinomycetes > Micrococcales > Micrococcaceae > Arthrobacter > Arthrobacter stackebrandtii. Next base: position 2,397,344 of record NZ_JAGIOI010000001.1, read on the forward strand.
CGCGGCGTTGCGCGCCAGAGGCGCTGGTCGGACAGATTGGCGATCCGTGGCGAGAACCGGTAACCCAGAAGGGCGAAGATCCCGAAGACCATGTCGGAGTAGGAAGCCGTGTCCGAGGTGATCGTTTCCGGTCGGGGACCGCCGTCGAGGTTCAATATCGTGTCCAGCACGTAGAGTGAATCACGCACGGTGCCGGGCACGACAGTGGCACCGATGCCGGCCACCTGGTCGTTGACCGCGTTGAACCACGTCAACCCGCGTCCTCGGCCGAAATACTTCGGGTTCGGGGCAGCGTTGATCGTGCGTACCGGGACCACGAACCGCAGACCATCGACGGAGGCCAGCAGCCCACCGCCCCACACCTGGGCGACAGGGATCTCGCCCTGGGCCTTGATCAGGGTCGCGTTCGCGGCGGCGTGGGTCTCGCTGCGCAGGTAGTTGGCATCCACGTGTCCAAGCCGAGCGCGCGTCAGAGACGGGTGTCCCTCGGCAACCACGGGTGTCAGGCCAACGTTGCAGGCCTCTGCGACCAGCAGCGCCGCAACCGAGCGCGGCAGATCATCCATGCGGGCCTTGGACTGCCCGATGTGGGTGTAGGCGTCAAGGAACCCGGTCCAGGAATGAACCTCCAACAGCAGCTCGGGAAGATCCACCCGTGGCAGCATCGAGGCGACCTGCCCACGGAGTTCACGCAGCGAGTCCGGGATCTCCAAGGCATCCAGACGGTCAACCTTCAAACGTGTGCGCCCGTCCGTACTTGAGGGTTCCACCCGTACTGAACCGTTCGGGCCGGCTTCCTCGAGGCTTGCCGTCAAGCTCTTCCAGGCCGTATCCAGTACCTCAACACGATCGTTCAGGTGTTCAGCAGCCGGCCCTTCCAGGCCCAAGCTGGTCAGCGCCCGATCACGTACCTGTTCCCACTGATCACCGTCGAGCAGCTGGGCGCGTGGGTCGCCCCACCGGGTCGATGGTGTGGCGAACACGTCCCGACGGCGCAGGCAAACGCGTAGCTGCTCCAACACGCACAGAACCCATGCTTCCCGGTCAACTTCTACCCCGTCGCGACCGAACACCGCCGCGCGCCAGGCAGCCGGTACCAAGGCCTCGGTAACGTCGTCCCTGTTGAGCTGCCGGCGGCCACGCAGGAATTCCAATCCGGCCAGGGCATCAAGCACAGGCTGTCCCGTTGCCGTTGCCCGCAGAGGCAACACGGTAGCCAACAACCCCAGGAACGGGGCAACCGTCCGGTAGCGGCGGGCCACCTGCACACGCATCGCGCCCTCCAGTCCCGAGGCATCCGGGATGAGAGCACCGACCGTGTCGGCATACTGCGAGATCTGATCCCTTGCGGCGACCTTCTCCAGCCGGGCCCATACCGTCGCTACATCGACTTGCTCGCCCGCTTCCTCCAGCAGACAGACCAATTCACGGCCGACACGGGCAAGAACAGCCGAGGCCTTCTCCAGCTCCGGCAGTGTCTCCAACCGTGCCGCGACCGCAGCCCTCTTCGAGGGTCCCAATACCTTCGATGCCATCAGTGCATCGAACAAATCCAACGCATCATCGACCGCCGCCACTGACAACGCTTCCACTGTCGCAACCAACGTGGCCGTGCGGCGCGGCTCCGCCAACCGGCGCAGCGACTGCGCCTTAGCTTCCACCCCGTACCGTGCCAGCGCCCGTAACCGGGATGCCGGCATTCCTGAAGTCTCCACCGCGCCAATCCCCAGGGCACTGACTTGCCCGACCCGCGCCAGGGCCTTGTTCAACGCAGGCCCGGACAACCTCACAGGCCCAGCGCGTAACACTTCTAAACTGGACCCACGGGCACCCTCATCAACGGCCAGCAATCCAAACAAACGTCCCGGCAACTGAGGATCAGCGACCATTGCTGCCCCAGCCAGTCGCTCGTACAGCTCCGACACTGCACGTTCACGAGCAGCCTGAACCGACTTCAGCAGTCTCGTCACGCCAGGAAGGAGTACCTGTTTCCGACGCAACCAGGCCACCGCATGGGCGAACAACGCCTTCGGCCCCTCACCATGCGTCCAGGCGCGCGAGTAAACGAACTCGCTCAGATCCTCGACCGCAGCTCCCGTAAAGTCCTTGTAGTCATAGAGCCGGCGGATCTCCCGCGCATGAGCGTTCGGAGTCGCAACGCGCTCGGGGTACCGCTTGATCACCGAGGGATCAGTGATTCGGAGCTGTGCGGCCAAATATTCCACCACGGACCACGGAACATCCAGCGGATCCGACAGGAAAGCACCCAAGAACCGCACTGTCCCAACCTGAAGCGCAAAACCGAGCCGATTATGGTCACCGCGACGCTCAGCAATCCCTTCCAGGTCAGCCGCGTCGAGATAGAAGAACTGCTCCAGCTCCGCCTGAGATGGTTCGCCTACGAACCGCCCGAACACCACCGCTTGTTCCTCAGTCAAATATTGATCAGTAGACATATCACCACGCTACCTCGCGCCCTCGCAGGGCTTAGCGCTCAATCCGTCTCCGTTACTACTTCTGATCGCAATTTCATCTAATGCTCTATTGCGATCAGTTGTATTAGTCCAGGGTTTGGCGGCATTTATGCAGGTCAGGGCTGTACTTCAGGTCTGGAGTCCTGCTGGTGAGTGTCTCGGTTCGGACTCTGCGTGGCGGTGGAAGGCCTTCTGACCTGCACTCTTGCAATCAGATTGCATCTGATGAAAGATATGTTCATCGGATGTAAGTGGTGGAGGGGGTGGTTTTGGATGGTTGGGAACAGCTTTGCACCGGGGACTGTGGGTTTGCATTTGATCGGTGATCTGCCTTTGTTGCGGCCAGAGGAGCAGGTTTTCACGGCCATGTTGGATGGCTGGCGTAACCAGCAGTTGGCCCGCAATCTGGCGTTCTCCACGATCGAGGGCCGTGAGAAGGCGGTGCGGGCGTTTGTCCTCCATGCCGACGCTTTCCCGTGGGTCTGGACGCCGCAGATGGTTGATGAGTGGATGGGCGATTTGCGGTCGGTCCGGAACCTGCACCACTCCACGCTGCGGACCTACCAGGGGACCATTCGCGCTTTCTGCGGGTTCGTGACCGACCCGGGCTATGGTTGGGCAGCCATCTGCCAGGATCGCTTCGGCACCCACCCGGTACAGGTGATCCACGAGTGGAACGCGGCTGTGCATGTTCAGGAGGCAGAGGCGGGCCCGATCAAGCGTGCTTTCACCCGTGATGAGCTGCAGGCGTTCTTTGACTATGCCGATGAACAGGTCGGACAGGTGCGCGGGCGTGGACGCAAGGGCTGGCTGCCGGCGTTCCGTGACGCGATGCTCTTCAAGACTGCCTACGCCTTCGGGCTGCGCCGCAAAGAGGCGCGGATGCTTGATGTTGTGGACTTTGGCCGCAACCCTAGGGGTCCGGAGTTCGGGGACTACGGTGTCCTCTACGTCCGCCACGGCAAGGCCATGAAGGGATCCCCACCCAAGCGCCGCAGTGTGTTGACGGTCTTTGACTGGTCGGCAGAGATCTTGCAGCAGTGGAATGAAGAGGTCCGTCCCTTGTTCTCCACGGCCGGTTCCGGGGCACTGTGGCCGTCAGAACGTTCCCCACGGGTCGGATTTACCCAGATGAATACCCGCTTCAGTACCTATCGGGACAGTCTTGGCCTAGATAGGGGTCTGGATTTCCATTCCTTTCGGCGCTCCTACGTCACGCACCTGATCGAGGACGGCTGGGATGCGAGGTTCGTTCAGGAACAAGTCGGACACGAACACGCTTCCACGACCTCGATCTACACCTGTGTCTCTTCCGACTTCCGCACCAGAACGCTCCGTCGTGCCCTGGACACCACGCTTACTGCTGCCCTTCAGCTGGAAAGGAAACCTTAATGAAACGCCAGGTAAGTTACCAATGGAGGCTGCGGGAAGTCATGGCCACCCGGGGAATTTTCAACGCCACCGATCTATCCCCGTTACTATTCCGGCGCGGCATTGAGCTGTCCTCGGTGCAGGTCTGGCGGCTGGTCGCCCAGGTCCCGGAACGGCTCTCCCTGCCAGTTCTTGCCGCGCTTTGCGACATCTTAGACGTGACACCTACAGACCTGATCGCCACCAGGGCAGAGGCCGTGACCCCGCGCCGCACCGCCGACGGTGGTGCCGAGATCGTGGACCTCGCCACCACTATCAGGCCCAAGCGTGCCAGGATCACCCCCGAACGGTGAGTCCTTCCTACGACAGCCGTGAAAAGTATGAACGATGGCATGTACGCACGTGTGCTCGCTGCGGCCGACAAGCTGCCAAAGCGGCGAACTGGTCAGATGGGCCAATCTGTCGGAACTGCCTGGATAAGGCCACCCGCACCTACGGTTCCTGCCCCAGCTGCGGTACGGAGCGTCTGTTGCCGGGCCGGGACAGCACTGGCCACCCGGTTTGCCGGGATTGTGCAGGAATTACCCGCGATTTCTTCTGCGATCGTTGCCGCTTTGAAGGACGTTTGCTCGGTGGAAGGCTGTGCGAACGCTGCACCCTCACCGACCGCCTGCGGTCAGTGCTCGATGACGGGACCGGCCGGATTCATCCACAGTTGATCCCGCTGTTTGATCAATTGCGGACCATGCCGAAGCCAGTCTTGGGACTGAGCTGGCTCCAAAGCGCCCAACCCAACACGATGCTCAGAGATCTTGCCGCCGGACGACTCACCCTGACCCATGAAGCGTTCCAGCACCTACCCAATTGGAGAACTGCTGCCTACCTACGCGATCTGCTCATGCAAAGCGGTGTCTTGCCCCTCAAAGACAGACAACTCCTCCTCTTTGAACGATGGCTGGAGACCCACCTGGGTGCCGTGGCTAATCCCGAACACGCCAAGCTGCTGCACCGTTTCGCCACCTGGCACCAACTGCGCAAACTACGGGCCAAAGCAGCCAAAGCCCCTTTGTGCGATTCGACAACCCGGGAAGCCCACGAGCAACAGATCCAGGCTTTAGCGTTCCTGACCTGGCTCAACCACCGCGGCACCGCCGTCAACGACACCCGGCAAGCTGATCTAGACGCTTGGCAAAGCGAGAACTACTTCACGCGCCGGGCATCCCACGCATTCCTGACCTGGTGCATGAACACCGGCAATATGCCCGCCCTAACCATCCATTTCCGCCAGGCGGAGCGCCAGGCGCCGATGAGTCAACACTGTCGCTTGCCAGCGGGATGGGACCACCGCTTTGCCACGAGTATGGGACCACTCGTTAGTGTTATTTAGCATTGCGGGTCTCCTTGTTTTCGTCAAGGGTCATGCGCCGGTTTCCTGTGGCGCGTTGGCGCCATGAGGGGCCCTCGATGACGAGGGTGTGGGCGCCTTGAGTGAGCCGGTCGATCGCTGATTGGGCCAGCAGGGTGTCGGCGGTCATCGCCATCCATTCAGCGGGTTCCCGATTGGAGCTGATGATCGTGGATTTACGCCGGTGGCGTTCAACAACGATTTCGTAGAAGTCGTTGGTCTCGGTGGCGTCGAGGGCCTTGATGGCAAAATCATCGATGATCAGCATGTCAACAGCGGCGATCTTGCGCATCTCGGCCGCGAGGCTGTTGTCGAGCCGGGCGGCCCGCAACCGGGTGAAGAGCTTGTCGGCGCGGGTGAAATGCACGCTCATTCGCCGCCGGATCCCGGCGTGGCCCAGGGCGGTGGCGAGGTGGGTTTTCCCGACCCCGACCGGGCCCAGCAGCAGCACGGAATGCCCGGCCTCGGCGAACGCCAGGGTGCTCAGGTTCGAAAGGAGCATCCTGTCGTAGCTCAGGTCCTCGGCGTCATCCCATGCCTCGAGGCGCATCATGGGGTCCAGGCCGGCCCGGGCCGCGCGCAGGGTCGCGGAGCGGGAATCCCGCCGGGAGAGCTCATCGGCGAGCAGGAGCTCCAAGAACGCGGCATGGCCCATTTTCTGTTGCCTGGCCAGCACGAGGCGTTCGGGCAGGGTGTCCTTGAGCCCGGAGAGTTTCAGGGCCCGCAGGATCCCGGCGAGCTCGCTGCTCAACGGATCCACCGGCCCCGCCGCGGTAGCGGTGCTGCTTTGCTGGTTCATCGCTGTTCCTCCTGTAAGTTGTGGGTTTGCTCGGAATGGGAAAAGACCAGATGCAGTTGAACGCCGCGGCCATACGCGGGACCGGCACCGATCCCGAGCTCCCCGGCGGTCCCTGAACTGTCCGCCTCGGCGGTCCCTGCACTGACCAACATGGTCCCTGCAGTGGCCAAACCGGTCCTTGTACTGGCTACGGTGGTCCCAACGTTGGCCAGGCTGGTCCCTTGACTGGCATTACCGCCGGTCCCGGTACTGGCCAGGGCGGTCCCAGTGCTGGCAGGGTGCCCCGCCGCCGCGGTTCTGGCGGCGTGGTTGGAGTATTCGGCAGGATCGCGGGCGAAGCGGGAGGTCCCGGCCGCGGCGGCGATCGGCATCAGGGTCGGGGTGTTCTCCACGGCCTTGGCCAGCATCGAGTCGATCTTGCCGACCGCGATGACATCCAGATCCAGGGCCTTGGAACACGCCGCCTCCACCGCGGACGACCCGTACTGGCGCACCAATCCGATGAGCCGGTAGACGGCGCGCATCCTGGTCCAGGGCAGCGGGTCATCCAGGATCCGTTCGGCGTAGATACCGATGTTCTCTCCGTGTCCGGCGCAGAGCCCGATCAGCTTGGTGATGTCCCGCAGCGCGTAAGCGCTCTTGTGTTCGGGAAGATCTGACGCGTCGGTGGAGCGGGTCCCGGGCCGCATCCTCGGGTGGGTCTTGATCAGTTGCCCGCGGTGGTAGATCTTCACCAGCTCGCTGTCGGCACGCACATCGACTTGGGAACCGATGTAGTCCCCGGGCACCGAGTACAAGGCCTTGCCGACCTCGATGTGGTGGTCACGGTGCACCTTCGCGTCCTTGAAAAGAGGTACGTCGTAGTTAGCCGGGGCCGGCAACAGTTCCGAGGCTTCCTCGGCGGCAAAGACCTCCGCCGGGTGGGCCTGCGTCGTGCCATGAACACGCATCCCGGCCTTTTCCTGGCACCAGAACACGGCCCGCACCTGGGCATCCTCGAGATCGGCGAAGGTCTCGCCGGCGAAGAAATTCCCGCGCACATACTGCACAACCCGCTCAACGCGGGGCTTGTCGAGCGGTGTCCGAACGCGGGCGGCATCGGTCGCGAACCCGGCGTGGGCGGCGTAATCCAGCCAGCCCGTGGAGAAACGCGGGTTTACAGGTTCCGCGGCCGTGACCACCGGCTTCATGTTGTCCGGAATCAGGACCTTGAAGACCCCGCCAAAGAACGCCCACGCCATCTCGCACCCGGCGATCACCGCCGCGAGGGTCTGGGTGTAGGTGAGCCAGACGAACATGTGCCTCGAATACACGGCGGTGAAGATCAGGGCGTGCACCTTCCGGTCTTTGCCCGTGTGCGCGTCCTTGATGGTGCCCATGTAGGCGAAGTCGATCTGGCACTCCACCCCTGGCTCCCCGTCGGCGACGCGCACCGTGGTCGTTTTCACCCGGTACCCGCACCGCTCCGTCGCGAACCGGTGCAGCGTCCGATACGGCACCTGGCAGCCCTGGCGGGACAGCAGCTCGTGGACCTTCACCAGATTCAACGCCCGGCCGGCCTTCCCCGTCCCGGTGCCTGTGACCCAGGCCCGGATCTGCTCCTCGTGCCCGGCCAACGCTTCCCACGCCGGCCCGTGCCCGTTCGGCCGTGACGGGCGGACCGCGGCAACCACAGCACCGACGAGCTCGTCGGTGACCGCGCCGGGTCCGGCGTCGCGCACCAGCCCGGCAGCCTCGGCGGCCTGCACATAGCGGCGCGCCGTTTTCCTATCCACACCGGCCCGCTCGCCCACGGTGCGCAACCCCGCACCATCAAGCCATGCCCGTAAAACTTCCCGAATCTCAACCACGCTGACCTCCCTGAAAACCATCCCTGTTGACCTCCACGCCGAGAACGCTGACGCGATGATCAAACAAGGAAACGAAGGACGCCCCGGCGCAACACGCCGAACGGTCCCATGACTGGCTAAACAGGTGGTCCCATGAAGGTGGCAAAAAACCGGCTACAACGGTCCCATCCTCCTGGCAGGCGACAAACACCACAGAATCCGCGCCATTCAACGACTTCTCACCGAGGAGAGCATCCCGCTGCACGCCAGAATCGCGGGCCTGCTGGTCCTGCTCTACGCCCAACCGGCAACACGCATCGTCAGGCTCACGATCAGCGACATAATCGTCAACGACGGCACCACGACAATCTGTTTTGGCGATCCGCCGACACCGGTACCCGACCCGGTGGCCCGGCTCCTGCAGGACTACCTGACGAACCGCATCAACCTGGACGCGGCAACCAATCCCGGATCCCACTGGCTCTTCCCGGGACAACGCGCCGGTCAACCCATTCACCCGGTCACCCTCCGGGCCTTCCTGCGCAAACAAGGCATCCCACCCCAACGCGGACGAACCTCCGCACTACGACACTTGGTGCTCCAAGTCCCAGCCCCCGTGCTGGCCTTGGCGCTCGGCTACCACCACACCAGCACCACCAGAATCGCCGCAGAAGCCGGATCACCCTGGGCCGGCTACGCACCAGGGACCCACGACACACCAACCGCAGCCGTGGCCCCGACACAGCACGAAAAATGGCCACTTGAATGATGGCCGCTACCCGTACCCCTACTTGGGTAAGAAGAATTCCAGCGCGATGCCGTCTGGGTCCTTGAAGTTCAGTGCCGTGCCATACGGGGCTTCGATGAGACCGCTGTGGGCTACGCCGAGACTATCCAGATGCGCGGCCCATTCGATGAGTTCCGCTGGGCTGGCTACGGAAAACCCGACATGGTCCAGGCCCGGATTGTGTTCATCGAAGCGGCCCCCGCCGGAAGCTGTTCGATGCTCTGTCAGTCCCAGTGACGCCCCTCCACCGAGATCGAATTTACGTCGGATAAACGGGCCATCGAGCATCGTACCCGAGGGCTCTGTACCCCACAGACGGGAGTAAAAAGCGACGCTGACCTCAACGTCAGTCACGGTGAGAGCAAGATGGTCAATGGCGGGCAACGCAGGCATCAGAACTCCTAAAGGGGAAGGTTGGCACGTAGTAGGGAAGTCGGGCACGAGCCTGCCAAAGTGTAGATCCACATCGTCTCACAGGCCTACGGATGCAGATTTCATCCCGGCGGTCACAACTCCCCACAACGCACGCTTACCTGCGTCTGATCCACGCCACAGCCACCGCACGCCGGCGACCTGTTTAGCCGTCGGCCTTTGAAGAGGCACAAGTATCCAAGGAGCACGGGATTTATGCTCTGTCGCCTGAACCATCATTACCGTACGCGCCGATCTTATGAGTCGAATGCCTCACTTCATCTACGGCGGCCCGTGGGCCCTGGCAGCACTTTGCCAGCGTCGGATTCTTCGGTCAGGACGACCCGAGCTATTTCTCAGATGGACGCGCGCGTCTGGATATCCGAAGGAGGTCAGCGCGGCGCGGGCACGGGCCCAAACCGTTGCAGTATCCGAACCCGGGCAAGGATCGCCATCGCGTATCGGTTCCACACCCCCGTGAAGAACAAGACAGCGGCGGAGGCGGCAATAACGGAGGCCAGTACGTCTGTGGGGTAATGCACCCCGATATACAGTCGCGAGAGGCCGACCACCACCACCATGAAGATTCCGAATACCACGGCCAGCTTTTCCCGCCCGGTGCCCCAGGCCAGATAGTACAAGGCGAAAGCCAAGGCAACAGCGAGGCAGACATGACCGCTGGGGAAACTATCAGAAGCAGATTCCGGTGCCAATGGATTAGCCAAGAGGGCCGGGTCGGGGCGATGGCGTCCCACAATGACCTTGAAGATCTGGCAAGAAAGCCACCCCACAGCGGCGACCGCTCCGAACGCAATCGCGTTCACCGGGGCCCGGCGCACGAGTAACAGGAACAGACAAACCACGGCCACCAAGATCACCCCTCCCAGGGGTCCGAACACCGTATTCAAGGCAAGAGCCACCGTGTTCAGGAAGCCGTCATGGTGGGCGCTAATGTTTTGATCCACCACCAGTTCCGCGGGCGTGTACCCGGGAATGAATTTGGCACTGAATCCCAGCGCCAAGACGAAGACAGCCATCACCGCCGGCCAGAGCACCCAGGACCCCATCTGCGGCAGGTGGGCCATGCGCATGCGTGCCTGGGCCAGCGGATCGGCTGGCGGCTCGGGGGGAGGCTGTTCAGAGGTCATGGGTGGTCTCGTTTCTAGTTCAGTGGATGTCCGCAAAGTTCCGGGATGATCCTAGCGGGCGATTTGGAGTGTTTGCCGAGAATTCTTCCTGTAAGAACAACCCGGATGAAAGTAGTGCAGTATCCTTGACTTAGGATATCAACTTCCGATATCCATCTACGATACTTGGGGATGCTAATGCGTGAATTGATGCGTGCGGCGGTTCGGCTGCATATCTTGCACCATGCCGCCGAGGAAGACATCCACGGGGCCTGGATGTCGGCGGAACTGGCGAATCACGGATACACCATTTCCCCTGGAACCCTGTACCCGACGCTGCACCGGATGGAGGACGAGGGCTTGCTGCTCTCCCGACCAGAAGTGGTCGACGGGCGCCCGCGCCGGGTCTACCGGGCCACGGAGGCCGGCTTGAACGCACTGGATGAGGGCCGCCGGTCCATTGCCGAACTTGCCGCCGAAGTCCTCCCCAAACCTCCAGAAAGAGAACACCCATGAGCAACCCCCAAGCCCTGGCTCGCCGGCTGGGCACTTTCGACGCCGTCGTGATCGGCCTCGGATCCATGATCGGGGCCGGAGTGTTCGCAGCCTTCACCCCGGCCGCGGCCGCGGCCGGTTCTGGCCTGCTGATCGGGCTCGTCGTTGCGGCCGTAGTGGCCTTTTGCAACGCGACGTCTTCCGCGCAACTCGCAGCGATCTATCCGACCTCGGGCGGGACATACATCTACGGCCGCGAACGTCTGGGGCCCTGGTCCGGCTTTCTGGCCGGGTGGGGATTCGTGATCGGCAAGACCGCCAGTGCAGCAGCCATGGCGATGACGTTTGCCGCCTATGCCGCCCCAGCCGGCTGGGAACGGCCGGTGGCGATCGCCGCCGTCGTGCTATTAGCAACAGTCAACTACCACGGAGTTACACGGACCGCGGGGCTGACACGGATCCTGATCATTGGCGTCATCGTAGCCCTGGCCATAGCCGTTGCCGCCAGTTGGGGCGGCTCATCACCAGATCCAGGGAAAATGCTGGGGGACGGGTTACTGGCACACGGCTGGTACGGGATCCTACAGTCCGCCGGGCTGTTGTTCTTCGCGTTTGCCGGCTACGCGCGCATCGCAACGATGGGCGAGGAGGTCCGCAACCCCAAGCGCACCATCCCACGCGCGATCGGGATCGCCCTGGCCATCACAGTCGTCATCTACGCCATCATCGCGGTGACGCTCCTGGCAACCATCGGACCCGAGGGAGTGTCCGGGAACCCCACACCCCTGGCAGCGGCCGTCGCGAACGGGTCCTGGGCCTGGGCTGCACCCATCGTCCGCGTGGGTGCGGCAGTGGCCGCACTCGGGGCGTTGCTGGCCCTCATTGCCGGGCTTGGCCGGACCAGCCTGGCCATGGCCCGCGAGCACGACCTACCGCACTGGCTAGCCGCCGTCCACCCCCGCTACAAAGTCCCGCACCGGGCCGAAGCCGCCCTAGCCGTGGTGATCTGCGCAGTCATAGCCGTCGCAGACCTGCGCGGCGCGATCGGATTCTCCTCCTTCGGCGTGCTCATCTACTACCTAGTAGCCAACATCGCCGCCTTCACCCAGCCCACCACGGACCGCCGCTACCCCAAAGCCCTCCAAGTGATCGGCGCACTGGCCTGCGTGGTCCTCATCGCAACCCTTCCGGCACTGTCGGTAGGGCTGGGCATCCTCATGTTCGCCGCCGGCATCATCCTGCGCCTCATCAGGCTGCGCAAAAACCATCACCCAAACATCCAAGCCCCCTGAGAACGCCCAACGGCTCGGAGCCCGGCAACCAAGCGGCGTCCCAGGCAGGTCCCGATTAAGAACCAACCAAACCAAACCCCGCAAAACACCAACGAATACAGACCACTTGAATAACGGTCCCTACCAGTAAGCCACCCCTGGTCCGTCCTGCGTCTTAGAGCCGTTGGGCCTGGCATACTTCCTGCAAGCTCCCGCGTAGCTCGGCCGCACACAAGCTGGTCAGTGGAAACACTAAGAGGAGCTGGCTACTAAGAAATCGGTCTATGTCGCCACAATCAAGCAGAATGGTGTTATGGCATCCCACGAAAGCTCTGAGGATATTTCTCCGCGTCCATCTGCGCCGCCGCGAACCCGAAGCGCCGCAGCCAACAAGACTTCCGCGCTGTACGACCTCGCCAAAATCGACGTCAGCCCTATGATCTCCGCCATCGCCGCAGCCAACAAGACTTCCGCGCTGTACGACCTCGCCAAAATCGACGTCAGCCCTATGATCTCCGCCATCGCCGCAGCCAACAAGACTTCCGCGCTGTACGACCTCGCCAAAATCGACGTCAGCCCTATGATCTCCGCCATCGCCGCAGCCAACAAGACTTCCGCGCTGTTCAACCTCGCCAAAATCGACGTCAGCCCTATGATCTCCGCCATCGCCGCAGCCAACAAGACTTCCGCGCTGTACAACCTCGCCAAAATCGACGTCAGCCCTATGATCTCCGCCATCGCCGCAGCCAACAAGACTTCCGCGCTGTACAACCTCGCCAAAATCGACGTCAGCCCTATGATCTCCGCCATCGCCGCAGCCAACAAGACTTCCGCGCTGTACGACCTCGCCAAAATCGACGTCAGCCCTATGATCTCCGCCATCGCCGCAGCCAACAAGACTTCCGCGCTGTACGACCTCGCCAAAATCGACGTCAGCCCTATGATCTCCGCCATCGCCGCACTTGATTTCAGCTCCATACTGTCCAGTCCTGGAACACAATCGTTTCTGCGAAGTTCACAATTCCGCGATGATTTGGATGAGCAATTTTCCCAGCTGCCAAACGGGGAAACCCTCCTAGACGAGGCCGCTGATGGTCTGATTCAACTCATCTCTTTTGAGCACAACGAGACGGTGAGAAGATTTCTTCAAGTGCTTATCGTTGCTATCTTTCACACGTTCCTAACCGGTGCATACATGATTCCCTTTGTGGCTGGACCCCTCTCGGCCTATGGGACACCGAACGCCAAACAAACATGGAAAGCTACGGGGGCGGCCTACGATCGGCTCTACGGGAACAAGAACTACCATCCAAACAAGGCCTTGGGAAAGGGAATACCCCCCACCCATCACGGTAAAGCCCCTCGCACCACACGGCATTAGGAAGAGCGAGCACTGGGCCTACTAGCGGGAGGTGCTGCACGACAGAGTCTTTATCGCTAAAATGCGATCCTCGGCGTGATACCTGAATAGCACTGTTATTGGGGTATCTACGCCAAATGCTCTCACGCTTGGGAAGATCGTAGTTTCGCACAACCCTTCAACCCGTGCTCTTGATGCCTCGATCTGTTGGGGTGCCCTCGAGAGGTCAGCTCCGGGAGATACCTGTAACTGAACGCGATCTCGGCATGCCAGACCACGGCGGGCGTACCGTCGGAAGGACGATTCCGAGTCTCATTCACCGGCTCAAATCTCCCGTCGATGGTCATCTCGGAATAGATGCCGGCCAGGGTTGTTGCCATCAGGTTCGGAACCGTAGCTTGCTCTGCCTTTATGTAGGCCTGCAGCGCGTCTCGCTGTTCCTGACTAGGCATCGTTTCACGCAACGACGATGCAGGCGCCGACTTGGTGGCAGCGGGCGCAGTCGTAGTGGTCGGAGCACAGCCGGTCAATGCCAGCAGCACAATGGCAGTAATCCCCCAAAAACGTTTCACAAAACGATTCAACCATTACCGCCGGCCCACGGCCAGTCGGCAACAGCCGAGACGCCGCATGAATACAGACCACTTGAATAGCGGTCGTTACCAGTACAAGACCCCGAGGCAGCCCCCGGCTCTTGTGACATGGAAGCGAACCGACACCCCTATGAACTACATGCGTAAATCGCGCCTAGGCTCAGTGCTTGGTGCGTCCCTCGTCGCGGCAGTTGCCGCCATGGGGCTGTTGGCGGTCCCTGCCACGGCCGGCCCGGCCCAGACTTTGCACCCGTTGATTGTGCCGGCCGTTGTCCCCGAGGGGTGTGAAGCGCTGCCTGAGGGCGGGTTCAGTGACGCACCCATCGGTTCCGACAGCTCGCCGTCAGTTGTCGTGGGCAGGAACTTCACCACCGTCCCAGGCGCTGCCGAGGCGGAGGGTGTCATTCTGGTGGGCGGGGATGCCTCCTTCGACCCCGGACCCACAATGTCCGGGGGTGGAGGCAAGGCCGCGGGCGGCATCTACAACCTGGGTGTCGTGGGCAAGGGCTCCGGCATCGGTGCACCCGCAGGATCCGACGCATTGATCACCGGCGTTTCCGTCTCGGTGCGTTCAGGCCGCCTGGCCATCAACGAGATCCACGACCCCAAATATGAAGGCGGGGACATCTTGGCTGGCGGAGCCATCAACAACAAGGCAGACATTTCCAGAAACCTGGCCCCGGAAGGTGAGCCCCAGCCGGAGTGGAAGGAAAATCGGTCCGATGCCCTTGACGAGTACCAGCCCTGGCTGAAGGCCATTGACAGCTACTCGGACTTTTACAAGGGACTGGATGCCGTCGGCACTGTGGCAAAGGAACAAAATCGCCTGACCCTGACCGGCGACAACACCGCCAACCGCCAGGTGTTCAACCTTGATGCCGGCCAGCTGAGCCAGGACAGGGCGCCCATTGAGCTGCACTTCAAGGACATCCACAAGGACGCCGTCATCATCATCAACGTCACCGGCAAGAACGCCCAGGTGATCCCCAACTATGTCGGCTTGAACGGCGTGCAGGCCTTCACTGTGGGCGGGGCGCCCGGAAACGTCCAGGCGTTTGTCCAGCTGGCAACACACCTTATGTGGAACTTCGTCGACGCGCAGAGCGTGTACCTGGGCAAGTCGGACCAGTTCCTCGGCTCGGTCCTGGTGAAGAACCCGGAAAGCACCACAACCCTGGGCACCAGCACCAACGGCCGCATATTGGTCGCCGGCAACCTGCAGCACGGCGAAGGCCTCAAGGGCCAGGCGGGCGAGGCGTCCAAGGGCCTGGAGATCCACAACTTCCCGTTCGTTCACGGTTTCGGCTGCGGCATCGTGCCCGGCGAGCCGGGACCGGCCAAGACTTTCGCCGTCGGCGACGTCGTCTGGATTGATGCCAACAACAACGGCATCCAAGAAGCAGGCGAAGAAGAGTTCCTGGAGGGCGTCACCGTTGAACTCCTTGACGGGGAAGGCGCAACCGCCGCCTCCACGACCACGGATGCCAACGGCCGGTATCTCTTCGACAAACTCCCTGCCGGCACGTACCAGGTGAAGTTCACCCTGACTGAGGCGCAGGCCGCAAGCTACAACTTCACCGGCTACAAGGCCGCCGTCGACGGCTCGAGCACCGCAGCGGACTCGGACGCCCAGCCGGGTGAGAATTCCGCCGTCGGAGTCTCAGGGATTTTCACGCTGGGCGAGGACAGTCAACTGGTCCAGGCAGCAGGCTACGATGGCCTGCCGTTTGAAGCCACCGGCGGCATCGACCCCACGTGGGATGCCGGCGTCGTCTTCAAGGACGGCACCCTCTCCATCGCCAAGACGGCGGACCCCGCCTCCGGCACCACCGTCAATCCGGGCCAGACGGTCAGCTACACCGTGACCGCCAGCGCCCAGGACGGCCGAGCCGCAAATGTGCTCATCTCGGACGACCTCAGCGACGTCCTGGACGACGCCACCTTCGTCCCCGGCTCCGCGAAACTGGTCATCGACGGTGGCACCCCCGTTCAGGTGGCCGACCCCGCCGAGGACCAGGCCAGCCCCGGCAACTACACGCTGACCGCCGGGCCCTTCGACCTCCCCGCAGGCAGGACGGCTGTGCTGAGCTACTCCGTCACGGTCAACACCGACGCCTGGTTCCGCACGCTCAACAACTCCGTCACCGGCACCACCGGCGGCACGCCCACCGACGGCTGCGGCCCCTGCACCACCACGCACCCCACCCCCGGCAAGCTCTTCATCGAGAAGCTCGGCGAAGACGTGAACTCCGAGCTGGTGCGCATGGACGGTTCAGCCTGGAATGTTTACGCGGACGACGGCGGAACTCCCGGTGCGCTGTTGACCGATCCCGCCGTTGTGGCTGTGGATGGAGACACGGGACTGTTTGTCCTCGCCTTCATTGAGCCGGGCACCTACTGGCTGGAGGAGTCCGCGGCGCCCGAGGGATTCAACCTGCTGGCTGAACTGGTGAAGTTCACCGTCGCCGCGGACGGCAGGGCCACCCTCGAATCCGGAACCGGCGGCGGGGTGGTCACCGTCTCGCAGGCGGGTGCACTGCCGCTCATCAGCGTCCGCGACGTGCCTGCCCTGCAGCTGCCAGCAACCGGCGGAGGCGGAACGGCCATGTTCCTCACCGGGGGAGTGCTGCTCCTCATCGGCTCGGCAATCCTGGCCCTGCGCCAGCGGCGTGCCACCCAGCCCTCCGGCGCCGCTCAAACCACAAGTTTTTAGCCCGTGCAGGGGCGCTCCCGCCCCCGCACAACTTCCACCCGTTCACCCATGCTCCACCATGAAAGAGGAAATTCCACCGTGTCTACTCCCAACAAGGGGCGCCTTTTGCGCGCCACCGCAACAGCCCTGACAGGGGCTGTCCTGGCCATGGTTTGCGCCGTGGCCCCGGCCTCCGCGGCCGACAACTCGCTGGTTGACGCCACCCAAAAGGGTTCCATTACCGTCCACAAGTTTGAGAAGCCGGAGGCCGCCACGGGCCTGGCCAACAACGGCACCCAGTTGGACGCTGCCGCCACCGCCGCACTGAAGCCCCTTGACGGTGTCACCTTCAGCATCGCGCAGGTCGGCGGCATCGACCTGGCCACCAACGAAGGCTGGAAAACGGCCAACGACCTGCTCGGAAAGTTCGATGCCAAGGATTCCGCAGGGTCCATCACGGGTGCCGGCCACACCCTGAGCCAGGCCGTCACTGCTGTGACTGGCAGCGGCGGCAAGGCAGGCGAGGCATACTTTGGCGAGCTGGGACTGGGACTCTACCTGGTCACGGAAACGGTTGTTCCCAACGGTGTCACCCCCTCCGCACCGTTCCTGGTGTCCGTGCCCCTGACGGATCCGAACAACCAGAAGAACTGGCTCTACAACGTCCACGTCTACCCCAAGAACTCGGTGAGCACGGCCAACAAGACCGTGGCCGATGCCGACAGCGTCAAGCTCGGCGACAACGTCACCTTCACCATCACCGGCGGCATCCCGAACGAGGACATCCTCGACGGCTACAAGGTTGTTGACGTGCTCGACGCCAAGCTGACGTACGTGTCAACGGAAGTCGCGCTGGCCAACGGTGCAGCCCTGGAGTCCGGCGACTACACAGTCACCCCTGACGGCAACACCGTCACCGTAGAATTCACCGAACCCGGCCTGTCCAAGCTCGCAGCCAACAAGACCAGCCAGGTCCAGGTTGTTATCACCACCACGGTCAACACCATCGGTGAGATCAAGAACCAGGCGCTGGTCTACCCGAACAAGTTCAGCATCGACTCCAACACCTCCCCGATGGAGACCCCCGAGGTTGAAACCAAGTGGGGCGCCATCACCCTCAAGAAGACCAACAAGGCTGACGGCGAGCCGCTGGCAGGCGCCAAGTTCTCCGTCTTCACCACGGAGGCAGACGCCAAGGCCGGAACGAACCCGGTTGAGCTGGGCGGGGAAACCGTCTTCGCCACTCCGGCCAACGGCGAACTGACCATTGCCGGCCTGCGCTACTCCAACTTCGCCAACGGTGTGCTTGTCGCCGAAGGCGAAGCCGGATTCCTGAACTACTTCCTCGCCGAAGTTGAGGCCCCGGCCGGCTTCGAGCTGCTGGCGGCCCCCATCAAGTTCCAGGTCACGCAGGCAACCACCGCCGTCGGCGTGGACCTTGATGTTGTCAACGTACCGTCCAACAGCGGCTTCGAGCTGCCGCTCACCGGTGGCACCGGCACCACGCTGCTCTACGCCGGCGGACTGTTGCTGGTTGCCGGAGCAGTCCTGCTGCTGGTCCGTTCACGCCGCACGCAGAGCTAATCCGCACCCCCAAGCACAGAATCACGGTGGGCAGCATTCTCAACGCAGAATGCCGCCCACCGTATTTGGTGGTTTCAACACCCAAGAGAAAGCACGCGTCCGCAGGACACCATGACACAGTTGGACAGGCCGGCACTGAGGCGCCCCAGAAAGTCAAAGCCCTGGACGATGCAGCGACTGCTGATCGTCCTGGTGGCGCTGGGCGGCATCACCCTGCTGTTGTACCCCACCGCTGCATCGTGGTTCTCGGACAGGGCCCACGCCACCGAGATCAGCGGCTACGGCGAAATGACTGCCGCCCGGGACGACGGTGAGATTGACTCCATGATCCAGGAGGCCAAGGCCTTCAACGCGGCACTGCCGGGCGGCCCCATCCGCGACCCCTACGTCCTCAACGCCAATGGCCGGCAAACGTCCATAGGCCCCGGCTCGCAGGAATACAAGGAGCTCCTGGGAATGGGCGATGACGGAATGATCGGCCGCATTTCCATCCCAGCCATCAACGCCCAGCTGCCCATCTTCCACGGGACCGGCGACGACACCCTGGCGAAGGGTGTCGGGCACCTCTTCGGATCCGCCCTGCCGGTGGGCGGCGAGAGCACGCACAGCGTCATGACCGCGCACTCCGGGTATGTGAACTCAACGCTGTTCGACGACCTCAAGAAGGTGGCAATCGGCGACGTCTTTAACATCACCGTCCTCAACCAAACCATCTATTACAAGGTGGACCAGATCCTCACCGTCCTCCCCGACGAGACCGACGACCTGCGCAAGGCCAACGGCAAGGACTACGTCACCCTCATTACGTGCACGCCCACGGGCGTCAACACCCACCGCCTCCTGGTCCGCGGCGAACGCATCGAAGCCCCAGGAGAAGAATCTGAACAGGCACAGGTCATGGCGGCAAACGCCGTGGACCCCGGCTTCCCGTGGTGGGCCCTGGCCATCGCCGGTGCCGGGCTCGGCTCCGTGCTCGTGACCCGGCCGCGACGCCCCGGCCGCTTGCGTGCCCCTGTAGCCTGATGGTGACCGGGGTGGTTTCCCCGGCGCGAGACCAAGGAGGCAGCTGCCCATGGTGGAACGCAGCGCCATGGCTCCGGCGGTCGTGTTTTGGTGGTCGGCCTCCGTCTGGCTTGCGCCGGTGCTGGCCACCCCTCCACCGCGGTTTGCCGACTACTTCCCGGTGGAGCAGATCTCGCCCGTCCGGACGGTGTCCTGACATGCCGGTGCAAACCGCCGAAGCCGCCCAACGATGGGCCCGGACCTGGGCCGCCGCCTGGCCGCTCAGGGACATTGACGCCATCGCAGCGCTGCAGTCCGAGGACGGGGACCACTGGGCGTCCCTGTTCCGGCCGTACCGCGGACGCGCCGGGCTGCGCCGCTACCTTGAAGAGTCCTTCGCGGAGGAAACGGGGCCCGCAGAGGCATGGTTCGCCGAACCCGTTGTCGACGGCGCGTCAGCCAGCGTCGAGTACTGGGCCGTCATTTGCACCGAGGCCGGGCCGCTGACCATTTCAGGCTGCACGGTCCTGGCCTTCGACAGTGCAGGGCTCGTGACGCTGGCACGGGACTACTCCAGCGTCCAGCGCGGGCGCCTCGAGCGGCCCGCCATGGCGTTCACCCGCTGATTCCCCGCCTTCCCGGCCACAAACAAAAGGAGGGACGACGGCGCCAGGCAAGTGGCGCCGTCGTCCTTCCTTTGCAGGTGGCCGGGACTGCGGTCAGTGGTCCACGGGCTCTGGGGCGCTGACGGCGGTGCGCAGGGCGAAAGCGCACATCACGGCGGCGGCAAGCATGAGGACCACGCTGACAAGCGCGACCGTGCCGGAGCCGGAATCGAAGGCGTGCTTGGCCGACTCCAGGAGTGCCTGGCCCTGTTCGGCCGGCAGGGTCCCGGCAACCTCAATGGCGCCGCCGAGCGTCTGGGACGCCGTGTCCTGCCCGGCAGCGGAAACGCCGGCGGGAACCGTGACGTTCATGCGGTAGGACGCGGCGAGGATGCTGCCCAGGACCGCCGTGCCCAGCACCGATCCGACCTCGTAGGCCGTCTCGGAAATGGCCGAGGCGGCTCCGGCCTTGGCCGGTGGGGCTGCGGAGAGGATGAGGTCGTTGGAGATGGTCTCCGCGGTCCCCACACCGGCACCGAGAACGGCGAAGGCGATGATGATGCCCATGACCGAGCCGCTGGTGTTCAGGAAGACGATCAAAAATGCCGTGGCGTTGAGCAGCAGCCCGGCCACCACCAGGTGGGACGGCCGGAAGTGGTTGGCCAGCTTGGCTGCGAGCAGCCCGCACACCACCGTGATGGCCAGTCCGGGCACCAGCACGTAGGCGGCGGTGGTGGGGGAGAGGCCCACCACCAGCTGCAGGTGCTGGGTGATGAAGTACAGGAAGCCCACCAGTGCAAAGATGCTCAGGAGGTTGGCGCTGACGCTGCCGCTGAACACGGGGTTCTTGAACAGGGATACGTCCATCATGGGGTCGGCGCGGTGCATCTGGCGGCGCACAAACACCACGGCCAGGGCCACGCCAACCACGATCAGGCCAAGGTTGAGCAGGGAGAAGCCGGATTGGGCAATTTCCTTGATGCCGAAGATTGCCGGAACCATGGCGCCGAAGGACAGCAGGATGCTCCAGACGTCGATTCTGCCCGGGTTCGGGTCCTTGGACTCGGGCACGAAGATCGGCGCCAGGATCAGCAGCGGGACCAGCACGGGGACGGACATGAGGAACACCGCACCCCACCAGAAGTGCTCCAGGATGAAGCCGCCCACGATGGGGCCGAGCGCCGCGCCGCCGGAGAAGCCGGCAGCCCAGATGGCGATGGCCGTGCGTCGCTGGGCGGGGTGGAGAAACAGGTTGCGGATCAGCGACAGTGTTGCCGGCATCAGCATGGCGCCAAAGAGGCCCAGCAGGGCGCGGTAGCCGATCAGGGCGCCGGCGGTGGGGGCGAAGGCTGCGAACGCG
This sequence comes from Arthrobacter stackebrandtii, assembly GCF_017876675.1. Lineage (NCBI taxonomy): Bacteria > Bacillati > Actinomycetota > Actinomycetes > Micrococcales > Micrococcaceae > Arthrobacter > Arthrobacter stackebrandtii. The sequence goes on from NZ_JAGIOI010000001.1 coordinate 2,418,509, forward strand.
GAGACCACGGCGAAGCCGGTGCTGCCGATCAGCAGGAGCTTGCGGCGGCCAAACCTGTCCGTCATGCTGCCCATGGGGACCAGCAGGGCCGCCAGGACAAGCGGGTAGATGTCGATGATCCACAGCAGCTCGGACGCGGACGGTGTCAGCGCCAGCGAGATGGAGGGGATGGCAAAACTCAACACCGTGTTGTCCACGGAGATCAGCAGGACGGGCAGCATCAGCACCGCCAGGGCGATCCATGAGCGTGTGCCGGCGCGGGGGGTGCTGTCCAAGGTTGGGGTGGTCAGTGTTGAAGCCATGACACTAATTCTATACCGTCTGGACGGTTTACTGTACCGACTGGACGGTGTACTTCATCACGTCTTGTAGGCTGGTCGAATGACTAAACAGCCCTCGGCGCGTGAACGGGTCCTCACCAGCTATATCGACCTCTTGATCAGCGACGGCCCGCAGGCGGCAACCCTGGATGCCGTGGCCGCCGCGGCCGGCGTCTCGAAGGGCGGGCTGCTGTACCACTTCAAGAGCAAGGAAGCACTGACGGACGGGCTGCTGGCCCAGCTGCGTGAATACGCCGAGCAGGACTTTGCCGAGATGGCCGAAGACCCCGAAGGATGCGCCGTGTACTACCTGCGCACGAGCGTCTTTGGCGGGAGCCCCTTCGACCGCAGCATCGTCGCCGCCCACCGACTGATCCAAAGCGATGACGACACCGTCCGACAGGCCTTCATTGAACTGCATGCCCGGTGGTTTGAACTGATCCTCAGCGACGTTGCCGACCTCGCCGTCGCCCGCGCCATCATGCTCCTGGGCGACGGCATGTACTACAACGCGGCACTGTTCGGCTTCCCCGTCCCCACGAAAAAGGGCAGCGGCGGTCCGGCCGGTGGGGAACAGGAAACCATGGACCTGGAGTCGCTCCTTGCCATCGTGGCACGCATGAGGTCCACGCCAGCGCCTTAGCGTGCGCGTGCGGGCCCCCGACCTATAGGGTTAAGGGCATGACCATCAACCCAGAGCTGCAGGGGCGCAGCTACGCATTGAGCGATCCGTACAGTGTCGGCCGGGAGTCCGTCCGCGACTTCGCCAGAGCCGTCAAGGCCACCAATGCAGCCCACTTTGACGTTGCCGCCGCGCAGGCCCTGGGCCATGCCGACCTCGTGGCGCCGCCCACCTACGCCATCATCGTGGCCCAGCGTGCCGACGCCCTGCTGATCAACGACCCCGATTCCGGCATCGACTTCTCCCGTGTCGTCCATGCGGAGCAGAAATTCACGCACCACCGCGCCATCACGGCCGGCGATGAGCTCGTGGCCGAATTGCATGTAGATGGCGTCCGCGGCATGGGAGGCGGGGCCATGATTACCACCCGCGCAGAAATTTCCACCGTCGGCGGCGTTGCCGTCGCGACCACCGTTTCCGCCATCCTGGTCCGCGGGGAGGGGCAGTAATGAGCATCAACATTGCAGATTTGGCCGTGGGCACCGAGATCGGCTCACGCACACTCGAGATCTCCCGCGCGGACCTCGTCAAGTACGCCGGCGCGTCCGGGGACTTCAACCCGATCCACTGGAACGACCGCTTCGCCCGCGAGGTTGAGCTGCCCGGCGTCATCGCCCACGGCATGTTCACCATGGGTGCCGCCGTGCAGCTGGTGACCGACTGGATCGGCGACCCCTCCGCCGTCGTCTCCTATGGAACGCGCTTCACCAAGCCCGTCCCCGTGGCCGACGTCGCCGGCGCCCCGGGTGCCGTGGTGGAGGTTTCCGGGGTGGTTGGTGCGCTGGATTCCGACGCCGGGACCGCACGCATCGATCTCACCGTCACCCTGGAGGGACAAAAAGTTCTGGTCAAGGCCCAAGCCGTGGTCCGCCTGACGTGAACCCTGGCCCCGCAAGCCAGGTAACCGCCTGGCGCAACGGCGTTGTCACCGCATATGCCGGTTCCGGACTGGTGTTTGCCAGCTGGGTTTCCCGCATCCCGGCCATCCGCGACGACCTGGGCCTGACGCCCGGGCAGGTGGGGCTGCTGCTGCTGTCCATGTCGCTGGGCTCCTTTGTGTCCGTGGCCATGTCGGGGCTGGTGGTGCTGCGGCTCGGGTCCAAGCTGACCTCGCGGCTGGGCACCGTCATCCAGACCATTGGCGTCATCGTCATGGGGCTCGGGGCCACCGTCTTTGCCGAGACGCTGGTGGTGGGTGCCGGACTGGTCATCCTGGGCCTGGGCACCGGAAGCTGGAACACGGCCTCCAACATTGAGGGCGCGGCAGTGGAGCGCGCGCTGGGCCGGCACATCATGCCGCGCCTGCACGGCTCGTTCAGCATCGGCACCGTGGCCGGCGCCGGGCTCGGGGCCCTGGCCGCATCCATGCACATTCCCGTGGCCGTCCACCTTTCGGCGATTGCCGTCATCGTGTGCACGGCCGTGCTGATCGGCACCAAGTACTACCAGGCGGACAAGGCAGGGACCGAGGCCACCGAAGTGGACCTCGGCGAGTCCGGCGCCGTCCCGGGCACCGGACCCATCCCGGTCATCACCGCCGCTACAACGGCGCCTGGCTCCGGATCTGCCGGCACGGGCCGCAAGGCCGACAAGAAGGCAGGGCAGGCAAAGATCGCCGCCGCCTGGCGCGATCCCCGCACGCTCATGCTCGGCGCCCTCGTGCTCGGCCTGGGCCTGGCAGAAGGTGCGGCGGGGGACTGGGTGGCCCTGGCGATGGTGGACGGCTACGACTCCACCGCCGCCATCGGCGCCGTCGGCTACGGCATCTTTGTCTCCGCCATGACCATCGGCCGCTTCGCCGGCACCGTGGTCTTGGACAAGTATGGCCGGGTGGCCGTGCTGCGCGTTGGGGCCGCCCTGGCCGTCATCGGCCTGGGGCTGTTCGTGTTCGCGCCCAGCGCCCCCGTGGCCCTGGCCGCTTTGGTCTTCTGGGGCCTGGGCTCCGCGCTTGGCTTCCCCGTGGCCATGTCTGCAGCCTCCGACGACCCCGAACAGGCCGCCGCGCGCGTCTCGGTTGTCTCCACCATCGGATACGGCGCGTTCCTTGGCGGCCCGCCCCTGCTGGGCCTGCTGGCCGAACACGTTGGCGTGCTGCACTCCCTGCTCGCGGTCCTCGGCCTGCTCGTCGTGGCATTCTTCCTCACACCGGTGGTGCGCCGCCCCGCAGCGCTGGATGCCCCGCCGGCTGCCGGCGCCGCCGGCCACGCGGACACGGCAGTTCCGGCAGGCGATAGTGTGGAAGGGTGAACGCGCAAACATCCCTCAGCTCCCTGACCACCCTTGAAGTGGGCGGCCCCGCACGCAACTATGTTGTGGCTACCACGGAGGCGGAGATCATTGCCGCCGTCAAGGCAGCGGACGCGGGGGGCGAGCCGCTGCTGATCATTGGCGGCGGCTCCAACCTGGTCATCTCGGACGAAGGCTTCGACGGCACCGTCCTGAAGATCGCCAGCCGGGGCTTTGTGGCCAACTCGGAAGACTCCTGCGGCGGGGCGTCCGTCGTGGTCCAGGCCGGCCACGACTGGGACGACTTTGTCCACCAAACCGTCCTGCACGCATGGAGCGGGCTCGAGGCACTGTCCGGCGTCCCCGGCAGCGCAGGGGCCACCCCCGTGCAGAACGTGGGCGCCTACGGCTGCGAGGTGGCCCAGACGATCGCCGCCGTCCGCACCTGGGACCGCGAGAAAAACGCTGTCCACACCTTCACCAACTACGAACTCAACTTCGGCTACCGCGACTCCCTGCTCAAGCAGACCACGGTCAACGGCTCTCCCCGCTACGTGGTCCTGACCGTCGAGTTCCAGCTGCTGCTCGGCCGGATGAGCGCCCCCGTCAAGTACGCCGAGCTGGCCCGCCGCCTCGACGTGGAGGTCGGCAAGCGCGCCAACTCCCTCGAGCTGCGCCGCACTGTCCTGGCCCTGCGCGCATCCAAGGGCATGGTCCTGGACCCCGCCGACCGCGACACCTTCTCCACCGGCTCCTTCTTCACCAACCCCATCGTCCCCGCCGAGGTCGCCGCCACGCTGCCCGAGACCGCCCCCCGCTGGCCAGCCGGCGACCTCGTGAAGCTCAGCGCCGCCTGGCTCATCGAGCACGCCGGGTTCTCCAAGGGCTGGGGCCTGGCCGGCGAGCTGTCCGCCGCCACCTCGGGTGCCGCTGGAACCGCTGCTGCCCAGCCCGACGCCGGGACCCCGCCACGCGCTTCCCTTTCCACCAAGCACACCCTCGCCATTACGAACCGTGGCGGCGCCCAAGCCGAAGACATTCTGGCGATTGCGCGGCAGGTGCGCTCCGGCGTCGAACGCCAATTTGGCATCACCCTGGTCCCCGAGCCGGTCCTGGTGGGCTGCTCCCTCTGACGCGCCACGGACAGTCCTTGGGAGTCGGTTTGAGCCGCTGCCACGAGCTGTCCGCGCGGCCGCCGTCCATATTGGCCAATGCCGCTGTTATTCCACCGGCAGGGATCAATATGGGCTGCGTGAGCCACGATGACCGGCGTGGACCAATTTCGGCGGCGTCGGGCTAGACCGGGTTTCATACCTGCGCGTATTCGTTTCACGCCAGAGAGTCATCATTGCTCCACAGGCATGGCTGCACACCACGACATCCACATTGTCTCGAATTTCCGCCATGTCACCGCCCTGACAGTGCGAGGCTGGGGGCATGAAATATCCTCGACTCATTCGGGCAGCGGACGTGCGTCGTCTGGGGCAGGACCCCGCCACCTTGGCCAGACGGTGCCGCCAAGGCGAACTGGAACGGGTCTACCATGGCAGCTATGTCACCGCTGTTGAATGGCAGCAACTGTCAAGGGTTGAGCAGTACGGACTTGGGGTGAGCGCATTCAATGAGGCGGTGACGCGGCCCGCAGTGTTGTGCCACGCATCAGCCGCCCTACTATGGGGCCTGTGGATCGTGGGTGTGCCGGGGAGAACACACGTGGTGACGGAGACCCGGACCAGTGGACGGAGCACCAAGAACATAGCCCGGCATGTCGGCTCCCTGTCAGAGAGCATCGTGAGATGCGGTCCATTTCTGCTGACCGACAAACTGAGGACCACCATGGCCCTCATCAGTGAACTGGCCTTTCCCTATGCCGTAGCCATTTGCGATTCCGCACTGAGGCAGCCGGTAGCCAGACAGCAGGTCAACGCATTTAGGCCTATTGGCACTTTGCCGGGCGCGGAGGAGCCATCGTGGACCACGGACGGGCCACAGGGGCCGGCCCTGTCAGTGGACGAGTTGCGCTTGGCTGCCGCCAAACTGCCTACCCGGGCTGCCCGGAATCGCGTGAATGCAGTTATCAACTTTGCCTCGGGCTTGTCTGGGTCGGCCGGTGAATCCATTAGCCGGGCAAAGATGTATGAGCTTGGTTTTCCTGCGCCGGTGCTGCAAAAGGAGTTCACCCTACTCACTGGGAAGTCCGCCAACGTTGACTTTTGGTTTGAGGAACAGAACGTTGCCGGCGAGTTTGATGGCAAGGGAAAATACCTGCGCGGCGACTGGTCCGGCGGATCGATGGAAGAACGGGTGTGGGCCGAAAAATGCCGCGAAGACGATATTCGCAGCCAAGGGGTGAGGTTCGTCCGATGGACCTGGCGGGATATGAGCGACCGTGGCACCTTTGCCGCCTTGTTGCGCAGGGCAGGCCTGCCCCAGCGGTAGGCCTGCGTCAGGTGCCTCAGCCAGATGTGGCCCGCAGCGGACGACGCCGCCCATATTGGCCCCTGCCGCTGATATTTCACCGGCAGGGGCCAATATGGGCGGCAATCTTCGAGTGGGTGGGCCATTTTGGGCGGCAGCGGCCATTATGAGCGGCACGGCGTGCAGCCCCGGGCGTTTCGCCGCTGCCGCATCGACCGTTCCACCGCATAGCACCGCCCCGCTCGCACCGACACCGCCCAGTACCGCCCGCACCGACCCCACCAACCCGCACCCCGTACCGGGGTAGGGGGGCAAGACGGCTCCCGGGTGTGATGTGTGCCGCGGTGGATCTTCATAGTGTTAATGGAAAGATCAGACTTTTCTATTAACCTGGCGCACTTTGGCGGGCCAGGGCAAGGAGCCCCATGTCGTCGGCAACACTTGACAGCCCGGAAGTACTCGAAGACAGCGCCACTACGAAGCCGGTGCGGAAACGCCCGGAGCGTGACCGGCACGTCACGGACTTCATCAAGCTGACCGAACAGGTGCGCGCCGCCGGGCTCATGGAGCGCGACATCAAGTGGTACGTCACCCGCATCGTGCGCCAGAGCCTCGGCTACCTGGCCGTGTTTGCGCTGTTCCTGACGCTGGGCCAGTCCTGGTGGCAGCTGGTCACCGCCGTCCTGTTTGCTTTCATGTGCACGCACACCGCCTTCCTCTCGCACGACGCCGCCCACCGCCAGGTCTTTGCCTCCGCCAAGAAGAACGCCTGGCTGGCCCGCATCGCCGGCAACCTGTTCGTGGGCCTGTCCTACGGCTGGTGGATGAACAAGCACGGCAAGCATCACCTGAACCCGAACAAGATCGGCGTGGACGGCGACATCGATCCCGGCGCCCTCGTGTTTGATCCGGACAGCGCCGCCAAGCGCAAGGGCTTCGCCAAGTGGTTCGCCGCCCGCCAGGGGTACTTCTTCTTCCCGCTGCTGACCCTTGCCGCACTTGACCTGCACTTCTCCGCAGTCGGCCGGGTGCTGGACCGCAAGCAGGTAGTGCCGCAGCGCAAGACCGAGATTGCCTTCCTGTTTGTGCGCCTCGTGGTGCTCCCGGCATTCACCATCTGGTACCTGGGCTGGGCCATCGGCCTGGCGTTCATTGCCGTGCAGATCATGGCGCTGGGGCTCTACATGGGCGGCTCCTTCGCCCCGAACCACAAGGGCATGCCGCTGGTCCCCAAGGACGTCAAGATCGACTTCATGCGCCGCCAGACCCTCATGAGCCGCAATATCTCCGGCGGCTGGTGGGTTGACGCCGGCATGGGCGGGCTGAACTACCAGATCGAACACCACCTGTTCCCCACCATGTCCTCAAAGAACCTCAAGGCCGTCCAGCCCATGGTCATCAAGTACTGTGCAGAGCGCGACATCACCTACACGGAAACCACGCTCTGGAGCTCCTACATGATCGTGATGCGCTACCTGAACCGCGTCGGCCTGGGCCAGCGTGACCCCTTCGAATGCCCCGTCACGGCGAATTTCCGCTCAGCCCGCTAGTCGTAAAGTGGGGGCATGGCACATAACCCCACGCCCGCCACCATCGCCCGGCTCCGGCTCGCCGCGCAGGGAATCCTGCCGGCACTGCCCGCAACGTCCACCAGTCCCAGCCCGGGGCCGGTGGACGTTGTGCGTTCACTGACAGCACTGCAGGGCCAGGACTTCCCCGGCGCCCTGTGGTCGATCGGCCTGCGCTCCGGCAGCACCCGCACCGCCGTCGAGGCCGCCTTCAACCGCGGCGAGCTGGTCCGCTCCAACCCCCTCCGCGGCACCCTCCACGTCACCGTGGCCGAGGACCTCGGATGGGTGCTCTCGCTCACCGCCGAACGCATGCTGCAGGGCCAGGCAACGCGCCACCGCCAATTGGGAATTTCGACGGCGGACCTCGCCCAGGTGCGCACCATCTCCCTTGCGCTGTTGGAACAGTCGGGCGGCCGCACCACGCGTGAGGCATTGTTTGCTGCATTCGAGCTGGCGGGGCAGGGGACCAAGGCGCAGCGCGGCTACCACTTCCTGTTCCTGCTGTGCCTGGAGCAGACGCTCGTGCAGGGGCCCATGAACGGCAACAACCAGTTCTACGTCAGCTCGCAGGAATGGATCAAGAACCCGCGCACCCTGGACCGGCCGGATGCCCTCGCGGAACTGGCGCTGCGCTACTTCCGCAGCCACGGCCCGGCCACAGTCCAGGATTTCCAATGGTGGTCCAAGCTGACACGCAAGGACATCCGGGCAGGGCTGGACGCGGTGAAGGGGCAACTGGAAACGGTGGAGTGCAACGGCACTCAGTACTGGCTGGCCCCGGAAACAGCCGCGCTGCTCGGTGGCCCGGAGGACAAGAAGGCCCTCCCCGGCGCCCGCTCCGTGCTCCTGCTGCCGGGCTTCGACGAATACCTGTTGGGCTACACGGACAGGTCCGCGGCGCTGGCCCCGGAACACGCCCCGCTCACCGTGCCCGGCAATAACGGCATGTTCAAGGCCACGGTGGTCGCAGGCGGCCGGGTGGCCGGGACCTGGCGGAAGGCGCAAGGCACGGCCGACTGCGAAAGGCAGCTGGCCGGCGTCGTGCTTCCGGAGTTTTTCACGGAGCTGGGCCCCAACCAGCACAAGGCGCTGGACAAGGCGGCGAAGGCCTACGCGAAATTCCTGAACCCTTAAACGTCTATGACGCAGTAGTTGCAGCAAAAACACCGAAGTAAGCGTTTTCCAATGCAACTACTGCGTCATAGACGGGAAGGGTTAGAGCGTGCCGACCGCGATCTTCAGCATGCGGCGCAGCGGCTCCGCGGCACCCCAGAGGAGCTGGTCGCCCACGGTGAAGGCGCTGATGTATTCCGGGCCCATCTCCATCTTGCGGATGCGGCCCACGGGGACCTCCAGCGTGCCGGAGGCCGCCACGGGGGTGAGGTCTGCCATGGAGGCTTCCTTCGTGTTGGGCACCACCTTGGCCCATTCGTTGTCGTTGGCCAGCAGCGACTCGATCTCGGCGACGGACAGGTCCTCGCGCAGCTTCAGGGTCAGGGCCTGTGAGTGTGAACGCATGGCGCCGATGCGCACGCAGAGCCCGTCCATGATGACCCGGTTCTCGGCTGAGGTGCCCAGGATCTTGTTCGTCTCAACCCCGGCCTTCCACTCCTCGCGGGACTGGCCGTTGCCCAGGTCGGAGTCGATCCAGGGGATCAGGGACCCGGCCAGCGGAACGCCGAACTGCGCCGCGTCGATGCCTTCGCGCTGGTGTGCCAGCACCTTGCGGTCGATTTCCAGGATCGCGGATGCCGGGTTGTCGAGCTCGGAGGAGACCTCGGAGTTGAGCGTGCCGAACTGGTTCAGCAGCTCGCGCATGTGGCGGGCGCCGCCGCCGGAGGCAGCCTGGTATGTCATGGACGTGCCCCACTCGACCAGGCCGTTCTTGAACAATCCACCCAGGCCCATGAGCATGCAGGAGACGGTGCAGTTGCCGCCCACGTAGTCCTTCACGCCGCCCGCCAGCCCCGCATCAATGACGTCGCGGTTGATGGGGTCCAGCACAATGATCGAGTCGTCGTTCATGCGCAGCGTCGAGGCGGCGTCCATCCAGAGCCCGTCCCAGCCGCGGTTGCGCAGCTCGGTGTGAACGCGGGAGGTGTAGTCCCCGCCCTGCGCGGTCACAATAATGGGCAGCTTGGCCAACGTGTCGATGTCAAAGGCGTCTTCGAGCTTGCCGGTGTCGCCGCCGGTAATCGCCGGGGCAGCGCCGCCGGCGTTCGAGGTGGAGAAGAAGACGGGGTTGATATCGCCGAAGTCGCCTTCGTCCTGCATGCGCTGCATCAGGACGGAACCGACCATGCCGCGCCAGCCGACAAGGCCGACGGAAGGAACATTGTTATTGGTCATGTCCCCAGTTTAGTCGGCGGGGCAAATCGGCCGAAGTTCGTTTCACCCAATGAACAGGCACGACGCCGGTTGGCACCCTTGCGGCCCGGTCCGCCTTGGGCTGGCGGTGCTTCGTGCGGTGCACCCGTGCGGGCTCAGCCGACTGGCCGGGGGATGCCATGCTGACTGCGTACCTGGCAGCGGCCAGCCTTTCTGTCTGCCGCTGTTTTTTCACGCGCGCATCTCGCTACCTTCCGTTGGACGGACGGTCCCTGGTCCACTTGCTTTCAATGGTTTGTGAGGTTGGAGCCGGCAGGCCGCGCTTGCGGCGCAGGCCTACTGCACGCGATTCCTTCCGGGCCTGCCAAGCAAAGTAGCCGGCGAGTGGCAGGAGAATGAGGATGGGGGCGATCCACAGCCAGGGTGAAGGCGTGCCCGCGCTGGGAGACAGGCGCAGGGTGACCGAAACCGGAAGCCCCACCGTGAGGGCCACCAGGAGCCCCGCCATGACCCAGTTGCCGGCAGCCGAGGTGATGGGGCTACCGTAGGTCATGCGGGCCACACCGTATTCTTCCGGCAGGTAGCTGACCAACTCCCCGTTGACGGCCCGGACCAGCATGCGTTCCGTTTGCCCCGCCGCCACGGCTTGCTTGTGCCACGCTGTGGCTGCTGCGTCGCGGGAATCCTGTTGGGGATCGTTCACCATGCCTGGTCCTGCCTGATCTGCCGAATTGTCTCCAGCGCGTTGTCGTCGGAAAGCCCTGTAATCGCAGGGTTGTCCTGCAGATGTTTGTGCACGACTCCGAAGTTTCCCTCTGCTGCCGTGATTCCGGGCTTGTGAGCCATGGCAAACCAGGTGAGGCAGGCGTGCGGTTGCAGGATGACGGCATACTCGGGGGAGTCCACCGTGATCACATTGTCCGCCGCCAGCATCAGCTTTTGCGCGTTGCCGGAATAGTCCCGGGCCAGAGCCTGGAGGTCTTCAAGGTCGGCACCCAGCATGTCATTCATGGCGGCTCCGGTGCGGCAGGGGCAGGAAAGGTGGTGCAAGTCTGGACAAAAACCCAGCCTGTGCGGCGGCTCATGACGATGTGCCGTTCTCGCCATCGCCTGCCTGCCCCCTATTCGGGCGCCTCGAACTCGGTGTCGCCCTTGGCCCACATAGTGATGCGGTACTCGGTGCCGTTCTTGGAGGTATGCCAGCCCTCCAGCGGCGACGCGCCGCGGAACATCCACTCCGGGCCCAGCGCCGGTGCCTGCGTGTCGCCCGCGGCATCGGTGTTGATGACCGTCACCACGGCAACATTGCAGTCATCCATGGCCTGCTCAAAAATCTGCCCGCCGCCAATGACCCACACCTCGTTGCCGCCGGGGGAGAATTGGGCCTCCACGAGCGCCTGGTCCAAGGAGTCGAGTACGACGGCGCCTCTCGCCTCAGGCGTGGACCCCCACCCCTCCTGCCGCGTCACCACAATGTTGGTGCGGTTCGGCAGGGGGCGGAACTTGTCCGGAAATGAGTCCCACGTCTTGCGGCCCATGACCACGGGATGGCCGGTGGTCACGCGCTTGAAATGGGCCATGTCCTCGGGCAGGTGCCAGGGCATGCCGCCGTCTGCCCCGATGACGCCGGTGTTGGTCTGCGCCCAGATCATGCCCACGATGGGCTGGCTGAAGGTGTACGCGGGCAGGGACTCAGGGGTGCTCATACTGCGATCGGTGCCTTAATCGTGGGGTGGTGCTGGTAGTTGACGATCTCGAAGTCGTCGAAGCTGTAGTCAAAAATCGAGTCCGGCTTGCGGGTAAAACGCAGCCGCGGGTACGGGTACGGTTCCCGGGAAAGCTGCTCGGCCACCTGCGCCACGTGGTCGTCGTAAATGTGAACGTCGCCGCCGGTCCAGATGAATTCGCCCGGCTCCATGTCCAACTGCTGCGCCATCATCATGGTCAGCAGGGCGTACGAGGCAATGTTGAACGGCACGCCCAAAAACGTGTCGGCGGAGCGCTGGTACAACTGGCAGCTCAGCTTGCCCCGGCCGTCCTCGGTGGGGGCAACATAGAACTGGAAAAAGGCGTGGCACGGCGGCAGCGCCATGTTCTTCAGCTCGCCAACGTTCCAGGCCGAAACAATGTGGCGGCGCGAATCAGGGTTCTCCCGCAGCGACTCCATGACCTGGCTGATCTGGTCGATGTGCTCGCCGTCCGGCGTGGGCCACGAGCGCCACTGGACGCCATACACGGGACCCAGCTCGCCGGCGTCGTCCGCCCATTCATTCCAAATCTTGACGCCGTTTTCCTGCAGCCAGCGCACGTTGGAATCGCCGCGCAGGAACCACAGCAGCTCCATCGCGACCGACTTGAAGTGCACCCGCTTCGTGGTGATCAGCGGAAAACTCTCGCTCAGGTCGAAGCGCAGCTGGCGGCCAAAAACACTGCGCGTTCCTGTGCCGGTGCGGTCCGATTTCGCGGTGCCGTTCGCCAGCACGTCGCGCAGCATGTCCTCGTAGGGGGTCTCGATAGTCACGCCAACAGTCTACTTGCCGCGCTGGTTCAGGCGGCCCTGCAGCAGTGTGAGAAGCATCTTTGAATCCAGCCCGGCCTTTTCGCCCTCCACAATGAGATGCTCGACGGCGGCCATCACCCTGTGCGGTGGTTCAACAGCACCGGCTTTTGGCATGGTGGGCACTGACGCCGCCACAACGGTGCCCTGGCGCCGGTTTGTAACAACCAGCCCGGCCGCCTCGAGCTCCTTGTAGGCGCGCGCCACGGTGCCGGCGGCAACGCCGAGGTCTGCGGCGAGGCTGCGGACGGTGGGCAGGCGGGTGCCGGGCTGGAGCGCACCAACGGCGATCAGCGAGGAGATCTGGGATTGGACCTGTTCGTATGGCGGGGTCGCCGTTTCCAGGTCGATGAAAATCCGGGCGTCCATGGTGCTATTTGCTCATGCTTGGCTTGTTCGCATCCGGGACGTACATGTCCTCCGGCGTGTAGGCCCTGACCGGGAGGAACAAGACGATCGCGCCCAAGGCGAAACACAAAGCGGAAACGATGGACAGGTCGAGCTGCATGGCGGGCGGATGGCTGACGAGAGGCGGCGCGGCCATGGAAAATACGACTCCGGCCAAAGCGAACCAGCAGCTGGTGACTGTTCGGGCGATCCGAAACAGCGACCTGCGGCGCAGGGTTGCATCCAATGCCTCTGGCACGTTGTTCAGTTGCGGGCGGGCCAGGGCAAACCACATGGCCGCAAGCCCCGCCAGCAGGATGGCAGCAGCCAAAATGCACGGGACCACATATATTGCCCACGGTGCGGGGAAACCGTCCCACCTGCGGGGCGGCAGCGATGTTGAGGATGCCGCGGCATAGCCGATGGCCGCGGCCAGTCCGAGTGCGCTCAGGCCGAAACCACCATAGACCCACCTGGGCAGGGGCGCCTTCAACGGCGGCCGGCCTCCACTGCGCAATCTAACCGGTGCTCCATAGTTGCGGGCCAGAACCATCTCGAGGGCCAGATAAGCCAAAACCATGAAGGCCAGGGACAGGGCGATGGTGCCCATCCAGCCCAGCCAGTAGCGCAAGCCATACCCGAGCAGGACGCCGGCTGCAGCAGCCGGAACCAGAACAACGGCCGTGGAATCCATGAGCTTCGTGGCGCCGAAGCTGGCCTTGCCGGGACGGGCTGCCGCCGACAGCGAGGCTCCGGAATAAGGTGTGTCCGGCTGAAGGGCCGGAGGTTTCCAAAAGAACATCGTCACCAACACGGCCATGTTCACCAGTCCCAGCCAGTTTGTCCACGAGGTGTCGACGGAGGCGGGTGCGGGCTGTGCCAGGTAGTTCCCTGCGATGGCGGCCAGCCCGGACGCGACCGTGGCGGAAACGCGCAGCAGCCTGTTCATGCCGATGGCGCGCAGCGTCTTGTTCTGTTCGGGATTCAGGGCTTCGAGGGAGCGGCGAGAGGCAGTGAGCCGCATGACCAGCAAGGTGCCGGTGGCAAGAACCACGAGCGCCGCGCCCAGGACCGTAGCCAGCATCCACCCCGGGATGCGCCCGTCGAGGGGGAGGAGGGTCATTCCTTCCCCGGTCCGCCCGGCCGGACGTGCCGGGAATCCGGGGGCGCAGGCCAGGATGATCAAGACAATGGCAGTGGCCGCGAAGATGCAAAACACGCTCCATCCAAGCAGCGGCTGGACGTAGTCACGCACCTTGCGATACTCCAAGACCGCAACGCGCCTGGCGGACTTTGGGGCCGGCCAGGACAACTGGCCGATCAAGTGGACCAACAGGACCGCCACGACCGGACCAATGAGCCAGGAAACTGGAATCGTGGACCACGGGTCAACAGGGACAACAACATTCGGGGCCAAGGGATCGGACATTTGGTGGGGCGAATAGAGTCCCGCCCGGTTGGCACCTGCCAGGCTGCTGAAAGCCCATGCAATGAAGCCGGTCCAGAAGGCGTGCTTGCTGATGCGCTCGAGGGACTTCGATTCGGCCTTGTTCCACACGAACATGCGCAGGACCAGGTAGATCAGAACGGCGGCGCCAACTCCGCCTGTCCCCACGAGGACCAGCAGTTCCATCCAGTTCGGTGCAAGCATCTTTCCCCCAAGGCGCGATCATCTTTGTATCGAGTGTACGGTACAAAGGGTGTCGGTGGAATGAGGGTGCGGCTTCCTGCCGTTCGGGAATCAGGGTTTCAGCAGGTCCGGGTGCTGGGCGGCAACAACGTTCGGGTGGGCCCGCAGCCGGTAGCGCAGGGCATTGTCGCCGTAGGTTTCCAGGATCGGGCTGTTGGTGGGGTCGACCGAGAGCCCCCGCGCCTTTGCCTGGAATTCGGGGCTGGCGGCCAGCCGGGGCATGGTGGCATCCAGTGCGGGGTTGAAGAAGAACGGCAGCGAGATCCTGTCGGTGCCGCGGCGCGGTGAGATGACGCGGTGCAGGGTGGCCTTGAGGTAGCCGTTGGTGGCCAGTTCCAGCATCTCGCCGATGTTGACCACAAAGGTTCCGGGCACCTGTGGCGCGTCGATCCACGAGCCCTGGTACTCCACCTGGAGCCCGCCCTTGTCCGGTTCGACCAGCAATAGTGTGATGACGCCGCCGTCGCGGTGTGATCCCACGCCCTGGACGGGGTCGGGGTTGGATTCGCCCGGGTATCGGACGATCTTCAGCACGGGAAACGCCCGCTCGGCAAACGCGGCGTCGAAGGTGTCTTCCGGCGCGCCGAGGGAAACGGCCAGGGCCCGCAGCAGTTCCAGCGAGATGGAGCTGAGCCGCTCCGTCCACTCCGAAACGACGGCGCGCATCCCAGGCAGTCCCTCGGGCCAGAGGTTGGGGCCCTCCAGGCGCCAGTAGTCGGCGACGCCCTCACCGGCCGGAACGGCCTCCCGTTCCACGCCGATGTCGATTTGTTCACGCCAGTCGACGGCCCCGTCCGTCAGCTCGCCGCCCATTCGGGTGTAGCCGCGAAACTGCGGGCTGTGGATGTTCTCCACGGCAAGTTTTACGTCCTCCGGGAGCTCGAAGAAGCGGCGGGAGATGTCCAGCATCGCGTCGGTCAGTTCCTGCGGCACCCCGTGGCCGGACAGGTAGAGGAAGCCAACTTCGTGCATCGCATCCCGCAGGTCACTGCGGAACGCGGCAGCTTCCGCCGGCCCTGCACTGAGGCGGGAGAAGTCCAACACGGGCAGTGAATCGAGCGAAGCCATTGCATATATCCTTTGCGGCACCATTTCAAGCGAAAACCCTTATTCGCTTCAATGTTACGCATGGGGTGCCGGAACGGTCTCACAATATTGCGAAATGCTACGTGGGGCACAGCCGCCCGGGCCAGATTGCAGCGCCGGGGTTCAGTCCTCGTAGGGTTTGTGCTGCTCCAGCGCCACGATCCGGCCCGGATCGGCGAGGGAAACGTGGGCCACCAGCACCTCGCCGGGTGCCAGATGGGGATCGCTGAACGGCAGCAGGGCGCCCAAGTCCTCGGACATGTGGCCGCTGAGGGTCTCCAGCACGGTGGGCAGGACCGGCCGGTGCGTGCACAGGGCTGTGGCGCTGGTGCGGGTCAGCATTTTCTCCACGACGGCGGCCACCTTGGCCGGGTGCCGCTTGTGGTCCGCCTCGGTCAGCCACGGCACCACCTTCACCTTGGCCTTGGTGGCCTGGGCGTAGGGGGAGATGGTGGAGATGCAGCGCATCCACCCGCTGGTCTGGATGCGGGCGGGGTGCCAGGACATCAGCAGCCGCTGCAGGTACAGGGCCTGCCGCTTGCCGGTGGCGGCCAGCGGGCGTTCGCCCTCGGCCCGGGTCCATGAAGCGCGCGGCTTGGCCTTGGCATGGCGGATCACCAGCAGCGGCCAGGTTTCCAGCGTGCCGGCTTCATGGGCTGCAAGGAGCGCTTCCAGCGGTTCAATGTCTGAGGGGTTGGACAGCAGCCCCCGGGCCTTGTTGGGGCTGCACCAGACGGCCGCGTCAACCTCCTTGCCGTCCGGAATGGGAGGCATGTCATCCACCGCGGCCGCCCAGTAAAAGACTTCCTTCAAGCCGGGCTTGACGGCGTAGCGGATGGACGGCAGGGGGATGCCGAGGGTGATGGGCAGGCCCACTTCCTCATACACTTCACGCACGGCGCACTCAGCGAGGGTTTCGCCCTTGTCCAGCTTGCCCTTGGGCCAGGACCAGTCGTCGTAGCGCTGTCGGTGGATCAGGAGCAGTTCAAGTTTCTTTTTCTTGATCCGCCAGCACAGTGCGCCGGCGGCCTGGATTGAAACTTCCATGCCGTCGGCCACGCCATCTTCGAGATGCTCGGAATTGCGCATTAGCGGTGGATTGCGGATCCGGGCCGTGAACGGCTGGCCAGCAGCCAGGACTGGATGTCGAGCAAGGGGTTTCCTTCGTTGTCGAGATGGTGGCGTGCCCAGACGCCTTCGTTGTCGAGGTGCCAGCTGGCGGTGCCTGGGTCCAGGTACCGGTCCAGCAGCGAATTGACCTCGGCAATGTCCTCCTTGTTGGAGAGCTGCACCAGGGCCTCAACCCGGCGATCCAGGTTGCGGTGCATCATGTCGGCAGAGCCAATGTACACCACGGGCTCGCCCGCATTGGCGAAGGTGAAGACACGGGAGTGTTCCAGGAAGCGGCCCAGGATGGAACGCACCGTGATGTTTTCGCTTAGGCCTGGGACGCCGGGGCGCAGCGAGCAGATGCCGCGCACCACCACGCCCACCTCCACCCCGGCCTGGGAGGCGCGGTACAGGGAGTCGATGATGGCCTCGTCAACCATGGAGTTGACCTTGATGCGCACCCGCGCCGGCAGTCCTGCCCGCTTGTTGGCAATCTCGGCGTCGATGCGCTCAATCAGCCCGGAGCGCACGGAGCGGGGGGCCACCAGCAGGCGGTCGAACGAGGTCTTGGGCGCGTAGCCTGAGAGCTGGTTGAACAGCTTGGACAGGTCCTCGCCCACCTGGTTGTCGGCCGTCAGCAGTCCCAGGTCCTCGTAGTAGCGGGCCGTTCGCGGGTGGTAGTTTCCGGTGCCGATGTGGCAGTAGCGGCGCAGTCCGTCCTGCTCCTGGCGCACCACCAGGGACAGCTTGCAGTGGGTCTTCAGGCCCACAATTCCGTACACCACGTGCACGCCGGCCTGCTCCAGCTTCCGCGCCCAGGAAATGTTGGCCTGCTCGTCAAAGCGGGCCTTGATCTCCACCAGTGCCAGGACCTGCTTGCCGGCCTCGGCCGCATCAACCAGGGCGTCCACAATGGGGGAGTCGCCGGAGGTCCGGTACAGGGTCTGCTTGATGGCCCGCACCTTGGGGTCCGAGGCGGCCTGTTCAAGGAATGCCTGCACCGAGGTGGAGAAGGAGTCATACGGGTGGTGCAGCAAAATGTCACGGCGTCGCATGGCGGCAAAGACGTTCGCCGCCTTGGAGGTCTCAGAGGCGTTCAAATCGCGGGATGTGTGGGCCACGTGCTTGGGGAAGCGGAGGTCGGGCCGGTCGATGCCGCCCAAGATGGAGAGCCCGCGCAGGTCCAGCGGGGCCGGCAGCGAGTACACCTCGGTGTCCTCCACGTCGAGCTCGCGCACCAGCAGCGCCAGGATGCTGGGGTTGATGTCGGTGGCCACTTCGAGGCGGACGGGCGGGCCGAACTTGCGGCGCAGCAGTTCCTTCTCCAGTGCCTGCAGCAGGTTCTCGGCGTCGTCCTCTTCAACCTCAAGGTCCTCGTTGCGGGTGACGCGGAAGGTGTGGTGCTCCACAATCTCCATGCCCGGGAACAGCTGGTCCAGGTGCTCGGCGATGACCTCTTCGAGCGGGATGAAGCGGGCCACCCGCCCGGGGACCGTGCCGGCCCGGTTTCCGTCCAGCGCCAGCAGGCGCGGGAGCAGGTCCGGGACCTTGACGCGGGCAAAGAGTTCCTTGTCGCTGACGGGGTTGCGGACCACCACGGCCAAGTTCAGGGACAGTCCCGAGATATACGGGAAGGGGTGCGCGGGGTCCACGGCCAGCGGCGTCAGGATGGGGAAGATCTTCTCCGCGAACATCTGGGCCAGCTGCACCTTGGAGGGATCGTCCAGCTCGTCCCAGTGAACCAGGTGGAAGTGCTCGTACGCCAGGGCGGGGCGGATCTGGCTGGCAAACACATGGGCATGCCGTGACTGCAGCTCGTGCGCGGCCTCGCTGATCTGCTCCAGGACCTCCAGCGGGCTCAGCCCGGCGGGCGACGGCACAGCCAGGCCCGTGGCGATCCGCCGCTTCAGCCCGGCCACCCGGACCATGAAGAACTCATCCAGGTTGGAGGCAAAGATGGAGAGGAAGTTGACCCGTTCCAGCAGCGGCAGATCGGGGTCCTCTGCCAGTTCCAGCACGCGTGCATTGAAGGCGAGCCAGCTCAGCTCGCGGTCCAGGAAGCGGTCGGGGCTGATGTCGCCCTCGGGAATGAGCGTCGGTTCAAATTCGGGGATTTCAATCCGGTCCTGCGTGGCGCGTGAGGCCGGCACCTCGCCGGAAACAAAACGTTCCCGGCCGGTGGCCGCCAGCGTATTCACGGAACCCTTGTATTCGCGCTTCATCAACAAGTCCTCATCGTCGTC
Source organism: Arthrobacter stackebrandtii (assembly GCF_017876675.1). NCBI lineage: Bacteria > Bacillati > Actinomycetota > Actinomycetes > Micrococcales > Micrococcaceae > Arthrobacter > Arthrobacter stackebrandtii. Next base: position 2,437,127 of record NZ_JAGIOI010000001.1, read on the forward strand.
TAGTGCCTTTAAACAACCTTACAAGCCACAGCGGCTGCCGCGGCGCAGGGGTCAGGCGGAGACGGGCCCGTACATGACGTCCGAATCCCACTTGGTGAAGCCCAGCTTCCGGTACAGGGCCACGGCAGCCTCGTTGTCGGCATCCACGTAAAGCATGATGGCGCGCAGTCCGGCGTCCTGCAGGTGGTCCAGCCCCTGCCGGGTCAGCGTCCTGCCAAGACCCATGCCCTGCGCTGCCGGGGTCACGCCCACCACGTACACCTCGCCCATGGCTTCCTGTCCGGCCCGGCCCGGGTGCACCTTGGTCCAGTGGAAGCCCAGGATCTCGTCCCTGTCATTGACCGCGAGGAAGAATCCTGCCGGGTCAAACCAGGGCTCGGCCATGCGGGCCTGGAGGTCGGCCAGGGTCAGCTGGCCCTGCTCCGGGTGGTGGGCGAACGCCGCGGCATTGGCCGCCAACCAGGCGCCCTCGTCCTGGTGAGGGACAAATGTCCGCAGGCTCACGCCGTCGGGCACCTCATAAACGGCGGCCTCCCGGGATTCCAGGTCCGACGGCGCCTGCCGCACCAGGCGCATGCGCCACAGTTCGCGGATGGCCCGGTAGCCGTAGCTGGCGGCGAGGTCGGCGGCGGCTTCATGGTCGCCGTGGGACCAGGCCTTGATGCCCTGCAGGCCCCTGACTTCCACAAGCTTGTCGGCCAGGACGGCGCCAACCCCGTCATTGCGGTAGGCGGGATGGACAACGATCTCCAGGACGCCCTCATCACCGTTGAGCACCACCACGGCCACGCCGGCCAGGTCCTCGCCCACCGTGGGGGAGGCGTCTTCGGGTGCGTAGGTGAGCAGCACCAGGACGCTGTGCGGGCCGGCCTCCCTGGACTTCAGCTCCACCAGCGTCTGTTCGGAGAATGGCGGGTTGCCGTCGGCATCCTCGGCGGCGTCAATGACCGCCTGGATTTCCTGCAGGATCTCCGGGGAAGGGGCGCCGTTGATGACTGTGACCGGCCAGTTCTCAATATGTGCGGGGCTCATGACCACAGCCTAGTGGGCGGGCCCGGGACATTGCGAGAGGTGGCGCCGGTTTGCGCCGGGGTGCGCCCTTGGCATAGAGTCTGTGGAGCAGATCCGCGGAACTCCAGTTCCCGTGGGTTGGCGCTGGGGGGATGCACCAGTGGGGTGTCCTCGATACGTTCGACCCGTATGTCCTCCACTTTTTCAACCGGCCCGCAGAAACAGCGACCAGGCGAATTCCGCCTGATTTTCGTTCGTTTACTGCGGGCCGCTTGCGTTTAACGCAGCTTGGCCGCGGCGTTGCCCGACGGCGCCCGGCCCGCCGCCGGCGGCGGGCTGCTATGCGTCGGCGAGTTCGCCGTCGGGCGTCTTGGCAACGGACAGCAGGTAGCCCACGTTGCGCACAGTGCTGATCAGGTTCTCATGCTCGGCGCCGAGCTTGGCGCGCAGGCGGCGGACGTGGACATCAACCGTGCGCGTGCCTCCGTAGTAGTCGTAGCCCCACACCTCGTTGAGCAGCTGGGCGCGGGTGAACACGCGCCCCGGGTGCTGGGCCAGATACTTCAGCAGCTCAAATTCCTTGTACGTCAGGTTCAGCACCTCGCCGTGGACCCTGGCCGTGTAGCTGTCCTCGTCAATGGCGATGCCCGAGGCCTGGATCTCCTGATGGACGGTCTCCCCGGACTGCTCGGCACGGGTCAGCGCCAGCCGGATGCGGGCCTCCACCTCGGCCGGGCCGGCGGTGTCCAGGACAACGTCGTCGGCGGCCCATGAAGCGGACACCGCAGCCATGCCGCCCTCGGTCAGGACCAGAAGGAGGGGCACGCTGATGCCTGTGGCGCGCAGCAGCTGGGTGAGGGAACGCGAACCGGCCAGGTCCCTGCGGGCATCCACCATGATCAGGTCGGACGGCTTGGCTTCCAGCAGCGCGGTGGGCACGGCGGGGAGGATGTGGACGGTGTGGCTGAGAAGTTCCAGTGCAGGCAGGATTTCCACGGAACTTCCGCGGTCGTTGGTCAGCATGAGAATCTGCGACATGTCTTCCTAACAAAGCACTTCTAGATCGCGCATCTTTGAGCGGTGAACCGATGGCCGGCCCGTGAAACTGTGCGCTGCGACGATTTGCGACGCTCCAATTCAAGGGTGATCCACAGTGTACCGGCAGAATAAGGCAGGATTGATGTGTGAAGTCATCAACAGCCGGACTAATTGGAATCATCTCCGTTGCGCTCCTCGTGGCCGGGCACCATCTCGGCGACGCCTGGGCGGTGGCCATTACCATCGCGCTGGCCGTGGTTTTTGGCTATGGCTGGCCGCATTACCTCAACATTCCGGCGAAGAAAACGCTTGGCACCGTCCTGGCCCTGACCGGGGCAGCCGCGGCGCTGACCGCAGGCCTGACCACCAGCAGCGAATACCTGTCCTGGACGCCCATCTACCTGGCGCTGGGCTTCGGCGCCGTCATGGTCGTCCAGATCATCCGGGGCACGGGGCAGAAGAGGCGGCTCGAATCAACCCTCGGTGCCGGTGCCGGCGTGGCGATTGCGGGATTCGCCTGCGGTTGGGTGGCGTCCAACAGGTTCCTTGGCGACCCCGGCATGAGCTACATCGTGGCCATCAGCGCGGTCGTGGCGCTCCTGGCCGGCATGCTCAACTGGCCGGACAGGGTGGTGGGCCCGCTCGCCGTCGTCCTGGCCGGGCTGGCAGGGCCGCTGGCCGCCCTGCTGTTTTCCGACGTCCGCATTCTCACCTCCGCCATCCTGGGCCTGCTCGTGGGTGCTGTCATCGCCGCGTACCGGCGCCTGCGCACCCTGACGGGCCCGGCGAAGTCCATGACAGGCCGGATCGCGGCGGCCCTGGCACCGATACTCTCCCTCGGCGCCCTGGTGTATTTCGTGGAGAAACTGATCCTCAGCTGAGGCCCGCGCCGCGCCCGTCGGAAAGCGTGCGGTGGACATTGTAGGATGGCAGCATGAGCGTACTTGCCTTTGAAATCTTCTTCATCTGTCTTCTGGCGCTGGCCGGCGTGGCCATGGCCTGGTTTGCCGGGCTGGTGGTGTGGCGTCTCTTCAAGGGCCAGCAGTAACCTGCCATGGCTATTGAGATCCCCACAGACCTGACCCCCGAGCTGGTCCCCCTGTCCTGGCTGCTTGGCACTTGGACCGGCACCGGACGCCTCGGCGCCGGCGAGTCTGAGGACGAGCACTTTACCCAGACGGTGACCTTCAAGGCCAACGGCCTGCCGTACCTGCAATACACGGCGGAGTCGTGGCTGAGCGACGAAGAGGGCACCATCCTGCGCCCGCTGTCCGTCGAGACCGGGTTCTGGCAGCTGGACCGCAAGCTCAATGATTCCGACGGGGGCCCCGGCCTGATCCCGGCCGAAATCGTCCCCGCACTGCGCACCGCAGAGGACGTCGAGGCATTGCGCAACGCCGACGGAGGCTTCGACATCATGGCGAACATCGTCCACCCCGGCGGCATCTCCGAGCTGTACTACGGCTCCATCAAGGGCCCGCAGATCCAGCTTTCCACCGACGCCGTCATGCGCGGTGCCGGCTCCAAGGACTACACCGCCGCGACCCGCATCTTTGGGCTCGTCAACGGCGACCTCTACTGGCGCTGGGACGTTGCCGCGGACGGCAATGCGCTGGACGCCCACGCCTCGGCCGCGCTGCGCAAGGTCGCCTAGCACCCAGTTCGGAAGCTGACCCGCAGGCGACGCCGGGAACCGCGGTTTTTTCGCGCGTTTCCGCCGGTTTCTGCGGGTCGGTCCTGTTTAAGGGTTTTGATCAAGCACGACGCCGGCCCTCGCGCCTGCCGCTGTTGCCCGCACCAGCGTGGGCGCCCGGCGGGCACCTTGGAATAGGCCGCCAATAGAAGGAGTTGCACCCGTTATGAGCTATTTGAGTCCTTTCCTTAACCGTTCCGGTGCCGTGCAGGCAGGCGGCCTCGACGCCGGGGTTGCCGCCCACTACGGGGATCCGAACAAGGAGCAGCGCCTGCTGGCCGGCTACCTCGGGAAGCCGGCAAGCGCCGTCGTCGACCTCTCCCACCGCGGCGTGGTGACGGTGGCGGGGCCGGACAGGCTCAGCTGGCTCAACACGCTATCCTCGCAGGACGTCACCAACTTGGCACCACGCGTGGGTACGGAACTGCTGCTGCTCACAGTCCAGGGGCGCATCGAATTTGACGCCCGCGTCGTGGACGACGGCGAAACCACCTGGCTCATCGTGGAAGCGGAGGAGGCCGCACCGCTGGCCGACTGGCTGAACCGGATGAAGTTCATGCTGCGCGTTGAGATTGCGGACGTTTCCGCGGACTGGGCGGTTGTTGGCTCCGTCGTGGACATCCCCGAATGGGCCGAACTCCTGGCCTGGGTCGACCCGTGGCCGCACCTAGGCGCCGGCGGCTACAGCTACTCCGCAATTCCGGAGGAGCAGCATCCCGGCCTGGAGCGGCCGTGGCGTGAATACCTGGTCCCGGCCGTGGACCTGGAAAAGACCGTAGGGGACCGCCCGCTGGCCGGCGTCTGGGCGGCGGAGGCCCTGCGCCTGGCTGCCTGGCGGCCCCGCCGCGGGGCAGAGACGGATGAGAAGACCATCCCACACGAACTCGACCTGCTGCGCACCGCCGTCCACCTGGACAAGGGCTGCTACAAGGGCCAGGAAACCATCGCCCGGGTGCACAACCTGGGCCGCCCGCCCCGCCGGCTCGTGTTCCTGCAGCTGGACGGCTCGCTTCACACGCTGCCGGCGCCCGGCAGCAGCGTGGTGCTTGAGGACCGCACGGTGGGAACCGTGACCTCGGCTGCCCAGCATTTTGAAATGGGGCCCATCGCGCTGGCGCTCATCAAGCGTTCCGTTGACCCGGACGCCGTGTTGATGGTGGACGACGACGGCGAAATGTACCCTGCCAACCAGGAAATCATCGTGGCCACCGACGCCGGCCAGGTGGTGGGGCGCCAGACAGGCTTCCTGCGCGCACCACGGTAGTACCCGGTTCCTCCCCAATTTGGCTCGCGTGCGGGCCAAATTGGGCCCCTCGGGGCGGGGCAGCCGCTGGCGCCCGGCCGTTGGCTCCCTCGGGGGTGTGGGCCCACACCTAAATATTGTTGCCATGTGAAACCAGTCTCAGAAAGAGCCAATGTCTGGGCATCAGCTATTCCACGTGGAATACTTCATGTGGAATAGCGCCCGGCCTGGACTGTGATCCCGGCACGGGACATCGCAAGGAACGGCACCCAAGAGCAGGAAGGAGCGGTCGTGGCACATGCACCAAAGCTTTCCGCCCTGGCAATGGCGGCACTGGGCCTCTTGGCGGAACGGGACATGCACCCCTACGAGATGTACCAGGTGCTGGTGCACCGCCATGAGGACAGGCTGTTGAAGGTACGCCCCGGCACGCTCTACCACGCGGTGGGAAGGCTGGCCGATTCCGGGCTGGTCGAGGCCACAGGCACCGTCAAGGACGGCAACCGCCCGGAGCGAACCAACTATGCCATCCTGCCCGCCGGACGGGAGCGGCTGAACGCCGCGCTGCGTCAGCTGCTCGCGGAACCCGTCGAGGAGTATCCCCGTTTCCCGCAGGCACTCTCGGAGGCGCACAACCTGCCGCCCGGCGAGGTGGTTGAGCTCCTGGACCGGCGCCTCGCCGCACTGGCCGAGGAGCTGGCCGATCTGGACAGCCACGGCAGGACGGCCCAGTCCCGCAACGTACCCGAGTTCCTGTGGATTGACGTGGGCTACAAACAGCACCTGCTGCGCGCAGAAATGGCGTGGCTGCAGGACCTCAACGCCCGGATCGCCGACGGCTCCCTGCCGTGGGTCTTCGCGGCCGCCGAGAAGCAAAAACTGATCGAATCTTTTCAACCGTAAGGATCACCCATGGAAACCGTGGCAAAACCGTGGCCCGCATTATGGGCGCTTGTTCTGGGATTCTTCATGATCCTCGTGGATTCAACCATTGTTTCGGTGGCGAATCCCAAGATCATGGAAGGGCTCCACACCGACATCAACTCCGTCATTTGGGTGACGAGCGCCTATCTGCTGGCCTACGCCGTGCCGCTGCTGGTCACCGGGCGGCTGGGTGACAAATACGGGCCCAAGAACCTCTACCTCGTCGGCCTGACGGTCTTCACCCTGGCCTCACTCTGGTGCGGGTTCTCCGGCGACGTCGGCACCTTGATCCTGGCCCGCGTGGTCCAGGGCCTCGGTGCCGCCATGATGACGCCGCAGACCATGGCCATCATCACCCGCATCTTTGCCCCGGACAAGCGAGGCCCGGCCATGGGACTGTGGGGCGCCACCGCCGGTGTCGCCATGCTCGTCGGCCCCATCATGGGCGGTGTCCTCGTTGACGGACTGGGCTGGGAATGGATCTTCTTCGTCAACGTCCCCGTGGGAATCCTCGCCTTTGTCCTGGCCTGGCGCCTGGTCCCCAAGCTGAAGACCCACGAGCACAAGTTCGACCTGCTCGGTGTTGCCCTCAGCTCCGCAGGCCTGTTCCTTTTGGTCTTCGGCATCCAGGAAGGTGCCACCTACGACTGGGGAACCATTGCCGGACCCCTCAGCGTGTGGTCAATGATCATCGCCGGCATCGTCCTGCTCGTCGCCTTCGTCGGCTGGCAGGCAGTCAACAAGGGCGAGCCGCTGCTGCCGCTGCACCTGTTCAAGGTCCGCAACTTCTCCCTGGCCAACATTGCCATCACCACCATGGGCTTCAGCGTCACCGCGATGAGCCTGCCGCTGTTCTTCTACTACCAGCTGGTCCGCGGCATGACGCCCACGCAATCGGCGCTCATGATGGTTCCTATGGCCTTGTTCTCCGGTATCCTGGCGCCGTTTGTCGGCAAGCTGGTCGACGCCGTCAATCCCCGCTATGTGGCCTGTACCGGTTTTGTGCTGATGTCGATTTCGCTCGCGTGGACCGCCTCACTCATGGGGCCGGACACCGCCATTTGGCTGTTCCTGCTTCCCAGCGGGCTGCTGGGCATTGCCAGCGCCGGGATTTGGGCGCCGCTATCGACGACGGCCACCCGCAACCTTGGGCCGCGCGAGGCCGGTGCTGGGGCAGGGGTGTACAACACTACGCGGCAGATTGGTTCGGTCCTTGGCAGTGCGGCTATCGCGGCCCTGATCTCCGCCCGCCTGGCCGCCGAGATGCCGGCAGGGGCCGAAGGGGGCGTCTCTGGCGCATCCGGGCAGCTGCCCGAATTCCTCCATGCGGGCTTCTCCACGGCCATGGCGCAGTCCACGATGCTGCCGGCAGCCGCCGTGCTGCTGGGCGCTGCCGTGGCAATCTTCTTTGCCAAGCCACGCGACGTGAAGGCTATTTACGCGTACTTTGACGGTTCTGCAGAGAAATCCGAGTCAGAAGCCCTGTCACAGTAAACCCCGTAGAAACTGCCAGCCGGTGGGCGGCGGCATTGTTGATGTCGGCCTGCCACTGGACAATCAACCCGGCGGCCAGGGCCTCATGGGCCGCTATGCTCGTTGCGAGGCCGCCCAGGCCCCGGCGCCGGGAAGCGGGCGGCACCAGTGTGCCCAGCTGCGCCAGCAGCCCCTGGTACTCGGCGTAGGCACTGCAGGCGAGCGGTCCGGCGTCGGGCGTGCCTGAATCCATGACCGTGAACTTGTGTTCCCGGTCCATGAGAAACGCATCATGGACATCGTCCGGCGGGCACAGCGCCTCCAGAGCCGCAGCCTCCGCGGCCCCGGTCGATACATGGACGGTGTGCGCGGGCTGGTGCAGTTCGAGCTCGTCGGCGTGGTAGAGGGCCTGCGTGCCCAGCCCCCGGCCGCCGTCGGACTTGGTCAAGCCCAGCATGGTGGCATGGTTGCCCAGCTCGTCGTCGTCAAATTCCCCGGCGGCCGCGATGAGGTGGGCCGGGCCGGTCAGGACGGATCGGTCTCCCAGCCGAAGGAATGTCAGTTCGGGTGAATCGACTTCATGGGTGAGCCTGCCGTTGCGGGTCTCCGACACAAGCGAATCAGCAGGCAGCCCGAGTCCCCGCTCCCAGGCGAGAAGAACAATGGGCGCGGAGCCCTGGTCAAAGGTCATTGTTCAACGCTAACGCCCCGCAGCACTAAATGCTGCGGGGCGTACTTTTTTGCCCGAATGAAGTGGTTGTCCACATTGCGGACAACTTTTCGAGTGTTTCCGGCGCCACTCGAAATGTCTGGCGTGAGCTGGCTCATAAACAGAGTGGCTTCACAAGAATTTTCGAGTGGATGGTGCCCAAAAAGAGGGGTGTCTGCCACTCGCGTCCCGGTGGCCGTGCCTCCCTAATGGTGTTGATGCGCACCTCTGCGCCTACAAACATTTCTCTGGGGGAGTTGTTATGCGTTTATCCACGCCTGTCCGACGCCGGCACCGAAGCCGGTCTCAAACCGAGAGGGCTGGGACCTCCGTACGGTTGCGCCTGGCCGCCGGTTTGGTGGGCCTGGCAATGGCGGGAAGCCTGGGCATTGGCTCCATTGCTTCCGCACAGGCGGAGGAAGCTGCCCCCAGGCCTCCGGACATGGTCAGTGCGCGGTTTTTGTAGTTTGTTGAATTGCCGCGGTTCTTATGTTGGTTCGGGCTGTTAATTCCACGCCTGTTGTGAGATAATAAAGGCGTGATGATTTCTTGTGTGGGTGGGTGAAACAATGGTTTCAATGACTACCCAAACCGCCCTTCCCGTACTTCCGGACCTTGGCGCTGTGCTCATGGGCGAGCGTGCGGCCCTGCTGGAAAACGCCTCTGGTGGCAAGGTCTTCATTAACGGGCAGCTGGCCTATGTGTGGGGTGCGGGCCAGGACGGTCTGCGCCGGTTGGCGGCCTCTCAACTGGTCGATACCGGTGCCGCCCAGGTCAACGAGGTCGCCGCAGCTTTCGGCGTCAACACGGAGTCGTTGCGGCGCTGGCGCAAGTCCCTTGAAGGCACTGGCCTGATGGGCCTGGCACCGGTAAAGAAGGGACCCAAACGCCCCTCCCTGCTCACGGAAGCCAAAGCAGCAGAAATTCGTGCTATTCGTGCCGGCGGTTTGAGCCTGCGGGCCACCGCTGAAGCGACGGGGGTTTCCACCGACACGGTCCGGCGCGCCATGGCCATGACCACCACGGCAGAAGCACCGACCACTGATGCTGCCCACGATTCTCTGGTACCCCTTGAAGCAGCGGGGCAGCGTGCACTGCCGCTCTTACCAGCCCCGGTGGCCCGCGATGCCGAGCGGGCCGCTGCCGGCCTGCTCGAGGCTGCAGCGCCTTTGTTTGCCCCGGCCGCCAACGTTCGCCACGCCGGCTTGTTCCTGGCCTTCCCCGCACTGGAATCCACCGGTCTGATCAGCTGTGCGAAAGAGGTGTACGGGGCGTTGCCGAATGGTTTCTACGGCCTCGAGACCGTCCTGATTGATAGCGTGCTGCGAGCACTGGCCGGGGAATCTAGGGCTGAGGGCGCGACGCGCTTTGACCCGGGTGAGCTCGGGCGGGTGTTGGGGTTGGATCGGGCCCCGGAAGTAAAAACCATCCGCCGCCGGATCAGCCAACTCGCCGAAACCGGCAAGGCCGGGGAACTGATTGCCGCCCTGGCCAAACACCATCTGACAGGCACCGGGCCTGGCGGGGAGGACCTGGCTGCGGTGCTTTATGTTGACGGGCACGTGCGCGCCTATCAAGGCACGAAAAAGATTGGGAAGATCTACTCCACGAGGCTCAAGTTCCCAGTCCCGGCGACCGAAGAAACCTGGGTCACCGACGCCCATGGTTCACCGGTCTTCGTTGTCATGGCCGCACCCGGCGCGTCCCTGGCCGCCGAACTGCGCGACCTCCTGCCCGAGCTGCGCACAGCCGTTGGGGATGACCGGCGCGTGTTGGTCGGCTTCGACCGCGGCGGCTGGTCACCGGCATTGTTCAAGCACATGGACTCAGCCGGTTTTGATGTGTTGACCTGGCGCAAAGGCGTTACGGAGGACATCAGCGAAGATCTCTTCACAGAGGTCACGCACACCGACGACCACGGGCAGAGACGCAAATGGTCGGTGGCGGACACGCTCGTTGATCTGCCCCTGGCAACGACCAAGACCAGCGGTGAAGTCTTCACGATCCGGCAGATCAGCAGGGTCGTGGGCACCACCGGTGACGGGAGCAGGCAAATCCATATCCTCACCACCGACCGGACCATGAGTGCCGGGGAGGTTGTGTATCGCATGGGCAATAGGTGGAGGCAGGAAAATCAGTTCCGCTACGCCCGGATGCACTTCGATCTTGACTCCCACGATTCCTACACCAGCACCGGTGACGATGAGGAGCGGATGGTGCCGAACCCTGCCAAGGCCAAGGCGTACCAAAAAGTCGTTGCCGCCCGGAATGCTCATGCCGAGGCCGCTGCGATCGCCGAGACGAACCTGATGGCGCTGAAAACCCCGGCAGAAGGCTCCACGGAACTGGCTGTCACGGTCACCAGCGCCATGCACAACCAGGCCATGGCACCGCTCTGGGAAGCAGAAACGGCGCTGATCGCGGCCGAGAAGGCTCACAAAGCCATTCCGGCAAAACTCCGTCTCGGGGAACTGAACCCGGGCCAGCAAGTCCTGGATACCGAGGTCAAGCTCATCCATACCGGCATCCGCATGGCCGCCTACAACACCGCGATGACCATCGCCCGCGAGATCCGCACCAACACCGGCTACCGGCGCGCCAGCCAGGAAGCCCACGCCCTCATGCGTCAGATATTCAACCAGCCCGGCGACATCGACACCACCAAGCCCGGCCTCCTCACCATCACCCTGGACCCGCTACCCACCAAGGCCAAAACCGCGGCCGCCGCCCAACTATGCGAGCACCTAAACAGCGCCGAAACTCGCTACCCCAGCACCGAGCTCATCCTGCGCTACAAAATCAAGAACACCACCTAGCACCCCACAGCAATTACCTCACCATGACCGGAGCCCTGGCCCCTGGACTGGCGTGGCCGCCACGGAAGCCGGCACCGAATCCCCTGAGTTGGCAGATGCAGCCACAGATGCCAACCCGCCGGCCGCCGGCGGGGATGCAGCTCCTGTTGAGGTCCCTTCAGACGCCGGGGAGGCCACGGACGGCGAGGATGCTGCCCCTGCCGGTCCGGTCGCCGATGCCCCGGCCGCCGAGGAAGGCGTTGACGATCCCGCAGCACAGCAGCCCGAGGGTGAAGAGGCCGCCGGCGAGGATCCGAGCGGTCCGGCCGTGTTGGACCTGGATGCCCCCAGCAGCCAGAGGTTCGCAGCCGCGGCTGCCCGGAGCAACCCGGTGCTTCCCAACAAATGTGGTTTGAACATCGCCGTGGTCCTGGACCTTTCCAACTCGCTGTCGAATTCAGAGGTCACGGCGTCGAAGAACGCGGCCAAGAGTGTTGTGGACACCCTGGCCGGCACGCCGTCGTCGGTGGGCGTCTACACGTTTGGCACGTTCGCCCCGGACGGGACCAACGCATCCATTGCAAAGACTTCGCTGTCCACGTCAAGCGATGCTGATTCCGTAAAAACCAAAATTGGAAACATCAAGCGTGTTCCCGAAAGCGTCGGTGGAACGAACTGGGATGCGGCACTGCGCCAGATTCCCTCGGCCCAATATGACATAGCCCTGTTTGTCACCGACGGCAACCCCACTGCCTACGGGACACCGGGAACCGGGGGCAATTCCGACTACGGATCCGCGTTTGACTCCATCGACCTGACAAGAGCTGTTACTGCAGCGGACGCCTTGAAAACTTCCGGAACTTTCGTCATGGGCCTCGGCGTCGGCAGTGACCTGAACATTTCCAACATCAAGGCGATATCCGGCGATGTGTCGGGGACCGACTATTTCAAGATTGACAACTACGACAAGCTGACGGCCAAGCTCAGTGAAATTGCCTTGAAGAACTGCCAGGGAACCGTCAGCATCGTGAAGCAGGTGCGGGACCTGGACGGGACACTCGTGCCGGCAGCCGGCTGGACCTTCAACGGCCGGGAGGCAGACAATGTTTCACCCTCCAGCGCCGTCACCGGCAGCAATGGCGCCGTGAACTTCAAGGTCAACAACCTTCAGGCTGCCGGCCGGACCGTTCAATTCGCGGAACTGCAACAGGCCGGACATGCGCTGGAAAAGCAAAATGGCGTCAATGCCAAGTGCACGAACAACTCCACGGGCAAGGCCATATCCGCCGTCAACGCAGGGGACCTCGGGTTTTCGGTGTCTGTAAAGCGGGCCGACGCCATCAGCTGCACAGTCATCAACGCCAAGATCCCCGTACAGGTCAAGGTCACGAAGACCTGGGTCAACGCCGTCGATGGCGACAAGGCAAGCTTCACCGCGAACGCCAAGACAGGAACCTCCGCAGCTCCGGCGAAGGGTGATGTCCTCACGGCCTCCTTCGCCCAGGGGACCACCGTAGTGGTCGAAGAAATCCTGGCATCCAGCAACAAGGGTGTTTACACCACCGCCCTCCAGTGCACCGACACCACAGGAACAACCGTGACCGAGGGAACGCTGACTGGCAGCTTTGTCCTTGGTGCCAATAGCGTCACCTGTGCGTACACCAACACGAACACCGTGGCCACCGTGGCCGTCGAGAAGAAGTGGATCGTAGACGGCATCTCCTACAACAACGGAGACCAGCCCGACGGCATCTCTGCCGCACTGTCCCTCACCGAACCGGTTGCAGGAGGCGCCCTCGCCCAGAAGTGGGCGGAAACGCGCAGCGGATACGCCGCCGGCGGCACCGTGACCATTGCGGAGACAACGGCCTTCGAACCCGGGATGAACTGTGAGCTCACCGGGGCGGCCGTCACACTTGCCAACGAGACAAAGGCGTCGGAACCCGTCCCCTACGTTGCCACCGTGGCCGCCGGTGCCAACACGTACACCATCACCAACACCGTCACCTGCAAAACCCAGCTGACACTGCTGAAGTTCATCGACGGCAGCAACGGCGGAACCCTGGTTCCCGGCGACTTCACCCTGACGGCAACGCCGGACACAGGTGATGCCTTGGACGTTGACGGTGCAGATGCTGTGGGCGTGGAGAACACGATCGGGGTGGCAGCCGGAACGAACTACACCATCAGCGAGTCAAGCGCACTCAATACCGCGTACCTGCAGCTGAGCCTGCAGCGCTACACCGGCACCATCAACCCCGACGGCAGTCTTGCCGACTCCGGGGCCTGGGCTGATGCAGCCTCACCGACAATCGCCGTCGCCACCGGCCACCACGAGGTTTACCGCTTCGTCAACGCCAGTGCCCCGGCCATGACACTTCCGCTCACCGGCGGCACCGGTTCGATCGCCTAACTGTTGATTGGCGGAGCCTTCCTGTTGCTGGCACTGCTGGTCACGGCCTGGATCTTGGCAAGGAGGGTCAGAGCAAACCGAGCATGACCTGGGGGACGGCATGACATGCCTCCACTGAACCAATATTTTCACTGATCGTCATTTACCACCGATAGGAATCATCACATGTCCACTGCAAGGACCCCGTTCAAGCGGCGCATCACGGCAGGGATCGGCATCGCCGCCCTGGCCACCTCAGCCCTCTTCGGAAGCATGCTCCCGGCCAACGCCGCCGACGTAGGAAACATCAATGCGGATACACCCACGTCACTGACCATCCACAAGCACGCGCAGCCGGCGGGCCCCGGGGCCGAGCACAACGGAACCGAGCTCGAAACCGCTCCTGATTCGGCAGGACTCGTGGGTGTCACTTTCAAGATCGAGAAAGTGACCAACATTGACCTCGCCAGCAGCGAAGGGTGGGCGGCCACGGTCGGTCTGACCCCGGAAGGTGTCAAAGACAGCCTGGAGTTTGTGGACGAAGCGCCCACGGGCGCCGGCGGCATCCTGACGTTCGACGGCCTACAGCAGGCTGTCTACCTGGTCACCGAGACGGGTGCAGGCGACAACAACGTCGCCTTCGCCGCCAAGCCGTTCCTGGTGACGCTGCCGCTGCCCAACAAGGAAGACAACACCTGGATCTACGACGTCCACGTGTACCCGAAGAACTCACTGGCTTCCATCACCAAGGACGTCAACGATTCCGCAGCCACCAGCCTCGGCGACACCGTCAACTGGAAAATTGCAGCCAAGGTCCCCAACAAGTCCGCTGACGCGCCCTTGACCAAGTTCGAAATCACCGACCAGCTTGACCCCCGCTTGACGTTCCAGAACGCCACCGCAACGCTGGCGTCGGGAACTGCCATCGTTGAACCCACCGACTACACGGTTGACGCTTCCAGCGGCACCGTCAAGGTCGTCTTCACCGCCGAGGGCCTGGCCAAGTTCGCAACAGATGAGACTGTCAACGTTGCCCTGGCCACCACGGTCACCACGCTCACCGGCGATTCAGGCATCATCACCAACAATGCCACGGTGTTCACGAATGAGAACTCCTTCACTTCCGACACGGCCCAGACCAACTGGGGCAAGGTCATCATCCGCAAGACCGATTCCGTGGACCAGACCAAGAACCTCAAGGGTGCAGAGTTCCAAATCTACGCAACTGAGGCCGACGCCAAGGCAGGGAACAACGCACTCTCCGTCACCTCCAACGGGGTCAAGTCCGCAGTCGCCACTTCGGGTGAAAACGGCATCGTCACCATCGACGGCCTGCGGGCAACCGTAAACGGCACCGACGAAGCCATCACCTACTGGCTGGTTGAGACCAAGGCACCCACCGGCTACACCATCTCCACAGACGCGAGCAAGACCAAGCCGCAGTCGTTCACGGTTGACAGCGCCATCGACACCACCGTTGACATCACCATCAAGAACGCCCAGACCCCGCCGTTCATGCTGCCGCTCACCGGTGGCTCCGGCACGGCCATGTTCATGATGGTTGGCCTTGGCATCCTGGCAGTCGCCGGCGGTGTGGCAATGCGCAAGCGCAGCACCCGCCGCACGTCGCAGGCCTAGCCGCCACCCGTTGTTCCCCGGCGGGGAACGCATTGCGCGTTTCCCGCCGGGCCCTCGATTTCAGGAACCTGCAACACATGGGACGACACTACAGCCGGGCTCCGGCCGGTCGAAAAAGCGGCCCCGGGGCCAGTGCACCTGCCTCGGTGGTGTTCATCGCCGTGCTTGTGCTGCTTGGTGTCAGCGTCCTCCTGTACCCGTCCGCTGCCAGCTGGTTTTCCGAAGTCCAGCAGTCGCGGGACCTGGACACCTACGGCAACAGCGTTGAAATCCTGGGACCGGTTGGCCGCAGCGAAGCCCTCGAGGCGGCGCGGGACTACAACAGGACACTGACCGGCGGGATCCTGCTTGACCCGTTCAGCCATGAACCGGCCGGGGAGCGCAGCAAGGCCGGAACGGATTACCGCAAGCAGCTTTCACTCAGTCCTGACGGGGTCATGGCCCGCTTGAACATACCCTCGATCGGGGCCGACCTGCCGGTCTTCCACGGCACCGACGACCTCACACTGCGCCGCGGCGTGGGGCACCTGTTCGGAACCGCCCTCCCGGTGGGCGGGGCAGGCACCCACGCCGTCCTGACCGGGCACTCGGGAATACCCGAATCGACCCTCTTCACCGATCTTGAAAAGGTCAAGGTGGGCCAGCAGATTTCCATGGAGGTCTACGGGGAAGTTCTGGCCTATACCGTCACCAGTGTTGAAACCATCTTGCTCACCGACACTGAATTGCTACGGCCGGTGCCGGGCAAGGACCTCATCTCGCTGATCACCTGTACCCCGATCGGTGTCAACACTCACCGTCTGGTGGTGACGGGCGAGCGCACCACGACCCCGTCGGAAGAAGCCGCAGAGAGACTGACGATGGAGGTGGGCTTCCCCTGGTGGGCGGCAGGCATGGGGGCAGCTGTCCTTGCCTCAGCCACCATTGTGTTCGTCGGCAGCCGCCGAGAACGTGCACGCAAAGACTCCTAGGACCTCCCCCAAGGTCCTGGGACCGTCCGGGCCTGCTGCGCCCCCAAGCCGCAGGACCGGGCAGCAATACAGAAAGGGACCCCGCCTTCCCCCGGCGCGGGTCCCTTTTTGGTGTCCGGCGTGGCCGGGCAAACCGGCGCGGATTGGGAAAACAGAATTAAGAAAAAACACCCCGCAGCACCAAGTTGCTGCGGGGTGTCATGAAACGTTGCTTAGCCGAAGAGGATCGCGGCCTCGTCGTAGCGGTGCTGCGGGACCGTCTTGAGGTTGCCAAGTGCCGCCTCGAAGGGAACGTGCTCAATTTCGGTGCCCTTGAGCGAGACCATGGTGCCCCAACGCTCCTCCACAACGGAGTCGACGGCGGCCATGCCCAGGCGGGTGGCCAGGACGCGGTCGAAGCTGGAGGGGACGCCGCCGCGCTGGATGTGGCCCAGGATGGTCGCGCGGGTTTCAATGCCGGTGCGGGCCTCGATCTCCGGGGCCAGCTGCTCGCCGATGCCGCCGAGGCGGGGACGGCCGAAGGTGTCCAGGCCGCGCTCGGAGTGGGCTGAGTCCTGGTGGTCCGGGACGAAGCCTTCGGCCACAACAACCAGCGGCGCGCGGCCGCGGTCGTGGGCTTCCTTCACCCATTCGACAATCTGGTCCATGCTGGTCTTCTGCTCGGGGATCAGCACGGCATGTGCGCCGGTGGCCATGCCAGCGTGCAGGGCGATCCAGCCCACGTGGCGGCCCATGACCTCCGCGATCATGCAGCGGTGGTGGGATTCGCCGGTGGTGCGCAGTCGGTCGATGGCCTCGGTGGCGATCTGCACTGCGGTGTCAAAGCCGAAGGTGTAGTCGGTGGCATCCAGGTCGTTGTCGACGGTCTTGGGCACGCCCACGATCTTGAGCCCGGCATCGGTGAGCCGGCGGGCGGCGGCCAGGGTGCCCTCGCCGCCGATCGCGATCAGGGCGTCAACGCCGAGGCGCTCCATGTGGGCCTTGATGACCTCCGGGCCGCCGTTGCCTTCAAAGGGGTTGGTGCGGGAGGTGCCCAGGATGGTGCCGCCCTGCTTGGAAATGCCGCGGACCATCTGGCGGGGCAGGTCCATGACATCGCCCTCAACCACGCCGCGCCAGCCGTCACGGAAGCCAACAAATTCATGGCCGTAGCTCTTGATGCCCTTGAGTACGATGCCGCGAATAACCGCGTTCAGTCCGGGGCAGTCGCCGCCGCTGGTGAGAATACCAATCTTCATGAGTATTTGGGTCCTTCGAGGGATGGAGTCAATGTGGATTGAGCGCATCATTGAGCTCCTCAAGAGATCATTCTAGACGTTCGTGTGATCTCGGCAACCCGATGCCCGGTCCGTGGACGTCCGGTTACTTGCGCTGCAACAGATTCACAGCCCCGCCGGCGACCATCGCAACCCCCGCGCCGAGCAGCAGCCACATGGCCGTTTGTGCGGCGTCGAGGTTTAGTCCGGCCTGGTTGACCACGATCACCAGAATGCCCAGGGCAACCACGACGGCGCCCCACACCATCGTGCCGACCCTGAGCGTATGCCCAGCTGGCCGGGTGGCCGGTTCCTGCCGTTCGGCGGCAGGGGTGCCGGGTGCGGCGTGGCTGTTGAACGGCTCAGTTGGATGTTCCATGAGATGCTCCAAGATTTCTGCTGGGGGGATGGCGGGGTCGCTGGCGGGTTCGTGTGCCGGGGCGCTCATTGCCCTGCCACCGTTTCAAAGTTGATGTTGCTGGCCACACCCTCCAGGGTGATCACCAGGCCGCTGCCGGTGGCCTTGGGGTTCAGCTCGGTCGTGCCCTGTTGGGCGAGTGCACCGCCGTCGTCCTTGCCGTTGATGGTGAGGGAGGCGGCTGCGATTTCGCTGTTGAGGGTCACGGGGAGGCTCGCCGGCACCTTGACGGTGACGTTTGAGGCGACGGACTTGATGGCAATGGCGACGTCCGTGTCCAGGGGAGTCTCGTCGTCGATCTTTGTGAGGTCAAGGGTGCCGTTGCTGAACACTACCGTCCGGCCCGCCTCGGCAGCTTCTGCGGTCAGCGGTGTCCAGGAGGTCTGGTTGACGGCGGAGAACGGTCCTGCCTGGGCGGGCAGGCTGGCCAGGCCGGCCACGATGAGCATGATGACCGAGGCGGTGCCCAGCCCGCCGGCCGTGCGGCCCAGGGCGCCGGCGGCCATGATGGCGGCGCCCGTGGTGATGGCGGCGGCCGCAGCGGCCACCCCGGCCTGGTAGCCGTGCAGGTCCAGGATGCCGGAGGCGTCCAGGATCAGTACTGCGGCGCCCACGATTGCAGCCAGCCCCAGGGCCAGCAGGCTTGCGGGTGCGCCGAGGCGGGGCTTGGGGTGCCGCGGCTTGACCATGGTCTGCGCTGCGGGCGTGTACGGTTGTGCCGCGTAGTTCGGTGGGGCGGCAGGTGCGGGACCGTTGCCGTAGCCCGGCATGGGGGCCTTGTCGTGAGCGCTGCCGGGGTTGCCGCTGCCGGACCATCCGGCCGGCTGGTTGGTGCCGGTGTCAGTTCCGGGGGTTCCGGCTCCGGGCTGCCAGTTCCAGCCGTACCAGGACTGGCCCGGGACGGATATGCTGCCCGCGCCCTGGGACGGGTTCTCCTGGCCCTTCTTGTCCAAGGTGACCCTGCCCTGGCCGGGAGCCTGGCCTGCGCTCTGCCCGGGGTTGTCCTTGCATGCATTGATCTTGTCCCGGTTGACGTACCAGTAGATGACGCCAACAATGCCGGCAACCCATACCAGCGGCCAGACGACCCAGCCGTCGTTGCCGCCGAATCCCGGTCCGGCCATGCCAAGGATGGACATGATGGTGGCACCTGTCATGCCGCCGGACCAGTTGCCGCGGCCCACTTCCTCAGCATGGATGCGTCCGTCGGGTTCGGGCAGGAGCGCCCAGGCCACGCCGTAGGCAAGGAGTCCCACGCCGAAGAAGAGGGTGAGAACCACGGCGGCGCCGCGGACGATCACGGGGTCGATTCCCCATTTGTCTGCGAGTCCGCTGCAGACGCCTCCCATCCACCGGTTGCTCCCGCGCCGGATTCCCAGGCCCCGCAGCCATTGGAAGAACCTGGCCGAATCACGGCCGGCCTGTGGCGGGGGAGCCGGGTAGCCGAAAGGCTGGCCGGGGTTGGGCATTCCGGATGCCGGCTGCTCTGTAAAAGGGAAGCCCGGGGCCGGCTGTTCCGGTGCTGGCTGTCCGGCGGCGGGCTGATGGGGTTCGGGCTGTGCCGGCTGGCCCGGCACGGCCGGCCCTTCGGATACGGGCTGCTCCGGTTTGCCCGGTTGTTCGGGCTGTTCCGGCTGGTCTGGGAGGTCATGGGAAGTGTTCATGGTTCAATCCTGCCGCCAGGCCAGGGCAGCAACCATCGGGGGTGACCCTGAATGAACCCTGAAGAACCCCCGGGAACCGCTGCGGGAGGGCCCTGGGCGTGTTTGGATTGAGTCATGAGCGCAAAGATGTACCGATCGCAGGACCGCATCATCGCCGGAGTGTGCGGCGGACTGGCCGAACACCTCGGGGTCAATGTGGGGGTGGTCCGCGCCATCATGATCGGCACAAGCTTCCTCTTCGGCGCCGGGCTCGTCTTTTATGGCTGGCTGTGGCTCCTGGTGCCCATGGCGGGGGAGCAGTCCGCGGAAGGCGGCAAGCTGCTCGACGCCGACGGGAACCCCCGGCTTGCCCTCTTTCGCCCAGCCCCGGGAGCCACCGCCGAGGCAGTGGCCGGAGGACAGCGCAGGCCTCTGTCCGTGGGGTTCCGGGAGGTGGCCGCCGGCGGGGCGCTGGTCATTGCCGCGGTGGTCATTTTTGGCCAGCAGCAGGGCTGGAATCTTCAGCTGGGAACACTGATCCCCCTATTGGTGATCGTCCTGGGCGCCGTCCTTGCCTGGATGCAGCTGGACGACACTCGGCGCATCGGGCTGCTCAGCGCCACCAAAATGAACACTCCCGTCTCGATGCTGCGCCTCGGCGGCGGGCTGGCCCTGGTCGTCACCGGCGTGATCGTCATCGTCGCCGGCTCCGGCTCGTGGACGCTTGTCTGGTCCTCCGTCGTTGCCGCCCTGGCCGTGCTGGCCGGAGTCGGCTTGGTGCTGGCCCCCTGGGCGCTGAAGTTCTGGCGGGAGTTCCAAAATGAACGGGCCGGTCGCATCCGCGAAACCGAGCGCGCCGAAATTGCGGCCCACTTGCACGATTCCGTGCTGCAGACGCTCGCCCTGATCCAGAAGAGCGCGAACTCTCCGGCGGACGTCACACGGTTGGCCCGGGCGCAGGAGCGGGAACTGCGGGAATGGATCTACCAGGACAATGAGCACGACGCCGGCGCCCTGGTCGAGCGGGTCAAGGCAGTCTGTGCCGAGGCCGAGGACCTGTACGGACAGGCAGTCGAGGTGGTTGCCGTGGGCGACGCCGAACTGAGCGATCGCGGAAACGCCCTGGTCCAGGCCGTCCGCGAGGCTGTCCTGAATGGCGTGCGCCACGGCGGCACCACCGTTTCGGTGTATGTGGAGGCCGGGCCCAAGGGCGTCGACGTGTTCATCAAGGACCGCGGCCCCGGCTTCGACGTGGATGCCGTTCCGGCGGACAGGCTGGGAGTCCGGGAGTCCGTCGTCGGGCGCATGCAGCGCAACGGCGGCACGGCTGAGATCATTAGTAGCGAAGACGGCACCGAGGTGCGCCTTCACCTGCCGAGCGAAACACCAGCCAGCGAGGACGCCAAGTGACCACATCTGCCACACCCATCAGGGTTGTCATTGTCGACGACCACGCGATTTTTCGTTCGGGCCTGAAGGCCGACCTTGCCCCGGACATCCACGTCCTGGCGGAGGCAGCCACGGTCGAGGAGGCCATTGCTGCCGTCACCGCGGCGGCGCCGGACGTCGTCCTGCTTGACGTGCACCTTCCCGGCGGGCGCGGCCAGGGCGGGCGCGAGGTCATCGCAGGGTGTGCGGGACTGCTCGGCACCACCAAGTTTTTGGCGCTCAGCGTCTCGGATTCGGCCGAGGACGTGGTGTCCGTCATCCGGGCCGGCGCTCGCGGTTACGTGACGAAGTCGATCTCCGGCGCCGAGATTTCTGACGCCGTCCGACGCGTGGCAGGAGGCGACGCCGTCTTCTCGCCACGGCTGGCAGGCTTTGTGCTGGACGCGTTCGGCACAGCCGAGGTGGCGGTGGAGGACGAGCTGGACAAGCTCTCCGCGCGCGAGCTGGAGGTCATGCGGCTCATCGCCCGCGGCTACTCCTACAAGGAAGTGGCGAAGGCGCTGTTCATCTCGATCAAGACCGTGGAGACCCACGTGTCGGCCGTGCTGCGCAAGCTGCAGCTGTCCTCGCGCCACGAACTTACCCGTTGGGCCGCCGACCGCCGCCTGTTGTAGGCGCGGAGGGACGAGTTCCACCAATCACGCACAGAAATGCCGCCGTTGGGAACAAATGCCATGGACCAAGCCATGGCATTTGTTGCGAAACGGCGGCATGTCCGCTCGGTGGCGCTTAAACGGCGGCTATGCCTTGGCGGAGCCCAGGAATTCCTGCAGCCGGCCGACGCCGACGGCCAGGTCGTCGTCGCCCAGGGCGTAGGACAGGCGGATGTAGCCGCTGGGGCCAAACGCCTCGCCCGGAACAACGGCAACCTCGGCCTTGTCCAGGATCAGGGCTGCCAGCTCCGCGGAAGTGGCCGGGCGGATGCCGCCGATCTCACGGCCCAGCAGGCCCCGGACATCCGCGTATGCGTAAAAGGCGCCGTGAGGGGTCGGGCATTCCACACCGTCGATCGAGTTCAGTGCCGAAACCATGGCCTTGCGGCGGCGGTCAAAGGCAACCTTCATCTCTTCAACAGCCGTCAACGGGCCGGACACGGCCGCCAGGGCCGCAATCTGGGACACATTGGCCACGTTCGAGGTGGCGTGGGACTGCATGTTGGTTGCCGCCTTGGCGACGTCCAACGGGGCGATCATCCAACCCACGCGCCAGCCTGTCATCGCGTAGGTCTTGGCGACGCCGTTGAGGACCACCACGCGGTCGCCCAGCTCGGGGACGGCGGTGGCAATCGAGGTGAAGGGCACGCCGTCGTAGGTCAGGTGCTCATAGATCTCATCCGTGATGACCCACAGGCCCTTGGCAGCGGCCCACAGGCCGATCTCGCGGACCTGCTCCGGGGTGTAGACGGCGCCGGTGGGGTTGGACGGGGACACGAACAGCAGCACCTTGGTGCGGGGCGTCAGTGCGGCCTCGAGCTGGTCGACCGTGACGAGGTAGCCCTGTTCCGGGCCGGCAAAGACCTCGACCGGGACGCCGCCGGCCAGGCGGATGGCCTCGGGATACGTGGTCCAGAAGGGCGTGGGCACAATGACTTCGTCGCCCGGATCCAGCAGCGTGGCGAAGGATTCGTAGACGGCCTGCTTGCCGCCGTTGGTTACCAGGACCTGGGCCGGGTCCACGGCGTAGCCGGAGTCACGCAGGGTCTTCTCGGCAATCGCACTGCGCAGTTCGGGCAGGCCGGCCGCGGGGGAGTAGCGGTGGTACTTGGGCTGGCGTGCGGCGGCAACGGCGGCCTCAACAATGTAATCGGGCGTGGGGAAGTCCGGCTCACCTGCGCCGAAGCCGATGACGGGGCGCCCGGCAGCCTTGAGGGCCTTGGCCTTGGCATCAACGGCGAGGGTGGCGGATTCGGCAATGGCGGCGATCCGTGCGGAAACGCGGCGGGCGGAGACTTGGTCAGCGCTCAGTTCGGCAGACATCAGGATTCTTTCTTCGAAGGCGGGAGGCCACAAACATGTGCATCGTCAAGGTCTACTTTAGGCGCATCGGAGCCCCGGTTCGACGAACCGGCTTAATGATGCGTAGAATGGATAACCGGTGTTCAGACACCATGATGGTTCACGCCTTGAAGTCGGTTTGAAAAGACCGCCCTTGAGACTGTAGGTTGTTCATGGTTATTTTCACCGAAGGGGATAATTTGGTCCGAAGCCCAGCGCTTCACACGGCCGGATTCCAAAGGGTAGTGGCGCAATTGGTAGCGCAGCGGTCTCCAAAACCGCAGGTTGCAGGTTCGAGTCCTGTCTGCCCTGCGCATGGATGTAGCGGGTGTAATGCACGTTTGATTTTGTGCAGGCCCACGCATTCAAGCGAATAGTTTGTACAACGCACGGCCCGAATCGTACGGACCTGCGGGCATCCCAACTAATTGATGAGTGAGGCACTGGTGACCGACACTGCGGCAAGCAGCTCCAAGGGCCCTGCCAAGAAGGCTTCCAAGCCCGGCAAGCCCGGCATCTTCAGCCGGATCGCCACCTTCCTTCGCCAGGTCATCGGCGAACTGAAGAAGGTTGTCACCCCCACTCGCAAAGAGTTGATCAACATGACCGCCGTTGTATTGGTGTTCGTTGTCATCGTGATGGGAATTGTTACTGTCCTGGATCTTGGGTTCGGCCGTGCCGTGCTTTGGGTCTTTGGCGGAAACATCAACATCGAGCAGTAAAACGCTCAACGTGGCCGACCCCGCCGAAGCAGTATGGCATGGGGTCGGTTTGAGCCATTTAAGAAACGCACAAGGAAAGCAGGAAATTCGTGTCTGAGCTGGAGCCCGAGGCAACACACAGTGAGCAGGACCAGGACACTGTGGTTGCTGATGCTGCCATCAATGCCGACCTTGATGCCGTTGCGGAAGATACTGCCGTAGCCGCGGAAGAGACAGCACCGGAAGCGGATGCAGCCCCCGCCGAGCCCGAGGTTGACCCGGCAGAGGAATTCAAGGCCAAGCTGCGCCGCCAGGAGGGTGACTGGTACGTCATCCACTCGTACGCAGGCTACGAAAACCGCGTCAAGGTCAACCTTGAGTCCCGCAGCCTGTCGCTGAACATGGAAGATTACATCTTCGAAGTCCAGGTCCCCATGGAAGAAGTCGTGGAGATCAAGAACGCGACCCGCAAGGTCGTCAACCGCGTGCGCATCCCCGGCTACGTGCTGGTCCGCATGGAACTGACGGACGCTTCGTGGGGCGTTGTGCGCCACACCCCCGGTGTCACCGGCTTCGTGGGCAACGCCCACAACCCCGTGCCGCTGCGCCTGGACGAAGTCTTCTCCATGCTCGCCCCGATCTTCGAGGAGCAGCAGGCCGAAGAGACCGGTGTTCCGCTGCGCCACGACCCCGTTGACGCAGAAATCGACTTTGAAATTGGCGAGGCAGTCATCGTCAAGGACGGTCCGTTCGAGGGCCTGTCCGCGTCGATCTCCGAGATCAACCCGCAGGCCGGCCAGCTCGTTGTGCTGGTCTCCATCTTCGAGCGTGAAACTCCCGTCACCCTCGCATTCAACCAGGTCACCAAGATCTAGTTGCCACAAGTTTCGTTCCGCAGGGGCTGGCTTAGCCCCCGCGAAACGTTCGGCCGGACGCCATCCGGCCACCCACCATGGACGCGCTCCGTCGTCCACGGAAAGATATTGAGAGAAGGACCCTACATTGGCTCCCAAGAAAAAGGTCACCGGCCTTATCAAGCTGCAGATCCAGGCAGGCGCCGCCAACCCGGCCCCGCCCATCGGTCCCGCACTTGGCCAGCACGGTGTCAACATCATGGAATTCTGCAAGGCGTACAACGCTGCAACGGAATCCCAGCGCGGAAACGTCATCCCCGTTGAAATCACGGTTTACGAAGACCGTTCATTCACCTTCATCACGAAGACCCCGCCGGCTGCCGAGCTCATCAAGAAGGCTGCAGGCGTTGCCAAGGGTTCAGCTACCCCGCACACCGTCAAGGTTGCCCAGCTGACCAAGGCACAGGTCAACGAGATCGCCACCCAGAAGATGGTTGACCTCAACGCAACCACCATCGAAGGCGCCGAGAAGATCATCGCCGGCACCGCCCGCTCCATGGGCATCACGGTCGAGGCCTAAGCCTTCACCCCCGCCGGTCGCTCAAGTCGTGACCAGCAACGCATTACCAATAAACATTAAGAACGACGCCGGACTTCTCACCTTGGGTGGGTGGCTGGCGGACGTAGTGGCAGGGCCCGCGCGGTCCTACATGACCACAACTGCACAAGGAGAAACGCAGCATGGCAAAGCGCAGTAAAGCATATGAGGCAGCTCAGGCGAAGATCGATGCGGACAGCACGTACGCACCCTTCGACGCCATCAAGCTCGCCAAGGAGACCAACCCCTCCAAGTTCGACGCCACCGTTGAGGTAGCCTTCCGCCTGGGTGTAGACCCCCGCAAGGCCGACCAGATGATCCGTGGCACGGTCAACCTGCCCCACGGCACCGGCAAGACCGCCCGCGTCCTGGTTTTCGCAACCGGTGAGCGTGCCGAGGCTGCAATCGCAGCCGGCGCCGACTTCGTTGGCACCGACGACCTGATCGAAAAGATCCAGGGCGGCTGGACCGACTTCGACGCAGCCGTTGCCACCCCTGACCTCATGGGCAAGGTTGGCCGTTTGGGTAAGGTTCTGGGTCCGCGTAACCTCATGCCGAACCCGAAGACCGGCACCGTCACCAACGACGTCGCCAAGGCTGTCAACGACATCAAGGGCGGCAAGATCGACTTCCGCGTCGACAAGCACTCCAACCTGCACTTCATCATCGGCAAGGTTTCCTTCGACGCCGTCAAGCTGGCTGAGAACTACTCGGCAGCCCTGGAAGAGGTGCTTCGTTTGAAGCCGTCCGCTTCCAAGGGCCGCTACCTGCAGAAGGCCACCGTCTCCACGACGTTCGGCCCCGGCATCTCGGTTGACCCCGCGGCAACCAAGGTTGTCATCGAGGATTAATTCCTCCATGTTTGTCTGAAAAAGGACCGTTGCAGCACTATGCTGCAACGGTCCTTTTCATTTGCCGGACCAAACCGCCAGCGCGGTGCTTTGTCCCGGTACGGGCTGTTTGTAAGCTGGGTGCATCAGGAAACCGCAGCCAAGGGAGCATGGGCATGGAAATTGTCATCCGGGACGCGCAACCCGGCGACTCCGCGGCGCTGGCGGTACTGG
Organism: Arthrobacter stackebrandtii; assembly: GCF_017876675.1. Taxonomy (NCBI): domain Bacteria; kingdom Bacillati; phylum Actinomycetota; class Actinomycetes; order Micrococcales; family Micrococcaceae; genus Arthrobacter; species Arthrobacter stackebrandtii. The sequence goes on from NZ_JAGIOI010000001.1 coordinate 2,462,991, forward strand.
CGGCCGCAACCTTCCCCTTGGCCTGCCCTCCCGGATCGGCGGAGGCAGACATTGATGCCTTTATTGCCGAGCACCTCAACGAACGGGCCTTCGCCGGCTATCTCTCCGATCCTGCCAGGAAGCTGTTTGTTGCGGAAGCATCCGTCACATCGGGCATGGACCGCCTGCTGGCCTATAGCATGTTGGTGGACGCGACGCCGTCGGATATGGCAGTGGCAGCCGCCCTGGCTGCCATGCCGGCAGGGGCCAACGCGATTGAGCTGAGCAAATGCTATGCCCTTCCCGATGTGCACGGCCAGGGTGTCAGTGCCCGGCTCATGCAACACACCCTCAACTGGATATCCCGGCAGGGAGGGCGGACCGCCTGGCTTGGCGTCAACTCAGAGAACTTGAGGGCGCAGGCCTTCTACGGCAAGCACGGCTTTTCAGTGGCCGGAACGAAGACTTTTCAATTGGGGAACAGGGTCGAGCATGACTATGTCATGGTGCGGCCTGCGAAAAATTAGCAACGGGGTAGGGAAGCCATGAGCGAGACGACCATTGAACAGCTGCGGATTCCGGATTCGCTGGAAGGCGATGGGGCGGCCGACTTCCTGCAGGCCGTGGAGGTGTCCCGACAGGTCCGCATCCACACGTGGGGCAACGATGAGCTGGCCTACACGGCACAGGAGCTGTTCGAACAGTGCCACGACCCCTTCGAGTGGTACGTCGTGCTCGTGGGTCGCAGGGACGGGGTCATCGTGGGGAGGGCAGGCATTGCGCTGCCCTTGGACGACGACACAGACGAGGCGCACGTGACCCTCGACGTGCTGCCGGCCGCTGAGGGCATGGGGCTGGGACGAAGCCTGCTCGAGGCAGCCGAGTTGTTTATCAAGGGCGAGAACCGCAGGATTGCGGTGGTGGAGACGAACCACCCGGCGGCAGCGCTGGGTGACATCACGGCCGACCCCATCGCAGCCACCCACGGCACCGGGGTGCTGCCTTTGAGCAACCGGGAAGCCCGCTTTGCGTACAGCGCCGGCTACGACCTCGACCAGGTGGAACAGTTCAGTTCCTGTGCACTGCCGCTGGACGGGGAACTGGTTTCCTCGCTTGCGGCGCAGGCCGCCGCTGCTCACGGTTCCGCGTACACGGTGCACCAGTGGCTGGACCGGTGTCCGGATCGCTGGGCCGGGGAAATTGTCCGCCTTGAACAAGGACTCAGCCGCGGCGAGTCCGGGCAGGACTGGGATGTGGCCAAGTTGCGCCAGGCGGAGGAACTCTCCGCCGGTTCCGGCCGCAGGACCATTGTCACGGCCGCCGAGTGCGTGGAATCGGGGCGCCTGGTGGGCTTCACCTCCATTTCACTGCTGGTCCACAACACCGGCGTCGCCTTCCAGGACGACACCGTAGTTGAAGCGGAGCACAAGGGAAAGGCTGTGGGGCTGCTCATCAAGGTGGCCAACATGAGCCTTCTGATGGACCAGTTCCCGCAGGCAAAGACCATCTACACATGGAACGCTCCGGAGAGCTCTCACATGTTGGAAGTCAATGCGCTGTTGGGATTTGTCAGTGCAGGGGTGACCGGCCAGTGGCGCAAGGATTTTAACGCCCTGTAGTGCTTGTGCGCCTTCACACACCGCCCAATTTGTGATCCGCACGGACATTCCTGTAATCTGGAGGAACCAAAGACCGTCGGTCGATGGCAACCACCCCCAGTCTGGCGCCGCACCATGCGGATGTCCGTGTTGGAACCGGGCGGGTTGACATCCGAAAGTCCCAGCAGGGACGGCCAGCGCAGGTGCACAAAGCTTATTGAGCAGTGTTGAACCCGGCAATAGCCGCGGAACCGCTGTGAAAAACGCCCCGTACATCTGTGCGGGGCGTTTTTGTTTGTCCGGCCAGCTTGCTGGCAGGGCAGGACAAGGTGCAGACCGGCACCAATTCCCGGAAGGAGTGTTATGGCAACGCCAACAAAGGTGGCTGCAGTTGCAGAAATCACACAAGATTTCAACGATTCAACCGCAGCAGTCCTAACCGAATACCGTGGGCTCACCGTAGCTCAGCTCAAGGAGCTGCGCGTTTCTCTCGGCCAGGACACCAAGTTCGCGGTCGTAAAGAACACCCTGACTGCCATTGCGGCCAAGGAAGCTGGTGTTGATGCTTTCGAAGGTCAGCTCTCCGGCCCCACCGCCATTGCATTCATCAAGGGTGACGCTGTTGCAGCAGCAAAGAGCCTGACGGATTTTGCAAAGGCCAACAAGCAGCTGGTCATCAAGACTGGCATCTTCGAAGGCAAGGCTCTCGACGCTTCTGAGGTTGCAGCCCTGGCTGCCCTCGAGTCTCGCGAACTGCAGCTGGCCAAGGTCGCCGGCATCCTCAAGGCTCCGATGGCCGCCGCTGCGCGCACCCTCGACGCCCTGCGCCTGAAGCTGGCCGAAGGTGCTCCCGTTGAGGAAGCACCGGCCGCCGAGGAAGCTCCCGCTGAGGAAGCTCCCGCCGCTGAAGCCGAGACCACCGAAGCGTAGCGGACTGCGTCCATCGGACGCGTTTGCCCGCCGCTGGTCATCAGCACTTGTTTTTCCCTAGTTCCATCAGGACTTAGGTTTATAGATTCGGCCCCCACGGGGCCAAAGACACAGAAGGAGCGCCACTCATGGCTAAGCTCACCAACGACGAGCTGATTGCAGCTTTCAAGGAACTGACCATCATCGAGCTCTCCGAGTTCGTCAAGCTCTTCGAAGAGACCTTTGAAGTTACCGCTGCTGCTGTTGCAGTTGCAGGCCCCGCCGGTGGCGGCGCAGCTGAAGAAGCCGCAGAGCAGACTGAATTCGACGTTATCCTCGAAGCAGCCGGCGACAAGAAGATCGCAGTGATCAAGGAAGTTCGCGCAATCACTTCCCTGGGTCTGAAGGAAGCCAAGGAGGTCGTTGACTCGGCTCCCAAGGCCGTCCTCGAAGGCGCCACCAAGGAAGCTGCAGAGAAGGCAAAGGAAGCCCTCGAGGCTGCCGGCGCCACGGTTACCCTCAAGTAATCACCCCGCATTCCAAAAGAAGCCCCGCACCGGTTGGTGCGGGGCTTCTTTGCGTTCAGACACTCTTTGCGGCCGGACCAGCGGGCAGCGGAACGCTTGTGGACTATTCCGGCACCGAAATGTCGGCCACGGTGGCGCCGAACGCCGCGATAAGGGCGTCCGCCTCAACGAACATGCTGTAACCGTGCTCTCCTGCGCCCATGGCGACCCGGCGCCCGGGGATGCTTTCGTCAACGAAGACGGGCCACGCCGTCGTGCTTCCCAGGGGAGTGATGGTGCCGCGCTCATATCCGGTCGCGGCCAGTGCGACGTCAGCCTGCGGCATCTGCAGTTTGTTGACGCCCACCACGGCACGCAGCTTGGGCCAGGAGATGGAGCGCCCGCCCGGTACAAGGGCGAACAGGAATGTGCCGTCGCTGCGCTTGACCACCAGCGACTTCACAATGTCGGATGGAGTGATCCCCATGAGCGCAGCAGCCTCGCCGAGCGAGTTGGCGGCGTGCCGGGGAAATATCTCCACCGCGAGCCCTCGGGCGGCCGCGTCGGCGGCGACCCGGCCGTGCCCGGAAGGCTTCGTGCTCACTCCGCGTCCCGGAACAGCAGGAGCGCCTCGCCCTGGCCGCCGCCGCCGCACAGCGAGACGGCCGCCTTGCCGGAACCGCGCCGGCCAAGTTCCATGGCCGCCGTCAACGCCAGGCGCGCACCGGAGGCGCCGATCGGGTGGCCCAGGGCGATTGCGCCGCCGTGGATGTTGCACTTCTCCAGCGGGTAGTCCAGATCCCTCAGCGACTGCACGGCCACTGAGCCGAAGGCCTCGTTGATCTCGATGAAGTCCAAGTCCCCGACGGCCCACCCGGCCGTCTTCAGGGCCTTGGTGATGGCGTTGGAAGGCTGTGAATGCAGCGAATTGTCCGGCCCTGCCACCTGTCCCGGGGCGCCCACCACGGCCAGCCATGGCAGGCCGTGTTCCTCCGCATAGCCGCGCGAGGCGAGCACCAGCGCACTGGCACCGTCTGAGAGGGGAGAAGAATTGCCTGCGGTGATGGCGCCGTCGGCTGTGAAGGCAGGGCGCAGGCCCGCGAGGGTCTCCACAGTGGTGCCGGGGCGGATGCCTTCGTCCGCTGTGAGCACCAGGGCCTCGCCCTTGCGCTGCGGGACATGGACGGGCGTGATTTCGCTGTCAAAAATGGCGGCCTCGACGGCGGCTGCGGCGCGCTGGTGGGATGCGGCCGCCACCTCGTCCTGGGACGCACGGGAAATGTTGAGCCGAATGTTTCCACGTTCGGTGGACAGCCCCATGGAATCGGCGTCAAAGGCATCGGTCAGGCCGTCGTGGGCGGCAACGTCGAGGGCCTGGACGGCGCCGTAGGTCCAGCCCTGGCGCGAGCCGGGCAGAATGTGAGGGGCGCGGGTCATGGATTCCTGGCCGCCGGCCACCACTACGGACGCCTCACCGCTGCGGATGAGCCGGGCGGCGTCGATCACGGCCGTCAGCCCTGACAGGCAGACCTTGTTGACGGTCACGGCGGGGACGTCCCAGCCGATGCCCGCGCCGACGGCGCTCTGGCGGGCCGGGTTCTGGCCGGCACCCGCCTGCAGCACCTGGCCCATGATGACCTGGTTGATGTCGGCGGAGTCCACGCCGGAGCGGGTTACAGCCGCGGCAATGGCCTTGGCGCCCAGTTCGACGGCGGAAAAGGGCGCCAACTGTCCGTTGAGCCTGCCCTGCGGAGTGCGGGCCCCTGCAAGAATTACCACATCATTTGCTTGTGCCGTCATGGCTGAGCTGCTCCTTGAAATTCATGCCGTCCGGCTCCTCGTTGAACCGACGGTCCCTCTTCATAGAATCTAACAGCTTTGACTGGCAGGAAATTTCTTGAAGCGCCCAAATCCGCAGGAATCCGCGGGTGTTGGATCAATACTTGCAGTTTTCTGGATCCTGGGGTAGACACGCGGGCACTTAAGGCTGTAGTGTAGTTCTTTGCGTATCCCTCTTAACCTTCAGCCTTCATATAGCGGTGGGCTTTGTCTAGGTCAAGAGTCACGGACAGCATGCACAACGGGACGGCACCGCCGAACCCGGATGCAACTGCCACGGCTTTTGACCAGCGTTCGTCCGGGTTTGATGACCTGGGACGGATCGGGTGGGGGTCGCATGAACAAGCCTGCAGGTCTGTGGAAGGATCCCTCTTGGTCGCCTCGAGCACCTCTAATGTAAATAACGCTGCAACCGCTATCGATTCAAACAGCACTGACGGTGCAAAGAGTCGCCTCTCATTCGCAAAGATTCACGAGCCGCTTGACGTGCCGAATCTGCTTGCCCTCCAGACCGAGAGCTTTGACTGGCTCGTAGGCAACGAGCGCTGGCAGAACCGCATGCAGAAGGCCGTGGATGCCGACGATGACAGTGTGGCCGTCACCTTTGGTCTGGCCGACATCTTCGAAGAAATCTCCCCGATTGAGGACTTCCAGGGCACCATGTCCCTGTCCTTCGCCGAGCCGGAATTCTCTGACCCGAAGTTCACCGTTGACGAGTGCAAGGACCGCGACGCCACGTACGCGGCACCGCTGTACGTCAAGGCCGAGTTCATGAACAACTTGACCGGTGAAATCAAGCAACAGACTGTGTTCATGGGTGATTTCCCGCTCATGACCAACAAGGGCACCTTCGTCATCAACGGCACCGAGCGTGTTGTTGTCTCCCAGCTGGTCCGTTCCCCGGGCGCCTACTTTGAGCGCACCGCGGACAAGACCAGTGACAAGGAAATCTTCACTGCCAAGATCATCCCCTCACGTGGTGCATGGTTCGAGCTGGAGATTGACAAGCGCGACCAGGTTGGCGTGCGCCTTGACCGCAAGCGCAAGCAGTCGGTCACCGTGCTGCTGAAGGCCCTCGGCTGGACCGAAGGCCAGATCCTGGAGGAGTTCGGCGAGTTTGACTCCATCCGTGCCACCTTGGAAAAGGATGCCACCACCGGCCGTGAAGATGCGCTGCTGGACATCTACCGCAAGCTTCGTCCGGGCGAGCCGCCGACCGTTGACGCCGCCGATGCGCTGTTGAACAACTTGTACTTCAACCCCAAGCGCTACGATCTGGCCAAGGTTGGCCGTTACAAGATCAACCGCAAGCTCGGCATCGACCTGCCGTTGAGCGATGAGAACGCCTCGGTCCTGAGCGTGGACGACATCGTCGCCATGATCAAGTACCTGGTGACGCTGCACGCCGGCGGCAAGACCACCAAGGGCATGCGCGACGGCGCCGAGGTTGACCTTCGCGTTGACGTCGACGACATCGACCACTTCGGCAACCGCCGCATCCGCGCCGTCGGCGAGCTCATCGAGAACCAGGTCCGCACCGGCCTGTCCCGCATGGAGCGCGTCGTCCGCGAACGCATGACCACGCAGGATGTCGAAGCGATCACGCCGCAGACCCTGATCAACATCCGCCCCGTTGTGGCTGCCATCAAGGAGTTCTTCGGAACGTCCCAGCTGTCACAGTTCATGGACCAGAACAACCCGCTGGCCGGTTTGACGCACAAGCGCCGCCTCTCCGCGCTGGGCCCGGGCGGTCTCTCCCGTGACCGTGCAGGCATGGAAGTCCGTGACGTTCATCCGTCCCACTACGGCCGCATGTGCCCCATTGAAACCCCTGAAGGCCCCAACATTGGTCTGATCGGTTCCTTGGCTTCCTACGGCCGCATCAACCCCTTCGGCTTCATCGAGACCCCGTACCGACGGGTCAAGGGTGGCGTTGTCTCCGACGAGGTCGACTACCTCACGGCAGATGACGAAGTTGAGGTTGTGATCGCCCAGGCCAACGCGCCGCTGGACGACAACAACCACTTCACCGAGGAAATGGTGCTCGTTCGTGAGCGCGGCGGTGGCGGCGAGCCCGTCCTGATCCCGGCCAACGATGTCGAGTACATGGACGTTTCTCCGCGCCAGATGGTGTCTGTGGCAACCGCCCTGATTCCGTTCCTCGAGCACGATGACGCCAACCGCGCCCTCATGGGTGCGAACATGCAGCGCCAGGCTGTGCCGCTGGTCCAGTCCGAGGCCCCCTTCGTGGGCACCGGCATGGAGCGCGCCACTGCTGTTGACGCCGGTGACGTTGTCATCGCCGCCAAGGCCGGCGTCGTGTCGGAAGTTTCCGCAGACCTCGTGGTCATGCTGAACGACGACGGCACGGAGATCAAGTACCCGATCGCCAAGTACCAGCGTTCCAACCAGGGAACGGCCTACAACCAGCGCGTCCTCGCCTCCGAGGGCCAGCGCCTGGAAGTTGGCGGCATCATCGCCGACGGCCCGGCAACGGACCTGGGCGAACTCGCCCTGGGCAAGAACCTCCTGGTTGCCTTCATGTCCTGGGAAGGGCACAACTACGAGGATGCCATCATCCTCTCGCAGCGCATTGTTGCCGAAGATGTGCTGTCCTCGATCCACATTGAAGAGCATGAGATCGACGCACGCGACACCAAGCTCGGTGCCGAGGAAATCACTCGGGACATCCCGAACGTTTCCGAGGAAATCCTGGCGGGTCTCGACGAGCGCGGCATCATCCACATCGGTGCTGAAGTTGAAGCCGGCGACATCCTGGTTGGAAAGGTCACGCCCAAGGGCGAGACCGAGCTGACCCCGGAAGAGCGCCTGCTGCGCGCCATCTTCGGTGAGAAGAGCCGCGAAGTCCGCGACACCTCCCTGAAGGTTCCCCACGGCGAGTCCGGCACCGTCATCGGTGTGCGCGTCTTCGACCGCGACTCCGAAGACGACCTGCCCCCCGGCGTCAACCAGCTGGTTCGCGTCTACGTTGCCAACAAGCGCAAGATCACCGACGGTGACAAGCTTGCCGGCCGCCACGGCAACAAGGGCGTCATCTCCAAGATCCTCCCGATCGAAGACATGCCGTTCCTTGCCGACGGAACCCCGGTTGACATCGTCCTGAACCCGCTGGGTGTTCCGGGTCGAATGAACGTCGGCCAGGTCCTGGAAACCCACCTCGGCTGGGTTGCCAAGACGGGCTGGAAGATCGAAGGCGAGCCTGAGTGGGTCAAGAACCTGCCGAACCTGCCCCGTGAAATCGGCCAGACCCGCGTTGCCACGCCGGTGTTCGACGGTGCCCGTGAAGAAGAAATCACCGGCCTGCTCGACTCCACCAACGTGACCCGCGACGGCGACCGCCTGATCGACTCCTCCGGTAAGACCATGCTGTTTGACGGCCGCTCCGGCGAGCCGTTCCCGGACCCGATCTCCGTTGGCTACATGTACATCTTGAAGCTCCACCACTTGGTGGACGACAAGATCCACGCCCGCTCCACGGGCCCGTACTCCATGATCACCCAGCAGCCCCTGGGCGGTAAGGCGCAGTTCGGTGGACAGCGCTTTGGTGAGATGGAAGTTTGGGCACTTGAGGCCTACGGCGCGGCGTACACGCTGCAGGAACTGCTGACGATCAAGTCCGATGACATCCATGGCCGCGTGAAGGTTTACGAAGCCATCGTCAAGGGCGAGAACATCCCGGAGCCCGGTATTCCGGAATCCTTCAAGGTTCTCATCAAGGAAATGCAGTCGCTTTGCCTGAACGTGGAAGTCCTTTCCACCGACGGCACCACGATTGAGATGCGTGACTCGGATGAAGAAGTCTTCCGGGCCGCGGAGGAGCTGGGCATCGACCTGTCACGGGCCGAACCCAACTCTGTCGAAGAAGTTTAGGCGGGACGACGGCGGCAGCCAGCGCCGCCGCCGTCGCACCTTCCACTTCCTCCCGTACCCCGGGGCCTGGGGTCGAGCACAACCCGACCCCAGGCCTGTAGAGACATTCAGACTTTAGAGAAATAGAGAGAACAGGACCCATATGTCCAGCGAATCCTCCTTCGGCCTCATGCAAATTGGCCTGGCCACCGCGGAAGACATCCGCGATTGGTCGCACGGCGAAGTCAAGAAGCCGGAAACTATCAACTACCGCACGCTCAAGCCGGAAAAAGACGGACTCTTCTGCGAGAAGATCTTCGGCCCGTCCCGCGACTGGGAATGCTACTGCGGCAAGTACAAGCGCGTGCGCTTCAAGGGCATCATCTGTGAGCGTTGTGGCGTTGAAGTCACCCGCGCCAAGGTGCGCCGCGAGCGCATGGGCCACATCGAGCTTGCTGCTCCCGTAACCCACATCTGGTACTTCAAGGGCGTCCCCTCGCGCTTGGGCTACCTGCTGGACCTGGCGCCGAAGGACCTCGAAAAGGTCATCTACTTCGCCGCCTACATGATCACCAGCGTTGACGCGGACGCCCGCCACGAAGAACTGCCGAACCTCCAGATCGAGCATGACCTGGAAAAGAAGCAGATGGTGGACACCCGCGACTCCGACATCGCCACGATCGCCCGCGACCTCGAGGGCGAGCTTGCCCGTCTCGAGGGCGAAGGTGCCAAGGCTGCCGACAAGAAGAAGGCCCGCGACTCCGCCGACCGCCAGATGGCGAACGTGCGCAAGCGTGCCGACGCCGACATCGACCGCCTCGAGCAGGTCTGGGACCGTTTCAAGTCACTCAAGGTCGCCGACCTTGAAGGCGACGAAGCCCTGTACCGCGAACTGCGTGACCGTTACGGCATGTTCTTCGAAGGTGCCATGGGTGCCGAAGCCATCAAGAGCCGTCTCGAGACCTTCGACATGGCCGGCGAAGCCGAGATCCTGCGCGACATCATTGCCAACGGCAAGGGCCAGCGCAAGACTCGTGCACTCAAGCGCCTGAAGGTTGTCAACGCGTTCCTGACCACCAACAACAGCCCGCTTGGCATGGTTCTGGATGCCGTCCCGGTGATCCCGCCGGAACTGCGCCCCATGGTTCAGCTCGACGGTGGCCGTTTCGCCACCTCGGACCTGAACGACCTCTACCGCCGCGTGATCAACCGCAACAACCGTCTCAAGCGCCTGCTTGACCTGGGTGCTCCGGAGATCATCGTCAACAACGAAAAGCGCATGCTGCAGGAAGCTGTGGACTCGCTGTTCGACAACGGCCGCCGCGGCCGCCCGGTCACCGGGCCGGGCAACCGCCCGCTGAAGTCGCTCTCTGACATGCTCAAGGGCAAGCAGGGTCGATTCCGCCAGAACCTCCTCGGCAAGCGTGTCGACTACTCCGGCCGTTCGGTCATTGTTGTCGGTCCGCAGCTGAAGCTGCACCAGTGCGGCCTGCCCAAGCAGATGGCCCTGGAGCTCTTCAAGCCGTTCGTGATGAAGCGCCTGGTTGACCTCAACCACGCTCAGAACATCAAGAGCGCCAAGCGCATGGTTGAGCGTTTCCGCCCGCAGGTTTGGGATGTTCTTGAAGAGATCATCACCGAGCACCCTGTGCTGCTGAACCGTGCACCTACCCTGCACCGCTTGGGCATCCAGGCGTTCGAGCCGCAGCTTGTTGAAGGCAAGGCCATCCAGCTTCACCCGCTGGTTTGTGGCGCCTTCAACGCTGACTTCGACGGTGACCAGATGGCAGTTCACCTGCCGCTGAGCCCCGAGGCCCAGGCTGAGGCACGCATCCTGATGCTGTCCTCGAACAACATCCTGAAGCCGTCCGACGGCCGCCCGGTCACCCTGCCTTCGCAGGATATGATCATCGGCCTGTACCACCTGACCACCAAGCGTGAAGGTTCGGTGGGTGAGGGCCGTGTGTTCTCCACCCCGGCTGAGGCTGTCATGGCGTTCGACGCCGGTGAGCTGCACTTGAACTCACAGGTCAAGATCCGCTTGGACAACTTCGTGCCCGGTGCAGAGCGTCCCGGTCCGGAAGGCTACGAGGCTGGCGATTCCGCCATCATCGACACCTCACTGGGCCAGGTGCTCTTCAACGACACCCTGCCTGCCGACTACCCCTGGGTTGAAGCAGTTGCAGACAAGGGCCAGCTCTCGGAGATCGTCAACGACCTCGCCGAGCGCTACCCCAAGGTCGTTGTGGCAGCAACGCTGGACAACCTGAAGGATGCCGGTTTCTACTGGGCAACCCGCTCAGGCATCACCGTTGCCATCTCCGACATTGAGGTCCCTGCCGAGAAGCCCGCCATCCTGGAGGGCTACGAAGTCAAGGCCGCCAAGGTCCAGGCCCAGTACGACAAGGGCTTGATTGCTGACGACGAGCGCCGCCAGGAGCTCATCGACATCTGGAACCAGGCAACCAACGAGATCGCCGATGTCATGCGCGCCTCCTTCGCCGCATCCAACACCATTAACCGGATGGTTTCTTCCGGTGCACGTGGTAACTGGATGCAGGTTCGCCAGATTGCGGGTATCCGCGGCCTGGTGGCCAACCCGAAGGGTGAAATTATCCCCCGTCCCATCAAGTCCTCCTACCGTGAGGGCCTGTCGGTTCTGGAATACTTCATCGCCACGCACGGTGCTCGTAAGGGTCTGGCCGATACGGCCCTCCGTACGGCAAACTCCGGTTACCTGACCCGCCGCCTTGTGGACGTCTCACAGGATGTCATTGTTCGTGAAGACGACTGTGGCACCGAGCGCGGCCTGACCCTGCCCATCGCAGTGGTCACGGACTCCGGCGAGATCGTCCTGCACGAAGAGGTTGAGAACAGCGTTTACGCTCGTACCTTGGCCGCTGAAGTTGTGGACGCATCAGGCACCGTTCTGGCTGAAGCCGGCGACGATGTTGGCGATGTCCTCATTGCCAAGCTGTTCGCAGCAGGCATCGAAGAGATCAAGGTCCGCTCGGTCCTCACTTGTGAGTCAACCGTTGGAACCTGTGCACTTTGCTACGGCCGTTCACTGGCCACCGGCAAGACCGTGGACATCGGTGAGGCCGTGGGCATTATTGCTGCACAGTCCATTGGTGAGCCCGGCACGCAGCTGACCATGCGTACCTTCCACACCGGTGGTGCTGTTTCCGCCAGCCGTGGCGAGGACATCACCCAGGGTCTGCCCCGTATCCAGGAGCTCTTCGAAGCACGTACCCCCAAGGGTGTGGCTCCGATCGCAGAAGCTGCCGGCCGCATCAACATTGATGAGTCCGAGAAGACCATGCGTTTGATCCTGACCCCGGACGACGGCACGGAAGAGATCGCTTACCCGGTTCTGCGACGCGCCCGCCTGCAGGTTGCTGACGGCGAGCACGTTGAAGTTGGCCAGAAGCTCATTGTGGGTGCTGTTGACCCCAAGCAGGTTCTGCGTATCCTCGGCCCGCGCGCCGCTCAGAAGCACCTCGTTGAGGAAGTTCAGGGCGTTTACCGCAGCCAGGGTGTGGGTATCCACGACAAGCACGTCGAGGTTATCGTCCGCCAGATGCTGCGTCGCGTCACTGTCATTGAGTCCGGCGATTCAAACCTGCTGCCCGGCGAGCTCGCCGAGCGCGGCCGCTTCGAGACGGAAAACCGTCGCGTCGTGTCCGAGGGCAAGAAGCCGGCATCGGGCCGTAACGAGCTGATGGGTATCACCAAGGCTTCCTTGGCCACCGAATCATGGCTCTCCGCCGCATCCTTCCAGGAGACCACCCGCGTTCTGACGCAGGCGGCCATGGAAGGCAAGTCGGACCCGCTGCTGGGTCTGAAGGAGAACGTGATCATCGGTAAGCTGATCCCCGCCGGCACCGGCCTTCCGCGCTACACCAATGTAACGGTGGAGCCCACGGAAGAAGCCAAGGCCAACCTGTTCACCGGTCCGAGCGCGTTCAGCGACTTCGACTACGTGGGCGGCGTGGGAGACCTCGGCAACGAGTTCCGTGCCATCCCCCTGGATGACTACGATCTCGGCACCAACTTCTCCGGCTAGCATTTAGCCAACTGAAGTTCGACGGCGGTTGGTGGGTTCCAAACGGAACTCACCAGCCGCCGTCGTCCGTTAACAACCCCCTCGCAGCAATGGCCGGTTATTCCCTGACGCCATCGCAGCAATGGCTGGTTTCCTCGCAACCCTGTCGCAGCAGTGGAACCGCCTGCAGGATTTGTCGGCTCAGTCCTTCTTGTCGTAGTCCCCGGCCTGCCAGCGTTCCCAATCCCAGCTGGCCAGGAAGTTTGTGCCTGCGGCGAGGCCCTCGGCATACATGGCTTCCTTGTCGCCGGCAGTGAGATGGAAATCTGTGGCCCTGTAGTTGGAGGTGTCCACGAAAATAGTCCGGGACGAGGCCTGCGGATCACTGATATACGCGCGGTCGTGGGCGCCCATCATGGTGGAAAGCAGGGATTTGGCCAGTTGCAGGTTGGTATTGTCCGGGCGCCAGTCCTGGCTCCGGATGTTGCTCTTTCCCGACAATTTGACACCGATGGTGGGCCAGCGTGCAGGGCGGCCGTCATCCCGGTCGAAGATGGACATGGGGAAGTTGGAGAGCAGGCCGCCGTCGGCGCAAACGATGTGGTCGTGGCCTGTCACCGCAGGGTTTGCCGCCATGATCCAGGGCCGGAAGAAGAATGGGATGGATGCGGAGGCCCTGATGGCATCAGCCACCAAGACGCTGTCCGGGTCGATGCCCAACCACTCTTCGTAATCCCATGGCAGCCGCAGCATGAGCCCGCGGGAAACATCTGAGACGATCACCACAAGCTTGTACCGCTGAGACGGCGGAAGCGCGCTGCGGGGGTCGTCCTGTTTCAAGTCGCCCCAGGTGTGCACGCCCCGGTCGGCGAGCGAATCCACCAGCCAATGATGCAGAAAGTCGCCGGCATACAGGCCCTGGTGGAAAAGCAGCCCAGCCAGCGGCCCGAGAGCCGGAACATGGGCAAGAAACCCTTTCTCGTCCTCAAAGCGGGTGAAGTCCAACTCCGCCATGAGGTTCCTGGCCCTGGCCACATCATGCCCTGCTGCCACAAGGCCTGCAACGATGGCACCGGCCGAGGTCCCGGCAATGCGGTGAAAAGCATACGGGTCCGGGGCGTCGGCCAGGGCCGCCATGGCTCCGATCAGGGCGGAAGCCTTCACTCCGCCGCCTTCCAGGACCAGATCTGCGTGTGCCATGGCGTGCCTCCCCTTTGCCCGGTGCTTCTGACAATGGGCCATGCGCAGCACAGTGTCAAGGGCGGCTGCACCGGGGGAGCGGGGCCGATTTCGAGGCAGCCCCTAACCCGTGGTAACGTAGTTAGTAATTGTTAGTGTGGCAGTGGATAAGAGTGTCAATTTTCCTCGTTTAGTCGATGAAAGTGGATGCGGGTCCGGGTTGTACGGTTCTTGTACAGCGAATGCCACATTTTTGCATGCCTAGGCGCTGTGAAGTCGCCGAGTCTGCGACTACCAGTAAACAGCTTTTCCCGTTGGGCACCGCGTGTGCCGGGCGGGGCAGGCAACACGAGAAGACTCTCGAGAAAACAACGGAGAACACGAAAGTGCCTACGATTAACCAGCTGGTCCGAAAGGGCCGGACACCCAAGGTCACCAAGACCAAGGCTCCCGCACTGAAGGGCAGCCCCATGCGTCGCGGCGTTTGCACGCGCGTTTACACCACCACCCCGAAGAAGCCGAACTCGGCTCTGCGTAAGGTCGCACGTGTGCGCCTCAACGGCGGCGTGGAAGTTACCGCTTACATCCCCGGTGTAGGCCACAACCTCCAGGAGCACTCCATCGTGCTCGTCCGCGGAGGCCGTGTTAAGGACCTTCCCGGTGTTCGTTACAAGATTGTCCGCGGCGCATTGGATACCCAGGGCGTTAAGAACCGCAAGCAGGCTCGCAGCCGCTACGGTGCAAAGATGGAGAAGAAGTAATATGCCTCGCAAGGGTCCGGCCCCCAAGCGGCCGCTAGTAGTAGATCCCGTATACGGCTCCCCCCTGGTCACTCAGCTGATCAACAAGGTTCTCGTTGACGGCAAGAAGTCCACCGCAGAGCGCATCGTTTACGGTGCACTCGAGGGTGTTCGTGAGAAGACCGGTGCTGATCCCGTAGTTGCCTTGAAGAAGGCCATGGAGAACATCAAGCCGAGCCTTGAGGTCAAGTCCCGCCGTGTTGGTGGCGCCACCTACCAGGTTCCGGTTGAGGTCAAGCCGGGTCGTCAGACCGCACTTGCCCTGCGCTGGTTGGTTGGTTACTCGAAGGCTCGCCGCGAGAAGACCATGACCGAGCGTCTGCGCAACGAAGTTCTGGATGCCTCCAACGGCCTTGGTGCCGCTGTCAAGCGTCGCGAAGATACCCACAAGATGGCAGAGTCCAACAAGGCCTTCGCACATTACCGCTGGTAACTAGAGCCATGAGGATGTCGGCGGCAACCCCGCCGGCATCCTTCCAGCTCATCTCTAGATAAGGGAGAAACCGTGGCACAGGACGTGCTTACAGACCTTAACAAGGTCCGCAACATCGGCATCATGGCCCACATTGATGCTGGCAAGACCACTACAACTGAGCGCATCCTGTTCTACACGGGTGTGAACCACAAGCTCGGCGAAACGCACGATGGTGCTTCGACGACTGACTGGATGGAACAGGAAAAGGAACGCGGCATCACCATCACGAGCGCCGCCGTGACCTGTTTCTGGAACAACAACCAGATCAACATCATTGACACCCCTGGCCACGTTGACTTCACGGTCGAGGTTGAGCGCTCGCTTCGCGTGCTCGACGGCGCCGTTGCTGTTTTTGACGGCAAGGAAGGCGTGGAGCCGCAGTCTGAGACTGTTTGGCGTCAGGCTGACAAGTACAACGTTCCGCGCATCTGCTTCGTCAACAAGATGGACAAGCTCGGCGCTGACTTCTACTTCACCGTTGACACCATCATCAACCGCTTGGGTGCCAAGCCGTTGGTCATGCAGCTTCCCATCGGTGCCGAGAGCGAGTTCGTCGGCGTTGTCGACCTGCTCACCATGAAGGCATTCGTCTGGGCCGGCGACTCCAAGGGTGATGTCACCATGGGCGCCAACTACGAAGTCCAGGAGATCCCCGCGGATCTGCAGGAAAAGGCTGAAGAGTACCGCGCAGCCCTCGTTGAGGCCGTTGCAGAGTCCTCCGAAGAGCTCATGGAGAAGTACCTCGAGGGCGAAGAGCCTTCCATCGAGGAACTCAAGGCTGGCATCCGCAAGCTGACCGTGAACTCGGAAATCTACCCCGTGTTCTGTGGCTCCGCCTTCAAGAACCGCGGCGTTCAGCCCATGCTCGATGCTGTCATCGAGTACCTGCCGAACCCGCTGGACGTTGGCGCCATGGTTGGCCACGATCCCCGTGACGAAGAAGTTGAGCTCACCCGTGAGCCCAGCGAGGATGCACCGTTCTCGGCGCTGTCCTTCAAGATCGCCGCACACCCGTTCTTCGGCCAGTTGAACTTCATCCGCGTGTACTCCGGAACGGCAACGTCCGGTACGCAGCTGCTGAACTCCACGAAGCAGAAGAAGGAGCGCATCGGCAAGCTCTTCCAGATGCACGCCAACAAGGAAATGCCGGTGGATGAAATCCACGCAGGTCACATCTACGCCGTTATCGGCCTCAAGGACACCACCACCGGTGACACCTTGTGTGATCCGGCAAACCCGATCGTTCTCGAATCGATGACCTTCCCCGATCCCGTGATCTTCGTCGCCATCGAGCCGAAGACCAAGGGTGACCAGGAGAAGCTGTCCACCGCTATCCAGAAGCTCTCCGCTGAGGACCCGACGTTCACCGTCAACCTCAACGAAGACACCGGCCAGACCGAAATCGGCGGCATGGGCGAGCTCCACCTGGATGTTCTGGTTGACCGCATGCGCCGCGAATTCAACGTTGAAGCCAACGTTGGCAAGCCGCAGGTTGCATACCGTGAAACCATCAAGCGCGGCGTAGCCAAGCATGACTACACGCACAAGAAGCAGACCGGTGGTTCCGGCCAGTTCGCCAAGATCCAGATTGCCATTGAGCCGCTGGATACGCACGACGGCGAAATGTACGCGTTCGACAACAAGGTCACTGGTGGCCGTGTTCCCCGCGAGTACATCCCCAGCGTTGACCAGGGCATCCAGTCCGCACTGCCTGACGGCGTGCTGGCCGGCTACCCGATGGTCGGCATCAAGGCCACGCTGCTTGACGGCGCGTCCCACGATGTTGACTCCTCCGAAATGGCCTTCAAGATCGCCGGTCGCATGGCGTTCAAGGAAGCCGCTCGGTTGGCCAACCCGGTTCTGCTCGAACCGCTGATGGAAGTTGAAGTCCGCACCCCTGAGGAATACATGGGTGAAGTTATCGGTGACATCAACTCACGTCGCGGCCAGATGCAGTCCATGGAGGACGCAAGCGGTGTCAAGGTCATCAAGGCCCTGGTTCCCCTGTCCGGCATGTTCGGTTACATCGGTGACCTGCGTTCCAAGACCCAGGGTCGCGCAGTTTACTCGATGAAGTTTGACAGCTACTCTGAGGTTCCGAAGGCAGTCGCCGACGAAATCATCCAGAAGGCCCGCGGCGAATAGTCGCAAAATTGCCCGGTGTGCGGGCAGGCCCCAGGCAGGCCCGCACACTTGGTTGCACGAAATTTCTTAAATATCAAAAGCCCCCAGTAGACTTACTTTGGATTTCAGCAGCGAACAGCGCCGCTGAGAGTAAGTCATCTGAAAACGTTCTAGGAGGACCCCGTGGCGAAGGCAAAGTTCGAGCGGACTAAGCCGCACGTTAACATCGGTACCATTGGTCACGTTGACCATGGTAAGACCACGTTGACGGCTGCCATTTCCAAGGTACTGTACGACAAGTACCCCGATCTCAACGAAGCACGTGACTTCGCGACTATCGACTCGGCTCCCGAGGAGAAGCAGCGCGGTATCACGATCAACATCTCGCACGTTGAGTACCAGACCGAGAAGCGCCACTACGCACACGTAGACGCCCCCGGTCACGCTGACTACATCAAGAACATGATCACCGGTGCTGCCCAGATGGACGGCGCTATCCTGGTGGTTGCTGCGACTGACGGCCCGATGGCCCAGACCCGCGAGCACGTTCTGCTGGCCCGCCAGGTTGGCGTTCCCTACCTGCTGGTCGCACTGAACAAGTCCGACATGGTTGATGACGAAGAACTCCTCGACCTGGTCGAAATGGAAGTTCGCGAACTCCTGTCCTCACAGGGCTTCGACGGCGACGAGGCACCTGTTGTCCGCGTTTCCGGCCTGAAGGCCCTGGAAGGCGACCCCGTATGGGTCAAGTCCGTTGAGGACCTGATGGAAGCCGTTGACAACAACGTTCCGGACCCGATCCGCGACAAGGACAAGCCGTTCCTGATGCCGGTTGAAGACGTCTTCACCATCACCGGCCGTGGCACCGTTGTTACGGGCCGCGCCGAGCGTGGCACGCTTCAGATCAACTCTGAAGTTGAAATCGTTGGTATCCGCCCGGTCCAGAAGACCACGGTTACCGGTATCGAAATGTTCCACAAGCAGCTCGACGAGGCATGGGCCGGCGAGAACTGTGGCCTGCTGCTCCGCGGCATCAAGCGCGAAGACGTAGAGCGTGGCCAGGTTATCGTGAAGCCGGGTTCCATCACCCCGCACACCGATTTCGAAGCCAACGTCTACATCCTGGCCAAGGACGAAGGCGGGCGTCACAACCCGTTCTACTCCAACTACCGCCCGCAGTTCTACTTCCGCACCACGGATGTTACCGGCGTCATCACCCTGCCCGAGGGCACGGAAATGGTCATGCCTGGCGACAACACCGAAATGTCAGTCGTGCTGATCCAGCCGATCGCCATGGAAGAGGGCCTCGGCTTCGCTATCCGCGAAGGCGGCCGCACCGTTGGTTCAGGTCGTGTCACCAAGATCCTCAAGTAGTCTTTAGACTTTCTTGATTTTCTAAAAGGAAGGGCCCCAGCTTCGGCTGGGGCCCTTCTGGTTTTAAATTGTTTCTTCAATGCCAGGCACGACGGCGCAGCCCGCCTCCCGGCAGGCCGGCGCCTTTGGTTGCCGGCCGGCCGGGAGACGGACCCGCTATTCGGTGACGGCCAGGCCGTCCACGAGCGACTGGACCAGCTGCACATCCAACGGCTGGCCAAGGTTGGTGGTCAGCAGGGTGATGCCGATGAACGCCCCGCCATCGAGCAGCGTGCCAATGAGCGTGGCTCGGCGGGGCCATTTTTCGTTGTCGGAGAAGGCCACGCTGTAGGCGAAGGCCTGCTTTCCGGGGCTCTGGATGGCACCCTGCATTTCTTCGGCGGCACCAAAGGAAGCCACATAGTGTTCAGCCATCTGCTCGGTCCATCCGATGGCGTCTGCCAGGCTGGCGGCGGCGGCATCGTCGCGCACGACGGACACTATGCTCGCGTCTGCGAGGCTGAATTGGCGGCTTTGCGGCCCTGCACTGGATTCCTCAACGGGGGCGGCGCCGTCGGGCAGGGTGATCTCAAAGCCAAGGTCTGTGGTGAATTTCGTGCTCAAGGTGTGGGCCTTTCAAGGTCGTTGGTCGGCGTGCTCACGGCTTACTGCTGTACTTCCGGGCGGCTCGGCCCCTGTACCCCGGTCACTGTCTCGAAGCCGTTTGCGTAGGGGGTCTTGTAGAGGGTCCCGCCATTGATGATGACTTCATTGGATCCGCCAATCTTTACGCTGGCAACGCCCGAGTCAAAGTCAACGAGGTTGGTCTCGGATGATGCGACGGAGTTGGCCTGGAGGGTCACCGCCGAGGCGTCCATGATTTTGACCATGTCAACTGCCGCCGCCGCGTTGTTTCCGGTGGCGACGTTGCCCAGGTAGCTTTCCACGAGCTGCTTGTTGTCTGGGGTTACATACAATTCAAGCCGTGCCGTGCCTTGGACGCCCACGGTTGAGGATGCGCTGGGGCCTTCGCTGGGAACCCCTTCCGGCAGTTTCCCTGTGAAGGGGTCCACGGGGTTGGGGTTGTCCTGGAAACCGACGGAGCTGTCCACGGTGCCCTTCAGGTCAATTGTCAGCTTGCTGAGGTCGCCTTCGGGATCCATGTTGAGCGTGAACGCGCCTTCACCGCTGCCGCCGAACTTCAAGCCCTCACCCATGTCCAGGGAGCCGTCGAAACTCAAGGCGGCGCTGGCGGTTGATTCCTGGGTGTCCAGGTTCCTCTCGTAGGCGAGTTCCAGCTTCGCCGATGCTTCGGCGTCCTTTGTCAGGCCTCCGTGGGCACCGAGCGAGACGGTGCCCTTGGCGCTCATGGATTGGTGGGACGAGCCGTTGTCGTCTGCGGCACCGTCGAGGGTTCCTTCGATGTACTCGCCGGGGTTCTTGATGGCATCGGCAGCGCGGCCAAAGGTATCCGGCGGCAGGTCGTTGAGCATTTGCTCCCGGGCCGCCATGGCGTCCTCAATGCTGTCGAAGGTGTAGCTCTTGCTGAGCTCACCGGTCATCGTCGCATCTACACCGGCCTTGGTGCTGGGCGTGTTGACTCCGCCTCCCACGTCGCCGCTAACCTTCAAGGTCACGGAGCCGTCGGCGTTTTGGGTGATGACGCTCTGCAGGTGGGCGCCTCCGTGCACCCAGGCGACCTGGCCGTCAACACCCACCTTGTCGGTGATGGTGTAGATCGGAATCGTGCCGAGCCCGCTCTTGATGGCCATCGCGTGGACGAGCTTCTGCACGTCCTCGGGCAGCTTGTCCTCAAGCTGCGCCAGGTAGACCAGGTTGGGCACATCGTTGTCGTCCGTGCCGGCGAGCAGGGCCGCCTGTTCATCTTCGCTGAGGCTGTTCCACCATGCCTGGACTTCCTCGGCCGAGCGGTTGTTCATGTCCTCCAGGATTTCCTGGTTGGGGTCTTTGGCCGGGCAGAAGGGCAGCTCCGGCTTAGTCCCGCCGGTGCCGGGCCCCAAGATTTGCGGTCCGCCTCCGCCGGTATCGTTGGCGGCTGAGGCCTTCTCCTGCTCCACGGCCTGGGCATTCACCAGCTTCGAGGCGTCCACCAGCAGGCCGCTCACAGTGCGCAGCTGCGGGCGCATCCGGGCATTCCAGTCGTGGCGGAATCGTTCAGCGTCGGGACCGCCCCACCGTGCGTTGGTAATGGTGGGGTGGAGGTTGGTGGCGGCAAAGTCGAGCTTTCCTGAGGACTCGCTCAAGAGCTTCGCGAGATCCTTCAGCTGCTCCGGGTTGGCACCGAGCATTCCTTCGTTCATGTCTATCCGTTCTTCAGGTGCCGGCCATCACCGGTGGCAGGGTTGTTTCTTGGCATGCGTGTCACGTGAGCTTACGGAAAGCGTAAGTGACAGGCGCCCATTTGCCGATGGGCAGCACTACCCATGGTACGAACTATGGACGCCGCTAGGGTAGTTGTATGACGCAACCCCGCCCTGCCCTGCCCGCCACAACCCTGCGGACGGCATCGATCGTCATTCTGCTGTTCGCGGCGATGCTGCTGCTGTTCGGCTACTCCACGTTCCGTGCCGGAAACAGCGATGCCAGCACGGCCCAGGAACTGCAATCCTCGGGCCTGCCCGGGATTGTAAACGATGCCAAGGTCAACGTGGGCCGTGGGTCCAGCCGTCAGTGGCATGCCTCGCACGTTGAGCTCACCTTCACGGGAACCGACGGCAGCCAGCACACGATGCAAACGGACCATTTCCCCCACTTCACGCCGCCGGTCGATTCCACCGCCGGGTGGTTCAGCGACTTCCCCACAAAGAACGAAATCGTCGGACAGCCGGTGCTTTACCGCCTGGGTGAGAGCCCCGCCGTTGAACTTTCCAGCGAAATCCCGGCTCTGGCCAGCACCGGCTGGAGCTTCCCCAACTACCTTGGGCTGGCCATCATGGCCATGGGTGCCGCCGCCGCAATCGGCGGATCCGTCAGCCTGGTCCGCTCCGTCCGCAGACTCCGGGCTGGAAAGCCCCTGGGCTAATGCCTGGCCTGGCGGCAGCGCATGCCGCGCACGACGGCGATGCCCGGCTGGGGCTGGATCGGCAGGAGATTTGCGGGCCCTGAAAACGGAGGGCTGCGGCATACGGACCGGCACAGCGAATGTGACGCCGGCCTGTGGATAAGTTGCCCCATCTGAAGGGCAGACATAATTGCCGGCCCTAAGATGAGTACACCAACTGGAGGGGGATTCGCATGAGCCAGCACTGGGGGACCCCGGAGCGGTCTGGAGCGCCGGGTGCCGACGCACTTCAGGATGCCTACGGCAAGGGGTACCTTGACGGGCACCTTGCAGGATGGCGTGACGCCCAGGCCGCACAGGCCGCCATGGAGCAACAGCCTGCAGGGAGTGCCGGACCCCATGCGGGGCCCGCCGCCCCGTCCCGCCCGGAAACCCGTGAGAGGCAGCAAATGCAGCCCGGCACGGATGCCCGGCCACCCGCGACGGGAAACCCGCCCAACATCATGTCGCAACCTGTGCAGCGACTGTCGGCGGGCACTCCCTGGAGCGCCCCTCCGCCACGGTTTTCCGGAGTGCACGCCGGGACTCCCTCCCCACCGCCAGCCGGGACGGTTCCAGACCTGCCGCCTGCGATGCCTGCCCCGCAAACGGGGACGGCTCCTGTCCCGCCGCATGCCATGGCTGCCGGGCCGGCAGCGCACCAGGCTGGACCGGGGCCCTACCTTCCAGGGACGGTGTATCCGGACCCCGAAGCCCTGGCTGCCAGGAAGGCCCGGCGGGAGTCCCAGAACATCAACATCACCCTGTACGTGGCGAGCCTGCTTATGGTGGCAGCCGCAGCCCTGTTCATTGGCAGCAGCCAGCCGGTTCCTGTCCGGCTCGGCGGCGTTTGGCTTGCCACCGGACTGTTCTACGCCACGGGCCTGGTGCTGCACAGCCGTGTTGCAAGGCTCAGGCAGGCTGCCGTTGCCTTCACCGGCACAGCCCTTGCCATCATTCCCTTCGCCGGACTGGCCACGTACAACCTTGGCTTCCCCGATGCGCCTGCCGTGTGGTTTGCCACGTCCCTGATTGGCACGGCAGCCTACATTGTCGCGGCACTCAGGCTGCACAGCCGGCTCGTGGTGTACTTGTCGCTGGCCTTCGTCCTGTCCACGGCATGGTCGTCTGTTGCCGTGCTGGGCGCTGCACTCGCCTGGTACTTCGCCGCGCTCATCGTGGTCTCGGCACTGCTGTCGCTGGCTGGACACCTGCTGCGCCGGCAGGAAGGCGGCGACAGTCTCTACGCCAAGCCGCTGTCGGACCTGGGGCCGTGGTTTGCCCCCGTCGGCCTGGCCGGTTCGCTGGTCTTTTCACTCTCGCTCAACGCAGCCGACCACCTGTTGGTCCTGGTGGCAGGCACCATCTATTACGCCGCCATGACCGCCCTGTGCGCCCCGGTATTGCGCCGCTGGAACTATTTGGGACTCAGGCTCTCGCTGACGCTGGCTGCTCCATTCCTGGGCTGGCTCGTCCAACCCGACCTGGCCGGGTGGGCTGGCGCCTTCACGGTTGTCCTGGCTGTGCAGGCCCTCGCCGTTGCCCACCGGCGCCGGCACCTGTCGGCGTTCCTGCGATCCGGGCGGTGGGTTGAATGGGATGTCACGGCTTCGGCCTGGCTTCTGTCGGCAGTCGCGCTGGCCTGGACCCTGGGCCGCGCAGAGAACGGGTCCGCGTTTGCCAGCCTGGGACTGGCTGTGGGGCTGGCCGCCACCATGGCCATGGTTCCGGCCCTGCTGCCCAAGGGGGAGTGGCTGCCGCTTCCATTGGCGGCGTTGGCTGTCGTGTGGGCACCGGCATTGTCGGCACTGGATGCGATGGTGCTGACCGCACTTGGCACGGCCTACTGCGTCCTGCGGCACATGCTCGCCCGAAACACGGCCGTGGGCCATGCCATGCTCGTTGCGGCGCGGGTGCTGGCCACGGCCTTTGTTGCCTCCACCCTGGTCCAAGCGCTGCCGCCGGAGCCGGGCAAGGCACACTTCGTCGTCGCAGCCATGGGCGTCGTTGCTGCGCTGCAGCTTCTGGCCGACACCCTGCTCGGCAGGTTGGGGGCCGCCAATGTCGCCACAAAGTACTCGGCGGCCAGCTGGGCGGCGGCTGGCACGGTGCTGGTCGTGCTGCTCGCCGGTGCGTATGCGGACCCGGCCAACTTTGCCCTCCTTGGCACGGGCGCCCAGGGCCATCCCGGCGCGGCCCCGCCTGCGCTGCTGCGCATGGAGTTCCTGGTGTCGGCGGCGGCCATGGGGCTTGCGACGGCAGCCTACTCCCTCTCGAAGCTGCACCGCGTCCGGGGATGGTCGCGCGCAGAAGCGGTGGCACCTGCGTACCTGGCCACTGGTGCGCTGTGCACGGGGGCTGTTTTTGGGGCTGGCGGCAGCAGCACGTCGTGGGGAATTGTTTTTGGCTATCTGGTGGTCGCCGGCGTCATGCTGCGCGGCCAGGAAGGCTTCCTTCACCGGTGGGTGTACTGGTGGGCGGCCCGTGCCGCATCCCTTCTGCTCGTGGCGGCACTTTTCACACTGTGGCACGGGCACGACCCAGCCACGGTCCTGCTCGGTTCCACAATGGGCGTCGGGTCGGTCCTGCTGTTGGCGCTGGTGCCGCAGCTGGTGGTCCTTGCCGTCGCCTCGGTGCGCCGTTGGGCTGTTCCGGGCTTGTCAGTGGATGTTGCCGTGACGCTGGCGGCCGCTGCCTTTGTGGCGGTGCCCGGGATTCTGGCGCCGGAATCCGGGCTTTGGACGGCGAGGGCCGCCGTTGTCCTGGCGGCACTCGCCATTGCCGCCCTCGCCATTTGTGGAACACTGGGCAGCTCCGGCATGGTGCTGGCATCTTGGGCTGCGCCCGGCGCCCTCGCATTGGTGTCGCTGTTCCAGTGGGCCGACCGACCGCTGGCCGCGGTGGTGCTGGCGGTCCTGTCCGCCAGCTCGGCGTGGCTGGCGGCCAAGGCGGAGGGCGGACTGCTGCGGGCCATGCACTTCCTGATTTCCCGGGCGGCCGTGACGCTGCTGGCCATTGCCGTGGTCCGCGAACTGAGCGCCAGCCCTGAGCTCAATTCACTGGCGCTGTGCGGGGTCCTTCTGCTTCAGCTGGCGCTGTCCCGGCTGGCAGCCCGGCCCGGGCGGCTGCAAGCCGCTGTGGGGGAGCCGGGACTGCTGAAGGTCGCGTTGTGGCTGGTCCTGGGGGCCCAGGTGTTGCTGCCGGTCACTTATGCCTCGATGGGAGGGGGCTTTGTCCCCGGCGGGCAGGCCCTGCGGTGGGTGGTTGCCGTGGAGCTTGTTGCGCTGGCCGGGTCGGCCGTGGCGGCGCAGTTGTGGATGGGGCAGCGCGGGGCGTCCTACCTGGCAATCCTCGCCGTTGCCGGCGGGGCCGCCGTCATCGCACCAGTGCTGCTGCCGGGAACCACGGCCCTGATTCTGCTGGGCCTGTCACTCGCCGTCATTGCATGGCGGTGCGTGCACGTACCGGCTGAGCCGGAGATGCGCTGGTACTGGCTGGTGGCGGGCGGCAGCTTCCTTGCCACCGCTGTCGTTGTGGACAGGGATGCGCCGGCGGCCGTCTTTGGCTCCGTGTGGCTGGTGGCGGGTGCGGCGTTCCTCGCAGCCGCGCATGTTGTCAAGGTGCCGCGCCTGACGTTGCCGGGTTCGCTCATGGTGCTGCTGTCGGCGTTCTTGTTCCGCATCCAGGTGCTGGACGCCGTGGCGCACGACGGCTACGCGAGCCTTGTGGGGTTCGTGGTGGTGGTTGGTGCCCTGTACCTGGTGCGGTTGTTCCTCGTGGGCCGTGTCGCGCAGCCATTTCTGCAGTGCAGGGTGCTGGCTGGCGTGGCCCTGGGCGGTGGCGCGTTGTTTGCCGTATGGGCCATGCTCGACGACCACACGGTCTTCTGGGGAGCAGCGGCGTTCACGGCTGTGGCCGCATTGGCCTGCGTAGAGGCCCCTGCCCGGTACAGGGGAATCGCTATGGATGGTGGCGTGCTGGCCTGTGCACTGGTCTGGTACTGGGCATGCAGCCGCTACGTGGACCTGGGCGTGTACTGGTTTGTCCAGTGGTGCGCACTCGCCCTGGCCGGCCTTGCTGTCCGCCGCTACAGGGCCAGGCTCGGTGTTTCCGGCAAGCGACTGCTCATGGCGGCGGCAGCCGCAGCCAGCGTCGGCGGAATCCTGACCATTGCCAGCGGAGACACCGTCCAGCAGCTCGTGTCCCTGTTGGTCTTCGCGGCGCTGCTGGCCGTGGGCATGACGCTCGACGAACGGGTCTTCACCATCTGGGGAGCCGTGGGTGTTGCGACGGCCGTCATCTGGTATCTGCGCGGCTACACGTACATTCTGCTCGCGCTGCTGGCCCTGGGACTGATCGGCCTGGTGATCTGGCGGCTCAACCGCAAGAAGCCACAGGATGTTCCGGCATCCCCGCTTCCTGTGCCCCAAGCAGGGCCCCAAGCCCAGGCCCCGCAGCCAGGAGCACAGCAACAGCCGGCGCCCATGGCGGGTCCGCGCCAGTGGGCCATGCCCGCACAGCCACAAAACCTGCCTCCGCAGCATCCAGGTGCACCGTCCCAGGATCCCCCGCCACCGCCGGTGTAGTCTCGGAGGGTCCACCGGAGATCGTCCGAATCTAAGGGACTAGGGCAACCGGGCCCACGGCAACTTTCGCGCACCATTGGTATTCGATCGGCGGCTGCCAATGGGGGCCAGCTGCCCGGACAGTGTTCGAGGGTTGGGGCCGTGGCCCCGGACGGTGATGCAGGGGCGGCCAGCTACCGCACGCCCTTGACCTGGGCCACCGCGAGGGCGCCGGCCAGCGCCGTCGCCCCGGACACCAGAAACAGCAGCGTGAAGCCGCCCACGGCGCTGACCAGGAGCGCGCCCAGCATGGGCGCGAACGCCTGGGGCACGGTCAGGGCGATGTTCATGATCCCCAGGTCCTTGCCGCGGGAGAGCTGGTCTGGGAGAACTTCGGTGGCCAGTGCCTGGTCAACGGAAAGGAAGCAGCCGTAGCCCAGGCCCAGCAGCGCGGCACCGACGGTCGCGGCACCCATGGTGGGGATGAAGGCCAAGATCAGGGCAGCGGCGGCCTGCAGCACGGAGGCGCCAAAAACGAAGGCGCGGCGGCGGCCCAGCTTGTCGGAAAGCCGGCCCAGCCACAGCGAGGCGATGATGACAAACACCATGTACACCAGGGTCAGCAGGATCAGCGAGTCCTCGGCGTTGGGCACCTGCAGCCCGTACATGAGGAAATAGAGCAGCAGGCTGGTGCCGAAGGCGTTGCCCAGGTTGACCAAGATGCGGCTCAGCAGGGTCCAGCCGAAATCGGGGAACTTGCGCGGGCTGATCCACAGGCCCTCGAGCAATGACCGCCAGGTGAGGGGCGGAACCACACCCGGCGGCAGCACGGCGTCGGGAATCAGCAACAGGAACGGCAGCCCCAGGACCACGAGAAGCCCGGCCATGAGCGCATATCCGCCAAAGGTGCTCAGGCCCAGGGTTGTCACAAGCACCAGCCCCGCAATGATGCCGATGGCCTGCGGGGCCGAGATCCAGCCGGACACGTAGCCGCGCTGGTTCACGGGGACCTGGTCGGAGATCGCTGCCGTGAGGGCTGCCGTCAGGACGCAGAAGAAGGTGCTGGCGGCGACCCAGCAGATGCCGATCCCCAGCAGCGAGGTTTGCAGGCCCAGGACCACCAACGATGCGGCGAATCCGGCCGTGCCTGCGGCAATCCATGGGCGACGGCGGCCGAAGCGCGATGTGGTGCGGTCGGAGAGGGCTCCGGTGAGCGGGTAGGCAACGAGTGCAAAGAGGCCGGCGACGCCCGAAATGTAACCGAACCCCAGGACGTTTTGAACCCAGTCGGTGGTGTTGAGGTACTTTTCGACTTGGAGCGGAAGCAGCAGCTGCACAGGCGTCAGCTGGGCAATCCATACGCCAAACCAGCTCAGTGCGAAGAAGAAGATCCAGCGCCCGCCCACCCGAACGGTGGGAACTGCGGCCAACGATTGAGTTGCCGGGGGAGTGGACACCCCGTTCGGTCCAGTGACTTTGCTCACCACAAAAGCTTCTCACGACCGTCAAGAGGGGTGCCGAGTGCCGCCGCCGCGGCACATTGGGGCGCCCTGTTGGCAAGGCCACATGGAGGGGGATTGGTAATCAGGGGTGGAATCCGGCATACTTATTGAGTTGTTCAAGTGCTTTTTCGTGTCCCGGTCGAGATAATGCTCGATGCAGGGTCCAAGCTAAAGCCCAAACATAACCCAACCTTCCAAAAATGGAGCGGGTACGTGCGTGATTTATCGCGACACGCCCGACCGCGGGGGTCGGAGCTTCGATGGATTGAGGAACCCGGAAATATCCGGATTCAGTTCATTGGGAGCGTGGCTGTGAGTGCCACATTTGAACAGGAAAAGTAAACAGCGTTTACGTCAACAGCATCGCTCCTACAGGGTGCTTCGTTACAGGAAAGAGAGTCACGACGCCATGGCGGGACAAAAAATCCGCATCCGGCTGAAGTCATATGACCACGAGGTCATTGATGTTTCAGCTCGGAAGATCGTTGAGACGGTCACGCGCGCAGGCGCAACGGTAGTCGGCCCCGTGCCGCTGCCCACCGAGAAGAACATTTACTGCGTAATTCGTTCACCTCACAAGTACAAGGACAGCCGCGAGCACTTTGAAATGCGCACGCACAAGCGTCTGATCGACATCATTGATCCCACGCCCAAGGCAGTTGATTCGCTCATGCGTCTCGACCTGCCGGCCGACGTGAACATCGAAATCAAACTGTAGGGAGGTGCTGAGAAACTATGACCGCGACCCGAAACACTAAGGGCATCCTGGGCACGAAGCTCGGCATGACCCAGGTCTGGGACGAGAACAACCTGCTTGTTCCCGTAACTGTTGTCCAGGCCGATTCCAATGTCATCACCCAGCTGCGCAACGCAGAGGTTGATGGCTACACCGCCGTTCAGATCGGCTACGGCCAGATCGATCCTCGCAAGGTGACCAAGCCCCTGGCTGGCCACTTCGAGAAGGCTGGTGTCACCCCCCGCCGCCACGTCGTCGAGCTGCGCACTGCAGACGCTGACAGCTACACCCTCGGCCAGGAGCTCTCCGTTGAGATCTTCGAAGCCGGCCAGAAGGTCGACGTCGTCGGCACTTCAAAGGGTAAGGGCTTCGCCGGTGTCATGAAGCGTCACGGCTTCCACGGCGCCCCGGCTTCGCACGGTGCTCACAAGAACCACCGCAAGCCCGGTTCCATCGGTGGCGCGTCCACCCCTGGCCGCGTTTTCAAGGGTATGCGCATGGCAGGCCGTATGGGTGCCGAGCGCGTAACCACCGTGAACCTGACGGTCCACGGTGTTGACGCCGAGAAGTCGCTGCTGCTGATCAAGGGTGCCGTCCCCGGCGCCCGCGGCTCGGTCGTCCTGGTACGCACCGCCGTGAAGGGAGCATAAGTAAATGGCTACTGTAAAAGTTGACCTGCCTGCAGAGATCTTCGACGTACAGACCAACGTGCCCTTGCTGCACCAGGTTGTCGTTGCACAGCTCGCTGCTGCCCGCCAGGGCACGCACAAGACCAAGACCCGCGCCGAAGTATCCGGTGCCGGCCGCAAGCCGTTCGCACAGAAGGGCACCGGCCGCGCCCGTCAGGGTTCCATCCGCGCCCCTCACATGACCGGCGGTGGCGTTGTCCACGGTCCGACCCCTCGTGACTACAGCCAGCGCACGCCCAAGAAGATGAAGGCTGCTGCACTGCGCGGCGCCCTGTCTGACCGTGCACGCAACGGCCGCATCCACGTCATTGCTGAACTGGTTGCCGGCTCCACGCCGTCCACCAAGGCTGCAAAGGCCACCCTCGCCGCTGTCACCTCACGCAAGAGCGTTTTGGTTGTCATCGAGCGCGCCAACGACGTTGCCGCACTGAGCGTTCGCAACATCGAGAACCTGCACGTCATCTACGTTGACCAGCTCAACACCTATGACGTACTGATCTCCGACGACATCATTTTCACCCAGGCAGCCTACGAGATCTTCGTCTCCGGCCGTGCCGCTGCTGAAGCTTTCGCTTCCAGCCTCCTGGTTGTTGAAGAAGTCGTCGTTGCCGAAACCGCTGCTGCAGGTGCCGAAGGCTCCATCAAGGGCAACAAGGACTCCATGAAGTACCACGTGCCTGGTTCACGCTGGTACGAGGCCACTGAGGCCGAAGTTTGGTTTGCAACGGTAGAGGACGCCAAGGCCGCAGGCTTTGTTCCCGCCGGCGGCGAAGCTGCCCAGACCATTAAGGAGGACGGCAAGTGAGCGCCGTTACCATCAAGGATCCGCGCGACGTAGTGCTTGCACCGGTCGTCTCGGAAAAGAGCTACGGCTTGATCGACGAAGGCAAGTACACCTTCCTGGTTGACCCCCGCTCCAACAAGACCGAGATCAAGCTGGCCGTGGAGAAAATCTTCTCCGTCAAGGTCGACTCGATCAACACCATCAACCGTGCCGGTAAGCGCAAGCGCACCCGTTTCGGCTGGGGACAGCGCAAGAACACCAAGCGCGCCATTGTCTCCCTGCGCGAAGGCACGATCGACATCTTCGGCGGTCCGCTTTCATAAGCGGAGACCACTTTAACGAGGAAATAAACTATGGCAATCCGTAAATACAAGCCGACAACCCCGGGCCGTCGTGGCTCGAGCGTTGCCGACTTCGCAGAAATCACGCGGTCGACTCCGGAGAAGTCTCTGGTCCGTCCCCTGCCCAAGAAGGGCGGCCGCAACAACACCGGTCGTATCACGACGCGTCACAAGGGTGGTGGCCACAAGCGCCAGTACCGCCTGATTGACTTCCGTCGCCACGACAAGGATGGCGTCAACGCCCGCGTAGCTGAGATCGAGTACGATCCCAACCGCACGGCGCGCATTGCCCTCCTGCACTACGTTGATGGCACCAAGCGCTACATCATTGCCCCCAACAAGCTCAAGCAGGGCGACTTCGTAGAAGCCGGCCCCGCAGCTGACATCAAGCCTGGCAACAACCTGCCGTTGCGCAACATCCCCGTGGGTACTGTTATCCACGCTGTGGAGCTGCGTCCCGGCGGCGGTGCCAAGATGGCCCGTTCAGCTGGTGCTTCGGTTCAGCTCGTCGCCAAGGAAGGCAAGTTCGCCCAGCTGCGTCTGCCCTCCGGCGAAATCCGCAACGTCGATGCGCGCTGCCGCGCGACCGTCGGCGAAGTTGGCAACGCTGAGCAGTCCAACATCAACTGGGGCAAGGCTGGCCGCATGCGCTGGAAGGGCGTTCGCCCGACCGTCCGCGGTGTTGTCATGAACCCTGTTGATCACCCGCATGGTGGTGGTGAAGGCAAGACCTCCGGTGGACGTCACCCGGTCAACCCGAACGGTAAGCGCGAAGGCCGCACCCGCCGTCCCAACAAAGAGAGCGACAAGCTGATTGTTCGTCGCCGCCGTTCTGGCAAGAACAAGCGATAGGAGCCTGGAGACATGCCACGTAGCCTGAAGAAGGGTCCTTTCGTTGACCAGCACCTCTTTGTCAAGGTAGCTCGGGAGAACGAAAAGGGCACCAAGAACGTAATTAAGACCTGGTCCCGCCGCTCGATGATCGTGCCCGATATGTTGGGTCACACGATTGCCGTGCATGACGGTCGCAAGCACATCCCCGTGTTTGTTACCGAGTCGATGGTCGGGCACAAGCTCGGCGAATTCGCCCCCACGCGGACATTCCGCGGCCATGTCAAGGACGACCGTAAGGGCAAGCGCCGCTAAGGCGCTTGACTTTACGGCTAAGACGAGAGAGAGATAGCAATGGAAGCCAAGGCAAGTGCGCGTCATCTGCGCGTAACGCCTATGAAGGCCCGGCGCGTCGTCAACCTGATTCGTGGCAAGCAGGCGAATGAGGCATTGGCGATTCTGAAGTTTGCCCCCCAGGGCGCTTCTGAGCCGGTATTCAAGGTAGTCCAGTCCGCAGTGGCTAACGCCCGCGTTCTGGCAGATCGCGACAGCATCGCGTTCAACGAAAATGATCTGTACATCAGCGAGATCTTCGTCGATGAAGGCCCCACCATGAAGCGGTTCCAGCCGCGGGCACAGGGCCGTGCATTCCAGATCAAGAAGCGCACCAGCCACGTCACCGTGGTTGTCGCTACACCCGAGAAAGAGGAGGTTCGCTAAGTGGGACAGAAAGTAAACCCGCACGGATTCCGTCTCGGGATCACCACGGATCACCGTTCACACTGGTTCGCGGACAGCAACAAGCCGGGCCAGCGTTACAAGGACTTCGTAAAAGAAGACATCCAGATCCGCGCACTCATGTCCACGGGCATGGACCGCGCCGGTATCTCCAAGGTTGAAATCGAGCGCACCCGCGACCGTGTTCGTGTGGACATCCACACGGCACGTCCGGGCATCGTGATCGGCCGCCGTGGAGCCGAAGCAGACCGCATCCGCGGCGAGCTCGAGAAGCTCACCGGCAAGCAGGTCCAGCTCAACATCCTGGAAGTCAAGAACCCGGAAGCTGATGCTCAGCTCGTTGCCCAGGGCATCGCCGAGCAGCTGACTTCACGTGTGGCATTCCGCCGCGCAATGAAGAAGGCCATGCAGTCCGCACAGCGCACCGGCAGCGTCAAGGGCATCCGTGTCGCTTGCGCCGGTCGCCTGGGTGGCGCTGAAATGTCGCGCACCGAGTTCTACCGTGAAGGTCGTGTGCCCCTGCACACCCTGCGCGCCAACATCGATTACGGCTTCTTCGAAGCCAAGACCGTGTTTGGCCGCATTGGTGTCAAGGTCTGGATCTACAAGGGCGATGTCACGAGCAAGGAACTGGCTGCCCAGGCAGCTGCTGCTCCTGCCCGTGGCCGTGGCCCGCGCCGTGACGGCGATGACCGCGGAAACCGCGGCCCTCGCGGTGGCGGACGTCGCAACGACCGCAACGAGCGCACCGAGGCAGCTGCCCCGGTTGAAGCTCCTGTAGCTGCAGAGGTTGCAGCTCCGGCAGTAGAAGGAGGAGAAGCGTAAATGCTTATCCCACGTCGAGTAAAGCACCGTAAGCAGCACCACCCCGGCCGCTCGGGCCAGGCAACGGGCGGCACCACGGTATCGTTCGGCGAGTGGGGCATTCAGGCCCTCTCCCCGGCATACGTGACCAACCGCCAGATCGAGTCCGCTCGTATCGCCATGACCCGTCACATCAAGCGTGGCGGTAAGGTGTGGATCAACATCTACCCTGACCGTCCCTTGACGAAGAAGCCGGCCGAAACCCGCATGGGTTCCGGTAAGGGTTCACCCGAGTGGTGGATCGCAAACGTCAAGCCGGGCCGTGTTCTCTTTGAACTCTCCGGTGTATCAGAAGAGGTAGCACGCGAGGCCCTGCGCCTGGCAATCCACAAGCTGCCGTTGAAAGCACGCATTGTGCGTCGCGAAGGTGGTGAGTAGAGATGTCAGTTGGTTCCAAGGAACTTGCCCCTGCACAGCTTGACGGGTTTGACAATGCACGTCTTGTTGAAGAACTCCGCAAGGCTAAGGAAGAACTGTTCAACCTGCGCTTCCAGTCGGCCACCGGCCAGCTGGAAAGCCACGGCCGTCTGCGCGTTGTAAAGCGCGACATCGCCCGCATCTACACGGTGCTGCGCGAACGCGAGCTGGGCATTCGCCCGGACGTGGTTGCCGCTGCACCCGTGGAGAAGGCCTCCAAGAAGGCTGACAAGGAAGCCAAGAAGGCCTCCAAGAAGGCTGAAACATCTGAGGAGGACGCCAAGTGAGCGATTCTGTAAACAACACCGAAACTGGCGCTGAGACGACAGT
This sequence comes from Arthrobacter stackebrandtii, assembly GCF_017876675.1. NCBI lineage: Bacteria > Bacillati > Actinomycetota > Actinomycetes > Micrococcales > Micrococcaceae > Arthrobacter > Arthrobacter stackebrandtii. The sequence continues at coordinate 2,496,526 of NZ_JAGIOI010000001.1, forward strand.
ACGCAACGAGCGCAAGAAGCTCCGTGGCTACGTTGTCTCCGACAAGATGGACAAGACCATCGTTGTTGAGGTTGAAGACCGCGTAAAGCACGCTCTTTACGGCAAGGTCCTGCGCCGCAACAAGAAGTACAAGGCTCACGATGAAGAGAACAGCGCCGGCATCGGCGACCTGGTCATCATCTCCGAGACCCGCCCGCTCTCCGCAACCAAGCGCTTCCGCCTGGTTGAGATCGTTGAGAAGGCCAAGTAAGCATTCCCGCCCCACGGCTGGACTTGTGAACTGAAGCGTTGGGCCCGTTGCCACTTGTGGCGGCGGGCCCAACTGCTTTTAAGCACGACGGCGGAGCCCGGCAATAGTGGGCGAGGTAACGCCCGCGGCGGGCCGGCAGCGCTCGGCGGGGCCACGCCGTCGTGCTAAGATTATTTATTGCTGCGCTTTTTCTGTGCCACCAAACGGTTGGCTGCAGTGGGTGCGCAATTACCTCGTAAATGCTTCGTGCCACTACAAACTGCCGTCTGGCGCGTGATTCTTCACGCAATGGGCCGGAACGGAAAGTGCAGTTGGCATGAAATGTTTAGGCGCGTTGTGGCAAAATCCAGGCGCGTCGAGAGACATCCCGAACAATACGTTCCGCAAGGCTTGTCCACAGATGGCTTGTGTCCAAGAACCGGCGCGACGAACAGGAGATACTAGTGATTCAGCAGGAGTCGCGGCTTAAGGTCGCCGACAACACGGGTGCCAAGGAAATCTTGACCATCCGCGTTCTCGGTGGATCCGGGCGCCGCTACGCAGGCATTGGCGACACCATTGTCGCAACCGTCAAGGATGCTATTCCCGGCGGTAACGTAAAGAAGGGTGACGTCGTCAAGGCTGTCATCGTTCGCACCAAGAAGGAACGCCGTCGTCCGGACGGTTCCTACATCAAGTTCGATGAGAATGCAGCTGTCATTCTCAAGGCTGACGGGGACCCCCGCGGTACCCGTATCTTCGGCCCGGTTGGACGTGAACTTCGCGACAAGAAGTTCATGAAGATCATCTCGTTGGCTCCGGAGGTGCTGTAACTTATGGCAAAGATCAAGAAGGGTGACCTGGTTCAGGTCATCACAGGCGCCAAGGCTGAGCGTGGCGGCGACCGTGGCAAGCAGGGCAAGGTCCTGAAGGTGTACACCGAAACCAACCGCGTGTTGGTTGAGGGCGTAAACCGCGTCACCAAGCACACCAAGGCCGGCCAGACCGATCGTGGCACCAACACCGGTGGCATCGAGATCGTCGAGGCCCCGATTCACATCTCCAACGTTGCTGTAGTGGACCCGTCCACGAAGAAGCCGACCCGTGTTGGCTACCGCATCGAAACCGTTGAGCGCGATGGCCGCGAGCGTCAAGTACGCATCCGCGTTGCCAAGACCTCGGGGAAGGACCTGCCATGAGCGCCGTAGTTGCAGAGAACACACCGAAGATCACACCCCGCCTGAAGACCCGCTACGCAGCGGAAATCAAGGCTACCCTGATCGAGGAGTTCAAGTACGCAAACGTCAACCAGGTTCCGCGCCTGGTGAAGGTTGTTGTCAACATGGGTGTTGGAGATGCCGCAAAGGACTCCAAGCTCATTGACGGCGCCGTTCGCGACCTCACCGCCATCACCGGCCAGAAGCCCCAGGTTTCCAAGGCCCGCAAGTCGATCGCACAGTTCAAGCTGCGCGAAGGCATGCCGATCGGCTGCCACGCAACCTTGCGCGGCGACCGCATGTGGGAATTCGTGGACCGCTTGGTCACCCTCGCACTGCCCCGTATCCGCGACTTCCGCGGCCTGAGCGGCAAGCAGTTCGACGGCAACGGCAACTACACCTTCGGTCTGACCGAGCAGGTTATGTTCCACGAGATCGACCAGGATTCCATTGACCGCCCCCGCGGCATGGACATCACCGTCGTGACCACCGCCAAGACAGATGACGAAGGCCGCGCGCTGCTCAAGGCGCTTGGCTTCCCGTTCAAATCCGAAGATAAATAATCTACGTAAAAGGTCCGTTCTGCGGAGCCTGCACACTGGAAGTTGATTCCATGCTGCCGGCAGTCCGCGAAGGAAACCGTTACGAGGAAGGGCAAGCGCCCAAATGACAATGACAGATCCTGTCGCAGACATGCTTACGCGTCTGCGCAACGCAAACTCGGCACACCACGACACCGTGTCCATGCCGTTCAGCAAGCTCAAGGGCCACGTCGCCGACATCCTCAAGGCAGAGGGCTACATCTCCGCCTGGAAGGTTGAAGACGCCGAGGTTGGCAAGAAGCTGACCATCGACTTGAAGTACGGCCCCAGCCGCGAGCGTTCAATCGCCGGCCTGCGCCGCATCTCCAAGCCCGGACTGCGCGTTTACGCAAAGTCCACCAACCTGCCCAGCGTTCTGGGTGGGCTGGGTGTCGCCATCCTGTCGACGTCTTCCGGTCTGCTGACCGACCGCCAGGCTGCCAAGAAGGGCGTGGGTGGGGAAGTCCTCGCCTACGTCTGGTAGCAGAGAGAGAAGGGAAAGAACTATGTCACGTATTGGACGTCTCCCCATCTCCGTGCCTGCCGGCGTCGAGGTCAAGGTTGAAGACAACCTGGTTTCCGTCAAGGGCCCGAAGGGAACGCTGCAGCACACTGTTGCCAGCCCCATCACGGTAGCTCTCGAAGAGAACACCATCACCGTTAGCCGCCCCAACGATGAGCGCGAATCACGCTCACTCCACGGTCTGACCCGCACCCTCATTGACAACCTGATCATCGGTGTCACTGCGGGCTACGAGAAGAAGCTGGAAATCGTTGGAACCGGTTACCGCGTAGTTGCCAAGGGCTCCAGCCTTGAGTTCGCTCTCGGCTTCAGCCACCCGGTAGTCATCGAGGCTCCCGAAGGCATCACACTGGCAGTTGAGAGCCCCACAAAGCTCTCCGTGTCAGGCATTGACAAGCAGCAGGTGGGCGAAGTTGCTGCCAACATCCGCAAGCTGCGCAAGTCCGACCCGTACAAGGGTAAGGGCGTACGCTACGCCGGCGAAATCATCCGCCGCAAGGTCGGAAAGGCTGGTAAGTAACCATGGCACTGTCCGTAAGAGGAAAGTCCAAGGCCGCAGCACGCGGCCGTCGTCACCTGCGTGTGCGCAAGCGCATCAGCGGAACCACTGTGCGTCCGCGCCTGGTGGTCAACCGTTCGGCACGCCACGTATTCGTGCAGGTCATTGATGACACCCAGGGCCTGACCCTGGTGTCGGCATCAACCCTGGAAGCCGACCTGCGCGCATTTGACGGTGACAAGACCGCCAAGGCCAAGCGCGTTGGCGAGCTCGTTGCAGAGCGCGCCAAGGCTGCAGGCATTGAAGCTGTTGTCTTCGACCGTGGCGGCAACCGCTACCACGGCCGTGTCGCAGCCATTGCCGACGGCGCACGTGAAGGCGGTCTGGCACTGTGACCGAAAACATCAACAAGGAGAACACTGTGTCAGAAGCAACTGCAGCTGACGGTGCAGCCGCGAAGACTGAGACTGCTGCAGGCGCCGACAGCGCCCGTGGCCGTGGCGGTCGCGACGGTGCTCGTGGAGGCCGCGAAGGCGGTCGCGACGGCGGCCGTGGCCGTGGTCGCGACGGTGGACGCGAGGCTGAGAAGAGCCAGTTCATCGAGCGCGTAGTCAACATCAACCGTGTTGCCAAGGTTGTCAAGGGTGGTCGTCGCTTCAGCTTCACTGCGCTCGTCATCGTTGGTGACGGCAACGGCATGGTTGGCGTCGGCTACGGCAAGGCAAAGGAAGTTCCTGCCGCAATCGCCAAGGGTGTTGAAGAAGCCAAGAAGTCCTTCTTCCGCGTCCCCATGATTGGCAAGACCATTCCGCACCGCGTGCAGGGCGAGGCCGCTGCCGGCGTCGTCATGCTCCGTCCGGCTGCTGCTGGTACCGGTGTTATTGCCGGTGGCCCGGTTCGCGCCATCCTGGAATGCGTTGGCATCCACGACGTTCTGTCGAAGTCACTGGGTTCCTCCAACGCCATCAACATTGTTCACGCAACTGTTGCTGCCTTGAAGGGCCTGGAAGACCCCAAGGCTGTCGCGGCACGCCGCGGCCTGCCTTTGGATGAAGTTGCTCCGGCCGTCCTGTTGCGCAACATGCAGAAGGCAGGTCTGTAATGACTACACCGAAGAACATTCAGCCTTCTGACAAGAAGCTGGAAATCACGCAGATCAAGGGCATCATCGGTGCCAAGCAGAACCAGAAGGACTGCCTTCGTTCACTCGGCCTCAAGCACATCGGCGACTCTGTTGTCCGTACGGCTGATGCAGTGACCGCCGGCATGATCAACACGGTTTCGCACCTGGTCAAGGTCGAGGAGGCGAAGTAAAGTGGCTGAAAAGAACACTGCCGAAACTGCTGAGAAGCAGAATGCACTGAAGGTCCACCACCTGCGTCCCGCACCGGGTGCCAAGACGGCTAAAACCCGTGTTGGCCGTGGTGAGGCATCCAAGGGTAAGACCGCCGGTCGCGGTACCAAGGGAACCAAGGCACGCTACCAGGTAAAGGCTGGCTTTGCCGGCGGCCAGCTGCCGCTGCACATGCGCCTGCCCAAGCTGCGCGGCTTCAAGAACCCGTTCCGCGTCGAGTTCCAGGTTGTCAACCTGGACCGCATCAACGAACTGTTCCCCGAAGGTGGCGCTGTCACCGTTGAGGCACTCGTTGAGAAGGGCGCCGTTCGCAAGAACCAGCCCGTGAAGGTGCTCGGCACCGGCGACATCACCGTCAAGGTTGATGTTGCTGCCGACGCATTCTCCACAAGCGCAGTAGAGAAGATCACTGCTGCAGGTGGCACCACCACCGAACTGTAAAAAGTTCATAAATGCGCACATCTAGCGACTAGACTCTTGGTGGGCGGAGCTCATGTTCCGCTCACCAGGGGTCTTTCGTTTTATGTGCACGGGTCCGTATCCACCCGCTCATTTGTTGTGGCCGTCCGTCACAGTTTCAATGAGAGTGAGATCACCCATTAGACTCTGTCCTTGGGCTTCACTACGAAAGCCACTCCAATTACTACACTTCAGGAGGACGCTTGCTTTCCGCATTTGGCCGCGCCTTTCGCACGCCTGATCTGCGACGCAAGTTGTTGTTCACGCTGGGAATTATCGCCATCTTCCGCATGGGTGCCTTCATCCCATCGCCCGGTATTGATTACCGCAACGTTCAACAGTGTGTGAATGCTGCCGACACCAGTCAGGGCATCTACCAGCTTGTCAACTTGTTCAGCGGCGGCGCCTTGCTGCAGGTTTCCATCTTTGCGCTGGGAATCATGCCGTACATCACCGCGAGCATCATCGTCCAGCTGCTGCGTGTAGTCATTCCCCGCTTCCAGGAACTGCACCTCGAAGGTGCCCAGGGTCAGGGCCAGCTCACGCAATACACGCGCTACCTGACCATCGCCCTCGGCCTGCTCAACGCCACCACGCTGGTGACGCTGGCCCGTTCCGGGCAGCTCTTCGCCGGCTGTGGCGCCGCAGGCACCCCCGGCGCGCTGATCCCCAATGACAACCTGGTCACGATCCTGCTGCTCATCATCACCTTGACGGCCGGTTCCGGCCTGATCATGTGGATGGGCGAGCTTGTCACCGAAAAGGGTGTCGGCAACGGCATGTCCCTGCTGATCTTCGTTGCCATTGCAGCACAGTTCCCCACCTCCCTGGGCGCCATCCTGAAGACCCAGGGCTGGGGCACCTTCCTGATCGTCATGGTGGTCGGCCTGCTGGTTGTGGCACTCGTGGTGTTCGTTGAGCAGTCGCAGCGACGCATCCCCGTGCAGTATGCCAAGCGCATGGTCGGACGCCGCACCATGGGCGGCACCAGCACCTACATCCCCATCAAGGTCAACATGGCCGGCGTTATCCCGGTCATCTTTGCTTCCTCCATGCTTTACCTCCCGGCACTTATCGCCCAGTTCGCCACTCCGGCCAACGGAGCGGATGTGCCGCTGTGGATCGAATGGATCAACAACTACCTCACACGCGGCGATCACCCGATCTACATGCTGCTCTACTTCCTGTTGACCATTGGATTCACGTACTTCTACGTTGCGATCACCTTCAACCCTGAAGAAGTCTCCGACAACATGAAGAAGTACGGCGGGTTCATTCCCGGCATCCGTGCCGGGCGGCCCACGCAGGATTACCTGCAGTACGTCATTTCCCGCATCACGCTCCCGGGCTCCATGTACCTGGGTATCGTCGCCCTGATTCCGCTGATCGCCTTGGTGATGGTGGGTGCCAACCAGAACTTCCCGTTCGGCGGCACCTCGATCCTGATTGTGGTTGGCGTTGGCTTGGAGACGGTCAAGCAAATTGATGCACAACTCCAGCAGCGTCACTACGAAGGGCTATTGCGATGACAAGAATGCTGATCATTGGACCCCCCGGGTCAGGCAAAGGAACACAGGCGGAACGCATCACGGCAGATCTGGGCATCGTAGCCATCTCCACCGGCGATATTTTCCGTGCCAACGTCAAGGGTGAAACGCCCCTTGGCCTCGAGGCCAAGAAGTACATTGACAAGGGCGATTTCGTGCCGGATAGCGTCACCAACAACATGGTGCGCGCCCGCCTGGCCGAGAGCGACGTCGCGGACGGTTTCCTGCTTGACGGCTACCCGCGCACCTCTCCCCAGGTGGACGAGCTTGACGACATCCTGGCCTCGGCCGGCGTCGAACTCGACATTGTGGTCCAGCTGACGGCCGACGACGAGGAGCTCGTCAAGCGCCTGCTGGGCCGCGCCCTGGAAACCGGGCGCACGGATGACACCGAAGAGGTCATCCGCCACCGCCTGGACCTCTACCGGGAACAGACCGAGGTTGTGGTGGCCCGCTATGCGGAGCGCGGCATCCTGGCCAAGGTTGACGGACTCGGCGAGATGGACGATGTGACCGCCAGGGTCATGGACGCCATCAACAAGCGCAAGGCAGCCTAGCCTCCAACCGGGCATTCAAGCAGGCGGGCCCACAGGTGCCGCCGCTTGTGAAGGAGGGCTCCTTCCCGCACCATGGGGAGGGGCCCTCAATTATTTTTAGGGAAAGGATTCTTTCATGGCATTCGGCCAGCAAAGAATTGAATACAAGACCATCGACCAGATGCGCATCATGCGCCGCAGCGGACTCATCCTCGATGCCGCACTGAAGAAGACGGTGGCCGCAGTAGCCCCCGGCGTCACCACTGGCGACCTCGACGCCATCTTCGCCGCCGAGCTGAAGAAGGCCGGCGCCACCTCCAACTTCCTGGGCTACCACGGCTTCCCGGCCACCATCTGCACCTCGGTCAACGAGGAGGTCGTCCACGGCATCCCGGGCAAGCGCGTCCTGGAGGCGGGCGACCTGATCTCCATCGACGGCGGTGCCATCGTTGAAGGCTGGCACTCCGACTCCGCCCGCAGCGTGATCGTGGGCGGCCCCGCCGACGAGGACCCCGCCGACCGCCGCCTTTCCGACATCACGGAGGAGGCCATGTGGCGCGGCATTGCCGCCATGGCCTCCGCCAAGTACGTGGGCGACATCGGCGACGCCATCGACGAGTACGTCACCTCGCAGCCCGGGAAGGAACTGGGCATCCTGGAGGACTACGTGGGGCACGGCATCGGTTCGGCCATGCACATGCCGCCGGATGTGCTCAACTACTCATCCAAGCACCGTGGCCCCAAGCTCAAGCCCGGCATGTGCCTTGCCCTGGAGCCCATGCTGGTCCGCGGCGGCCTGGAAACGGTCACCCTGGAGGACGACTGGACAGTTGTCACCACCGACAAGGCCCGTGCCGCGCACTGGGAGCACTCGGTCGCCGTCCATGCCAAGGGCATTTGGGTGCTCACCGCGGACGACGGCGGTGCGGAGCGGCTTGCGCCGTGGGGCGTCACCCCGGTGCCGCTGGACTAGGATCCCGCACAACCCGCGCCACCCTGGCCGACCCGCCAGTGGCCTTGTAGGCCCGCAGCAGCGGCTGTGGAAACGACATGCTTTTTGCGTTTCCACAGCTGTTGCAGCGGGCCTTTTTTGTGTTCGCGGCCTTTCGGCAGCGGCCAGCCGGGAGACATCCGGGACGCGGCCACCACCCTTGGTGTGGCCTGCTGCACAGGGGCGGAAACAGCCTTCGGCGGGAGTTTGCCTGGGGTACACCCAGAGGCCACGCATAGGGCAGATAGCCTCCGTAGCTTGGTGGTTGAAGGCGAGGGCCGGATCGTGAAGAACCGGCGGTGCCTGTAGACAACTGCCACAAGGAGTGCCGGAACATGAAACTATTTGCCCACCGGGGCGTCTCAGCCCACCTGCCGGAGAACACCATGGCTGCGTTCGCGCGGGCCGTTGAACTCGGCGTCGCAGGCATTGAACTGGATGTCCAGCTCTCGGGGGACAACGTGCCGGTCGTCATCCACGACGACAGCGTGGACCGCACCACCAACGGCACCGGCGCAACGGACGAATTCACCGCGCACCAGCTGGGACTGCTGGATGCAGGATCCGGCGAAGGCGTGCCCACGCTCGCGCAGGTGCTGGGCCTGGCCGCCGGCAAGCTGCGCGTCAACATTGAACTCAAGGACGGGCAGGCAGTGGGCCCCGTCGCCGCTGTCGTGGCCGACATTCCGGGGCTCGACTGGTTTGCCTCCTCAGCCGACTGGAACGCCTTGGCGCAAATGGTCCGGCAGGTGCCGGGCGCAAAGGTCTACCCGCTGTGTGTCGGCACCTTTGACAAGTTCCGGGCTGTGCTCTCCGACGGCGTGGACGGCGAGGACTTCGCCAGCCGCGACCTGCAGGCGGCGGTTGACTTTGCCGTGAGGCACGGGGGAGAGGGCGTGTCCGTCTGGGAGGCCGGACTGGATGCGGCCGACGTGGCGGCCATTCATGACGCCGGCCTGCAGGCATGGGTGTGGACGGTCAACGACTCAACCCGGGCCGCCGAGCTGCTGGCTCTGGGCGTGGACGGGATCTGCACGGACGACCCCGAACTGCTCCGGGGCGCCTCCGGTGCGGGCCGGGCCGGGATTCCTGACGGCGCCTTGGCCGGCGTGGGCGGTTAGGCCCATGCCGCAACTGGCTCACGCTGCCGTCCCCGTGGCGAGGACAGCACCCGCAGCACCCTCCGGGCACCCACCGGCCGGGCGCAGGCGCCGCGTGCCGTGGAAATCATGGCTGCTGTTCCTGCTCTTTGCCGGACCCAACGTGGTCCTGCTCCTCGTTTTCACCTACAAGCCTCTTGTGCAGTCACTGCAATATTCACTGCTGCAGTGGAACATCGGCTCCGCCACCGCGCGTTTCGTGGGGCTCGAGAACTATGCCAGCTGGCTTGCCGACCCCGCCACAGCCAACGTGGTGCGGGTGACCCTCGTGTTTACCCTCGCCACGGTGGCCGGCGGCATGGTCCTGGGCCTGTCCCTGGCACTGCTGCTGAACCGGAAGCTTCGCGGCACCGGCGCCGCCCGCACCGTGGTCGTCGCCCCCTACGTCCTGTCGGGAGTCGCCGTCGGCCTGCTCTGGCTCTTCGTTTTTGACCCGAACTTTGGCGTGATCGGTGCGCTCCTGAAGTTGGTGGGGGTCAAGTCCCCGGACTGGTACAACGATCCGGCCTGGGCGCTGCCCATGATCATCATCGTGTACCTGTGGAAAAACGTGGGTTATGTGGCGCTGATCTACCTCGCGGCGCTGCAGGCTGTACCCAGGGACCTGACCGAGGCGGCGACCCTGGACGGCGCCGGGCCGTTCGCATCCTTCCGCCACGTGGTGCTGCCGCTCCTGGGGCCCACCACCTTCTTCCTGTCCGTCACCACCCTGCTGAGCTCGCTGCAGTCCTTTGACATCATCCAGGCGATGACCCGGGGCGGGCCGTTGGAGGGAACCACCACCATGATGTACCAGATATACCAGGAAGGCTTTGCCACCGGCCGGGCAGGGTACTCCTCCGCCATTGCAACAATCCTCTTCCTGGTCCTGCTGGTGGTCACCGCCGTGCAGATGCTGTTCATCCAAAAGAAGGTCCACTACTGATGAGCCTCGACGCCAAAAAACTCAGTCCCGTCAAGGTGGCGGAAATGCCGCCGTGGCCCGGCGGTGCGGCCGGCGGCACGCCGCAGGAACCTGCAAGGCGCAGGATACAGGCCGGCGGCTACCTGATGATGCTGGCGGCCGTGGCCGTCATGGTCCTGCCGTTGGTGTGGATGATGCTGGCCAGCTTCAAGGAACGCGACGAAATCTACACCGTCCCCATCCAGTGGCTGCCGGAATCCTTTGACCTGTCCAACTATGCCGCCGCCCTGGCGGCGGTGCCATTCGGCAACTTTTTCATCAATTCCCTCATCACCACCCTGGTCGGGGCCACACTGAAGATCGCGCTCGGGCTGACCACCGCCTACGCCGTCGTGTTCCTGGAGTTCCCCTTCAAGAACCTCATCTTCGGGCTGGTGGTGTTCGCGCTGCTGGTGCCGCAGCAGATTGTCATCATCCCCAACTACACGCTCGTCTCCGACCTGGGCTGGATCAACACCTACCAGGGGCTCATCCTGCCGGGGCTCGCCAGCGCCTTTGGCACCTTCCTGTTCCGCCAGCATTTCCTCACACTGCCGGTTTCCGTCCTCGAGGCGGCGGCGCTGGACGGCGCGAGCCACTGGACCCGGCTCTGGCGGTTTGTTGTGCCCATCTCGGCGCCCACCATTGCCGCCGTGGCCCTGGTCTCCATCGTCTCCGAATGGAATGAGTACCTCTGGCCGCTGCTGGTGGTGGACAGGGCGGAGATGATGACCCTGCCGGTGGGGCTGACCCTGCTGCAGAACAACGACGGCGTCACCAACTGGGGCGTCCTGATGGCCGGCACCGTATTGATCACCGTGCCTGTGCTGCTCGTCTTCTTCCTGCTGCAGCGCAGGATCGTCTCCGGGCTCACCTCCGGCGCCGTCACCGGCTGATCCCCACCACGTCAACAACCCAGTCCCACAAGTCCCCAGCAACCTCCGCCTGCCGCCGTGCAGGCACAAACAACCAGGAGTGAACCATGAATGCCTCACCTTTTGCCACCATGAACCGCCGGCAGCTGCTCCAGCTCGCAGCCCTCCTTGGCGGGGCCGGTGCGCTGGCCGCCTGCGGGGGGCCCGCCGTCGGCGGTGCCGGCGGGGCCGCAAGCGATGCAGCCACCGACTGGGCGGCAGTGACCCCGGCCCAGGAGATCACCTGGTGGTCCAACCACCCCGGCACCTCCAAGGACATCGAGTCGGAGATCATCAAGCGATTCACCGCAGAGACCGGCATCAAGGTCAACCTCGTCACTGCAGGCGCCAACTACGATGAAGTCGCACAGAAGTTCCAGGCCGCCTCCGGTTCCAGCAACGTCCCGGACCTGGTCATCGCCAGTGATGTCTGGTGGTTCCGCTACATGATCAACGGCCAGATCCTGCCGCTGGACCAGCTGGCGAAGCACCTGGAATTTGGCACCGACGACTTCAACACCACCCTCTACAACGACTATGGGTTCGCCGACTCGCACTGGGCCGTCCCCTACGCGCGCTCGACCCCGCTGTTCTACTACAACCGTGCCGTGTGGGAAAAGGCCGGACTGCCCGACCGTGCACCGAAGACCTGGGCGGAGTTTGACGAGTGGGCACCCAAGATCGCGTCCGCAGGGGAGGTCATGCCGCTCGGCCTGGGCAAGGGCACGTCCTGGACGGCATGGTGGTTCTGCAACATGCTGTGGGGCGCCGGCGGCGCCTACTCCAGTGACTGGACCATGACGCTGGACACCCCCGAAGCGCTTGCCGCCGCCAACTACCTGCAAACCATCATCTACGACAACAAGACGGCGGCCGTCACCTCCAACGACCATGTGGCTGATTTTGGTGCGGGACTCACAGGCTGCACGATTGCCTCGACAGGCTCACTGACCGGCATCCTTGGCGCCGCGAAGTTTGAGGTGGGCACCGGCTTCCTGCCCGAAGGCGTCAAGGGCCCCGCCTGCCCGACGGGTGGCACCGGCCTGGCCATTCCGGCCGGCAAGTCACCCGAGCAGCAGCTGGCGGCGGGCATGTTCCTGAAGTTCCTCACGAATGCCGAGAACACGGCCTACTTCTCCTCCAACACCGGATACATGCCGGTGCGGACCTCCGCAGTTGAAGGCGAAACCATGCAGGCCGTCTACGCAAAGATGCCCCAGTTCCGCACGGCCGTGGACCAGCTGGCCGGCACACGGGTGCAGGACTGGGGACGGGTGTTTGTGCCCAACGGCGACAAGGACCTGACCACGGCGCTGGAAAAGATCATGCTGCAGCAAGGGGACCCGGCCGAGGCCTTCGCCACCGCATCGGCCTCCATCACCAAGTCGTACGAGGAAAACGTGAAGCCCTACCTGTAGGCCACTGCCCCGATATGACGCCCGCGGCGGCGCCCGTGAAGTCCCAACGGAAGGGGTTCACGGGTGCTTCCGCGGGCCGCCTGCGTTCAGGCGCAGTTTTGACCTGGTTGGGGAGACAATGGTTGGGAACCACACGTCAAGCGGCGAAGGAGCCCACACCGTGCCAGACAAGCAGGCAGCACCGAACGGGAGCCCGTCCGGTTCCATCACAGATGTCCCAGGGATCCGCGTGGGACAGGCCCAGCGGCGCACCGGCGGCTGGCTGAGCGGGGTCAGCGTGGTCCTGCCTCCGCCGGGCACGGTCGGATCCGTGGACGTGCGCGGCGGCGGTCCCGGCACACACGAGACCGACGCCCTGGACCCGACCACCATGGTGCCAACGGTGGACGCCGTCGCGCTGACGGGCGGCAGCGCCTACGGCCTCGCCGCGGCCGGGGGAGTGCAGCGCTGGTGCGAGGAGAACGGTCGCGGATTCGCGGTGCCGGGCGGGGTGGTGCCCATTGTTCCGGCCGCGGCCATCTTTGACCTGGGACGGGGCGGGGACTTTTCGGCCCGGCCCACCGCCGACATGGGTTATGAAGCGGCACTTGATGCCGCCGGCTCGGCGGAAGGGGCCGCCGTCGAGCGTGGAAATGCCGGTGCCGGTACGGGCGCAGCGATAGGTGCCGGCCAGTTCAAGGGCGGGTTGGGCAGTGCCTCGGTGCGGCTGTCGGGTGACAATGCCCATATTGTGGTCGGTGCGCTGGCGGTGGTCAATGCGGCCGGGGTGCCATGGACTCCGGGCGCGCCGGCGGCCATGCCGGGGGAGGGGCTGAACACGACCCTGGCCGTGGTGGCCACCAATGCGGTGCTCACCGTGGCCGAGGCCAAGCGCACCGCCACCGCAGCCCATGCGGGGATGGCCCGGGCCCTGAATCCCGTGCACACACTGGCCGACGGCGACACCATCTTCACGCTGGCGACATGCGCGGATGAGCTGGTGCCCCACCCGGTGGTGCCGGTAGCGTCGCTGATCGAACTGCAAAGTGCGGCAGCCGAGGCGGTCAGGCTGGCCATCCTCGACGGTGTGGCCGCGGCGCAGGCGGTGGAAACGCCGTCGGGCATCCTCCCGGTGTTCCCGTCGGCGGGGGCGCAGGGGCCAATTTAACATATTTGCCCATTTGCATTAGAGTAGGTTGTTGGTTGTCTATGCCTGCCCAATTGCGGCGCGCAGCAGACGAACAACAATCAGTAGTAAATCCAATGCCGAACCGCGACTGCCACGATGGCGGCCAGCGTCGGCGCAACAAAGTTAGCGGAGGATATGGCCAAGAAAGACGGGGTCATTGAGATCGAGGGCGTTGTGACGGAAGCGCTGCCCAACGCGATGTTTCGTGTTGAGCTGACGAACAAGCACATCGTTCTTGCCCATATCTCAGGAAAAATGCGCCAGCACTACATTCGTATCCTTCCTGAGGACCGAGTTGTGGTGGAGCTGAGCCCGTACGACCTTACCCGTGGTCGTATCGTCTACCGCTACAAGTAACCACAACTGCAATCACGCAAAGGAATGCCATGAAGGTCAAGCCGAGCGTCAAGCAGATCTGCGATAAGTGCAAGGTGATTCGCCGTAACGGTCGAGTCATGGTGATCTGCGAGAACCCGCGCCACAAGCAGCGCCAGGGCTAATTTCTCCCTCTGGAGAAAACCCGGGCTGTTGCTCACGCAAGTAAATTAATAAGGCAGCACAAGTTGGACGAAGGCGGAAGCGATTCCGCAACCGGACAATGGACCCCTGGTCGGAGGCCAGGGCCGCATTCACAAAATGTGCGGGTGTACTGTCTACGACCTCCGGTTTACACAAGGAGCAGCCAAATATGGCACGTCTCGCTGGCGTAGACCTTCCCCGCGAAAAGCGGCTGGAAGTAGCGCTTACATACATCTACGGCGTGGGCAAGACCCGTGCAAAGAAGGTCTTGGCAGACACGGGTATCTCCCCGGACGTCCGCGTTAAGGACCTTTCTGACGCTGAACTCGTTCAGTTGCGTGACAACATCGAGGGTAACTACAAGGTTGAGGGTGACCTTCGCCGCGAAGTAGCAGCTGATATCCGCCGCAAGGTTGAAATCGGCAGCTACCAGGGTATCCGCCACCGCCGCGGCATGCCCGTGCACGGCCAGCGCACGAAGACCAACGCACGCACCCGCAAGGGTCCGAAGCGTACCGTCGCAGGCAAGAAGAAGGCCGGCCGCTAGAAATAGCGTGTGCCGACCCCTTATCAAACTTTCGTAGGAGAATAAAATGCCCCCAAAGACTCGTGGAGCGGTTCGTAAGCCGCGTCGCAAGGATAAAAAGAATATTGCGCTGGGCCAGGCGCACATCAAGAGCACCTTCAACAACACCATCGTGTCCATCACGGACCCGAACGGTGCAGTCATCTCATGGGCATCTGCCGGTGAAGTTGGCTTCAAGGGCTCGCGCAAGTCGACTCCGTACGCTGCTCAGATGGCTGCTGAGGCAGCTGCCAAGCGCGCACAGGAGCACGGGCTGCGCAAGGTTGACGTTTTCGTGAAGGGTCCGGGCTCGGGCCGCGAAACGGCAATCCGTTCGCTGCAGGCTGCTGGTCTTGAGGTTGGCTCCATCTCGGATGTCACCCCCAGCGCCCACAACGGCTGCCGTCCGCCCAAGCGCCGTCGCGTCTAACAAGACTTGAGTGCAGCAGAATTGGCCTTCACCGCAAGGTGGAGGCCAATTCCGCCGCCACTAGTACTTGTCAGTCGTCATTTCCACTACCTGTGTTGCGTCATATAGCGGATGCTCGCTGAAAGGAAAACCCAGTGCTCATTGCACAGCGCCCCACCCTATCTGAAGAAGTAGTTTCCGAGAATCGCTCACGGTTTGTTATCGAACCGCTGGAGCCGGGCTTCGGTTACACCCTGGGAAATTCCCTGCGTCGGACCCTGCTGTCCTCCATCCCTGGCGCTGCTGTCACCAGCATCCGCCTCGATGGCGTCCTGCATGAGTTCACCACGGTTCCCGGTGTCAAGGAAGATGTCACTGAGATCATCCTGAACATCAAGGGACTGTCCGTGTCATCGGAGCATGACGAGCCTGTCGTCGCCTACCTGCGCAAGCAGGGTCCCGGCGTTGTCACGGCCGCCGACATCGCTCCTCCGGCCGGTGTGGAATTCCACAACCCTGACATGCACATTGCCACGCTGAACTCGAAGGGCAAGTTCGAACTCGAGCTGACCATCGAGCGCGGCCGCGGCTACGTTTCAGCAGCCCAGAACAAGAACGTTGACCAGGAGATCGGCCGCATTCCGGTTGACTCCATCTACTCTCCCGTTCTGAAGGTGACCTTCCGCGTGGAGGCAACCCGTGTTGAACAGCGCACTGACTTTGACAAGCTGATCGTCGATGTAGAGACAAAGCAGGCCATCTCCCCGCGGGATGCCATTGCCTCTGCCGGCACCACGCTGGTTGAACTGTTCGGATTGGCCCGCGAGCTCAACACCGCGGCTGAAGGCATTGAGATTGGCCCGTCCCCGACGGATGCAGCTCTTGCCGCAGACATGGCCCTGCCGATCGAGGACCTGGACCTGACGGTTCGTTCCTACAACTGCCTCAAGCGTGAGGGCATCCACTCCGTGGGTGAACTCGTTGCTCGCTCCGAGGCTGACCTGATGGACATTCGCAACTTCGGTGCAAAGTCCATCGACGAGGTAAAGGCAAAGCTGGTTGAGCTCGGTCTGTCCCTGAAGGATTCCCCTCCAGGATTTGACCTGGCCGCCCGTGCCGCAGCCCTTGATGAGAACGACGACGCATTTGGCGACGACGAACTCTAAGTTCGAACAACAAATTTTTTAGCCGGCCCGGCGGGCACAGTTAATGTGCCCGTTCGGTGCGGCTGACACTTGAGGAGAAACACCATGCCTACACCCGCCAAGGGTCCCCGCCTCGGAGGCGGAGCGGCTCACGAGCGCCTGATGCTCGCGAACCTGTCCGCTTCGCTCTTTGAGCACAAGCGGATCACCACCACCCTGACCAAGGCAAAGCGCCTGAGCCCCTACGCAGAGCGACTGGTAACTTTCGCAAAGCGTGGCGACCTGGCCTCACGCCGCCGCGTCCTCGGCCTGATCAGCGACAAGGGCATTGTCCATGAGCTGTTCACCGACATCGCCAAGGCTGTGGAGAACCGCGAAGGCGGCTACACCCGCATCACCAAGATCGGCAACCGCAAGGGCGACAACGCCCCCATGGCTGTCATCGAGCTTGTTCTGGAACCGGTCAGCCCCAAGCAGGCCGTCGTGAAGGAAGCAACCGCTGCCGCCGCCAAGGCTGCCCCGGTTGAAGAAGCTCCGGTTGAGGAAGTTGTCGAGACCGAGGTTGTGGCTGAAGAAGCCGCTGCCGAGGTTGAAGAAGCTGCCGCTGAAGAAGCCAAGTAAGGCCTAAGCCTCGCGCTTTGACTTACAGCAAGAGGCCCGCCGCCCCGCATGGGGAGGCGGGCCTTTCGCTTGCCCGGATCCGGTGCCTTCATCGGGGCTCTGCCACATCCCATGATCGCGTTGGCCCGGTACCTGAATCCGCTCCGGCGGGCCGCACGACACACCCATAGAATTGAGCCATGCAGACACCCCACCTCTCCCCGGAAGAACGCGGCCTGGTGCGCATCCGCCTGGACATTGCCTACGACGGCGGTCCGTTCAGCGGGTGGGCCGTGCAGCCCGGGCGCCGCACCGTCCAGGGTGAGCTGGAAGCGGCACTGGCGCTCATCCTGCGCCGGCAGGCCCGCCTCACCGTTGCCGGCCGCACCGATGCGGGGGTGCACGCCCGCGGGCAGGTTGCCCATCTTGACCTCACACGGGAGGAGTGGGACGGGATCAGCCGGGGACACGCCGTCGAGCCTTCCCTTGCCCTCCATCGGCGCATCAACGGGGCCCTGGGCCGGATCCTGGGGGATCTCACCGGTGCCGTGCAGGTCCAGGCCGTGGCTGCGGCGCCCGAGGGGTTCGACGCCCGGTTCTCGGCCCTGTGGCGCCGCTACAGCTACCTGATTGCCGACGGTTCCACCCGCCGCGACCCGCTGGCCCGGGCACAGACGCTCTGGTTCAACCACGACCTGGACGTGGCGGCGATGAATGCCGGGGCTGCGGAACTGCTGGGCTTGGGCGATTTCAAGGCCTTCGCGAAGCCGCGGGAGGGGTCCACCACGATCCGCACGCTGCAGCGCTTTGATTTCACCCGGCAGGACGACGGTGTGATCAAGCTCAACATCAAGGCGGACGCCTTTTGCCACAACATGGTGCGTGCCTTGACGGGCGCGGCGCTGCGGGTGGGCCGCGGCGTGGAGGGACCGCACTGGATGCGCGAACGGCAGCTGGCTGGCGTTCGCGACGCAAAATCCGTGCTGGCAAGCGCACATCCGCTGGTTTTCGAGGAAGTCCGCTACCCGGATGCGGCCGGCCTCCATGAACGAGCCGCCCTCACCAGGGCTCGCCGGGTGGCTGCAGATACCCCCGGAACCCCGCTTTGACCGGAGGGGATTATTAAAGGTATCGTTGATAGTCGTTGTGCGTGTCCTATCTCGATACCACGCGCCCGTTACAGGTCCGGTTGCAGGACTACCACTGAGCGGGCGTTATCGGGAAGTGTATGGATGACTGGTGTTAGAGCCCTCACCTCTGTTCCGGTAAACGCATAGATAGCAGGTGTCAACCATCTGTGACACCACCTAAGAACAAGAAACGAAGGCAAAAACCGTGCGTACGTATACCCCGAAGCCCGGCGATATCGACCGTCAGTGGCACATCATTGATGCCAACGACGTTGTCTTGGGCCGTCTTGCCAGCCAGACCGCAACACTGCTGCGTGGAAAGCACAAGCCGACCTTCGCTCCCCATATGGACATGGGCGATTTCGTCATCATCATCAACGCCGAGAAGGTTGCCCTGACCGGCGCCAAGCTCGAGCAGAAGCGCGCTTACCGCCACTCGGGTTTCCCGGGCGGCCTGTCAAGCGTCAACTATGCAGAACTGCTGGAAAAGAACCCGGTTCGCGCCGTGGAGAAGGCCGTTGCCGGCATGCTCCCCAAGACCAAGCTGGGCAACGCCCAGATCAGCAAGCTGAAGGTCTACCGCGGTTCCGAGCACCCTCACGCAGCTCAGCAGCCCAAGACTTTCGAAATTACCCAGGTCGCCCAGTAGTCCTGGCCACCGCCTAAATCATTAACCAAGGAGAATCGTGGCTCAGAACACTGAAGAGCTGAACACCGAGGCCGTTGTGGCCGAGGAAGAAGTTTTGACCAGCTACACCAGCGAAAGCTCAGCTGCAGAAGCAGCTCCCAAGAAGGAGCGCCCGGCACTGACCGTTTCCGGCGCTGCTGTTGGCCGCCGCAAGCAGGCAATTGCCCGCGTTCGCGTCGTCCCCGGCACCGGCAAGTGGGTCGTCAACGGCCGCGAGCTGTCCGACTACTTCCCGAACAAGCTCCACCAGCAGGAAGTCAACGACCCGTTCACCGTCCTCGACCTCGAGGGCGCTTACGACGTCATTGCACGCATCCACGGTGGCGGCCCCTCCGGCCAGGCTGGCGCACTGCGTCTCGGCGTTGCTCGTTCCTTGAACGAAATCGACGTTGAGAACAACCGCCCCACGCTGAAGAAGGCAGGCTTCCTGACTCGTGACGCACGCGTCATCGAGCGCAAGAAGGCGGGTCTGAAGAAGGCTCGCAAGGCTTCGCAGTACTCGAAGCGTTAATTTCAACGCTTTCACAGGAATCCCCGGTTCGCTTTTGCGAACCGGGGATTTTTTGTGCCCTCTTCCGTCTCCGACGCTCTCGCACCAATGGTCGGGTTTTCCCGGACGCCAGCCCACCATTGGCCGGTTTTTCATGGGTCCTGTCGCACCACCCAACGTGAACGTCTGTTGAGATGGGGTGGAGCGCAGCCAGGTGCGACAGGGGCCAGCCGGAAGCGGTCATTGCTGCGACGGCGTTGGCTGGAAAGCGGTCATTGCTGCGATGGGATCGGCTGGAAAGCGTTTCTTGCTGCGACAGGGTCGGGGGGGGGGGGGGGGGGTGAATAGCGTGCAGGAGGGGCCCTGTGGGGCAATGCATGACCCCTGCGGGCGGTTTTCCCGGGTAGATGATTTAGACTGAACGGGATGTCAAGATTATTTGGAACAGATGGTGTCCGTGGTTTGGCCAATGGCCTGCTGACGGCTGAGCTGGCGTTGTCGCTGGCCCAGGCCGCTGCAGTGGTTCTTGGGCATGATCAGATGAGTGAAGGCAAGCGGCCCCGCGCCGTAATTGCCCGCGACCCCCGTGCGAGCGGTGAATTTATTGGCGCCGCCGTGGAGGCGGGACTGGCAAGTGCCGGAGTGGATGTCTACGACGCGGGCGTCCTGCCGACGCCTGCCGCGGCATTCCTGATCGCGGATCTCGGTGCAGACTTTGGCGTGATGATCTCCGCCTCCCACAACCCGGCGCCGGACAACGGGATTAAGTTCTTCGCCCGCGGCGGCACCAAGCTGCCCGACGAGGTTGAGGACGCCATCGAGGCGCAGCTCGAGCGGGCAGCGTTCCGCCCCGTGGGCGTTGACGTCGGCCGCATCCAGCGCTTTGCCGACGCCGAGGACCGTTACGTCCTCCACCTGCTGGGGACGCTGCCGCACCGCCTGGACGGGCTCAAGATCGTCCTGGACTGCGCCCACGGTGCAGCCAGCGGGTGCTCACCGCAGGTGTTCACGGATGCCGGTGCAGAGGTCACGGTGATCGGTGCCAACCCGGACGGCCTGAACATCAACGACGGCGTGGGATCCACCCACCTGGAACTGCTGCAGGAGACCGTCCTCTCCACAGGGGCGGACCTCGGCATTGCCCACGACGGTGACGCCGACCGCTGCCTGGCCGTGGACCACGAAGGCAACATCATTGACGGCGACCAGATCATGGCCGTGCTGGCCCTGGCACAGAAGGCAGCCGGCGAGCTCAAGGACGACGTGCTGGTGGCGACCGTCATGAGCAACCTCGGCCTGAAGATCGCCTTGCGTGAGGCCGGCATCACCATCCGGGAAACGGGGGTCGGCGACCGTTACGTGCTGGAGGAAATGCGGCGCGGGGACTACACCCTGGGCGGCGAACAATCCGGCCACGTCATCTTCTCCAAGTACGCCACCACCGGTGACGGCCTGCTGACCGGCCTGCAGCTGGCAGCCCAGGTCGCCAAGACCGGCAAGCCGCTGAAGGAACTGGCCAAGGCCATGACCAAGCTGCCGCAGGTCATGATCAACGTGAAGAACGTTGACAAGAACCGCGCTTCCTCCGTCCCCGCCATCAACGCCGCCGTCGCGAAGGCAGAGGCGGAACTGGGTGACACCGGGAGGGTCCTCCTGCGACCGTCCGGCACCGAGGCGCTGGTGCGGGTCATGGTTGAGGCCGGCGACACCGAGACCGCTGAGCGCATCTGCAACGACCTCGTGAGCGTGGTACGCGCAGAACTGTCGCTGTAGCCGCACTCCGAGAACAACGGCGCACGGCACGTGCCATGAAGAAGGCGGCCTCCCCGGTGGGGAGGCCGCCTTCTTCATGTAGTTTGGTGCTAGTGTTGGCCGCCCGTGGGCTGTGCCTTGAGCGCATCGCGGATTTCGGTCAGCAGCTCAATCTGGGGATCCACTGCGGGTTCTTCTTCCTTGATGCCCAGCTTGGCGTTGCGGCGGGCGATGATGTGGTTCATGGGAACCACCACCACAAAGTAGATGGCAGCGGCAACCAGGATGAAATTCACGAGCACGGTGAGGAACATGCCAAACTTGACGTCCACACCGTTGATGCTGAGGACAGCAAAGCTGTCAAAGTTGGGCGAGCCAACCAGTGCTGCAATAAGCGGCATCAGTATGTTTTCCACGAACGAGTTCACAACTGCCCCGAAAGCGGCACCGATGACGACGGCCACGGCAAGGTCTACGACGTTGCCCTTCATGATGAAATCTCTAAATCCCTTTAGCATGCACCCAAAGTACCGCACTCAGGTCGTTCATAGTGGATTTGGGCTCATCTTCTCGCTGAAGTTCTTAATAGTCAGGGGCGCCGGAGATGTCCAAAAATTCCTCATAGCTGTGATACCCCCGAACAGCCATCTCCTTCGCCACGGCAGGTCCCACGAAGCGAAGGTGCCACGGCTCGGGCAGGTATCCGGTCATGGGCTCCTGGCCGGGCTGGTACCTGACAATGTATCCGTAGTCGGCGCCATGTTCCGCCACCCACTGTGCAGCCGCTGTGTCGGCAAAACATGAGTTAAAGTCGCAGGCCGTGCCCGCGTTGGCATCCCCGATGTCCACGGCGAGGCCGCTTTGGTGCTCCGAGTAGCCGGGCCGTGCCGAGGTGGTATCCGCCGCGGCCACGCCCTTGGTGGCCACATAGCCGTTGTAGACGCTGAACTGGGTGTCGTAGGAACGGTAGCTGCTCTTGAGCGAGATGGACACGCCCTCGGCGGCTGCATCGGTGAACATGCGCTCCAGCTCGGCTGCTGCTTCGGCCCGCAGCAGCATGGGTTCAGCCGATCCGGACTGCACAGCCGGGGTCACAAGGTCAGACGGGGCAAAGTCCGCCGGGACCAGCGGCCGCTGCTTGTTCACCAAGACCAAGGGGCTGGCCGCGTTGCCGATGTCCAATAAGGCAGGGTCGCCAACCCCGGTGGTTCCGGCAGCTGCCAGGCCCTGGATGGCGGAGTCGGCGCCTGCGCCCGCCACGGGCTGCGCCGAGGTTGCAGCTGCGGCAGTGGGTGTGGCGTCTGGCTGCGCAGGGGAGGCAGATGCGGTTGCGGGGGCAGGGGCGCCGCTGCCTGCTGTGGGAGTGGCGGGAGGCTGGACGGAAGCGCTGGCAGCGTTCGTCGTCGTCCACTCCTCAAAAAACGTGGTCCAGGGGTCTGCCTTCACCGGTGCAAAGTTCAATGCGGCGCTGAACACCAGCGCGGCACCGGCCAGCGACACGATGACCCCGCCGGGGCGGGGCCATGACAGGACCTGAAACAGGCCGGAGGCAGTGGAGGGGCGGGGCCGGTGCCTTCTTGGGGCGGGCACTAGACCTTCCTCAGCAGCATCCGGCGGATGGAGTGGTCCGCATCCTTGGTCAGCACCAGCTGGGCGCGGCCGCGGGTTGGCAGGACATTTTGCAGGAGGTTGGGCTCGTTGATGTTTTTCCAGATCCGGGAGGCCGTGGCGGTGGCCTCCACATCGGAGAGGTCGGCGTAGCGGCGGAAGTAGGAGTCGGGGTCCGAGAATGCGCCAGAGCGCAGGGAGCGGAAGCGCTCGATGTACCACTGCTCGATATTGCTGGTTTTCGCGTCGACGTAGATGGAGAAGTCGAAGAAGTCGCTGACAGCCAGACCGGAGCGGCCGTCGGTGCGGGGGCGTGCGGCGGCCAGCACGTTCAGGCCCTCGACGATGAGCACGTCGGGGCGGCGCACGACGACTTCCTTGTCGGGCAGGATGTCGTACGTCAGGTGGGAGTACATGGGGGCGCGGACTTCCTCGGCACCGCTCTTAACCGCGCTGACAAAGCGAAGCAGGGCGCGGCGGTTGTAGGACTCGGGGAAGCCCTTGCGGCCCATGAGCCCCCGGCGTTCCAGTTCCGCATTGGGATAGAGGAAGCCGTCGGTGGTGACGAGCTCAACGTTGGGTGTGTCCGGCCAGCGGCGCAGCATCTCCCGGAGCACGCGGGCCGTTGTGGACTTGCCCACGGCCACGGAGCCAGCCACGCCGATGACGAAGGGGGTGCGCGAGCCGCGCTCGCCCAGGAACGTGGTGGTGGCGCTGTGCAGGTGGCCCGCGGCGGCGACATAAAGGTTCAGCAGCCTTGACAGGGGAAGGTAGACGTCGTGAATTTCACGCATGTTGAGTTGGTCACCCAGGCCACGGAGCCGCTGGACGTCATCTTCGTTGAGTGGCTGTTCAATCTTGTTGGCCAGCCTGGACCATGTTTGCCGGTCCAGTTCCACGAAGGGGGAGGTGCTGGCGCCGTTGCCGGACTCGATTCTTTGCGCTGTCACACCTGCAATTCTGCCTTGTTTGGTGTGGAGAGCGAAACGAGGGCGTTTCAGGCTGCGGTGTTTTCTGACACTTTCTCACGGGCACTTCCGCGGGAAGACGTAGAACGTCCTCTCAATGGTGCGGGGTTTATGATTGTTTTTCATGTGTGGAATTGTGGGATACGCCGGTACCGCCCCGGCTCAAGACGTAAATGCAGCTGCAGGCCAGCGTGCCCTCGAGGTGTTGGTGGAAGGCCTGCGCCGCCTCGAATACCGCGGCTACGACTCCGCCGGGATCGCCGTTGTTGCTGCGGACGGCATCGCCATGCGCAAGAAGAGCGGCAAGCTGGCTGAATTGCTGGACGAGCTCTCCCGCAACCCCGTGCCGGACTCGGTGACGGGCATTGGCCACACCCGTTGGGCCACGCACGGCGGACCCACGGACGTCAACGCCCACCCGCACATTGTGGACGGCGGCAGGCTGGCCGTGATCCACAACGGAATCATTGAAAATTACTCACCGCTGAAGGCCCGCCTGCTCGAGCGCGGCCACACCTTCCTTTCCGAAACCGACACCGAGGTGGCCGCAACCCTGCTGGGTGACATCTACCGCGGACTCGGCGATGGTGAAGGCTCGGGGTCCGGCGGCCGCCTGGCCCTTGCCATGCAGCAGCTTGCCCAGCAGCTTGAAGGGGCGTTCACGCTCGTAGCCACCCATGCCGACCAGCCAGGCGTGGTGGTGGCCGCCCGCCGCAACTCGCCCCTCGTGGTAGGCCTGGGCGACGGCGAGAACTTCCTCGGCTCGGACGTCTCCGGCTTCATCGACTACACCCGCCGCGCGGTGGAACTGGGCCAGAACCAGGTTGTCACCATCACGGCCGACGCCGTCGAAATCACCGACTTCCTCGGAGGTCCGGCCGAGGGCCGCGAGTACCTGGTGGACTGGGATGCTGCCGCAGCCAAGAAGGACGGCTTCGCCTCCTTCATGGAGAAGGAAATCAACGACCAGCCGGACGCCGTGGCGCAGACCCTCCTGGGCCGCAACGACGGCAACGGCAACCTCACCCTCGATGAGCTGCGCGTCGACCCCGAGGTCCTGAAGACCATCAACAAGATCATCGTGCTCGCCTGCGGCACCTCCGCCTACGCCGGCCAGGTGGCCAAGTACGCCATCGAGCACTGGTGCCGCATCCCCACCGAGGTGGAGCTCTCCCACGAGTTCCGCTACCGGGACCCCATCGTGGACGAGAAGACGCTCATTGTTTCCATCTCCCAGTCCGGGGAAACCATGGACACGCTCATGGCCGTGCGCTATGCGCGGGAGCAGGGCGCCAAGACGGTGTCCATCTGCAACACCAACGGCTCCACCATTCCGCGCGAATCCGACGCCGTGCTCTACACGCACGCCGGACCCGAGATTGCCGTGGCTTCCACCAAGGCCTTCCTGGCCCAGATCACCGCAACGTACCTGCTGGGCCTTTATTTGGCACAGCTGCGCGGAAACCTGTTCCAGGGCCAGATCAAGGACATCCTGGCAGAACTGGCCAAGACTCCGGCCAAGATCGCCACCGTCATTGCCAATGCCGGCCAGATCAAGGACCTGGCGCACAGCATGGCCGAGACCCGCACCGTCCTGTTCCTGGGACGCCACGTGGGCTACCCTGTGGCCATGGAAGGGGCGCTCAAGCTCAAGGAGCTCGCCTACATCCATGCCGAGGGTTTTGCCGCCGGCGAACTCAAGCACGGCCCCATCGCCCTGATCGAGGAGGGCCAGGCCGTCATTGTGGTGGTCCCCTCGCCGCGCGGCCGCGACTCCCTCCACGCCAAGGTGGTCTCCAACATCCAGGAGGTCCGGGCCCGAGGCGCCAAGACCATCGTGATCGCCGAGGAAGGCGACGAGTCCGTGCGTGAATTTGCCGAGCACGTCTTTTACATTCCCGAGACCAGCACGCTGCTGGCGCCCCTGCTGGCCACTGTGCCGCTGCAGATCTTCGCCCTGGAGCTCGCCACGGCCAAGGGCTATGACGTTGACCAGCCGCGCAACCTGGCCAAGTCGGTGACGGTGGAGTAATCCGTCCCCTGTCCCAAGCTCGACGGCGGCCGGCGCCTTCCCTGTGAAGGTGCCGGCCGCCGTCGTGCTTGCGGGGCGGGGGAGCGGCTGGGTGGGGCCACGGTCGCGAGGGTCCCCTCGGCGAGCTTGCGAGGCGGGGGAGCGGCTGGGGAATAGGCTGTAGGCATGATCATTGGCATTGGTGTGGACGTTGTTGATATTGAGCGCTTCGGCCGGCAGCTGGAGCGCACGCCCGGCCTGCGGGACCGGCTGTTTGTCCCGGCCGAGCGCGGCCTGAACACGCAGTCGCTCGCGGCCCGCTTTGCCGCCAAGGAGTCCGTTGCGAAGGCACTCGGGGCGCCGGCAGGCATGAACTGGCAGGACTGCTGGATCGGTCTTGACGAGCACGGGCCCACCATCAACGTCAAGGGAACCGTGGCCGCCGTCGCCAAGTCCAAGGGCATCAAGCGCTGGCACCTGTCCATGAGCCACGACGGCGGGATTTCCACGGCCATGGTGATTGCCGAGAGCTGACATGCTCCGCGCCCACGCTGCCGCCGCCGTCCGCGCCGCCGAACAGCCGCTCCTGGCTGCCGGCCGGGGCCCGGATTTGATGCGCAAGGCTGCGCTGGGCCTGGCCCACGGCGTCGCAGGTGTCTTGCGCGCCCGGGGACGCGGAGTCTACGGCGCACGTGCGGTGCTGCTGGCGGGCTCCGGCAACAACGGCGGGGACGCGCTTTATGCGGGCGCCTGGCTGGCAGCCCGCGGAACACGCACGACGGCGCTGCTCGCCGGTGCGCGCACCCACCCCGAGGCGCTGGCCGCCTTTGTGCAGGCCGGCGGACGCTGCCTGGAGCTGGGAGCTACGACCGGGGCCGCTGGTTCCGATGGTGATGCAGTGGCGAGTTTTCTCGCCGAAGCCGGCCTGGCCGACGTCGTGGTTGACGGGCTGCTGGGAACCGGCGGGCGGGGCGGGCTGCGCGGGGTGGTGGCGGACGTGGTGGCCGCCCTTGACGCCTTGGCCGGTCCGGACAGGCCGGCCGTGGTGGCGTGCGACCTGCCCAGCGGCGTGGATGCCACCACCGGCGAGGTCCACGGCCCGGTGTTGCGGGCCGACCTCACCGTCACCTTTGGGGCCCTGAAGACCGGGCTGCTCGCCGCACCGGGCGAACAGTATTGCGGCGCCGTGACCTGCATCGACCTCGGGATCAGCGCGTTTCTGGGCGCACCCGACGTGCTTCGCCTGGAGCGGGACGACGTCGCAGCCCTTCTTCCCCGGCCCGGAGCCGCGGACCACAAATACACCCGCGGCGTGGCCGGGATCATCGCCGGCTCCGCCCAGTATCCCGGGGCCGGGCTGCTGGCCGTGGCGGCGGCGTCGGCCTGCGGGCCGGGCATGGTGCGGTACCTGGGGCCGGACCAGGTGGCGGCGGCCGTGCACGTGCGCAACCCCGAAGTGGTGTGCTCAACCGGGATGCCCGGTGACGTGCGGGTCCAGGCATGGCTTGCCGGGCCCGGGATCGACGGCGACGGCGCGGCCATGGCTCGTGCCGCCGCCGCCATGGCGGGCGGGGTCCCCACCGTGGTCGACGCCGCGGCCCTGGCCCTGGTGCGGCCGGCAGGTGGTTCCGGTGCGGAAGCCGGCAACTCCCGCCTGGTCCTGACCCCGCATGCCGGGGAGCTGTCGGCACTGTTCCGGCGGCACGGCCTGGACCTCGACCGAGCGGCCGTCGAGGCTGCGCCGCTGGCTGCCGCCCGCCGCGCAGCCGACCTATTTGGCGCAACCGTGCTGCTCAAGGGTGCCACCACGGTGGTGGCGTCGCCCGGCGGGCCCACGTATACACAGGCCAACGGCACGCCCGCACTGGCCACGGCGGGAAGCGGGGACACGCTGGCCGGGATACTCGTGGCGCTGCTGGCCATGGGGGACGCCACGGCGGTGCCAAAACCTGGCGAGCTGGCCCGCACTGCCGCGCTCGCAGCCGCCCTGCACGGCGAACTGGCGCGACTGAGGCCGGGGGCGCCGCTCAGCGCCGGGCAGCTGGCAGGGCGGATCCCGCAAGCTTGGGCACGGTTGTGCCAAATAAAACCGGTGTAGGCCGTTCACAGCCGAGAACACGGCCGGCCCAGCCCGCACCACACGCCGCAACAACAGACGCACAGGGGGACATGATGGAAGTTTGGCCGGGCAGGGACCACCCCCTGGGTGCGCACGTGGACGAAGGCGGCACGAATTTCGCACTGTTCAGCGACGGGGCCCAATCCGTGACGTTGTGCCTCTTTGATGACGAGGGCCGGGAAACCCAGCTGCCGCTGACCGAGGTGGACGGCTATGTGTGGCACGGCTATGTGCCGGGCATCGGCGAGGGACAGAGGTACGGCTACCGCGTGGGCGGACCCTGGGACCCTGCAAACGGCCTGCGGTTCAATGCCGCCAAGCTGCTGCTGGACCCCTATGCGAGAGGTGTCGACGGAAGCGTGGCCTGGGGACAGCCCGTGTACGGGCACCGGCAGAACGATCCGCTGGTGCGCAGCGACGAGGACTCCGCACCCCACACCTTCAAGGGCGTGGTGGTGGACGGCCGCTTCGACTGGACCCATCCCGACGGCAGCACGGACGCCAAGCCGGACATTCCGTACTCCCACACCGTGATCTATGAGGCCCACGTCAAGGGCCTCACCGCCCTGCACCCGGACGTCCCGCCCGAACAGCGCGGGCGCTACGCCGCGGTGGCGCACCCCGCGGTCGTGGCCCACCTCAAAAAGGTGGGAGTGACCGCCGTCGAGCTGATGCCTGTGCACCAGTTTGTCCAGGACGAGCGGCTGCAGGGGATGGGGCTGCGGAACTATTGGGGCTACAACACCATTGGGTTTTTCGCCCCGCACAATGAATATGCGGCGGCGTCGGACCCGTGCGACCAGGTGCGCGAGTTCAAGGCCATGGTCAAGGAACTGCACCGCAACGGGCTGGAGGTGATCTTGGACGTGGTGTACAACCACACGGCGGAGGGCAACCACCTGGGGCCCACGCTGTCTTTCCGCGGGATCGACAACGACGCGTATTACCGGCTGCAGGAGGACAAATCGCTGTACCTGGACTACACCGGCACGGGAAACTCGCTCAACGTCCGACAGCCGCACGCACTCCAGCTGATCATGGACTCGCTGCGCTACTGGGTCACGGAAATGCATGTTGACGGCTTCCGCTTTGATTTGGCGGCCACCCTGGCGCGGGAGTTTTACGACGTCGACAAGCTCTCCACGTTCTTTGAGATGGTGCAGCAGGATCCCGTGGTCTCACATGTGAAACTCATTGCGGAGCCGTGGGACCTGGGGCCGGGAGGCTACCAAGTGGGCAACTTTCCGCCGCAGTGGACGGAATGGAACGGGCAGTTCCGGGACACGGTCCGCGATTTCTGGCGCAGCGAGCCCTCCACACTGGGCGAATTTGCGTCCCGGCTTACAGGGTCATCGGACCTTTACGGCCATTCCGGGCGCCGGCCGGTGGCCTCGATCAACTTTGTCACGGCGCACGACGGCTTCACGCTGGCGGACCTGGTCAGCTACAACGACAAGCACAACGAGGCGAACGGGGAGGACAACCGCGACGGTGAATCGCACAACCGCTCCTGGAACTTCGGCATCGAAGGGCCCACGGACGATCCCGCCGTGCAGGAGCTGAGGGCCCGCCAGCAGCGCAATTTCCTCACCACGCTGATGCTCTCGCAGGGTGTCCCGATGCTGCTGCACGGCGACGAACTGGGCCGCAGCCAGCAGGGCAACAACAACGCCTACGCGCAGGATTCGCCGCTGAGCTGGATCGACTGGGGGCGCGCCGACGCGCAGCTCATCGACTTTGTCTCCCGGCTGGCACGGCTGCGGGAAGCGCACCCGGTGTTCCGCCGTCGCCGGTACTTTGACGGGCACCCGGTGGAGCGCGGGGACGACGGCGCGCTGCCGGACATTGTGTGGCTGCGACCCGACGCTGCAGCCATGGCGCCGGCGGACTGGGACAGCGGATTCGGGCGCAGCATCGGGGTGTTCCTCAACGGCGGGGGCATCCAGGAACCGGATGTGCACGGGCGGGCCGTGGTGGACGACTGCTTCCTCCTGCTGTTCAACGGGGGTGCGGAGCCCGTCGGCTTCACACTGCCGGGCGACGACTACGCGGCCCGGTGGGTGGTGGAAATCCACACGGACGGGGTTGCTGCGGACGCCTTCGGTGCCGGGGAGGAAGTGGCGGTGGCTGCCCGGTCCGTGTTGGTGCTGCGGGCGCCGGGCCGGGACTAGATTTAGATCACAGTGAAAAAGTGGCAAGATGGCAGGTATGACCTTTCACCCTGCGGAAAACCGCTATGAAACCATGCCCTACCGCCGCGTCGGCCGCAGCGGGCTGAAACTGCCCGCGATTTCCCTGGGGCTGTGGCACAACTTTGGCGACGACAAGCCGTTCGACGTGCAGCGGGACATCCTGCGCCGCGCCTTTGACCTGGGTGTCACCCACTTTGACCTGGCCAACAACTACGGCCCGCCCGCCGGCAGTGCCGAGACCAACTTTGGCCGCCATTTCAAGGACGACTTCCGCGCCCACCGCAACGAGCTGGTCATCTCCACCAAGGCCGGCTACCTCATGTGGCCGGGCCCGTACGGGGAGTGGGGTTCGCGCAAGAGCCTGCTGGGCAGCCTGGACGAGTCGCTGACCCGCATGGGCCTGGACTATGTGGACATCTTCTACAGCCACCGCCCCGACCCGGACACGCCCCTGGAAGAGACCATGGGTGCCCTGGACCACGCCGTCCGCTCCGGCAAGGCGCTCTACGCGGGCATCTCTTCCTACACCCCGGCCCAGACCCTTGAAGCTGCCCGGATCCTGAAGGAAATGGGCACCCCGCTGCTCATCCACCAGCCCTCCTACTCCATGCTCAACCGCTGGACCGAGGACGGGGAACCGAACCTGTACGAGACGCTCGAGACCGTTGGTGCCGGCTCCATCGCCTTCTCCCCGTTGGCGCAGGGAGTGTTGACCGACCGTTACCTCAAGGGCGTGCCGTCCGATTCCCGCGCCGCCAAGGAACACTTCCTGCACGCGCACGACCTCACCGAAGAGAAGATGGCCCGGGTGCGGGGCCTGAACGACATCGCAGCCGGGCGCGGCCAGTCCCTCGCCCAGATGGCGATCGCCTGGATCCTCCGCGAGCAGGCCAAGGGCACTCCCGTCACCTCGGCCCTCGTGGGGGCGTCCAGTGTGTCCCAGCTGGAGAATAACGTCGCCGCCATCAACAACCTTGGGTTCAGCGACGGCGAGCTGGCCGCCATCGACGAGTTCGCCGTCGAATCCGACATCAACAGGTGGGCGCAGAAGTAGCGACAACCGTCCCCGGGGCGCCGTGAAACGGCGCCCCGGGCACAACTGCAGGAAGCTTTTGCCGGTCCCGGGAACAAAATCGGGACGGTTGAAGTTGATTAGAATGGTTATAAGGGCGCCGTTGGGGCGTCAGGTCCGGCCGAAGAGCCGTACGTCGTGTCTTTTCCTCATGTGTGAAGGCGTGCGTCGACCCGTCACCGCAGAGTGAGCGTCGGACCCTTGTGAGTTTTATGAAGGAGTTCCGTGTCCAATCATCCTATTCGGGTTGCCATCGTCGGTGTCGGAAACTGTGCCGCATCCTTGGTGCAGGGTGTCCAGTATTACCGGGATGCCGACCCCAGCGTCAAGGTCCCCGGCCTGATGCACGTCAAGTTCGGCCAGTACCACGTCAACGACGTGCAGTTTGTTGCAGCGTTCGACGTGGACAGCAAGAAGGTTGGGCTGGATCTCTCCGAGGCCATTGGCGCCAGCGAGAACAACACCATCAAGATTGCCGACGTCCCGAAGCTGGACGTTCCCGTGCTCCGCGGCACCACCCTGGACGGCCTGGGCAAGTACTACCGCGAGACCATCGTGGAATCCGACGCCGATCCGGTTGACGTGGTTGCCGAGCTGAAGGCCGCCAAGGTCGACGTGCTGGTCTGCTACCTGCCCGTGGGCTCCGACGCCGCCGCCAAGTTCTACGCCCAGTGCGCCATCGACGCGGGCGTGGCCTTCGTCAACGCGCTGCCCGTGTTCATCGCCGGCACCAAGGAGTGGGCCGACAAGTTCACCGCCGCCGGTGTCCCGATCGTGGGCGACGACATCAAGTCCCAGATCGGTGCCACCATCACGCACCGTGTCATGGCGAAGCTGTTCGAAGACCGCGGCGTGGTTCTGGACCGCACCTACCAGCTCAACGTTGGCGGCAACATGGACTTCAAGAACATGCTCGAGCGCGAGCGCCTGGAATCCAAGAAGATATCCAAGACCCAGGCTGTCACCTCCAACACCTCGGCCGTGCTGGGCGAGGACGACGTCCACATCGGGCCGTCGGACTACGTGGCCTGGCTGGACGACCGCAAGTGGGCATTTGTGCGCCTTGAGGGCCGCAACTTCGGCGACGCCCCGGTCTCCTTGGAGTACAAGCTGGAAGTGTGGGATTCGCCCAACTCCGCCGGTGTGATCATCGACGCCGTCCGCGCAGCGAAGATCGCCCTGGACCGCGGCATCGGCGGCCCCATCCTCTCCGCCTCGAGCTACTTCATGAAGTCCCCGCCGGAGCAGTACGCCGACGATATCGCGCACGAGAAGGTTGAAGCCTTCATCCGGGGCGACATCTAACCTCCCCCTTTCGACGCTGTCGCAGCAATGGCTGGGTTTTCCCGAACGCCAGCGCAGCAATGGCTGAAAAACCGGAACGCCCCCTCACTGCAGTGAGGGGGCGTTTTGCGATGTTGGCGGCTGTTTCTAGGCCCCGGCCGCGAACCCGGAGGCAATGCTTGGATCGACCCAGGCCTTCCGCAGCGCTGACCTGATCTGCCGCACCGCACCCTGAAAACCGTCAGCCAGGTCCTCGTCGGTGAACACCAGGACCATCCAGCCGGCTGCTTCGAAGGCCTTGTCCCGCCGCCGGTCGCTGTGCATCTGCTCCGGATCACGGTGGTGCGCGCCGTCGTACTGGAGCGCGATGCGCCGTTCCCTGTACCCAGCATCGGCGGACGGGGAATTCCTGCTGCTCCAGAGCTTCAGCTGCAAATCCGGCTCCGGCAGGCCGGCGTTGAGCATTGCGAGGCGAAGCAGAGTTTCCGGGGCAGAATCAGAGCCGACGCGCATGAGCTCCAACGCCTCCCGGGCACGCACGATGCCCTGGAGGTTCTTGTGCCGCTCCAGCATGGCCCGGAGCTGGCCAATCGTGGCGTACGGTTTGCTGCGGCCATCAAACTCCGGACGGGGAATGCGGATGATCTGGTCTCCCATGCACACCAAGTCGGCCAGCGGGAGAACCCTGGCCATGTCGAGCCACGTGCGGGCCCTCGTGCCCATGACGAGCTCGCCGTCGCTTTCAATTTCGCCCGGGAAAAACGTCATCTTGTGCCCAACGATTCCCTTCCGGCGGGCTTCAGCTGTTCCGGCAGCCTTGCTCAAGTGCAGGTCATTGGAGGTGCCAAGCCACGGAGGCAGGACCAAACCATGCAGCCTCGCCGCCGTGGAATGGGAAATCCAGGCCCCGGGTGAGGCCGCGCAGAGTGCCCGCGCGGCCTCACGAAGGTTGAAATCGCTGTCCGACAGGCGGTACAGGCGGTAACTGACATGTTCCACGGACTTGCGCCTGAGCACACTCCGTGGGATGCCACGCGCCCGTGCCTCATCCAGCGTGAACGGGGACTCGGGGATGCTGAATGCTTCGGTGGATTCCATGTGGCCATTCTGGCGGATTTGGCACTTTCGTGCTCAAAGTTATCCACAGGCACGGCTGCTGCGACAGGGCTGCTCGAAAAGCCGTCATTGCTGCGATGGCGTCACTGAAAAACCAGCCATTGCTGCGATGGCGTCGGGAATGGGCGTTGGAGCTATTTAGGGGGCGAGCCAGAGGGTTGTCTCCGCTGCAATCGTTGCTGATGTTCCCGTTGCTCCCGTCACCGTTCCTCCTGTTGCTCCCGTTGCAGCGCCTCCCGCTGTTGTGGTTTCGCCGGAGGTGATGACCAGCTTGGAAAGGTCGACGCCGGAGGGCAATTTCGCGGCTGCGGCACCAAAGTTGGTGATCACCTGCCAGCCGTTGGGCCGGCGGTAGTGCACCACCCCCGCGCCCGGTGCGCTGAGCCATTCCAGTGACTCTTCTGACTGCAGTTCGCGCCGCAGCTTCAGTGCCGCACGGTACATTTCCAGCGTGGACCCGGCTACGCCGTCCTGGGCGTCGGCCGCCAGCGGACCAAACCACTCCGGCTGGGGCAGCCACGGCGTGCCGCCAAAACCGAAGTTCGGCTCGGAGGATGACCATGGCAGCGGCACGCGGCAGCCGTCGCGGCCCTTGAGCGTGTTGCCGGTGCGGAACCACGTGGGGTCCTGCAGGGAATCGTGCGGCAGGTCCGCCACCTCGAAGAGCCCCAGCTCCTCGCCCTGGTACAGGTAGGCCGAGCCGGGCAGCCCGAGCATGAACAGCGTCGCCGCCCGCGCCCGGCGCAGGCCGCGCGCCAAATCCGGTTCGGGGGAGGCGCCGTCGTCCATCAGCCAGGCATTCAGGGTTTCCAGCGTGGTGCTGTCCGGCAGGGCGTAGCGGGAAGCGTGGCGGACGACGTCGTGGTTGGAAAAGACCCACGTCGACGAAGCACCCGACGCCTCGGCCTCCGAGAGGCACTTCTCGGCGATGGCGCGGAACTCGGCGCCGTCGAAGTGGGCCTGCAGGAGGTCGAAGTTGAAGGCCTGGCCCAATTCGGTGGGGCGGGCGTACTTCAGGCGGCGGTCGGTGAACGGCACCCAGGCCTCGGCCACGGCGGCCTTGGGCGGGTTGTACTCGTTGAGCACGTCCCGCCAGCCGGCAAAGATCTCGTGCACCTCGTCGCGGTCAAAGAGGGGGTCGGAGCCGTCGTCAACCAGGATTTCCAGCTCCGGCTTGGATCGCAGCGGCAGCGTCATGTCCTTGGCCAGGCCGTGCGCGACGTCCACGCGGAAACCGTCCACGCCGCGGTCGGCCCAGAAGCGCAGGGTGGTGTGGAAGTCCTCGCGCACCTCCGGGTTGTCCCAGTTGAAGTCCGGCTGTTCGGTGGCGAACAGGTGCAGGTACCACTGGCCCAACTGTCCGGCGCGGGGCCCGGCCTGCTCCACCACCCGCGTCCAGGCACCCCCGCCAAAGTGGGAGGGCCAATCGGAAGGCGGCAGGCCGCCGTCGTCCCCCAATCCGTCCGGCAGCCCGTCAAAGAATTGGTACCGGGCCCGCTCGGGGGAGCCTGGAGCAGCGGCGAGGGCGGCCTTGAACCACTCGTGCCGGTTGGAGGAGTGGTTCGGGACAACGTCCACAATGATCCGGATGCCCGCAGCGTGCGCGGCGGAAACCATGGCGTCAAAGTCCGCCAGCGAGCCGAGGCGGGGATCGACGTTGCGGTAGTCATCAACGTCGTAGCCTCCGTCGGCCAGCGCGGAGGGGTAGAACGGGCTGAGCCAGATCGCGTCGATGCCCAATGCGGAGAGATAGCCCATGCGGGCCGTGACGCCGGGGAGGTCGCCCATGCCGTCGCCGTTGGCATCGGCAAACGACCTCGGGTAGATCTGGTAGACGGCGGCCTGGCGCCACCAGCCGGCGTCGGGGTGCGCAGGGGTGGCGTGGGCGGAAGATGCGGGGGCGGTCATTACTTGATGGATCCTCTCATGACGCCGGAGATGACCCAGCGCTGGGCGAACAGGTACACCAGCAACAGCGGCGCCAGGGCCATCAGGTACGAGGCGAACGCAGTGGTGTAGTCGGTGTTGAACTGGCCCTGGAAAACGTACTGGACCAGGGGCAGCGTGCGGGTGTTGGGATCGGAGAGGATCACCAACGGAAGCAGAAAATCATTCCATGCCCACATGCAGGTAAGAATACCCACTGTTGCGTTCATCGGGGTCAGGATCGGGAAGATGACCTTCCGGAACGTGGTCCACACGCTGGCCCCGTCCATGATCGCGGCCTCTTCCAGCTCCGGCGGGATCGACTTGATGAACGCCGTGTACACAAACACGTTGAAGCTCAGCCCGTACACCGTGTACAGCAGGAACAGGCCCACGGGGTTGTCCAGGTGCAGCACCGCCATCTCCTTGGTTACCGGCAGCATGATGATGGGGAACGGCACAAACAGGGCGGCGATGAAGAAGTAGTACAGCGCCTTGAAAAACGGCCGGTGCATGTTGCGGGCAATCGCGTACGCCACGAGCGAGTTCGTGATGAGTGTCAGAACCACCGCGCCCACGGTCACGATCCCGGAAATCAGCAGCGCGTGCGGGAAATTGGTCAGCTCCCACGCCTTGGAGAAGTTTTCGACGTGAATGCTGGTGGGCAGTTCAAAGCCTGTTCCGCCCAGCTGGTCGGGGGACTTCAGTGCCGTGACCACCGTGAAATACAGCGGGACCAGGATGGTCAGGGACAGCACCGCGACGAGGGCCGTGAGAGGGATGTTGACTGAGGAACGACGCCGTTCCCTGTGTTGGGTGCCCAGTCCGCCGGGGGTGCCGGGCTGCGTTGGGTCCTTCGGGCTGGGATTGATTGTGGGTGCACTCATCAGATATCAACTTCCTTGCGCTGGAGGACCCGCATTTGCAGGAGGGACAGCACCACGATCACCACGAGGTACACGACGGAGTTGGCCATCTGGTAGCCGTACTCGCCGCCCTGGAAGCCGCCGCGGTAGATGACCATGGCCACCGATTCAGTGGAGGTGCCGGGGCCGCCGTTGGTCAGGGCCACGATCTGGTCGAAGGCCTGCAGCAGGCCCTTGAGCGCCAGCACCATGTTGATGGTGAAGAAGCCGGCGATCAGTGGGAAGGTGATGGACCAGAATTGCTTCCAGGCGCTGGCGCCGTCGAGGCTGGCCGCCTCATACAGTTCGCCGGGCACTGTTTGCAGCCCGGCCAGGTAGATGATGACGCTGAACGCGATTGACTGCCAGGCGGTGACGCCCACAATGCCGAGCCAGGCCAGGTCCGGGTTGGCCAGGATGGAGGTGGAGAGCCAGTCGATGCCCAGCCACTGGCCCACGAGCGGCAGGTTGTTGGAGAGCAGGTAGTTGAAGACGTAGCCAACAATCAGCACGGAGAGGATGTTGGGGATGAAGAAAATGCCGCGGAAGGCCGTCTGGAACTTGATCTTTGCGTTGAGCAGGATGGCGATGAACAGTGCGCCGACGTTGACCACAATGGTGGTGGTGACGGCGAACAGGAAGGTGAACCCGTAGGAGGACAGGATCCGGTCATCCTTGAACAGGTTGGCGTAGTTCTTCAGGCCTACAAAGTCCCATTCGCCGTAGCCGGCGTAGTTGGTCAGACTGAAGAACATGCCGGTGAGGGTGGGCAGCGTGTGCAGGATCAGGAACAGAATGAGGGCCGGGACCACCATCCAGTAGAAGGTGCGGCTGGTCCGTGACACACTGTACTTTTTCTTGGCTCCGGCGTTCAGTCCCGGACGGGTCCTGTTGCGTTTGAGGATGTTGGTCGCCATGGTCATTTACCTTCCTTGGTCAATGTGCGGGCGGCGAGCTTTTCAAATTCGTGGTCCATCCGGGCCAGGTATGCATCCTGCTTGCCGTCAAGAATGAACTGCTGCAGGAGCGCCGGCAGGGGGATGCTCGGCGGGACGTGGTGGTCGAAATAGCCGATGACGCGCCCGTCGTTGAAGAAGTCCTGCATGCCGGCCAGGGCGGGATCGCTGCTGGGGGCGCCGTCCACCACGGGGGTCAGTGCTGACTGCGCCTTCGCGTAGCTGTCGATCACCTTCGGTGCCATGAGGAACTCGATGAACTTTCTGGCTTCCGCAGGGTGTTTGGTGTCCTTGCCCACGGCCAGCGCCACATCCACTCCGGAGACAAGGACGTTCTTGGCCGGGTCGTTGGTGGTGGGGTAGGGGAAGGATGCCACCTTGGCGTCAGGGTTCGAAGCGCGGATGGCCGGGATGGCGAAGCTGCCCTGCAGGTACATGGCCGACTTTCCGGCACCGAAGGCGGCGTTGCCGTCGTCGTACCCTGCACTTTCGGCACCCTTCTGGGCGTAGCTGAACAGTTTCTTCAGCTTGGTGGCGGCGTCGCCGCCGTTCTTTTCAAAACTGTATTCACCCGTGGCTGCGGTCCACCCGGCCGAGCGGACATCCTTGAAGAAGTCCTGGGGCATGAGGTTGCCGGCCAGGTTCACATAGGAGGGCAGCACCGTCCAGGCGTCCTTGAGCGTCATGTAGAACGGGTTTACGCCATTGGCCTTGAACTTATCCGCTGCGGCGATGAGTTCGTCCCAGGTCTGGGGCACCTTGACCCCGTTCGCGGCAAAGATCTCCGGGTTGTACAGGATGCCGCTGGCGTTGTTGGCGAACGGCAGGCCGTTTGTTTCGCTGCCGTGGCAGGTGCCGAGCCCGTTCAGGATGTCCTGCACGGCCGGGATGGTGCGCTTGGCCGCCGGGTAGTCCGAGAGGTCGGCAAATACGCAGGCCCCGGCCAGATCGCCAAAGTTCCCGTTGCCGTTGAGCGTGAGCACGTCAGGGGTCTTGTCCTTGACCAGCAGGGTGCGGATGGCTGTGTCGGGGTCCGGGACGGTGTTGATGACCACCTTGATGGTGGGGTTCTCCGCCTCAAAGTCCTTCACGATCTGCGTGAACTGGGCCACCGCCTCGGGCTTGAACTGGAAAAAGTCCAAGGTGACGCGGCCGTCGTCGTTCGCTGAACAGCCGGTCAGGGACAGTCCCAGGGCCAGCGCGGCGGCGGTGCCGGCGGCCAGCAGGCGGCGGCGCCTGATGGGTGGATTTCTGCTTTTCTTGTGGTGCATTGGAACTCCTTAGTTGGCCTGATCAACGGTGATCAAAACGGCTTGTTCGGGGAAGAGCACGGGGGACGCCAGCCCGGTGGCGGCGAGCAGCCGGCCGGAGAGGATGGTTTCGGTGAGCGCCCAGTCAAGCGGTGACTGGCCGTTGCCGACGTCGTCGTTGAGCGGTTCGGAGAGCCGGACCCGGTACAGGGCGTCCGGGGTGAGGCCCGGCAGGGTGATGCGTCCGGAGGGGTAGGTGGTGGAGGCGGTGCGCTGGGTGAGGGAGTAGACGGCGCGGGTGCCGTCGCCGGCCACCACGCCGCGCAGGTCAAGGGCGGGGTCGGGCAGGTCCGCGTGGACGCTGGTCCCGGTGTGGAACAAGTCCCGGTTCGCCTTGTGGAACGCCACCCAGCCGGCCAGCTCTTCTGTTTGTTCAGCGGAGATGGCGGAGATGTCCCACTCGATGCCGAAGTGGCCAAAGATTGCGGTGCGGGCCATGAAGCCCAGGCTGTGCTGGCGGCGCGTGGAGTGCGACTTCGGCCCGCCAATGTGGGCGCCCATCAGCTCGTACGGGACCAGCAGGCCGGTGTTGGCCTGGTTGTCGAGGCGCTCGACGGGGTCGATGCAATCGCTGGTCCAGATCCTGTCCGTGCAGTCCAGGATGCCCAGGTCCACGCGGGCGCCGCCGGATGCGCAGCTTTCAATCTCCAGCTCCGGGTGGCGGCTCTTCAGTTCGGCCAGCAGCCGGTAGAGGGCCAGCGTTGAATCGCGGACCGATGCGTTGCCGGTGCGGGGGTCCGCCGCGTCGAGCAGGTCCCGGTTGTGGTCCCACTTGATGTAGCTGATGGGGTACTCGGCCAGGATGGCGTCAATGCGGCCCAGCAGATAGTCAAAGCAGTCGGGGTGGGCCAGGTTCAGCACCTGCTGCTGGCGGGCGGACACCGGCCAGCGGCCTTCCGTGTGCAGTATCCAGTCGGGGTGGTTGCGGGCCAGCTCGCTGTCCGGGTTCACCATTTCCGGCTCGAACCACAGCCCGAACTCCATGCCGAGGCCGCGGACGTGGTCGATGATGGGACCCAGCCCGTCAGGCCACACCGCTGCGTCCACAAACCAGTCGCCCAGCCCGGCGGTGTCGTCGCGGCGGCCCAGGAACCAGCCGTCGTCCAGGACAAAGCGTTCGACGCCGACACCCGCTGCCTTGTCGGCAAGACTTTTCAGGGTGGCCAGGTCGTGGTCAAAGTACACGGCCTCCCAGGTGTTCAAGGTGACGGGGCGCGGGCGCTTGGGGTGCTGCGGACGGGCGCGCAGGTCCTCGTGGAACCGGGCCGAGAGCTGGTCCAGGCCGTGGCCCCAGGAGCCCAGGGCCCACGGGGTGGTGTGGCTCACGCCGGGTGCCAGGAGGACTTCGCCGGGCAGCAGGAGCTCGCCGGCGGTGAGGAAGCTGTCGCTGGTGATGGTGCGTTCGGCCGAGAGACTGTGGTTGCCGCTCCAGGCCGTGTGCACTCCGTGTACCAGGCCGCTGCGGAAGCCGAAGTTGTCCTCGCCTGCGAGCATGAGCAGTGTCGCGTCGGCGCCGGGGCGGCCGCGGCGGCTTTCGCGCACGTGGGCGCCCACTGTCAAAGGGCGGCGCTGGGCGGTGCGCTCCTTCAGGTGCCGGCCGGTGAAGTCCTGGACCGTGGCGGCGCTCGCCGGCAGCGGGAAGACTGCGGTGAGCCGGTGCAGCTGGTAGTCCGATGCGCCGGTGTTGGACAGGGTGTGGCGCTGGCGCAGGACGCCGGCCGCGGTGAGCTCGAGTTCGGTCACCAGGCGCAATTCGGCGCCCGGGTCTTCCGAGGTGATGGTGAGGGAGGAATCGGTGGCGAGTGCCGCCGTCGTGCTTAAGGCGCTGGCCCATCCGCCGCCGGCGCGCTGGCCGGTGAGTGCGGGGGAGCCCTGCCAGCCGAACACTTCCTGCGGCAGGATGCCCAGGCGTGCCGGGATGTCGATGCCTCCGGAGACTCGCTGCGGGCGGGCGGCGGTGGCCAGGGACGACAGTTCGGCGGGGGAGAGGGTTCCCGTGGCCGGGCCCCAGTGGATGATGGCGGGCGTGCCTGCGGTGGTCAGGTCGACGATGACTGAGGTGCCGCCGCGGTGCAGTTGGACGTGGGCGGGGACCGGAAGGGATGCTGTGCTCATTGAATAGTTTTACCGCAAAAGTAATTGCAGTGTCAAGGGTCACTGAATGTGGCACATTGTGCCAGATTGTTGACTGTCGGGCTGGAGTTATGTTCGATTTGCAATAAACTAGGGGCATGAACACCGTCTATCCCTTGCCGGCACTGAATGCGGAGCAGCAACAGAATCCGGCCGTGCTGACAGATTCAGCCCTCGAGCTGGCCCGCAAGGTCCTGGTCCGCGGCCCCATTTCCAGGGGCGAGCTTGCCCTGGAAATGAAGCTGAGCGTGGCGAGCCTGACCCGGCTGAGCAAGCCCCTGCTGGACTCCGGCATCCTGGTTGAAGGCGACCTTGTTGCCGACGGCACGGTGGGGCGGCCCGTACGGCTGCTTGATGTCAGCAGCGGCAGTGCCCATTTTCTGGGCGTCAAGGTGACGGGGGACAGCCTGCAGGCGGTGTTGACCGACCTTCGTGCAACTGTCCTGGCCGATGCATCCCGGCCATTGGCCGACACCTCCGTGGATGCCGTGGTGGAGGGCATCGCGGGCCTTGCCGGGGAACTTGGTGCCGGTGCGGGCGTGGAACTGACGGGGCTTGGCGTGTCGCTGGGCGGGCAGGTCCGGCCCGACGGCGTGGTGCACCGGGCCCCGTTCCTCGCCTGGAGCGACGTTCCGCTGGGTGCACTGCTGGCGGACCGGCTTCAGTTGCCCGTCGTGGTGGACAACGATGTCACCGCTCTGGTTGCGGCGGAACAGTGGTTTGGGGCCGGGCGTGCAGCCGCAGACTTTGCCGTGATCACTGTGGGGGCCGGTGTCGGCTATGGGCTGGCCATGCGCAACCACGTGATACGCACCGCCGATACCGGGCTGGGCCTGGGCGGTCACTTCCCACTGGACCCCCGCGGACCCCTGTGCATGGAGGGCCATCGCGGATGCTCCACCGCCATGCTGTCCATCCCCAGCATATGTGCCCAGATTGCGGCGGCTCTGGGCGAACCCGTCTCCTATGACCGTGCCCTGGAGCTGGCGGCCGGGGGCAACCGGGTGGCGGGCGCTGTTTTCGACGCGGCGGGCACGGCCCTCGGCAAGTTGATTGCAGCGGCCGCGAACCTCGCCATGGTCAACACGGTGGTTCTGGGAGGTGAGGGGGTGGCCATGTTCGCAGCCACGGAAGCGGCTGTGCGCGCCGCTCTCGCTTCCGACAGGGATCCGGAGGCGGAACCCGTCACGCTGCGGGTTGCCTCCTCCGACTTCACCGAGTGGGCCCGCGGCGCGGCCGCTGTTGCCATCCAGGACCAGGCCTTCGTGGTGTAGC
The DNA here is from genome assembly GCF_017876675.1 of Arthrobacter stackebrandtii. Lineage (NCBI taxonomy): Bacteria > Bacillati > Actinomycetota > Actinomycetes > Micrococcales > Micrococcaceae > Arthrobacter > Arthrobacter stackebrandtii. The sequence goes on from NZ_JAGIOI010000001.1 coordinate 2,538,238, forward strand.
CGCCGGCCCGCTTAGTGACGCCAGCGCAGCATTGGCTGAAGAATCTTCGACGCTGTCGCAGCATTGGCTGGAATGTCTGCGACGTTTTCGCACCGTGTGCGCCGGCATCTGGTGCATGGCTGTCACTGCTGCTCCGGGGTTGGGTGGGAAGCCGTCATTGCTGCGCTGGCGTGGGGATGAAACCTGTCATTGCTGCGACAGCGTCGTATTCGCGGGTGTCCTTTAACTCGGGAGGGGTGTTGCCGGAGGCGATGGGCTGCAACACTGGAGAAATGAAGGCACACTTTCGCATTGCCGCAGCCGTCCTGCTGCTGCCCTTGTTGGCAGCCTGCGCGCAGGTCTCCGACTCCCCAGGCGGCACACCGGCCAGCGGAACCGGCACGGCCCCGCCCGACACCACCATCGAGCTGACCATCACCCTGCTGGAATCGCCTGACGCGCAGCCCCACGAATTCCGGCTCGTCGCCGAGGTCCCGGACACAGGCGCGCCCAGCCCGGACCCGGCCTCAACGCTGCCCGACTCCGCCGCAGCGCTCGCCATAGTCCTGCTCAACGACGGTGAAATCCTGTTCCCGGTCCCCGACCCCAAGCGCATGTGCACCGAGCAGTACGGCGGCCCGCAAACCGCGCAAGTCGCCGGCTGGTACCTGGGCCGCGCCGTCGACACCGGCTTCAAGCGCACCAACGGCTGTGAAATCGCCCGCTGGCAGGCTGCCGCCCCGCTCCTGGGCGGCCTCGGCGGCGGCACCGGCGCCAGCTGACGCACCCGGCGTCCCGTCTCCCAGCCCGGCCAAAAGAGAACGACGGCGGCACCCGCCAAAGGTGGGTGCCGCCGTCGTGCGTGGAAAGGCCTGGCGCTGCCGGCCGCTGAGCTAGCTGCCGCCGCCCAGGGCCGGGGGCGCGCTGTTGGTGCCCGCCACCTTTCCGCTCTCCGGGACCACTGCCGCGCCTGCGCCCGTGACGATGACCGAGACGAACGTTTCCGTGCCGGTGTCGCCGAATGCCACGCGGCCCAGGTAGTTCCCGGGGGCCAGCCCGGTCCAGCTCAGCTTCACGTTGCCGGACTTGCCGTTGGCGAGCTTGAGCGGGTTGGGCGAGACACTCGCGTTGCCCACCGCGCCACCCAGGACGGCGGCGTCGATGGTGGCCTTGACCGGTGCGCCGTTGGTGCTGGAGTACAGGTTGGCCAGCACCGTGTACGTGCCCGGCGCCGGGTTGGCCAGCGACAGGGACTCGCTGGAGGCGCCGGTGCGGACGTCGTAGTACTGGCCCTGCGGGTTGAAGACGAGCATGTCGTAGTCAGCCGCGGGGTCGGAGGAGAGCAGCTGGAACTTGGCCAGCTCCGTGCCCTCCGGGACCACCACTTCCTTCAGGAAGTTGGAGGCGTTGGTGGCCACCGCGATGGGGCCGGGCACCAATTCGATGTCCGAGGAGTCGGCCTTGGCCAGCCCGTTCAGTGACAGGTTGACCGGGGCGCTGCTGCCCGAGACGACGGGGATGTTGCCGCTGCCGGTGCCCTGGTCCGTGCTGAATGACAGCTCCGGATCCACCAGGACGGGCAAGGGGCGCACGGCCACCGGCGTGGTCACCGTGGTGCCGGGACCCTGCCATGACAGGTGGCCCATGGCGAATTCGCCCAGCGCCGCGTTCTTGTTCTCGAACGTGACCTTGAAGGTGCGCTGCTGGCCGGCCTTGGCAAAGTTCAGCGACGGTGGCACAACCTTCACGTTCACGCCGGGGACGTTGGCGGTGACCTTGTACATGCCCGGCGTCACGGCGGTGACGGTGCGGGTGACGGTGACCTTGCCTGCCAGGGAGCCCACGGCAAACGAGGCGACGTTCATGTCTCGCGGCGCCGTGGCGCCCAGCCCGGGAATGCCCAGGTCCAGGCCGGTGCCTTGGATGTAGCGGAGGTAGTCGGCGTCGCCGGCATCAAACACGAAGCCCGGGTTCAGTGCGGCGGCGACGGCGGTCTGCCCTGCGCCGGTGGCGAAGAGGTCGGTGTTCTTGCTGCCGTCCTCGTTGACCACGTTGGTGGCTGTGGTCATCATGGCTGACTTGACCACGGCCGGCGACCACGACGGGTTCTTGGCCATGATCAGGGCGGCGAACCCGGCAACGTGCGGCGAGGCCATGGACGTGCCCGAGAGCATGCCGAACTCCTGGCCGCCCGTGCCGATGGGGGACACCCCTGCCAAAACTGCCACGCCGGGTGCGGCGACGTCAGGCTTGAGGAGGTCCGAACCCACGGCGCCCAGCGGCCCGCGGGAGGAGAATCCGGCAATCTGCGGCTGGGGGTCGACCGGCAGGCCGGTCGTGTCGTGGTTGAGCAGACCCACCAGGATGTCCGGGTTGGCCGTGACCTTGTCCTTGATTTCCTGTGTTGCAGGCGGGTTCACATGGACTGTGGGCACGGCATGCAGGTCCACGTCCTCGGAGGAGAAGGTGACGTTGGCCAGGATCATGCCCACGCCGCCGGCACGCTTGACCTCGGCGCTCTTGGCCACGCGGTCAAACACGCCGCGGTCACAAACCACAACCTTGCCGGCAACCTTGGTGCCGTCCAGGGAGTTGGGCCCGCACAGTTCCGGGGTGGCTGCCCCGGCGGCGGCTGCGTTGGCCGCCAGGACCACGTGGCTCGGCGGAACCTCATGGCTCATCAGGCTTGCGCCGCGGAACTTGCTGCCGTCCGAGAACTCCGCCGTGCCCTGCAGCTCGGAGGAGAAGGAGGTTGCCGCGACGGTGGTCAGCCACGGTGCGCCGTGGTTGACGGTGCCCGCCGTGGGGCCTGAGTTGCCGGCAGAGGCGGCAACGAAAATGCCGGCCGAGGTTGCGGACAGGAACGCCAGCGAGACGGGGTCGGTGGTGGTGGAGGTGCTGCCGGAGATGGAGTAGTTCAGCACGTCCACGCCGTCGATGATGGCCTGGTTGATGGCCGCAACGGAGGCTGAGGAGTAGCAGCCACCCGTGTTGGGGTCGTCATCCTCCCAGCACACCTTGTACACGGACAGCTTGGCTGCCGGTGCCACGCCCGAGGTGATGCCCAGGTCGCGCCCGGCCACGGTGGCCTCGATGCCGGAATTGCCCACCGCGGTGGAGCCGGTGTGCGTGCCGTGGCTGTCGACGTCGACCGGTGAGATCTGCTCCTGCGGCGCCCGGTGCTCGGGTGCCACATATTTCAGGAAGTCCTCCGCAAAGTAGTGGGCGGCGAGAACCTTGGAGTTGCAGGCCGTGCCGTCGAAGGCTGCGCCCGTGTCAACGCCCGCCTGGCATTCGCCGGAGAAGGTTTCCCCGTTGGCCTTGAGCATCGCGATCTTGCCGTCGGTGGTGCGGTAGGGCACGCCCACCTGGGGTTCGCCGGTCAGCGGCTTGACCTCGTCGCCGGCGAAGAACGCGCTCGACGGCGTGTACCCGGTGTCGATGACACCGACGACGACGCCTTCGCCCGCCTTGTCAACGCCGCCAAAGGCGGTGTTCCAGCTGCCGTTTTCCCCGCTCAGTCCCAGGAAGTCCGTGCTGGAGTAGTCGGGGGCGTTCTGGGTGTCGGGGGCAACCGTGAGGACGTTCGGGTCCTTGGCCAGCTGCAGGGCCTGGTCGGCGGTGAGCTGCGCCGAGAAGCCGTTCAGGGCCACGGTGAAGCTGCGGTTGACCTTGACGTTTTCAGACTTGGCCACCTGGGCCTGCTTTTTCTCCAGGTGGGCCTGGTACTTCTTTACCTCGGCCTTTCCGGCATCCAGCTTCTTGCCCGGCTTGGGCTTGGTGGGCGCAAGTCCGGTTGTGCCGCCGTCGTAAGTGGCTGCAGGCGGCTCCGCCAGGACCACAATGTAGGGCCCGTCCTGGTAGGCCAGCGGGTCGAGGACCTTCTGGGGAATGGTGTTTTCTGCAAGGCTGGAAGCGGGGTCGTCCGCCGTTTCTGCCGATGCCGGCAAGGCCCCCACGGTGACCAGGAGCAGTGGCAGGCCCGCGCAGACCGCGGCCGCCTTCCGCATTCCCTGGCTCTGAAACAATCGTTTCATGGTGCTGTAAACCTTTCAACGGGATCCGCCCTGCGTCATTGCAGGGCAGTTCATGCTTGGCTGGCCGGCCCGAAGTCCTTGGTGATGATCGGTCCTTGCGGTTTTGGCCATACTGCATCAGGTTAGCTACTGCCGGGTAGTTTGTGACCCCCACGGCAGGGGCGGGGCGAAAGACTGTCCAAAAGGACAATTTTTGCATGGTTCCAAGTCCCGGGACCATGGGCATGTGGGCGCAGCCGGGGGAGGGTGGCGCATGCATGGTGCGAGAGCGTCGGGTGGGAAACGACCATTGGTGCGAGCGCGTCGGGTGGGAAACGGTCATTGGTGCGATGGCGTCGGGAAAAAGCGGCGCTTATGTGATGCGGCGTTGCATGGCGGAGGGGTCAGCAGCCCGGGGGAGCCACGTACTGGTACGTGACGGACAGGTCGTAGCTGGCCATGGTCTGCTGCGCCGTGTTTTCCCAGCCGAAGGACTGGGCGAAGACGGAGGCGGCGCGGCCCATGTCGAGCCGGGTTTGCGGGAAGTCGTGCAGCGAGGCGATGGCCTCGGCCCACAGCTTGGCGGATCGGCCCTGCACCAGCAGCCCGGTCCGGCCGTCGCTCACCGCGCGGGGCAGTCCGCCAACATCAGTGGCCACCACGGGCGTGCCGCAGGCCTGCGCCTCAAGCGCCACGAGGCCGAACGATTCGCTGGAGGACGGCACGGCAACAAGGTCCGCGCTGCGGTACCAGTCCGCCAGGGCATCTGGCCCCACGGGTGGGTACACCGCGGCAATCCCGCCAAGCCCGGCCTCGGCAATCATTTGCGGAAGGTCGTACTTTTCGCTGCCGCTGCTGGCACCGAGGAAGCTTATTCGCAGTGGGATGTCCGGGCGCGCGGCCTGCAGCAGTGCAGCGGCCTTGACCAGCACGTGCGGGCCTTTCAGTCGCTGGATGCGGCCGGCAAACACCACATGGAAATCGGCGGGGTCGATGCCCAGCCGCAGGCGCGAGCGGTCCCGGAATGCGGGCTGGAACACTCGCAGGTCCACGCCGGGGGAGACCACGTCGATGCGCTGTTCACAGCCGTCGTAGTGGCCCTCGATCTCGGCGGCCTCGGCCGTGGTGTTGGCGATCAGGCGGGTGGCTCCGGCGACGATGTGCTGTTCGCCGTCCTCCCTGATGCCCGGTTCCGCATGCTGGCCGGGGCGCAGCAGGTGGTTTTTGACGCGGGCCATGGTGTGCATGGTGTGCACCAGGGGCAGGTCCAGCCGCTTCGCCACCAACAGCCCGGCCATGCCGGAAACCCAGTAGTGGGAATGGATGACGTTGACCGGAAGCGCGGCCCCGCCAGGCTGCCCGGCCGGGGACGGCGCGGAGCCGAGCCCGGAAATGTGGGCGGCAACGGCGTCGGCCATTTCATTCACCAGCTCCGGCAGCTCCTCCTTGGAAACCTTGCCGAAGGGCCCGGCCGTGATGTGGTGGACATTGGCGTGCGGGGCGAGGGGGACGGTGTCGGGCTGGGTGGCGGAGGTGCGGCGGGTGTAGATGTCCACGACCATGCCGGCCGCGGCCAGTTCCAGTGCCAGGGCGCGCACGTAGACGTTCATGCCGCCGGCATCGCCGCCGCCCGGCTGCTCCAGCGGGGATGTGTGCAGCGAGAGCATGGCCACGCGCCGTACCTGATGCATCCGCGTCCTCCCAGCCTGCCGCGGCGCCCGCCCGCCGGGCCGCCATTTGATGCTTCAATCTTGCCACTGCCGCGCCCTGCAACCTAGCCCGACTGCGGTGCCTGGACTTGGGCGGGCAGGGCTGCGGTCCGCCGGGGACCGGGGCGGGCCGCGGTGCGTGGGCGGGGAGGGGCGGCAAACGGGCTAAAATGGGCGGGTGAGCCCATCAGTCGTGCCGGTTCAAGCGCCTGCCCCAGGCCTTGAACGGCAAGCCATCATTGACCTGTCCGCCATCGCCAACAACATCCGCCACCTGCGTGAGCTGGCGGCCCCCGCCCAATTCATGGCGGTGGTTAAGGCCGACGCCTACGGGCACGGCGCGGTCCCCGTGGCGCGGACCGCCGTGGCGGCGGGTGCGCAGTGGCTGGGCACGGCCCACATCACAGAGGCGCTTGAACTGCGCGCGGCCGGCCTTGACGTGCCGGTGATGTGCTGGCTGCACACCCCGCAGAGTGATTTCACGGCCGCCGTGGCCAACAACATCGACCTCGGCTGCTCGGGGTGGGAGCTGGAGCGCATTGTTGCCGCCGCCCGCTCGCTGGAGCGCCCGGCCCGGGTCCACCTGAAGATTGACACGGGGCTGGGCCGCAACGGCTGCCCGGGCGCGGACTGGCCCGCGCTGGTCGAGGCCGCCATGGTCCACCAGCGGGCCGGCCTGATCAGGGTGGTGGGCGTGTTCAGCCACCTCGCCGTGGCCGACGAACCCGAACGGCCGGAAACCGACGATCAGCTGGAGCGGTTCCGCGATGCCGTGTCCGTGGCGGAGGCTGCCGGCGCCGAGCTCGAGGTTCGCCACATCGCCAACACCCCCGCCACCCTGTCCCGTCCCGACACGCACTTTGACATGGTGCGCGTGGGCCTGGGCGTGTACGGGCTCTCGCCTTTTGCCGACCGTACCTCCGCCCAACTGGGGCTGGTGCCGGCCATGACGCTGCAGACCCGGATCGCGCTGTGCAAGGACGTTCCTGCCGGGCAGGGTGTCTCCTACGGGCTGAACTACGTCACTGACGAGCCCACCACCCTGGGCCTGGTGCCGCTGGGCTATGCAGACGGCATTCCGCGTGTGGCCACCGGCGGCCCCGTGCGCGTCAACGGCATCAGCTACCCCGTGGTGGGGCGCATTGCCATGGACCAGATGGTGATCGACCTCGGGCCGCACTTCCGCCTGGCCTCGGCCGCTGCCGCTGACGCTGCCGGTGGCGTGGAGGCCACCGCCGCGGACTCCGCCGGAATCCTCGGAGCCACTGCCGAATTGTTTGGCAACGGCCACGACGGCGGGCCCCTCGTTGAACAGTGGGCCGCCGCCGCAGGGACCATCAACTACGAGGTCGTGACCCGCATCAGCCAGCGGGTGCCGCGCAGCTACACCGGAGGTGCCGAATGAGCCAGTGGGAATTTGCCACAGGCACGGCCGCTGCCACCCAGCAGCTGGCTGAAAACCTGGCACCGATGCTGCGGGCCGGGGACCTCATCATCCTCAGCGGCGGGCTGGGTGCCGGCAAGACCACCTTCACGCAGGGCCTGGGCCGCAGCCTGGGCGTGCGCGAGGGCATCATCTCGCCCACGTTCGTGCTGGTCCGCATCCACCCCAACCTTGTGGACGGGCACAACCCCGGCGGCCCCGACCTCGTCCACGTCGACGCCTACCGCCTGGCCGGGCCGGGCGAGATCGACGACATCGACCTGGAAAACACCATGGATTCGGCCGTCACGGTCGTGGAGTGGGGGGTGGACCGGGTGGAGCACCTTGCGGACAGCCGCCTGGAAATCGAGCTGGTCCGCGCCGTGGGCGGGGAGGATTCCCCGGGGGAAACGTCCGACGGCGGCACTGCGGAAGTGCCCGCCGGCACCTTGGCGGGGGCGGAAGCCGGGAACGGCACCCCGGGTGGGCCCGGCGCCGTCGGCCATGCCGGCTCCATGGACTTCGCCGACACCTTTGACGATGCCGATACGGACGACGACGAACCCCGCGTCCTGCGCCTTCGTGCCGTGGGGCCGCGCTGGGACGGTGTGGACTTCTCCCGCCTCGACCAGCCCGCAGCCCCGCGGAACAGCCAAGAAAACACAACGGAATAGACTAAAAACGTGCGAATCCTGACCATTGACACCTCGGCCGTCGCCAGCGCCGCCTTGCTCCACTTTGACCCGGCGGACCATTTGCGCACGGTTGAGGTTGTGGCGAACTTTGCCACGGAGGACACCCGCAGCCACGCCGAGGTGCTGGCGCCGGGCGTGCAGTCGCTCTTCACGGAACCTGTCAACGAGGGCCCGGCGCTGGACGCGATCATCGTCGGCACCGGCCCGGGACCGTTCACGGGGCTGCGGGCCGGCATCGCCATGGCGCGGACGCTCAGTTTCACATGGAACATTCCGCTGTACGGGCTGATGAGCCTGGACGCCCTGGCCCAGCAGGTCTTCGACGCGCCCCGAAAAAACGATGCCGGCCGAGCAGTGGGGCCCCTGGCCATGAACGACTTCATCATCGCCACCGACGCCCGCCGCAAGGAAGTGTACTGGGCCAGGTACAGTGCCGGTGCGCAGCTTCTGGACGGCCCGCACGTTGGCCCGGCCGACGGCGTTCCCGCCTTGCAGGTGTTCGGCGCCGGGGCCGGCCTGTACCGGGACGTGCTGGAAGCCAACGGCGCCGGCGTGTACCCGCTGTTCGCCGACGCCCAGCCCACCGCCGTGGAACTGGGCCGTGCCGCGGCGCGGAAAATCATCGCCGCCGGCTCCCTGGAGGGAGCCGGGCTGCTGGATTCCACCCCGCTGTACCTGCGCGAATCCGACGCCAAGGTCCCCGGCCCCCGGAAGCGTGCGCTGTGATGCCGCCCGCTGAAACACCCCCCGGCCAGGCCGCACGCCCCGCCTCACTGCGCGACATGGCCCCGGCCGACATCGACTTCATCACGGCCCTGGACCGGACCCTGTTTGGCGTGGATTCCTGGCCGCGGGAGATGTTTGCGGGGGAGCTCAGCGCGCCCGAAACCCGGCGGTACATCATCGCGGAGCTGCCCTCCGCCGTCGGGCCCCGGGGCCAAATGCAGACAGTGGGCTATGCGGGCCTGATGTGCGTGCCGCCCATCGGCGACATCCAGACCATCGGCGTGCTGCCCGAATTCGAGGGCCGCGGCATTGCCCGGGCCATGCTCGAGGAGCTCATCGCGGAGGCGGCGCGGCGCGGGGCGGCGGACATCATGCTCGAGGTCAGCTCCACGAACCCGCGCGCGCAAGACCTGTACCTGCGCTACGGCTTTGAACACATCCACACCCGGCGCCGGTACTACCGGGACGGATCTGACGGGCTGATCATGCGCCTGAGGCTGCCCGCCGGAACTGCCGACGAACACACGAAGGACCCCTCATGAAACAGCCGTTGATTTTGGGGATTGAATCCTCGTGCGATGAAACCGGTGTCGGGCTGGTGCGCGGCACGGAGCTGCTCGCGAACACGGTCTCCTCATCCATGGAGGAGCACGTCCGCTTCGGCGGGGTCATCCCGGAGATCGCCTCGCGCGCGCACCTGGACGCCTTTGTGCCCACCCTGGCGCAGGCGCTCGAGGACGCCGGGGTGACGCTTGGGGACGTGGACGCCATTGCCGTCACGAGCGGGCCCGGCCTGGCCGGCGCGCTCATGGTGGGCGTCAGCGCGGCGAAGGCCCTGGCCCTGGCCACCGGCAAGCCCCTCTACGCGATCAACCACCTCGTGGCCCACGTGGGGGTGGGGCTGCTGGATGAATCCATCGCCGCGAAGTACGACGGCGGTGCACTGCCTGAGAATCTCGGCGCACTTTTGGTTTCCGGCGGCCATACCGAGATCCTGCGGGTGCGCTCGATCGCCTCCGATGTTGAGCTCCTGGGGGCAACGATCGACGACGCCGCCGGGGAGGCCTTCGACAAGGTGGCCCGGCTGCTGGGGCTCAGCTACCCGGGCGGACCCGCCATTGACAAGCTGGCGAAGTCCGGCAACGCGAAGGCCGTGCGGTTCCCGCGCGGGCTGACGGTGCCCAAGTACATGGGCACGGCCGAGGCGCCGGGCCCGCACCGCTACGATTTCTCCTTCTCCGGACTGAAGACGGCCGTGGCGCGCTGCGTCGAGGGCTACGAGGCCCGCGGCGAAGAAGTCCCGGTGGCGGACATTGCCGCGTCGTTCCAGGAGGCCGTGCTCGATGTCATCACGGCGAAGGCTGTTTTGGCGTGCCGCGAGCAGGGCATCACCACCCTGCTGCTGGGCGGGGGAGTGGCCGCGAACTCACGGCTGCGCGAACTGGCCGGGCAGCGCTGTGCATCGGCTGGCATCACCTTGCTCGTTCCGGCGCTGTCCCTGTGCACCGACAACGGCGCCATGGTGGCGGCACTGGGGGCGCAGTTGGTCATGAACGGCGTTGAGCCCAGCGGCCTGGCCTTCGGCACCGATTCCTCCCTGCCGGTAACCAGCATCAGCCTCTAGCGGTTGATCCGACCAAACCCCAGAATCGAATGTACATTTGATGCCAGTGTTGGGCGGGCACATTGGTGCCTAATGTACATTCGATTAAGGGGCCGTCGCCGCAACCCTGCTATGCCCGACGGCGGAGCCTGGCCATGCGGTAGGCGGCACCTGCGGCGAAAATCACCAAGCCAACGAGAACTGCTGCCAAGGGCAGCGTCGCCACAAGCACCACGCAGGCAAGCGCACCCAGCACCTGCAGAACCTTGGGGTACCGGCGGTCGGCGCCCGACTGCGTGAAGGCGGCCAGGTTTGCCACGAGGTAGTAGACCAGCACGCCAAACGAGGAAAAGGCGATGGCCCCGCGCAGGTCCGCGACGGCAATGATCACGCAAATCACGGCACCCAGCGCCAGCTCGGCGCGGTGCGGGACCTGGAACCGGGGATGGATGGCGGCGAGCCAGTGCGGCAGGTCGCCCTCCCGCGCCATGGCCAGCGTGGTCCGGCCCAGCCCGGCAACCAGCGCCAGCAGTGCACCCAGGGAAGCCAGTGCCGCGCCAACCCGGACCACCGGGGCGGCCCAGGCCCACCCGCCCGCAACCACGGCGTCGGCGAGCGGCGCGGAGGTGGAGGCAACGCCGTCGGGCCCCAACGCAGCAAGCAGCGTGACGCCCACGATGGCGTACACCGCGGCGGCGATGGCCAAGGCCAGCAGGATGGTGCGGGGGATGGTGCGCCGCGGGTCCTTGACCTCTTCGCCGAGCGTGGCGATCCGGGCGTAGCCGGCAAACGCGAAGAACAGCAGCCCCGCCGACTGCAGTATCCCGTACCAGCCGTGCGCCAGCAGCCCGCCGCCCGGTACGTCCCCGGGCGACGCAGCGCCGCCCGCCCAAACCGCCGCGACGGCGATGGTGAGGGCGGCCAGCACGGCCGCGACGATGATCCGGGCCAGGCCCGCGGTGCGGCTCACGCCCCGGTAGTTGACGGCCACGAGAAGCACGACGGCGGCAATCGCCACCGGGCGCTCCCACCCCGGCGGGGCGGCGTAGGCGGCAAAGGTCATGGCCATGGCGGCGCTGCTGGCGGTCTTGCCCACCACAAAGCCCCAGCCGGCCAGGAACCCGGGCCAGGGCCCCAGCCTCTCGCGCCCGTAGATATAGGTGCCGCCGGACGTGGGGTAGGCGGCGGCCAGCTGGGCCGAAGAGGTGGCATTGCAATAGGCGACGAACGCAGCAACGGCCAGCCCGACCAGCAGCCCGGAGCCGGCGGCCTGGGCCGCAGGCGTGAAGGCGGCGAACACGCCGGCGCCGATCATGGAGCCGAGGCCAATGACGACGGCGTCGACCGTGCCCAGCCTGCGGGCAAGCTCGGGGTGGGTGCTCATGGCAGTGAGAGTCCTTCGATGGCATTGGGCTCCGTGCCCGGGTGCACGGAAGCATCTGATCCACGCTAGCGCCTCCACATGAACCCGCGGTTAACTCGCGCGGCAAACAATCCCTGTCGCAGCAATGGCGGCATTTTCGGGGTCCCTGTCGCAGCGGGTGCGACAGGGACCGCGAAAAACCGGCCATTGCTGCGACAGCGTCCGTGGGAAACCGGCCATTGCTGCGACAGCGTCCGTGGGGAGAGGTCCGTGGGGGAAGGCGGTCAGGCGGCGGGCAGGGTCAGCGTCATGGTGGTGCCGGACGGGCCCGTCTCGGTCACCTCGACGGTTCCGCCGGCGGCCGTTGCGATTTCGCGGACCAGAGCCAGGCCCAGTCCGTAGCTGCGCCTACCTCCCGCCGGGGCTTCGCTGCTGCGGGCAAAGCGGTCAAACACCCGGGAGGGCTCGATCCCGGCAATGCCGCTGCCGGTGTCTGAAACGGTGACGGACACCCAGCTCCCTGACTGTGCCACGACCACCGTGATGGACCCGCCGGCCGGGGTGTGGTTCAGAGCGTTGTCCACCAGCCCCATGACGGCCCGGCGCAAACTGTTGGCCGCGATGCGAACCCGGGGTCCGTCGTCGTCCCCGGAGGAGGCACTCCGGGCGGCGTCTCCGGGAGCCAGGGATATGCCGCGTGAGGCGGCCAGGTCCTGCAGCCCGGCCGCGACGTCCGCAATCACGGGGGCCACCGCGAGCGGTTCGGACGTGGTCCCGGCATCGCCCATGGCGGCCAGCAGGAGTTCCTGGACGGTGTCCGTCAGCGCGGCCGTGTCCTGGCGGACCTGGGCAAGGATGCGGGCGGCGTCGCTGCCGGGCTCCACCTTGAGTTCGGCGAGCTGGACGCGGGCGTCGAGGATGGCCAGCGGGGTGCGCAGCTCGTGGCTGGCATCCTGCACGAAGCGGCGCTGCATGTCGAGGGCGCGGCCGACAGGGCGGATGGCGCTGCGGGCACTGAGCCAGCCGATGGCCCCCGCGGCAACGATCCCGGCGAACCCGGCCAGCGCCATGGCCTTGAGCATGTCGTTGGACTCCACGTAAACCCGGTCGGCCGCGTCCGCGGCGGCGGTGTCCGGGTGGTGCGAGAGGTAGAGCATGTACAGCGCGGCTGCAATGATCACCACCACCACCATGAGCGCGGCGGCCACGGCAATGCGCAGACCCACGGTGACGGCGGCCCGGCGCAGCTGCGGGGAGTCGGCGGAGGGGGCGTGCGGAGCCGCCGGGCGGCGGGCGCTCATTCGGCGTCGCCGATCTGGTATCCCAGCCCGTGCACGGTCCGGACCACGGACTTTGACACCTTCTTGCGCAGGTAGTGCACATAGGTGTCGATGACGGTGGGGGAGTCCTCGGCATGGAACAGGGCGGACAGCAGTTCCGAACGGGTGAACACCTTGTCCGGGTGTCCCGCCAGCAGGGCCAGCAGCTCGCTCTCCTTGGCGGTCAGCCCCACCAGGACCCCATAGGGTGAGCGCAGCGAACGGTTGGCCGGGTCGAACAGCCAGCCGCCCACGTCCAACAGCGCATCCGCAGGCGCAAAACTGCGGGTCATGGCACGCAGGCGCGCCCTCAGCTCACCGGCGTCAAACGGTTTGGACATGTAGTCGTTCGCCCCGGCGTCGAGCCCCTCAATCTTGTCCGCAGTGGCGCCCAGCGCGGTGAGGATGATGGCGGGGGTTCCGATGCCCTTGCGCCGCAGCGCCGACACCAGCTCCAGCCCGTCCAGCAGCGGCAGCCCACGGTCCACCACCAGGGCATCCCACGTTTCAGTCAGGGCGAGGTGCAGGCCGTGCCGGCCGTCGGCGGCGAGGTGGACGCTGTAGTCACCGGCGAGCAGCTCGGCGATGAGCGGGCCGAGGACGGGGTCGTCCTCCACCAGCAGCAGCCGGGGCAGTTCAGGGGTGTGCATGCTCATTATTGTCCCCCGCAGGCTCCTCCGCCGGCGCGGACGGCGCGGACCTGGCGCGGCGGCGCTTGAGGAGGAAGCTGATGGCGGCCGGGAGGACTGATGCCAGGACCAGCACGACGGCGATCACGTCTATGTTTTTGGCGACGACTTCGTAGTGGCCCAGCCAGGTGCCGAGGAGGGTGATGGAGGCTCCCCAGCCCAAGGCGCCTGCCACGTTCCACAGGGTGAACTTGCGGTGGTCGTAGTTTGCCACGCCAGCCACCAGCGGGGTGTAGGTGCGCACCACGGGGACAAAGCGGGCCAGCACAATCGCCCACCCGCCGTGCCTGGCAAAGAACGCCTCGGTCTCCTCCAGGTATTTGGTTTTGAGGATGCGGGCGTCGTCCTTGAACCAGCGGCGGCCAAACTTGCGGCCCAACAGGTAGCCCACCTGGTCGCCCGCCACGGCGGCCAGAGTCACCACGCCGATCAGGACAGGGAGGGAAAGGTGCAGCTGGTTGTGCAGCAGACCCGCCGTGAAGAGCAGTGAGTCCCCGGGAAGGAAGGGGAACAGGAGGCCCGATTCAATGAAGACAATCAGTGCGACGACGGCCAGGGTGGCCGGCCCCAGCCCGCCCAGCAGCGCGGCCGGGTCCATGACGGCCAGCAGGCCGGCCGGGACGGCGGCGGGGATGGAGGCGTGGGCGGCGGGAAGGGCAAAAGCAACTGTGTGCAGCATGGGAGGCCTCAATCAAGGTTTCGGCGGGGTGAAGAAATACTGCTCCCGCGTTCAAGCGTAGACCCGGAGGCCGGGGAACGGTGCGCGGGACCGCCGGCCGGCTCCAGCCCCAGGAACCTTGGCCAGCGGATGCGGGCGAGCACCGGGCTGAGCCATCCGTTCCACACCCCGGCCAACAGAAACACGGCGGCGCTCGCAGCCAGGAAGGACGCGGCAACATCGGTGGGGTAGTGCACGCCCACGTACAGCCTCGACCAGGCCACCACCACGGGCACAAGGATCCCCAGGATGAGTGCCAGGCGGGCCCACCGCGTGCGGCGCAGCAGGAACCAGAACGCCCAAGCCAGGCCCACCGCCAGGGCGACATGGCCGCTGGGGAAGCTGTTGGAACCGGTTTCCGGGGCCAGCGGGTCAAACAGCAGGGCCGGGTTTGGCCGCTGCCGCTCCACAACCGCCTTGAAGAACTGGCTGGACAGCCACCCCGACGCCGCAACGGCGCCGAAGGTAACTGCGTCGACAGGGGCCTTGCGCACCAGGAGCAGGAACAGGCACACGATCGCGATCAGCACCACCCCGCCCGCGGGTGAAAACACCTTGTCCAGGGCCATGGCGAGGACAGTCAGCACACCTACATGGCCGCGGCTGAGCTGCTGGTCCACAGTAAATTCCTCCGCAGTGAACCCGGGCGTGAACGAGACCGTGAACCCCAGCGCCAGCACCGCGGCAGACAGCACCGCCACCCACAGCCCCCAAAAGGGAAGCAGCGGCAGCACGGCGAGCCGGGAGCGGGAGGAGGGGCCGGCGTCGTGCCGGGATTGCCGGGAAGGGGGAGGTGCAGCCATGGGGGCGCCTTTCGCGTGAAGTGTCGCTTTCCTCCACTGTCCCGCACCCCGTCTAAGAAATTTCTAAGAACTTCACGCCGGAACGCCGTCCGGGCATTTTCCCCAACGCGGCATCAACGGGTGATGCGGCGTTGGGGAAAACGGCGATTAGGTGATGCGGGGTTGCCTAGAGGGCGGAGAAGCGCAGGACCAGCGTCCTGGCTTCCGGGCGCAGGGCAAAGTCCGGCCAGACGTCCGGCCCGCAGGCCCTTGAGCCGAGCCCGTGCTGGGCGGCGTCGAGGTACAGGTGGCTGTGGCTGGGGGCCGGGAGCTCGTGCGGGTGCCCGGCCATCCCCATCTCCTGTGCGGTGTGCCGCGCCAGCGTGAATCCGGGGCGGCGTCCCAAGAGGTCCGGTTCCGCGTCGATGCGCAGCCACGGCACCCCGCCGCGGGACAGCTCCAGTGAGCGAACATCGCTGCGGTGCCCGGTTTCCTGCGGCCGGGCGTAGGGAACATTCAGCTCGTCAATGGAGCCGCTGTGCCGACCCACGGCCGTGGCATGCATGCTGTCCGGGTAGGATTCCCGCGGGCCGGTGCCGAACCATGAGGCGCCGTCAACATCGGTGGGAAGGTCCAGGCGCACCCCGATGCGGGGGAACACCAGGTCCCAGCCGGCGCTGGGCGTGATGTCCAGGCGCAGCCAAAGGTCCCGGCCCGCCAGCTGCCAGGTCTCCTCCATCGAGACGTTGTCGGCGCTGTTGGCGGCGCTGTACCGGGTCCGCACCCGCAGCCCGTCCGGCAGTGCTGACACGTCCTCAACCCTCCGAACCAGCCGGTCCAGCCCGGCTTGCAGCCACACGGCCTCCGACGACGGTGCCGGAACGCCCTTCCCGTTGTTGAGCCACGGATCTTCCGGACCGTAGGCGCCAAAGCCCTTGCCCCTGTCATTGTCCGTGGGTGCCCGCCACAGCTCGAGCCGGGGACCGGACACAGGCAGGCCGGCCAGCGCAACGAGCGAACCGCCGTCGAACTGGGCATGGCCCAGCCCAGCGGGAGCGGCACCGTTGATGGGCGCGGACGGGCGGGGCGCACGCGGTGCAACGCGCGGCGCGGAGAGATCCAGCTGGGTTTCGGCCAGGGGATGCCCGGCCTCAGCCCACTGCGTGGCTTCGCGCAGCACCGCCTCGACGCCCAGCCACGTCTCGCCCTGCGCCGCGGCAGCGACGGGCGGCAGCGTGAAAGTGGCGGATTCGCCTGCCCGCAGCGGACCGTCGGCACCGGCGGCAGCGAGCTCGCCAGAAGCGGCAAGGGTGCCGTCGTGCTCCACCCGCCAGCGCAGCACGACGTCGGACGCGTCAGCCGTGTGGCGAAGGTTCGCCACGCTGAGCCGCGGCGCACCGCCGTCGTCCGCGGCGAGGGAGAGCCTGATGGGCGAGACGATCTGCTTGTATTCGTACAGGCCCGGCGTGGGGGTGGAGTCGGAGAGGACCATGCCGTCCATGACGAAGTTGGAGTCGTGGATCACCTCATCGAAGTCGCCGCCGTAGGCAAAGAACTCCGTGCCGTCGGCCGTGCGGGTGCGGATGCCGTGGTCGCGCCATTCCCAGACAAATCCGCCGTGCAGGCGCGGATACTTGTCCACAAGCTCCTCGTACTGGTCCATGGCGCCGGGGCCGTTGCCCATGGCGTGCACGTACTCGCACAGGATGAACGGCCGGGTGCGCTGGCGGGCGGATTCGGCGGCGTCGCAGCCCAGGAGCAGCGCGTGGGAGTCGTTGCGGCCGATCGAGTCCGTCTCCGGGATGGAGGAGTACATGCGCGAGTACACATCCGTGTACGCGCCGGTGTAGTCGCCCTCGTAGTGGACGGGCCGGGAGGCGTCCCGGGCATGTGTCCAGGCGGCCATGGCGGCCAGGTTTGCGCCCGTGCCGGACTCGTTGCCCAGGGACCACATGACGATGGAGGCGTGGTTCTTGTCCCGCTCCACGGTGCGTTCCATCCGGTCAACGAACGCGTCCCGCCAGGCGGGGACGTCGCTGGGGTTGTCCACCCAGCCCTGCCGGTGGAAGCCGTGGGTCTCCAGGTCGGATTCCAGGATGACCCAGAAGCCCATCTCGTCGGCCAGGTCCAGCAGGCGCGGGTGCGGCGGGTAGTGGCTGGTGCGGATGGCGTTGACGTTGAAGCGCTTCATGAGGGCCAGGTCCTCGCGGGCATCCGCCTCGTCAAAGACGCGTCCGCGGTCCGGGTGCGTCTCATGCCGGTTGACGCCGTGGAACACCACGCGGCGGCCGTTGACCTGGAACTGGTCGCCCACGATCTCCACCGTGCGGAAGCCCAGCCGGAGGCTGACGGTCTCAGCGGCGCTGGACACGGTGGCTTCGTAGAGGCGGGGGACCTCCGCCGACCAAGGCTCCACGTTCTCCACCTGGAACGGTACGACGTCGGACGGCGAGTCCCAGCGGACCGAAACTCCCAGCCCGGGCACCTCAAGCGTCACCGGGAAGGCATCCGGGCCCGCGGTGATTTCCGGGTCGAGGGTGCCGGTGCCGGTGATTCCGGGGCCGCCGGTGGCGGTCCACCCGGTGCGCAGCCAGACATCGGTGATGCCGCCGGCGGGGCGGGCCTGCAGTGTGACGTCGCGGAAGATGCCCGGCAGCCACCACTGGTCCTGGTCCTCCAGATAGCTGGCGGCCGACCATTGGTGAACGCGCACAACAAGCACGTTGCTGCCTGGTCGCAGGGCCCCTGTGACGTCAAATTCCTGGGCGAGCCGGCTGCCCGAGCCCACCCCGATTTCCTGCCCGTTCACCCAAACCTTGTACCGGGATTCGACGCCGTCGAAGCGCAGGGTGAGTGCCGCCGTCGTGCTTTCAAACCAGGCGGCGGGGACGTCAAAGCTGCGGCGGTAGTCGCCGGTGGGGTTGGCGTCGGGGACGAAGGGAGGGTCGATGGGGAAGGGGTACTGCACGTTGGTGTAGATCGGGCGGCCGTATTTGCCACCTCCCTGCAGCACCCAGTGGGACGGGACGGGCAGGGTGTCCCAGCCGGCGTCGTCGTAGGATTCGGCGGCGATTCCCTCCACCGCCTCGCCGGCGGGCAGGATGGATCCGGCGCCGGGTGTTCCGGGCGCGGCGGGCAGCAGGCGGAAGCGCCAGTCCCCGTTCAGTGAGAGCGAGGGGGCATCGGAGTCCAGCCAGGAGCGGGCCGGCACGCGCGCACCGGAGCCGGGGCCCTGGTCGGTGATGTACGAAACGTCGGCGGGTAGGGGTGTCATTACTTAACGGATCCTTCTGTGAGGCCGCCGCGCCAGAAGCGCTGCAGCACAACCATGGCGATGGCGAGCGGAATGATGGACAGGAGAACCCCGCCGGTGGTGAGCTGATAGAACTCCGGCAGGCGGTTGACCTGGCTCAGCCAGTTGTTCAGTCCCAGCGTAATGGGGTACAGCTTCGTGTCGGAGAGCATGACCAGCGGCAGGAAGTAGTTGTTCCAGACGCCGACCAGCTGGAACAGGAACACGGTGACCAGGGCCGGGGTCAGCACGCGCAGGCCCACGGTGTGGAAGATGCGGATCTCGCCGGCGCCGTCGAGGCGGGCGGCTTCCAGCAGGGCGGGATCAACCGTGGCCTGGGCGTAGATGCGGCACAGGAACAGCCCGAACGGGGAGACCAGGGACGGAAGCAGGACGCTCCAGTACGTGTTGGCCAGCCCCATCTGGCTGAAGAGCAGGAACAGCGGCAGCGCCGTGGCCGTGCCGGGCACCAGGACGCCGCCCAGGATGATGCCGAAGACCAGGTTGGCGCCGCGGAACTTGTACTTGGCCAGGGCGTAGCCGCCGGCGGCTGCGATGTAGGTGGCCAGGAGGGCGCCGACACCTGCGTACAGCACCGAGTTCAGGAACCAGCGGACAAAGATGCCGCCGTCGTAGCTGAGCACCTGGGACAGGTTGTGCCACAGGTTGAAGGTTTCGGCGAAGGCAAAGCCGTTGGTGGCGAACAGGTCGGCGGTGGACTTGGTTGATGCGACGACCACCCAGTACACGGGTGCCAGGAAGTACAGGGCGGCCACCACCAGAATGCCCGTGACCAGGATCGAGGTGCCCTTCTTGCGGCCCGGTGCCTTTGATTTAGCCGTCGGCTTCACTGCGGGCTTCGGGGATGAACCGGTCAACTGTGCTGTCATGATGACTTCCTATTCGTGAACGCCAGGAAAGCGAAGGAGAGCGCGAAAGCGACCAGGGCGATGAGCACGGCCTGGGCGGCGGCCACGTTGTAGTCGTTGTACGCAAAGGCTGTGGTGTAGGCGCTCAGGTTCGGCGTGTACTGGCTGTCAATTGCCGGGGACACTGTCTTGAGGACCTGCGGTTCGGCAAACAACTGGAGGGTGCCGATGATGGAGAAGATGGTGGTCAGCACCAGGGCCGGCTTGATCAGCGGCAGTTGGATGGCCAGCGCCACCTTGACGGGGGATGCGCCGTCCATTTTGGCCGCTTCGTACACCTCGGTGGGGATGGCCTTGAGCTGGGCGATGATGATGAGCATGTTGTAGCCGGTGTAGCTCCACGTGACAATGTTCGCGATCGACCACAGCACGGTGCTCGGCCCCAGGAAATCGGGTGACAGGCCGAACCAGCCGGCAATGTCGATCAACGGGCTCAGGCCGGGAACATACATGAAGGACCAGAGGATCGTGGCGATCACGCCCGGCACGCCGTACGGCAGGAAATAGGCTGCACGGAAGAACGCAGGCCACCGGGCCGAGGCTGACTCCAGCAGCAGCGCCAAAATGGTGGCCATGATGATCATGACCGGGACCTGCACCACGCCGAAAAGGAGCATGCGGCCCATGGAGGCGACGAAGTTTCCATCTGCCAGTGCCTGCGCGTAGTTGGAGAAACCGGCAAATTTGCTCGTGATGCCGGCCTCGCCAAACAGGCCGCTGCGCGTGACCTTGGTGAAGCTGGAGAGCAGGGCGGCCAGGATGGGCAGGATGAATGTCAGGATGAAGAGGGCGAGGAAGGGTGCCAGCAGCAGCCAAGGGGCGCGTTCGACGGCGGACGTGCGCCTGCCGCTGCCCCGTTGGCCGGTGTTGGGCGTGCGTCCGGGACGGGCCGCTGCTGCGCCGGCGGGATCGGTCCTTGTGGGAGGGGTGGTCATGCCGATTCCTTCCTGATGCTCAAGCCGCTGTTCTTGAAAACGGTCATGATTTTCTGTTCCGCGTTGACCACGGTGTCCACGAGGCTGGTTCCGGAGGCCTTGAACCGGAACCCGTCGCTGAGGATGTTGAACGACTGCTGCTGGGAGGGCCACCAGGACCACTGGGTGTTTTGCTCAAGCGCCGCCGGGGCGAAGATGTCCTGGTTGTAGTTTTGGCCGCTGAAAAACTCCGACGGCTGTTGGCGCGCGGTGCCAATGACGTCCGTCGCGGGCGACCAGCCGATGCCGCAATGCTCGATCTCGGCATCCACGCCTTGTTGGGTGGAGGTCAGCCAGGCTGCGAACTCCAGGGATTCGCGCGGATGCCTGCTGTTGGCCAGGACGGACACGGCCGAGCCGCCCAGGTAGCTGGAGCCGAAACCGGACGCACCCCAACGGGGCATGGCCGCAACTTTCCACTTGCCCGCACCGCCGCTGATGCCCTTGACGAGCGCGTCTCCCCAGCTGGCCGAGGTCAATGAGGCGATTTCGCCCTTGCCCGCGGCTGCAAACCAGCCCGGGGAGTAGGCGCCAAAATCGGTCTGGACGAGGTCCTGGTCGATGGCCTGGTCGAAGAAACGGGCAACCTTCATGGTCGCGTCGTCGGTCATGTTGATGACCCAGCCGTCCGCGTCGGCCCGGAACCATTGGGCGCCAGCCTGGGCGGCCAGGGCTGTGAAGAAGCCGGCCTCTGCGAGCGGAAAGCAGTCCATGTAGCTCTTGGCTTTGCGAAGCTCGGCGGCCACCTGGGCCCACTCGTCCCAGGAGGTGGGGGCGGTGGCGCCCACCTTGTCCAGGATTTCGGGCTGGTAGAACGTGGCCATGGGGCCCGAGTCCTGGGGGATGCCGTACACGCCGCCCGCATAGCTCGACTGGCTCCACAGCGTCTTGTCGTAGCGGCCGGCGAACTCATCGGCGCCGTAGCGGGTCAGGTCCACCAGCCCGTTGACCATCATGAAGGACGGGATGACGCCGTACTCCACATGGGCAAGGTCGGGCCCGCCCCCTGCGGCCAGCGCGGAGTACAGCTTGGGGTAGCCGCCCTGGTTGCCGCCGGGGATCCACACTGTCTTGACCTGCACATTCGGGTTTGCGGCGTTCCAGATGTCCGCCACCGGCTGCAGGTTCTTGAGCCAGGACCAGTATTCAATGGTGATCTTTTGGCCGGGGACCGAGGCAATGGTTGGTGCAGCGTTTACGGACCGGGTTCCCGGCGTGGCGCAACCGGACAGCAGTCCGAGCGCGGCCGTGCCGAGGCCGGCGTGCAGCAGTTGCCTTCGTGATATGCGTGGCATGGCCTGCTCTCTCACTTCGTTGTGTTGGGGGTCCGGCGGCCTGCCTTGGGTAAACCAGGAAGGTTTGGAACGCCCGTTTTTGGGGACGGAAGAAAAGTTACCACAAATCTCGAGTGTTTACTCGAATTTCAATGAGGTTACTCGGAATGTGGGCTAAGCTGACATTCCATGACCACCACCCCAGCCGCCCCGTCCACCAAGCGCGGACCCTATGCCAAGTCCAAGCAGCGCCGGGAGAGCATCGTCACCGCCGCCCATGAAGTATTTGCCGCACGCGGCTACCGGGGCGGCTCGCTGCAGGACGTGGCAGACAAGGTGGGTATGAGCCAGACAAGCCTGCTGCACTACTTCCCGTCCAAGAGCGATCTGCTGCTGGCCGTGCTGAACTGGCGTGACACCGTCACGGGCGGCGGGCATCCCCGGGATCCGGAGGAATCGCTGGTGGATGCCGTGGTCCGCCAGGCACGCTTCAATGAAACCGTGCCCGGAGTCATTGAGCTCTACGCGGTGTTGTGTGCCGAGTCGATCACCGACAACCATCCGGGCCTGGATTTCTTCACCGAACGTTACGAAAGGTTGCGCCGCAGTTATTTCAGGGCATTCTCGGCGCTCGCCGACGAGGGGCGGCTGCGTCCCGGCGTGGATCCGGGGCAGGCCGCGGCCAGCCTGATCGCCCTGTGGGACGGCATTCAGACACAGTGGCTCATGGCCCCCGGCGATGTTGACATGGCTGGCTGCCTGCGCGCGTACCTTGAGCTGGTCGTCCTGCCCGAATAGGGGCAAGCCGGCTTGGGCGCCCGCGCCCGAGGGGCCCAATGTTCAGGCGCACCGGCGGCTGCACACTGGGAGGGTGTGGGGACTAGTTGCCCGCCATTTCCTTCACGAGTTCACGCACGACGGCGCGCAGCTCACCGTTGTGGGCGGCGGCCACGCGCCGCTGGCGCTGGTAGCTGGCGCCGGTGGCGATGATCTGTTCCACGCTGGCCAGCTCATCGGCACAGCCCAGCTTGGCCGCCACGGGTTCGAGCCTGTTCAGCAGCTCGACCGTGTGCTCGGTGACGAGCTGTTCCTTGCCGGCCGCATCCAGGATGATGATGGCGTCCATGCCGTACCGGGCGGCGCGCCACTTGTTTTCCTGGATGTGCCAGGGTGGCATGGTGGGGATGGTGCCGCCGTCGTCCAAGGTGTTGGAAAAATCCTCCACGAGGCATTGCGTCAGGGCTGCGATGGCACCGATTTCCTCCAGCGTGGACATGCCGTCGCAGATGCGCATTTCAATGGTGCCCAGGCCGGCGACGGGCCGGATGTCCCAGCGGATTTCATTGGTGGCGTCGATGACCCCGGTGGTGAACATGTCCTGCACGTAGGACTCGTAGGCGGCCCAGTCGGGGAACTGGAACGGCAGCCCGGCGGTGGGCAGCTGCTGGAACATGAGGGCGCGCTGGGAGGCGTAGCCGGTGTCCTCGCCGTTCCAATACGGGGAGGAGGCGGAGAGCGCCTGGAAATGCGGGAAGTAGTTGACCAGCCCGTCCAAGACCGGCATGGCCTTGGAGACGTGGTCCAGGCCAACGTGGACGTGCACGCCGTAGATCAGCATCTGGCTGCCCCACCATTGCGTCCGGTCCACCAGTTTCGCGTAGCGTTCCTTGTCAGTGACGGCCTGCGTGCGGGGGTTGCTGAAGGGGTGGGTTCCGGCGCTGAGCAGTTCCAGGCCCAGCGGGGCGGACGCAGCGCGCAGGACGTTCAGGTTGCGTCGCAGGTCCTCGGTGCCCTCGGCCACGGTGCGGCACACGCCTGTGACCAACTCGACAGTGTTCTGCAGCATCTCGCCCTTGATGTGGGGATGCTCGCCGTCGGCCATCAATTCCGGGTGGGCGGCCTCGATGTTCTCAAAGACATCGTTGGCGCGGGCAGCCAGCTCCCCGGTTTCCGCGTCAACCAGCGCAATTTCCCATTCAAGGCCCAGCGTTGACTGCTCAGATTTCGCGAAGTCAATCTTCACGTGCGACGCCCCCTTGACACTGTTTCGATCACGGCTGCAAGGCGGCAGGACGCCGGTTGCCTTCTGATTGTAGTTCAGGACATGGGGCACACTTGAGAGGTGCCTATTTTGAACAAAGACATGACATTGTGCATTTCCCTCGCCGCGCGGCCCAGCAACATTGGCACGCGCTTCCACAATTACCTCTACGACTCCCTCGGCCTGAATTTCATCTACAAGGCCTTCGCGCCGGTTGACCTCGCGCAGGCCGTGGCCGGGATCCGCGGGCTCGGCATCAGGGGCGCCGCCGTGTCCATGCCGTACAAGGAGGATGTCATTGCGCTCGTCGACGTCATGGATGCCTCCGCTTCCGCCATCGATTCGGTCAACACGATCGTGAACACCGACGCCGTGCTGACCGCCTACAACACCGACTACCTTGCCATCGCCCGGCTGCTCGACGAGTACAAGGTTGACCCGGCCGGCACCGTGCTGTTGCGCGGCTCCGGCGGCATGGCCAAGGCCGTCGCCGCCGCCATGCACGACGCCGGATTCGCGAACGTCACGATTGTGGCCCGCAACGAGGAGCGGGGCCGGGCCCTTGCCGCGCTGTACGGTTTTGCCTGGCTGGCCGAGCCCGGGGATGTGCCCGCCGACGTGCTGGTCAACGTCACGCCGCTGGGCATGGCCGGCGCCGACGAGTCGGTGCAGTCCTTTGATGGTGCGCTGATTGCAGCAGCGCAGGTGGTGTTCGACGTCGTCGCCCTTCCGTCCGAGACGCCGCTCATCACGGCGGCCCGGACTGCCGGTAAGCACGTCATCACGGGGGCCGAGGTCATTGCGATCCAGGCCGAGGAACAGTTTGTGCTCTACACGGGAGTGCGCCCCAGCCCGGAACTGGTGAAGGAGGCCTCGGCCTTCTCCCGTTCCTGATCACGACGCTGTCGCACCAATGGCGTGTTTTCCCGTGACGCTGTCGCAGCAATGACGGAAATCCCGGCAACGCCCTCGCACCATTGGCGGGTCTGTTGGCGCCGATTTCGCGCCCCGGCGCGGCACGGGTGCGGCCGGATGCCGCCGGTGCGGCATGGACGGACAAAAAGCGGCCGTTGGTGCGATCGCGTCCAGTGACTTTCAGCCATTGGTGCGATCGGGTCGGGTGAAAACCTGCCATTGCTGCGACAGGGTCGATGGGGCGGGAGGGCTACCAGCCGTGGGGTTCCACCACGATCGCGACGCGGTCCTCGCCGATCCGGGTCAGCACCAGCGTGGCCTTGTTGGGGCCCTTGCCGGAGCCGGTCAGCAGTTGGCGGCGCAGTTCCTCGGGCGTGACGGAAATGCCGCGCTTCTTGATGTCGAGCACGCCGATCCGTGAGGCCTTGACCCATGCCTTGAGCGCCTTGACGTTGTACGGCTTGACCTCCAGGACCTTGTAGCAGCGGGCCAGGGGAGTGTGCACCGGATCGTCCGAGGACAGGTAGGCGATGTGCTCGTCCAGCAGGTGCGCTCCCATGCTGCGGGCCAGGTCAGCCACCAGGCCGGCGCGGATGACGGCGCCGTCGGGTTCGTAAAGGTAGCCCGCCACCGGGCCGATTTCGGCGTCCTGCGCGGCGGGGTCGTACGCCACCGCGCTGGTGATCTCATTCATGCCGGACGGGCCCACCACCAGGGCCGAGCGGCGGATGCCGGGCCGGGCCAGCTGGTTGAAGTACAGCCCCGCCTCAACGACATCCCCGTTGACGGAAATCCATTGCGCCTCGGCGGTGGCAGGGACGGCCTCGTGGGGGATGCCCGGGCCCATCTTCACGCCGACGGCAAGCCCCCGGTCCGCCAGCTCCTCCACGAAGGACAGCGGCGGGGAAAACGCCTCCGGGTCAAAGAGGCGGGTGGTGCCGGAGGTGCTGGTGGTGCGCCGGGCCGGGTCCAGCCAGACGCCGCCGATGCCGTCCAGGTCGGCATCCTCGGCGCGGCCGCACACCACCTTGGCATGCGGGAACGGCATCAGGTTGATGGTGGTGCAGGCTGCGGTGACCTCGTCCATTTCGACCGCGGTGACGTTGATGTCCAGGCTGGCCATCGCCAGCGAGTCGGCACCCAGCCCGCAGCCGAGGTCGGCAACGGAGGTGATGCCCGCCGTCGTAAATCTTTGTGCGTGAAGGGCTGCGATGCTCAGGCGCGTGGCCTGCTCCAGGCCCGCCTGGGTGAACAGCATCTGGTGGGCAAACTCGCCAAACTTGGCCTCGGCCTTGGCGCGCAGCCGGGACTGGGTCAGTGCCGCGGCAACGAGCTCGGGGGAGTGCCCGGCCTTGCGCAGCGACTCGTTGACCTTGAGGGAATCGGCCTCGCGGTAGGGGCCCAGCGAGGACAGCAGTTCCCAGCCGGCAGGGGTCAGGAGCGGGGAAATTGCGTCGGAGGCCATGCGACAAGAGTAGCCGTACGGGGGTCGGTGACGAGCGTCACGTCAAATACGCGAGATGTAAGTTGCGTAATTATTTTCTATCGTATTAGCTGTTGTTTATGCCCGGTTAGGGTTGCCTTAGCTTACCGAGAGTTCGGAGTACCAACATGTTGAAGAAGCGCCTGCTGACCCTTGGGGCTGCTGCCGCCCTGCTGGCCTTGACTGCCTGCGGAGCCGAAGCCACCGCCCCCGCGGATCTTGCCGGCGCCGCCACCGTCACGGTGGAGGACAACAATGGCGAGCACACCATCGCCACCCCGCTCACGTCGGTCGTGGCCACGGACAACCGGACTTTCGAAACCCTCTCCGACTGGGGCGTGAAGCTCACCGCCGGCGCCGTGGCGCTGATGCCCGACAGCAGCCCGTACACCCAGGACAAGTCCATCGTCGACCTGGGCAGCCACCGCGAACCCAACCTGGAAGCCATTGTCGCCGTAGAGCCGCAGGTGATCATCAACGGCCAGCGCTTCACCCAGTACCACGACGACTTCACCAAGCTGGCCCCCAACGCCACCGTCCTCGAGCTGGACCCCAGGGACGGCGAGCCGTTCGACGCCGAGCTGAAGCGCCAAGTCACGGTCTTGGGCGAGGTATTCGGCAAGCAGGCCGAAGCCAAGAAGCTGGCCGGTGACTTCGACGCTGCCGTGGCCCGCGTCAAGGCCGCCTACGACCCGAAAGACACTGTCATGGGCGTGATCACCTCCGGCGGCAACATCAACTATGCAGCCCCCGGTTCCGGCCGCACCCTCGGCCCCCTCTTTGACATCCTGGCACTGACCCCGGCCCTCGAGGTTGAGGACGCCAGCACCGACCACCAGGGCGATGACATCTCCGTCGAGGCCATCGCCAAGTCCAAGCCGAACTGGATCCTGGTCATGGACCGCGACGCCGCCGTCTCCGCCGATGACGCCGGCTACTCCCCGGCCAACGAGCTCCTGGAAAAGTCGGAGGCGCTCAAGAACGTCCCCGCCACCCAGGAGGGCAACATCGTCTACATGCCGGCTGACACCTACACGAATGAGAGCATCCAGACCTACACGGAGTTCCTGAACTCCTTCGCGGATGCGCTGGAAGCCAAGTAGTCATAGTTTTTACCAGCTCAGTGGCGGTTCCGGCAGCAATGCCGGTGCCGCTGCTTTGCTGTCTGCTGGCAGGATCTGAAGGGACCGCTGCATGAGTACCACGTTGAAGCCCGTCGCCGTCAACGGCGCCGCCAAACGCTCCAAGGGCAGGCTGTTCGAGCCCAAACTGCTCGTGGGCATCGCCGTCGTCGCGGCCCTTCTGGCGCTCTCGCTGTTCACAGGCGTGTACGACATCTTCGGCGGAGAGGACGGCGGGGAAATGTTCGCCATCACCCGCATCCCGCGCACCATCGCACTGGTCCTGGCCGGCGCCGCCATGGCCATGTCCGGGCTCGTCATGCAGCTGCTCACGCAAAACCGCTTCGTCGAGCCCACCACCACCGGCACCACCGAATGGGCGGGCCTGGGCCTGCTGGCCGTCATGATCATCAACCCGCACGCCAGCATCCTCACCAAGATGTCCGGCGCGGTCTTCGCCGCGTTCATCGGCACCATGATCTTCTTCCTGTTTCTGCGGCGCGTGTCCCTGAAGGCGTCGCTGACGGTGCCGATCGTGGGCATCATGCTCGGCGCTGTCGTCGGGGCAGTCTCCACGTTCATCGCCCTGCAGACCGACATGCTCCAAAGCCTGGGCATCTGGTTCGCCGGCTCCTTCACCTCCGTCCTGCGCGGCCAGTACGAGGTCCTCTGGATCGTGGCCCTCGTGGGCGTCGTGATCTTCCTCGTCGCGGACCGCTTCACCGTGGCCGGCCTCGGCGAGGACGTGGCCACCAACGTCGGCCTGAACTACCACCAGATCATGCTCATCGGCACGGGCCTGATCGCCATTGCCACCGGCGTTGTCACGGTGGTTGTGGGCTCCCTGCCGTTCATTGGCCTGATTGTGCCGAACATCGTCTCCATGGTCCGCGGCGACGACCTCCGCGGCAACCTGCCCTGGGTGTGCCTGCTCGGCATCGCCATCGTCACCGTCTGCGACCTCGTCGGAAGAACCATCATCATGCCCTTTGAAGTGCCCGTCTCCCTGATCCTCGGCGTCGTTGGTGCGGCTGTCTTCATCGCCCTGGTCCTCCGGCAGCGCCGCCGTGCTTGAGACCCCCGCGCCCCGGCCCACCCAACGCAAGACACCCGCCGTCGGGCTTCCCAAGCCGCTGGCTTCCCTGGGGAAGCACGACGGCGGCACCCGGCACAGCGGGCGCAGCGCCGCCTCCCTGCCCACCCGCCGTGCGCAACGGCGCTACGCGGTGGTGCTCACCGTGCTGCTGGTCCTTGCTGCCGGCTTTGCGTTCGGGCTGCTTGCGTGGGGCAACCCCATGCCGGTGGGGTCGGACGGCTTCTGGCGGATTGCGCAGATGCGCGGCACCAGCGTGGTGGTCATGGCGGTGGTGGCGGTGTGCCAGGCCATGGCGACGGTCAGCTTCCAGACGGCCACGAACAACCGGATCATCACGCCGTCGATCATGGGCTTTGAATCGCTCTACATTGCCGTTCAGACGGGCGCCGTGTTCTTCCTGGGTGCCGCCGGGGTGACCGCGGTGCAGGGAGTGCCGCAGTTTGTGCTCCAGATTTTCATCATGGTGGGACTGTCCATGGCGCTGTACGGCTGGCTGCTGAGCGGAAAGTACGGCAACCTGCACGTCATGCTGCTGGTGGGCATCATCATTGGCGGCGGGCTGGGCTCCGTCTCGGCGTTCATGCAGCGGCTGCTGACGCCGAGCGAATTCGACGTGCTGACGGCGCGGCTCTTTGGTTCCGTCACCAACGCCGATGTCAGCTACCTGCCCATCGCCATCCCGCTGTGCGTGGGCGCAGGGGTGCTGCTGCTGCTCAACTCCCGGCGGCTGAACATCATTGCCCTGGGCTCCGACACCGCCACCGGCCTGGGCCTGAACCACCGCCGCGAGGTCATGCGGGTGCTGTTCCTGGTGTCCATCCTGATGGCCACCTCCACCGCGCTGGTGGGGCCCATGACGTTCCTGGGCTTCCTCGTGGCGACGCTCGCCTACCAGCTGGCCGACACCTTCGACCACCGGCTGGTCTTCCCGATTGCGGCGCTCGTGGGGTTTGTGGTGCTGAGCGGTTCGTACTTCGTCATGAAGAACGTCTTTTATGCCGAAGGGGTTGTCTCCATCATCATCGAAGTGGTGGGCGGCTCTGTGTTCCTGTTCTTTATTTTGCGAAAGGGTCGACTGTGATCACGCTGACCGACGTCCGGAAAAGCTACAACAGCGAGGTGTCCATCGGCCCGGTGGACCTGGTGATCCCCGCCGGGGGAGTCACGGCCCTGGTGGGGCCCAACGGTGCCGGGAAGTCCACGCTGCTGACCATGGTCGGCCGGCTGCTGGGGCTCGACGCCGGAACCATTGAGATTGCAGGCTGGGATGTGGCGTCCACGAAGTCGGCGGACCTGGCGAAGGTTGTGTCCGTGCTGCGCCAGGAGAACCACTTCGTAGCCCGCCTGACGGTGCGCCAGCTGGTGGGTTTTGGCCGGTTCCCGCACTCCAAGGGCCGGCTGACAGTGGCCGACGAGGAGGCCATCAGCCAGGCGGTCGACTTCCTGAACCTTGGGGAACTGGAAAACCGCTACCTGGACCAGCTCTCCGGCGGCCAGCGCCAGCGCGCCTACGTGGCCATGGTGCTGGCGCAAGACACCGACTATGTCCTGCTGGATGAGCCGCTGAACAACCTGGACATGAAGCACTCCGCCCAGATGATGGCGCTGCTGCAGAGGGCTGCGTCGGAGCTGGGCCGGACCATTGTGATCGTGCTGCACGACATCAACTTTGCCGCCCACTACGCGGACCACATCTGCGCGGTCAAGGACGGCGAGGTCGTGGAGTTCGGCACCCCGGAGGAGATCATGCGCGACGACGTCCTCAGCCGCGTCTTCGACACCCCCGTCCAGGTGATCGACGGCCCGCGCGGCCCGCTGGCGGTGTACTACTGACGCGCCCCGGCCAGTGCCTCAGCTGTCCTTGCGGATCCAGCGGAAGGTGAGGCGGCACAGCACCAGGCCAACCACGAGCCACACCGCGAGCACCAGCGCCACCAGTCCCAGGTTCCAGGCGTCCCCGGGCTCGGAGGCCTCGAACGAGGCCGGCAGGAACACCGAACGCATGCCCTGTGCCATCCATTTCAGCGGAAAAATGGCGGCAAAGTTCTGCAGCCAGGCGGGAAGCTGGGAAAACGGCAGGTAGACGCCGGAAATGAATTGCAGCAGCAGGACAATCGGGATGACCACGGCCGTGGCGCTCTTCCCTGTCCGCGGCAGTGCCGAGAGCGCAATGCCCAGAACACAGCTCGTAATGACACCGAACAGGAACACCCAGGCGAACGTCAGCCATTTGGATGCCTCGGTGGGCAGGTCGACGTCGAAGGCAAAACGGGCCACCAGCAACAACAGGATCACCTGCAGTACCGAGCTGGCCAGCACCATGCCGATCTTGCCCATGAAATAGGAGAACACCGGCAGGGGAGTGCCGCCCAGCCGCTTCAGTGTGCCGTCGCCCTTCTCCGCGGCAATGTCCACCCCCAGGTTCTGTACGCCGCTGAGCAGCATGCCCGCAGCCACCATGCCGGGCAGGTAGAACGCCGCATACGTGATGCCGCCGCCGGGCATGTCCGCACCGATCTTGGGGCTGGTGCTGAACGCCACGGCAAACACCGAGAGCATCAGGATCGGGAATAGAAAGGTGAAGAACACCGAATCGCCCTGGCGGAAGTACAGCCGCAGTTCGTAGCCAATGCGCGAGGTGCCCAGCTGCAGTGTTCTCACGCCGCACTGCCTTCCGATTCCTCGCCGCCATGGTTTCCCACCAAGTCCAGATAAATGTCTTCGAGGCTGGGCCGGGTGATTTCCAGCCCCGGCACCTCCCCGCCGGCTTCCGCATAAAGCCGGGCCGCGAGTGCGGCCGGCTCCGTTGTGCGCTCAACACGCACGACGCCGTCCTGCCTCCACCGCACCAGCGGCACCTTTGCGTCGTGCCCGCCAATGTCATCGATGGGTCCGATGTCCACCAGTTTGCCGCCCACGATGACACCGGCCCGGTCGGCCAGGGTTGCGGCCTCATCCAGGTAATGTGTGGTCAGCAGGATGGTGGTCCCCTCGGCCTTGAGCTGGTTGACCAGGTCCCAGAACTGGCGCCTGGCTTCCGGATCAAAACCGGTGGTTGGCTCGTCCAGGAACAGCAGTTTGGGGCGTCCGATGATGCCCAGCGCCACATCCACCCGCCTGCGCTGTCCTCCGGAGAGCTTGCTGATCCTGGTCTTCTCTTTCCCGCCCAGCCCGACGGCGTCAATCACCTCGGCGACCTTGCGTGGCTTCGGGTAGTACCCGGCAAAGTGGCCCAGTTGCTCCAGGACGGTGACGTTTCCGCTTTCTC
Organism: Arthrobacter stackebrandtii; assembly: GCF_017876675.1. Lineage (NCBI taxonomy): Bacteria > Bacillati > Actinomycetota > Actinomycetes > Micrococcales > Micrococcaceae > Arthrobacter > Arthrobacter stackebrandtii. Next base: position 2,569,653 of record NZ_JAGIOI010000001.1, read on the forward strand.
CGGTCGACTGAAGCACGATCCCCAGCTGTGCCTTCCACTCCAGCCCACCGTGCTGCGGATCGACGCCCAGAACGCTGACCTCGCCCGCGGACCTGTCGCGGTAGCCTTCCAAGATCTCGATCGTGGTGCTCTTGCCAGCGCCGTTGGGGCCCAGCAGGGCAAAGGTTTCGCCTTCGTGGATGTCGAAGCTGATGCCATCCACTGCCGTGAATCCACCGTAGGACTTCTTGAGGTCCCGCACCTGTACAGGGGTTGATGTCATGCCTCATCCTTGCATCCGAACGAGGAATGAAACAGCAGTCGAGTGGGTTTGAACTGACTTTTGGCGGGGCAAGCAATTAGCTGCAAATGTCCAGATGGCAATCCTTCGTGCAACATTGGAGGCTCTTCAGAATTGAGAGTGTAGTTTCGGTCTGAAGCCGCCGGATTCCAGCAGTGATCTGGCGACGTAGTTGGTGAGGTTGCGGAAGCCAAGGGCGGATCCTCGGAGGTGTTCCAATCTTCCATTAATTGCTTCAGTTGGGCCGTTAGAAGTTCCCGGACGGTCGAAGTACGCGAGGATGTCAGTTGCCCTGCGTTTGAGTGTTCGGCCCATCTTTTTCAGTTCTTTCAGAGCTGCAGGGACCCCGCTGCTGAGGGAATCAATGAGGGCTTGCATGAGCTTCTTACCTTGGGCCGGGTCTTCTGCCCGGTAAGCGGCGATCATGCGTTGATAGGCGCCCCACGTAGCTTCGACTTCGACATGTTTCTCCTCGGCGAAGAGATCAGCGATTCGCTTTTGTTGTTTCTCGGTCAGCAATCCTTCACCGGTATGCAGCGTCAGCCGGGCTTTGTAGAGCGGATCCCCGGCTCGTCCCCGATGCCCACACGTGGCCTGCTGCACCCGGCGACGGCAGTCATCGAGCGCGTCGCCGGCAAGACGGACGACATGGAATGGATCCATCACCGCAACAGCGGCAGGCAGCTCTTCGGCGGCAGCGCTTTTGAACCCGGAGAACCCGTCCATGGCCACGACTTCCACCCCGTCACGCCAAGCTTGAGGGCGTTCCTTCAACCAGGTAGCGAAGACCTGTTTGGAACGGCCCTCAACCATATCCAGCAGCCTGGAGGGGCCCTTTTTGTCGCGGACCGGGGTGAGGTCGATGATGACGGTGACGTATTTGTCTCCATGCCTGGTGTGGCGCCACACGTGCTCGTCAACACCGATGATCTTTACTCCGTCGAAGCGTGTGGGGTCATTGATTAGCACCCGCCGTCCTTCGGCCAACACGGCCTTGTTCGCGGTATTCCAGGACACGCCCAGCCCCTCGGCGACGCGAGCGACGGTGAGGTGCTGGCACACGATGCCTTCCAACGCCCACACCAGGCCGCGACGGGAAAGCTTTGACCGTGGTTCGGCCGCCTGGGTGGTGTCTTGCCGCCAGACATGACCGCACCCGGTACACCGATAGCGGCGGATCCGGACCAGCAACGTCGTCGGCCGCCAGCCGAAGGGTTCATGGCCGAGTTCCCGGGTCACTGTATCCCGCGGGATACCTTGGCCGCCACACTTACGGCACCATTCATCCGTGGCCACCACCCGACAGGCAATCACAGCACGATCAGGAGCAAGGAACTGCCCGGTCGCTTCCAGACCAAGCCTGTCAAGGCGGCAGAAAGTAGTCAGGTCAGGGCATTGAAGAGTAGCGTTGAACACGAGGGCCTTGCTGTAGAAAAATCTGGATCTAGACAATCTGATTCTCTACCAAGGCCCTCACCTATACCGAAACGAGTTCCTCGCCCGGATTCATCACTGACCAACCCCACCTACACCCTGCATTCGGAAGAGCCACATTGGAGGCATGCCACCATTCACGTTGTCGACCTCCGCGGCCATTTCAGATGCCGAGTTACTTTCGCTGTATGGCTCGGTTGGCTGGACGAGCTACACCAACGACCCAGAGGTGCTCTTTCGAGCAGTCAAGAATTCGGCCTTTCTCGTATCTGCCTGGAATGCGGGTGGCAGGCTGGTTGGCCTTGCCCGGACGATTTCCGACGATGCGACGATCTGCTATCTCCAAGACATCCTGGTTCATCCGGAACATCAAGGAACGGGCGTCGGGCGAGCCCTCTTGGAACAAGTGCTCGAGAGATATTGCGATGTGCGCCAGACGGTGCTCATCACGGACGACGAGCCATGGCAACGTGCCTTCTACGAGTCCATGGGACTGACCGAAGGCGCCGATTTTAGTGACGGACCGGTGCGCGTCTTCGCCAAATTTCGGTAGGGTTGGTCGAATCAAAGCCCGGCGCACCGCGGTTCAGTCGCGTAATGGTGATCCGACGACGTTGAAGCGAAACCCGCCAAAATCGCCGGACAGGAGTGGCTGTGCTGCCGCTATGGAGGCTTGGACCTCGGGCAAGGTGAGGGATGCCTGGTGCGCATCGGAGCTCTCCCAGAGTTCCACGACGAACACTGTGTCGGGGTCGTCGTCGCTGACACCCACCTCATACGCCAGACAGCCGATCTGGCCGAGGACGTCACTGCGCCGGGTCAGATGGGCAAGCAGCTCGCCACGCCTGCCGGGGACGACACCGAGTGTTCCTGCGCTTGCGAATGTCATGGCACAACCCTACCCAGATGATGCAAGACTGCGCCCCGCCAACTAGCGGCCAACATGCCACAACAAACCCCGTCAGACCATTCACTGAGTGGGCCGGCATCGCATGGCGACGGCTCCCGACTGGAAATCGTGACTGTCCACGAGCTAGAGCTGGATTCGTTCGCGGAGCCCTGCCAGCAGCGTCGGCCCGTATCCGCAAGGACGGCTGTACGACTAACCCGTAATCATCCATCAGTCCCAGGTCTGCCAATGCCAGCGGGAGTGTTACGCCACCCGCCCACGGGCCATCGCCGGGCTGATGGTTGAGTTGCTGGATCTCCCGCGCCAGGTCCGCCCCGCACCAGGTCGGCGTTCCAGTCGACCCCGCCCAGCGTGCTCGACACGACGTGCTCCTAGCCTCGTCGATGGCCTCGGCCAAAGGTATCTGCCACTCACCCATCCAGGCGGGCCACGTGCCCGCGGCCGGCTTTCGCCAGGCCCTTCCATCCGGGCGGTCCAAAGGCGCATCGAATCCTCGTCCGGCGGCTGCTCCGCCTCGTGATGGCAGCAGCCGTCGAACGTTGCGTTGATCGAGTATCGAAGTGGACCATCCCGTTGCCCTCCCCTGATGGGCGAAGTGCATTTCGCCGAACCGACAGCCAGACGGGCTGCGGCGTTGCCTGAACCGCCCATGATCCAAGGACACGTATCCGCACCGTACGGCGGAAGGCGGCCTGCGGATGATTCCGTCCTTGATGTGTCCGGAAGGAAATCCCGCGGGCCGCGTGCGGGACAAGAGCATGAAGGCGCCCAGACGATGCCCGCTTGGGCCATGGCCGTGCGCGGCAGCCCGAAATACAGGAGCGAGGCCAGGCAGCCGGCCCGCACAGTCTCAGCCTTCATGACAACGGCGTAGGTGTCCTGACCGCCCGCCCAAGGTGCGCCGTGAGCGAAACCCGGCCCGCCGCCGTCGTGCTTCACGGGGAAAATCTGGCACTCGCCTTGACCGAGTGCTAATCAATTCCATAGAGTCAGAGTTAGCACTCTCACCCTGAGGCTGCTAACCCGCAAACCTTTTGGCCATGGGAGCATCACCGGCACCGCGACGACGGTTGGGCTCCATACACATGGCGAAGAAGTCTGCCAACCATCCATGGAACTTTAGTGTGAAGGAGAGGTCCGAGTGTCGGTCTCTATTAAGCCTCTTGAGGATCGTATTGTTGTTCGCCAGCTCGAAGCAGAGCTGACCACTGCATCAGGTCTGGTCATCCCGGACACTGCCAAGGAAAAGCCCCAGGAGGGCGAAGTTGTGGCAGTGGGCCCCGGCCGCGTTGACGACAACGGCAACCGTGTCCCGATCGATGTTGCCGTTGGCGACGTTGTCATCTACTCCAAGTACGGTGGAACCGAAGTGAAGACCGGTGGCGAAGAGCTGCTCGTCCTCTCGGCCCGCGACGTACTGGCCATCGTCGTTAAGTAACGACTTTCGTCAACCGCTTTGTGAAGCCCCGCGACCGGGACCGTGATTAGGTCACGTCCGCGGGGTCTTTGCGTGAAAGGACAAAAAACATGGCAAAGCAGCTTGAATTCAACGACGACGCCCGCAAGGCCCTCGAGGCCGGCATCAACAAGTTGGCCGACACCGTCAAGGTGACGCTTGGCCCGCGCGGCCGCAACGTTGTGCTCGACAAGAAGTGGGGCGCCCCCACCATCACGAACGACGGCGTGACCATCGCCCGTGAGGTGGAGCTGGAAGACCCGTACGAAAACCTCGGCGCACAGCTGGCCAAGGAAGTTGCCACGAAGACCAACGATGTTGCCGGCGACGGCACCACCACGGCCACCGTTCTGGCACAGGCACTGGTCCGCGAAGGACTGCGCAACGTTGCCGCAGGTGCGGCACCGGGCGAGCTCAAGCGCGGCATCCAGGTTTCCGTGGAAGCCATCGCCGCACGCCTGCTCGAAAACGCACGCCCGGTTGCCGGCGGCCAGGTGGCAGAAGTTGCTGCCATCTCCGCGCAGAGCCAGGAAATCGGCGACCTGCTCGCCGAGGCGTTCGACAAGGTCGGCAAGGATGGTGTCATCACCATCGAAGAGTCCTCCACCACCTCCACCGAACTGGTCCTCACCGAGGGCATGCAGTTCGACAAGGGCTACCTGTCCCCGTACTTCGTCACCGACGCGGAACGCCAGGAAGCAGTCATGGAAGACGCACTGGTCCTGATCAACCAGGGCAAGATCTCCAACCTGCAGGAATTCCTGCCGCTGCTGGAAAAGGCACTTGCCGCCAACAAGCCACTGTTCATCATTGCCGAAGACGTCGACGGCGAGGCACTGTCCACGCTGATCGTGAACCGTCTGCGCGGCACGCTGAACGTTGTTGCCGTCAAGGCTCCCGGCTTCGGCGACCGCCGCAAGGCCATGCTGCAGGACATTGCAATCCTGACCGGCGCCCAGGTTGTCTCCCCGGAGATCGGCCTGTCCCTGGACCAGGTTGGCCTGGAAGTACTGGGTACGGCTCGCCGCATCACCGTCACCAAGGACAACACCACCATTGTTGACGGCGCCGGCACGGCCGACGATGTGGCAGCCCGTGTTGCCCAGCTGCACGCCGAACTGAAGCGCACCGACTCCGACTGGGACAAGGAAAAGCTGCAGGAACGCCTGGCCAAGCTGGCCGGCGGCATCGGCGTGATCAAGGTTGGCGCAGCCACCGAGGTCGAGCTGAAGGAAAAGAAGCACCGCATTGAGGACGCCGTGTCCGCAACGCGTGCAGCTTTGGAAGAAGGCATTGTGGCCGGTGGCGGTTCCGCACTGGTGCAGGCCGGCAAGGCCCTGGACGAAGATGCCAACGTTGCAGCCCTCACCGGCGACGCAGCAACCGCCATTGAACTGGTCCGCAAGGCCATCGCCCAGCCGCTGCGCTGGATTGCCCAGAACGCCGGCCACGACGGCTACGTTGTGGTGCACAAGGTTGGCGAGCTGGAAGACGGCTTCGGCTTCAACGCAGCCACCGGCGTCTACGGCAACCTGATCGAAGACGGCGTCATCGACCCCGTCAAGGTCACCCGCTCGGCCCTTCGCAATGCAGCCTCCATCGCGGCTTTGGTGCTCACCACCGAAGTTCTCGTGACGGACAAGCCTGCCGAGGATGACGAAGCAGGACACCAGCACTAACGTGCCGGAAGTTGGCCGGATCACCTGATCTGGCATTTATGACACCGCTCCCGCTTTCTGACACCGATATCCCGGTGTCAGAAAGCGGGAGCGGTGTCATTTTTCGTTGGAGGTGGCGTTGGGGTGTTGGAGTTGGCATAACGGCCGGCTCAGGCAACACTGTTGAGCATGGACGATTCTGTGAACCAGCCGCCGCTTGATCTTGTGAGCCGCCATGATGTGGCGCCCGTGAATGAGCCCGGGAAGGCAGGAAAGTTGGCCGGGTTCATCCGCCGTTACCCCGTTGTGGCGCTGACGTTGGTGGTCATGGCGGTGGCCGGCGGGCTGGCCCTGTCGGGACTGGACACGGCCGCACAATGGGTGGCGAGCGTGTACGCCGTCGGAATTGCGGTCCAGCAGGGGATTGGCATGGTCAGGGACATCATGCGCGGACACTGGGGGATCGACATCCTCGCCGTGACCGCCATTGTCGCCACGGTGGTGGTGGGAGAGTACATCGCGTCCTTGATCATTGTCCTGATGCTCTCCGGCGGCGAGGCGCTGGAGGACTACGCGGCGGGCCGTGCGCAGCGAGAACTAAAGGCACTCCTGGACCGGGCACCGCTCACAGCCCACCGCGAAGGTGCCGACGGGGCGACGGAGGAAGTGTCCGTGGCGGAGGTCCGGGTGGGTGACATTCTGGTCATCAAGCCGGCCGAGGTGGTGCCGGTGGACGGGCTGCTGCGCTCGGAGTCTGCGTCATTTGACGAGGCTGCCATCACCGGGGAGAGCCTTCCCGTGGACCGTGTGGCCGGGGAACCCGTCATCAGCGGAACCGTCAACGGATCCGCCGCCGTGCGTATGGAGGTCACTGCCACGGAGGCGGATTCTCAATACAGCCGCATCGTTGCGCTCGTCCAGGCGGCCGCCGACAGCAAGGCTCCGGTGGTCCGACTGGCCGACAGGTACGCCGTGCCGTTCACGATCGTGGCACTGGCGCTGGCGGGTCTCGCCTGGTTCCTTAGCAAGGATCCGGCGCGCTTTGCCGAGGTCCTCGTGGTGGCAACTCCGTGCCCGCTGCTGATCGCCGCACCCGTCGCGTTCCTGGGCGGCATGAGTCGTGCGGCCAAGGCCGGCATCATCATCAAGAGCGGCGGCACGCTGGAACAGCTGGCCCGGGTCAGGTCGGCCGCCTTTGACAAGACAGGCACGCTGACTGGCGGCCACCCCACGCTGGAAGAGGTTCGGCCGGCGAGCGGATTCGGAGCAGGGGAACTGTTGTCACTTGCCGCGTCCGCGGAGCAGTATTCCTCCCACGTGCTTGCCTCTGCGGTCATTGACTCCGCCCTCAGCCGGGGCCTGGAACTGCACCCATCCGATGATGCGGTTGAGCACGCCACAAACGGGGTGGCGGCCACATGCAACGGCCGCGCCGTGATTGTTGGCAAGCCGGCGTTCATTGCGGAGAACGCCTCCGGCCTGGCCGCCGCGGAGCTCGCCTCAGGGCAGTTGGCCGTCTACGTGGCCGTCGACGGCCGCTTCGCCGGAACCTTGATCATGCGCGACCCCATCCGGCCCAACTCCGCCGCCACCATCGCCTCGTTGCATGCCATGGGTGTTGGCCACGCGATCATGCTCACCGGCGACGCCCAGTCCACCGCGGAGCACATCGCGCGGGAGGCCGGAATTGACCAGGTCAGGGCGGGGCTGCTCCCCGAGGACAAGGTCCGGATCGTCACCACCCTGGAACACCGTCCGGTCCTGATGGTGGGCGACGGCATCAATGACGCACCCGTCCTGGCCGCGGCCGACGTCGGCATCGCCATGGGTGCCAAGGGTTCCACCGCGGCAAGCGAATCGGCGGATGTGGTCATCATGCTGGACGACCTGGCCAAGGTTGCCCAGTCGGTTGAGATCGGCCGGCGCACCATGAAGATCGCCGTCCAGAGCATTTGGATCGGCATCATCCTCAGCGTGGGGCTGATGGTCCTTGCGGCGTTCGGCTGCATCCCGGCCGTGGCAGGCGCCCTGTCCCAGGAACTGGTTGACCTGGCCACAATCCTCAACGCGCTGAGGGCACTTTTGCCGGGTCGCCGCCGGCGGCCGTGACACGCCCCACGGGCAGCGTGGGGCGTCCCGATGTGACGCAGCACTCGGGAATAGGGCCTAGGCGGCTTTCGTTTTAGACTGTAACCAACGCACAGGCCAGCTTCGTAATCACGGAACAGGCCATCGGATGCATCCCCCAATGGTTCTACCCCTGCCAAGGAGCCTTCGTGTCCCAGCCTGAAATTCATGACCCCTTTGCCTTTGTTGGCCTGACCTACGACGACGTCCTGCTCCTTCCCGGGCACACCAACGTCATCCCGTCCGATGCCGACACCAGCTCGCGGGTCTCCAAGCGCATCACCGTCCAGACTCCGCTGCTGTCCGCAGCCATGGACACCGTGACGGAATCGCGCATGGCCATCGCCATGGCCCGCCAGGGCGGCTTGGGTGTCATCCACCGCAACCTGTCCATCGAGCGCCAGGCCGAGGAAGTCGACCTCGTCAAGCGCAGCGAATCCGGCATGATCACCAACCCGGTGACCGTTGGACCCGACGCCACACTCGCCGACCTCGACGAGCTGTGCGCCCGCTTCCGCGTCTCCGGCCTGCCCGTGGTTGACGAAGGCGGACGTCTCGTGGGCATCGTCACCAACCGCGACACCGTGTTTATCCCGGAGAGCGAATACTCCCAGCGCCTGGTCCGCGACGTCATGACGCACATGCCGCTGATCACCGGCAAGGTCGGCATCAGCCGCGAAGACGCCTCCGGCCTGCTGGCCAAGAACAAGATTGAGAAGCTCCCGCTCGTTGACGACGCCGGCATCCTTCGCGGCCTGATCACCGTCAAGGACTTCTCCAAGGCCGAGCAGTACCCGCTCGCCACCAAGGACTCCGAAGGCCGCCTGCTCGTCGGTGCTGCAATCGGCTTCTTCGGCGACGGCTTCGAACGCGCCATGACCCTGGTCGAGGCCGGCGTTGACGCATTGTTCGTCGACACCGCCAACGGCCACAGCCAGGGCGTGCTGGAAATGATCGCGCGCCTCAAGAGCGAAAAGGCCGCCGCCCACGTGGACGTCATCGGCGGCCAGGCAGCCACCCGCGAAGGCGCCCAGGCCCTGATCGACGCCGGTGCCGACGGCATCAAGGTCGGCGTCGGCCCGGGATCCATTTGCACCACCCGCGTCGTTGCCGGCGTCGGTGTCCCGCAGATCACCGCCATCTACGAATCCGCCAAGGCCGCCATCCCGGCCGGCGTCCCGCTGATCGCCGACGGCGGCCTGCAGTACTCCGGCGACATCGGCAAGGCCCTCGTGGCCGGCGCCGACACCGTCATGCTCGGCTCCCTCCTGGCCGGCACCGCCGAGTCCCCGGGCGAGCTCGTCTTCGTCAACGGCAAGCAGTTCAAGGCCTACCGCGGCATGGGCTCCCTCGGCGCCATGCAGTCCCGTGGCAAGAACACCTCCTACTCGAAGGACCGCTACTTCCAGGCAGACGTCTCCGGCGACGACAAGCTCATCCCTGAAGGCATCGAGGGCCGCGTGGCCTACCGCGGACCGCTGGCATCCGTCGCCTACCAGCTCGTCGGCGGCCTGCGCCAGACCATGTTCTACGTCGGCTCGCCCAACATCGCCGAGCTGAAGGCCCGCGGCAAGTTCGTCCGCATCACCCCGGCCGGCCTGAAGGAATCCCACCCGCATGACATCACCATGACGGTTGAGGCTCCCAACTACCTGAACAAGTAACGGTTCAGCCGGTTCTGCCCGCTTAAGCACGACGGCGGCGACGCACCTTCCAAAGGTGCGTCGCCGCCGTCGTTGGTTCAGGGATGTCCGGCCTGGTGACAGCTCACAGCGGGCCCGGCGCCGGGCGGATGGCGGCCAAGACTTCGCCCAGGAGCGGTCGGGTATCTGTCGTGGGGTTTCTGCCCGCCGCGTCCAGCCTGATCCGGTTGGTTGAAACAGCAGCACCTGCTGTTTCAACGCACCGGGCGGTCGCCGGATCGCGTTGTCTGCTGCTTCAACTTGGGGGAGGAAGGCTGCTGAAAGCCGGATGTGTCGGACTACGCGTTGAGGGCGGCCTTGAACTGCTCCACGGCGTCGGCTGCGGGGACTGAATCTTCCACGAACTCCGATTCCGTTCCGGAGCGCAGGACCCAGTCGCCGGTTTCCACGGCTGTCAGCTGGGCGACAACGCCCTCGGCGTCAACGCGCAGGCGGCGCACCACGGCGGTGGCGGGGAGACCTTCGGCGGCACCGGTCAGATACTCGTTGCACAGGTGCAGGGCGAGCTCCAGCATGGCAGTGCCAGATTCGATGGGCTGGATTTCGTGGACGCCAAACGGGCTGATGCTCAACAGCACCGCGCCCACGTTGGAACCCACGGCAAACAACACGTGTTCGCTGCTCGGCGTGGTCAGCTTGATCTCCAGCCATTCCTGCGCCTGCGAGAGGACCGTGCCGACAATGGCCGTCTTGTCGACGGGCACGATCTTCTCGCCCTGCGGCGCGGCCAGGCCCCGCACCATGAGTGTGGTGAGCCCGGCGTTGTGCAGCAGTTCGTTGTCCCCGTGCTGGTCGAGCCGCAGCAGGCCCAGCGTGACGGCGGCCGATTCCGTGGGCGTCATGGAAAGCAGGGTCAGCAGCTCGTGGTCGGTCAGGCGCAGTTCAGTCTCAGTCATGTGGCTAAGCCTATCCGCCGAGGGGCCCCGCCCGGGGGCCCACGCCCGCGGGGGTCCCGGCGTGAGCTTGCGAACGGTGGGAGCGGGCGGGGAGTAGCGAGGGTGGGGAGGTGGAGAGGCGCTATCCGCCGAGGGGCCCACTCCCGCGAGGGTCCCTGCATGAGAGGTGGAAACGGCCAGGGATTACAACGGCCCGAAGTTCCTGGTTCCGGTGGGATCGTGCCAGTTGAGCGACATGGCTTCCAGGTCCTGATGCACAGCTGGAGTTCTCGCAATGTAGGCACGGAAGTCCCGCCGCGCATGCTGCATGCAGTAAGCGGGTGCCACGAAGACGCTGGCGGTGCCCACAAGAAACAGCAGGGCAACCACCACAAATGACATGGCCGGCCCCGGTCCCTGCGACAGCCAGCCACCCAAGGCAAGTGCCATGGGGCCGCCCACGGCAAGCGTGATGAGCACGGCCAGCCCCACCCCGGAGGACGTCTTTCCCGGTGCCCTTGAAGCTTGGGGTGGGGAGGCATGGGCAATGCGCGGTAACTTGGCGGAACGGATGACGACGGCGATTGCCAGCATGGCCGCACCGGCAACCAGCAAGCTGATCCACAGGCCCGGCATGCCCGGCATTGTGGCCACCGCAAGAATCCCGCCGCCCAGAACGGCCATGCCCAGGCCGGTCATGGCTGCCGCAAGCCCGCGCCATTGTCCAAAGCTCCATGCCATGTCGCGCAGCGCCGAGGTGGTGGTTTCCGGAGCCATGCGTGCCATGTCGGAATTCAACCAATAGTCCAACGGTCTTTGCGGCATGGCAGGGAACGGGGTTGTGTGGCTCATTGTCAGCGGTCTTTCACGGGAGTTGATGCTTGCGGGAGGCTGCGAACCCCGAGGATCAGGAACGGATAAATGGTCAGGGGAACTGAAAACAGCAGCGGGTCAACACCGAACTGCAGGTCGATCCCCACCGCGGTGAAGTACCAGAACAAGCCGGCCATGAGCCACAGAACCACGGCAATGACCACCAACGCCGCGGTTTTGGGCCCGGTCGCCGCCGGGGCTGCTGCTGCGGCTCTGTGCTGGATGGAGCCCTTCCGCACGCGGAGCCAGGCCAGCACCAGGACAATGGCAAAGATCCCGGCACCCACCCATGCCGTGCCGGCATGGGTGCGGCCGCCGAGTACGGGGTTGACCAGGGCCAGTGCCGCAAAAACAAGGGCGACGGCGGCCGTGGCGAGCAGGAGCGCTGCAGCACGCATGCGCGGGCTGCTGCCGTTGGGTGAAGGTGTCTGGGCCATCAGGCCAGGGCTGCGCTGAACAGGTCAAAAGCCTCGGCCGCCGGGACGGCCACGGCCTGTGCAGCATCACCGTTGCCGGTTTTCAAGGTCCAGGCATCATTCGGTTCGCGCCTCAGGTGTGCCGTGCGGGGGGACTCCGTTGCAGCATGGCGGGTGACCATGGCTGCGGCCGGCAGTCCGTCCGTTGCATCCTGAAGATAGGCGCGGGCGAGCAGGACGCCCAGGTGCGCAACGCCGTCGGAAGTGTCCACGGGGCGCACCTGGTGGACGCCCAACCTGTCCAGCGACAGCAGCAGCGAGCCATGTTCCGAGGCCGCCACGAACATGACATGGTCAACCTTGGGCGTCACAAACGCCACCTCCAGCCAGGCCGTGGACGTGGTCAGGACCGCAGCCACGAGGGCTCCACGGCCCACGGGCTCGATGTCGTCGCCGCTGGCCTGGGCCATGCCTCGGGCCAGCAGGGTGGTGATGCCTGCCCGCTCCAGCACGTCCTGGTGGGGAACAGCGGCCAGTCGGAACAGCTCGCGGGTGAACGTGGTGGATTCACCGGGATTCATGGCAAGCAGGGCCAGAAGTTCATGGTCCGTCAGCAGGAGCTCTGATTCGTCCGTCATTGGTCCTTCATTCCTTGGTGTCTGAATGGGGTTTTGGGCTTGCTCAACTCTAGCCACCGGTCAGCCATCCCCACGCTTTCTTGGCGACATTGGCTGTTTCCTTGCCCAGCCACTCGGCACCGTCGGAGACCTTGTCGCCCACCCAGCTGGCGCCGGCGCCGATCATTTCGCTGGTGGAGCCGTAGCCGAGGCTGGTGGACAGCATGCCCAGTCCGGCCCACGCGACGCCTGCCACGGCGAAGGCGGGGCCGACGACGGGGATGAACGAGCCGACGGCCAGGACGGTTGTGACGCCGCCGTCAATGATTTGGTTGGTGTCGCCCGTCATGATCCCGTTGGCCAGCTGGACGCCGCCGCCGATGACACTGAGGACCCCCGCGGCGCGGCCCACCATGGACAGCCCGTTGAGCAGTTGCGTGCCCTTGACGTACTGCCCCAGCTGGCCCGCCTCGGCGCTCAGCAGGCTCCACGGCATCCTGCGCAACAGCCCGGCGTCCACCATCTTGCCGAGGAGGTTGCTGGCCAGGATCCCCGTGGCGGAAGCGAAGAGGTTGCCGGCTTGGTAAATGGGGTTGCCGTTCGCATCGACCAGTCCCTGCAGGGGTGAATCGGCGCCGTCCCCTCCGGAGGAACCGCCGCCGGGAGCCCCGCCGCCTGTTCCGCCGCCGGTGTCGGCGCTCGCTTGTTCCTGCTCATCGGCCTGGGCCTTGATTGCGGCTGATTGCTGGGTCAGCGTCGCCCCGGTGTCGTGCAGTGTCAGGCGCAGTCCGTTGTTCCACCGGCCGCGGAACATTTCGCTGTCCGGACCGTTCCACTGCGCCCTGCTGATCACGTTGTGGAGGGTGGAGGACAACTGGGTCAGGGTTTCGCCGGAGGTGGCCATGGTCTTGGCCAGGTCGCGCAGTTGTTCCGGATCCGCGCCGATCATGCCGTCTGCCATGTGAGCCTGCCTTAGGTGTCGCTGGTGGGTGCGTCGCGCACAACGATTTCCGTCCCACACTAGCGCCGCGCGCTGCCGTGCGCGATGGGGAGTCCTCACCATCGCGGCTAGAATCAACGCATGCTTCCCGCCTATGACCACTCCGCCGAATATTCGCACTGGGATGCCGGCCTGTGGACCCGCGTCCTGTCCGCCTCGGGCGTGCGCAGCCCGTTCACCGGCGAACCGTTTACGGAGGCCATGCTGGCTGGGCTGGCCGGCGGCATCGGCTTCATGATCTTCACGTTTGAATACAAGGACATCACCACGGCGTCGGCGGTGACCCGCTTCCACCCCGGCCCCTACACCGAGAACCTGCTCCGCCGCTCCGGCGCCGCCGTCAACATCCAGCAGACGGGCAGCGCCAAGCTGGCCCAGTCGCGACTGGACGCCGCACTCGAAACCGGGGTGCCCGCCGTCGTGCGTGTTGTGCGCGGTGAACTCCCCTGGATCGCGAAGGACCCGCTGGCCGACATGGACTCCATGGACGTTGCGGTGGTGGCCAGGGAGGGTGCCGGCTACCTGATGGACGACGGCGGCGGGCGCCTTGAGCGGATCACCGCGGCCGCGCTGGCGCAGGCGCGCGGCTCGCGCAAGGCGGACAAGCACTGGCAGGGGCATGTCGTGGTCCGCGGCGGGGCGGCGCAGGAGGGCGAGTCGCTGACCGCGGAAGTGGTGCGCCATGCCATGGCTGAGACCGCGGCGGAGCTCCTGTCCCAGCAGGCGCCGCCCGGGATTCCGCCGGGATACGCCAAGAACTTCGGCGTGCTGGGCATGCAGACCTGGGCGCAGCGGCTTGTGGATGCGTCCACCAAGCACGGCTGGATGCGGATCTTTGGCGACCCGGAACGCTCCGCCACCGGCATGGGCATGCTGCACGGGCTGCTGGCGGGGAAGCGCTACAGCGGGCCCGGCGCGCTGCGGCCGTTGTATGCGCAATTCCTCGACGAGGTGGCGCTGGCAGGGGAGGGGGTGTCCGGCGTCGAACGGGCAGGGCTGGCCGAAACCGCCGCACAATACCGCGCGTTGGGGGAGCACTGGGATGCCCTGACGGCGCTGGTCGGGGCCCCGGGTGAGCCGGATTTTGTGGCGATGGCGTCCCGGGTGGAGGCGATCGCGGTGCTGGAGGAGGCCGCGGCGAAGGAGCTGGCGGCTGTGGCGGGCAGCACGGACTAGCCCGGTTTTCATGGCCCGGGCGCTCCCTGCGATAGGCTAGGGGGCGTGACTTATGAGATTGAGATTGGCCGTGGAAAGCGTGGACGCCGCGCATACTCGTTGGATGAGATTGCGATTGTGCCCTCCAGGCGCACCCGCGACCCCCAGGATGTGTCGGTGAAATGGCAGATCGATGCCTACCAGTTCGACATCCCCGTCCTCGGTGCGCCGATGGACTCGGTCATGTCACCGGAGACGGCGATTGCCCTCGGCAAGCTCGGCGGCCTGGGCGTCCTGGACCTGGAAGGCCTGTGGACCCGCTATGAGGACCCGCAGCCGCTGCTCGACGAGATTGCGCTGCTGCAGGCCTCCGTGGTTGACGCCGAGACCACCGTGCGCCTCCAGCAGATCTACAGCGAGCCCATCAAGGCAGAACTGATCACCGCCCGCCTGGCCGAGATCCGTGCCGCCGGCGTGACCGTTGCCGGCTCCCTCACGCCGCAGCGCACGCAGGAGTTCTACAAGACCGTTGTGGCGGCGGGCGTGGACATCTTCGTCATCCGCGGCACCACGGTTTCCGCCGAGCACGTGTCCAAGTCCACCGAACCGCTGAACCTCAAGCAGTTCATCTACGAACTTGACGTCCCCGTCATCGTGGGCGGCGCGGCCGGCTACACCCCGGCCCTGCACCTCATGCGCACCGGCGCGGCGGGCGTCCTGGTCGGCTTTGGCGGCGGCGCGTCCACCACCACCAGCCGTGCACTGGGCATCCGCTCACCCATGGCCAGCGCCATCTCCGACGTTGCCGCGGCCCGCCGCGACTACATGGACGAGTCCGGCGGCCGCTACGTTCACGTGATCGCCGACGGCGGCATGGGCTCCAGCGGCGACATCGTCAAGGCCATCGCCATGGGCGCCGACGCCGTCATGCTTGGCGCCGCACTGTCCCGGGCTGCCGAGGCACCCGGCCAGGGCTGGCACTGGGGTGCCGAGGCGCACCACCAGGAACTGCCGCGCGGCCACCGCGTCCACATGGGCACTGTGGGCACGCTGGCAGAGGTCCTGCACGGCCCGGCACACCAGGCCGACGGCGCCTCCAACCTGATCGGTGCCCTGCGCCGCTCCATGGCTACCACCGGCTACTCGGACCTGAAGGAATTCCAGCGCGTCGAGGTCATTGTCGCCCCGTAGCCTGTGCTTCCGCCGCAAGGGCGCCCGTCCGTTACGGACGGGCGCCCCGGCATTTAGCCCGGCTAGACTGGACGCGGGACGACCCGGTGCGGGGCCCTCCCTTGGACGCATGCGAAAGGTACCGATGACGCAGGGCTCGCTGGAACGCTATGAAACCGAACTGACCAACCCGGGCCTCGTGATCCTGGAAATGGTGGCCGACTCCAAGGAGGATGCCGCCGCACAGCTCGCCGCAAAACTGTACGGGCAGGGCCGCATCTCGGACCTGGAAGGCTTCCTTGCCGACGTCAACGCCCGCGAGCACCAGATGGCCACCGGCCTGCCCGGCGGGATCGGCCTGCCGCACGCCCGCAGTGCGTTCGTCAACGAAATCTCCATCGCGGTGGGCATCACCAAGTTCGACCACAGCCTGGATTTTGGCGCGGTGGACGGTCCGGCCAACGTGATTTTGCTCATCGCGACGCCCGCCAGCTCCTTCTCGGCGCACCTGGAGGTCCTGGCCACGCTGGCCCGCTCGCTGTTCAAGGAAAACTTCCGCGAGTCGCTGCGCCGCGCCCACGACGCCGAGGTTATTGCCGAACTCATCAACTCGACCCTGGTGTTCTTCGACCACTGAAACCATGCACGACGGCGGCACTCGCCTGCCGCCTGCGGCCCGGCCGGGGCAGCGGGCAGGACGGGCGCCGTGGGTGCATTCGTTGTTCTACATGGTTACGAAGTACCGTTGAAGTGTGTTAAAAACTGCCGTCAAGCCCAAATGGATAGCAGCGCTGCTGTTTGCGCTGGCTGTCGCCGCCGTCCTAGTCCTCCTCAGCCAATGGCAGTTTTCCCGTTCGCTGGAGAAGGATGTTGCCCCGCCGTCCGTGACGGAGAAGGTGCAGCCCCTGCTTGACACCATGGAACCCGGGCAGACCATGACGGGCAACATCGAGGGCCAGTTGGTCACCGCCAAGGGCCATTTTGACCCGTCCAGGCAGGTGCTCGTCTCCTCCCGCGTCCAGGACGAGAGGATTGGCTACTGGGTAGTCACTGCCTTTGTTGTGGATGGCGCACCCGTTCTGGAAGGCGTGGCAGCAACCGAGGAGGTCGTGATTCCCGTCGCCCGCGGCTGGATTCCCACGCCGGACAACGTCCCGGCTGCCCCAACCGGAACCCTGGAAGTCGAGGGCCGCCTGCTCAACTCGGAGGGCCCTGTAGTTTCACAAAAGCTGCCCGAGGGACAGGTTTCCGCACTGGCGTCCGCGGAGCTGACCAACGTCTGGGAAGTGACCACCTACGCGGCCTTCATCGTTTCCCACAGTGAAACGCTGGACGGCCAGAACGTTGGTGCGGCAGCCTCCAACGGGGCGCTGGTCCCAATCACCGTCACCGCCACGGACCAGAACGACAAGATCAACTGGCTCAACATCTTCTACGCCGCCGAATGGGTCATCTTCGCCGGATTCGCTCTCTTCCTCTGGTGGCGCCTCGTCGCCGACGACTACCGCCGCGAACAGGACGAATTGTTCGACATCGACCATGATGATGACGACAAGGGCGGGGACCTCGACGGGCCCGGCGGCGGCCAGCCCGCCACAGTGCCGAACCGGCACACAGACACCACGAACCACATTGAGGAGGGCCGGCAACAGTGACCGAGCCGAAGAACACCGAATCCAGCACCGCGCCGGAAGCACCCGCACAGCCGGGCGCCAAGGCCGCGCCCAAGCGCCGTTTTGGCGGCACCCCCGCACAGATCCTCTCCGCCTTGAAGTTCTACAAGTACCTGGCCTACGCAACTGGCGTCATGCTGTTGCTGCTGGTGGTTGAACTGATCTTCCGCTACGGCTTTGGCAGCGTCCTGGTGGCCGGCGGCACCGACACAGTGACGGGGGCCGCCCACGGCTTTGGTCTTGCCCCCATCCACTCCGTGACTGGCGGCGTGAACCTGTCCACCATGGTGCTGATCATCCACGGCTGGATGTACGTGGTGTACTTGATCTCCGACTTCCGCCTCTGGACCCTCATGCGCTGGCCCTTCAGCCGGCTTGTCCTGATCGCCCTCGGCGGCGTCGTCCCCTTCCTGTCTTTCTTCGTTGAAGCCAAGGTGCACAAGGAAGTTCTGGCGGAAGTGGCCGCCAACCCAAAGGCCGGCAAGCGCTACTAAAGCCAACCCCCTCGCACCATTGGCAGCTCTTTTCTGCGATGCCCTCGCAGCAATTGCTGCTTTTCCTGGGGCGTCCTCGGAGCAATGCCTGGTTTTCCCGAAGTGCTCTCGCACCCACTGCGAGAGCATTTCGGATTTAAGCACCATTGAAGCCGCCGCATTGGGAAAGATGAGGTGCTCGTCACCTCCGGCGGTGGTGCGGGGCAAGGCGGTGCCGGTGTGGGTTAAGATTGGTGGGTGACTACTCCCGCTAAGGCCCAGACTTCCCAGAAGCCCGTCCTGGTTGTGGATTACGGTGCCCAGTACGCCCAGTTGATTGCGCGCCGTGTGCGTGAGGCCAATGTGTACTCGGAAATCGTGCCGCATACCTATACAACTGAGCAGTTGCTGGCTAAAAACCCAGCTGCCATCATCCTCTCCGGTGGACCCTCAAGCGTCTACTCCCAGGGTGCGCCCAACGTTGGCGCAGACCTTTTTGAAGCCGGCATTCCGGTCCTCGGCATTTGCTATGGCTTCCAGGCCATGGCAGCAGCCCTGGGCGGAACCGTCGCCGAAACAGGCCAGCGCGAATACGGCGCAACCCAGGTGCAGATCCTGGGCGAAAGCCGTTCCATCCTCGCCTCGACCGGCGCCGAGCAGACCACCTGGATGAGCCACGGCGACGCCGTGCACCAGGCGCCCGAGGGCTTTGACGTCCTGGCCACCTCCGCAGGCGCCCCTGTTGCTGCCTTCGCGAATGAGGAAAAGTGCCTTTTCGGTGTGCAGTGGCACCCCGAGGTCAAGCACTCCGAGTTCGGCCAGCAGGTCTTGGAGAACTTCCTGTTCAACGGCGCCAAGCTGGAAAAGAACTG
This sequence comes from Arthrobacter stackebrandtii, assembly GCF_017876675.1. Lineage (NCBI taxonomy): Bacteria > Bacillati > Actinomycetota > Actinomycetes > Micrococcales > Micrococcaceae > Arthrobacter > Arthrobacter stackebrandtii. The sequence continues at coordinate 2,588,345 of NZ_JAGIOI010000001.1, forward strand.
GACTGCCACCTCCATCCTCGACGAGCAGGTGGAGCTCATCCGCAACCAGATCGGCGATGCCCGGGTTCTGTGCGGGCTCTCCGGCGGTGTTGACTCCGCCGTTGCAGCCGCGCTGGTGCAGCGCGCAGTGGGCGACCAGCTCACCTGCGTGTTCGTCAACCACGGCCTGCTGCGCCAGGACGAAGCCGAGCAGGTGGAGCGCGACTTCGTGGCAGCCACCGGTGCCAAGCTGTACGTTGCCAACGAACAGGACCGATTCCTGAACGCGCTTGCGGGCGTCTCGGACCCGGAAACCAAGCGCAAGATCATCGGCCGCGAATTCATCCGCGCCTTCGAGGAAGCCGAGCGTGCCATCATGGCCGAGGCCGCCCTGGAAGGCGAGGAGATCAAGTTCCTCGTCCAGGGCACCCTGTACCCCGACGTCGTCGAATCCGGCGGCGGCGAAGGCGCAGCCAACATCAAGAGCCACCACAACGTGGGCGGCCTCCCTGAAGACCTGCGCTTCGAGCTCGTCGAGCCGCTGCGCGCGCTGTTCAAGGATGAGGTCCGTGCCGTTGGCGCCGAGCTGGGCCTGCCGGCCGAGATCGTCGGCCGCCAGCCGTTCCCCGGCCCCGGCTTGGGAATCCGCATCGTCGGTGAAATCACCGGTGAGCGCCTGGAACTGCTCCGGAAGGCTGACGCCATTGCCCGCGCCGAGCTGACTGCAGCCGGCCTGGACAACGACGTGTGGCAAATGCCCGTGGTGCTGCTGGCGGACGTCCGCAGCGTTGGTGTCATGGGTGACGGCCGCACTTACGGCCACCCGATCGTGCTGCGTCCGGTCTCCTCCGAGGATGCCATGACCGCCGACTGGTCGCGCCTGCCCTACGATCTCTTGGCGAAGATCTCCAACCGGATCACCAACGAGGTGGAAGGTGTCAACCGCGTGGTCCTGGACGTCACGTCCAAGCCGCCGGGAACCATCGAGTGGGAGTAATCCCGCGCTAGGCACCCTGGGGGACGCCCGCAGCCTGCTATTTCAGGCTTATTTTGGCGTCCCCCAGTGTGCCGAGCAGGCATAAGCAGGCGGAAAACGATAGCCTGAATTGCATGTCAGTATGGTCAAGACCGTTTCGCTTTAGCGCAGAGAAGAAGGCACCCGTGTCCGAAGTTGCAGGTCCCACGGCGAGCTCCGCGGAATTCCAAACCTGGCTTGCTGGACTGGACTCCTTTTCCGGGGCGGACACGGCCCTGGCCTTTGAGAAAACAGCGCACGGCAGCATTGACCTCAGCCACGCCCACCCGTCCGGCCTGGCCCAGCTGCTGGCCGGACGAAAGACCCGCCTGTCGACCCTCATCCGGGAGCCGGAGCACTATGCCGGCGCCAAGCGGGCTGCTGCAGCACTGCGGGCCAAAATTTTTGAACTGAGCACCGACCGCGGCATCGACGTCGGCTACCTTGCCGCCGGCATGGCGCGATGGTCCACCGTGGACGGCGACGGCAGCGGCGACATTTGCGCACCCGTGCTGTTGGCCGCCGTCGCCCTGACCGTCCGGGCTGGCCAGGATGACTACGAACTTCAGCTCATGGAGCAGGCCCAGGTCAACCCGGCACTGGTGAACCACCTGGCCGAACAGCACAATATCCACCTTGACGCCGCCGCCCTGGGCAGGCTGGCCTACAGCACGGCCCGATTCGACCCGGCACCTGTGCTGGAGCGTGTCCGGTCCATGCTCGGGCCGATCTTTAGTGCCAGCGTGGACCATTCACTCGTGGTCTCGACTTTCGCGTTTCTGGCCGACCACCTGGGCGACACCGCACTGCTTGAACGCAGCGAAATGCTGGAGGAACTTCAAGGCCACAGCGGCGATGACGTGCTCCCCGTTGAGCTGGAACCGGAATTCGACCGCTTTGCAGCCTTGGATGAACGCCACCCGCGCGACGAAATCTTCGTCCGCGACGCCGATCCGCAGCAGCAGTACGTCCTTGACCTGATCCGCAGCGGCGAATCCGTGCTGGTGTCCACCCCGCCAGGCACAGGCCAGACGCAGACGGCGATCAACGCCGTCGCGCAATTGGTCCATGACGGCAAGAGCGTCCTGGTGGTCGGGGAACGCCGCGGGACGCTGAATGAATTCGCCCAGATATTTGCCGGCCTCGACCTGGACTCCCTCCTGCTGCAACTGGGCGCCCACACCGGACCCCAGCAGATCAAGTCCCAGCTGATCCGGGCCATCACGCGCAACGAGAAGGCTTCAGAGCCGAAGCTGGACACACTGCATGAAACGCTCGTTGACCACCGGCACCAGCTCGTGGACCACGTAGCCAGCCTGCACAACGTGCGCGAACGGTGGGGCTGCTCGCCCTACCAGGCCATGCAGTCGCTGGCTGAACTGACCTCAATCCATCCGGCACCGTCCACCACGGTCCGGCTCAAGCGCAGCGTCCTGGACAGCATCCGCGACCGCAAGGAGCTCACGGACCGGCTCCAGCGCGCGGCACTGCTCGGCTCGTTCAGCCAAGTGGCGGTCAGCAGCGCCTGGCACGGAGCCCGCATGGTGACCCGCAAGGAAACCGAGGCCGCGTTCGCCCTGGCCGAGGACCTCTATGCACGCGTTCCCGGCTTCGCCGAGAAGATGCGAGACGTCGCAGAATTCGGCCAGATCCGGCAGGGCAACTCATTCGCCGAGTGGGGCCGCCAGCTGGACATGCTTGTGGCCATCCGCGAAAGCCTGGACAAGTTCAACGCCGATGTCTTTGACTGGCCCACGGACGAGATGATCGCCGCCACCGCCACCAACGCCTGGCGCCGCGAGCGGGGCATCGACATGCCGGCCCTGCAGCGTGCCCGCTTCCGCCGCAACGCCAAGGACCTCGTGCGCCCGGGTGTCCACATCGCAGACCTGCACGCCTCCCTGGTGCTGGTCAGCGAACAGAGCGCACAGTGGGCCGGGGCCGCCACAAGCAAGCGCCACCCCACGGTCCCCTCCGGCCTCGCCGAGTTGAGCCGCACTTTTGCGGACCTGCGCAAGAAGCTGCTCTCCCTGGGGGCCGTGCTGGAGCGCACCGTCGACGGAGGCGACCTCCTGAACTTCAACGCCGGCGAGTTGGTTGGCCGGCTTGAAGCACTCGTGGCGTCCAGGGACTCCCTGGAAAACCTGCCCGAGCGCACGCTGCTCCTTGAAGGCATGCAGGAGCAGGGCCTGGGCGAGCTCCTCGACGACTTGGCCCGCCGTGAGGTGCCGGCCGAGCAGACCGGCGCCGAGCTGGAACTGGCATGGTGGCAATCCGCGCTGGAAGCGATGATCAGCGGCGACGAGTACCTGGCCATGTCCGACGGCGACAACCTCCGCCGCTTGGAAGCCGAGTTCCGGCTGGCAGACCAGGCACATGTCGCCTCAGGGCCCGGCCGGATTCGCTGGCGCCTGGCGCAGGAATGGGCCAAGGCCCTGGCCGGGCCGCACCGCCAGGGTGAAATGCTGCGCAACCTCTTGAAGGACGGGCGCGTGTCCATGGGTGCGCTGACCACCCAAACACCCGACCTGCTCCGCAACCTGGCACCGGTCTTTGCCATGAGCCCGCTGGCCGTGCCGTCGGCTGTTCCATCAGGATGGCGGTTTGACGCCGTGGTCGTCCTGGACGCGGAATCAACCTCCCTGCAGTCGGCGCTGCCGTCACTGGCACGCGCGGACCAAGTCATCGCCTTCGGTGACGAGCAGACCGCCTGCCCCAAGAGCTTCTCCGTTGCCGTCGCTGCACCGGGTGAAAACGCGGCCGGGTCCCACCCACTGGAAAGCGTGTTTGGTGCGCTCTCCAGGATACTGCCGCGTCACCGGCTCACCGTTTGCTACCGGGCGGTCGACGAAGACCTCGTGCGCCAGCTCAGCAGCGGCTTCTACGACTCGCAGCTGGAACGCCTGCCGGACGGGCGCGTCCTGACCGGCCTGGAACGCTCACTGACCGTCGACTACCTCCCGGATGGCAAGGGCCTGCCGGGCATGGGCGACGGCGGTGTGGAATCCGTGGTGGCCGAGGTCAACCGGGTCGTCGACCTGGTGTTCGAACACGCCCGGGTGCGCCCGCGCGAATCGCTGGCCATCATCACTGCCAGCGACCGCCACGCGGTGCGGGTCGCCCAGGCGATCAGGCTTCAGATGGCCAACCACCCGCTGCTCAACGACTTCTTTGCCAGTGGCCCGGAATCATTCCGGGTGGTTACGGTGGACCGCGCCGCAGGCCTGGTCCGGGACAGGGTGATCTTTTCCCTGGGCTATGGCCGCACGCCGCACGGGCGGGCCCTGCACGGCCTCGGCCCGCTTTCGGAACCGGACGGCCGTTCCAAGTTTGCCCTGGCCATGACCCGGGCGCGGACGCACATCCACGTCATCACCTGCTTCCGTCCTGAGGACCTTGACGCAAGCCGCCTCAGCCATGGTGCCGTTGACTTCTTTGAACTGCTGGACCGTGAACTGTCCGGCAACTCCCTGCTGGGCACACCCGCCACAAGGGCCGTCGACACCGAACGCGAAACCGGCGAGGACCCCCTCGTGGCCGATTTGGCCGACAGGCTCGGTGCCCGCGGCGCCCGTGTGTGGCACCACTACGACGGTGCGCTCGACCTTGCCGCCGCACCGGATCCGCTCCGGATGCTGGGGCGGGACGACCACGAAATTCCGGCGCCCGTTGCGGTGGAGTCCGACGGCACCGCCAGGTACCAGCAAATGAGCGTGCGCGAACGCAGCCGCCTGCGCCCGCAAATGCTCGAACGTCTCGGCTGGCGCTACGTCCCGCTGTGGACGATTGAGGTCTTCACGGACCCGTCCAGCTGTGCCGACCAGATCGGCCGCTATTTGGGCGTTGCGCCGTCCTCCGGCGACTTCCATTCCCTGATGGGCCAGCCCCTGGACGAGTCAATGACCGCGGTCATTGATTCGCCCCGTGCACGACGCCGGTCCACGGCTTCTGCTGCCCCGGCAGCCGGCGCCGTGGAAGAGCCCGTCAACACCGTTGCGGCGGACGCTGGGGAGCCGGCGCCCGCAGCACAAGAGCCTGCAGCGATGGTCCAGGATGAGGCCGACGGTTCCGGGCATATCCCCGGAAGCCCGGATGGCGCAGCCGCGGACGGCGCAGCCAGTGAGGAAAGCGAAACTGCCATGAGTGAACCCCGGAAACCACAAAACACCGAAACCTCGGACCTGCCGGAACCGGCTGCCAAGGAATCACCCGTGCTGCCCAAGGTAGCCCCGCACGATGCAGACCACACCTGGGGCGATATGCCCTCGGACCGCGGCCACGATGAGTGGCTGCGCGAGAACAAACCCCCGCACTGGGGCTAAACACTTAAAAGGACGTTTCATGGCCACTCCGCCAAAGATCCCCGGGCTGGGAGCCTTCGTCGACAAGAACGCCGGCACGCCCAGGCCGCCGGCGCCCCGGCCGGTTGCCGCGGCGGCGTGGCTCATGGTGCTTGGTGCCTTCGCCCAGCTGCTGGCATCGGTATTTGCCGTTGTGTATGCGGCCTCGCCCGAGCGCCTGGAGAAGATCCAGGCCAGCCTCGACACCATGACCGGCACGGTGCCCAGCCTCGAAGCCGCTCGAAACACCGGCATCATCACGGTTGTGTTCGCCGGCATCGGAACCATCTGCGCCTACCTGTTGTTTGCTTGGTTCCTCCGCAAGGGCCGGTCCTGGGCGCGGGTTGCCGTCGGTGTCCTGGTGGCGCTGACGTGTGTGCAACTGGTGGGCATCTCCTTCCCCCTTGGCATCACGACGGTTGCGCAACTGGTGTTGGGTGCAGTGGCTTTGGCCTTGTGCTACCTGCCCGTGTCCAGCAGGTACTTTGCCCAGGTCAAGGCCGGGCACTGAGCGCAGCACCGGACCGCCGGAAACCAGGCCGCACGTCCGGTCCGTGCCTGGTCAATTGAGCAGGATCAGGAACACTTTTCCGCGGCTGATGGCACCGGCCAGCTTGACTGCCTGCTCGGCTGTGGCCGCCACCACAAGGATTCCTTCGTTTTCCTGAGCCGGCAGCAGCCCCGTGCTTTGCGCCAGCGCGGGTGTCCACAATACGGGCACGCTTTCGGCGAGGACCTCATTGGTGGTGGGCCCGTCCAGTCCGATGCTGGAACTGAGCACCACTGTGACCAGCTGACCCTGCCGCAGCAGTCCCAGAGTCGAGGGGTCGCTGAGCCGGAGCGGAACGGCCTGGCTCCCTGGCGCGGCACCAATCAGCAACCCGCTCCCCAGCAGCGACGCATCGGTCACCACCTCCCCGCGCCGGAGCGGGCCGGAAACCTGGCGCCCTGCCCACGGAGAATCCGGGCGCAGTGCCCCGTCGGGCACCATGCCGGGGCTGACATGGGAGGCGACCAGGTTGCCGTCGGAAAGTGCATGTCCGGCGGGAAGGTCGCGGGAGGCCACCATGACTGCGGTGGTGGGTGGCTTTGTCGGGGTCAGCTGCTGGACGGCGATCGCGGCGGCCAAACACAGCAGCAGGGCCGCAAGCAGGCGCCGGTGGCGTGCCATCCAGCGAAGCAGCCTGTGCAGGGCCGAGGTGGGCGGCGGTCCGCCAGGCCAGTCATTGGAGCGCCATGCGGGCCCGGTGTAGACGGGCGGACCGGTGGCAGTAGTTTGGGTCTTCATGCGCCCACGGTATGGCTGCGGCGCGCAGGGCAAAAGAGGCACTCGGCGGATTGGGGAGAAAGCCGTCCCCGGCCGTGCCTGTGGAGGAATGAATGCAGGAAAAGCGGCCCTCGGGCTACTTCGCGGCGCCTGCAGGGGCCGGGGCGGGTGCCGGAGTGGAGGGTGCAGCTGCGGCGGGGGCGGAGGCCGCGGGCACGGAGCTGGAGCTTGATCGTGAATCGGTGCGGTAGAAGCCCGAACCCTTGAACACCACGCCAACTGAATTGAACTTCTTGCGCAGCGCGCCGCCGCATTCGGGGCAGACGGTCAGCGAGTTGTCGCTGAACGACTGCTGAATGTCGAAGGCGTGGCCGCAATCCTTGCAGGCGTAAGCGTAAGTGGGCACTGGGTTTCCTCCTGGATACATGCGTGGGGGCCGTGCGACCGCACCAAAACTTGGCAGCCCATGGCCCCGAGTGCCAATTCTAGCACCGGCTTGTAAAACGCCCGCTGGTGCCCGTGCATTCCCGCGGCAGCCTCAGCCGCCCAGCCGGCGCACCCCGGACGGTGACAGTGCCCACGAAACCGGCATGTCGAACGTGTCCCTGGGCAGCATTCCGGCTGACAGAATTTCATTGGAATGCACGACGGCGGCGACCGTCACCCGTGTGCCGGGGGACGCCGTCGACCCGGCCAGGCCGGCCAGAAACCTGTCGTAGTAGCCGCCGCCCTGGCCCATCCTTGTCCCGGATTCGTCCACGGCCAGGGCGGGGACCAGGACGGCCGGAACAGGGCCCAATTCCGGGAAGGGGCGCCGCACGCCCACCGGTTCCATGACGGGGGCCAGTGCACTGCGGACCATGGCAACTCCGGGGAACCAGCGGACCCAGCTGAGGGCAAAGCCGGGCTCGCACACGGGCACATGGACCAGGTGGCCGGCAGCGGCCAGCGCTGAAAGCAGCTCATCCGTGGAGGGCTCGGTGCCCGTGGAAATATAGGCGCACACCTGCAGCCGTGCCGCGGGCGGACCGGTCCCGGGGAATGCCCCGCTGGACAGGCCGCCGAGCGGGGCAGCATCCGCAGGAGGTCCACCGGCCGGGGCTGCAGCGGCCGCCAGCGACTCCACCCAGTCCAGCCCCACCCGGGCCAGTCCCGTGCCCGCGGCCGCCCGGGACGCCGCATCCGCAGCGGCCCGGGCGGCGCGCAGGCGGGCCCGCCATGCAGTTTTCGGGGGTGTGCTCACGGCATCCTTTGGCAGGGAAGTGGTCATTGTTACGACAACATTATCCGTGCTTTGTCCATAGGGTCGGTTACCCTTGGGGCATGACTTCTGCAAAGCATGTACGTAAGGCGGTAATCCCTGCGGCCGGTTTGGGGACCCGTTTCCTGCCCGCCACGAAGGCGATGCCCAAAGAAATGCTGCCCGTCGTTGACAAGCCTGCCATCCAGTATGTGGTGCAGGAAGCCGTCAGCGCCGGACTTACCGACGTTCTGATGATCACGGGCCGCAACAAGCGCGCCCTGGAGGACCACTTTGACCGTGTCCCCGTGACCGAGCAGCTGCTCGAGGCCAAGGGCGACACCGACCGGCTGGCCGCCATCCAGCACGCCACCGACATCGGTGACATCCATTACGTCCGCCAGGGCGACCCCAAGGGCCTGGGCCACGCCGTGCTGCGCGCCAAGACCCACGTGGGGGACGAGCCTTTCGCCGTCCTGCTCGGTGACGACCTGATCGACGAGCGCGATCCGCTGCTGACCACCATGATCGAAGTGCAGGAGCGGACCGGCGGTTCCGTGATTGCCCTGATCGAGGTGCCGCAGGACAAGATTTCAGCCTACGGCTGTGCCGACATGACCGTTATCGAGGGCGAGGACTATGTCCGCGTCAACCACCTGGTGGAGAAGCCCGCGGTGGAGGATGCGCCGTCGAACCTGGCCGTCATTGGCCGCTACGTGCTGCACCCGGCTGTGTTTGACGTCCTGGAAAACACCCCTCCGGGCCGCGGCGATGAAATCCAGCTGACCGACGCCCTGCAGACCCTGGCCACCATGGAAGGCGAAGGCGGCGGCGTGTACGGCGTGGTGTTCTCCGGCCGTCGCTACGACACCGGCGACAAGCTCAGCTACCTCAAGGCCGTGGTGACGCTGGCCTGCGAAAACGAGGAACTGGGCGAAGACCTGCGCGCATGGCTGGGCGAATACACCGCCGCCGCCAAGGTCTAGCTTCGTGTGGGGGCAGGCCATCTGGCCGGTGACATTGGAATGCGGTGACCTGGTCCTGCGCCCCATCAAGCTTCGCGACCAAGCGGAGTGGACGCGGGTGCGTACCCGCAACGCGGCATGGCTGGCGCCATGGGAGGCCAGCAACCCCGTGGACCAGGGCCAGCTGCCGACCTTCGGCGGCATGGTCCGGGTCCTGAACCGGCAGGCACGCGAAGCCAGCGCGCTGCCGTTCATCATCACCGAACGGATACCGGGCCAGGCAAAGCCCGCCATTGTGGGCCAGCTGACGGTCTCCTCCATCATGTGGGGCTCGGCCATGTCCGCAACCCTGGGCTACTGGGTGGACCAGGACAGGGCCGGGCGCGGCATCGCCCCCACCGCCGTGGCCATGGCCACGGACCATTGCTTCCGCCAGCTGGGGCTGCACCGGATGGAAATCAATATCCGCCCTGAAAACAACGCAAGCCTGCGCGTGGTGGAAAAGCTGGGCTTCCGCGACGAGGGGCTGCGCCCGCGCTACCTGCACATCAACGGCCAGTGGGCAGACCACCGCAGTTTCGCCCTGACAACGGAGGAAGTCCCGGAGGGAATCCTGGCGCGCTGGCTGGCCCGGCGGGGATGAAAACAGCTCAAGGTGCCGACTCCGCCGTCGGAGATAGTAAAAATGATGGTTTTTCTTCGCTCCAAGGGCGACACACCGCAAAAAATGCCGGAAGCAACATGTTTCCCCTCTAGGGTTGAAATGTGGCTGGATAAGCGCAACCAGTCCACCCCATCCAGCAATTGCAGGAGACGTCAATGGAAAGCAGCACTTCCGACGCCCACACCCACGTGGAGCCGGGACCTTCAAGCGTCGTGCCCCCACGGCAGCCGCTGAAAATTCGCTGGGGCCGGACGGCCATCGCCCTTGTGGGCCTTCTTGCGCTCCTGACCGCCGGAATCTCCGGTGCGCTGAGCGTCATCTCCATCGGTTCCTCCACGCTGCCACTGCTAACCCTGGGCACCTTTGCCCTGGTCATTGTCCTGCTGCGAGTCCTGGCCATGCGTGATGCGGCCATCCGCCGCGCCGCCCGCCTCGAAGCCCGCACGACGGCGGAGCAGGCTTCCAGCCACGCCTCGCCTGCCCCTGTGGAACAAAAGGAGACGGCGCTTTTTGACGGCGCCGAGGGCGCCGAACCGGCACCGGCACCCAAGCCGCTGACAGCAGAAGAGCTGCGTGCCGCCGCCATGCGCGTTGCTGCAAAGGGTGCCGCAGATGCCAAGCTGGCGGACACCCAGACGCTCGCCGAGACCTGGGACCCCGTTGAGGTTCCCGTGCCGGGCTACGTCAAGGCCGCCAAGGCGCTGACCCTGGACAAGCCGCTGAACCTGCCTGCCGCACCGAAGTCCGCGGGCACCTCCATCAAGGCCGACCTGGCCGGTGTAGGTGCCGGAGACGGAGTGGCCGCCGTGCCGGACCTGCAGGAAGTCCCGGCGTCCGCCGGAGCCACGGCTGCAGCTGTGAAGGCGGGGCCGGGCAAGGCGCCTGCCGCCGAGCAGCGCGGCACCTACGCACTGAACAACCTGGACGACGTCCTCCAGCGCCGCCGCGCGTAGCTTCTTCCTTCCCCTTCTTCGCCACGGCAGCCGGGTCCCATGCCACCGCTGCCGCCCCATGTTTTCAGGCGTACTGTGGAAAACATGACGACCATTGCAGTTGCTGGAGGAACGGGGCTGGCCGGAAGGGCCGTCGTGGCGGAGGCTGTGGCAGCCGGCCAAGCAGTGCGTTCCCTGAGCCGCCACCTGCCTGCCGAAGCGCACCGCGTGGCCGGGGCTGAATACATGCGTGCCGACTTCCGCACCGGTGCCGGGGTGGCTGCCGCGCTGGCGGGCGTGGATGCCCTGGTTGAAACCATGGATGCCCGTTCCGGGCCCGGGCTGCGTGCGCTGCCGGTCATGTCGGTCGCCGCCCTTGGTGCTGCCGCGCGGGCAGGCGTGGGGCGCTGTGTCCTGCTGACCATTGTCCGGGCGGGGGAGTGCACCATGGGCTATTACCAGGCGCAGGCCGCCCGTGCACTCAGCTACGAGAAGTCCGCCCTGCCAACTTCCGTTGTGTACGCCACCCAGTTCCACAACCTGGTGGCAGGAATATTCTCCGCAGGCGCCAAGGCCGGGCTCATCCCCGTCTTCAATGGGGTGTACTTCCAGACCATTTCGACGGCGGACGTCGCGGCGGTGCTACTGGCCGAGGCGCTGCGGGGGAGTGCGGCCAAGAAGAGCGTGTTTGCCGGCGGGCCCGCCGTGCAGGGCATGCGAGAGATGGCGGAAACCTGGCAGGCCGCCACCGGGAGCAGGGCATTGGTGGCTCCCCTGCCGCTGCCGGGATCCTTCGGTGCCTTCCTACGGGCCGGCAAAAACCTGGTGCCGGACCACGCCGTGGGCGTGACATCGTTTGAAAGCTGGCTCGGGAAGCACTGAGCGTCGGCCCCGCGGCCATCCGGAGTCACGCAAGGTATTTTCACGGTTTAAACCGAATAAATGTAGTAGCCTGAAATTTCAGACACGTGCAGCACCTATGGAGGCAGAAGACCATGGAACTCATCCCCGGCGGAACCCTGATCACGGCAACCCCTGAGGAGGGGCGGGCCTTGGCCGTCCTGATGGCACGCAAGAGCATCGGCAACATGCAGCCCGATACCGAGGTGCGGAAGGCGCTGCGCCCGGAGTACGCCAACAACGCCGATTCGCTCACCGCGGCCGCACATGTTGTGGCCGTGGAGTTCGCCACGGTGGCTGCCGCCAACGGGTACTGGCGCAAGTAGCACAAGTCATTTTGCGCCGGAGCCCGTTCCGGGTTTAGTGTGGAAATTGTCGAGTTCGGCAGATCCCGGAGCCGGCATGGGGCTATGGCGCAGTTGGTAGCGCGCCTCGTTCGCATCGAGGAGGTCAGGAGTTCGAATCTCCTTAGCTCCACCCCATGGAAAGCCGCTCTGACTAGGCGTTATGCCGGTCGGAGGGGCTTTTTCGTGCCTCAATCTTGGGGTCAAAACGGGTGGCGTACCGCAAACGTACCGCAACCCACTCCATGGGAACTCGAAAAGAGTTCCCCTATAGCCTTCCAAGGGGAGCATGCTGCGAACCACGTTCGAATCCGGCACTGAACCCTCCCCGCGCCGATGCCTGCCCGTGACGTGCTTGATATGCACTTGGTTCAAGAGGTCAGGGGCTCGAATCTCCTTGGCTCACTTCAAAAGGACAGTCCGGACCAGCCTCGAATGCGAGGCAGGCACGGACTGTCTGCGCAGTGTTCAGGCGGCGCGTTAGAAGTGGGTGCCGCCGTCGATCCGGACTTCGGTCCCGGTGACAAAGGCGCCGTCGTCGCTGGCGAGCATGGCCACCACACCCGCCACGGCCTCGGGGCCGGCGAAGCCCTGGCCGAGTGCAGGCTGGAGCTTCATGAACAGCATCATGTCGGCATCCTCTGGCAGGCCCGGCCCCTGGCTCTGCTTGCTCTCGCCGCTGCCGTCGGTCATGCCCGATGAAATCGAGCCGGGCTGAACGGCATTGAATCGGATGCCCTGCTTGGCGTATTCAGCCGCGAGGGCGTGCGTCATCGACTGCACCCCGCCCTTGCTCGCGGCATAGGCCGCCATGTAGGGGTGAGCGAACATGGCTGACGTCGAACTGAAATTCACGACGGCGGAACCGTTGCCTTCCAGCAGCGCCGGGATGGATTCGCGGATCATCAGGAACGTGCCCACCAGGTTCACGTTGATGACCTGCTGGAACTGCTCAAGTGTCGTTTCATGGGTGTGCGACGAGCGCAGGATCCCGGCAGCATTGACCAGCACATCAAGCCCGCCGAGAGTTTCGACGGCGGTCGCGACCCCTGCGCGCACGGATGCCTCGTCGGCGATGTTCACCACAACGGTGGACAGCCGGTCAGAGGCGGAGCCGGCCTTCGCCAGCGTGTCGGCGAGTCCGGCTTCGCTGACATCGGCGGCCACAACGGAGCCGCCCTCGGAAAGCATTCGAAGCACCGTTGCCTGGCCAATTCCTGAGCCTCCGCCGGTAACAACGGCGCGGCGTCCTGTATAGCGATTCATGTCTGACTGCCCTTCTTTCGAGAACGTAGTCTTATGCACGATACGTCATAGTGGCATATTGTGCCATCAATGCATGACGTGCAAAGCTGTCGTTGGCCGCGTAGGCTCTTCCCATGAGACCAATTCCCCCGAGCCTCACCGAGCGACGCAAGACTGTGACCCAGTTGGAAATTGCGCGCGCAGCAGCGCGCCTCTTCTCCGAGCGCGGGGCGGCCGCGGTGACTGCGGAGGAAATTGCCCGGGAGGCCGGGATCGCGGTGCGCACCTTCTATAGGTACTTCCGCACGAAGGAAGAAGCGGTTTCGCCGCTGCTCACCGTGGGTGCCGGCCACTGGCGCGCCATCATTGCCGCCTCGGATCCGCGGGAGTCCCCGCTGGATGCGATCGAACGCACCGTCGTGGAAGTGCTTACCCCGCACAATGAGGCTGATGTTGAAGGCCTGCAGTGGACGCTCGGGCTGCTGCGTGCCATGGCGGACGACCCTGCGCTGCAACTCGTCTGGCACCGCGTGAACGGCAACTCGGAATCCCTGCTCCGCGAGGTCGTTGCCAGGCTTGCCGGCCCCACGGCTGACGCCTTCGCGGTGCGCCTCGTCGCGGCCGCGGCCACGGACGCCATGCGGGTTGCCTTGGAAACGTGTGCTGCGGCCGATGGCCAGCTGACCGGAGCTGGCGCCCCTGCCGCACTGGCGGCCCGTGCACTGCGAGAACTCACCCAAGGCATCAGCCTCAACCCGCAGGACGGGGACGTCAGCGAGGGGTAACGGTAGGGGGCACCCCGGATTCGTCCGGCGCGGGCGAATTGCGCGCGGCGGCGACCCCTGGCCGCCGGGCCGCCCGGGCTGCGACCAGGAGCGAGATTCCGGCCGCGGCCGTGGTGGAAGCCATGACCGTCTCCGTCCATGGTGTCGTGTCATGTGAGATGTAGCCAGCGGCGAATGGTGCGATCAGAAAGGCCGCCACCAGGTAGCCGGGCACTGTCGAGCCCAGCAGGAAAACGCAGGCAGCCGCGACGGCAGGCGCCCTGGCCAGCCAGCGCACGCCAAGAACCAGCAGTCCGGCAAGAGGCATCCAGGTGATTGCGCCGAAGTGCTGCAGCGGAGAAGCTGTGTCTGTGGAAGCCGACATGAGAGCATGGGTGCCGATGAACCCGAACGAGGCCGTCACGAGCGCCGCAGCAGCGATCTCCACGCCAAGTGCGCGTCCGCCGGACGGGGCCGCAGGCATGAGGAGCATCGCCGCAGCCATAAGCGCCACGCCCAGCGCCTGGGCCAGGGTTCCGGCGCCAAAGGCCTGCGCCGCCCAGCCCACGTTCTGCCAAGGATCAAGGGGGAAGAAATAGTCGTACAGGTGGTCCTCGCCCCGGAATTCCTCGTGCGGGCCCGCGCCCCTGAAAACCACCCACCGCTGCAGGGAAGCCGCAAGCTGAAGCGCGGCGCTCACCAGGAACAGGGCGGCGGCTCCGGCCATGGACAGGACTGAAAGCGTCCGCAAGTGCGCCGTTCGCGCATGAACACTGGAACCTTCTTTGGCCGCCATGGCCCCACCTTAGCAATGGTGCCGTTCGACAAACAGGGTTGCGGGGCGATGCGGAGCGGGGTGCGTTGAGCCGGCCGTGCACGGGCAGGCTCCTGCGGGCGCCGCAGGCGGGCGGCGCGCATGGCAGCGGAAGCCACGGGGGGTGTGCGCAGATGAAAGGTGACGTCGGCTACAGTTGTTTTGAGTAACTCAAAACAACTGTTAGAATGGAGGCATGGCAAGGGATGCGCAGCAGGAACTTTTGGCGAGCCGGCTCAAGCAGGCCGGGCTGAAAGTGACGGCACCGCGCATTGCGGTCCTTGCCGCACTTGCCGGTCCCGGGCACCACGCGGCGGAAGCCGTTTACTCGGCCGCCGCCACGAAACTGCCAAAGACTTCCCTGCAGGCTGTCTATGGCGTGCTGGCAGCCCTGGTTGACGCCGGCCTGGCCCGCAAGATCGAGCCGGCAGGATCCCCGGCACTGTACGAAGCCAGGGTGGGGGACAACCACCACCACCGCATCTGCCTCAACTGCCACGCGGTGGAAGACGTGGACTGCGTCATCGGCGAAAGCCCATGCCTGACGCCGTCCAACATGGACGGATTCACCGTCCAGGTCGCCGAGGTCACCTTCTGGGGCCTTTGCGCCAACTGCCAGGCCGCCCAGGCCGCAGCAGCCACCGCCTAGGCTGCCCACCCGCCATCGACGGCACGCACAAACTTCGCCGTCGCAGCCACCCATTGTGGCGCGCTGAACCGCGCCGCCGCACCGAACTTGAGGAGACGCCTTGATCAACAACGCCCTGAACCGCGTCCGCTTTTTCCAGAACAACGACCCGAACGGGGGCGGCACACAGCCCGTCCGCGGCGGAAGCTACGTGACCACCAACGCCCCGGGCCCGCGCCGTGAAGGTTCCTACGTGACCACCACGGCAACCCGGGACGCACTGCCCGGAAGCTATGTGACCACCTCCGCCCGCCCCACCGGCCCGCTCGGCAGCTACGTCCTCAGCGCCCAGCGCATGTAATATCGGGGCGGCCTTGTGCCGGGCATCACCCGGCACAAATTCTGCCGGCCGCGTGCGCGTCAGTAGACTGGGGGCACCATGCGCGCCCACGATTCCATCCACAGTGGGAGCCGGTTTCGGACCGGCTCCCACTTTGTGCTGGCCGTGCTCCTCACCGTCCTGGTGATGCTGGGGATGCTGGCCATGTCCGGCATTTCGGCCGGCAGTGCCGCTGCCATGCAAAGTCCGACGGCGTCCGGCCCCGCCATGCAGGGGGACGCCGGCACGGCACCGGGCGCCAATCCGCAGCAGGCCGGCAGCGCTTCGGTGCGGACCGCCACCGCGGCCGGGCATGCCATGGAGCACCCGCCGGCACCCGCCGCAGTGCCGTGCGCCAACTGTTCCACCGATGAACTCTCGATGGCCGCAAACTGCGGAGCCGCCGTCGTGCCCGGACCGCTGCTGCAGCCAACGGACCGCACGCCCGGCACCGCCCGGCCGGTGCGGGCCGGGCCGCAGGCGTTGGCAGGGGAATGTGTGC
Organism: Arthrobacter stackebrandtii; assembly: GCF_017876675.1. Lineage (NCBI taxonomy): Bacteria > Bacillati > Actinomycetota > Actinomycetes > Micrococcales > Micrococcaceae > Arthrobacter > Arthrobacter stackebrandtii. Next base: position 2,604,323 of record NZ_JAGIOI010000001.1, read on the forward strand.
CGGTGCCGCGGCCGTCACTGACGCTGCTGTGCATCAATCGCTGCTGAGGGGGCCGTTTTGCGCCGCCACATCATCGACTGAAGCAGAAAGCACACCATGAACACCACATTTTCCCGCCGTTCCCTCTTCGCCGCAGCCGGCGCCACCATCCTGTTCGCCGCGGGCTGCTCCGCGAAAACTCCCGGCAGCGGCAGCTCCGCCCCGGCGGGCTCCGCAAACCCGGATCTCATCGCGGAGCTCGGCTTCGCGGGCATGGACGCCAAGGAGATCATCACCGAACTGGACGCGCTGCCGCTGGAGCAGCGGCCGGCCGGGATCATGGCCTCCATCCGCCCCGACGAGCTGGTCCTGATGGACGCCGCCAAGCGGGAGGCCGCCGTGCCCATGCCCGCCGACGAGTTCTACGTGTCCGTGGCACCGTACGTTGCCCAGACGCACGAGTGCCATTTTCACAGCCTGACCACCTGCGTCGGCGAACAGCGGAACAAGGAAATGTCCGTCACCGTCAAGGACAATGCAACGGGGAAAGCCGTCCTGGAGGAAAAGCGGAGCACGTTCGACAACGGCTTCATGGGGCTGTGGCTGCCGCGCGGCATCGACGCCACTTTGACCATTGGGTTTGACGGCAAGAGCGCCACCCAGGCGCTCTCGACCAAGGCCGGCGACGACGCAACCTGCGTAACCACGGCCCAATTGACGTAGCAAAAACCCTGTTCGCGCCGTCCGCGGCGGCGTAGCGTTGGCCCATGGACTGGAAACTGGAACTCATATTCGTGCCCGTCTCCGACGTGGACCGGGCCAAGGACTTCTATGTGAACAAGGTTGGCTTCAACGCCGATTACGACGAGCGACCCGGCGGCGGCATCCGCTTCGTGCAGCTGACGCCGCCGGGATCCGCCTGCTCCATCTGCATTGGCGAGGGAATCAACGACGCCCCTCCCGGCACCGCGCCGAGCCTGCAGATAGTGGTGGCCGACATCCAGGCCGCCCACAAGCAGCTCGCGGACAACGGTGTGGAGGTCAGCGATGTTGACGTCCAGGCGTGGGGCAACTTTGTGTACTTCGCCGATCCGGACGGCAACAAGTGGGCCCTGCAATCCATGGCCAGCCGGCCCAACGGCTGATTCAGCCGAAGGCATCCGGCGGCCCGACAATCACCGCCATGCCTGCCGGTCTTCGGTGTCCATGCATGGCGATAGCGTTAAGGACATGGATCTTTCCCTCATCCCCCATGTCGATTACACGGAGCTGCGTGTTCTGGTTGGTGCCCAGGCCATGCACCGCGGCCTGGAGTATGAACGCCAGGAACGGGTCAGGCGGGTCCGCTGGGACGAAGGGGAAATGCGCCTTGATGCTGCGGTGGACGGCAGCCGGGGTAGTGCCTATGCAACATATGTGTATTTCCGCGAGGACAACAGCGGCATCCACATTGAATCCACCGACTGCAGCTGCCCTGTCGGATGGGACTGCAAGCATGTCGCCGCCCTGGTTCTGTACACCAACCGCCTGTTGGAAGACGGGCCCGGAAAGAAGACGATCCCCTTCGGCCAGGCCGCCCCTGCGAAAGCCGTTGCGCCCGCCAAGCCGGAGGCTCCCGGAACTGCCGTGTGGGAAAGGCAGCTGGGAATCCTCCTGAACCCCGGCGCCGAACCCGCCCCGCCCCAGTGGGGCGCAGCTGCTGCGGCACCGACGGGCCGCACGCCCATGGCGCTGCAGTTTGAACTCGTTGAAGAGGTGGAAAAGGACTACTGGGGCAGGGAGAAGGAGCACGTGCCGGCCATTGTGCGGCTGGGTGTCCGTCCGGTCACGCTGGGCACGTCGGGCAAGTGGACAGTTGGCAACCTCTCGTGGAACAACTTGTACCGCCTTGACTACGACCTCAGCCTGAACCCCGCCCACCGGGAATGGATCCGGGTTTTCCATTCGCTGCACCAGGCCTCCCACTCCGCCCGCAACAACGGCAAATGGATTTTCCTTGACGGGTTTAATTCCCCGCTGCTCTGGCACCACCTGGACCAGGCGGAGGGCATCGGACTGGATTTTGTGACCTCACGCAAGAACTCCAGCATGAGCCGCGAGGGTGCGGTCCATGTTGGTACGGACATCGTTTCCATGCCCGACGGCGGCATCCGCCTGGTTGTGCTGGCCACGGCACAGGGCGGCTCCGCACTGGACCACGCCCGCATTGGCACCTTGGGGTCACCGCCCCACGGCCTGTACTGGTGGGATGCCGGTGACAAGAAGGATGCGCCACTGAACCAGCGGGCATTGCACATCGCCCCGCTTGACGGCGCCATGGGGGAATCCCTGGCAATGCTGGTCGCGTCCCGGATCGCCGTGGACATTCCGGCTCCCGACAGGGACCGTTTCGTGGAAAGCTACTACCCCAAGCTGCGCAGTACCATGGACGTCCGCCCCGGCAGCGACGTCGCGGGGCTGCCGGAGATCCTGGACCCGGTGCTCGTGCTGGCAGTGACCCACAGGGAGGCAGGGCCGGCAGCCAAGGCGGGCCGCGGGAAGACCGGCGGCTACAAGACAAAGTCCGGCAGTGCGCCGTCGTTGGAGCTGCACTGGCACTGGGAATACACGGTGGGGGAGACGGTCACGCCCCACCCGCTCACCGCAGGGTCCGGCAACCGCGATGCAGTGTTCGAGGGCAGGCTGCTGTTGTCCGTGGCAGCGGCGCTCACCGACTTCCCCGAAGCCACCCGGGACCCGTTCCCGCATGCACCCACGCTTCACCCCGGCAGCAACGAGCCCGTCCACCTAAAGACTGTGGCCGCCGCCCGCTTCAGCACCGGCGCGCTGCCCATCCTTGCCGGACTGGAACATGTGCGCGTGGATGCCGCCGGAACGGCCCCGGACTACACGGAACTGACCGGCACACCGCAGATCGGCATCAGCACCCACGGGACGGACGACGGCGACTGGTTCGACCTGGGCGTCTCCGTTTCCCTGGACGGAACCGACATCCCGTTCGGGGAGCTGTTCCTGGCACTGGCCACGGACGAAGAGCACCTGATGCTGCCCAACGGCCACTGGTTTGCCCTGGACCAGCCCGAATTCCAGCAGCTGCGGCGCCTGATCGAGGAGGCGCGAAGCCTGCAGGAACCGGGGGAGTCGCTGACCATCAGCCGCTACCAGGCCGGGCTGTGGGAGGAACTGAAGGAGCTCTCCACCAGCGTCGAGGAAGCCGCCGCCTGGGAGAAATCGGTCAGCGGGCTCCTGGAACTGCAGGAAGTGGCCGCCGTTCCCGTGCCGCAGACGCTTCATGCAGAGCTGCGCCCCTACCAGCAGGAGGGCTTCAACTGGCTGGCCTTCCTCTACACCAACGGGCTCGGCGGGGTGCTGGCTGACGACATGGGCCTGGGCAAGACGCTGCAAACCCTCGCCTTGATCGCCCATTCTCGGGAAACGGACAATGCTGGCACAGGCGAGAACCTCAAACCCTTCCTCGTCGTGGCGCCCACCTCGGTGGTCTCCAACTGGGAAGCCGAGGCCCGACGCTTTGCCCCCAGCCTGAAAACCACCGCCGTCACCGACACCCTGCGCCGCAGCGGCGGTGACGCCGCCTCCCTGGCGGAAGGGGCCGACGTCGTGATCACCTCCTATGCACTCTTCCGCCTGGACAACGAGGCCTACGCGAGCCAGGAATGGGCCGGGCTGATCCTGGACGAGGCCCAGTTCGTGAAGAACCACCTCACCAAGGCCAGCCAGATGGCGCGCGCGTTTCCGGCGACGTTCAAGCTGGCCATCACGGGCACGCCCATGGAAAACAACCTGATGGAGCTGTGGTCGCTGTTTGCGGTGGCAGCGCCGGGGCTGTTTCCCTCGCCCACCAACTTTGCCGATTACTACCGCAAGCCGGTGGAGAAGGACGGCGACGGCGAGCGGCTCAAGCAGCTGCGCCGTCGGATCCGGCCGTTGATCATGCGGCGCACCAAGGATGCTGTGGCGAAGGAGCTGCCGCCCAAGCAGGAACAGGTCCTGGAGCTGGAACTGGCGCCGCGGCACCGCACCATCTACCAGCGTCACCTGCAGCACGAGCGGCAAAAGGTGATGGGGCTTCTGGGCGACATGGACAAGAACCGCTTCGCCATCTTCAAGTCGCTCACCACGCTGCGGATGCTCAGCCTGGACGCGTCGCTGGTGGACGTGAAGTACGCGAGCACGCCGTCCAGCAAGCTCGATGTGCTGTTTGAGCAGCTCGAGGATGTGGTGGCGGAGGGGCACCGGGCACTGATTTTCAGCCAGTTCACCTCGTTCCTGGGCAAGGCGCGCGAGCGGCTGGACGCGGCCGGGATCGAGTACGCCTACCTCGACGGCAAGACGACCAAGCGCGGGGCGGTCATTGACAAGTTCAAGAACGGGCAGGCACCCGTGTTCCTGATCAGCCTGAAATCCGGCGGCTTCGGCCTGAACCTTACCGAGGCCGACTATTGCTTCCTGCTGGACCCCTGGTGGAACCCGGCCACCGAGAACCAGGCCGTGGACCGCACCCACCGGATCGGCCAGACGAAGAACGTCATGGTGTACCGGCTGGTTGCCAAGGACACCATCGAGGAGAAGGTCATGGCGCTGAAGGAAAAGAAGGCGAAGCTGTTCACCTCCGTCATGGACGACGACGCGATGTTCTCAGCCGCCATCACCGCTGACGACGTCCGCGGCCTGTTCGACGCCTGATCCGTGGCGATGCCGCCAAGGCGGGGCGACGCCGGGCGGGGACCTTTAAGGAAACTTTCATCCAGCTGCCTACCGTTTGAATGGGTGGGGTGGTTGCTCCGACGCCCGTCGAGTCCTCTGGGGGAATGATGAAGAAACTGATGAAGTCAATGACAGCCGTGGCCTTCGCGGCGCTGCTTGCAGCCGGGGCTGCCGGTTGCAGCGGCACCGCGGATCCGGCGCCGGCCGGCGGCAATGGAGTTCCGGCAGGTTCGGAGAAGCAGGATGCCCCGGACAAGGCTGCAGGCAGTGGCGACATTGAGAAGGACGCCCTGGTCCAGGGGATCAACGTCGCCATGGATGCGGACGCGCGGTGGGAAGGTGACACCCTGCATGTGAAGCTGAAGGTGGACCAGGGCGAGAACGGCCTCCGTGCCTTCACCAACTGCATGGTGACGGACCAGCTGTTGCAGGTCACCCAGACGGCGGTCCTGGAATTCACTGACGGCACCGTGGCCTGCGTTGACGTCCTGCCGGCTGACTAGCCCCCCAACGCCATTGCTGCGACATGATCGGGAAGGAACCCGCCATTGCTGCGACAGCGTCCGGAGTGGTTGACGACTAGGGCCGGCTGTCAAGGGCGGCTTCGCGCCCGGGCACCGCAACCGCATCCGCCGTGGGCCCAGCCTCCGGGGTGGCACCCGCATCCGCCGTGGGGGCTGGCGCCCGCTTGTCGCGGTAGCGGACCAGGCGGACGGCGTTGATGATGACCACCAGGACACTGATCTCATGCACCAACATGCCGGTTGCCATGAACACCTTCTGCGCCAGTACTCCGGCCAGAAGCAGCACAACCGTTCCCAGAGCGATCCACGTGTTTTGCACCATGTTCCGCACAGTGGCCTTGGCCAGCGAGTACGCATGCACCAGCTGGTCAAAGCGGTTGCCCATCAGGATCACGTCCGCCGTCTGGATGGACACGTCCGTGCCGGCGCCCATGGCCAGGCCAACATCCGCCGTGGCGATCGCGGGGGCGTCGTTGATGCCGTCGCCCACCATGGCCACGCGGTGCCCGGCATCCTTGAGTTCCTGGACAATGCGGACCTTGTCGGCCGGCAGCAGTTCCGCACGGAACTCGTCCAGGCCGAGCTCGGCAGCGACCAGGGCCGCGGTGTGGCGGTTGTCGCCCGTGAGCATGTAGAACTTCTTGATGCCGCGGCGGCGCATGGCGGCAATGGCGTCCCTGGCCTCCGGACGGATCTTGTCTGCGATCGAGATGACGCCAGCCAGCTGGCCGTCCACCACGGAGAACACCGCGGTGTTGCCGAGCCGTTCACGTTCCACGGCATGTGCCTCGGCCGCGGCCGGCAGCTCCACGCCCATCTCGCCCAGGACCCGGCGTGAGCCAACGGCCACGGTGTGGCCGTCAATCTGGCCGCGGATGCCGCCGCCCTTGATGACTTCGACATCGGTGGGCGGGGTGAGGACTTCAAGGCCGCGCTCGCGGGCCTCATCCACAATGGTGCGTCCGAGCGGGTGTTCGGAAGCAAGCTCAAGGCGGGCCGCAAGCAACAGGACGGTCCCGGCGTCGTGCGTTCCAAGCGGGAAAACCTCGGTGACCTCGGGGCGGCCCACTGTGAGCGTGCCCGTCTTGTCGAAGACCATGGCGTCGATCTTGGAGAAGCGTTCCAGGGCGTCGCCGCCCTTGACCAGGACGCCGTGGCGGGCGCCGTTGCCCAGGCCAGCAACCATGGAGACCGGGGTGGAGATGACGAGTGCGCCGGGGCAGGCGATGACAAGGAACGTCAGCGCGAACTCAATGTTTCGGCTGAAGATCAGCACAATCACGGCCAGGACCACGATGGACGGCGTGTAGATCTGCGCGAAGCGGTCAAGGAAACGCTGGGCCCTCGTCTTGGATTCCTGGGCCTCCTCGACGAGCTCGATGATTTGCGCGAAGGTGGTGTCATCGCCCACCTGCTCGGCGGTCATGGAGATGAAGCCGTTGTCCACGATGGTGCCGCCGTAGACCCTGTCGCCCACCTTCTTTGAGGCGGGGACGGGCTCGCCGGTAATGGTGGCCTCGTTGACCAGGGCCCTGCCGGAGGTGATGGTGCCGTCCACCGGGATCTGGCCGCCGGACTGGATCACCACGTGGTCGCCCTCGATGACGTCGTCCACGCCGACGGTGACGGCCACGCCGTCGCGCATCACCTGCGCCTCCTGCGGCGCCATGTCCACGAGCTCCCGCAGCGAGCGGCGCGTCTTCTCCAGGGTGCGGGCCTCAAGCCAGGCGCCGAAGACGAACAGGAAGGAGACCACTGCGGCCTCGACGTATTCGCCAATGATCAGCGCGCCGACGACGGCGATGCTCACCAGCAGGTCGATGCTGAACGCCCTGTGGCGCAGCGCCTGGAATGCGCGGATGGCGGTGGGGACGCCGGCGGTGACGGCCGAGACGACCAAGAGTCCGGCACGGATTTCCGGCAGGCCGAAGAGATGGAACGCCAGTGCGGCGATCAGCATGATGCCGGTCGCGGCGGCGATCCGGGCTTTGGTCCTGCCAGTCATGATGCTCCTTGAATTCCGCGGCAGGGGTTCCCCGCCGGTGTCCTCCAAGGATCGCCCGGATCCGCTGCGTGTGCCTTGACCGGGGTCAATTCAGCGAAACAGGGCACACAGCAGGGCGTTGGCGGTCAGCGGGCCAACGTGGCCTCGGCATGTTTGCTGCCAGTCTTCCGGGCAAGGACCTTGTCCAGAAAGAGATAGAGGGAACCCACGGCAAGGAGCAGAAAGACTATGCCGGCGCCATTGACCGCCACTGTGGCGAACCCCAACTTTGAGATGTTCACAAAGGGATACGGGTAGAAGCCGGTGACCGCGCCCTGGACCACGGTGAGCACTATGTACGCGGCCGGCCACACGGCGGCGAGCAGGAGCGCCTGCCACGTGACCCGCGGGCGCGGCCCGAACAGGAGCCAGCCCAGGATGGCCAGGATGGGAGCCACGTAATGCAGCCCGATGTTGGACAGCGCTGCCACTCCGGTGAAGGCCGCCAGTGGCGCGAGGATCACGTGGTAGATGGCCAAGGTGACGGTGATGCCAAACATCGATCCAATGCGCAGCACACGCCAAAATGCGCCGTCGCGGTCAGGCCGGATGACAAGTGTTGCCGCGGCAATGCCGACAAGCACGTTTGATTGCACCGTGAAGTAGCTGAAGAACTCGATGATGCGCTGCCCGAGCGGCGCATTGGAGGGGCCAAAGCCAATGTTGACGTTCCCGATGACCAGGAGAAACTGGGTGCCCACCGACAGCGCGACGACCAGCACGGTGCCGGCATGCCAGAATTGGGCGAGGGTGTGCCTTGGGATGCTGCGGATCATGGGGCCAGCCTATCCGGCGGCTATTCCCTGAAGCCAACCGCAACGGCGGCTATAGCCGATGCAGCGCGGGCACATCCACCAGCTCAATGGTGCGGCGCGGGTGCTGGCGGATCATCCCGGCGTCCTCGAACTGGGTCAACTTTCGGCTGAGCGTCTCCGGCGTGAGCCCCAGAAAGGATGCGACATCCTTCTTGGCGATGGGCAGCGGGAATTTCGCCGTGGGGTGTTCGTCCGCCAGCTCCAGCAGGTAGGCGGCCAGCCGGTGGTCGGCATCCTCCCCGGCCAAGGCGCTCAGCTGCCGTTCGGTGCTTTCCAGCCGGCTGCTCAGGGTCTCCAGCATCTTGTATGTGACGCTGGGGTAGCGCAGGAGGTAGTCGCGGAGGTCGTCGTGGTGCAGCGCGCAGATCTCAGCCGTCTCAAGCGTGGTGGCAAAGTGGTCCTTGGGTGCGCCGCTTATGAAGCTCATGTCGCCAAGGAAGTCGCCCTCGCCCAGCACCCGGATCAACTGCTCATGCCCGGACTCGGTGATCCGGAAAATCTTCACCTGCCCGCTGTGGATGATCATCAGGAACGGGTTGTTCTCGCCCGCCCCATACAGCTGCTCGTTTCGAACATGGCGCCGCAGCCGCACCCGCCCGGCAATTTCCTGGAGTTCCTCCGGCGCGAGCCCGGCAAAAATGGGGACGCGCCCCACCAGAACCTCCAGTGGAGCGTGCCCATGGACTGCAGATTTGTGTGCCATGTCCCTTAGTCAACCAGCTATGCCGCAACCTTGTGCCGCAGCACCGGGTAGCCCAGGCCGGTGATGGCCTTGGCGATCGCCTCGGCGGTGACCAGTCCGTCGTCGAACGTCACCTTGACCTTGCCGGAGTTGAACAAGACCTTGGTTTCCGCAACGCCGTCCATCTTGCCCACGACGCCCTCGATCTTGGTGATGCACGACGGGCAGGTGAACGGTTCGGTCTCAAATTTTGCTGTGCGCATGGTGTGCCTTTCCTTGGGGTTGTTAAGTCTCCACTTCATCAAGTTCCGCGCACTCCCGCCTTGACGTGGGTCAAGTGTGGAAACTTCTTTGGTGAAGCACGACGGCGGCACGCAACTGGCGCTGTGGCGCCGGCCCGCGCTGTGGCCTGCAAGGGGACGGCCGTGGCAGCACTTTCCGCGATGCCGGCTGAACTGGCACAATCGAAGCGAGGAAAGGAGGGGCCAATGGGTGCCTGGTTGGGAGTGGTGTCCGCTGAGCACGTGCGGCGGGCGGTTGGCCTCGGGATTGGGCAGATCGGCCACGGCAAGCGCGTGGGCCTGGCTCGCATGCACGCCGGCGACACCTTGATCTACTACTCGCCCGTTGATCGGATGGGGGACAAGGTTCCGCTGCAGCAGTTCACGGCCATTGGGACCATTGCCGACGATGAGATTTGGCAGGCCGACGAGGGCGATTTCAAGCCCTTCCGCCGCCGCGTCAACTACCTTCCTGCAACACCGGTTGGCCTGGCAGATGTCCGCGGCCGGCTCCTCCTCACTGCCGGGCCCAACTGGGGCTACCGGCTCCGGCTCGGCCACATCCCCCTGGACGCGCAGGATGTGGCGGTCCTGCGGGAAGCCATGACCGGATGACACACCAGCCTAAACTCATCCCATGACAAAGCTGCAGGGAGCGCACGTGGTTATCACCGGCGGCTCGCAGGGGATTGGTGCGGCCTTCGCCAAGGAAGCGCACGACGCCGGAGCCCGGGTTTCGCTCATTGCGCGCACCTCTGCGGGGCTTGAGCGGGCTGCGGCTGCCGCCGGGGCCGGTGTCCTGTGGGAGGCTGCCGACGTCACCGACCCTGTTTCCCTCGCCGCGGCCATGGATGCCCTGACCGCCAGGTCCGGCCCCTGCGACATCCTTGTCTGCTGCGCGGGGACGGCCTTGCCTGGACTCTTTTTGGAGGTTCCGGCTGCGGAGTTTGAGACCCAGTGGCTGCTGAATGTTGGCGGCGGTGTTGCTGCCGTGCGGCACGTGCTGCCGGGGATGGTTTCGCGAGGCCAGGGGCATGTGGTGCTGCTCAGTTCCACGGCGGGGATCATTGGCGTGCCCGGCTACACGGGCTATGGCGCCAGCAAGTACGCCATCCGCGGCTTTGCCGACACGCTGCGCTATGAGGTGGAGCCGGCCGGGGTGCACGTCAGCACCATGTTTCCGCCGGACACCGACACCCCAGGCTTTGCCGCTGAGAACCTGCGCAAGCCGCCGGAAACTGCGGCCATTTCAGGGGCCGTCAAACCCGTCTCCGCGCAAAAAGTGGCTGCGGGAATGGCCCGCGGGATTGAGCGCAATGCCCGCAACATCACGGTGGACGGCACCACCCGTGCGCTCTTGTTGATGGGCGGATTGGCTGAACCGTTGCTGCGTTGGTCCTTCACCCGGACTTCGGCGAATGCTCGCCGGCAGTCACCCCGCAGCTAGCAGCTGCCGATCCCGTTGCCGACCAGGAGGAAGCCAAACACCACCAGGAGCAGGCCCGCCATGATCGAGTGGTTTACCTGCAGCCATTCCATGACTGCCTTCAGCGGCACGCCCATCTTTGTCGGCGCGATCAGGTAACTGGCAACAGGGAGCAGCACCGTCAGAGAGGCAAGCACGATGTAGGCGGCCATGGCCCACAGCTCGGCGCCAAGATTCAATTCGGCGGCACCGATGGCCACTCCGGCTGCTGCGGTGATGGCAAGGTTCTTGGGATTCGCGCCCGAAAGTGCCAGCCCCATGACCGCGCTTCGCCCGGGTGAGTAGCTGCTGGCCGAGGCCATCCACCCGGGGAGGGGCCCGGCGTCGGACTTCCCAAAACGCTTGGCGAACTTGCGCACCGCCATGGCCAGCAGGAACGCTCCGAGAGCAATGCGCAGAATGCCGGCGACGGGCCCGGGTTCGGCGCCGGAGTCGTCCACGGCGTCAAGGGCGAAGGTGAGGAGCGCGACGATCGCAGCGAGCCCGGCGACCCAACCTCCCAGGAAGGCCAGGCCGTTGGCGCGGGGGCGGGCCGAGCCCAGGAGCAGCACAATCATGATGATGGGGAACGGGCTCAGCGCCACGCCCATGCTGAGCGGGATGATGCTCCCGATGACGTCGTTCATGATGCGCTTTCCGTGGTCAAATGTGGCTCCTGAAGTCTTTCACAGGTGGCGGGGCTGGCCTGGCATGGGGAGTTCCTCGCCGTCGACCGGATCGGCAAACGGTGGAAGGGGCTGGATGAGCTGTGTCGGCCACATGGTCTGGGTGGACGGGGCCAAGTCGCCCGTCACCGAACAGTTCAAGAACCTGGCGATTGCAGACGAGATGGCTTTCAGGGGCTGCACATTCAAGGTGACCTCCATCTGCGCGACCTGTTCTCAGTTTTACCTGGCGCCCCAGGCTGGATTGGAAAAGCGCGACGGAGGGAAGCAGGCTCACCTGCGTCGGAGCCAAAACCTTGAGTCCTGTCGCCGGGCGCTTTACTTGCGGGCAATGCGTGCAGCGAACGGTGCCCTGAGGATCTTCGTCCACAGCGACCGGCGGTGTGCAGCGCCGGATGAGGACCCGCATTGGCGTTCTGCGCGATCCAAACATTCTTCGATGAGCGCATCGTGCATGGGTCGAAAGAAGATCGGCCAGGTTAGTCTCGCCGTTCCACTTGGCGAGATGGAAAGCTCGTGCCGCAGCAACGTTGAATTGTCCGTAAGGCTAGTGGCAGTGAAGGAGTGGTGGCCGTTGAAACCCGATGGGCCGGTGAACTGAAATTCGATCCGTCTACCGAGCTCGTATGCAGTCACGAAGTAGCGCACAGGCCCATGTCCTCCCGCCGCGCCTATGCTGAGAGGCCCATCTAAGCGCATTGCCGGCCATTCGCTCCTTGGCCACAATCGATCGTTCTTGCTCGCCAGCGAGTCAATGAGCTCTCCGACTTCGTTGCTGGGAGCCGCAATATCGCGCTGATGAATGTTGTAGACCATAGAGCAAGGGTATCTATGATCTGGCCCGTATGATCCGCCTCAACCGCGCGCGAAACTGCCCATATGGCGAACCTTTACCGGATAGCTGAAACCATGCCAGGGCGGATGATCTTTGGCGAAGTGAAGTCGGAGTTGTCCACGACGTACGTGGCGCGTTCCCAGGGCCGTGCGGCTTCGAAGTAGAGACGCTGTCCTTCGACGTATCGGCGCATCGTGGGGTGCTGCGGGTCGGGATTGCTGCCGTTCCGGATCGCCATTCGGGCCGCGGTTTCGGTGAAAGGCACGTCCAGGAACACCGATGCATCCCAATGGGAGGCGAGTTCGTCGCGGTGCAGGAACATGCCTTCCACCACGACCAGTGCATCCGGCGGAGCGCGGAGGCCCTCCGCCTGTGCAACGCGGTCGGTATCCGCGTTGTAGGAAGCCGGCGAGTACCAGCCGTCTCCGTGCGGACCGAGGGGGGCGAGCAACCAGTCATTCAGGGCTGGGTAGTTGTAGGTGTCTTCCCAGAAGCCGTCCGGCGAGGTACGTCCTTTGGCATGCCTGACGGGTGAGGGGTTCAGGAAGCCGTCGACGTGGATCACGATCACGGGCCGATCTTGGATCTCGTTCACCAGGTTGGTGGCGAAGGATGTCTTGCCGCTGCCGTCGACTCCATCAACGGCCACCAACCGGCGCCCGGGCCCGATGGCACCGAGAATGTCGTTTGCCAGTAGCCCCATGAACTTTTTCATAGCTTCATTCTCCACGAAACGGCCCCTGGTCAGGGGCCGAAAGGGGAACGCTCACTGGGCGTTTTCAAACCGCCATCCACTCAACCACGCAGAGCAAACATCCCGCCCGGAACCTCGGCGAATTCCCTGGATCCGGTCGCAGAGAATACACTCACTGACCACGGCGACTCAGTGTAAAAAGGGCTGAGGTGCCAATCCGAGAATCGATGGGCCAGGGTCAAGCTCGACCTTGCCGCTGCGTTGTCCAGATCCACGGGGCCACCCTGAATGGCCGTGGTGGTGCCGACGACGAAGACCCCTCCGTCGTCCAGCAGTCCTGCAACCTGGCCAAAGATTTTACGCAGTTCATTCGCTGAAAGAAAAGCCGGAACGTTCCCTGACATGAGTACGGCGTCGTAAGCCTGGGGAAGGCCATTTAGAGCCAGGGTTCCCGGCACGATGTCGCCAGCAGTCATGCGGCGAAACCACGACGGGTCATAGAACTCTCCGGCAACTTCGAGGACTTGAGGTGTGGGATCAATTCCGTAGGCCTCGTGGCCTCGGGCTCGCAATCCGTTGACGGCATTGCCAATTCCGCAGCCAATATCGAGGACACGGGAACGCCGTTTGGTCATCATGTCAACGAAGCGTACATCCACTTCCATGTCTGTTCCGGCACGTACATGCTGCCGCATTTTGGCTGCATAACTCTCATAGTCCCGACCCGCGCTCATGGTCTCATTTTTCCACCCAACACCCATTTCCATGAGGAACCGCCACAGGAAGTCGCAAGTTACTTGCTTGCCCTGACTCCGCACAGGGGCCGGCATGCGGGCAGCTTCTGAGGCTCCCGAGAAGGGCGTGACCGCATACTGGCCCTTGGCACTGTTGCCGCAATGCGCCACCGTATCAATCGCGACCAGGCCTGGCTGCCAGTCAATGTCTGGGATGCGGAACATGATCGGGAGCGCCTCGGTGTACTGATTTCGCCGCGCCCGGGTCGTTGATTTCCCGTCCGGATACATCGACAGTTTGAACGGTGCCAACAGCCGGTCGATCGTTGCCGCACTCATCGCCAGCAACTGTTGATGCACTAGTGGGCTATACCGGGAGCGGGCCCGGCCGAAGGCCTCGGAACCGATGTGGGCTTCCATATTGGCCAGGGTGGTGCCCATGACAGCGGCCAGGTACTTCCCACAGGGCTGCCCCGCCACGACCCAGACCTGATGGAGTACCTTCACCGTGCGTGGCAATTCTGCAGGCATGGGTAGTAGGCTACAGGGGCACTACGGGATCGGTCCTCTGTTCCAATGGTTCTCCATTCGAATAGGCAGCGTGGTGCATAGAAGGTATTGAAGGGCCCGCCACGGTGGGCCCTTTCTTTCGTTAAGTCTCTATTTCTGGGAGATGGAACCGCAGTCGGGTTCACTAAGTTTGCGCAGTCTGTATGGGGAACGGTCAGCGGGGCAGTGGGGCGGGGCATGTGCAAGTGGCGATCCCGTTAGCAACCATGGTTGACGGAAACTATTTTAGCAATGTAAGTTGACAGCATGAAGTCAGCACAGATCGCAACTGTCGCCGCGGACACCAGTGACCCGCGTGCCGGGCTGCGGGCCATCGCTTCCCTCCGTGCACTCACTGAGAGACTCGAACTCGCGCAGGTTGAGGCGGGTCTGGTTTTGGGCATGAGCTGGCAGAACATCGCCGATGCCCTCGGAGTCTCCAGGCAAGCAGTTCATAAGAAGTACGCCAAGAAGGTGGACCAGAGCATCCCCGTTCCAAGGAGGAACCATTGAGTAAGTTCACCGACGCGGCAACAACATCGCACACGCTCTCGGTTGTCGCCATGGAGGAAGCCTCCCGCTTCGGCCAGCGCAGCACGGACATTGACCACATGCTTCTTGCCCTGGTGGTCAGTGAGCAGGTCGCCGGACAGGTATTGCGCAGTGAGGGGATCACGCTTGAAGCGGCGCGGGGCGCGGTTGCAGAGCAGCATTCAGTTCAACTCGCCTCACTCGGCATTAGCTCCGGACTCCCGCCGCAAGGTCGGATCGTCTTCCATGAAACTGGAGGCTACGAGTGGAGCGAGCGCGCCATGGCGGTCATCAAGCGTGCCAGCGGCGGCGAGAAGCGAGGCGACGCTGCCGCCGTGCTGCGCGAACTCGTCACGGAACCCAGCGGCATGATCGACCAAGTACTACAGCGTCTCGGCTCCGCGTCCGATCTGGTGATCGCACGACTCGATGAAGTTCAGGGCTACCCGGCGCTCACACCAAAACACGCCATCCAACCGGGCCGGCGCTCGGGAGCCTGCGAGGCATTCGTCCCGGCTCCGGTCGGGCAGGTCTGGGAACTGCTCAGCAGTCAAAAACGGATGCCTGAATGGGAACCGGTGATTGGTGATGTCGAGCTCGAAGAACCGCAGACAGAACCGCAGGTGGGCGATCGCTGGACAACGCATGCCCGCACGCAGCGGTCTGATGGAAAAGCGATTCGGATCAAGCCTGAATTCCAGGCTCAGGATGTTGAGCTTGTCTCATGCACAGAAGAGGCACTGATCGAGTGGCGGTTCACTTATCCCGATTCAGCACGGGCCAGCGTGAAACGAATTCGGATCGGATTGGAGCCCGCAGCTGGCGGTACCCAGCTGCGCATCTCGTTATGGTGGGAACGCAACTCCGATAGCCCTGCTCGCCCGATCCGGGGACTGCTGACCCGCCCGCTCGTGCGCTTCGGGATCTGGATGCAGCTGTCGCAACTGAGCGGTGGCATCAGCCGAGCATTTCGCTAATTGGTCCAGAGGAGCAATGTTGATGAAACGAGCCGCGCAAGTTTTTCTCGGGATAGTCATGATCGCCGTGCTGTTCGCATGGGTGATCTTGAGGCATGAAGAACCTCTCAGCGAGTGGGCGAGCAGCAGCAATTTTGTCGGTTGGGCCTTCCACGGTTTTGCCTTGCTCAGCTTTCTCGGCGGTACCGCACTCATCGCCACCGCATGGGCGCACGGACGCGAGGACGGGCGTGACGGCATCACCGGAGATCCTGAAACGGATGAGTAAGCAGCCTGAGGCACGTCAGGCTTGTCAAGGGTGTGGCGCGAAGCTCATGGATTTTCAGGGTTCCCGCAAGCCGGTTCATCGCTGACGCGTGCCACAAGTATTTCCACAATCAGCAAAACTGTTTGCTTCCACGGACACCACATTCCCGCATATCCAGCACGCAAAAAGCCCGGTGAAGGCGCCCCGTACGGGACTGTTCATGGAACTGACGAGGGGCTGCGGATTGGTTGGTCCCGGGCATCAGAACTTCGGGGCGGATCGTGTCGAATGCGCCAAATCCTGTTGTCCAGCCAGTCGCTGCTGACATGGTTGAGAAAAGTCCCGGGGTGGCGTGAACGCGGAGTGCGCGACGGCGTGAGGCGGGGTGGGCACCCAACCAGGCTCACGCCGTCGTGCTGGGGTTAAAGCAGTTCCGCGCGCAGGTCAGCTGCGGACTTGGGGGACAGGAGGCCAGGGGCCACGTCGAACACCGTCTTGGCGCCGAACTGGCCGGAAGCGCTCATGCGGTGCACGGCGCGGGCGTAGGCCACCAGCACGCTGGAGGTGAACTCCGGGTTGCTCTCCAAGGCGAGCGAGTACTCGACGACCTGGGCGTGGCCGTCGGTGGTGTTGCCGCTGCGAATGACAAAACCGCCGTGCGGCATGGCTGAGTGGTCGCGGGCCAGCTCCTCGGCGGTGATGAAGTTGACCGTGGTGTCGTACTGGTCAAAGTAGTGCGGCATGCCCACGATCTCGGCGCGGACGGCCTCCTCGGAGGCGCCCTCCGCCAGGACAACGAAGCATTCGCGGGTGTGCTTCTGGCGCGTGGAAAGCTCAGGACGCGAGCCGCTGCGGACCTCTGCAATGGCGGCCTCGGACGGCAGCGTGTACTGCACGCCGCCTGCAACGCCGGCCACGCGGCGGATGGCATCCGAATGGCCCTGGCTCAGGCCGCGGCCCCAGAACGTGTAGGTGTCGCCGTCGGGCAGCAGCGCCTCGCCGTAGACGCGGTTGATGGAGAACATGCCCGGGTCCCAGCCGGCGGAGATGAGCGCCGTCTTCCGTGCCGCCTGGGCGGGGGCGTCCACAGAAGCGAAGTACTCCGGGATGCGGGCGTGCGTGTCAAAGCTGTCCACCGTGTTGAACAGGGCGGCCAGTGCTGGGCCCTGCTCCGGGAGGTCGGACTTGGAACCGCCGCACAGGATCAAGACGTCAACATCGCCCGCGTGGCCGGCCAGCTCATCCATGGAGAATACCGGCGCGCCCGCGTTCAGCGGAACCAGATCGGAGGGGTCGCGGCGGGTGTAAATGCCTACCAGGGCCATGTCCGCGTTCTTGGCAATCGCTGCCTCAACCCCGCGGCCCAGGTTTCCGTAACCGGCAATTCCAATGCGAATCGGCGCGCTCATCTTTTCTCCATCCAATCATTGGGCCGCTCCTCGGCGGCGGCCGCTTTCACTATCGATAACGGTACAGTCTGCCGTGGTGCCGGTGCACAGCGGGACCGGCGGCCGGACGCGGCGGCCGGGGGCCGGCGTCGTGCATGGAAAGCGCGGCAAACCGTTGACATGCAAGTGACTGCTTGCCTATGGTTGTCGTGTGGCAGATGTTTTCAAGGCCCTGGCCGATCCCACCCGGCGGATCATTCTCGATGAGCTGGCCGAGCGGGACGGGCAGACGCTCTTTGAGATCTGCACGCGCCTGCTCATGAAACACGGGCTGGCGTCGTCGCGGCAGGCGGTTTCACAGCACTTGGACGTGCTGGAATCGGCCGGGCTCGTTGAAACCATGCGTGAGGGACGCTACAAATTCCATTACATCAACACCGCCCCGCTGGAACCGATCGTTGAGCGGTGGCTGGACAAATCCAAACCCAACGGAAGAAGGCACCCCGATGAGAATCCACCTGACAAGCGTGTTCGTTGACGACCAGGCGAAGGCGCTGGCCTTCTACACCGAAAAGCTGGGATTCGTGGTCAAGGACGACGTCCCGATCGGCGCCGACCGCTGGTTGACCGTCGCCGCCGCGGAGGACCCGGACGGCACAAGGCTGTTGCTGGAACCCAGCGGCCACCCCGCCGTGAAGCCGTTCAAGGACGCTCTCGTGGCGGACGGCATCCCGGCCACCCAGTTCGCCGTGGAGGACGTCCAGGCTGAGTACGACCGGCTCGTGGGCCTCGGCGTGCGCTTCACGCAGGACCCCATGGCGATGGGCCCGGTCACCACCGCGGTGTTCGACGACACCTGCGGCAACCTCATCCAGATCGCGCACATGGCCGGCTGATTTTTCCCATGCACGACGGCGGACGGCGGCTTGCGCTGCCGTCCGCCGTGCACCGGGCTGCTTCGGGAAGGCGCCGGGCTATAGCGCGCCGGGCCGTTCGGCCAGGAAGTCCAGGGCCTCCCGCCATGATGCCCGGGCGGCGTCTGAGCGGTACATGGGCGGGTTGCTGTCGTTGAAGAAGGCATGCCCGGCGCCCGGGAACACCGTGGGACGGAAGTCGACGCCCGCCTCTGCCATGCGCTCCGACAACACCGGCAGCGCCTCCATGAGCCGGGCGTCGTCGGCTCCGTAAAAGGCCAGGACCGGGCAGGCAATGGTGGCAAGCTCCGTCACGGGGTATTCGGCATGGCCGTAAAACGGGATGGCGCCGGCCAGCCGCGGTTCCGCAACTGCCAGGGCAAAGGCGTAGGTCCCGCCAAAACAGAAGCCCATTGCGGACGTCCGGCCGGCACCCCTCCGGCGTAACGTCCAAGTAGTTGAAGACCGCCGCCAGCCCGGCCATGACCCTGGCCGCACTGTCCGGCGAATTCACCGGCGCCATGGCTGCACGGATGGTCGGCTGGATGCCGTCGCGCGCAGCAGGGTCGGCTCGCCGCTCGCCGAGCTCCGCCATCAGCACCGCGTCCAGGCCCGCCAGTGCCATGACATCGGGGGCCACGGCCAAGAACCCTTCTGCGGCGAGACGGTCCGCAACGTCCTTGATGTGCGGCACCAGACCCCATATCTCGTGGACCACCAGCACGGCACCCCGCGCCGGCCCAGGCGGATCCGCCCGATATGCCTGGAAGGATTGCCCTGCCGCCGTGAACTCAATCATCGTTCCCATGGGCCAACACTGGCACCGTTGGCTGGGCGGCGCCAGTGAAATCTCGCCGCCCGCCCTGCGAGCCCCGGGGCGGGCCTGGTGAAAACCGGCCGGCTACCCCGCTGTGCGCGCAGTGATTTCCTGCACCAGCGGCGCGGGCTCCGCCACCACGGCGGAGACGAACGTCCCGTTCTTCAGTGTCACCTGGATGCCGCAGCCGTCCCGGTTGACCAGCACAACACCGCCGGCCGGCTTGCGCAGCCCCCAGCCGCCCTGCTCCTGCGGGTCCAGCTCCACTTCGGCCACGGATGCGATGTCGGCAAAGGCCACGGTCCGCCAGAACAGGGGCCACCAGACAAACTCCACGCCGGCTCCCGCCACGCGGACACGGCTCCAGCAAAACGACGCCACGATCGTGCAGAAGGCAGGAACCACACCCGTCAAAATGAACCACAGCCCCAGGTCCCGCACCTCCGCCAGCGCGTACGACGCCAGGAACGCCACCCCTGCCGCAAGCAGGATCCAGCGGATGGGCCGGGGCAGGAAGACACGCTCTGAAGTCATGGGTACAGCCTTGGGTTGGCAGGAAAAGTACCTGTCCACCCCATCACGGCCGCCGCGAAAGGGCGAATCGCCGCCCTGCTAATCCGGCGCACCCCTTAAAAGCACGACGGCGGGACCCACCTGTGCGTTTCCGGCCGCGCACAGCTGGGATCCGCACCGTTCTGTTCTGCGCAGCGCCAGGGGTCGGCATGGCGCAGGGCACTGTTCTGCGCCATGCCGCGCTTTCACATTGCGCAGAACAGGACGCTCCCACGTGCCGCGGGTCCGATCGCCGGGCGGGGCCCCTCTCGGAACCGCCAGCTAAACTTGGTCTGGGTGTTTTCCCTGCCCCGCCTGCCTGCAATCTGAAGGACCACACCCATGAGCTTGATCCGCCTCAATGACGTTTCCGTGCGCTTCGACAAGGTACAGGTGCTGCGCGAGGCATTTTTCAAGCTGGAGGCGGGGGACCGGGTGGGCCTGATTGGGCGCAACGGTTCCGGAAAGTCCACGCTGCTCAAGCTCGTGATGGATCAGATCGAGCCCGACACGGGCACCGTCAGCGTGGAACTGGGCACGAAGATCGGCTACTTCTCACAGTTCTCCGAGCTCAACGGCGCGCAGACCATCCTTGAAGTGCTCGAGGACGTCTTTGCGCACGTCAAGGAGATCGAGGCCGAGCTCGCGGAAATTGATGCGGCGCTGGGCGCGGACCCGGGCGAGGCCGAGATGGACACGCTCATCCACCGCCAGTCCGA
Source organism: Arthrobacter stackebrandtii (assembly GCF_017876675.1). Lineage (NCBI taxonomy): Bacteria > Bacillati > Actinomycetota > Actinomycetes > Micrococcales > Micrococcaceae > Arthrobacter > Arthrobacter stackebrandtii. The sequence continues at coordinate 2,624,481 of NZ_JAGIOI010000001.1, forward strand.
GCTGTTTGCCGACATGGAACGGCTGGACGGCTGGGACTACCAGCGCTCCATCGACAAGGTCCTGACCACGCTCGGCTTCAACGAGGCCCACCGTGTCTGCCCCATCGATGACCTGTCCGGCGGCTGGCGCAACCGTGCCGCACTGGCGAAGATCCTGCTTGAGGCCCCGGACGTCCTGCTGCTCGATGAGCCCACCAACTACCTTGACGTGGCCGGCGTGGAATGGCTGGAGGGCTGGTTCAAGAACTTCCAGGGCGCGGCGATCATCGTCTCGCACGATCGGAAATTCCTGGATTCAGTGGTCACGCGCATCATCGAGGTGGAGAACTTCCACCTGCACGAATACCCCGGCAGCTTCAGCGAATACGTGGTGGCCAAGCAGTTCCGGCTCAAGACCCTCGAGAGCCAGTTCGTGCACGAATCCGAGCTGCTCGCGTTTGAGGCAGAGGGGATCTCCGACCGGCGGGAGGCTGCCAAGGCTGCGTCGAAGGGGCTCGATTCAAAGCTGTCGAAGATCAAGAAATCCCGTGCGCCGCGCCCCGTGGACAAGATCATCACCGAAATTTACGGCGGGCTGCACGTCAAGGATGTGCTGTGCCGGGTGGAATCGCTGAGCAAGTCGTACGGGGACCGGACCCTGTTCAGCGACCTCAGCTTTGAGATCCGCCGCGGCAACCGGATTGTGGTGCTGGGCTCCAACGGCTCCGGCAAGTCCACGCTGCTGCGTGCCCTCACTGGTGAGGAGCCGGCCGATTCCGGCCACGTCACGTGGGCCAAGGGCGGCGGGCTGGTCTCCTACAACCAGGTCCTGGACGATCTGGACGCGGACGACACCGTCACCCACGCCGTCAACGCCATGCCCGATTCGCTGGCCCTGACGGCCACCAAGAAGTCGGTCAACCGCTTCCTGGCCATGTTCCAGTTCTCCGAGGCGGACCTGAAGCAGCGCATCGGCGCCCTCTCCGGCGGCCAGCGCGCCCGCGTCGCCATGGCCCAGTGCCTGCTCTCCGGCGCTTCGGTCCTGGTGCTCGATGAACCCACCAACCACCTGGACATGTCCAGCACCCAGGTCATGGAGCGCGCGCTCATCCACTTCCCGGGTGCCGTCCTGGTGGTCAGCCACGACCGCTTCTTCACCGACAAGATCGCCAACCGCCGCCTCGTCTTCAACCCCGACGCCCCCGGCACCATCGACGTCCACATGGGCTGATCCTGCCAACCCTCGGGCACCTTCCCGAGCGGATCCTGCAACCCGCCTCCGGTGCGGAACGGCTCCGGGCCCGCCTGCCTTCCGGGCTAAACGCGGTTGGCCAAATGGACAGTTGTGCCCGGCGGCAGGCGGATCAGGTAGGGCGCGCGGGCGTGGCGCGTTAGGCTGAAGGCAACCAACGTCAGGGAGCCCATGTTTCGTCGCGTCACTGTTTACTTGCTTGCCTTCGGCCTTATTTTTGGCATGACGGCCTGTTCCCCCAAGGATGACGGGACCGCAACAGCCGCCGCCCTGGCCTCGGCGTTGTCCAGCCACACCGTGGGGGACCTCCGCTTCAACGTGGCCGGGACCGAGGTCCAGAAGGAGCTCACCGGGCTCGCAGAAAGCATTGCCCCGTCCTGGCCGGACGTAAAGGTCAGCAAGCTGGAAGTCACCGACGACACCGCCCGCATTTCGCTGGACTACACCTGGAAATTCCCTGACACCGAGAAGCAGTGGACCTACGCCACGGGCGCCGACATGAAGCGCGACGGCGACGGCTGGACCATCACCTGGACCCCTGAAATGGTCCAGCCCGAACTCAAGGCCGGCGACCGCTTCAAGCTGGCAACCAGTTCCGGCCAGCGCGCCCAGATCCTCGCCGCAGACGGTGAGGCCATCGTCAAGGAACGTCCCGTGAAAATCGTGGGCATCAACAAGGACGGGCTCAGCGAAGCCGACGCCGAGACCTCCGCGAAGGAACTGGCTGCGGTCCTGGAAATTGACCCGCAGGCCTACGCGGACAAGGTCAAGGCCTACGGCCCGGTGGCCTTCGTTGACGCGATCACACTCCGCGAGGAGGCCTTCAGCGCGCTCGACCAGGACCGGCTCAACGCCATCAAGGGCGTCCTGGCGCAGCCGTCCACCATGGCGCTGGCACCGTCCCGCACCTTCGCCCAGGCCATCCTCGGCTCCGTGCATGACGCCACGGCCGAGGACATTGCCAACTCCGAGGGCAAGGTTGTCGCCGGGGACGTCGTCGGATCCGGCGGCCTGCAGGGATCGTTCAACACACAGCTGGCAGGCACCCGCGGGATGTCAGTCTCCCTGGTCCCCGCCCCTGAAACCGTTGCTGCCACCGAGGGTGCCACGGATCCTGCCACGGACGACGCCGGGAACGCGCCTGCCGATGGCACGTCAGCCCAGAAGGTGCTCTTCTCGAGCGATCCCGTGGACGGCACCGATGTGAAGACCACCTTGGTGCCGAGCCTGCAAAACGCCGCAGAGGATGCACTGGCCGGGGTGAAGTCGCCGAGTTCAATCGTTGTCATGCGCCCCTCCACCGGTGCCATCCTGGCGGCGGCCAACGGCCCCGACAGCCAGGGCTACAACACGGCGTTCCTTGGCCAATACGCGCCCGGGTCGACGTTCAAGATTGCAACGTCGCTGGGCCTGCTCCGGCAGGGCATGACACCGGAATCGACGGTGAACTGTTCCACGGAGTACATTGCCGACGGCAAGAAGTTCCTCAACGCCCCCGGCTACGCACCCGAGGCGACCGGTGAAGTGTCCCTGACAACCGCCGTCGCGCATTCATGCAACACAGCTTTTGTTTCACAATTCGAGACCCTGCCGCAGGACAAGCTGGCGGACGCGGCCGGTGCCCTGGGGATCGGGATGGAGAACGACCTTGGGCTGGAGTCCTACTCCGGCATGGTCCCGCGGGATTCGACCGGGACTGAGCACGCCGCCTCGATGATCGGGCAGGGCAAGGTGCAGGTGTCACCGCTGTACATGGCCGCGCTGATGTCTGCCGTGGTGAAGGGCGGGACCGTTGCTCCCGTGCTGGTGGACGGCCATGACGGCAAGGCCAAGCCGGCTGAAGGCGCCGCGCTGACGGACAAGGAAGCAGGGGAGCTGCGCACCATGATGCGTGCCGTGGTCACCGACGGGTACCTGGACAACCTGGCGGACCTGCCGGGAGCCGAGGCCATCGGCAAAACGGGAACGGCCGAATACGGCACCGACAATCCGCCGCGGACGCACTCGTGGGTCATCGCTGCGCAGGGTGACGTGGCCGTCGCCATCTTCGTTGAAGACGGGGATCTTGGAGCCGTCACGGGCGGCCCGCTGGCCAGGACGATGCTCGCCGCGGCGGCCGCCGGGTAGAGCCGCCTGGCAGCAAACCCGGGGGTCTGCAGCCCCGGGACCGGGGCCGAAACCGCCTGACGGCGGGAATGTTGTGCCGGACCGGGGGCCTTTCTGCCCCTTTTGGCTTAGGCTGGCCTTGGAACAACCGACGCGGAGCATCGCGTTCCGCCCGACGGCAAAGGCAGCGCCATGCGTAGTTCGGATATTGCCAATGTAAGTTTCGCCACGACCAGGCTGCATGAAGGCTATGCAATTCCTGAAGTGGATGCGTTTCTGAAAACGGTTCGCAACGCGATCCGGAAATGGGAAGCGGGGGAGCGGGGCGGGCTGGTTGCCGTGGATGTTGTCAACGCGCGGTTCACGCCCGTCAAGTTCTTCAAGGCCTATAACGAGATGCAGGTGGACGACTTCCTCGATGAGGTGGTGGCGACACTTGCGGCCTACGAATCAGCGACTGAACCGGACGGCGGCGCCGGGGAGGCGCCGGGGCCGGACGGCACGCCGGCAGCAAGTGCTGAACCTGAGACGGACGCGGAGCCGGAGGCCAGTGCTGCAGCCGAGACGGACGCGGAGCCGGAGGCAACGCCCGAGGCGAAACCGGACGCCGGCCCGGGCCGGGCGTCAGATTCCGGCAACGCGGCCAAGGACTAGCTCATGCCGCGCCGGCAACCCAGCCATCCGGCGTCGTCCCGCTCTCCAGAAAGTCCAGCAGTTCCCCGCCTGCTTCGGCGCCGAGTATCCCGTCCGCCTGCGTGTAGATGATGGGCTCTTCCTTGGAGTTGTGGTCGTCGAGCAGCGACAGCAGTTCCAGGCAGGCCTGGCGCACGGCGGCCGTGTCCGCGGAAGGAAGCAGCGACTCGACGGTGTCCATCTGGCGCCAGAGCATGCCGTGTTCGCGCAGCATGACGAAGATGGGGCCCATGAGCCCGGCTGTCTTCAACGGCGGGAAGAGGAACTCCTCCTCGAGATAGATGTGGCGGCGGAGACCGGACAGTGCGGCTGTGAGCGGCGCCGGATCGGGCGGGGTGCCGCCGGCGTCGAGCGCCGCCACAAACTGTTCAATTCCGCCGTCGATCTCCCGGTGTTCAATCTCGAGGGCCTGGCCCAACGTCGGCGCAACCACGGTGACTCCTTGCAATGGGGAATGGTCCTTTCAGGCTACTCCCTTGCCGGCCGGGCTATTGCTGGGTGAGGTCGCGGTTGCGGAACCGCCAGATGCCCAGCCCTCCCAACACCAGCGCGATGACGGTCAGGATCACCAACGGCGTCAGGGAGAAGTCGGCCGCGGGCATGCGGGGCACTGCACCGAAGGGCGTCTTCCGGATGGCTTCCTCGGAGAGTGAGAACAACGGCCCGAACATGGCCACGAGCACCGAAAGCCCGTACACGGCCCACGACAGGCTCACGCTCAGCCGTGGCAGGAAGCCGTTGAGGAAGAGCAGCACACCCATCATCAACAGCACGGCCGGCCAGTAGGCGAACGCGGCACTGGCCAGGGCGGACCCGCTGGCGGCGCCGTTGGAGGAGACGCCGGTCAGCCAGCCGCCCAGCAGCAGCATGACGGCGGATCCGGCCGCGGCGACCAAGATGTGCGCGCCCAGCCAGCGGGTGCGTGCCAGCGATCCGGCCAGCTGGGACTCAAGCCGGCCCCCGGCCTCCTCGGCGCGGGCGCCGGAGAGGCTCTGGAGGGCGAACGCCCCCGCCAGCATGGCAGTGAACAGGACAAACGTGGCAAGGATGCCGTTGAGCATGTCCTGCGAACCGCCAAGAAAGGCCTTGGCGTAGGGGTTTGACGGATCCAGCACGCTGGTCATGGCCGTGGCAACACTGCCGAAGAACAGCCCTGCCACTGCGGCGCCCACCAGCCACGAGATGAGCGTGGTCCGCTGGAGCCGAAGCGCCAGTCCCAGGGGTGAGCCCAGGAATGCGGTGGCGCGGCCTGGCCCGCGGCGTTCAGGCAGCAGGCCCATGCCCAGGTCCCGGTGCGTCTCAACCCTTAGGGCCACGGTGCAGCCGACGGCGGCCAGCGCCAGCAGTGCAAGGAACGGCCACCACGTGTCCTGTGCATAGGGGCGCATGTTCTGGCCCCAGCCAATGGGGGAGAGCCAGCTCAGTGCGGTGACGTTGGTGTCCGGGGCGTTGACGTCCGCCACGGCCCGGATCAGGTAAAAGACAGCCAGCACCGCCACGCCCAGCGAGTTGGCCCCGCGGCTCGTGGAGCTGAGCTGCCCGCACAGCGCCGCAACGCCCACAAAGGCCAGGCCCACCCCGGCAATGGAGCCGCCCAGCACCCAGGAACCGGCCGTGGGCAGGCCAGCCGACAGTGCCAGCAGCGAGATCAGCAGCCCCGTGACGATGCTGAGCCCGCCCACCACCACGTAGTTGGCCATGCTGAAGGCGTGCCGGCCCAGTGCCGAGCCGCGGAGCAGCTCGGTGCGCCCGGCTTCTTCATCGGCGCGCCCGTTGCGGGTGACCTGGAAGATTGAGGCAAAGCCAAGGGCGACGGCGAGCGTCATCCAGATCTTGATGACCAGGATGCCGCCCAGCGAGCCGGCCGCATACGGCAGGCCCGTCATGGCGGCGATGGCCGGGGTGTTGGCCACATTGGCATATGCATCCCGGGCGGCCTGCGTGGGGAACGCGGCCTGCTGGGAGTCGTAGACCACGGGAATCATGACGGCCAGGACGGCCGCCCACACGAGCAGCCGCAGCCAGTTGCGGCGAAGGATGAACCGAACACAGATCCCAAACCCGGACATGGTGCCGGCCAGCGGGCCGGCGGCGGCGCGCGGGCGGCGTGGGGCGCCCAAGACGGCGGTGCTCATCGCGCACCTGCTGACTGGGCCGCGGCGGCGTCCGTGCCGGCAGTTGCGCCGGAGGTGCCGCTGCCGCCGGAGCCAGGCCCCGCCGTCGTGCCCGGGGTGGTGCCGCCGTAGTGCCGCAGGAACAAGTCCTCCAGCGACGGCGGGCTCGAGACGAGCTGGCGCGGGTTGTACGCGGAGATCGCGGCCAGGACGCCGCCAAGCTCCGCCTCACCCACGGTGAAGGTGGCGTGTGCGCCGTCGGCCGCGAGGTCATTGATGCCGGGGACGCCGGCGAGCACGGTTGCGTCGCGGTCCAGCAACACCGAAACCGTGGTCCGGTGCAGGTGCCGCAGCGCGTCAAGGCGCCCGGACTCCACCGTGCGGCCCTCGCGGATGATGGTCACGGTGTCGCACAGCTTCTCCACCTCGGCGAAGATGTGGCTCGAGAGCAGCACGCTGCGGCCCTCCGCCTTGACCTCCTGGATGCAGTCCGTGAACACCTGCTCCATGAGCGGGTCCAGGCCGGAGGTGGGCTCATCGAGGATCAGCAGCTCGGCGTCCGACGCCAGCCCGGCCACCAGCGCCACCTTCTGCCGGTTGCCCTTGGAATAGCTGCGCGCCTTCTTGGTGGGGTCCAGCTCAAACCGCTCCAGGAGCGCGTCCCGCTGGGCGGTGTCCACGCCGCCGCGCAGCCGGGAGAGGATGTCGATGGCCTGGCCGCCGGTGAGGTTGGGCCAGAGGCTGACGTCCCCGGGAACGTAGGCGATGCGGCGGTGAAGTTCGACGGCGTCGCGCCACGGATCGCCGCCAAGGAGCGTTGCGCTGCCCCCGTCTGAGGTGAGCAGGCCCAGCAGGATGCGGATGGTGGTTGACTTTCCCGAGCCGTTGGGTCCGAGGAATCCTGCCACGGTGCCCGGGTCCACCTGAAGGTTCAGCCCCGCCAGGGCGGAGGTGCGGCCAAACTTCTTGTGGAGGTCGGTGACGAGAATGGCTGGAGTTTGTGCAGACATGGTTCTTCCTTACCGCGTTGCTGCTTCTCCCGCGTGACCCACGGGCGGGTGGTTGTCGCTTGCCTGGTAGGCAAGGTAGGTCTCGAGGTAGGAGCGGTCGGTGAAGATGCCTTCCGTGTACACCTCGAGTGTGGGCAGCATGGCATCGGCCATGTACTGGTCCATGACGGCCGGGAAGTCGTCGAGCTGGATTTCCGGGCGCATGGCCAGGTTCACCAGCATGGCGCCGATGGCCTGCTGCACCAGGAACCGTGCCCGGGCGGCCTCGTCCCGGCTCGGGACCACAAGCCCGCGGGCCACGGCGTCTGCCGTGAAGTCGACGGCTTCGGCCACCATGTTGTCCACAAACAGGCGCCCGGCGCTGCTGCCTTCCTGGACGCTGCGCAGGATGTAGACCATGAGGATGCCGCCGTCCCTTGACGGGGGCAGTTGCGCGAACAGCTGGGCCGGGCCGGCATTGAGGCTTTCAGTCTTGAGGGTTCGGTAGCGGTCCAGGACAGTGGCGTCGCACTCGGCCCGGAGCTGTTCCTTGGAGCCGAAGTGGTGGCGGACCAGCCCGGCACTGACGCCGGCCCGGGCCGCAATTGAGCGCAGTGATTCACCGAAACCGCGGGCCGCGAAGCACTCGATGGCGGCGTCCCGCAGCCTGGCCCGACCGGTCAGATCCTCCTGTGCTGTACTCATGAATAGCAGACTACTCGCGTGTATAGCCGATGACAATGGTTACCGGAGGTGCTGCCATGAGGCAACAAGCGGGTTCCATGTATTGCTGGAAGCTGGCCCGTTTCCTGCTGATTCTGGGGCCGCTCCCGCCGGCCAAGTCGATAGCTGCCGCCCATATTGGACGATGCCGCCGAAAATGGATGCGGCGGAGAGCCTTCGCCGCCCATATTGGCAGATGCCGCCCATATTTCAGCGGCATCTGCCAATATCCACGGCGGAGCGGGCGGGACGTGGACGGCGGACGGCGGGACGATGGCGGGCCGGGCGGGTGGAGCGGGGCGCGGACGGCGGGCCGGCAGTCAAGGGGCGCTGCGCGAGCCGGTCCGGGGCTACGATGGCTGGATGGTTACCGATTCCCCGCTTGCGCCGCTGGAAGACGCCTGCACCGTGGTGCTGCTGCGCGACGGCCCCTCCGGGCTGGAAACGCTGATGCTGGAACGCCCCGGAAAAAGCCGGACTTTCGCCGGGGCGTGGGTTTTCCCCGGCGGCAAGGTGGATCCGGCGGACCGGGTCGACAGTGCCGGCCGGCCGCTGGATGAGTTGGGCTCAGCCCAGGCGGCGGGCCTGCGGGAGCTGTCGGAGGAAACCGGCCAAACGCTGAACTGCGGAGCGCTGGTCCAGCTGTCACAGTGGACGCCCATGCAGGCACTCCCGCGCCGGTTCAGGACCTGGTTCATGGTGGCACGGGCGGCATCGGACGAGGTGGTGCTCAACCCTGAGGAGCACCAGCGGTTCGAATGGCTGGCCCCGGCGGAGGCGCTGGCCAGGCACGCGCAGGGCACCATGTCGCTGGTGCCGCCCACCTGGGTCACGCTGCACGGGCTCGCCGGCAGGGACTCGGTGGCCCAGGTACTGGAGTCGGCCGGGCACCGGGCCGCGTTTTCCTACCAGACACACCTCTTGCTGCCCGGTGCCGGCACCGTCCATGGAGTGCCCGACGCCGGTGCAGGCCCCGGCGTTCCCGGCACCAATGGCCCGGGCCGGGCAGGCAACGTCCCGGACGGCATGGCACACACTGTCCTGCCGGACATGATGGGTGTGCGTCCCATCGGCGTTCTGTGGCAGGGCGATGAAGACTACCCGGCCAACGGCGGAACACCCCCACAGCCCGGAGCCCGGCACCGGCTCACCATGACCGGCCTGCCCTGGATCTTTGAACACAACTCGTGAAAACACCTAGAGAACAAGGAGGCACCATGGCCAGGAAACGATGGAGCGAATTGGGCAAGGGGCGGCGTGCTGCCATGGTGGCGGCCGGGATCGTCCAGATCGCGCTGCAGCTGGCGGCACTTCGGGACATCTCCCGAAGAACCCCGGCGCAGGTCAATGGTTCAAAGGCGGGGTGGGTGGCGGCGTCGTTCATCAATTTTGCCGGTCCCATCGCCTGGTTCCTGCGAGGCCGCAAAAACTAGGCCTGCCGCCGCAGGAAGCCGGGCATCCGCTTTAAGAATAGTTTCACCCGCGCACGTACGCTGGGCGTTCCAGTTCACGAAAGCGGGCCCGCAATGATTCCCCAGTCCACCAGCAACCTGCTGGGCATTTCGCTGCGTCCATGGGCGGGGATGTCGCCCGCCAAGCTGGCCCTGCGCGGCCTTGTCCATACGGCGATCGGCATATTCCTGGTGTACTGGTGCTTGCGCATCGCGGCCGGCGGGCTGGAAACGGACACGGCGGAATTGTCCCGGATCGCCGGCACCGTGCGCGTGGTGGCGGTCCCCCTGGCCATACTGTTCATCGTGTTCACGCTGTACGGACTGCTGCGCGTGGCGGTGGGCGTGCTCGACCTGGTGCCGCGGCACGAGGTGACGGGCACCGTGGTCATGGCGGGCGCGCGGCAGTTCGGCGACGTGCTGCCGCGATTCGTCCAGGACCTGGTCTTCCGGCGGGGGCGGGACTACTTCGGCAGCCGCAACGACGACACCCGCCGCACCAGGCACCAGATCGTGGTGGAAACACTTGACGGGCTCAAGACGTACACCGTCAACCCCGGCATGGCCCTGTCCGTCCGGCAGGGGCAGCAGGTGCGCCTGAGCGTGAGTCCGCTGATCGGCTACGTTGCGAAGTGCCAGGTGCTCTGACCGGCCGGCGCCGTCCGCCCCTCCCGGCGCTCCATCCGCCTGAACCGCACCCGCGCGCCCGGTGCCAGCGACGCCGCCTTGCCCAGGTCCTCCCTCAGCACCACGCCCACTACCGGGTAGCCGCCGGTGACCGGGTGGTCGGCCAGGAAGATGACGGGCATGCCCGACGGCGGAACCTGGATTGCGCCGTCGGCCATCCCTTCGCTGGGGAGCTCCCGCGTGGCTGCTTCGTGGGTGCGCACCAGGGCGGTTGCGCCGGGGTCGGCGGGTTCCACCCGCAGGCCGATCCGGTTGGAGTCGGCGCCAACACGCCACACGGCCTGCTCAAGGGCCGCGAGCGATTCTGGCGTGAACCAGTCGTGGCGCGGGCCGGGGAGGTACCGCAGCTCGGCAATCTCGGGCTGTTCCGGCACCGGCTCGGGCAGGCCAACGACGCCCGCTGGGGCTCCGACGGGGAGGAACACTCCGGCGGCCAGCGGGGCCGGTCCCAGCCTGGACAAGGCGTCCGTGGACCGGCTGCCCAGTGCGGCAGGAACGGAGAGGCCGCCGCGGACAGCCACATAGCATCGCAGGGCCGAGGCGGCGGTTGGGACGGTGACGGTCAGGGTTTCCCCGTCGAGTAGGGCGAAGGGGGCGTTGGTGCCGGGCGTCCGCGCCGTGCCGGCCACGCCCGCAACGGCAAGTTCGGCGCCGCTGCCGGCGACTGCAAGGACGTGGCTGCCCACCGCCCGCACGCGCAGTCCGCCCAGGACGGTCTCCAGCCCAGCCGCTCCGGCACCTCGCCCCGCCGGATTTCCCACCATCCGGTTGGCCCGCCGCAGGGCCGCCCGGTCAAGCGCGCCGGAAGCTGTCACCCCCAAGTGGGCAAAGCCCGGGCGGCCCAGATCCTGCACTGTGGTGAAGGCTCCGGGGGAGAGGATGGCCAGCCCGGATTCGTGGTGGTGCAGCCCTGCGCCAGGAGAATCCGGTTCGGACACCGTGGACGGCGCGGCCGCGGACACATGGACCAACTCCCGGACAGGGACAAACTGCACGGTGTCGCCGGGCTGCAGCAGCGCCGGGCTGGCACCGGAGCCGTCCCACAGCGACGCGTCCCACAGGACATCGGCACAGCGGCCCAGCAGCTGCCAGCCGCCGGGGCTGGGGCCGGGGTAAATGGCGGAAAACCCGCCGCCCGCGGCAACGGAACCGGCCGGGACCTCGGTGCGCGGGCTGGGGTGACGGGGCATGTCGAGAGCCTGCCGTCCCGGGCTCAGGTACATGAAGCCCGGGGCGAACCCGCCAAAGGCCGCCAGCCACGGCTGACCGCTGTGCCAGGAGACCAGGGCCTCGGTGCTGAGGCCGGCGAGCCCCGCAGCATGGGCGAGGTCGGCGCCGTCGTACAGGGTCTTGATGGTGTGCACCGCCCCCGGCGGCGGTTCAGGCAGCCCTTCCGGCGGCACCGCCAGCAGGCCGCGGACGGCCCGGACCGCTGCGGGGGAGTCGCAGCTGACCAAGACGGTGCGGGCGGCCGGCACCACGTCGATGACCCCGGGCGGACGGGAGCGCAGGAGCACGGCCTGGACGGCCATGACCTGCGCCAGGGAATCCAGCTCCGCCAGGACGGCGAGTTCACCCACGTCGAGCAGGCGCACGCCGGCTGCCATCTATGCGAAGGCCCGGATGGCCACGCCCGCGCCGTCCAGGGCGGTGCGCACGGCAGCGGCCATTGCGACGGCGCCCGGGGTGTCGCCGTGCAGGCACAGGCTCTGCACGTTGAGCGGGATGTGCGTGCCGTCGACCGCGAGGACCTCGCGGTCCACCGCGATGCGCAGGCTTTGGGCGACGACGGCGTCCACCTCATGCAACACGGCGCCGGGCTCGGTGCGGGGAACCAGTGTGCCGTCGGGGTTGTAGGCGCGGTCGGCGAAGGCCTCCAGGACCACCGGGATGCCTGCCGCCGCAGCGAGCCGCGCCGCCTCGGATCCGGGGGAGACCAGCAGCGGCAGCGCCGGATCCACTGCCAGCATGGCATCGACAACGGCCCGGGCCTGTGCCGCATGGTGGACAATCGCGTTGTACAAGGCGCCGTGGGGTTTCACATACCGCACGCCGGTTCCCGCCGCGCGGGCCATGGCCTGCAGGGCGCCGACCTGGTAGATGACCTCGTCGCGCAGCTCGGCGGGGTCCACCTCCATGAAGCGGCGCCCGAACCCGGCAAGGTCCCGGTAGCCGGGATGTGCGCCAATGGAAACGCCCGCGGCGGCTGCGGCGGCACAGCTGTGCGCCATGGTGCGGGGGTCGCCGGCGTGGAAACCGCAGGCGATGCTGGCGCTGGAGACCCGGGCCATGATGGCGGCGTCGTCACCCATGCGCCACTGCCCAAACGATTCACCCACGTCGGCATTCAGGTCCATGGTGAGCGGGCCCTGTCCGGTCAAGGCTGGAGGGTTCAGAGCAGCCCCAGTTCGATGACGGCGTCGCGTTCGGCGGCGAGCTCGGCCACCGAGGCATCGATCCGGGTGCGTGAGAAGTCGCTGACCTCCAGCCCCTGGACAATGGAGTATTGGCCGTTGGCCGTGGTGACCGGGAAGGAGGAAACCAGGCCCTCCGGGACCCCGTACGAACCGTCAGACGGCACCGCCATGCTGGTCCAGTCGCCGTCCGGGGTGCCGTTGACCCACAGCCGCATGTGCTCGACGGCGGCATTCGCGGCTGAGGCGGCCGAGGAGCCGCCGCGCACGGCAATGATCTCCGCGCCGCGCTTGGCCACGCGCGGAATGAACTCGTCCGCGATCCAGGCCGGTTCCACCAGCGAGGCGGCCGGTGTACCGCCCACGGTGGCGTGGCTGATGTCCGGGTACTGGGATGCCGAGTGGTTGCCCCAGATGGCCACCTTGCGGATGTCCGCAACGGGGCTGCCGGTCTTGGCTGCCAGCTGCGCCACGGCACGGTCATGGTCCAGCCGGGTCATGGCGGTGAAGCGTGCCGCGGGGATGTCGGGGGCGTGGGATGCGGCGATCAAGGCGTTGGTGTTGGCGGGGTTGCCCACCACGACCACCTTGATGTCGGCCGCGGCACCCTCGTTCAGGGCCCGGCCCTGGACGGAGAAGATCCCGCCGTTGGCGCTGAGCAGCTCGGCCCGCTCCATGCCGGGACCGCGCGGGCGCGCGCCCACAAGCATGGCGAGGTTGGCGCCGTCGAACGCCTTCACCGGGTCATCGAAGACCTCCAACCCGGCAACCAGCGGAAAGGCGCAGTCCATGAGTTCCAGGACGGTGCCCTCGGCAGCCTGGGCGGCCTGGGGGATCTCGAGCAGGTTCAGCTTGACGGGGACGTCCGGACCCAGCATGGCTCCGGACGCGATCCGGAACAGCAGGGCATAGCCGATCTGGCCAGCGGCGCCGGTGACAGTGACGGTAATAGGGGCATGTGCGCTCATGGTGCCAGTCTAACCACGGCGGACCCGCATGCAGTGGATGAATTTGGTGCGGGGCGTTCACGGCCCGACGGCGCAGCGTTCGCCGGCAACTGTGGGTCCCTTCCGTAAAGGCCGGCTTGGGTGACGCCGCCGGTGGCGGTGGTGCACGGGGCTGGACGGGGCCGGGTTCATCGACCGGACCCGGGACGGCGGGGGACGAAAGGCGGGACCCGCCGGCGTGGTGCCGGCGGGTCCCGCCTTCATTGTTTGGATCGGGGCTGACGCCCTGTCCGGCTTAGCAGCCGGCGCGCGGGTGGGGTTTGCCGTTCCCGTTGTTTCCCTTGCCGTTGCTGTTGTTGCTGTTGTTCTTGCCGTTGGCGTTGCCCTGGCCGTTGCCGTTCCCGTTGTTCCCGGCGTTGCCGCTGTTGCCGGGGCACTGGTTGCCGGGTTCCGTGGGCTCATCCGTGGGCGTCGGCGTGGGCGTCGGCGTCGGGGTGGGCTCCGGTGTCGGTGTCGGAGTCGGTGTGGGCGTAGGTTCCGTGGTGTCCGGGACCGTGCCGCCAATGTTGACCTCGGCGCCGCCACCGAAGGCGTTGCCTGCGATGGAGCTCAAACCGACCAGCTTCACGTAGCGGCCAACCTTGCCACCTTCAATGGCCACCACCTGTGCACGCGTGAGGTCCATGAAGGAGCCGGATGCCACCTTGGTGCCAAACTCGGTGGGGCTGTCGGAGACGTAGAGTTCGTAGTCCTTGATCTTGCCGTTGGTGTTGGACTGGCGCTGGGTGTATTCGAAGCCTGTCACGTCGTAGCTCTTGCCCAGGTCAAAGACCACCGAGTGCGGGAACGGCGTGGCTGAACCGCTCCACTGCGTGTGCCAGAACGTGTCGGTCTTGCCATCAAGCAAGGCTGTGGCGGGTCCGTTCGGTGCGGTTTCACCTGTCAGTTCCTCGGAGGAGACGCTGGCGATGGAGATGCCGCCCTGTGGAATTAGGTTGTTCAGCGGAACCAGGGTGGAGCTGACCTTGAGCGAATCCGTTGCCGTGCGGGTGCCCGTGCTGGATTCCTGGACAGCCTTCAGTTCAAAGGTGCCGGAGAAGTTGCTCGGGTAGACGGGCAGCTGGAAGGTGAGCTTGCCGTTTGCATCGGGCAGAACTGAGCCCACGCGCTTGCCGTCAAGGGTGAAGACCACGTACTTGCCCGGTTCGAAACCGGACAGGGACGTTTCGGCACGGTATCCGGCCTTGATGGTTTCGCCCGAGGTGGAGATGGCGGCCACCTGGGTGGAGTCCCACACGGCAGGCTTGGCCGGATCCGGGGTGCCGGCTGCAACGTTCACGGTGAACGTGGCCGTGGTGCCGTTCGAGGCGGTCAAGGTGCCCGTGTAGGTGCCTGCCGCTGCATAGCTGTGCGTGCCCTGCAGTTGGTAAAGGCTTCCTGCGGCAAGCGAGTGGCGGTTTTCCTTGGCCACGAGCGTGGCCGGCGTGGCGGCCGAGCCGTCTCCCCAGTCGACCACAACGCCAAGGTTTCCGGTGATGCTTGAGGCGCTGACGCCGTCGGCGTCGTCAACAACATCCACGGCAATGGTGGAGCCGTCTGCTGAGGCCTTGGTGCCCGGTGCTGCGAGCTGGCCGACATCCAGGGTCAGGCTCTTCCCCGGTGCGACGGCGATCGGCAGGCCCGCCATTGAGGGGCGCCACTTTGCTTCGTTGCCGTCATAGAAGTTGACGCCGGACGCCAACAGACGCCCGCCCATGGAGGCCATGCGCACCCTGAAATCGGCCACGTTGCGCTGGGCCTGCGGTGTCCAGCCAATTTCGGCGAAGGAGATCACGCGCGGGAAGGTCATGAACTCGCCCTGCTTGCCGCCGCGGATCGTCTCGGCCCACTGGGCTGCTTCAACGCCGAGGATGGCCGAGTCGGGCAGCTTGGCGCCGTTGTCCTGAACGGTGGCAGCCGGATCCCAGTTGTAGTACTTGGAGAAGTCACCCATGCCGGCCCACGTCAGGCCGATCGGGGTCTTGGGGTTGTACTTCATGTCGATGTAGGAGGTGGAGCCGTTGGAGACCATCAGCTTCGCGCCCTTGTTCTTGATCGCGTTCAGCGTCTCGCCCGTGCCTCCGGTCCAGTACTGGATGCCGTCGCCGGGGGTGAGCCCGGCAATGGCCGCCTCATTCCAGCCGATCGGCTTCTTGCCCAGGCCGTGGACAATGTCCACCGTCTTGGTGATGAATTCGATGTAATCTTCATGCACCGTGGAGTGAGACTCATCGCCACCAACGTGAATGTAGTCGCTGGTGGTCATGTCGGCAAGCTGGCCAAACACATGGTTGATGAAGTTCCAGGTGGCCGGCGACTTCACATCCAAGGTGGACTGGCCCACGTTGCCCGTGCCATCGGCCGGGATCACGCCTGTTTCGTCGGCCTGCGGCTTGGTGCGGGCCGTGTTCATTTCCGGGATCGCGTGCAGGATGGCAGAGGTGTGGCCGGGCACGTCAATCTCGGGGATGATCTCAACGTGGCGTGATGCTGCGTAGGCCACGATGCCCTTGTACTCGTCCTGTGTGTAGTAGCCGGTGTGGCCCAGTTCGTCCTGGTAGCTGAGGTTCTTGGTGACGGCCGTCTTGCCGGAGATCTCCGTGAGTTGGCTGTAGTCAATCGTGTCGCCGGCGACCTTGCCGTCATTGGTGATCTGAATGCGCCAGCCCTGGTCGTCGGCCAGGTGCATGTGCAGGGTGGAGATCTTGTAGGCGGCGAGGTCGTCGATGAACTTCTTGACTTCCTCGACCGTCTTGAAGTCGCGTGCCACGTCAAGCATCATGCCGCGCTTGTCGAAGCGGGGTGCATCGGAAATTTCGACGGCGGTTGCGTTCCAGTCGGCGATGACCTGCTGCTTGGATTCGATGAAGGCCGGAAAGAGCTGGCGCAGTGTCTGAACGCCGTTGAAGACCCCGTCGCTCGTGGGTGCGGTGACCTTCGCCCCGGTGACGGCGTCCACGCTCAGGGTGTAGGCCTCGGACTGCATCTGGACACCCAGGTTGGGGATCTCACCCGGGGTTTGGAGCAGCACAATATCGTCTGCATCTCCTGTGGTGCCGTCAACAACGGGCAATTCCAGCCCCGTGGAGGTGCGGAAAATATCCGCCAGGAAGTTTGCGCTTGCCTTGGTGTCGGCGTTGTTGGCAACAATCCGTGAGCCGGCACCAAGCTTGAAGGGCGCCTCGTCAGGGGTTTCCAGGTTGACGGGGAGCGGGATCAAGTTGACGCCTGCTACGGGGGCGGGTGCCACAGGTTCGGGCCCGTCCCAAACCTCAAACTCCCACATGGACATGCCATACTTGATGCCGCCAATGGGCGTGCGGTCGATGCCCTGCATCCGCACATACTGGTACTCGTTGCCGGCCGTGGCGGCGTTCAGCTTCTGTACGTCGCGGGTGTCGCAGGTCGGTGCGATGACGTCCGTGGCATCCACGAAGGCCACACCGTCGGTGGAGACCTGCAGCTTGTACTTGGCGGCGCAGGCCGTCTCCCACACGATGGCCACATGGTCAATGACCGTGGGTGCCGAGAGCTTGATGGTGATGTTGGCGTCATCGGCAGTGTTGGAGGACCAGCGCGACTGCTGCGCCTTGGGCTTGGAGCTGTCGGCATCGCCGTCGATGACGGTCGCCGGACCCCACTGGCCGGCCACTTCCTGGCCGGAGGCGCTCACGGTTCCGCCGGCCGATGCCAGTGCAACATTCTTGCCCAGCGCGGCGGGAACGCCCCACACTTCCATTTCAAAGAGCGAGATGCCCCACTTCGCGCCGCCGATGGGGGTGCGGTCGACTCCCTGCATGCGCACGTACTGATATTTGTTGCCGGCCAGTTCCGGCTTCAGGGTCTGGGTGTCCGGGACTTCAGGGGCACAGTCGGCGCGGGAAATCACGTCGGTGGCATCGACGAAGGTGATGCCGTCCGTGGAGACCTGGATCTTGTACTTGGCCGCGCAGGCTGCCTCCCACTTGATCACGACCTTCTCAATGGTGGTGGGGCGGGCCAGCTTTACCGTCAGCTGTGCATCGTCCGCATGGTTGGAGGACCAGCGGGTAGTGGGATCGCCGTCGTTGGCGAGTTCGGTGCCCCACTGGTCGGGCGACTCGTCGCCCGAGGACGTCAAGGTGGCACCGGCCGAGGCCAAAGCGAGGTTGCTGGTGGCAGGGTTGGCGGCAGGGGCGGGATCGCCCGGCGCGGCCAGGGCCGGAGGGGCAGCCATGCTCAGCAGCATTGCTGGGGCCACCACCGCCATGGCCAAGGTAGATTTCCACTTGGAACGCACGTGTTCATCCTTTGCAGATTAGAGAGATGCAGGTCACAATCGCTCCATGTTATGCATAACTACGGTGGATTGTGAAGGATAACAATGCAAATACTTTTCCGCACAGGGAGCGCCCGGGCATCCGAAGAAGAATGACTGCGGCCGGCATCCCGGAGCAGTCGCCGTTTCGGTCCCCGCCGAGACCGGGGCGGCGGGCTTTTAACGCACAGGGCGCACCGTCCCCCTGTGTGTCAGGGGGCGGTGCGCCCGGAACGGAGGTCGCGGCATGTTGCTGCCGCGCTACGTTTTGTTACGGCGGTTCGGTCCGGTAGGCCTACAGCGTTTCCGTGGCCAGCTCGAACGCCAGGCGGTGCAGGCGCTCGCGGTCAACCACGCCGTTGGGCTTGCCCAAGTTGACCACCAGGAAGGAGGAATTCGGCGTTCCTGCGTTGAACTCGGCGTCCAGGCCGGCAGCGTCGAACCCGGTCATGGGGCCGGCCGCCAGTCCGGCTGCACGGGCAGCCACAATAAAGTAGCCGGCCTGCAGGTGGGCGTTGGTCAGGGCCATGTGGTTGCGGGTTTCCTCGTTGGCCTCAAACATGGGAGCGGTGCCGGCCATGTGCGGTGCCGTGGTGGGCAGGAGCTGGTGCCACTCATTGGTGTAGCTCAGCACGGCAACCATGGGGGCGCCCAGGGTCTTGGCCTTGTTGCCCTCGTTCATGTGTGCCACCAGGCGTTCGCGGGCCTCGGCTGAACGCACCCAGGTGATGCGCAGCGGCTGGATGTTCATGGCGGTCGGGCCCATCTTTGTCAGCTCGTAGACGGCCTGGAGTGCCTGCTCCGAAACTTCCTCATCGGACCAGCTGTTGGCCGTGCGCGCTTCAAGGAAAAGCGCGTCTGCGGCGTCGCCGTCCAGGATGAGTTCGTCGTGCAGGGTGGTCTCGGTGTCGATGGCAATGCTCAATGGATCCAGCTTTCCTTGAAGAATGTGTTTCTCGTTGGTGCAAGCGTTCGGGCGGCGCGGTTTGTTTCCCGTTTTGCCATGAGCCGCGTCACAGTGCCATGATGCAAGCCAAGGCAACACAGGGCTGGCAACGCAAAGGAGCGTCACGGTACATGACTGCTTGGACTATTCGGGACTTTCATTCACAGGATGTCGAGGGCATCCTTGCCCTGTGGCAGGCGCTGCGTGAGAACGGGGTGGAGCCCGTCTATGACCTCGCCGAAGTTCTGGCCTCCTGCGAAAAGGACCACGCCGTGGTCGCCGTCCACGGCGAGCAGGTGGTGGGTGCAGCCGTTGGCCGCGCCGCACACGACCAGGGCTGGATCGTTTTCCTGGCCACCCTGCCCAGCTTCCGCGGGAGGGGGATCGGCACCCTCCTGTTGGCCGCCGTCGAAAACCGCATGGCCGCCCACGGGCTCAACAAGCTCTCCGCCCTGATGCCGGAAACGGAGACCCGGGTGGAGGCCTTCACCAACCGGGGCTTTGTGGTGAAGAAGAACCTGCGCTACTTTGAGCGCCGCATCCCCGTCCAGCGTGCCGAGCTCGGCGCCCTGGAAGAGCTCGGCGGCCGGGTGCTGCCGAGGGACCTGTGGGACAAGGTGGCCGGGATGGCTGCGGAGAAGGAACTGCTGGAGCGCCGGCTTGTCCTGCCGTTGGCCGAGTCTGAGCTGGCGGAGGAGTTTGGGGTGGTGCCGCCGCGCGCCGTCGTGCTTTTTGGACCTCCCGGCACCGGAAAGACCACCTTTGCCAAGGCCATCGCATCCCGCCTCGAATGGCCGTTTGTGGAGGTTTTCCCGTCGCGGCTGGCCGGTGAGCCGGGCGGACTGGCCGGTGCCCTGCGCCAAACGTTCCTGGACATTTCCGAGCTGGAGCACGCCGTGGTCTTCATCGACGAGGTGGAGGAAATTGCCTCGCAGCGTTCCGGCGAGCCGCCTTCGCCCATGCAGGGGGTCACGAACGAACTGCTCAAGATCATTCCCGCCTTCCGCGACCAGCCCGGCCGGCTGCTGGTCTGCGCCACGAACTTCATCCGCTCCCTGGACTCGGCGTTCCTGCGCCACGGCCGCTTCGACTATGTCATCCCCATCGGACTGCCCGATGTGCAGGCGCGCACGGCCATGTGGGAGCGCTTCATCCCCGCGCACCTGGTGGACGAGGTCGATGTGGAGCAGCTGGTGTCCGCCAGTGACGGCTTCTCGCCGGCGGACATTGAATTTGCGGCCCGCAGCGCCTCGCAGCGGGCCTTGGAGCGGGCCATGTTCGACGGCGCTTCACCCGCCGGCCGCCGTGGCCCTGCGACGGCGGGATACCTGGAAACCATCGCCGACACGAAGGCGACGGTGAGCCAGGAGGTCGCGGCGGACTTCCTTGAGGACATCGCCGCGCTCGCCAGGACCTGAGGCCGCCGGGCCGGACCGCTAGAGCCAGCCCTTGCGTTTGAACACGAAGTACATGGCCGCTCCCACCGAGAACATCAGGGCCAGGGCAAAGGGGTAGCCAAACGCCCAGTGCAGCTCCGGCATGATGTCAAAGTTCATGCCGTAGATTGAGCCCACGAATGACGGTGCGAACAGGATGGCCGCCCAGGACGAGATCTTCTTCATCTGCTCGTTCTCGGCGGCACTGGCCTCGTTCTGCCGGTTGGCGGTGAGCGTGCCGTCCACGGTCAGCGCGTTTTGCAACAACTGGCGGAAGGAATCCGCCCTGGCGGTGACCAGTTCAATGTGGTCCTCCACATCGCGCAGGTGGCGCTGCAGTTCAACATTGACCCGGTACTTTTCGAAACCTGCCTCGAGCCGGGCCAACATGTCCTTGAGCGGGTGGATGGCCCGCTGAAACTGGATGACCTCGCGGGAGAGCTGGTAGATGCGCCGGGACACGTGCGGGTCGCCGGCGAAAAGCTGGTCCTCGATTTCATCGATGTCATTTTCCAGGCCCGCCACCACCGGCTCATAGTCGTCCACCACCTGGTCGAGGATGGCGTACAGCACGGCCTCCGGGCCCAGCGCCAGCAGCTCCGGGTCCGCTTCCAGGCGGGTGCGGGTGGAGGAAAGGCCCGGGGTTTCTGCATGGCGGATGGTGATGACAAAGTCGGGACCGGTGAAGATGTGCAGTTCGCCAAATTCCACGGTCTCAGTCTCATCGAGGTATCTGGCGGGCCGAAGCACCGTGAAGAGGACGTCGTCGTACCTCTCCATCTTGGGCCGCTGGTGGGCAACGATGGTGTCCTCTACGGCCAGCTCGTGCAGAGAAAATTCGGCGGCCAGCGACTTCATCTCCGCGGGTCCCGGGCGGAACATGCCAATCCAGGCCATGCCGCGGCTGGATGCCATCAGCTCATAGGTCTGCTCCAGGCTGGCCGGGTCGGCGAAGCGCCGCCCGTCCACGTACACGGCGTTGTCAATGATGGTCACCAGCCCATTATGGGCCGACAGAGGCGTCCGGGTGCCCGGCGGCCGCCACCGGCGTGGCGTCAGCCGTGGCTCATGCCCGCCAACAGCGGTTCCAGTCGGTACGGAATGTGCTCGTGGAGTGCAAGGGAAGTCTCCGTGCGGACCACCCCCTTGATCCGCAGCAACTGGCGCAGGGCACCCTGAAGGTGGTGGACGTCGCGGGCCGCCAGCCGGCACCAGATGTCGCCGCGGCCGGAGATTTCGTACACCTCCAGGACCTGAGGTACCGCCCGCATGGCCGCAATGACGCCGTCCAGGTCCCGGTGGGTGACCTCGATGGTGATGAAGGCAACCACGTCGTAGCCGACGGCCGCGAGATCCACCTCCCTGCCGCCCTGGCGCAGGGCGCCGCTGCGGGACAGGCGCCGCAGGCGGGACTGGACGGTGTTGCGGGCCACTCCCAGGGAGTCCGCCAGTTCTCCAATTTGGGCCCGCGGGTCCTCGATCAGGGCAAGCAGCAGGCGTACGTCAAGGGGGTCCAAAATGCTCATACGGTTCACTCCGGAATCCAAGTTGCCATTGATATTGATCATTTTGATGCATTTTTACGAATGTTTTGAGTCAGGTGGTGATGCGTACTTCATTCTATAGATTGATTTGTCAATGAATGAGCCATGAAAGTGACGGTTGCGTGAGCGTCCTGCAAGAGCTGGCCATGCGCCCGGCGTCCGTGTCGCGGTTGTCGTGGAATGCATCCGTGGGCATGCGGCTGTTCCTGGCAGGAACCGTGATCTTCACGCTCCTTGTCGGTGCCAACCTCGCCACACCGTTGTATCCACTGCTGCAGGCGCGGATCGGTTTCGGCTCGATTGGTGTCACGGTGGCGTTTACCGGCTACGTCATCTCGCTCATTGGTGGACTTGTTCTCTTTGGCCACTGGTCCGACCATATCGGGCGGCGTGCCGCACTGGTGCTGGCCGTGGTGGTGGGGCTCGTTGGAGGGCTGGTGTTCGGCACGGCCGAATCACTGCCGATGCTGGTTGCCGGACGTGCCCTGCAGGGACTGGCGGTGGCCATTGGCACCGGCGCCAGCGCTGCGGCGCTACGCGAACTGATGCCCGGCCGGCCCGAGCTGGCGTCCAGGTTCACGCTGCTCTCATCCTCCGGCGGTGTTGCAATTGGGCCCGTGATGGGCGGCCTGCTTTCGCTCCTGCCGAACCACACCCTGGCCCCATTTGTCATCCACTCGGCGGTTCTGCTGGCGCTGCTGGTGCCGTTGCTGCTGCTCGACGCCCGCCCCGCCCTCAACCCGGCACCCTCCGGCCAGGGCCGAAACTACCTGCGCCCGCGCCTTCCTGCACTGGCCCGTTCGGCACGGGGCACGTTCTGGCTGGCAGCTGCCACCGGATTCGTCAGCTTTTCCGTCTTTGGCTTTTGCCTCTCGCTTGCTCCCGGCTACTTTGCCCAGGTCGTGCAGGTGGATTCACGGCCCTTGATCGGGCTGCTGGCCGCGGTCACCTTGGGTTGTTCGGCCCTGAGCCAGCTGGTTTCGATGCGTGGACGCCACCTGGTGCCGGCGGGGCTGTTGTTGCTGGGTGTTTCAGTGCTGCTGATCGCCGCCGCCGGGGCCTTGCAGTCCCCGGCCATGCTGGTGCTGGCGAGCATCAGCGCGGGGCTCGGGCAGGGCGCCGCCTTCCGCGTGGTGTTCAACGACGTTGCCGCCGCCGTTGAGCCGGCCCGGCACGCGCAGGTCATCTCAGCGGTCTACATTGTCACGTACCTGGGCAGCGCCGTCCCCGTCCTGGGACTGGGGATCGCCGTCAAGGTGTGGGGCCTGCAGGCATCTGTCACCGGATTTGCCCTGCCAATCGCCGTGGCGTGCACCGCCCTGGCCGTGGCCGCGCACCTGCGGAACCGCACCGCCGTCGAACGCTGACGGTACGGATTCACTAGTCCAAGGGGCCCGTGTGCCCCGGCATGTGCTTGAAAACCAAGGTTGTTTCGGTGTGTCCCACCACGGGGTCGGTGGTGAGGTTGTCCAGCACCCAGTCGCGCAGGGCGTCGGTGTCGCGGACGGCAATGTGCAGCAGGTAGTCCACGGAACCGGAGGTGTGGAAGGTGGAGAGCACCTCGGGCAGCTGCGGCACGCGCGCGGTGAAGGTGTCGATCTGGTCCCTGTCGTGGGCGCGCAGGCGCACAGCAATCAGCGCCTGCACCGCCCGGCCGATCGAGGCCAGGTTCAGCTTTGCCTCGAAGCCCTCAATGGCGCCGCGTTCCATCAGTGCCCGGGTTCGCATGAGGGCGGTGGAGGGGGCGATGCCCACGGCGTCCGCGAGGTCGCGGTTGGTGATGCGGGCGTCGGCCACGAGGGTGTCAATGATTTGGCGGTCGACGGCGTCCAATGGCTCGCCGTGTGCGTGGCCCGTGGTGGATTCGCGCCGAACATTCTTCGCCGATGCTGCCATGGTGTCCTCCCAAGACTTGGAATGCCTGCGTCCGGATCCGGGCAAGGGGCATGCGTTAGTTCGCCATTCTAGCAAAAATCCGAATTTCCGGACAGTGCTGTACGGGTCGGGGAAGTCCGGCGTGCGGTCCGGGCGCGGCCGGTGGGCGGCATCCGCGGCCGGGCCCTACATCTCCTGCAGGAAACCTTCCACGACCGAAGCCGCCGGACCGGTGCGGGCGGAGCGCCACCCGGTTCCGGCCCACAAGTTCAGCATCTCCCGGTCCTGCGCAGTGGATGCGGCGGCCCGCAGGGGAGCGGTCAGGAAGTGGACCTCCGGGTATGCGGCGGGAGCCGCGGCGGTGTGGTTGCGGACAAAGGAGTTGATGAGCGCACGGGCCGGCTTGCCGGTGAACGCGCGCGTCATGGCGGTTTCCGTGTACGCGGGATCGCCCAGTGCATCCTTGTGCAGGGCCCGGGCGCCACTTTCATCCGTGCGGATCAGGGCCGTGCCGATCGCGACGGCCACGGCGCCGGCGGACAGCGCCTCCCTCGCCCCGGCTGGGCCGGACACGCCCCCGGCGCCCACCAGCGGCAGCGTCACCTCGGCCCGGACGGCAGCCACAAGGTCGGGAAGTGTTGCGAAGCCGCCGTCCGCAGGCAGGAACGCAGCTGTGTGGCCGCCGGCGCCGGCATGCTGGACCACAAGCGCATCAACACCGGTCGCCGCGGCGGCCAAGGCCTCGGCCACACCGGTCACGGAGGCCAGCACCCTGCTGCCGGCCCGCTGCAGCTGGGCTACAACGGCAGCCGGGGCGAGCCCAAACGTGAAGCTGACCACCGGAACGGGGTCCTCAAGCAGCAAGTCGAGCTTTTCAGCCCAATAATCCTGCACCCGGGGGTCGTCCTGCTCCAGTTCCACCTCCGGAACCGCGGCCCCGTGGACGGCCGCGTCGGCCGCCAGCTCGGCACGGTAGCGGGCCAGGCCGGCTGCCTGCCCCGGAGCCAGCGGCTCCTTGCGCGGTACAAACAGGTTGACCCCAAAGTCCTTCCCGGCGGCGCGCAGCGGCGCAATGTGGGCGGCCAGCTGTCCCGCGGTCTTGTATCCGCCTGCCGCGAAGGCAAAGGCGCCGGCTCCCTGGGCCGCAAGGGCGAGCTCCGCCGTCGTGGTTCCACCGGCCATGGGTGCCGCTATCAAGGGAGAAGTGAACATGGCATTAGTCTAGAGCCGTGGACAACATCACCCTGAAAACCCTGCCCGCCCGCTTCGTGGGACTCGACATTGGCGGCTCCAAGACCCGCGGCATCGTTTGGACGGACGGCGCCGTGAGCTCCGACGCCAGCGTGGGAAGCACCAATGTGCAGAACGTGAGTGCGCAAACTGCCCGCGACAACATGGCCGAGCTTTTCTCGCTGCTGGACGTTGCAGGCGCCACGGATGTCCTGGCAGGGGCCGGCGGCGTTGACACGGACGACGACGCCGCCGCCCTTGCCGGGCTCATCTCACCTTTTGTGCCGGGAGCCCGGGTGCGGGTGGTCCATGACACCCGCCTGCTGCTCGCCGCTGCCGGGGCTTCCTCCGGTGTGGCGGTCATCGCCGGGACCGGCTCCGCGGCATGGGGCATGAACGCCGAAGGAAAGCAGGCCCGCGCCGGAGGTTGGGGCTACCTGCTGGGCGACGAGGGCAGCGGCTACTGGCTGGTGCGTGAGGCTGTCCGGCACAGCCTGCGGCGGATGGACTCGGGGCAGGCGGTGGACGCGTTGACGGCCGGCCTGCTGGGCTACTGCGGGCTGGAGTCCCCGCAACAGTTGATCGCACATTTTCACATGGGCACCACACGGCGGTACTGGGCGGCCGGCTCGCCTGTGGTGTTTGCCGCGGCGCGGGAGGGCCACAGCGAGGCGCTGGCCCTGGTGGAGCAGGCGGCCTCCGACCTCGCGGACATGGCGGCCAAGGTGGCCGGACAGCTGGGCGTTGCCGGTCCGATTGTGCTGGGCAGCGGCCTGGGCAGCAACGTGCCCGAGCTGCAGGAAGCGTTCACCGGGCAGTTGGCGCGGCGCGGTTTCGAGGATGTGCACATCCTCCGCCAGGACCCGATCTTTGGCATTCCGCTGATCGTGGCCGAGCCGGCACCCTAGCCCCCCGCCCGGCTCAGCGGACCGGCGGCGGGGCCGTGCTGCCGCGGACCACGAGTGTTGGTGTGACAAGGTCCGGCGGGCTGGAGATCTTGGGGTTGGCAATCATGGCCACCAGCCGCTGCACCGCGCGGCGTCCCGTGTCCTCGAATGACTGCCGGACAGTGGTCAGCGGGGGATTGGAATATGCGGCCAGGTCGATGTCATCGATGCCCACCACCGACACATCCTCCGGCACGCGGCGGCCCAGTTCCGTCAGGGCGCGCAGCACGCCGAACGCCATTTCGTCGCTGGCCACAAAAATGGCCGTGACCTCGGGATTGCGGCCCAGCACCAGCCCGTTGTGGTAGCCGGACTCCGGGCTCCAGTCGCCATGCAGTTCCGGCGGCACGTCGCGCCTGTTTTCCTGAAGGGTGCGCCGCCAGCTGTCCCGGCGGCTCGCGGCGTCGGACCAGTCGGCCGGGCCCGCCACGTGCCATACAGTCTCGTGCCCCAGGTCCAGCAGGTGCTGGGTGGCCAGCACCGCTGAGATGTCCTGGTCCACGCCCACGAGCTCGTCGCCCCAGGCGACCGAGCCGTCGGTGTTGATCGTGGGGATGCGGGCGGTCAGCTTCTTGATCTGCCCGCCGGCTTCCAGCAGCGGTGCCGACAGGATGATGCCGTCCACGCCTTGGAAAACTAGCCGGCTTACGGCGTCAACCAGCGACTCCGTGCTCAGCGAGGACGTCACCGAGTTCACGGTGTAGCCCGCCTCCCGTGCACCTCGTTCGATCCCCAGCGCCAACGACGAGCGTGAATAGTTGTTGGTGGCCAGGGTCAGCAGGCCCAGGGTTCTGGAACGGCCTGTCACCAGTGCCCGCGCCGTGTAATTGCGTCGGTAGCCGAGCCTTTCCACGGCCGACATGACGCGTTGGCGCGTGCTGTCCTGGACATTGGGGTGGTCATTGAGCACACGTGAAACTGTCTGGGCTGAAACGCCGGCTGCGTTGGCGACATCCCGCATGGCAGGTCCACGGGCGTATTGCGAGTCAGGCATTTGTTTCCTTGTCCTCGAGGTGTGAAAAAAGCCGCGAGGTGCTGGCGCGGCATGGTGTGATTCCCACTATAAGCCTCTCCATGTTTGCTTGTAACATGCTGTGAATATTCTGCGTAATGATGGTTCGCTTTCCCCGAAAGCGGGCGTTGGCGTTAGTGTGTTATCCATAACAGAATGTCTTTCAACACTCACCCCAAAACCAGCGCCAGGAGATTCATTGTCCACGTCCGCCACCCTGCCCGGGCAGCACGCTGCCGGCACCGTGTCTTCCACCCCGGAGACGGTGCAGTCCGTTTCGCAGAATGCGCCCGTGGCGCCCGCAGCATTGAGCTATGCGGACCGCCAGCTTTTTAAGAACGGGAACCAGCACCGCATCATTGCCGGCGCCATCCACTACTTCCGGGTCCACCCGGAGCAGTGGCAGGACCGCATCGACCGGCTCGTGGCGTTGGGAGTGAACACGCTGGACACCTACGTTGCCTGGAACTTCCACCAGCCGCACCAGGACACTGCCCCCGACTTCACCGGCTGGCGCGACCTGGGCCGCTTCATCACCCTTGCAGGAGACGCCGGCCTGGACGTCATTGTGCGGCCCGGCCCGTACATCTGCGCCGAATGGGACAACGGCGGCTTCCCGTCATGGGCCACCTCCAACCCGGACATGGTGCTGCGGTCCTCCGACCCCTTGTTCACCGCCGCCATTGAGAAGTGGTTTGACCACCTCATCCCCGTGATCGAGCCGCTGCAGGCCCGCCACGGCGGACCCGTCATTGCCGTCCAGATCGAGAACGAATACGGCAGCTACGGCGACGACAAGGAATACCTGCGCTGGAACCGGACGGCGCTGCAGGAGCGGGGCATCACCGAAATGCTGTTCACGGCCGACGGCGGAACAGACTATTTCCTGGACGGCGGCTCCCTGCCCGACACCTGGGCAACGGCAACGCTCGGTTCCCGCGGGCCGGAAGGCGATGAGGTCTGGGAACGCCGGCGCCCGGGGGAGCCGTTCTTCACGGTCGAGTTCTGGAACGGCTGGTTTGACCACTGGGGCGAGGAACACCACACCCGCAGCGCCGTCGAGGCCAGCGATGAAGCCCGCAAGATCCTTGATGTGGGCGGCTCCATCTGCCTGTACATGGCCCACGGCGGCACCAACTTCGGCCTGACGTCGGGTTGCAACCATGACGGCACCATCCAGCCGACCGTCACCAGCTACGACTCCGACGCCCCGATCGCCGAGGACGGGCGCCTGACGGAGAAGTTCCACGCCATGCGGAACGCATTCTTTGCAGCGGATGGCCGGGAACCGTCGGCCATCCCCGCACACCTGGCTGCCCCGGCTCCCGTGCTCCCTGCGGCCAGCGTGGCACTCGCGCAGGGCACCGCGCTGCTCGACGTTGTCCGTGCAGCCGAGCCCGTGTCCAGCATCAAGCCCCTGTCCTTCGAACAGCTGGGCCTGGACCGCGGACTGGTCCACTACAGCGCCAAGGCCGTGCTGCCCGCCGGTGAGGCAACCATCCGGATCCGCGGCCTGCACGACCGCGCCCTCGTCTGGGTCGACGGTGAGTTTGCCGGCATCCTCAACGACGGCACCGGCGCGGACGGCCTCAAGCTGGCCGGCCCCGGCGGCATGGCGCGGCTGGAAATCCTGGTGGAAAACCAGGGCCGCATCAACTACGGCCCCCGCTTCGGCGAAGGCAAGGGCATTCTCGACGGTGTGCTCATCAACCAGCGCTACGTCTTCCACTGGGAGCAGCGCCCCGTCAACCTGGAACTGCCGCTGGACCAGCTGCTCACCCTCGGTGCCGGGGATGCCCCCGCCGGGGCGGCACCGGGTGAAAAGCACGCGGGCTTCTTCTCCGGTTCCTTCGAGGTTGACGCCCCGGCGGACACCTACCTTGCGCTTCCCGGATTTGGCAAGGGATTTGTCTGGCTCAACGGATTCCTGCTGGGAAGGCACTGGGAAATCGGCCCGCAGCTGACCCTATATGTCCCGGCACCGCTGCTGCAGGAGGGCCGCAATACCCTCACCGTGCTGGAACTGGAACGTGGGGGAACCCACGCGGAGCTGCGCCGGGAACCCGAGCTGGGCGTCGGCGGGGTAACGTATGTGGAGGATTTGGGTTAAACAGGCAGGATACGAGGAGTGGGTGGCGGTGCGTCGTAAGGTCATGGCCGCGCTCTGCGCCGCCGCCCTCCTGCTGGCCACGGCCTGCACCCCCACCCCCATCACCACCGTTCCCAGCGCATCCCAGTCGCTGAACCGGGCGCCGCTCACGGTTGCCCTTCCCGAGGTGCCCGACGACGTCAACCCCGCCGAGAGCGCCCTGCTGGCCAACGTGTACGCGGCCGCCCTGAATGCGGCCGGGCTCCACACCGTGGTGGCCGACAGTCCCTCCCCGGCAGGAACCATGATCTCCGGCCTCGAGGCGGGGGACCACGACATTGTCCCGGCCTACTCCCGGTTGGCGCTGTCGGAGCTGTCCCCGGAAGCGGCTGCTGATCCGGCGGCAGATTCCAGCAAGGTCCTGGCGGAGCTGAAGGCCGCACTGCCGGACGGTGTCATGGAATTGGACCCCACCAAGGTGGAGGACCAGGATGCCTTGGTGGTCACCGCCGTTACGGCGGAGAAATACCAGCTCAAGACCATCACGGACCTGGCCCGGGTCTGCGGGCAGCTGACGTTGGGTGGCTCAGCCCAATTCAAGGCCAAGGAGAACGGCCTGCCCGCCCTGGAACGCGACTACAAATGCGTGCCCGGGGGATACAAGCAGCTCAAGGCGGTCCTGGACACTAGAAGCGACGGAGTCGTGTGGGCGCTGCTGCGCGACGACATCCAGGTCGCGGACATCCACGCCTCCTCCCCGGCCATCGTGGACAACGCACTGGTGGTCCTCAGCGATCCGCTGAACATTTTTCCCGTCCAGGCCATCGTCCCGCTGGTGGCGGGGAACAAGGTGGGCGCAGACGCGCAGGATGTCCTGAACAAGGTCAGCGCGGCGCTGACCACGGAGGAACTGGCCAACCTCAACCGCCTGGCGCAGGACCGTCAGGACGGCAACTTTGCCGAGGTTGCCCAGGCCTGGCTGGTGCAAAAAGGTCTGGTCAAGGCCAGTTCTTAGCCATTGGCCTGCTCCCGCCGGGCATGGGCGGCCGCAAACGGTGTCCCGCATGTGCCATATTTGGTAAATGGCAGAATTCAAGCAGTCCACCAAGCTCCACAACGTCCTCTACGACATCCGCGGGCCGCTCCTTCAGCGGGCCCAGCAGATGGAGTCCGAGGGGCACCGCATCCTCAAACTCAACATCGGCAACCCCGCCCCCTTCGGCTTTGAGGCCCCGGACGCCATCCTTGTGGACATGATCCGCCACCTTCCCCATGCCCAGGGATACACAGACTCCCGCGGCATCTTCTCTGCCCGCACCGCCGTGGTGCAGTACTACCAGACGCGCGGCATCCACAACATCCATGTGGACGACGTCTACCTGGGCAACGGCGTCAGCGAGTTGATCACGCTCTCCCTCATGGCCCTGCTGGACAACGGCGACGAAGTCCTTGTCCCCACCCCTGACTACCCGCTGTGGACCGCCTCCGTCAGCCTGGCCGGCGGGCGCCCCGTGCATTACCTGTGCGATGAGGACAACGAGTGGTGGCCGGACCTGGAGGACCTCGCAGCCAAGATCACGCCCAGGACCAAGGGCCTGGTTATCATCAACCCCAACAACCCCACGGGTGCTGTCTACCCGGCACACATTGTCCAGGGCATGGTGGACCTGGCCCGCAAGCACAACCTTGTGGTGTTCTCGGATGAGATCTACGAAAAGATCCTCTATGACGACGCCGTGCACATCAACACCGCCACCGTCACGGGCGATGACGTGCTGTGCATGACCTTCAGCGGCTTGTCCAAGGCGTACCGCATTTGTGGCTACCGCTCCGGCTGGCTGGCCATTTCCGGGCCCAAGGCCGCAGCCGCCGACTACCTTGAGGGCATTAACCTGCTGGCCAACATGCGCCTGTGCGCCAACGCGCCGGGACAGCACGCCATCCAGACGGCGCTGGGAGGGCACCAAAGCATCGAGGATCTCATCCTGCCCGGCGGCCGTCTCCGCGAACAGCGCGATCTCGCCTACCGCATGCTCAACGACATTCCAGGTGTCAGCACCAACCAGGCCAAGGGCGCCCTGTACCTCTTCCCCAAGCTGGACCCGGAGGTGTACCCGATCAAGAGCGATGAACAGTTCGCCCTGGACCTGCTGGAATCGCAAAAGATCCTGATCTCCCACGGCACGGCCTTCAACTGGATCCGGCCGGACCACTTCCGCCTCGTCACCCTGCCCAACGTCAAGGACATGGAAGAGGCGATCGGACGCATCGGGGAGTTCCTGAGCACGTACAAACCCTAGGGAAAGGCTTCACCATGTCACTGCCCATTGGATTCACCGCCCACCCAAGCGAACTGCTGCGCGTCGAGCCGGGGTTCACCCTGGCCGGCACCCCCACGGATGCGGCCCCCGGCTATTCCGGGAAGAAGGACGACGGCGCCGCAACCCTCGCCGAGCGGGCGCCTGTCCTGGCCCAGCTGCAGGAACAGCTATTCGCTGAAAGCCGCTTCGAAGGAAAGAAGTCGGTCCTGTTGATCCTGCAGGCCATGGACACGGCAGGCAAGGGCGGGATAGTGGGCCGCGTGGTGGGTGCGGTTGACCCACAGGGCGTGAAGATGAAGTCGTTCAAGGCCCCCACGGAGGAGGAAAAGGCGCACGACTTCCTGTGGCGGGTGCGCCCGGCCGCCCCGGAGCCGGGCATGCTGGGCGTCTTTGACAGGTCCCACTACGAGGACGTGCTGATCCACCGGGTCCACGGCTGGGCGGACGAGGCGGAACTGGAGCGGCGCTACGCCGCCATCAACGCCTTTGAGCAGGAACTGGTGGATGCGGGCACCACTATCGTGAAGGTCATGCTCAACGTTGGCCGGGACGAGCAGCTGGAGCGGCTGGGCGCCCGCCTGCACGATCCCACCAAGTACTGGAAGTACAACCCGGGCGACCTTGACGAGCGGGCCCACTGGCCGGCCTACATGGACGCCTACCAGCGGGTCTTTGACAAAACCAGCACGGACACTGCCCCCTGGCACGTGGTTCCGGCGGACAAGAAATGGTACGCCCGCATGGCCGTCCAGGAACTGCTCATCAAGGCCATGGGGGAACTGAACCTGCAGTGGCCCGCCGGGGACTACGACCTGGCGGTGGAGCGTGCCCGGCTAAAGGACGCCTGAGCCCGCCTGGCGGTCACAACCGCCAGAATTCGGCCATGGCTTCGGGGACGCTGACGTCCTGTGTTGTCCGGCCGGCAAGAAAGATGGCCTTGCGGTTGCGGTTGGGCACCACGTGTCCACCGCCCGCCACGGTGAACAGCCAGACTCGTTCCCGGCCCTCCTGCTCAAATGCTGTCAGCGTGACGGAGGTGCGCCCGCTTTCGCGCCGGTG
Organism: Arthrobacter stackebrandtii; assembly: GCF_017876675.1. NCBI lineage: Bacteria > Bacillati > Actinomycetota > Actinomycetes > Micrococcales > Micrococcaceae > Arthrobacter > Arthrobacter stackebrandtii. The sequence continues at coordinate 2,656,631 of NZ_JAGIOI010000001.1, forward strand.
GGGCAGCACGGTGACGGTGGGTGCCGCCGTGATGTTGTTGCGGGCGGCGAAGTACTGGGCGGTTTCCAGGGCGGAGGGCCCGCGTTTCCTGCCAATCAGCGAGCCAAGCCAGCCTTCACCGCCATACGGCACCACCATGTCGTGGGTTCCGTGGACCAGCAGGCCGGGCATGGGCCGGTGCAAGTCAACAAAGTGCATGTCCGCTGGGCGGGGCAGCGTGGCACCGATGATGGCTGCGCCGTCAAAGCTGTCCGGAATTTCATGGATGAGGCGTATCAACAGCTGTCCGCCGTTGGAAAAGCCAGCGATATAGACGGGCCGTCTGCCATGGCGGGAACGGAAGTCCCGTGAAAGGACAGCCATGAAGGCAACGTCGTCCGCGGCCGCGTCGGTGGGCCTGTTGTGGTTCCACAGCTTCTTGACGCCGTCCGGATAAACCACCACCGCCCCGAAGTCCCTTGCAAGGCTGTCGAAGCTGTGGCCGCTGAAGGCGCGGACTGAGCGGCCCGTCTGGCTCGATCCGTGCAGCACGATGACCAAGGCGGAGGGTGCCCCACCTTCCGGAAGGTGGGGGTCGAGCTGCAGATAGGACCGCTGCCGGCCCCCGACAGCGGCCTGGCGCCTCATGTCCGGACCGGACTATTCCGGAGCGTTGGCGGCACGGGCGGCGTCGAGCCGGGCCTTGGCGCCTTCGAGCCATTCCTCACAGCGCTTGGCCAGCGCCTCGCCGCGCTCCCACAGCGCCAGGGAGTCCTCAAGGCTGGACGAGCCGGCCTCCAACTGGTTGACCACATTCATCAACTGTTCACGGGCCTGCTCGTAGCTCAGGGCGGCGATGTCGTTCGGTGTCTCTGTCTGGCTCATGCTGGTTCCTTTGCTGGGGCGCCGGGCGCCCGGTTGGGTGGAAGCGGTGGGGGCTAGTTTCCGGTGGCGGTGAAGTCGCCTGCCGCGACGCGGATCCGCAGGGCGGTTCCGGGCGCCACCTGGACGGGGTCGCGGACGATGGCGCGGTCCTCAAGTTGGACCACGGCGTAGCCGCGGTCCAGGGTTTTTTGCGGTGACAGGGCACGGACCTGGGCACGCAGATGGGCCAACTGGTCCACATGCCGGCTCACCTGGGCGCGCACCGCGGTGAGTGCGCGTCCGCCCAGGGAGGCTACGTCGTCGTACTTGGCGGTGAGCATCAGGTGCGGGTTGGCCATGACGGGGCGTGAGCGCAGGTAGCTTAGGCGCTCCGCCTCCCGCTCCAGCAGCCCTTCGATACGGCGGTTGAGCTGTGCACGGGCCTGGGCCACGCGGCGCAGCTCCTCGCTGACGTCCGGGACAATCCGCTTGGCGGCGTCGGTGGGCGTGGAAGCGCGGAGGTCCGCCACCTCGTCCAGCAGGGGCCTGTCCGCCTCGTGGCCGATGGCGCTGACGACGGGTGTTTTGGCGGCGGACACGGCCCGGACCAGGGATTCGTGGCTGAACGGCAACAGGTCCTCCAGGGAGCCGCCGCCGCGGGCGATCACGATGACGTCCACGGCGGGGTCGGCGTCGAGTTCGGCCAGGGCACCGATGACGGAGGATACGGCGTTGACGCCCTGCACAGCCACCTCGCGCACCTCGAATTCAACGGCAGGCCAGCGCAAGGCGGCGTTTTGCAGCACGTCCTTCATGGCATCGGAATTGCGGCCCGTAATCAGCCCGATCCTGTGCGGCAGCAGGGGCAGCGGCTTCTTGCGGCGCGGGTCAAAGAGGCCCTCGGCGGCCAGGGCCTGGCGCAGCTGCTCGATGCGGGCAAGGAGGTCGCCCAGGCCCACGGGGCGGATGTCCTGGCCCTGCATGGACAGGCGCCCGGTCTTGAGCCAAAAATCGGGCTTGAGCTGGGCCACCACGCGGGAGCCGCGCTCCAGCGGGGCCTCGAGCCGGTTCAGCACCGAGCCCCACAGGGTGACGCTCAGGGACACCTCGGCATCAACATCCCGCAGTGTCAGGTAGCTGACATTGGCGCGCTTGTTCAGCTCGATGACCTGGGCCTCCACCCACGCCGGCGGCGCCTTCTCAATGTGCGCCTTGAGTTTTTGGCTCAGCAGGGCCAGCGGCCAGGGGTTGTCGGGGGAGGTCTCTGCGGCCGTGGCTGCAATGACCTTGCGCTCCGGTGTTTCCGCCATCGTCACATCATCGCCCTTCGTGGTTGGTGGTTCGCAGTGCCGCGCCACCTGGAAATAACTCTAGCTTCACGCACCGACACCCGGGCACGGCCGTCCACAGGCATGCACTAGTGTGGGAAACCATTGTCGGGTTGAATGTGGATTTGGGTTATTGATGCGCACAGTACTATCTGCTCTTTTGGTCATTGCCGCACTGCTGGCGGCCGCCGTGGCAGGCCCGGCCATGTGGCTGCAGCGCAACGTTGTGGACGAGGCCGGCTTCACGGCCTTTGCCGGCCCGCTGGGCAGCAACAAGGAGTTCCAGGAGGCCGCCTCGGCGCTGCTGGCCGCGGAGGCGACGTCGGCGCTGAACCTGCCGGCGGGGCTCAACGAGCTGGCCGGTGCCGTCATCGACGACGCCGCCCGCGGCCTCTACACCGATCCTGGCTATCCCGCCGCGTGGACTGAGACCCTCCGCCGCAGCCACAACCTCACCTTTGAGGCCGCGGGAAATACCGAAGTGGCAGGCGACGTCGTCCTCGACGTGGAGCCGTTGGTGGGCCTGATCGCGGCCAGTGTCGGCAGCAACCTGGGCATCACCGTGCCGCTGCCGGCCGAACTCGTCATCCGCATGGACGAGGCGAAGGTCGCCGCACTCCTGCCGGCCCTGACCAAGGTGGGCGGATGGGGCAGCTGGTTGGCGGGTGCCGCCGTCGTGCTTCTTGCCCTTGGCATCCTGGTGGCCCGGCGGCGGGGCACCGCCCTGGTGCTGTCTGGCGCGGGCCTGGCGGTTGTCGCCCTGGTGTGGCTGCTGGGCTCCGGCTGGGTGCAGTCCGCACTGGGCAGCCTGGTGGCGGGGCCGCCCATGGCGCAGCAGATCGGTGTTGAGCTGGGGGCGCTGGCCCGCGACAGCTGGCAGTCCGGCATCAACATGACGTTCCTGGCCGCAGCCCTGCTGGCCGTCCTGGGTGTGCTGGCTCTCATAGTGAAGCGCGGACGCACCACGTAGGATGGTGGGTATGAGCACCACTGCCGTTTCCTTGTCCATGCCCGCCGTTCCGCGTCGACGCAGGTCGCCCGAAGAGGTTGCCGCGGCAGCCCCGGTGACCGGACCCAAGCGCGTCCTGCTGGCCGCACCCCGCGGCTACTGCGCCGGTGTTGACCGGGCGGTCATCGCCGTGGAAAAGGCATTGGAGCACTACGGCGCACCCGTCTACGTGCGCAAGCAGATCGTCCACAACGTGCACGTGGTGTCCTCCCTCGAGGAACGCGGTGCCATCTTTGTCGAGGAAAATGAAGAGGTCCCCGAAGGCGCACTCGTGGTGTTTTCCGCCCACGGCGTCTCCCCGGCCGTCGTGCAGTCGGCAGCCGACCGCGGCCTGCGGACCATTGACGCCACCTGCCCGCTGGTGACCAAGGTGCACAAGGAAGCCGTCCGCTTTTCCAGGGAAGACAAGCACATCCTGCTCATCGGCCACGAGGGCCACGAGGAAGTGGAAGGCACCTACGGCGAAGCGCCCGAAAGCACCACGATCGTGAACAACCCGGCCGAGGCCCGCACCGTCCAGGTTGAGGATCCGGACAACCTGATCTGGCTGTCCCAGACCACGCTGTCCGTCGATGAGGCCATGGAGATTGTGGAGATCCTGCGTCAGCGGTTCCCCAAGCTGCAGGACCCGCCCAGCGACGACATCTGCTACGCCACCACCAACCGCCAGGGCGCCATCAAGGAGATTGCCCCGCAGGCGGACCTGGTCATTGTGGTGGGTTCGGCCAACTCCTCGAACTCCGTGCGGCTCGTGGAGGTGGCGCTGGAATACGGGGCCAAGGCTTCCCACCGCGTCGACTTTGCCAACGAGATCGACGAGGCCTGGTTTGAAGGCGTGGCCTCCGTCGGGGTCACGAGCGGTGCCTCCGTTCCCGAAATCCTGGTCCAGGACGTGCTGCGCCTGCTGGCCGACTACGGCTACGCTGACGTGGCGGAAGTGGTCACCGCCCAGGAAGACATCCTGTTCTCCCTGCCCAAGGAACTGCGCGCCACCATGAAGGCCGCCGGCGACCCCGACTACAAGGGCGTCAAGAGCTCCAACCTGCGCTAAGGAACGACGGCGGCACGCGCCTTAGCTTGCCGCGTCAAACTCCGGTGCCGTGAGAACCCGCGGAACGGCTTCCACCGGGACCGGGGACTCCAAGGTCTTGGGGTCCAGTGCATTCAGCTTGCGGGCAGTTGGCAGCACCCTGGCTTCGAGCGTGCCCACCAGCTTGTTGTAGCGGTCAACACTGGTTTTCAGCGACACCCCCACCGCCGAGACGGCCTCGCCCATGGTGCCCAGCCGGGTATAGAGCTGGGCCGAGAGTTCAAAGAGTTCCTTGGCACTTTCCGTCAGGACATCCTGGCGCCAGCTGAAGGCGACGGACTTCAGGATGGCCAGCAGTGAAATGGGCGACGCCAGGACCACATTCTTGCCCATGGCATAGTCCAGCAGTCCCGGGTCTGCCATGAGGGCCGAGGAGAGAATGGATTCCACCGGCACAAAGCAGATGACCAGCTCGGGGGAGTTGAGGGCTGACGTCCAGTACTGCTTCGCCGACAACGCATCTATGTGGGCCTTGACCGCCTTGGCGTGCCGCGCCAAATGGTGCGCGGAGGCACTGCCGCTTGCGCCGCCGTCGGCCGTGGCATCAGCATCATGGGCGTCAAGGAACGCAGCGAGCGGCACCTTCGCATCCAGGACCAGTTCCTTGCCGCCCGGGAGACGGACCACCATGTCGGGTCGGTGGACGCCGTCGTCGGTGACGGCGTGGACCTGCTCATTGAAATCCACGTGGGGGAGCAGCCCTGCGGCCTCCACCACGCGGCGCAGCTGGACCTCGCCCCACTTGCCGCGGGCACTGTTGGACCGCAACGCGGATGCCAGCGATGAGGTGGTGGCCAGGAGGCGGGCGTCGGCGTCCTTGGCCTCGCGCAGCTGCTCGGCCAGCTGGCCGTACTGTTCGACGCGGTCGCGCTCGAGCAGGGCAACCTGGCGCTGGACGGCGTTCAGTTTCTCCGCCACCGGGCCCAGCGCGGCGAGGACGTTGTGGTCCGAGCCCTGCTGTGCGGACAGCGCATGGTTCTGCGTGCTGAGCAGCCGGCGCTCGGCGTCCGCCGCCGCGAACTCCGCGTTCAGGGCCGACGCTCGCTCGTGGGCGGCATCCGCCTCCTCGTTTGCCCCGCGCAGCCTTGCCAGCAGCACCCACGCCACCGCAGCTGCGCCCAGCACAACACCCACGACCAACATCAATATGGCTACCAGCCACCCAATTCCGTTCATGGAACCACCTTCCCACGAGGGTCTGACATTCCTGGCGCGGCGGCAAATGGGGCCAACAAGCACAAACCCCCGCCAAACGGTAGAATCACATACCGTGGCTCTTACTATTGGCATCGTCGGACTGCCCAACGTCGGCAAATCAACCCTTTTCAACGCACTGACCCGCAACAACGTGCTCGCAGCGAACTACCCGTTCGCCACGATCGAGCCCAACGTTGGCGTCGTCAGCCTGCCCGATCCCCGCCTGGCACAGCTGGCTGAGATCTTCGGATCCCAGCGCCTGCTGCCCGCCGTGGTCTCCTTCGTGGACATCGCCGGCATCGTCAAGGGCGCCTCGGAAGGTGAGGGCCTGGGCAACAAGTTCCTCGCCAACATCCGTGAGGCCGAGGCGATCGCCCAGGTCATCCGCGTGTTTGACGACCCCGATGTTGTCCACGTTGACGGCAAGGTTGACCCCAGCTCCGACATGGAGACCATCAACACTGAGCTGATTCTCGCAGACATGCAGACCATCGAGAAAGCGATCCCGCGCGTCGAAAAGGCCGTCAAGCTCAAGCAGCGCGAAGCCGCTGAGCTCAACGCCATCAAGGCGGCCCAGGCTGTCCTTGAACGCGGCGACACCATCTTCTCCTCCATCAAGAGCGACAAGCTGGAGATGGAACACCTGAAGGAGCTTGGCCTGCTCACGGCCAAGCCGTTCATCTATGTTTTCAACGTCGACGACGCCGTCCTCGGCAACCCCGAGCGCCAGGAAGAGCTACGCGCACTGGTTGCCCCGGCCGACGCCATCTTCCTGGATGCCAAGCTGGAATCGGACCTTGTTGAGCTCGATGAGGACGAGGCCCGCGAGATGCTGGAAATGAGCGGGCAGGAAGAATCCGGCCTTGACCAGCTCGCCCGCGTCGGCTTCCACACGCTCGGCCTGCAGACCTACCTGACAGCCGGTCCCAAGGAGGCCCGCGCCTGGACCATCCACCAGGGCGACACTGCCCCCCAGGCTGCCGGTGTCATCCACACTGACTTCCAGCGCGGCTTCATCAAGGCCGAAGTTGTCCACTTCGACGACCTCATGGAGGCCGGCTCCATGCACGAGGCGAAGGCCAAAGGCAAGGTACGCATCGAAGGCAAAGAATATGTCATGCACGACGGCGACGTGGTTGAATTCCGCTTTAATGTATAGTCGCGTTCCGCTTTAACATCTGACATTACGAACGAAGCGCTCCCTGGATTCGGAATCCGGGGAGCGCTTCGTCGTGCATGCATATCGAGTCTGACTGCGCCTACTACTGTTCACCCGCCTCTTTCGCTATCGCTCGCCGAACGACTCCGCCTCGGATCAAGATTGGTCAGGTGATCGCCATCGGGGTCCCACCGATCATCGACACGCTCCGGTGCTGACATTTGGCGACACCGGAAGATCCAGTAGTTCCGCCTCCTCGGCATCGGCCGGGTCGTTCGAGGACACGCCTGTGAAGCGACGGCGACTCAAGAGCACGACCTGTCCGATCAAGAGCGCTCCGAGCGCGCTGAAGGCAGCGGCTGCAAGGGTAACTGCGCGTACTCCGAATCCGAGAGCGATGACCTGGCCGCCCGCCCAGGATCCGAGCGCTGCACCAAGGGCGAATGCGGCCATGTTGACCGTCAGGGACAGGGTCGGAGCGTCTGCAGCAATGGTGAGGATCCGGACCTGGAGCCCAGGGATCAGAGCGAACGTCGCCACGGAGAACAGTACGAGGAGTACTGCACTTCCTACTGTGGACGGAGCAGCGAACCAGTACAGGACGCACACCGCGGCCAGCGTCCACGAGAGCCAGACAACGGTGGCTTCTACGGAGTGGTTGGCGCATCGGCCGCCGATGAAGTTGCCGACGATCGAGCCGACACCGTATGCAAGGAGTACTGCAGGGACCCACATGGCGGGGAGGCCCCCGATGTCGGTGAGCAGCGGCACCATGTAAGTGATCAGGGAGAACATGCCACCCGAGCACAGAACCGTGGCGAATACCGTGCCGATGACTTGCCACTTCGCGACGGCTCGCAGCTCGTGTCTGACCGGGGTCCGCTCCGTGGCCTTGCCGTCGTCGGGAATCGCAATCAGGATCAGCACGGACGTGATCAGAGCGAGCACGGCGACGCTTCCGAACGTGGCTCGCCAATCGATCTGCTGCGCTACGAGCGTGCCGAAGGGAACCCCGAGCACTGTCGCCAGGTTCACGCCGAGCTGGGTGCCGGCTACGGCTGAGCCCTTCTTTCTCCCATCGGCCATGTTGCCCGCGGTTACGACGCACACGGCCATGAAGGTGCCTTGGGTGACGGCGGTAATCATGCGACCGAGTAGCAGCAGCACGAACGTCGGCGCGAGGGCGCACGTGATGTTGCCCGCGACCGACACGAGTAGTAGCAGGACGAGTAGGCGCTTGCGGCGGACACGAGTGGTGATGGCTGTGACGATCGGGCCTCCGATCACCACTGTGAGTGCGTAGACCGTGACCAGCAGGCCCGCGGTGGGGATGGTCACCAACAGGTCGTGGGAGAGTTCGCCGAGCATCCCGCTGGGTGAGAGCTCGGCAGTGCCGACGCAGAAGATGCCGAGGATGAGTACGGCCATCCGGAAATACATGGATGTCCTTTCGAGCCTCAACGGGTTCAGGGAATGATGGCGTCGTACGCGGCGGGCAGTGTGCTGTGGCCATCGGTGGCGAGGAAGTGCCCCGCGCCTGGGACTACCAGTGCCCTGGCCTCGAGAAGGGCAGCCAGTCGATCTGTGTGGGGTGGCGGTACGAGGGGGTCGTCATCGGAGCGAATCACGATGATCTCGTCGATGTGTCCGCGCAATCTGGTCACATCGCAACCGACGCCGATGAACTCGTCCAGTTCCGGAAGTGCCGGAAGCAGGTCGAGGAACCCTGAGACCAGGACCAGACGTCCCAGCCTCCACGCTCCGGAGAGGGACGCCAGGTGCCGCAGTACGGCGAGGCAGCCGAGGCTGTGCGCAATCAGCGCCGTACTCTTGTCTGTCTCGCCCACCGCAGCACGAACGGTGTCCTGCCACCGCGGCGCATCGGGAGTGAGGGAGTCAGGCAGCTTGGGGACGGCAGCCCGCATGTTGGCGCGGTCGAACTCTTTGGCGAGCCAGCCGAACCAGTGATCCCCCGGGGTGGCCGCGTAGCCGTGGAAGATATAAGCGTTCTGGAGCGTTGCTGAAGTAGTCATGAAAGAAAACGTATGACCTGACGCTAGCGTGAAGGTCAAATCCTGAAGTAGGAGACAGCTGTGCAGATTGGCGAACTCGCCAGCAAGACTGGAGCCAGTCCCCGTGCGTTGCGCCATTACGAGGAGCGAGGGCTCATCGTCCCTGAGCGCACTAGCGGAGGCTACCGTGCCTACTCGCAAGACGACATCGTTCGCGTTGCACAGATTAAGACCATGATCGACGCTGGCCTGACCACTGCGTCCATCAAGCGCTACATCGCCTGTGCCCGCGACGGAGACCACGGCACCTGGCTCGAACTGTGCCCGAATCTCCGCGCCGAGCTAGCCTCAGTTGCTGAATGCCTCGACGCCAAGCAGGCTGAGCTGTCTGAGCGGAAGCTACGACTTCACGCTCTCGCGTCTGTGGGCTGAGGAGCATCGAGTGCCTCAGGCAGCTAGCGGGCTTGGAAACGCCCCAGTTCTTCGCGTACGAGCGATCCAGATGGCTGAGCCTGAATGAGAATGGGACTGTTGCCGACTCTGTGCATGGTGCTTCCACAGGTTGGTATGTACCGGAACTCGGTCGAGTTTCGGTTTAACGTCTAGCGTTATTGACGGTGTCCGTTATAGACTGGTCGCGTGATCAGATCGTTCGGCAGCAAGGACACCGAGCGCATCTGGCATGAGCAGTACGTCAAGCGCGTTGACCGGACGGTGCAGCGGGCGGCCTTGCGGAAGCTCGAGCTGATCCATGCGGCGCAGGATGTCGAAGACCTCAGGGTCCCGCCGGGCAACCGCCTGGAGCGGCTGGTGGGTAATCGACGCGGGCAGCACAGCATCCGCGTGAACGCGCAATGGCGTCTCTGCTTCGTCTGGAGAGAGGGAGGTGCGGACAATGTCGAATTCGTCGACTACCACTGAGGCCGGCCTGATCGAGCCGATCCACCCGGGAGAGATCCTGATGGAGGATTTCATTGAGGGCTTCGGGATCACGCAGAACAAGCTTGCCGTGTCCATCGGTGTGCCGCCGCGCCGGGTCAACGAGATTGTGCACGGCAAGCGGGGGATCACCGCAGACACGGCGATCCGTCTGGCGCGCTATTTCGGGACCTCCGAGGAGTTCTGGATGAACCTGCAGTCGAACTACGAGCTGCGGCTCGAGCGCCGTGCACTGCGCGACAAGGTTGCCGCGATCACGCCGTTGCAGGTCGCATGACCTCTGGGGTGACCGGCTCTGAGAGTTCTCGTCTGATCATCATCCGCGGGAACTCGGGCAGCGGGAAGTCGCATTTGGCGCAGGCGATCCGAGCTGCGCGTCCGCGCGGCGTGGCGATCATCGGCCATGACGTGCTTCGGCGAGAGATCCTCCACGTTCGCGATCATCCGGGTGCGTTGAGCGTGCCGTACATCGATCTGTCGGCGCGGTTCGCGCTCGACAACGGTCTCGACGTCGTGATCGAAGGCATCCTGCATTCCGAGAGCTATGGCGAGATGCTCGCTCAGCTGCGAAAAGATCATGCTGGTCTGACTCGCTGCTACTGCTATGAACTCGACCTCGACGAGACGCTCGAACGGCATCGAACGAAGGCATTGGCCGATGAGGTGTCGGAGGCCGATGTCGCGTCCTGGTACCGCAGTGCGGACCGGGTCCCCGCCCTGGATGAGTCAGTATTCGATGCCACAGTCAGCGCTGCTGACGCTCTGCAGCGGGTCCTCGTGGACGCGGGGTGGGGCGAGACGCCCGACATCGGTTCATGACTGACGCTTGTGCTGCCCTTCCCCTACATGGTGCGGTCGAGCCGAACTACATCACAGGTTGCTCTGTACCGGAATTAGGTGGAGTTTCGGTTTAACGTCTAAAAGCGCTGGTCAAGCGCGGTTTTCAGAGAATGGCGTCGGTCTCGTGCTGTTCCGGTTCAAGGCCTCAACTCACGAGTAGGACGCACTCTAGGATTGAGACAGACGGCCGACATTGACGACGTTGTACCCCGCTGAACGACGAAGAGGTGCAGATGGAAGCGCGACCTATCGATCCGACTCAGGCCATGGCTGTGCAACGCATCATGGAGTCCAACGCTGAGTAATCGCGTCGCGTTGAAGGAGCTGCGCCGAAGCCAACCGCTGCTGACGAAGCACTGTCCGCCCTCCCGCCTGGCGTGCCGGTCTCGCAGAAGATCGATCTCGGACTGTGGGACGGGCAAGAGCTCGTCGCCGTTGCTGACGTGATCATTGGATGGCCCGCCGAATCTGTTGCTCATATCGGCCTGCTGATGACGGACAGTGCTTGTCAAGGTGCGGGCCTCGGCCGGCTGATCCATGAGGCTGTGATCGAACTGGCGCGTCGGGTGCCGAGCATCCATACGCTCCGGCTGTCGATCGTGGAGACGAACGCCGATCTGGTCGCGCCGTTCTGGACGAAGATCGGTTACGAGCACACAGGGGAAGCGGTCCCGTACATTTCGGGCAGTGTGGAGTCGGTTGCTCGAATCTGGACGCGGTCGGTGGCCGCCGCATAGATGTTCCGCAAGTGACGAAACTCGGTGGAGTTTAGATTTTCAAACTAACCTCTGAGATCATCTGCAGAAGAGGGCTCTAGCCTTCGCACGCGAAGTCGCAACGCGCTTGCGGCGAACCTTGCGGCCTCCTGGGTTCCGAAGGCGACATGGAAGTCGGGGTTCGTTTCGTACTGGTCCGCGAGACCTCGGATCATGTCGACGGACTTCGCCGTATCTCCTGCATGGGTAGGAGTTCCCGGAATCTCCTTGAACCACTCCACATGGACAGCCGCGTGCTCCTGCGCTTTGGCGGAGTCCATTTCATGCCCATCTTGCAGGATCTCACGCCACCGGGCGAGTAGGGCGTCGGCTCTGGCTTTCCATTCCTTCTGCTGCTGGACCGATTTCCCGTGCCACCACTGATTCGATGCGTCGAATGCGTCCCGACCCCAGCGCTCGACAACCTCTTCCTCATATCGGTCGTTGAATCCCTCGAGCATGACATCCATGCGAGGTTCGCGGCCCTGACGACGCATGGACAAAGTGTGCTCGACCGCTTTGATGCGTCGATCCAAAGCAGCGCGTTCCTGAGCGAGATGCTCCAAGTGCCCGGTGAGTGCTTCGGTTTCCGCTGCAGGAGTTGTGGTCGCATCCAATACACCGGCGATATCCGCCAGTGGCATGCCTGTTTCGCGCAACAGCAGGATTCGCTGCAGGCGGGAGACCGCGTCGGCCCCGTAATAGCGATAGCCGTTGGATCCGACGCGGTCTGGTTCGAGTAACCCGATCTGGTGGTAGTGGCGCAGCGTGCGCCCGCTGATGCCCGCACGCTCTGCGAGCTCCTGCACGGTCCACTCCACGGACTGCCTCCTGTTGCTTGTTGTCGTTCTCAGTATTCCTGATTGAGGCGCAGGCCCAATTGAGGCGCGGCGATGCGCAGAACCTCGTCCACAGGCACGGCAATGCTCTGAGCCGAGGTGGTTGCCGTGGCGTCGAGATAGGCGCGAACTAGCCGCGTGCCGGCCGCGTAGCCAGCACCAGTGGGTAGACCAACTGGCTCTGCGCCCAGGAGACGTGCGCTCGCGTCCCCATGCACCCAAGCTGTGAAGTTCTGCATGCCTGTGATGTGCAGTCCGCTTGCGACCTTCGTAAGGACGTCGTCGTCATTGTGGGTGCTTTCACTGACGAAGTGCGTGTACCCGCGGTCGCCGTACAGCTCGGCAGCGAAGACGTCAGCAAGCCCTTCCGAGATCACCTGTTCGCCTAGGCTGACCGTCATCGGATCCCACACAACACCGCCCGGCGAGTACCGCACGTTGTGGTGCAGTTCATGTACGGCAATTGCTTCGAGACGTCCCAAGACCTGAGGCGTCGGCCAGACGGTGATGGTGATGTAGCCGCTGATTCCGCCGAATGCAGACAGCCCCTGGATCTCGTCAACGAAGTGCTTGTTTGCGGGATCGCCCAGGACTAGGATGACCTGCAGATCGGGCACCTCGATCCCCGGGTTGGCTGACCGCAGGGCATCGACTCCGGACTCGAGCGCCTTGGTGATGCGGCTCCAGGCGTCTGCCTCGACGAGACGCTCGAGGGCTTCCTGTATCGGTTCGGTTGCGCCCTCCCAGTCGAAGCCGAAATTCTGTTGGTGCACGGTGGCCATGTCCACCCCTCCCGGGATGAAGTGGTACATCCCAGCCAGGGGGAACCACATCTCACGGACCAGTTCGGCGCGGTCATCGGGTGTCGCTGCGAGCAGTCGGCGCATGCGCGACGCGCTGTCAATCACTGAAATAGTCATAGCAAGAGACGATAGACCTTGCCGTTACGACAAAGTCAAACTTGAGGCGTAGCGAACTTCGTTTGAGGTGTAGTACTGAGATGAGACAGTTCCTGAAAGGATTGTTCCTATGTTTTCTCGACCAACCTACTCTGAGGATCTGCTGTGCACGCTCACGTGGGCTTGGGGAATTTGGCGTGAGTTCGAGTCCCCTGTGAGTGCTCGAGGTTATTAGCGCTTGGCAGCTTGCTGCCAACTCTGCACCATGTAGTAAAGCGTTCCGGTGAGCAGTAAAGCAAAGATCGCTGCTTGCCACGTCAAGGGAGAGTCCGCATTGATGATCGAGAAAGTGAGAAGGGCGGCTACGAGCGAGCTGCCTGCCGTCCAACCCCAAGCCGCTCGACGCGCGCGATAGGCGGTATTCGGGGCAAAGCTGGCCGCATAACTCTCGGACGTGCCGAACTCCCCGTTCAGCGATGTGCCAGCCTCTTTGGCGTACGCGCAAGTTTCATCGATAATTACACGAATCTGTCGGTCGCTCAGATCGTTGCGAAGGCGGAGATGCTCGCCGAGCTGACGGATCCACTCGCCTTCTGTTGGTTCCCCGGCATCTGATGAATAGCGCTGAGGGCGCTTCGTGGTGTCCTTCAGCACGATGCCGCTCACCCAGTACAAGAGAGCGTAAATCGGTGCCGGCGTAAGATACCAGAGCGCCGACCCTGTGCCAGCTGATCCATCTATGACAGTTGCAAGGCCCGCTGCGGCGAACGCAACTCCGATGATGAACGCTGCCGTCCAGATAACTGCGGTGACGTGCGCGGACGTGCGCGCGGCCTTACTCCAGACCTGCTGTACGCCGATGGCTGCCGCCGAGATGACGAGCGGTAGTGAGAACATTGTCCAGCGCAGATTTGTTGTCCATCCATCGCTGAACAGGGTGACGATTGCCATTGCCACAGTGACCCAGAATGCGCCGAAGAAGGTGTAGTGCAAGAATCGCCCGGCCGAGAGAAGTTCGGGTCGTTCATAGGCTTGAATCCCAGACTCGTGCCAGCGCTCTTGTTGTTCCCGCGCCCACAAGACAGGGTCTCCGAACAGGTCTTTTGCGGGCTCGTGGGCATCCTCAAGAACTGGCAAGAGCGCGAGGAGGGCATCCGTCGCATCGGAAAGCTTGACTCCATCAAGCATGAGTCTGCCTTCAACCGTACGTGCCCAGTCGGCGTCTCGCTCGTCGCCGCGGGTGGCCTGAAAAAGTTTATTGACTTGCGTGAGATCTACGATTTCTTGTGTCTCAGATGTACGTTCAGTCATGGCTTCTTCCTTTGGGTGTTCGAGACGCTGATGGAAATCGGCATCGGTGCGTCCAGTGATTTGACCAGGTCGTGCCATATGCGGCGTTCCTCAATGAGTCTTGCCTGACCCTGCGCGGTCAGCACGTAGTTGCGTTTTCCGGGGCCGTTCTGTCCCTCCTCCCATTGAGCGATTACTGCATTCTCGTTTTCCAGGGATGTCAGAAGTGGGTATAAGGACCCGCCTTTCGGCCGCCCGAATCCGCGCTCGCTGACGGCGTGGGCGATTCCGTACCCGTGAAGCGGGCCGCCCTCAAGGCTGGCGAGTACAGCGGTTCCTAGCGCGGCGCGTGCCCACGCAGGGGGCCACGTTGGTTTCAGGTCTTCTGTGGTCATGTATCTAAGTATGGATCGTATCTAGATATCCAGTCAAGATCGCGACAGTTATCATCGTCCGCGTCAGTGAGCATTGGTTTTTCGCCTCCCAGGATCCCGTCCGCGGATGAGTACATGAACTTGATGTTCCGCAAGCAACGAAACTCGGTGGAGTTTCGTTTTAACGTATAGCGTTAATGACGGTGTCCGTCATGCCCTGGATTCGTGATCAGATCGTTCGGCAGCAATGACACCGAGCGCATCTGGCATGAGCAGTACGTCAAGCTCGTTGAGCGGACGGCGCAGCGGGCGACCTTGCGGAAGCTCGAGCTAATCCATGCGGCGAAGGATGCCGAGGACCTCAGGGTCCCGCCAGGCAACCGCCTGGAGCGTCTGGTCGGCGACCGACGCGGGCAGCACAGCATCCGCGTGAACGCGCAATGGCGTCTCTGCTTCGTCTGGAGAGATGGAGGTGCGGACAATGTCGAACTCGTCGACTACCACTGAGAGCGACCTGATCGAGCCGATCCACCCGGGAGAGATCCTGATGGAGGATTTCATCGAGGGCTTCGGGATCACGCAGAACGAGCTGGTCGTGTCCATCGGTGCGCCGCCGCGCCGGATCAACGAAATCGTGCACGGCAAGCGGGGGATCACCGTTGATACGGCGATCCGTCGGGCGCTGTGTGACAGGGTCGCCGCGATCAAGCCGTTGCGGGTGGCCTGAGTTTGTCTGGCCAGGCAGACCTGTTCGGCCAACGCCGGTACTTTGTGCGCTTCGACTGGGGGGCCTCGAGGTGCGCGGACTGTCGGCGTTGACGTGAATGTCATCGTCGACGTGTTGAGCTTCTCGACGTCTGTGTGCGTGGCTGTCGCACGCGGGATGAGCGTTATTCCATACCGGTGGAAGGGTGTGTACGCCGAAGCGTTCGCCCGGGAGCGCGACGCCGTACTGGCCGTTGGGCGGCTGGAGGCCGCTGCCCCAGGTTTGCCGTCGGCGCTCTCGTTGTCGCCGTCGACGCTCCTCGTGAGGTCGGGAGCATCCGTCGTCGCGGGGTTCTTGCGGAATGCGACCGCCGTGTCTGACTGGCTGGCGATCCGGATGGAACGGGGCGACTCCGTTGCCATCGTCGCAGCGGGGAACGATGGCGGGACGACGGCTCGCTGCGTCCGGCACTCGAGGATCACCTTGGCGCTGGAGCGATCCTCTCGGCACTGTCAGCTCTCGGCTACCGGAGTGCGATGAGCCCTGAAGCCTCGTCTGCCGCCGATCTCGTCGATTTCGTGCGCCCATGTTTGCATCGAGCGATGCGTGATTGCGTCGGCGCGCGAGAATTGGAAGCCATGGGGTTCGGCTCTGATGTTGAGGTCGCACGTTTGCTGGATGCCTCCCGAGTCGTGCCGTTGCTGACCGAAGGGGCTTTTTGGGCTGCCTCGTAGGTGGGGGTCACTGGAAGATCATCGATATCCGCGCCCTTCCATGCGTGGCAGAGGATGGTATTTACCGGAATGCGGTGGAGTTTCGCTTCCACGTTTAGAACCGCTTTGCTCTAAACCGTAAGAAATGCCCGGACTACTTTTGCATGCCGGGCATTTCTGTACCCGGCGTCAGATCATGCTCAACCAATGTTCAAGGAGCGATGAGGATCAGGGATCTCCCTTGAATCTGGGCTGATGGCCATCGGAGGTCTTCGCCTTTCGGGAGATCCCGCGCGATCACCTCGAGTTCGGCACGTTCGAAGACGTTGGCTACGTCTCTTTCGTCTTCCGCTTCATATCGACGGAAATGCCCCTTCGTTCGAACTCGGCGATAACCCACTCATACAGGGGCTTGTAGTCGACGGCAGGATAACGAAACACATTGATCTTCAGCTGAGGTGCGCCGTCCTTCGTTTTGAGTCTCGAAATGTCCAAGGGCTCCTTGAAGTGGACCACTAAGGCGCAATTCAGATCAGCCCGATCCCACATGGCCTGGATTGCGGCCCAGTTGTAGTACTGGATGCTGGTGACATGGGAAATGGAATCCCAGGGGATCTCGTCACCTCCTCGCACCGTGAGCCCCTTCGCAGAAATCTTCAGGTCAATCGCGTTCTTTCCCTTGCGTACTGTGCCCTTCAAACCAATCGCAAACCCGATGCAGCCGAAGACGATGAGGATTCCGCCAACCACCATGGGGGTCCCGCTGACCCTGATCTGCGCAAGGTAACTCGGCGTGCCGGGAAGGTCAATGCTGGCCAAATACAGGCCTGGAAAGAACATGATAAGGCCGAAGAAGAGGTTTTTGAAGGCCCTATCCAGCGTGGGCCAGTAGTGCGGACTCGAACTGATGAAGTCTCTGATGGCATATTTGCCCGATCTCACGTTTTTCAAGGGGTAAATGTCTCGATTTCCTTAGTACCACGCCAACCAGCTGGGCCGTTGCGCTTTCAACCTCGGTCCGGCGCGCCCGTCCCGCAGGCGGCGAGACCCCTCTTCCCTATTGTTGCAGGTTCCGTCTCAGCGGGTACGTCCTGTCTCGCTTCGGGACGGTGCTGAGCTCAGAGGTTGTTCCGTGCCGGAACGTGGTGGAGTTCCGCTTCAACGTCTAGGCTCCAGCGCGAGGAAAACCCCGGCATCATTCAGAGGCCGGGGATTTCCTGTGTTAATGGCTTGCCAGCAGCAGGGGATTCATCCCTGTTGTGCCTCCGCGGCGGGGGTGCTTCTGAGCAGTCTTGATGTCAGGTGGTGCGTCATCGGCAGGCCCACGGCGGCCATCGCAAAATGGGTGGTGAGGACATCTGCGGCGAGGTCCAGGCGCCGCTCGGTTGCGTCAACCTGCTTGGCGCTTGCCGAGTTCACCAACCGCGATTCAAGGGTGCAGGTGAACCCGTCGACAGTGGCAATGAGCGGGCCCTCCGCCAACTCCGTCTGTCCCGTGGGCTGCGCCAGCACGAACTCCATGGACGTTCCCCCGACAACCCGGAGATATCCGGTTTCGGTGTGCATGGGAGCCCCGGCCGGCGACCACGTGCGCTGGATGTAGTGGAGGAAGGGCTTGCCCACATCCGTAAACGTGACCTCTTCGGTGTACTGGAACGAGTCGATCGTTGGGTACTGGCCGGAGCCTTCGCCCCGCCACGTGCCGATGAGACTGGCGACTGCCGCCAGTCCAGGATGCAGTGTCATAAGTATTCCTTTCGATATTTCTCGCGCAGAACGCGACGTGCCGCCACGCAGGCAGCGAAGCCGGCAGCAATCCTTTCAGAACAGCGGCCAGGGCACCGCCGGCATGTCGCCGCTCGGACCCGGAAACCGCCCTGCCAGGCGCAGCTGCCCGCAGCGCGCGGCGAGCGAGGCAATTTCTTCGCCACTGAGCAGGTCCGCCAAGTCTTGGCCCAGCTTGCCGTCCAATCCGGCGTTGACCCGGGCAACGCCGTCGAGCTCTTCCTCAGAGAGAGCCTCTCCCTGCCACCCCCACAGCACGGTGCGCAGTTTGTGGTCACGGTGAAACGTGAGCCCGTGGTCCACGCCATGTCGATGCCCGCCAGGCATGGCAAGGATGTGGTCGCCCTTGCGGTCGGCATTGTTGACGACGACGTCGAACACCGCCATGCGCCGCAGCGCCGCCGAGTCTTCGTGAATGAGGGCAACGGTCCGTCCGTCTTGGTCCTGCCCAGTCAGCACCTGTTTCCAGCCCGTCTCCGGCACGCTGTCCGCTGCCACCAGGTCCACCGCGTCCTGGGTGGGGTCCTGCTCCTGCCAGAGCTGCACCATTCCCTCGCCCAACGGGCCGTCGCGCAGCCAGGTGTGCGGAACGACGTCCCAGCCAAGAAACTGCGAGACCAGGTATGCGGCCACCTCCCGGTGGGCCAGTGTGCCCTCGGGAAAATCCCACAACGGACTCTCTCCCGCCATTGGCTTGTAGACAACCGTCAGGTCGCCGATCCTGCCAAGGAATGTAGCGTTGGATGCCGTCGTGATGCGGCCGGTGAGTGTCAGCTCGGCGGTGGCGAGGTCCGGCGTCGGCATCAGGGCTCGGGAATGATGCAGGTGTGGCCGTCGGCATCGATGGGATAACCGCAGAGCGGGCAGATCGGGCGCCCGGCACCCACAACCTCCCGGGTGCGCTTGGTGAATGCGCGGGCGGTGCCGACCGGTATTCGCACGCGCAGCATTTCGGACTCGTCAGAGCCGTCCTCATGAAGCGATTCGTCGTCATCGGGATCGTCAATGGTGAGGGGAAGTGCCTCAATGACCACCTGGGCCGTGGTTGGGTCCCACCCCAAGCTCATGGCCCCTGTACGAAACTGTTCCTGGACGGCGTCGAGCGGGTCATTGTCAACAAGTTCAAGAGGGGTGCCAGTGGGAACGCTGAAGGGGTTGCCCTCGACGGCCATGAGCTGGTCAAGAATCTCGTCGATCTTCTCCGCCAGCAGGGCCGACTGCTCCTTCTCCATGGCGATACTGACGAGCTCCGTCCCTGCGCGCACCTGGAGGTAGAACGTGCGCGCTCCAGGAAGTCCGAGGGTGCCAACGACTACCCGGTCGGGCCAGACAAACTCGTGAACACGTGTAGGCATGTCAGTATTCTAGGCCAATGAGGTTCACGGGACTTTTTGCCCGGCCCCGCCGCCCACGGGCGCGTCACCGGAGTTGATTCCGTTCGCCAGCCACGACAAATCACCTGCATCAGTGTTGGTCGCGTAGACGCCCGGCCGGCTGCCGCCGTAGTGCACGATCGACAGGGAGGCGGGGCCCACGTTGATGCGCTGGAACAGGTCAAGGTGCATGCCGAGCGCGTCGGCGAGGATTGACTTGATGATGTCACCGTGGCTCACTGCCGCCCACACAGCCCCTGCCCCGTACTCGGCTTCGAACGCTGCATCGTGGCGCCGGACTGCAGCCACCGACCGGGCCTGCATGGCGGCCATGGATTCACCGCCGGGAAAGACGACGGCGGATGGTTGGGTCTGCACGACCGGCCACAACGCCTCGGTTGCGAGATCGGTGAGCATGCGGCCCTGCCACTGGCCGTAATCGCACTCCGTGAGTTCGGGATCAACGGGCGCGTACGGCGCTCCAGCCTGGCGGTCGAGAATGAACTGGGCGGTCTGCAGGCAACGCTCAAGGGGGCTCGACACCACCCCGACCAAAGGCACGGGCGCCAGCCGCTCCCCGGCCATGGCCGCCTGGTCCTGCCCGGTTTGGTCCAGGCCGACGCCGGCCGCCCGGCCGGCCAGCACCCCAGTGGCATTTGCCGTGGTGCGGCCGTGCCGCACAAGAATAACTGTAGCCATCCACCCAGCCTAGCCGCCCGCCGTCGACGAACCTAGGATGCGGGCCGAGGCCGGTGCCAGCTCCCGAGCCGCCGGCCGGCCGTGAGCGGTTGAGGAGCATCGGAATGTGGTGGAACTGGCGCGTAACGTCCAACCCGGTGCTTGACGGCACCGCCTTGGGACTGCTTACACTGTGGCAACCTTTGTACTAGTGCAATGAAGCACATGAACGGATGCCATGCAGATCATCACTGATGGAACCCGGTTGCGGGATGAGCACGGCCGGGAACGGGTTTTTCACGGCATCAACTTGGTAGCCAAGGGAAACCACGAACCTCACGGCTCGTTCATTGAGCGGGGGTTCAAGGGAGCCTGGACCAAACATGACCTCGAGGATCTTGCCGCGCGAGGATTCACCCTGGTCAGGCTGGGAGTCATGTGGGCCGCCGTGGAGCCTGCGCCGGGCAACTACGACCAGGACTACCTCGACTGGATCGTGGAGCAGCTGGACCTCATCCACGACGCAGGAATGGCGGCGCTCCTGGACTCGCATCAAGATCTCTACTCACAGGGTTTCGGGGATGGGGCGCCCCGTTGGGCCACCCTTGGCAGCCAGCAATTTGATGCCACAGAGCTGTGGAGTGATGCGTACTTGACCAGTCCCGCGTTGCATGAGGCCCTTGACGCCTTCTGGGCCAATGCGCCCGGCCCTGGCGGTGTTGGTCTGCAGGATCGCTTTGCGGCCATGTGGGCACACGTCGCCGCAGGGATCGGCGGGCATCCGGCCGTCGTTGGTTTCGACATTCTCAACGAGCCGGCCCCCGGATCCTCGGCCCCGGGCATCTTTGAGGCGCTGATCGGCACGTTCGCGGCGGTCACGGGCCAGGACCCGCACCAGGTCTTTGCCGACTTCGACGAACCGGAGGCCAAATTGGCCCAGCTGGCCCGGCTCGAGGACGAGGAAGTCTACCGGCAGGTTGGCGATGCGATCTTCCCGCTGGTTCAAGCCTTTGAAAATGAAGCAGTGGCGCCCATGATGGAGCGCGTGGCCGCCGCGGTCCGCGCTGTCGATGGCCAGACCCTGTTGGCCCGCGAACACTCCTACTTCGCCAACATGGGGGTGCCGTCCGGGCAGCCGGCGTTGGCCGATCCTGCCTGGGTGTACTCGCCACACGGCTATGACCTGACGGTCGACACCCCCGCCATCGCCCTGTCCTCCAATATCCGGGCAGGAGTCATCTTCTCCCGGCACAAGGAGACCCAGGACAGGCTTCAGGTCCCGGTCATCGTGGGGGAGTGGGGTGCCCTGAGCCTCGGTGAGGGCGTGCGGGCCCATGGCGAGTTCCTCATGGACCTTTTTGACTCATACAGCTGGTCCTGGACTTACTGGGTGTGGGAGCCGGGCTTCGCCGGGTCGGAGGCTGCTGCGACGCTGACCAGGCCCCGCCCCATAGCCTTCGCCGGGACCGCACGGAGTTGGCGGGTCGAGGGCAGTGCGCTGCACGCTGCTTGGGAGGGGCAGGAAGGCGGGCAGCCATCTGTGTTCTTCGTCCCCGGGGGCGCTGAAACCCATTCTGTCTCCGTTCTGCGTGACGGGATTGAGATTGACGTGAGGCAGGACGGCCCCTGGATTTCGGTGGACCCAGGACCCGGGTACTTTGAGTTAAGCCCGGCCCGGTAAGCCCGGCCATGGCGCTGTCGTTCAAACACAAGCTGCTCCTGGCGACGCCTGTGCCGGCGACGTGGATGTCGAACGTCATCATCCACAACGTCTACATCAAGTTCTATACGGACGTCATTGGGCTCTCGCCCGAGTACGTGGGCTGGGTGTACCTGATCTTCAACCTCTGGAACATCCTGAACGACCCGGTCTTCGGGTTCATGCTCGACAAGATGAAGTACCGCCCTGGGCGCGGCAAGTTCCTGCTGGTCATGCGGCGCACCATTCCGTTCATGCTGGTCGGCTTGGCAGCCATGGCATGGAGCAGCCCGTCCTGGCCGGAATGGGTGATTTTTACCGTCTTCCTCCTGCAGCTCTTCCTCTTCGACGTCGCATCCACGTTCTACCTGATTTCCGCCATCAGTTACGGGTTTTTGGCCGCCCCCACCCGCGAAGACCGGATCGACGTCGAGGTAGTCAAAACCTGGGTCGGGAACATCTCCTCAGCATTTGCGACCATCCTCGCAACCCAACTGCTGGTGGGCGACGCGATCACGGAGCACACCACCATGGCGACCTTGCTCATGGGGGTGGTGCTCCTCAACGCCGCGCTCTACGTGATTCCCGCGATCAAGCTCAAGGACCCTCCCGAGTTGTATGAACGTGGAGACGCCGGCGAGGAGTCTGTCACCTGGACACAGCTGAAGAAGGACGCGAAATCCATCATGTCGATGCGGGCATTCTGGGCCTGGTTCGCCTTTGGAACCACCGCATTGGCCCCCATGGGCATGTACTTCACGGCCTTTCTCTATCTCATGGACCACGTCATCCGAAGCAGCGGAACGGAGGCGACCATCGCGGATACCGGCTCCATGGTGGTGGTCCTGGTGCTGCTTCCACTGCTGGCACGGGCGATCAAGAGGCTGGGCAGCCGCACCGCCATTTACCTCGCCTTCGTGCCGTACCTTGGCGGGCTCTGCGCACTGTTCTTCGTGACGCAGTGGTGGCAGGTGCTCATCGCCTACATGTTCATCATGAGCGGGCGGTACATGATGTCGACGGCGGGCGTCGCACTGGAGGGGGCCCTCATCGATGACAACGAGCGGCTCACTGGCACACGTAAAACTGGTTCGTTTGCTTCCCTGCGCGCCCTGATGTCGGCGCCGGTCACCGGCACCCAGACCACCATCTTCATGTGGATCATCGCGGCTTATGGATACGAGCAGAGCTCCGAGGTCCAGTCTGCAGCGGCACAGTGGGGCATCCGGATTGCAACCGCAGGGGTGCCAATCCTCTTTGGCGTCCTGGGCCTCGTGGCATTGCTGTTCCTTCCGTACAACAAGAAGATCGAGGCGGAGATCAGCGAGTTCTCGGGTGCAAGCCGTGGCGAGGGGACGGCCTTCAATTCGACCGGAGTGAAGCCTGGTGCCGCGTCGCCGATGAACGAGTTGGACCAGCCGGGCGAGTCCATGGAACGGGATCGTGCCGCAGAATGATGCTCCCGCCGGCACCCGAGCGAATCGAACCGGAAAAGTCGGGCGGAACCCCTGTGCTGTGGGCCAGAGTGGATGGTGAAGGGAGCCACCATGATTGACATGCTGAACCGCCTCGTGGACGCCGTCGAGAAAAACCTCGGCGACGAGCTCGACGTCGACCGACTCGCCGCAGCGCTGGGGACCACGGGCTACCACGCCCGCCGCATGTTCTCATCACTGGCCGGCATGCCGGTCTCCGAGTACGTCCGGCGGCGCCGCATGACGGTGGCCGCGGCCGACGTCGTCGGCGGCGAGGACCTGCTCACGGTCGCCGTGCGCTACGGCTACGGTTCGGTCGAGGCCTTTGGCCGGGCGTTCCGCTCCGTGCACGGCACCAGCCACGGCGACGTCCGCCGCCATGGCGGCCCCCTTCGCAGCCAACCACAAATCAGGTTCCGCCTGACCGTCGAAGGGAGCACCCCCATGGATGCCCGAATTATTGAACGACCCGACTTCCGCCTGATCGGCCACGCCGCCCGCGTGCCGCTCGTTCATGAAGGAATCAACCCGCACATCCAGGCGCACATCGAGTCCCTGCCCGTTGCGGAACATGCCCGGCTCAAGCAGCTCAGCTCCACCGAGCCGCACGGGCTGTTGCAGGTCAGCGACGGCGTCGACCCCGACGCCGCGGAGGGCAGCGAACTGACATACCTGCACGGCGTGGCGGTTGCGGCCGGCACCGAGGTGCCCGGTGACTTGGACACGATCGACGTCGGGCCCGGAGCCTGGGTGGTTTTCCGCACCTCGGGCGCCCACCCGGCAGCGCTGCAGCAGGCCTACGCGGCGAGTGCCACTGAATGGTTCCCGTCCAACCCATGGCGCCTGCGCCCGGGACCGTCGATAGTCTCCGTGATTGACCGCGCACCGGATTTCAGCACGGCGACATGCGAACTCTGGTTTCCCATCGAGCGGTCCTGATTGCTCAGCGGCCTGTCCAGTGGCGGGGGACAGGCCGCCGGCCCCTTGAATGGCAGCCGGGGAGGAGGGATGATTGCGCCATGGATCCTCGCCTGAGTTTCGTCACCCTAGTTGTCCGCGACCTTCGCGCCAGCAGGCAGTTCTATATTGACGGCCTCGGCTGGCCGGTCGAGTTCGAGGAGGAAGGCGACGTTGTCATGGTGCGTGTCGCAGACAAGCTCATCTTGTCCCTGTGGCAGGAGGACAAGGCCGAAGCTGAGCTTGGCCCGATCGGCAGGGCAGCCGGAGCGATGCCTTTCACGCTGGCGCACAATGTTGGGACCGAGCCGGAGGTTGAGCGGGTGATTGCTGAAGCCAAACAAGCAGGTGCCACGGTCACTTCGGAGCCAGTCAAGCGTGAATGGGGCGGGTACTCAGGGTACTTTGCGGATCCCGACGGCTTCAGGTGGGAAGTTGCCTGCAATCCCGGGCCACTGGGGGAGTCGGTTCTCTGAGGGGTGCCTTTGCTAGAGGGCTGCTCCAACGAATGCGGCGCCGCGCCGGGAGGCAGGTCCCCCTGCTCAGCGGATTGAATAGACCATGCCCATGCCCTCCGAGGCTACGGAGTTGCTGAAAGCTGCCGCGGCACCCAGGTAGTGCTCAACGTAGCCGCGCCGGCCGTCCATGATGGTGGCCCAGTCGGGGGAGTGCAGGGGCAGGCAGTGCTGGTACAGCTCATGCAGGTCCGTTCCGGCCAGGTCGCCGGCGATGGCGCACACCTGCAGCGGGTCCAGCACCCGGTTGTACGGGCAAATCTCCCCATTGGCATATGTTGCAGCGCCACGCACCAGCTCAAAGGCGGGGCGTGGCGGGTCCTGGCCGTTCTCTCCCAGCAGCATCTGCAGGTCACGCCAGGCCTCGTCAAGGACCAGCGCTGTGGGGCAGCCGCCGGAAGGAACCCAAGACTCCCACAATTTTCCGTCATCCAGCAGCGCCCCCGGATTCACCAAGGCGTTTCCCACCATCAGCGCCGGCAGCGGCCGCGCAAAGTACCTGATTTTCATGAACCCATTTTTCCAGCGAACCGGAATTCCCGCTCAAAGTTATCCACAGCCCCGGAGGGGTATGCTCGCAACAGGAAACCCCTGGAGGAACCATGCTTGGCCACGATGAAATTCCGCTGCCGCCAACAGCAGTTCTAGCCGCGGCACTGCTGCAGCGGCTCGCCCCGGAGACTGCCACGGCGGTGCCGCAGCGCCGGGCCGGGGCGGCGCTGCTGGCCGCAGGGTCCGGCGCGCTCCTGATGGGCACGCTGGCAGCCTTCCGGGGAGAAGGCACCACGGTGGATCCGACGGCGCCGCAACAGTCCAGCACCCTTGTCACCGCCGGTGCCAACCGCTTCACGCGCAACCCCATGTACCTGGGGATGGCGGGGCTGCTGGCCGCGCACGCCGCGTGGCGGGGGTCGTGGCAGGCGTGGCTGCCGGTGGCCGCCTTCGTCGCAACCATGGACAGGTTCCAGATCCCGCGGGAGGAACGTGCCCTGCAGGAAAGATTCGGCAGGAGCTACACCGATTACTGCTCGGCGGTGCCGCGCTGGCTGGGGCCCGGCAAGACTAAGGCGGCCGGTCACGGGGCCATTCCGCAGCCGCTCAGCCAGGCCAGTTGAAGTCCGTTCCCCGGCCATAGGAATCCCGTCGTGCCGCGTACGCCATGGCAGCATGCTCCGGGGCATCGCCGCCGATCAGCACCCTCAGGGGGTGGCTGGGATCTGCCAGGTGCGCGATCAGCGCGTCTGCCGCCTCTCGCGGATCAGCATCGGTTGATGCAGCTTCGGGATCGGTGGCGGGCCAAGGGATCGCCGGGGTGCCGAACACTGCTGTGCGGAGCTCGTCGTACTCTGCCTTCGGGGCCGCAAACTGCATGCTCGATCCCGCCCAGTCTGTTGCGAATCCGCCAAGTTGGGCGATGGTCACGCGGATGCCGAACTGTGCGACCTCGGCAGACAGGGCTTCACTGAAACCTTCGAGTGCCCACTTGCCTGCGTTGTACAGCCCGAACGCCGGCATCGAGCCGATGGCGCCGACTGTCGAAACCTGGACGATGTCGCCTCCGCCCCGGGCCCGCAGGTGGGGGATTGCGGCTTGGGAAACCCACATGGCACCAAACAAGTTCAGGTCGAGATGGTCGCGTGCCTGTTGCTCGCTGACCTCTTCGAGAGCCCCGACGAAACCGGCGCCAGCGTTGTTGACCACAATGTCGAGTCCGTCGAAGGCCCGTGCCGCATCGTCGACCGCCGAGGCGACCGCGCCGGCATCCCGGACATCGAGCAGGATCTCCCGAACTGAGTTGGGGTATGCACGCTGCAGCTTCGCCATCGCTCCTGCCCGGCGGACCGTTCCCACGACGCGATCTCCATGCTCCAGGGCGGCCTGCGCAAATGCCCTGCCGAGCCCGCGGCCGGCGCCGGTGATGAGCCAGGTGCGGGAGGGGCGTGATGTATGGGTCATGCTCGGATTCCCTCCAATAAATACGGTTCGTTTCGTGATCTTACTGCGGAATGGAAGGCTCCACAAGACGGAGCGTCTCGTCTCGCTGTCTTGTAAGCTGGCACCATGAATCACCTGAACTCCATGGAACCGGGACCCCGGCCTGTCACGCCGCCGGGCCCCGACGTGTCCCGGCGCAGCGGTCGAGCCCACAAGGCAATTCTTGCCGCCACACGCGAGCTGGTCGCAGAGGTGGGGTACCAGCGGTTGACCATCGAGGGCATTGCGAGCGCCGCCGGCGTCGGAAAACAGACGATCTATCGCTGGTGGAGATCAAAGGCGGCCATACTTTTTGATGCGGTCCTTGACGCCAACTCCCAGGAGGACGGCTCCGTTGAACTGCCCAACACCGGAGACGTTGAGGCGGACCTGCGCCTGGTGCTCCGCGAGTCCGTCGCCGCAATGGTCGATCCGGACAACGACCGACTGCAGCGCGCGATCACCGCAGAGATACAGACGGACCTGGCAGTCGCCGGTGAACTGGTGCGCAGGCTGCTCCGGCCGCAGCTCGATGCGACGCAGGCACGCATTGCGGCAGGCATCCGTGACGGCCAGGTGGACGGTTCCGTGGATCCGGGGATGGTGGCCGAGTTGCTGTTCGGGCCGGTTTTTCACCGATGGCTGCTGCGAACTGGCGACTTGGACGATGCCTTTGCCGATGGCGTGCTCGACCTGGTGTTGACGGGAATCAGGCCCCGCTGACAAGTGGCCGGTTCCGCCGTGGGACCCAGCCGCTGGGCATGTCAAGGCTCTCAACCAATCGAGGGGATGAGCCCCAATCCCTTGGCGGCTGTTTTGGTGCCGAGGCCTGCCACGCCCGCCGGACGGGGCTCGACGGCGCCGCGGTGTCCGTCCACGACTGCCAAGGCAGCGCGCCATCCAGAAATGTGCTCCGATGGATTTTGGCGGTATCCGCCAACCCTGCCGGGGCCGCGCCGCGGAATTCCTAGGCCTGCAGCGTCCGGAGCACGCAGAATTCGTTGCCTTCAGGATCGGCCATGACCACCCAGGTCACGCCGTCGCCCTGGCCGATGTCCACGCGGGTGGCGCCAAGGGCTTCAAGCCGTGCCACCTCGGCGTCCTGGTCCTCGGGTCGCAGGTCAAGGTGGAGCCTGTTCTTCACGGCCTTTTCTTCGGGAACCCGCAGGAACAGGAGGTCCGGCAGGACCCCGAATTCGGGGCTGCCGGCAGGCGGCTGCAGTGCCACCTCGTCATCGTCGTCGTCCTCGACCACCTGCCAACCCAGGGCCTGGGCCCAAAATTCGGCGGTTTCCGCGGGCGTAAGGGAATCTACGGAGACGTTTTCAATTCTCATGGCCATTGGGCCATTCTGCCCCCCGGACCATCTCGTGGCCAGAGGCTGGGAGGGAAAATTGCCGTGTCAGGTGCCGCCGAGCCAAGCATGTGGAAGAGTTGCGCCATGGACAAGAATGAAGCATCCACCCCCGAAGTCGCCGATGACCGGACGGGGCCGCCGTTCATGGGCGGGGACCGGGACTCCCTGGAAACGTGGCTGGAGTTCTACCGCCAGACACTGCCGTGGAAGGTGGGCGGGCTGGACGCCGAACAGTTGTGCCGTGCCGCCGTCCCGCCGTCCACCCTGACCCTGGCCGGGATCGTCCGACACCTGACCGACGTGGAACGCTACTGGTTTTCCAATGTAGTTGCGGGGACGCAGGAACCTGCCCGCTACCGGTCAGGGGACCCCGATGCTGATTTCACCGAATCCAGCGAGGCCACTGCCCTTGCCGATGTGCAGGCCTACACGGAAGAGCTTGACCGGGTTCGCGCCCACGCCGCCGGCGTGTTGGACCTGGATGCGCCGCTGGCCGGGCTCCGGCACGGGCAGGAAATCAACTTGCGCTGGGTGTACACGCACATGATCGAGGAGTACGCCCGCCATCTGGGGCATGCCGACCTGCTGCGCGAATGCATCGACGGGACCACCGGCTACTGAAGGAACACAGGAAAGCGGCGGGGCTGCATGCCATGGCCTGCAGAACTGCCGGCCAACGGCGCAACGGCGCAACGGCGGGAGCCGCCGTCGTGCATGGGATAAGGAAAGTCCCCATGGGCCGCGGAACAGGTGAGGCACCAGCCACATTCATCCGTAAGGACAGGGACTTTTTCAGTTGGGCAGGGGTGCGCTGCGGTACTGTGGACAACAGACTTTTTTGCCGGGACAGCCGGGACGTGCAGGACGCCGTCGACGTTCCGATACCCATTGACGCTTGAGAACCTGGAGGTGGAATGCGCCGCGGTCGCATTTCCAAAGTAGTGGCCACGGCCGTGGCAGCAGCACTGGCCCTGGCGGCCTGCACGGGGACGCCCCCGGGACCGGACAAGAGCGCAACGGCTTCCGCAACAGCGTCCGGCGGCAACGTCACGGTGTTGGAATCGGCGCCGTTCACCTCCTTCAACGATGCCAGCGTCACGGGGAAATCGCTGACCAACACGCGCATCGCCTGGGCCACGCACACGGGGTTCAACACGGTGGATGACGAATTGAAGATCGTCAAAAATGAGGACTTTGGCCGGTATGAAAAGGTCAAGGACGATCCGCTGACCATCAAGTACACGGTCAACGACGGCGTCCTGTGGTCCGACGGCGCACCGGTCACCGCCGATGACCTGCTCCTGCAGTGGGCGGCCATGTCCGGCTATTTCAACGATGCGACCCTGGATGAAAAGTTTGCCGTCACGAGCGGCACCGCCTATTTCCACGTTGCGGGCGACACCGCCGGACTGGCCAAAACCGAACTGCCGGTCATCAGCAACGACCGCAAGACACTCACCCTGACCTACACCACGCCGTTCTCCGACTGGGAAACCGCGCTGGGCTCCACCGTCACCATCCCCGCCCATATCGTGGCCGCCCGAGCCGGCCTGCCGGATGCCCCCGCCCTCAGCGCCCTGTTCGAGGAACTGCCCAAGGGGGACCCGGCCAAACCGGCCCCGCCGAACCCCACGCTGCGCAAGGTCGCCAATTTTTGGAACACCGGCTTCGACACCAACACCATGCCCGACCCCTCGCTGGCGCTGTCCAACGGCCCGTACCTGGTCAAGGGCATCACCGCCGGGAAGGAACTGGTGTTGACCCGCAACATGGACTTCGCCTGGGGCCCGGCACCCAAGCTGGACACGCTGACGGTCCACTATGAGGCAGACCCGGACAAGCAGGTGGCGGCGCTGAAGGACCAGACCGCGGACATCATCTCGCCCACGCCCTCCGCGGACAGGCTCACGGCGCTGTCGGAGCTCTCATCCAGCGGCGTACAGGTCCAGGAAAGCCTGGGCCTGGCCTTTGACCAGCTCGTGCTGAACTTCCAGGGCGTCCTTGCCGAGCAGGACCTGCGCACTGCGTTCCTCTACACAGTGCCCCGGCAGAAGATCGCCGAGGAGGTGGCCGTGCCGCTGGACCCCAACGCCCAGGTGCTCAATTCCTTCATGTTCCGGCCCGCCCAGGTCCCTTACAAGGAATCCGCAGGCAGCAACGGCAGCAACCAGTTCCCGGCAGACGGTGCCGCGGACGCCGCACCCGGCAAGACCAGCATGGACAAGGCAAAGAAGCTGCTCGACGGCGCCCGCCCCACCGTGCGCATTCTCTACAACAAGGACGACGCCGACCGGGTCGCCGAATACTCCCTCATCGCCGCCGCGGCCACTGAAGCCGGCTTCAGTGTCACCGATGCCGGACGCGACGCCACCCAATGGCTTTCGGCGCTGCACGACGGGGCGTTCGATGTTGCCCTGTACGGCTGGACGGCCCAGGCCTCCGGCTCCAGCCAGGTGCCGCAGATCTACCGGACCGGGGCGGTCTCCAACCTCAACAACTTTTCCAACCCCGTGGTCGACCAGCTGACAGACGAGCTGGCCGTCAACCCCGACACCGCCAAGCAGAACGCGCTGAAAATGCAGCTGGACAAGCTGGTGTTTGAGGCTGGGTACGGCCTGCCGCTGTTCCAGCGTTCCGTCCTGAGCGCCACCGGAAAGCATGTTTCAGGTGTGGCTCCCTCGCCCCTGGAACTGGGACCGTGGCACAGCGTGTCGCAGTGGCAATACGCGGGATAGCCGCAGGGGCCGGACTGCCGGGGAGTTGTCCCCATGGCCGGGCCTGTGAATTCCCCGTAGCTTAAGGCTAAACAGCCACGGGCCTGACTGGGCTATGCATCGGTGTAGCCGGCCGGCAGGGACCGGGCCGCTGAGTGAATAGGAATCTTTGTGTGAACAACGGAATGCTTGGGGCCGATCCGGAACAGCTGCGTGACCTGGCCATGACGATGAGCCTGTCCGGCGAGGACCTGTCCGGCACGGCCACAAACCTGCAGGAAGTTGTCTCTCGCCTGCGGTGGGTGGGCCACGACGCCGACAGCTTCCGGAACCGGTGGTCCTCCTACATGCGGCCCACGCTCCGCGCAGCCGGCGACGAGCTGGACCGGGTGTCCCGCAGGCTCATTGCCCAGGCTGAAGAACAGGAACGTGCCAGTTCCGACACCGGCGGGGGAGGCGCGCCCGCCGGCCCCGGCGGCGGGGGACCGCAGATCAGCAACCCGGACGACGGCGGCGGTGGGGACGGCTCAGGCGGTCCTGGCACCGATTCCGGCGGAGGCCCCCAAATCAGCAACCCGGGAGATTCGCCGACTGGCGAATCCCTGGACAATGCCTTCACCGATCCCGAGTATGTACCCGCGCCCGGCGGGATCGAATGGCTCATGGACGACGTCCTGGGCTTCGGCGGCGGATCAGAAGCCCAGAATGCTGTGAACCAATCGAAGTTCGTGGCCGATGGTTTCTCCTTTGCGGATGAGTATTCAACTGCGGCCGGCGCCGCGGATGACGTCCTTGGCATGGGGGCGGACGTTGCAGGACAGGCATCCAAGTTCAGCAACGTGATGGACATGGGCGGAAATGCCCTCAGCGTGGTGGGCGTCGGCCTGGGCGTGGCCGACATGGCATCAGGGATTGCATACGGAGACGGATTCCGGGTTGCAGACGGCGCCATTTCCACGGCGCTGTCCGCCGCCGCCATTGCAGCCACAGCCACGGGCGTCGGCGCACCGGTGGGCATTGCCATTGGAGCAGTTGGACTCCTGTGGGGTGCGGCCTCCATGATCTCCGGCGACATTCCCGTGACCAAGCGCATCGCGGACGGAATAGGCTGGCTGGGAGGCCTGGTTGGCATCAAGTAACCGCGGCCCGCAGCATCGGCACGCCGTCCCCATGAATCGCACAGCACAACACCCCAAGAACCTTGAGGAACCCATGACCACTCCAGAACTCCCCGCCAGCGCCTACCGCATCACCAGCCACGAAATCCTGGCGCTGCTCTCCTTCAACTCCGGCAACGAGATTGACCTCAGCCGCAAGGTCCTGAACCTGGCCGACCTCCCGGATGACAGCGACCTGGTGCGCGCAGGCATCAGCACCCTGAACGTCCGCGGGTCCGTCCGCCGTGACGGGGAAGAGATTGCGCTGCAGGGTGATGCCGAGATCATCGCCCGGATCCTCGCCAGCGGACACACCTGGTACCAGGTTGCCCGGGTGGGGCAGGACCAGTCGGCGCTGCCCACCTATGTGGTGGAATCCGTGGGTGCCAAGGCAGCCCTTCTGCTCCAGCCGCTGAGCGAGTACATCTGCGTGCCCCTGCGCGAAGACGCCGAGCTGCTCGAATTTGTCGGCCAGGTGGTTGACGGCACCGTGGCGGACGCCGAGAAGGTTGGCGGCGGCCTGGTGGTCTCCCAAAAGTGGGTCCTGGATGCCGAGCCCGTCGTCGCCAACCTCAAGGTGGAGCAGGGCAAGCCGACCCTCCTCGCGGCACTGCCCCTGGCCGACGACGGCCAGCTGACCGTGCGCGAACTTGAGGGCAGTCCCAGCGCGGCAGTCACGGCGGCCCTCAGCGGACAGAATTGAGCCACCCGGTCCACCCCGGAGGCGGGCCGGGTGATTTCGACCGGCTCGCGCTCGGCTATGCGCAACGCAGGGTCGTCCTGGTTGCGGCGCTCCTTGGCGGGCTGTGCATCACCGTGGCCGGCGCAACGTGGGCGCTCAGTTCCGCAGCCTTGGGGGAGCCCCCCGGAAACGGGCTCACCATGGCACTTGTGGGACTCGGTGCAACCGCCCTCGGCTGGCTGGCAACAGCCGGGCTGCGGTTCACCGGCAAGGAGCCCAAGACAGTCGACGGCAACGCCCGGGCGGACCGTATGTCCGGCAACCGGGTCATCAGCGGCTGGATCGCGTTCGGACTGGTCTTTGCAGCGTGCCTGGCAGCCTTCTTCCTTGCCCCGCGTGGTCAGGAACCAGACGTTGTGGCCCTGCTCCTGATGATGGCATCATTCCCTGTGGTCCTCCTCCTGGGGTTCTACCGGATCCGTTGGATCATGCGCAGCCGCAGTGAACTGTATGCGCGCTGGCTGGCGAAGCACCCCGGCTGACTCTCCCCAAGTTCGACGGCGGCAGGTGACCTTTGCGGCGAAGGTACCTGTTGCCGTCGTACTTTTCGGTGCAGGGCCGGCTCTGCCCCAACCATGACATTTTGCACTTCCGGCGCCGGCGCCAGGCGAGCAGACTTGAATCATGGAAACCACGATTCAACAGCAGCGGGCCCAAAGCGGCCCGGGCCGGGCCGAGCCTGCGCTCGCCATGGAGGCCGTCAGGAAGACTTTTCGCACCGCACAGGGGCCGCTCGAGGCGGTGGCGGGGATCGACCTCCGTGTGGGTGCGGGCGAGATCGTGGCCTTTCTGGGGCCCAATGGCGCAGGGAAAACCACCTCAATTGACATGATGTTGGGGCTGGCAGTGCCCACGTCCGGACGCGTCAGCGTATTCGGCAAGGATCCCCGGGAGGCAGTTGCGGCGGGGGAGGTGTCCGCTGTTCTCCAGACCGGCGGGCTCCTGCGGGACTTGACGGTGCGCGAAACCGTGACAGCCATCGCCGCACTCCACGGGGCCAAGGACCGCGTGGACGCCGTCATGGAGCGCACCGACATCAGCGGGCTGGCCAAACGCAAAGTCTCAAAGTGTTCCGGGGGCGAGCAGCAGCGGCTAAAGTTTGCGCTGGCACTGCTGCCGGACCCCCGCCTGCTGGTCCTCGACGAGCCGACTGCAGGCATGGATGTTTCGGCGCGGCACGCTTTCTGGGACACCATGCGGGCCGACGCCCTGGAGGGGCGGACCGTGCTGTTCGCGACGCACTACCTGGAGGAGGCCCAGGACTTTGCCGAACGGACGGTGCTGATCGGTGCAGGCAAGGTCCTCGCCGACGGACCCACCGCGAAATTGCGGGAGATGACAGGCGGCCGGGTTGTCAGCGCCACGCTCCCTGAAGGCCGGCCGGTCGCAGCCGCAGTGGCTGAGCTGGAGCTGCTGGAGCGCGTCGCCTCGGTGCGGCTGTCGGGACGGCGGGTCCACGTGACCGGGCCCGATTCCGATGCCGCCGCCCGCCTGCTGCTGGGGCCGCTGGGCGCCACAGACCTGGAAATTGCCGCACCCACACTGGACGCCGCATTCATGGAACTGACCGGAGCCGCATCATGAACCCCACCTATGTCCGCATTGAACTCGCGCGCCAGAGCCGGGACATCGGCAACCTGATGTTCACGGTGGGCCTGCCCGCCGTCATGTACCTGCTCTTTGGGAACATGTTCGGCGGCGGGTCGGCACAGGCCGGCAGCGGCAACGTGAAGTTTTACATCATGGTCTCCATGGCCGCCTATGGCGCGGCCGTCGCCACCACAGGAATCGCCGGGACGGCCGCCGCGGAAAACATGCTGGGCTGGGGGAGGCAGATTGCGCTGACACCCATGAAGCCGAGCGGCTTCATCCAGTCCAAGGTGGCCGTGGCACTCACCATTGCCGCCGCGGCGGCCGGGGTGGTCTTCATCGTGGGCGCCGCCACGGGTGCGCAGGCGGACAGCTGGTCCGTGTGGGTCCTGAGCTATGCCATCGCGGTGGCAGGCTCCGCCGTGTTCGCACTCTATGGCATGGGAGTGGGGATGAGCTTCAAGTCAGAGACGGCCATCAACGTGGCCGGCGGGGTGCTCGTGTTCTTTGCGTTCTTCGGCAACGTGTTCCTGCCGTTGAGCGGCACCATGCTGGAGATTGCCCGCTTTACGCCCATGTACGGCTTCGTGGGGCTGGCCCGCTGGCCCCTGTTGGAAGGTGCAGTTGCAACTCCCGGGGCCCCGGCCGATTCATTCTGGTGGCTTGTGGCTAACCTTGTTGGATGGGCACTGATCTTTATGGCACTGGCACTTTGGGCGATGCGGAGAACCCGGTCACGCCAGTGAACGGGTCCGTGCCGGCGTACGCGCCTTTGCACTCGAAGGCAGCTCCGGACGGCGGGGCACTGCCAGGTGCAGGCCCGGCCCCGGCCGAACCCGGCCCGGCAGCCCCTGCCGGGGGAGTCGGCGAATGGCGCTTTTGGACGGACTACGGCTTCCTGCTGTCCGCGTTCTGGGTGGTGTTCCTGGTCTTCCCTGTTCTGGCCGTTGCACTCTCCGGCCTGCCGCCGGGGCTCTCCATCCTCGGATATGCCCTCATTGCAGCCTTCGGCTCAACCTATCTCTACGCGTTTTACCGCGACCGCAGCGACCTGGGATCCTGCCTCCACGGGACCCCCACGGCACAGCGCTGCTTCTGGATCCTGTTGGGAGTCAGCGCCGCCGGGATTCCCTTGCTGGGCGTCAACACCCTGGGCTATTCGCCGTTCATCATCAGCTATGCGGCATACCTGCTGTCGCGGCGGACCATGTGGTGGACCACCTCCACCACCTTGGTGGCCTCAGTGGCGGTGGCTGTCGGCACCGGGCAGGTCCAGGGGTTCGCCTTTCTGCTGGGCATCCTGTTCGTCCTGGCCATCGTCAACGCCCTCACCACCACGCTGATCAGGCGCGGCACCACCGAGGCTCAACTGCAGATGGAGAACCTGAAGCTGATGGAACAGGAACGCATGGCACGGGACGTCCACGACGCCCTGGGCCACTCGCTGACCGCCGTGGGCCTCAAGGCGCAGCTGGCCCAACGGCTCCTCGACACGGACATCGAGGCCGCGCGGGCAGAGCTGGAGCAGATCCGCGCCCTGACGGTTGATGCGATGGACTCCATCCGGGCCACGGTGGGCGGCACCCGCCGGACAACCCCGGAGGAGGAACTGGCGGCGGTCCGGTCCGCCCTGGACGACGCCGGCGTGCGGACAGTCACCACCGGAACGCCCGTGGACTGCGCCCCAGAGCACGCCACGGCACTGTCCTGGATCCTCCGGGAAGCCGTGACCAACGTGGTGCGCCACGCCCATGCCACCACCTGCTGGATTACCTTCGGCCCCACAAGCCTCAGCATTGAGGACGACGGCGACTCCCTCACCGGTGCGCCGGAAGGCAACGGCATCCGCGGCATGCGCGAACGGGCCCGGCTGCACGGGGCCCGGTGCGACTTCGGCGTCTCCGGGCACGGCGGCGCCAGGGTGGAGCTCTCATGGTGAGCTCACCGGAGACGCCAATCCGCGTGCTGCTCGCCGACGACCAGGCCCTGGTCCGGGGCGCGCTCGCAGCCCTGCTGAACCTGGAACCGGACATCAGGGTGGTGGCTCAGGCCGGCAGCGGGGCGGAGGTGCTCGCACTGGCCATGGAACACCAGGTGGATGTGGCACTGCTGGACGTCCAGATGCCCGAAATGGACGGATTGCAGGCTGCCGCGCAGCTGAGGGAGGGACTTCCCGGCTGCAAGGTTCTGATGGTGACCACCTTTGACCGGCCCGGATACCTGCGTGCCGCCCTCGACGCCGGGGCCTGCGGCTTCCTGGTCAAGGACGCCCCGTCGGAGGAACTCGCCGCCGCCGTGCGCAGCGTCCACTCCGGAGGCCGTGTGGTGGACCCGCAACTTGCCGCCCGTTCGCGGGGCCAGGGAGCCAACCCGCTGACCGAACGCGAACGCCAGGTGCTCAGCCGCGCCCGGGCCGGCACCCCCGTGGCCCAAATTGCGGCCGGGTTGTTTCTCAGCGTGGGCACGGTGCGCAACCACCTCTCCAGCGCCATCGGCAAGACCGGCGCCGCCAACCGGATTGAGGCGGCCCACGTGGCGCACGCACAGGGCTGGATCTGAGTGCCGCATCAGCGTATTCCCGTTCCCAAGCACGACGGCGGCCGGTGACGTTCGTCACGTAAGGCGCCTGCCGCCGTCGTACTTTTTGGGGAAAAACCGCAGGTGAGGGCCGCCTTGGCGCCATGCGAACGTGCAAAGGGGAAGAAAAATTGATCCGCATGGGATAAAGTGACTAGGCCGTATTTGTCGGTGCGACTAGAATAGTGTTATCTGCCGATTCTTCACGGCCAACCATCAATGTGACTTTCTGCTTTGCCCTTTCGGGCCTGCAGCCGGGCCCAACTGAAACGAGTCTTCACGCATGAGCGATCTTTCTCTCAACACTGCCTCGCGCAATGACCTGCGCAACGTAGCCATTGTGGCGCACGTTGACCATGGCAAGACCACCCTGGTCGACGCCATGCTCAAGCACACGCACTCATTTGCCGAACACGGCGATGTCGCTGAGCGTGTCATGGACTCCGGTGACCTTGAGCGCGAAAAGGGCATTACGATCCTTGCCAAGAACACCACGGTTGCCTACAACGGCCCTGCAGCCAACGGCCTGGACATGACCATCAACGTCATCGACACCCCCGGCCACGCCGACTTCGGCGGCGAGGTCGAGCGCGGCCTGTCCATGGTTGACGGCGTCGTCCTGCTGGTTGACTCCTCCGAGGGTCCGCTGCCGCAGACCCGCTTTGTGCTGCGCAAGGCACTCGCCGCAAAGCTCCCCGTAATCCTCCTGGTCAACAAGACCGACCGCCCCGATGCCCGCATCGACGAGGTCGTTGCAGAGGCCATGGACCTGCTGCTGGGCCTGGCCTCCGACCTGGCCGACGAAGTTCCGGACCTGGACCTGGACGCCGTCCTGAACGTTCCCGTTGTGTACGCCTCCGGCAAGCTCGGCCGCGCCTCGCTGAACCAGCCCGGCAACGGCGAAGCCCCCGACTGCGAAGACCTTGAGCCGCTGTTCAAGACCATCATCGAGCACATCCCGGCACCCCGCTACAACCCGGAAGGTGTCCTGCAGGCGCACGTCACCAACCTTGACGCCTCCCCGTTCCTGGGTCGCCTTGCCCTGCTGCGCATCTTCAACGGCACCCTGCGCAAGGGCCAGACCGTTGCCTGGGCGCGCCACGACGGCACCATCAAGCCCGTCAAGATCACCGAACTGCTGGCCACCAAGGCCCTGACCCGCGTGCCTGCAGAATCTGCCGGCCCGGGCGAGATCGTTGCCGTTGCCGGCATCGAGGACATCACCATTGGTGAAACCCTGACCGACCTGGACAACCCGCAGCCGCTGCCACTGATCACGGTTGACCCGCCGGCCATCTCCATGACCATCGGTATCAACACCTCACCGCTGGCCGGCCGCGTCAAGGGCGCCAAGGTCACTGCACGCCAGGTCAAGGACCGCCTCGACAAGGAACTGATCGGCAACGTCTCCCTCAAGGTGCTCCCCACGGAGCGTCCCGACGCCTGGGAAGTCCAGGGCCGTGGCGAATTGGCACTGTCCATCCTCGTCGAGCAGATGCGCCGCGAAGGCTTCGAGCTGACGGTTGGCAAGCCGCAGGTTGTCACCAAGATGGTTGACGGCAAGGTCCACGAGCCGATGGAGCACATGACCATCGATGTTCCGGAGGAATACCTCGGCGGCGTGACCCAGCTGATGGCAGCCCGCAAGGGCCGCATGACCAACATGGCCAACCACGGCACCGGTTGGTGCCGCATGGAATTCGTGGTTCCCGCCCGTGGCTTGATCGGCTTCCGCACCCGCTTCATGACCGACACCCGCGGTGCCGGCATTGCCGCGTCCATCTCCGAAGGCTACGAGCCCTGGGCCGGCCCGATCGAATACCGCACCAACGGCTCGATCGTGGCAGACCGCTCAGGCGTCGTCACCCCCTTCGCCATGATCAACCTCCAGGAGCGCATGACCTTCTTCGTGCAGCCCACCTCCGAGGTCTACGAAGGCATGATCGTCGGCGAGAACTCCCGCGCCGACGACATGGACGTGAACATCACGAAGGAAAAGAAGCTCACCAACATGCGTGCAGCCTCCTCCGACACCTTCGAAAACATGACGCCCCCGCGCAACCTGACCCTGGAAGAGTCGCTCGAATTCGCCCGCGAAGACGAGTGCGTCGAGGTTACCCCGGAAGCCATCCGCATCCGCAAGGTCATCCTGAACGCCAGCGACCGCGCCAAGGCCTACCGCGCCCGCGCCAAGGCATAGCAACACCCGGCAAACCGCCGCGAGAGCCCGTCCCGACACCTGTGTCGGGGCGGGCTTTTTTGCGCCCGAAAATGTGTCGTGCGGCTTCTGGGAATGTGTCAGCGGGAAACTTGGCAAGGAAGCCCCGGGCGCTGCTTCCTGCACTGGGACGGCGGCGGCAGGCCCGCCAGCCGTTTCCGGAGAACGGGCGCCATGGTTGCCGGGGCTCGGTACGGGCGCCTATCTTGGCCGCTCCGCCGTGGTTCTGTCAACACTATTCGTCACAGGGGCGGGTGGCTCCGTCGAGGGACGTCACATGGCGTGGTGGGCCCGTCGCGGGGCGTCACGGGACGCAATTAAGTTGCAGATCTATTAAGATCCATGAAAAATGTGTCCCCGATTACTTGCAGGTAACAAAACCGGCTAGCCTATCTTTGTATGAGTTGAAGCACACCGCGTCCAACGACGAACGCGGCTCCAGTGAAAAACCACCGTTTTCCACAGGGTTCGACTCCGTCCATTCAAATATCAAGGAGGCGGAATGCGTTTCTCGCGCACTTCCAAAGCACTGGGTGTGGCAGCAGTAGTTGCCATGGCCCTCACCGCCTGTGGCGGCGACACCGGCAATGGCGGGGGATCCAGCGCTGCCGGCGACACCACCAAGGTCATCACCGCCAACAGCACAGAGCCGCAGAACGGTCTTCTGCCCGCCAACACCAACGAAGTTGGTGGTGGTCGCGTAATGGACCTGATCTTCAGCGGCCTCGTTAGCTATGACGCCAAGGGCGCCATCCAGAACGAACTCGCGGAGTCCATCGAGACCTCGGATTCGCAGAACTACACCATCAAGATCAAGTCCGGAGAGACCTTCTCGGATGGCAGTGCCATCACGGCCAAGAACTTCGTGGATGCCTGGAACTTCGGTGCAGCAGCCAAGAACGCCCAGCTGAACTCCTACTTCTTCGAGTCCATCAAGGGCTACGACAAGGTGTCCGCCGAGGGTTCAACCGAGGACAAGATGGAAGGCCTGAAGGTTGTCGATGACACCACCTTCACCGTTGAGCTTGCCCAGCCGGAGTCTGACTTCCCGCTGCGCCTCGGCTACACCGCCTTCTACCCGCTGCCCGAGTCCACCTACAAGGATGCCAAGGCATTCGGCGAGAACCCTGTGGGCAACGGCCCGTACAAGCTGGCTGAAGGCGGCTGGAAGCACGACGTTTCCGTCCAGCTCGTCCCCAACGACAAGTACAACGGACCCCGCAAGGCCAAGAATGGCGGCGTGACGTTCACCCTGTACTCCAGCCCGGATGCAGCCTACACGGACGTTCAGTCGAACAACCTTGACGTCCTGGACCAGGTGCCGCCGAGCAGCCTGCAGAACTTCACCACGGACTTCGAAGGCCGCTACGTCAACCAGCCCTACGCGGGCAACGCGACCATGACCATCCCGTCCTACCTGCCTGAATTCCAGGGCGAAGAGGGCCAGCTGCGACGTGCCGCCATCTCCCAGGCCATCGACCGCCAGCAGATCATCGACAAGATCTTCTACGGCAACAAGAAGGCCGCCGTGGACTTCACCTCACCGGTCATTGACGGCTACGACGCCAACCTGCCCGGCTCCGAGGTGTTGAAGTTCGACGCTGCCAAGGC
Organism: Arthrobacter stackebrandtii; assembly: GCF_017876675.1. Lineage (NCBI taxonomy): Bacteria > Bacillati > Actinomycetota > Actinomycetes > Micrococcales > Micrococcaceae > Arthrobacter > Arthrobacter stackebrandtii. Next base: position 2,697,046 of record NZ_JAGIOI010000001.1, read on the forward strand.
CAAGGCCGATTGGGAAGCCGCCAACAAGATCAACCCGTGGCCGGCCGACAAGGTCTTCACCATCACCTCCAACATTGATGGTGCAGGCAACAAGGAATACATCACGGCCATGGCCAACCAGATTGCCACCAACCTGGGCATCAAGGCTGAGCTGAACCCGATCGCCACCTTCAAGCAGTCGCGTGACCTGATCAACTCCAAGAAGCTCACCGGTGCCTCACGCGCCGGCTGGCAGGCCGACTACCCGTCGCTGTACAACTTCCTCGGCCCGCTCTACGGCACCGGTGCAGGTTCCAACGACGGCGACTACTCCAACCCGGCATTCGATGCCAAGTTGAAGGAAGGCCTCTCCGCCAAGACCGTTGAAGAGGGCAACAAGCTCTTCAACGAAGCCCAGGAAATCCTCCTGAAGGACCTGCCGGTTGTGCCCCTGTGGTACCAGGCAGCCCAGGGCGTGTGGAGCGAGAACGTCACCAACGTGCAGTTCGGTTGGAACGGCGTGCCGCTGTACTACGAAATTACCGCAAAGTAATTTTCAACTTTTGATGTGAAGTGACAAGGGGGATCCGGCCTTGGGGCCGGGTCCCTTTTGTTCGCAACACGCAACCCATGTGTGCCGATACGTGCAGATCCTGAGGCGAACCCGTATGTTGATCTGTACGGCCATCTATTTTGAACAGGTAATTTCATGAACGATTTGCGATTAGGGGCATCGCGCAGGGGGACGCCAGCATGCTGATGTTCACCTTCCGCCGCTTCCTGCAGCTGATTCCCGTATTCTTCGGGGCCACTCTGCTCGTGTACTTCCTGGTATTTGCGACTCCTGGAGACCCCATCGCGGCCCTCTCCGGAGGCAAGCCAATGGCCCCCGCTGTCGAGGCAGCCCTGCGGGCCCAGTACAACCTCGACCAGCCCTTCTGGGTGCAGTACGGCCTGTACCTTAAAAATCTTGTAACCCTGAACCTTGGCCAGACCTTCTCCGGCCAGGATGTTTCCGCCGTCATTGCGCGTGCGTACCCGGTTACTGCCCGCCTCGCCATCATGGCACTGACCTTTGAAGCCGTTTTTGGCATTCTTTTCGGTGTCATCGCCGGCCTCCGCAAGGGCAAGCTTTTTGATTCAACCGTCCTGGTTGCCTCACTCGTTGTTATTGCAGTCCCCACCTTCGTGCTCGGCTTTGTGCTGCAGCTGGTGGTCGGTGTCAAGCTCGGCTGGGCCCGTCCCACCGTCAGCGGCTCCGCACCCTGGAACGAGCTCATCCTGCCGGCGCTGGTCCTCGGCCTGGTCTCCCTGGCCTACGTCATCCGCCTGACGCGTACGTCCGTTGGCGAAAACATGAACGCCGACTATGTGCGAACGGCTACGGCCAAGGGCCTGTCGCGCCGCCGCGTGGTGGTGGTCCACATCCTGCGCAACTCATTGATTCCCGTGGTCACCTTCCTCGGTGCCGACCTGGGTGCACTCATGGGCGGCGCCATTGTCACCGAAGGCATCTTCAACGTCCCCGGCATTGGCAACCTGCTTTACAAGGCCATCCAAAAGGGTGAGAGTGCCACCGTCGTTGCCGTGGTTGGCATCCTGGTCATTGTCTTCGTGGTGGCCAACCTCGTTGTGGACCTTCTATACGCCTGGCTCGACCCAAGGATTCGCTATGTCTGAGAACCTGACTCCTGAAAAAGACCTGGCAGCCGCCGCCACCCCGGCCGCCCGCCAGGGCAAAACCTCCCGCCACCACATTGAGCACTTCGTGGCCCCTCTCGAGGAGACCCCTCTTGCGGCCATTGACAATGTGGATGAGACGGCAGCCCCGCTGAGCCTGTGGGCCGACGCATGGCGCAACCTGCGCCGCCAGCCGCTGTTCATCATTTCCGCGCTGCTGATCCTGGCCGTGCTGATCGTGGCGATCTTCCCGCAATGGTTCAGCAACATTGACCCCCGCATCCAGTCGACCTGCAACTTGGCAGACTCGGGAGAGCCGGCACGTTCTGGCCACCCGCTGGGCTTCACCCTGCAGGGCTGCGACGTGTATGCCCGCATGATCTATGGCACGCGCGCCTCCCTCATGGTGGGCGTGTTCACCACACTCGGTGTCCTCATCCTTGGCGGCACCATGGGCGCACTTGCCGGCTACTACGGCGGCTGGATGGATGCCATCCTCGCACGCCTGGGCGACATCTTCTTCGCCCTGCCGCTGATCCTCGGCGCCATCGTCATCATGCAGCTCCCGGCCTTCCGCGACAACCGCAGCGTGTGGGTCGTGGTCGCCACCCTGGTGATCTTTGGTTGGCCCCAGATCGCCCGCATCACCCGGGGCGCGGTCATTGAAAACCGCAACTCGGACTACGTCACGGCCTCCAAGGCACTGGGCCTGTCCCCGTTCCGGGCACTCATCAAGCATGTGCTGCCGAACTCCCTGGCACCGATCATCGTCGTCGCCAGCATCTCGCTGGGCACGTTCATCGTTGCCGAGGCGACGCTGTCATTCCTCGGCATCGGCCTGCCACAGTCGATCATGTCGTGGGGCAATGACATTGCCAATGCCCAGTCGCAGGTGCGCAACAACCCGGGCGTCCTGCTCTGGCCGGCACTCGCCCTGTCCATCACGGTGTTGAGCTTCATCATGCTCGGCGACGCCCTGCGCGACGCCCTCGACCCCAAAGCAAGGAAGCGGTGACCCCCATGTCCACTCATGCAAAAGGACAGGCAGCCGCTGCCGTGCGCGGCGAGGAAACGCCGCTGCTGGAAATCCGCGACCTCGCCATCACCTTCCAAACCGCCAACGGCCCCGTCGAGGCGGTGCGCAACGCACACCTGACGGTCATGCCCGGCGAGACCGTGGCCATTGTGGGGGAGTCCGGTTCCGGAAAGTCCACCACGGCCCTGGCCGCGATCGGCCTGCTTCCCAGCAACGGAGGTGTCAGCGGCGGCCAAATCATTTTTGACGGCGAGGACATCACCAACGCCAGCGAAAAGCGGATCGTCGAGCTGCGTGGAAACTCCATCGGCATGGTGCCCCAGGACCCCATGTCCAACCTCAACCCGGTCTGGAAGATCGGCTTCCAGGTGAAGGAGACGCTCAAGGCCAACGGCCTTGCCGGCGCCAACTCCAAGGACCGCGTGGCGGAGGTGTTGACCGAGGCCGGCCTGCCGGATGCGGCAACCCGCGCCAAGCAGTACCCGCACGAGTTCTCCGGCGGCATGCGTCAGCGCGCCCTGATCGCGATCGGCCTGGCCTGCCGGCCGCGCCTGCTCATCGCGGACGAGCCCACCTCGGCCCTGGACGTCACAGTCCAGCGCCAGATCCTGGACCACCTGGACAGCATGACCACCGAGCTCGGCACCGCCGTGCTGCTGATCACGCACGACCTCGGCCTGGCCGCGGAGCGCGCCGAAAAGCTGGTCGTCATGTACAAGGGACAGGTCGTGGAGTCGGGGCCTGCACTGGAGATCCTGCGCAACCCGCAGCACCCCTACACGCAGCGCCTGGTCAACTCGGCCCCGTCGCTGGCCTCCCGCCGCCTGCAGTCGCAGAAGGCGAAGGATGCGCTGGCAGCCGCCGCAGCGGAGCTGGGCAGCCCCGTGGACCCGGAGCCGACCGCGGAAGCCGGGCACACGCCGTCGGCCACTCACGCAACACCGGCAGCCCCGAAGCCGGCCGAGGCCAAGGCCACGCTGGCCAAGGGTGCCCAGGCGGGTGAGACCATCCTGGAGATCAAAAACCTCACCAAGGTGTTCAAGCTGCGCGGCGCCCTCGGCAAGTCCTCGGACTTCAAGGCGGTGGACGATGTCTCGTTCTCCGTGCCGCGCGGCACCACCATGGCGATCGTGGGCGAGTCGGGTTCCGGCAAGTCCACCGTGGCGCAGATGGCCCTGAGCCTGCTGGCTCCCACGGAGGGAAGCATCCTGTTCGACGGGGTGGAGGTGAACACGCTGAAGGGGAAGGCGCTCTTTGACTTCCGCCGCCGCGTGCAGCCCATCTTCCAGGACCCGTACGGCTCGCTGGACCCGATGTTCAACATCTTCCGGACCATCGAGGAGCCGCTGAAGATCCACAAGATCGGCAATGCGAAGTCCCGGGAGAAGAAGGTCCGCGAGCTGTTGGACCAGGTCTCCATGCCTGCCACCACCATGCACCGCTACCCGAACGAGCTCTCCGGCGGCCAGCGCCAGCGCATCGCGATCGCGCGTGCCCTGGCACTGAACCCGGACGTCATCATCTGTGATGAAGCCGTGTCGGCGCTGGACGTGCTGGTGCAGGCGCAGGTGCTGAACCTGCTCAACCAGCTGCAGGAGGACCTTGGCCTGACGTACTTGTTCATCACGCACGACCTCGCCGTGGTCCGCCAGATCGCCGACCACGTCACCGTCATGCAGAAGGGCCGCGTCGTGGAGGCCGCCTCCACGGATGAGGTCTTCAGCAACCCGAAGCAGGTCTACACCCAGGACCTGCTCAACGCGATTCCGGGAGCCACGCTGCTGGTTTAGCGCGTTTCCGGTCTGGCACCCCACAGGGCCGGCCCACCTGATTCGTTCAGGCGGGCCGGCCCTTTGCGTTGCTCTGCCGGCAGCGTTTCGCGTTGGGGTTCGGCGCACGCCTGCGAGTAGATTGGACACCATGGACTTTCCCGCCCTGCTGCCCCGCGCAGACGCCACGATCCTTTTTGTGCACGCCCACCCAGACGATGAAACCATCGTCACCGGCGCCGCCATGGCTGCCTGCTCCGCCGCCGGTGCACGCGTGGTGCTGGTGACGTGCACGCGCGGCGAGCTGGGCGAGGTCATCCCGCCGGAGCTGGGCCACCTTGAAGTGGGGCGTGCGCTGCGCCTGCCCCACGAGGCTTCCGTTCACCAAGCACCGGTGGCGCCCCGGACGCCGGTGAATGACGACGCCGGACACCCCCTTGAGAGGGAGGCGTCGCCGGGAGCCGGGCTCGCTGCGGAACGCGAGCGGGAACTTGCCGCCGCGCTGGCGGCCCTCGGCGTGCGAGAACACATCTGGCTGGGGCAGGGGCTGACCGCGCCGGCTTCCGGACCCGTGGTGTTCCGCGACTCCGGCATGCAATGGGGCCCGGACGGCCGGGCCACGGCGGCCGCCACGGTTTTGCCGGGATCATTCTCGCGGGTGCCGCTGGGCGAGACGGCGCCGCTGCTTGCCGCCGCCATCCGCGAACTGAGGCCCGACGTGGTGGTGACGTATGCCTCCGACGGCGGATACGGCCACCCCGACCACGTCCGGGCCCACCAACTCACCATGGCAGCACTGGCGCAGGCGGCCGCTGCGCCACGATCCCGTGGTGCGGCCGGGGACCGCGAAAGCGAGGCCGGTGCAGGAGAGGGCTGGGTGGTTCCCGCCGTATACACAATTGTCAGCGACCGGCCCGAGCGGCCGCTGGAAGAGGGTGCCCCGCGCATCGCCGTGGCCGGGGATCTGGCGGCCAAGACCGCTGCCATGGCCGCACACCGCACCCAGATCACCGTTGACGGGGAGCATTTCGCGCTCTCGGACGGCGTGTGGCGGGACATCAGTGCAGTGGAGGAGTTCATGGCACTGGATGCCGCGTCAGCCGCCGGTTCCACACTGCTCACCGTGGAAGGGACCCCGTGATGGGCGCCAACTACGGCAGCGGCCCTTCTGTTCCCGGCAGCCATCCCGGTCCCGGGGAAACAGCTGATCCCGCACCTGAGCTCGGCGGGAAGTCCCACGCGGCGGCGCCAAGGAAGATGCAGCCGCAGCCGAAGAAGTGGTCTGTGGTGGCTGCGGCGTTGGGTGCGGGCGTGGGCGCCGGTCTGCTTGGTACATCCCTGCACGGGCACGCATGGTTTGTGGGCACATCCGTCGTTCCCTATGGTGCGGCCCTGGCGCTGTTGTTGTTGGCAGCGGTCGGCATGTTCGTTGGCCTGTGGAGCAGAAGCTCGTGGATGGTTGTCTGGTGCGGGGCTGCCGCCTACGCCACGGCCGGGCTGCTGTCCCTGCAGCTGTCCACGTTCGGCCTGATCTTCGACAACCTCCAGGGCAGGGTCTGGCTGTACGGAATTGCCGTGGTGACGTTGCTGATGTCCCTGGTTGTCTGGCGGTTGCTGCGGGTGAAGGTCGAGCGCAAGTAACCCGCCTGCTCCCGGCGGCCTGAACCGGTGACCGCTGGGCTGCGCGGAGGTGGTTGTTAAGATTGGATGCCGGTCGACAGCCCGCCGATCCCGATATGGGCCTCCTGGCGCGGATCCAGTGCCCCGTCGTCGCCTTGGAATGGCCCGGCTCCCTACCCTTGGATCCGCCGCGCCCGCGGCGCCGGTGCCGGGGGAACCGCCTTGGCGAGCTGGACGTCGTCGAACTTGACCTGGACCGGACCAGAGCGGGTGGTGATGGTGCACGAGTGCGAATCCCGGGCGGTGAGTTCCCCGAGCGCGTCGGTCAACCCGCCCTCGATTCGGTGCCGGACCACCATGCGCGTGCCGAGGGGAAGCTGCGTGAGTCGCTCGATTGCACTGTTCATCAGTTCATACTAAGACTCTTTGATGTGCGGCTGCGGCGCGGGTGGGGGATAATGGGAGCGCCGGGACGCGAAATGCACCGGGTGAAAATCGTTTTGAGGAAGGTTGGGGTTCGTGACGTACGTAATTGCGCAGCCGTGCGTGGATGTCAAGGACAAGGCATGTGTTGAGGAGTGCCCTGTTGACTGTATCTACGAGGGTGAACGCTCGCTCTACATCCACCCTGACGAGTGTGTTGACTGTGGCGCCTGTGAACCGGTGTGCCCGGTCGAGGCCATCTACTACGAGGACGACACCCCGGACGAGTGGGCGGAATACTACAAGGCCAACGTCGAGTTCTTTGACGTGCTGGGCTCCCCGGGCGGTGCCGCCAAGATTGGCAACACGCACACCGACCACCCGCTGATCGCAGCACTTCCGCCGCAAAACCAGGACTGACGCACTCCATGACTTTGGCCCCTGCCAACGGCAAACCCTTTGGCCTGCAGCTGCCCGACTACCCGTGGGATGCGCTGGCGCCGTACCTGAAGACCGCCTCGGAGCATCCGGACGGCGTGGTAAACCTGTCCATTGGCACGCCCGTGGACCCCACCCCGGCCCTGATCAAGGACGCCCTCGTCGCGGCGGCGGACGCCCCCGGATACCCCACCACCCACGGCACCTTGGCGCTGCGCCAGGCCGTGGTGGACTGGTTCGCCCGGCGCCGCAACGTGCCCGGGCTGTCGCCTGAGGATGTCATGCCCACGGTGGGTTCCAAGGAACTGGTGGCCTGGCTGCCGCTGCTGCTGGGCCTGGGCCCGGGGGATGTTGTGGTGCGGCCCACCGTCGCCTACCCCACCTACGACATGGGCGCCGTGTTTGCCGGCGCAACCTCGGTGGCGGCTGATTCCCTTGACGAACTCGACGCCGGGACGCTCGCCCGGGTGCGCCTGGTGTGGGTCAACTCGCCGGGCAACCCCACCGGCATAGTCCGTTCCGTGGCGGAACTGCGCGGGCTGGTCGAAGCGGCCCGCAAGCTGGGCGCCGTCGTGGCTTCCGATGAGTGCTACGGCGAGCTGGGCTGGGGAGAATGGGATGCCCAACGCGGCGGCGAACCCGTCCCGAGCATCCTGGACCCGAGGGTGTCAGGCGGCTCCAATGAGGGGCTGCTGGCCGTCTATTCCTTGAGCAAGCAGTCCAACCTGGCCGGCTACCGGGCGGCGTTTGTGGCGGGGGATTCCGCCATCGTGGCCAACCTGGTCAACAGCCGCAAGCATGCCGGCATGATCGTCCCGGCGCCCGTCCAGGAAGCCATGCGCGTTGCGCTGGGCGACGATGCGCACGTGCAGGCACAAAAGGACCTGTACCGGAAGCGCCGGGAGCAGCTGGTGGGTGCCCTGGAAGCTTTTGGGCTGACCATCCACCACTCCGAGGCCGGGCTGTACCTGTGGTGCACGGCGGGCGAGGACACCTGGACCACCATCGGCAGGCTCGCAGGGCTGGGCATTGTGGCAGGTCCCGGCACTTTTTACGGTGAGGCCGGCAACGGATTCGTTCGTGTCGCCCTGACGGGGAGTGACGAACGGATCGCCGCAGCAGCGTCGCGGCTGAACGCAAATTCATAACGGTTTCCCGCAAAATCGGCCTGAACTCCACTCTGGATTAGTGTTGAAGGCCCTTAAAGCGGTAGTTTCATAGGTGACCGTTTAGGTCACCGGACGCATCATGCGCTTTTAGTTTTCTTGCGAATTACCTTGACGTGCGCGGGTGTCCCGCGGGTTAGAAAACGTGCATTGAACCAACCAAAGGCTTTTGAAGGCCACCTCATGAAGGGGACTCCATGACTGATTCCACGAGCGCATCGCTGCGCTACGACGGCGGAGAGCTTGAACTCCCGCGCATTGAAGCAGTAGAAGGCAACGCCGGGTATGACGTTTCCAAGCTCCTGAAGACCACCGGTGCGGTCACCTACGACCCCGGTTTCGTCAACACAGCTGCAACCTCTTCCGCCATCACCTACATCGACGGCGACAAGGGCATCCTGCGCTACCGCGGATACCCCATCGAAGAACTGGCCGAGCACTCCAGCTTCCTGGAAGTCTCCTACCTGCTCATTTACGGCAACCTGCCCACCCCGGCAGAACTGGACGCCTTCGACCAGCGCATCCGCCGCCACACCATGCTGCACGAAGACCTCAAGGGCTTCTTCGGCGGCTTCCCGCGCGACGCGCACCCCATGCCCGTGCTGTCCTCGGCCGTCTCGGCGCTGTCCACGTTCTACCAGGACTCCCTTGACCCGTTCGACGACGAGCAGGTTGAGATGGCCACCATCCGCCTCATGGCCAAGATGCCAGTCATCGCCGCCTACGCGTACAAGAAGTCCATCGGCCAGCCCATGCTGTACCCGGACAACTCCATGAACCTGGTGGAGAACTACCTGCGCCTGAGCTTCGGCCTGCCGGCCGAGCCCTACGAGCTGGATCCCGTAGTGGTCAAGGCCCTGGACCTGCTGCTCATCCTGCACGCAGACCACGAGCAGAACTGCTCCACCTCCACCGTCCGCCTGGTCGGTTCGGCAAACGCCAACATGTTTGCCTCGGTTTCCGCCGGCATCAACGCACTCTTCGGCCCGCTGCACGGCGGTGCCAACGAGGCAGTGCTGAACATGCTCCGCCAGATCCAGGACAGCGGCGAGCCCGTTGAAAAGTTCGTGGAGCGCGTGAAGAACAAGGAAGACGGCGTGAAGCTCATGGGCTTCGGGCACCGCGTCTACAAGAACTACGACCCCCGCGCCAAGATCGTCAAGGCCACGGCCCACGAAATCCTGGAAAAGCTCGGCGGCAACGACGAACTCCTCGAGATCGCCATGCGCCTGGAAGAAGTTGCGCTCACGGATGAGTACTTCATCTCCCGCAAGCTCTACCCGAACGTGGACTTCTACACCGGCCTGATCTACAAGGCCATGGGCTTCCCCGAGAAGATGTTCACGGTGCTCTTCGCCATTGGCCGCCTGCCGGGCTGGATTGCCCAGTGGCGCGAAATGATGAAGGACCCCGAGACCAAGATCGGCCGCCCCCGCCAGCTGTACACGGGTGAGCCTGAGCGCATGTACCCCTCGCGCTAACAGCTTATTAAGCACGACGGCGGCAGGCGGCTTTCCCACGGAGAGTCGCCTGCCGCTTTTCCTTTGCCAAACCTTGACGAAAGTAAGAATCATGAAAATGTCGACTCTGTTGCTGCACACTTTCTCCATGGCGTTCCCCATCGTTGTGGTGGTGCTGGGGATCATGGTGCTGGTGGGCAAGTCTGTGTTCCTGCCCTGGTTCATTGGCGCCCTGGTCATCATGGTCGTGCTGCTGGTGCTGCTCTACCTGGACAAGAAGAAGGACTCGGCCGCCAAATAGGCCGGGCCGAGCCGGCCGTTCATGAAGCCGCCCGATGGGCATTGCTGAAACATGTGTGCTAAAACAGATGGGTGCCCAAAATTGTAAACGCCGATGACCGCCGAGAGCTCGTTGCGGATGCCGTATTTCAAGTCATTGCAGAGCGTGGTCTGACACAAGCATCGCTACGTAACGTGGCCGCGCAGGCGGCCTTGGCGCTGGGGTCGGTGAGGCACTATTTTGAGAACCAGGCGGAGCTCATGGAGTTCGCCTTCCGCGTCAATTCCGAGCGGATCCACCTTCGGGCACTCGACGTCCTGGAAACCCTGGAACAGGACGGCCTGGCAGCCACCCGCAACGGCCTGCTGGACCAATGCGCCGGTGTCCTCGAAGAACTGCTGCCGTTGGACGACGAACGGCGTGCCGACGCCGTGGTCCACATGGAGTTCATGCTCGACGCACGGACCAACACGGAACTGCTCGATGCAGCCCAGGACGACTACCGGGCAACGGGCGCCATCGTTGGCCGCGTGCTGCTGGCACTGATGGAAAGCCCCCTCGCCGTCCCCAACCTGGTTCCCGTGGATGAAGCCGAACGGCTGATCGCACTGCTCGACGGGCTGAGCCTGCGCATGGTGCTCCAGCCCGCGTGGGCGGCACCGGAACAAGGGCAGGCCACCCTTCGCCGCCACCTGGCCGCACTCCTCACCCCCTAGCCGCCACAGCATCATCCCCACGCCTTGACCCCATCCAGGAGCCCCGCGCCGGGATACGGGGCAGTCTTTGTACCACTGGGTGCCTTGGACGGCGCTTGCGGGTAATCTTGGACTTGTGATTGCAGCAACATTTTTTGCAGCGGTTGGAGGCGGGAGAAATGCATCATACCGGCGGCCCTGGCTGGCGAATCACCATGGACACCTGCCAGCCCATGCTCATGGCGCTGTACCTGCGGGACGTCTCAGGACTGGTGGGCGCCGGCACCCCCGCACTCTCCCACGTGGCGCCCTCCGTCAGGGCTGCGGACCACACCATGCTGACGGCCGGGGTGGGCGGAACGGACGCGCTGCGGGACCAGTGGGAGGTTTGGTGGGGCCGGCTGCTGGCAAACTTCCCCAACCCCGGGCAGGATCTCACTCCGCCGGAATTCCCTGAATTGGCAGGGATGCCAGCCTTGCAAAGGGTGGCCCACGCCCACTACGGCTCGGCGCTGACCTGGTCCAGGGAGCAGTCGCAGCTGTACAACATGATGGCGGCCCAGCGGGAGACCCTGGGCGGGCACAAGATCCTGGCGGACCTGGTGCAAAACCGCGAAATGGAGCTGGGCCGCAGTGCCCGCGACTTTACCCTGACGATTGTGGAGGTGCCGCTGGCGGAACAGCGCGCCTGGTTCATTGAGCCGGACAGGCTCATCATGAGCTCCCACCTGCTGGACAACCAGGAGGTCTTCCGCAGCTACGTCCAGCCTGTGGTGGAACTGCTGGTGTAGGCCACGGCCAATCCGGGCAGCCCGCACGGAAGCGCAGCACGGCGCCGGCCGGGGTCAGGAACCGCCCGCCACCGTGATGACCACCTGCCCTGCCGTGGCGATGTCGCTGGGCTGCCAGCCCACGTTGGTTCCGGCCTTGTTCTCGTTGCGGTCCCAGGTATTGCCGGCGTGGCTGACCTCCACGATGCCAAGCTCCAGGGCGTTCGCCACGGCCCAGTGCGCCAACATCCAGCCGTGCACCCCGGGAACGTCAAACGTCATCACAGTGCCGCTCTCGCCCGGAAGAACGTCCGGGGCGAGCACCGCGAGGCCGCCCATGGCCTCCTGCGCCCCCGCGGTCACGTCACCAGGGAGCCCGGCCGCCACTGCCTCAGGCAGGGTGCAGGAGAGCCCGCCGGCTGTTTCGCCCGTCAACGCCGACGCGAACGCGCGCGCCAGCGCCTCATGTTGTGCGTAGGCCTCGGGGAAGCCGGAACGCTGGACGGTCTGGGCGGCGTCGTTCACGGACATGTCCAGGTAGCCCGGCACCTTTTCCAGCACGTTGTAGAACGCATTCGCCGAATACACGGGGTCCATGATCTGCTCCACCGTGCCCCAGTCCTGTGACGGGCGCTGCTGGAACAGCCCCACGGAGTCGAGGTCGCCGTACTCGATGTTCCGCAGCGCCGACTCCTGCAGCGCCGTCGCCAGCGCAATGGACGCCGCCCGCGCCGGCATGCCCCGCTGCACCGAAATCTCGGAAATCAGCGCCGCGTTCCGAGCCTGCTCCGTGGCCATGCTGTAGCTGGAACCGGCCACGGTGGCGGTGCAGCCCACGGCAAGCCGCGGCTCCAGTGCGTTGTTGAGCGTGCGCGCCAGCCACACGCCGGCACCGGCCAGCAGGGCAATCAGGATGAGAATTGAAATTAAAAGTCCGACGGCGCTGCGGGCCTTCATGCGGCATCCCCGGCTTTCGCCGGGGCCGGGCAGCCGCCGGGGTGAGGATTAGTTGGCATGCAGGCTTTCGTTCAGTGCCACCGATGCGCCCTTGCGGGGCAGCACCTCGACCTCGCCGGAGGTGGAGTTGCGGCGGAACAGCAGGTTGGGCACGCCCGAAAGCTCACTGGCCTTGACGATCACGGTGGTGTCCTCGCCGTCGTCGTTCTTGGGCCCCAGAACCCGCACCCGGGTGCCGGCGGTGACGTACAGTCCGGCCTCCACCACGGAGTCGTCGCCAATGCTGATGCCCACACCTGAGTTGGCGCCGAGGAGCACGCGCTCGCCCAGCGCCACGCGCTGGAGCCCGCCGCCGGAGAGGGTGCCCATGATGGAGGCGCCGCCGCCCACATCGGTGCCGTTGCCCACCACGACGCCGGCCGAGATGCGGCCCTCAACCATGGAGGTGCCCAGCGTTCCGGCGTTGAAGTTCACAAAGCCCTCATGCATCACAGTGGTGCCTTCGGCCAGGTGGGCACCCAGGCGCACCCGGTCGGCGTCGGCCACGCGGACGCCCGAGGGGACCACATAGTCCACCATGCGCGGGAACTTGTCCACGGAGTAGACGGTGACCTGGCCGCGGCGGCGCAGGCGGGCCCGGGTCAGTTCAAAACCGTCGACGGAGGCGGGGCCGAAGTTGGTCCACACCACATTGTTGAGCGTGCCAAAGATGCCGTCGAGGTTGATGCTGTTGGGGGCGGCGAGGCGGTGCGAGAGCAGGTGCAGGCGCAGGTAGGTGTCCACGGCGTCGGCGGGCGCCTCGTCGAGGTCGATCTGGACGAACACAACCTTCTGGTCCACCTGGCGGTCCGCGTCGGTGCCGGCGGCGGCAAGCGCGGCCAGCTCCGGGGCGGCCTCCGGGGCGCCGCCGAGCGTGTCCGAGGCCAGGCCCAGGGCGGGGGCCGGGAACCACACGTCGAGCACCTCCCCGCCGGTGGTGACCGTGGCAATGCCGTGGCCGTGGGCGGAACGGTTGCGCGGGGCTGGGGTTGCAGTCATGCACACAGTTTATCCGCACCTTCCTGGGTGTTTTCTGCAGGTGCCGAAACATTGCGGCGCAAGCGGTGCTGCCCGCGCGCGGTTGTCCCGGCCACACCGCCGGCGGACCTGGGCAGGCTACGCCACCGTGAAGCCGACGCTGTGCCATCCCGTGGCCCCGTCGGGTGCGGGCGGCGCATCTGCGGAAACCTGCAGCGCACCTGCGCTGTCGTAGGCCCGGACCCTGGCAGTGTGGCTGCCGGCGGTGGCGCCGTCCCAGATGAAGGACCACTGCCGCCACGTATCCAGCGACGCCTCGGCGGCGAGCTGCGCACCGAGCCAGGGTCCGCCGTCGAGCTGCACTTCAACCTTGGAAATGCCGCGGTGCTGGGCCCAGGCGCTGCCGCCCAGCGCCACCTTCCCGGCCGGGACCTGGGCACCGCCGCGGGGGACCTCGATCCGCGACGCCGTCTTGACCGGCCCGTGCGACGACCAGCCGCGCGACGTCCAGTACGCGGTCTGCTGCGCGAACGTGGTGACCTCCAGCTCCACCACCCACTTGGTCGCGGAGACGTAGCCGTACAGCCCCGGCACCACCATGCGCACCGGAAAACCGTGCTCCACGGGCAGCGGCTCCCCGTTCATGCCCACCGCCAGCAGGGCGTTGCGCCCGTCCTGCAGTACCGGCAGGGGAGTGGAGGCGGTGAACCCGTCCACGCTGGTGGAGAGCACCATGTCGGCCCCGGGCAGCGGCCGGGCGCGCGCCAGCACCTCCCGCAGCGGCAGCCCCAGCCACGTGGCGTTGCCCACCAGGTTCCCGCCCACCTCGTTGGACACGCACGCCAGTGTCACCTGGGCCTCCGTGAGCTCCTGTGCCAGCAGCTCGTCAAACCCCATGGTGAATTCCTGTTCCACCATGCCGTGCACCCGCAGCTCCCACGTCCCGGGGTCCACCTCCGGTGGCACGAGTGCGGTGTCGATCCGGTAAAAATCGCCGTTCGGGGTCGTGAACGGGACCACCCCGGCCACGGGCGACTGCACCCCTTCCGGCAGCGCCGGCGCAGTGGTGTGCGGGGCGGGCAGCCTGAGCGAGGCCCGGACATTGTTCACCACGGTCCTCGTGCGGTTGAGCAGCGTCCCTGCCAGGCCAAGCACGACGGCGGCACCCGCCACCGCGGCCGAGCCCGCCAAAAATGCGCGCCGGCTGGGGTTCCCCGGCTGCTGCGCCTGGTCGGCGCGCGCAGCGGGCCCCGGCCTGGCGGCCTCCACGGCCTGTTCCGTGAGCATGCGCAGCGCCCACAGTGCTGCTGCGGTGCCGACGGCCAGGGGCAGGATGTCCAGGGGGCCGGCGCCGCTGCGGGTCAGGATGCAGGCCGCCATGGCGACTGCGGCAGCCAGCACCAGGACGTTGGCGGTGCGCGGCCGCTTGAGGGCGAGCACTCCAAGGGCTGCCGAGGCCGCGGCGGCCACGACGGCCATGGCCACGAGCAGCGCCGTCTTGTCATTGGTGCCGAAGGCGGCGATCGCAAAGTCCTTCAGCCACGCAGGGGTGAAGTCGATGAACGTCGAGCCCACCGCCGCAAAGGGAGTGGATGCGGGGCCGAAGAAGATGGACAGCAGCTGGGCTGTGCCGAACAGCAGCGCAGCGGAAGCAATCCCTGCGAGGGCGCCGCGCCAGGCAGCGCCCCGAGCCCCCCGCGATGACTCATCCCGTGCGGACATGGCCGGTGCTTCCTGTCTCCTGTGAACTACTCCTGCCTCTACGCTACTGCGCCGCCGCCGCTGCGGCACCCCCGGCCGCCTATAAACTGGCTGGATGACCCCAACAAGCGATCCCACGCCCGCCTTCCGCCCCGCAGCCCCCGCCGACCATGGCGGCGCAGGCAACGGCGGCCCGGACGCCGTCGTGCTTGACGTGCACGGGGACGTGGCCGGGCTGACGGCAGCGATCATGGACATCGAGTCGGTCTCCGGCAACGAGCGGGCGCTGGCCGATGCCGTGGAGGGTGCGCTGCGGGCGCTGCCGCACCTGTCGGTGGTGCGCAACGGCGATTCAATCGTGGCGCGGACGGAGCTGGGCCGGGCCGAGCGGATCATCCTGGCCGGCCATTTGGACACCGTGCCGCTGCCCACCACAGAGGGGGCCCGCGGGACGGTGCCCAGCTCGTGGGTCGGAGAGGTGCTCTACGGGCGCGGCGCCACCGACATGAAGGGCGGAGTGGCGGTGCAGCTGGCCATCGCGGCAACCCTGCCCGAGCCCACGAAGGACATCACCTTCATCTTCTACGACCACGAGGAAGTGGCCGCCGCCAAGAGCGGGCTGGGCCGGCTGGTGCGCGAGAACCGCGAGCTGCTGGACGCAGACTTCGGCATCCTGCTCGAGCCCACCAACGGCACCGTGGAGGGCGGCTGCAACGGCACCATCCGCTTCGAGGCCACCACGCGCGGGTTGGCTGCGCATTCGGCGCGCGCATGGATGGGGGAGAATGCCATCCACGCCGCAGCCCCCATCCTGACCCGGCTCGCCGTGTACGAACCGGCCACCGTCACCGTTGACGGGCTGGATTACCGGGAGTCGCTCAACGCGGTGAAGATCCACGGCGGCACGGCCGGGAACGTCATCCCGGACGGCTGCGTGGTGGAGATCAACTACCGCTATGCGCCGGACAAGTCGCCCGCCCAGGCCGAGGCGCACGTGCGGAGCCTGCTGGACGGCTTCGACCTTGTCCGCACCGACTCCTCCGCCGGTGCGCGGCCCGGCTTGAATGCGCCGGCTGCGGCGTCGTTCGTGGCCGCTGTGGGGCGCGAGCCACTGCCCAAGTACGGCTGGACGGATGTGGCGCGGCTGAGCGAGATGGGGATTCCGGCCGTGAACTTCGGTCCGGGCGACGCCCTGCTGGCCCATTCCGACGACGAGCACGTCACCGCCGCGGCCATCCGGGAATGCCTGGCGGCCCTGACCCGCTGGCTCAGCTGACACCTCGTCCACTTCCTGCCCGGCGGCGGCCAGCCCACCTTGGGCGGGCCGGGCGCCGTCGGGCACACAACAGCCCCGGTGCGAAGACTCGCGCCGGGGCTGTTGTTTTCGTGGTGCCGTGCTGGGTGAAAAGGATCAGCCGGCCATGCCCACCTTGGTCTTGAGGACCTTGAGGCGCGAGGACATCTTGAACTCCGTGTATTTTGCCAGACCCGAGAGGATCAAGCAGAGGCCTACGTAGACCACGGCCGTGACCATGTAGGCCGGGAGGATGGGCGAGCCGTACTGGCCCTGGGAGCCGAGGACGCCTGCGTAGTACAGGATCTCGTTGTAGGTGATCAGGAAGCCCAGCGAGGTGTCCTTCATGATGACCACCAGCTGGGAAATGATGACCGGCAGCATGGCCCGGACGGCCTGGGGCAGCAGGATGGACCGGAGCACCTGGCCCTTGGTCAGGCCAATGGCGAGGCCGGCCTCGCCCTGCCCCTTGGGCAGGGACTCAATGCCCGCGCGGAACACCTCTGCCAGGACCGAACCGTTGTACAGGATCAGGCCGGCGACGACGGCGATGAACGGCGTCATGCCTTCGACGCCCACGGACGGGAGACCGTAGTACATGATCATCATCAGGATCAGCAGTGGCACAGCCCGGAACGCCTCGGTGAACCAGTAGCACGGCACGCTCAGCCACTTGGTGTCGGCCAGGCGGCCGAAGGCAAGGACAACGCCCAGTATCAGGCTGCCGACGGCGGCGACGCCAAAGGCACTGATGGTCGCCCAGATGGCCTCCAGGAATTTTTCCTGGACCCTGGGGAACGTGAATATTTCCCACTTCTTGGCCGTGAATTGCCCGGATTCGTAGAACTTGTACACGATGAAGGCGATGATTGCCGCCACCACAAGCACCGTGATGACGTTCAAGTATTTGTTGCGTGTGCGGGCCTTGGGCCCGGGCACATCAAAGAGTACCGAGCTCATCGGGCAACCCTCCATTTCTTCTCGAGGTAGCGTTGCAGCGGGGTCAGGATGCCCAGCACCAGCACCATAAAGATCAAGGCAACCCACAACAGGCCCGGCAGCAGCGGCTCACCGCGTTCACTGAGGTAGGCGCGGATGGCGCCGGCCTCGAGGACGGAGAAGCCTGCCGCGACAGTGGTGTTTTTCAGGAGGGCGATGAAGACGCTGAACAGCGGCGGCACCACGGAACGGAACGCCTGGGGCAGCACAATCAGCGTCAGGGTTTGCATGAACGGCAACCCGATGGCGCGGGCTGCTTCCGACTGTCCGACCGAAACGGTGTTGATGCCGGACCGAATGGCCTCCGAAACGTAGGTGGCCGTGTAGAGCGAAAGGCCCACGATGGCGGCAGCCATGAAGCTGAGGTCGGGCAGTCCCAGCTGGGGGTATCCGAGGGCGAAGAACGCCAGAATCAGGGTCAACGGGGTGTTGCGGACGGCGTTGACGTAGAAGGTGCCAGTGGCCTGCATGGCAGGCACCGGGGAAACCCGCATGCCGGCAACGATGGTGCCCAGGATCAGGGCAAAAAAGGCGGAAAAGACAAACAGGATGCCGGTGTTTTTGAACCCCGTAAGGAACAGTTCGGCGTTGTCAGTTAGAACATTCACAGGGCAGCGTCGCTTTCAGTGAATTCGAGTGGGCGAAGAGTTGGTGCCGCACCGGCCGCGGCCGCTGCGGCACCAACAATCAGGGACGGTCAGTACTGGTCAACCGCAGGCTGCTCAACCTTGGTGCCGGACGCCCCCAGCGTCGCGTCGTAGATCTTGGTCCACGTGGCGTTGCCGTCGGTCAGCGTCGTGTTCAGGAAGGTGCGCAGTGCCGTGTCGCCCAGGGGCAGGCCGATGCCGTACTTCTCCACCGTGAACGGCTCACCCACAACCTTCAGGTTGTCCGGGTCCTGTGAGGCATAGCCCAGGAGGATGGCCTGGTCAGTGGTCACCGCGTCAACCTGGCCGGTCTTGAGGTTCTCCACGCACTTGGAGTAGAGGTCGTACTCAACCGGGGTGGCCTCCGGGAAGTTCTCGCGGATGTTCTGGATGGGAGTTGAACCGGTGGCGGAGCAGACCTTCTTGCCGGCGAGGTCCTTTTCGCTCTTGATGTCCGTGTTGTCCTTGGCCACCAGCAGGCCCTGGCCCGTGATGAAGTAGGGGCCGGCAAAGTCCACGAGCTTCTTGCGCTTGTCCGTGATGGAGTACGTGCCCACGTAGAGGTCGACGTCGCCGTTGGCCAGTGCAGTCTCGCGGTTGGCGGACGGGATCGGCTTGAACTCAATCTTGTCCGCCGGAACGCCCAGCGATGCCGCCATCCAGCGGGCAATTTCAATGTCGAAACCGCTGCGCTCACCTGTGGCTGCATCGAGGTAGCCCAGACCGGGCTGGTCCTCCTTGACGCCGATGCGGATCTTGCCGGAGGACTTGATCGCATCAAACGTGGGGCTGCCGGTCAGGGCAACGTCCTTCGCCACCTCATATGTCAGGCCGGCTTCGCCGCCGCCTTCCGTGCTGCCACCGCCCGTGTCTCCGCCACAGCCGCTCAAGGCCAGGGCAGCTGCAGTGAAGACAGCCGCTACGCCGAGGCTCTTCTTGCTAAAAAACTTTTTCAAGGTATTTCCTTTCTTAGTCGGCCACAGGGGCCGGGAACAAAAGTGGCCCGATGGGCCAAAACTGGGGGTGCTATCCGTTGGTCAGGATCTTGGACAGGAAATCCTTGGCCCTGTCTGTCTGCGGATTGGTGAAGAATTCCTCGGGTGAGGCTTCTTCAACAATCTGGCCGTCCGCCATGAAGATGACCCTGTCCGCGGCTTTGCGGGCAAACCCCATCTCGTGCGTGACAACCACCATGGTCATGCCATCCTTGGCCAGCTCCACCATGACATCCAGGACCTCGTTGATCATTTCCGGGTCGAGGGCACTGGTGGGTTCGTCAAACAGCATGACCTTTGGCTTCATTGCCAAGGCACGCGCAATGGCCACGCGCTGCTGCTGGCCACCCGAGAGCTGGGCCGGCAGCTTCGCCGACTGGTGCCCCACGCCGACACGCTCCAACAGCGAAAAGGCGAGCTTCTCGGCGTCGGGCTTGCTCATGCCCTTGACCTTGATGGGGCCAAGGGTGACGTTTTCCAGGATGGTCTTGTGGGCGAACAGGTTGAAGGACTGGAAGACCATTCCGACGTCGGCACGCAGGTTGGCCAGGGCCCGCCCTTCCTTGGGCAGTTCCTTGCCTTCAATGGTGATGGAGCCGTTGTCAATGGTTTCCAGCCGGTTGATGGTGCGGCACAGTGTTGACTTTCCGGAGCCCGAAGGCCCCAGCACTACCAGGACTTCACCCTTGGCGACACTGAGATTAATATCCTGCAGCACGTGGAGGGAGCTGTAGTGCTTGTTGACAGCTTTGAGCTCCACGAGGGCAGGAGCAGGTGCGGGATTTGTCATGCAATGAATGTATCGAGAATCACAGCGGGGGGTAAAGGATTTGGCCATGTCGGTGCGGATCGTAACGCTAACGAGACAATGTGATGCGTGCCACCGCCGCCGGGCCGCTGCCCCCGTGCCGTAGCCTAGGTGCCATGAGTTCACCAACAGGATCCAGCCGCCCCGTCCGACCCGAGCTGCGCAGGTTTGGCATCTGGCGCAAAAACGGTGCCGGCCTGGAGACCGCCGACGCCCGGCTCCTGGAAACCCCGCCCAGCAGCGACTTCACCCACACGGACCCGTGGCGCGTCATGCGGATCCAGAGTGAGTTTGTCCAGGGCTTTGATGCGCTGGCCGAGATTGGCCCGGCCATCAGCGTGTTCGGCTCTGCCCGCACCAAGCCGGAATCCCCGTACTACGCCACGGGCGTGGAGGTGGGCCGCCGGCTGGTCGAGGCCGGGGTGGCCGTCATCACCGGCGGCGGGCCCGGTTCCATGGAGGCCGCCAACCGCGGCGCCGCAGAGGCCGGCGGGCTGTCCATCGGCCTGGGCATCGAGCTGCCCTTCGAGACCGGCATGAACCAGTGGGTTGGGCTGGGCGTGGACTTCCGCTACTTCTTTGCCCGCAAGACCATGTTTGTGAAGTACGCGCAGGGCTTTGTGGTGCTGCCCGGCGGCCTCGGCACCCTCGACGAGCTCTTCGAGGCCATGGTCCTGGTGCAGACCAGCAAGGTCAGCCAGTTCCCCATTGTCCTGGTGGACAAGGCATTCTGGGGCCCGCTCATGGACTGGCTGCGGGACACCATGGTGGAACAGGGACTCGTTTCGCCTGGCGACCTGGACATTGTGCAGCTCGTGGACACGGCCGAAGAAGCCGTGGAACTGGTCATGGCCGGCCAGGCCGGCGCCAAGGTTGCCGCCCGCGAAAAGGATTGAGTTGTCCGGCGCATCTGGCACCATGGTCTTGTGACCTATTTCCTGATCTTCCTTGCCATCATTGTGGGCGCCGCCGCGGTGTTCTATGTGGTGGGCCTGAACCGGCTGGACGCTGACGCCACCGTCTACGAGGACGCCCTCGGCGCGCCCGTGGCCAGCCTGCCCCCGGTGTTGCTGCCGGCCGCGCCAGCCCCTGCCGACGTCGACCGGCTGCGCTTCTCCCTTGGCCTCCGCGGCTACCGCATGGACCAGGTGGATGAGGTGCTGGACCGGCTGCGCGACGAGCTGGCGCTCAAGGACGCGGAGATCGCCCGGCTGGAATCAGCGGCCCGGCCGGACTCGGCACTGCCCGCCCCGGTGTCTGCCGCCCGGGTTGCCGCCTCGCCGACAACCGCGGCGCCGGTTGCCAAGGCGCCTGTTCCCGCCGCCTTGAAGCACGACGGCGGTGCGCCGGCTGCCGCTGGGCCGGACGGTTCCGCCGGTGCCGGTGTGGAGACGGGCCCCGATGGCGGCCGGTAGCGACGGCCGGTCCCGCTGCAGCTGGGCCGGGATTGAGAGCGACGAAGCCTACCAGCGCTACCACGACGAGGAGTGGGGCCGCCCCGTGGACGGCGAGGCGGAGCTGTTTGAACGGCTCAGCCTGGAAGCCTTCCAGTCGGGGCTCAGCTGGCTGACCATCCTGCGAAAGCGCGAATCGTTCAGGGAGGCCTTTGCCGGATTCGACCCGGCCGCCGTGGCCGCCTTCGACGAATCCGATGTGGCCCGGCTGCTGGCCGACGCCGCCATTGTCCGCAACCGGCTGAAGATCAACGCCACGATTGCCAACGCCCGCGCCCTGCTGGCGCTGCCTGCCGGAACCACGCTGGGCTCCATCATTGCCGCCCACGCCCCACAGCTGCCGCGTCCCGCCGGGGACCCCGTTCCCGCCCAGACTGCGGAGTCCGCCCTGTTGGCCAAGGCATTGAAGAAGCAGGGATTCTCCTTCGTGGGGCCAACCACCGCCTACGCAATGATGCAGGCCATTGGCGTGGTGAATGACCACCAGCCGGGATGCTGGCTGGCACCGGACCCGGCGTGAGCGCCACGGAGGGGCCGGTGTCCGGCGAGGTCCCCGGCGCCCGTGCCGCGCCTGAAAGTGTACGACCCCCGGTCGTGGCCATGCCCGGTCACGCCAGCCCAACCGTCAACGACATGCTGTTCCTTGCACTGCGCCGCGTCCTGGCGCCGCTTCGGCACGCACCCTGGTGGCTGAAAGTTACGCTGGTCTACGCCGCCGCAAGGGTCACCAGCTTTGTCATCTTCGCCGCAGCCGCTTGGCAGTCCGACGCCACACCCTGGTACGGGCAGCAGCCCGGATATCTCGAGTTCATCGACAGCTGGGACGCCGGCTGGTACGAGAAAATCTTCAACCAAGGCTATCCGTCGGTGATTCCAAGGAACGCGGACGGATCGGCGCAGCCCAACGAGTGGGCGTTCTACCCGGTGCTGCCGCTGCTGGCCCGCGGCGTGCACTCCGTCACCGGCATGGGCTGGGCCGGGTCGGGCGCACTGGTGGCAACACTGGCAGGTTTTGCCGCGGCCCTTGTGGTGCACCAGCTCTTCCGGCACTATGCCGGCCCGGCGACGGCGCTGTGGGGCGTGGCGTTCTTTGCCTTCTTCCCGGTGTCGGCGGTGCTGCAGGTGCCCTACGCCGAATCGCTTGGCATTCTGTTCCTGGCGGCGGCGCTGCTCCTGCTCATCCGTGGCAACTACTGGGGGGCCGTCCCCCTGGTGATTCTGCTGTGCCTCTCGCGGCCGGCCGGGGTGCCGTTTGCCGCCGTCGTGCTTCTTCATCTTTTCCTGCGCTGGCGCAACCGCGGCGCCGTGCCGTTCCCGTGGACCCAGCGGCTGGCCGGGGCGGTGCTGCTGGCGGTCAGCGCCATCATGGCGTTCGCCTGGATGCTGGTGGCGTGGTGGGTGACAGGGGACCGCAGCACGTACACCGACACCGAAACGTCGTGGCGCGGGACGGGCCTGGTGCTGTTCAAGCCCTGGTTTGAGGTGGGCGTGCAGCTGGCCGGGCCGTTCTGGGGGCCGCTGCTGCCGGTGCTGTTCGCGGCGCTGGCGGGGCTGTACCTGTCGTCGCGGGCGGTGCGCCGGATCGGGCCCGAGCTGCGGGTGTGGTGTGCCATGTACCTGCTGTACCTGCTCGCGGTGCTGCACCCGCAGTCGAGCACTTTCCGGATGCTGCTGCCGCTGTTCCCGCTGGCACTCGCCGCGGCGTTCATTTCGCGGTCGCGGGCGTACCGGTGGGCGGTGCTGGTGATGTTCACCGTGCTGCAGGTTGTGTGGGTTGTGTGGCTGTGGCAGTTTGCCGCGATCAGCCGCGGTGTGGGGTGGCCGCCGTAACATGCCCGGCCCCTGCTGTAGGTGCTTGGACGGGGATTGTCAAAGGTGCCGCGGGTGTCGCGGCACGGCCGCGCCGATTAGCACCCGGGCCCCGAAGTGCGGAATAATGGGTTGTGAGCAGTACAACAGAAACGACATGCCGGGGAAACCTCCGGTGGTGTTGTGTATGCACTACGAAAAGGGGAACTCCTGATGGCGGCCATGAAACCCAGAACCGGTGACGGTCCAATGGAAGTGACTAAAGAAGGTCGGAGCCTGATCCTGCGGCTGCCGCTGGAAGGCGGAGGTCGTCTCGTTGTTGAGATGAACGCCGACGAGGCTGTCAGCCTCAAGGAATGCCTGGTTGGCGTCACTGAATAAGAATTCTTAAGCACGAAAGTGGCGGGGCGGCGTGAGCTGCCCCGCCACTTTCGGCTTTAACAGTTGTTGCGCGTTCAGCGCTTGACGGCCAGCAGCAGCCCGTCGCCGGTGGGCAGGATGGTGCTGGTGAGGGCTTCATTGTCCCGGATCATCCTGCCCACACGGCGCAGCGTGGCGGTGCCGGCCTCGCGGATGGCCGGATCCGACACCCGGTCCTTGTCCAGGGCGTCGTTGATGATCAGCAGCCCGCCCTGCTTCAGGAGCCTGACGGCCTGCTCCACATACTCCGGGAAACTTGGCTTGTCGGCGTCGATGAACACGAGGTCGTAGGCGCCGTCGGTCAGGCGGGGCAGCACATCCTGCGCCCGCCCCGAGATGGTCCTGGTCCGGTTGGCCGGGGAGCCCGATTCCGAGAAGGCCTCGCGCGCGGCCTTGAGATGGTCGACGTCGGGATCAATGGTTGTCAGGACGGCGCGCGGTCCCAGCCCGCGCAGGATGCTGACGCCGGAGACGCCGGCCCCCGTGCCCACTTCGACCGCCGTCTGTGCCTTGGAAGCGGCCGCAAGCACCGTCAGCGCGGCGGCAACGCCGGGGCTCACGGGGAACAGCCCCAGTTCATGCGAACGCTCCCGGGCGCGTCGCAGGACAAGGTCTTCCACGGGCAGGGCCTCCGTATAGGACCAGCTGGTGGATTTATCGGCACTCATGGCTTGCGTTTCCTAAACTGTTGCATTGGACAGCTCTAGCCTACTGCCTGCCGAACGGGCGCATTCTCCGGGATCGTTCAGCAAAATGCCAGCAAAGTTTGGCAGACTGTGGGAACTATTGGGAACCCCTCCCATGGCTGCACCGTTGCACCGGGCGCGGCCGGGATCCACTGAAGCGAGGTGCAGCGATGAACACCATGGCCAGTCCTGCAAGCAGTCCTGTCGAAGCCGCTTTTCCGGAGGTACAGGAATGGGTCACGCCGTCGTGGGATGAGGTGGTAGCCAACCACTCCGCCAAGGTTTTCCGGCTTGCCTTCCGCCTGACCGGCAACAAGTACGACGCCGAGGACCTCACCCAGGAGGTTTTTGTCCGCGTGTTCAAGTCACTGGCAAACTTCAAGCCCGGCACCCTGGACGGCTGGCTGCACCGCATCACCACCAACCTGTTTCTGGACCAGGCCCGGCGCAAGCAGCGGATCCGCTTTGACGGGCTCACCGAAGACGCCGAAGCGCGCCTGCCGGGCAACGACCCCGGCCCCGAACGCAGCTTTGAATTCAACAACCTGGACATTGACATTGCCGCCGCGCTGGAAGCGCTGCCGCCCGACTTTCGTGCCGCCGTCGTGCTTTGTGACATGGAGGGCCTCTCCTATGACGAGGTGGCGCATGCACTGAACATCAAGCTTGGCACCGTGCGTTCGCGCATCCACCGGGGGCGAGCCATGCTGCGTGAGTCGCTGGCCGACCGTGCCCCGGGACGTACGCGGGACGTCCGCCCTGCGCGCAAACCGCTGCTGTCGCTGCCGCGCATCGCCGGGGCACGCTAGACTTTCCCGGTAGCAGTTGTCCAAAAGAGTGCAAGTGAAGCCAAGATCATCCTCCCGCGTAAACGCTAAGGAATCGTTGCTTTGAGTGTTGAGAGGGTAATCTTCCTAACGTGTTTGGTATCAATACCCCCGAGCTGATCATCATTGTCGTCTTGGCAGTGCTCGTCATTGGCCCCACCCGGCTTCCCGGCTACCTGGATAAGCTGAAGAACCTCATCCGCGAGGTGCGCAGGATGGCTTCCGGCGCGCGTGAAACCATCAAGGAAGAAGCCGGGGTCGATATCGATGACATCGACTGGAAGAAATACGACCCCCGCCAGTACGACCCCCGCCGCATCATCCGCGAGGCGCTCCTGGACGACGACGACGTAGACGCACTCAACTCGCTAAAGACGGCCCCTGCCGCCGCGATCGCCTCGATGATGGGCAAGGACGGGGACAAGCAGGACCACTCGCCTGTTGCGGTCGAACCAGACCCCGTCCGGCTGGCCGAAGGCCAGAGGGCCCCGTTCGACGTCGAAGCCACCTAACCCTTCAGACGCCGCATCAGATAAGACGGCATTTTCCTGAACGCCGCATCACTCACTGATGCGGCGTTCTGGTTTAAATGCGCCGATCTGATGCGGCGTTGGGAAATAAGGCCGATTATCTGATGCGGCGTTGGGAATTAAGGCCGATTATCTGATGCGGCGTTGGGAAAGGAAAGATTGGGGCGGGCCGGGTCAATCGGCCAGTGTGACGCCGAGCTTCAGGCCGGCCAGGCCGCGAGGGCGCACGGCCAGCTTTGCCGCGATTGCGGTCAGGGCCTGCGCCGCGGCAGATGAGGGTTCCGAGAGCACGATCGGCAGGCCCGCGTCACCGCCTTCGCGCAGCGCAACATCGAGCGGGATCTGCCCCAGCAGGTCCACGGGTGCATTGACGGTCTGGGTCAGCCGCTTGGCCAGGATCTCCCCGCCGCCGGAACCGAAGACCTCCATGGTGCTGCCGTCCGGCAGTGTCAGGAAAGACATGTTCTCAATGACCCCGGCAACCTTCTGGCCGGTCTGCACGGCGATCGCGCCGGCACGTTCCGCCACGTCGGCAGCAGCCGCCTGCGGCGTGGACACCACCAGGATCTCCGCCTTGGGCAGCAGCTGCGCCACGGAGATCGCCACATCGCCCGTGCCCGGGGGCAGGTCCAGCAGCAGGATGTCGAGGTCGCCAAAGTAGACGTCTGTCAGGAACTGCTCCAGCGCCCGGTGCAGCATGGGCCCGCGCCAGGCCACGGGCTGGTTGCCCGCCACAAACATGCCGATTGAAATGACCTTCACGTCGTGCGCCACAGGCGGCAGGATCATCTCATCGACGCGGGTGGGGTTCTGTGTGATCCCCATGAGCCCCGGCACCGAGAAGCCGTAGATGTCGGCATCGACAATGCCCACCCGCAGCCCCCGCGCCGCCAGTGCACACGCCAGGTTCACGGTCACCGACGACTTGCCCACGCCGCCCTTCCCGCTGGCCACGGCGTACACGCGGGTCAGGGAATTCTCATCATTGAACGGAATCCCGCGCTCCGGTGAGCCGCCCTTGAGCCGTTCCTTCAGCTCGGCGCGCTGCTCCGCCGTCATGACGGTGAGCTCGACGCTGGCGTCGGTGACGCCGTCGACCTTCATCAGGGCGGCGGTGGCATCCTTGGTGATGGTTTCGCGCAGGGGGCAGCCCGCAATGGTGAGGCGGACGACGGCGCGTACCCGGCCGCCGTCGAGCGCCTCCACCGTCTCCACCATGCCAAGGTCCGTGATGGGCCGGCGCAGCTCGGGGTCGATGACCGTGGCGAGGGCGGCAAGGAGGGCTTGCTGGGACGGGGCGTTCATGGTGCTGCCTTAGGGGTTGAGGGGTGTTTCCGGCGCAGTGCGCTTGCCTTTCAGCGTATCCTCTTCTTCCTGCAGGGCGATCAATTCCTCGAGCAGGCTGCGCAGCTCCGAGCGGACAAAGTCGCGCGTGGCGACCTCTCGGAGGGAAATGCGCAGGGCGGCGACCTCGCGGGTGAGGTATTCGGTGTCGGCGAGGTTGCGCTCGTTGCGGGATCGGTCCTGCTCAATTTGCACGCGGTCGCGGTCATCCTGGCGGTTTTGGGCCAGCAGAATGAGCGGGGCGGCGTAGGAGGCCTGGGTGGAGAAGAACAGGTTGAGCAGGATGAAGGGATAAGGATCCCACTTGAGGCCGAACAGGCCGATCACGTTCAACGCGATCCACACGACGACAAAAATCGTCATATAGAGCAGGAAGTTGGCGGTGCCCATGTAGCGGGCAAAGCGTTCGGCGAAACGGCCGAAGAGGTCCGGGTCGCTGGCGAGGTTGGGCAGGAGCCGGGACTTCAGCTCCATGGGGGTGTCCAGTCCGCCGCCCTTGGTGTGGTGCCGCTCAGCCAATGCGTCCTCCCAGCTTCCTGAACGGTGCGCCGTCCTCATGGGTGCGCCAGTCCTCAGGCAGCAGATGGTCCAACAGGTCATCAACGGTCACGGCGCCCACGAGTCGGCCCTCCTTGCTGACCACCGGCAGGGAGTTCAGGTTATAGGAGGCCATGATGTGGCTGACGGTGCTGATGTCGTCCTGGTCGGAGACGGGCTCCAGGTTCTTGTCCACGAGGGTGCCCAGCAGTTCCGGCGGTGCGCTGCGCAGCAGCTGCTGGATGTGGACCACGCCCAGGAAACGTCCCGTGGGTGTTTCCAGCGGCGGGCGGCAGATGAAGATGGCCGAGGCAAGGGCAGGGGAGAGGTCTTCACTGCGGACGTGGGCCAGGGCTTCGGCAACGGTGGCTTCCGGGGGCAGGATCACCGGCACCGGGGTCATGAGCGCCCCGGCCGTGCCTTCGGCATATTGGAGCAGGCGCCGGACATCCTTGGCCTCGTCCGGCTCCATCAGCAGCAGCAGCTCCTCGGCCTTGGCCTTGGGCAGGTCCGCGAGGAGGTCGGCGGCGTCGTCGGGGTCCATCTCCTCCAGCACGTCGGCGGCGCGCTCATTGTCCAGGGCGGAGAGGAGGGTGACCTGGTCGTCCTCCGGCAGCTCGGACATGATGTCGGCCAGGCGCTCATCCTGGAGCTCGCCGGCCACCTCCACGCGGCGCTTGTCTGTCATGTCCTGCAGGGCGTCGGCGAAGTCAGCAGGCTTGAGGTCCTCATGGGTGGCCACGAAGTGGGAGGCGCTTTGCGGGGCGGCGGCGTCCTCGGTCTGGGCGTCGGCCCAGTCGATCAGCATGGTGTGGCCCCGGCGCAGCCCGCGCAGCCGTGAGGTGTTTGAG
This sequence comes from Arthrobacter stackebrandtii, assembly GCF_017876675.1. Lineage (NCBI taxonomy): Bacteria > Bacillati > Actinomycetota > Actinomycetes > Micrococcales > Micrococcaceae > Arthrobacter > Arthrobacter stackebrandtii. Next base: position 2,725,238 of record NZ_JAGIOI010000001.1, read on the forward strand.
CCGCGGCGAACAAAAAGCTTCGTCACCAGCCAGTCGCCGTTGCGTTGCTGGTCCATGGCGATGTCTTCAATGACGGCGAATCCGCTGCCGTCCACGAGCGTGACCTTGCGGTCAAAGATGCCGCCGACCACCAGCTGCTCCGCGCCGCGCTGTTCAAAGCGGCGCAGGTTGACCAGTCCGGTGCAGATGATTTGCGACTGGTCCATGGACGTCAGCCGGGTCATGGGCACGAACACCCGCTTCTTGCCGGGCACCTCCACCACAATGCCGACGGCGTGCGGAGCGGAGTTGGCGCCGCGGCCCACCACAACGACGTCGCGCAGCTTGCCGAGCCTGTCTCCGATGGGGTCGAAGACGTCCAGGCCCAGGAGCCGGGCAACAAAGATGCGGGTGGGTTGTGTGCTCACAGTTACAGGCTACTTCCCCGCGCGGGCAATATCCCAAACTTCAGGACAGCGGCTGCGGGGGATGTCAGGGTTTGATCGTTTCACTGCCAGCGATACCTCAGCCAACATGCACGATTATGGTGAACAATGGAAGGCATGGCAAACCTTTTTGGACGCACCAGACCCATGAATGAGGCCCGCGCCGTTCCCACCGGGGAAACGATCGGTTCCTACATCTCCTACTTGGATGCGCAAAAGGCGGTTGATTATCTGGCGGATGAGAAGTTCCCCGTCCAGCACGTCTCCATCGTGGGCAACGACCTCAAGATCGTCGAGCGGGTGACCGGCAAGCTGAGCTATCCGCGTGTCGCCATGACCGGCGCCATGACGGGCGCCTGGTTTGGCCTGTTCATCGGGGTCATGCTCTCCTTCTTTGACTCATCCAGCAACGCCGGGGCGCCGTATTCCAATATTTTCACTGCTGTCCTCCTGGGTGCGGCGCTGTGGATGCTGTTTGCGATCATCGGATACGCCGCCCAGCGCGGCAAGCGGGACTTCACGTCCACCAACCAGGTGCTGGCCACCAGTTACGATGTCATCGTCTCGGTGGACGTCGCCCACGAGGCACGCCGCCTGCTGGCCCAGCTGCCCATGAATTCCACCGCCCCGCGCCCGCAGCCGACGCCGGGCCAGGGCTACCAGGGCCAGGGTTACCAGCCCCCGGTCCAGCCGCCCGCGCAGCCCCCGGCACCGTCCGGTCCGGCCCCTGCCCGGCCCGAAGGCTGGCACGACCCCTACGGCCCGGCAGCCCCCGCCCCTGCACAGGATGCCCCCGGGCAGGGTGCGCCGGAACGCGCGCCCGAGGAAAATCCCCGCCGCGGCCAGTTCCCGGACCTTCCCGACGGCCGGCCGCAGTACGGCATCCGCGTTGAGCCCACGGAGCAGCCTGTGCCCAAGGACCCCAACGCACCCCAGCAGTAGCGCCACCGGCAGCAGTTGCTTGCCCTTTTAGCGGGGGCACGACGGCGGGAGGTTCCCCCTTCAACGCGAGGGAACCTCCCGCCGTTGGCCGTTAAGGTCCCCTTCAGGGGATCGATAACGTAGTTGTTGGGCGAAAGTGGCGAATCGGTCCAACAACTGCGTCATCGAAGCGGTGGGGCGAGGATGTGCGGGAGAAGCCCGTGACCGGTCCGGGCGGGGGAGAAGCTGGTGGGACGGCTGCGTTGGATGGGGCCGGCGGGACGGCTGCACCGGATGTGTCACCAGCTATTGACTTTCCATAATGGAAAGTGATTGACTTTCCATTATGGAAAACGAACAGCTTGAAAATGAGCAAGACGCCCGTGCGGCCCTCGCCGCCGTGGACGAAGCCCGTGCCAGTGCCGCCGGCCTGCTGGTGACGCCGTGGTGGTACCACGTGGTCCTGGGACTTCTGGTATCCGGACTGGTGGCACTCTTGGGGCTGGCCTCGTTGCCCGTTCTGTTGGTGGGGCTTGTCCTGTACTTCGTTGGACTGTTTGGTCTGGTGCAGGCGTACAAGAAAAAGTATGGCGTCTGGAAGTCCGGGTTGAGCGGCGGCAAAGGGACTGTCGTGGCCTACCGCCTGATGGGGGTCTACTTTGCGGCCGCCGCAGTGGCTGCAGGCTTCGGCAGGTTGACCGATCTGGTCTGGCCGGTGTGGCTGGTCGTCGCTGTCATGTTCGGGGCAACGGTGGTCCTGGGCCGGCAATACGACGTTGCGCTGCGGGACGAATTGCGGAACGCACCGTGAGCGGATTGAACGAGGTGATCCACGCGCCCAACAGGCTGCGGATCTGTGCGTTCCTCAGCACGGTGGACCAGGCGGAGTTCGGTGTCATTCGGGACATGCTGGGAGTGGCCGACTCCGTGGCCAGCAAGCAGCTGAAAGTGCTTGAGGATGCCGGCTACGTGGCACTGGCCAAGCCCACGGGCCGCGGCAGGGTCAAGACCTGGGCGTCCCTGACGCCGGCAGGGCGGGCAGCCTACCGGGAGCACGTGGCGGCGCTCCAGGCCCTCATCGCCGCCGAATAGCCGCAACCTGGCCTCCGCCGTCGCCCCTAAAACATCTATGACGCAGCAGATGCACTCGGAAAGCGTGTTCCATGGGAATTTGGTGCAACTACTGCGTCATAGACGTAAGGGTGGGGCTACTTGGAGAGGCCGGCCATCCAAGCCTCGACGTCCTGCGGGGTGCGCGGGAGGGCGGCGCTGAGGTTGACCGGGCCGTTGGCGGTGATCAGAATGTCGTCCTCGATGCGCACGCCGATGCCGCGGTACTCGGCGGGGATGGCCAGGTCCTCTTCCTTGAAGTAGAGGCCGGGCTCAATGGTGAAGACCATGCCTTCGGTGATGATGCCGTCAACGTACATTTCGGCACGGGCCTGCGCGCAGTCGTGCACGTCCAGGCCCAGGTGGTGGCTGGTCCCGTGCGGCATCCACCGGCGGTGCTGCTGGCCCTCGGGGGAGAGCGCCTCTTCCGCCGACACGGGCAGCAGGCCCCAGGCGGCGAGGCGGTCGGCCAGCACCTCCATGGCTGCGGCGTGGACCTCGCGGAACTTGCGGCCCGGAACAGCCACGGCGAAGGCGGCGTCGGCGGCATCCAGGACGGCCTGGTAGATCTTGCGCTGGACGTCGGAGAACGTGCCGTTGACGGGGATGGTGCGGGTGATGTCCGCGGTGTACAGTGACTCGGCCTCAACGCCCGCATCGACCAGCAGCAGTTCGCCGGCGTCAACTGTGCCGGTGTTGCGGTTCCAGTGCAGCACGGTGGCGTTGTTGCCGCCTGCGGCGATGGTGTCGTAGCCGAGTTCGTTGCCTTCCTCGCGGGCGCGGGCAAAGAATGCACCCTCCACAACGCGCTCGCCGCGCTTGTGGGCCACTGCGCGCGGCAGTGCCTTCACAATGTCCTCGAAGCCATTGACGGTGGCGGCAACGGCAACCTTCATCTGCTCAATTTCCCAGTCGTCCTTGACCAGGCGCAGCTCGGACAGTGCCTCGGTGAGTTTGCCGTCGAGGTCGTCCAGGGCGCTGAAGTCCATGGAGTCCGGGTCCTTGGCCGTGTTGTAGCGGGCGGTGTCCACGAGGGCGTCAATGTTCTCGTCGACCTTGCGCACCAGGCGGATGGAGATGCCGCCAACGGAGGGCTCGCCAACGTTCTTGGTGACGGCCACCTCCAGGCCGGTGAGGTCCGCGGTGGGCAGGCCCAGCTTCGCCTCGAACTCGGGCAGCGTGGGGCGGGCACCAATCCAGAACTCGCCGCTGCGGGCGTCGGCGTAGAATTCCTTGGTGTCCCGGCCCGCCATGGGACGGAAGTAGAGGGTGGCGAGGTGGTTGCCGCCGTCGTCCCCGGCGCCTTCGGCAACGGGATCCATGACCAGCACGGCGTCCGGCTCGTGGTCAACGCCCAGCCCGGTCAGGTGCGCGAACGCGGAGTGCGGGCGGAAGCGGTAGTCGCAGTCGTTGGAGCGGACTTTCAGCGGACCGGCGGGGATGACCAGGCGCTCGCCGGGGAACTGGGCGGAAATGGCCCGACGGCGGCGCGCGGCATGGTCAGCCACGGCATCGCGGGCGGGAAGCCCGGCGGTGGACGGCGCCCAATTGGCGGCCATGAAGGTGCGGAAGGCGTCCGAGGAGGGGCGCTGCGAACGGTTGTTCACTCGGTCCTCAAGGGGCTGCTCGCTCGAAGGGGAGGTGTTCACGGAGGTTTGCTCTGTCTGGTTCACCCCTTAAGTCTCCCACCGCTGGCGCAAAGGGACAAAGGAACCGGCGTGCGGCGCGGCACTGGCGCGGCGGGGAACGGACGTAGGGTGGGAGGGTGAGGATCGATCTGCATGCCCATTCCAATGTTTCCGACGGCACCCAGCCCCCGGCGGACCTGGTGGCCGCCGCCGCGCAGGCGCGGCTGGACGTGCTGGCGCTGACGGACCATGACACCACGGACGGCTGGGCCGAGGCCCTCGGTGCCGCCCGCCGCCATGGCGTGGGCCTGGTCCCGGGCATGGAGATTTCCTGCAAGACAGACCGCGGCGTCAGTGTCCACCTGCTCTGCTACCTCCACGACCCCCTCAACCAGGGGCTGCTCGAGGAGATCACCAAGGCCAAGGACGCCCGGATGACCCGCGCCGAACGCATGGTTGAGCGCCTGGCCGAGGACTACCCGCTGAACTGGGACGACGTCAGCGCACACCTGGTCCCCGGCGCCACGGTGGGCCGGCCCCACATTGCCGACGCACTGGTTGCCGCCGGCATTGTTGCGGACCGGAACGAGGCCTTCGCCAACATTCTCACCTCGCACTCGCGCTACTTTGTCAGCCACTACGCTGTGGACCCGGTGCTGGCCGTGGAACTGGTCCGTGCGGCTGGCGGCGTTCCGGTGTTTGCCCACCCGGTGGCTTCGGCGAGGGGCCGGGTGGCGCCGCCGGAGGTCTTCCATGACATGGTCGACGCCGGGCTGCTGGGTTTGGAGGTCGAGCACCGGGACAACCCTCCCGAAGGCCGCGCCTGGCTGCGCCGGCTTGCGCAGGACCGCGGACTGTTCATGACCGGATCCTCCGACTACCACGGTGCGGGCAAACCCAACCTGCTCGGTGAAAACCTGACGCCGCCGGCCTCGCTGGACCGCATCCTCGAGTGGGGGACTGGCACGCAGGCGTACTTGCCCTAGGCGGGTGCAGCCGCTGGCCCGGCCGGCAAGCAACTTCAGAATTCGACAACTGCGGGTCTCGGCCACTGGACATTAAAAAATCCATGACGCAGTAGTTGCATCCGGAAAGCGGATTCCACGCTTTTTCGGTGCAACTACTGCGTCATGGATTCTTGAGGTGGGGCTAGGAGTCCTGAGCCGGCTTGTCAACCACTTCGCCGTTGCGGCGGCGGGTGCGGGTGCGCCGGGCCCGGGGTGCGCCGGTCCCGGCCGGAGCTGCTGCGCCCTCCGCCGTGGCCGGGGCAGATTCTGTGGAAGAACGACGGCGGCTGCGGCCTCCCTCGGTCCGTTCGCCTGAGGGTGACTCGTCACGGCGGCGTTCGCCGTGGTGTGCGCCGGAACGATTGCCTCCGCGGTTTCCGCCGCGGTCGCCCTCGCGGGGGCCGCGTCCTCCACGGCCGGAATCCGACCGGGGGGAGTTGCGCTTGCCGGTCTCGCCGAGATCCTCAAGCACCTCTGCGTCGATGCCGGCATGGGTGCGCATGTTGCGCGGCAGGCGGCCCTTGGTGCCCTCGGGGATGTCCAGGTCCGTGTACAGGTGCGGCGACGAGGAATAGGTTTCGACGGGCTCGGGGACGTTCAGTCCCAGGGCCTTGTTGATGAGGGCCCAGCGGGGCATGTCGTCCCAGTCGACGAACGTCACGGCCGTGCCCTTGTTGCCTGCGCGGCCGGTGCGGCCCACGCGGTGCAGGTAGATTTTCTCGTCTTCCACGCACTGGTAGTTCACCACGTGCGTGACGTCGTCCACGTCGATGCCGCGGGCGGCAACGTCGGTGGCGACCAGCACATCGACCTTGTTGTTGCGGAAGGCCCGCAGGGCCTGCTCGCGGGCGCCCTGGCCCAGGTCGCCGTGGATGGCGGCGGCCGCGAAGCCGCGGTCGACGAGTTCCTCGGCAACCTTGGCGGCGGTGCGCTTGGTCTTGGTGAAGATGATGGAGCGTCCCCGGCCGTTGGCCTGCAGGATGCGCGCGAGGACCTCGATCTTGTCCAGGTTGTGGGCGCGGTAGATCAGCTGGCGGATGTCCCGCTTGGTCAGGCCCTCATCGTCGGGGTCTGCGGCGCGGATGTGCGTGGGCTGCGTCATGTAGCGGCGGGCCATGGCCACTACCGGGCCGGGCATCGTGGCGGAGAACAGCATGGTCTGGCGCACGGCGGGGGTGCCTGAAATCAGCGTCTCAACGTCGGGCAGGAAGCCCAGGTCCAGCATTTCGTCGGCCTCGTCGAGGATGACCATGCGCACGTTCTTGATGTTCAGGTGGCGCTGCTTGAGCAGGTCGATCAGGCGCCCGGGGGTGCCCACCACCAGCTCGACGCCCTTCTGCAGGGCCTCGACCTGGGGCTCGTAGGCGCGGCCGCCGTAAATGGTGGCGATTCGGATGCCGCGGTGCTTGGACGCAGTGACGAGGTCGCCGGCCACCTGGACGGCGAGTTCGCGCGTGGGCACGATGATCATGGCCTGCGGGGCGCCCGGGGCTGCCAGTTTCTCAAAGCCCTCGTCCTTGGGTGCCACGATCCGGTTCAGCGCCGGGATGCCGAAGCCGAGCGTCTTGCCCGTTCCGGTCTTGGCCTGGCCGATGATGTCGTGCCCGGTCAGTGCGATGGGCAGCGTCATGGCCTGGATGGGGAAGGGGTGGAGAATGCCGGCCTCGGTCAGCGAGGAAACAATCTCGTGGTGCACGCCGAAGCTGGCGAACGTTTCCTTTTCTTCCTGGCGGGCCGGCTCGCTGCTGCTCAGCGTGCCGTCAATTTCAACGTTCTCGTTGCCGTCTTCTGCCTGCAGCAGGGAATCTGTCTCAATGCTCAAATGCTTACCATTCAATTCGTCTATACAAGGTGCCGCCAACCGGGCTCAACGCTGGCACAAGAGGCCTCACGGAACCGCAGGGGAGCGGCACTACCTTAGGGAAGCCGATCGCGGGCTAACAAAAACGTGTCCTCCCGCCGCCAGAAAGGCGGGTGCGGGAAGAGCTGATAAGACGCGCGCAGGGGCGGGCTTGTTGAATCAAAAACTGACAATCAACGACCGGGCATCCATGTCTACACCACTTAGTCTAGCCTCACAGGGGCACTTTCCTGCCGCGGAAGGCCAATACACGCCGCAGCGGCCGGGTAAATTGCCCTGCCCAGTCGGTCAGGAAACGGGCTGCCCCGCCTGGACAAACCTCACGGTCCGCTTGGCAATGTCCACCTCGGCCAGCCTGACCCGCACCACGGTCCCCGGTTCGAGGTCGCCCTCGCAGTAGCCGGTCACGGCAGGAGTGGTGATTTGGATAGAGCTGCGGGCAGCTGCCGCCCTGGAATTGTGGCCGTTCTTCTTCGGTCCGGCCAGCACGACGGCGTCAAACTCGCCGCCGACGTCGTGGCTCAACAGGGCGGCCTCCACCGTGTCGATGGCGGCCCGGTCCACCTTGTTGGCCAGCTGGTTGGACTCGGCCATGATCTCCGGCAGCTCCTCAAGGGCGGCGATGGCCCATTCGGGCACCTCCTCGCCGGCGCAGAGCGAGGCACAGATGGACAGCACAAACCTGTCCACGAGCCGGCGCAGCGGTGCCGTTGTGTGGGCGTAGGGAGCTGCGACGGCGGCCTGCATGACCTGCTCCGGAACGGAACCGTTGAAAGGGGTGTAGCTGGCGCCGCGGAACAAGGTGGTGGCGGCGTGCATGAGCGCCAGGTGCTTGGGATCGGCGGTGTCCAGGGTTCGCAGGTACGCCCCGTAGGCCATGTCGGTTCCCCACGGCTTGCCCAGGGCGACGGTTTGCAGTCGGTACGCGGCGATGGCTTCCTCGTCGGGGGCCGGCATGGTTCGCAGGATACCCACCTTGCCCTCGATCATGACCTGGGCCGCGGCCATGCCGGTCAGGAGGGAGATCTGCGCGTTCCAGTCCTCGATGGGCAGGCCGGGCCGGAACTCCAGCACGTACCTGCCGTCCACGAACTCCACCTCCTGCGCGGGCACGTTGAGGCTGGCCCCGCCACGGGCGCGCTCCAGCTCGATGCGCTTCGTCCCAATCTCAGCCAGGAGCGCCAAGGTGCCGGCATAGGCGGCAGGCGCGGAACCGGCGTCGTACATCCTTTGGGCTTCCTCATAGCCAAGCTTGGCAATGCTTTGGACGGTGGCGCGGCGGACCTTGGCCGTGGTCTGGACGCCGGCGGCGTCGAGGTGGATTTCCCAGACGTAGGCGGAGCGGGGGTCGTTCGCGAAGAGGCTCGCCGCGCCCTCGCTGAGCGGCAGGGGGTGCAGCGGGATGCGCTGGCCGGGAGTGTAGATGGTCTGGCCGCGGCGGCGGGTCTCGGCGTCCAGCGGTCCGCCGGCAGGGACGAACGCGGGGACGTCGGCGATGGCATAGTGGACCACATAGCCGTCGCCGCTGCGCTCCAGGAACATGGCCTGGTCCAGGTCCTGGGAGGTGGGAGGGTCGATGGTGATGAACGGCAGCGCGGTGAGGTCCGGGGTGGGAAGCTCGTGGCCGGCGATCACGCGGTCCACCTCGGCCAGGATGTCCGGGGCGAAGCCGTCGGGCAGCTTGAACTCCTCGTTCAGGGCGGCAAGCGCCTTGGCGAGCGAATGCTGGGCAATGCTGTCTCTGACACCAATGTGGGAATAGGGCACGATTTCAGCGTAAACGATTCTCGCGCGGGAACAAGGGCGGCGCGGCACGGACTACCCTTGGGCGTATGGGTATTTCAGCTTCCGACGCCGACGATTCCGTTTCCGCCGGCGAATTCAGCGCGCGCTACGACAGCTTTGTGGTGGACCTGCTGGGCAGCATCGCGTACGGGGAGCTCTCCGCCTTTGTGCGCCTGGCCGCCGACGCGCAGCATGCGCCGTCCTTGCGCGACCGCTCCGTCCTGGGCCGGATGGCCGTGTCAGAGTTTGGCCACTACGAGGCCATGTGCGCACGGCTGGACGAGATGGGCATGGACCCGGAGCTGGCCATGGCCCCGTACCAGCGCATGGTGGACGCCTTCCATGAGCGCACCAGGCCGGCGGACTGGCACGAATCGCTGATGAAGGCGTACGTGGTGGAGGCGATCACCGGGGAGTTTTATGCCGCCATCGCTGAGCACCTGGACGAGGGCACGCGGGACGCGATCGCCAAGGTGCGGACGAGTGATGCGCAAACGGCCGAGTTGACAGGGCTGTTGAAAAAGATGCTGTCCGAGGACCCGAGACTGTCATCGCGGCTGGCGCTGTGGGGCCGGCGGCTGGTGGGGGAGGCCCTGACCCAGGTGCAGCGGATCGGCGCCAAGCACAGCTTCCTGGTGGGGCTGCGGCCCGACGCCACGCAGGAGCAGGCCGCCGCCGAGGTCCATGCCATCCTGAGTGCGCTGACCCGCAACCACTCCAAGCGGATGTCCGGGCTGGGCCTTACCGCGTAGCCGCAGGCCGGTGGCCCCGGCGGTTTTTTCGGCGGACTCCGATGCGGCGGATGCCGAAACTGCAGTTCTTGCGGTTAAATCGCTGGGTTCATCGCAGGTGCTGCTGTTTCACCGCCAAGTTGCAATGCGTCACCGCCAACTCGCACGATGTTGGGCTTTTCAACTGCCTTGGCGGCATTGGCGTGGATTGCCGAATAGCCGGCCGCGCCGACACCTCAGGGGCCTGCCGGCAGGGCCGGGTCAGACAGCGCGGACGTCCGCCAAGATACGCGCCGCCGCGGCCTCCAGGGATTCGTCGGCAACGATGCGCTGCTCCTCGATCCCCTGCAGCGGGTCCCAGCCGTGGTACCAGCCGCGCATGGCTCCCTCACCAAAGTGGGCCTGCTTGTGCGGCCGGGTGGCGTGGCGCCGCAGCGTCTCCTCGAGGCTGAGGTCCCATGCATAGAACAGGCTGGGACCGGAATGCCCGTCCCGGAGCCGGTTGAAGCAACCGCTGTACTTGCTGGCATTGAACATGCCCTCCACAATGACAGTGCGCCCGTGCCGCAGGGCGAGCGCGGCGGACGCCTCCACCAGCTCCACGCTCAGCGGCGAATAGTTCCCGGTCTCGCCCAGCACTGTGCGGCGAAAATAGTCCTGCTCAATCCAGACGGCCCCGAGTTCCCGCTGCAGGACAAGGGCCAGCGTGCTCTTGCCGGAGCCCGAATTTCCGCGCAACACAATCAACAGGGACATGCCTCCATCCAACCACTGTTGGCGGCAAGCCGTCCCGCGGTCAGTCTCCGGAATCTCGCCTGAACACGAGCATGAGGGCCCGCATGCCAAGGATGAATCCGCCAAAGAGCAGCACAAAGCCAAAGAATCCGTACAGGTGGATGTCGCCGGTCAGCAGCGGCCCCTCATTGCTGGTGATGAGCATGATGGCGCCCACCACGGCGGAGCCGGCAAGCACGGCAACGATAAGCTGCTGGAACAGCCCGGTGAGGAAACGGCGGTCCGACGGGTGGTCGAGGACGCGCACGCGCATTGTAAAGCGGCCGTGCTCCAGGTCATCGGTGATCTTGTTGATGCGCCGGGGCAAACGGTTGACCAGGGGAAGCAGCTGCACCACGCGATTCTGAAACTCTTCCTTGAGGCTGCCGAAGCCCAGCTTGCCCTCCATGAGCCGCGAGCCTTCGCTGCGGGCCACCTCCACCACGTCCATGGTGGGGTCGATGACCAACAGCGTGCCCTCCACTGCGGCCAGCGCCCTGAACGCCGCTCCGATCTGTGCGGGGACGGCAAACTTGTGGGCAACCACCAGGGAGAACAGGTCCGTGAACATTTTCTGGCTGCCGCCCGGGCCAAATCCGGTCCGGAAGCGTGTGAGCAGCTGCCCCAGGGAACGCTCCAGTGCACGCTCGTCCAGGTCTTCGGGACGGTCCAGCAGTTCGATCAGGGCATCCGTCGCCCCGGCGGCGTCGTTCTTGTCAATGGAGTAGAGCATCATGCCGAGCGCGGTCTGCGTCGCCGGGTCCAGGCGGCCCACCGAGCCGAAGTCCAGCAGGCCCAGGGTCCCTTCGGGGGAGATGAAAATGTTGCCGGCATGCAGGTCTGCGTGGAAGACGCCGTCGGAAATGATCTGCTGCAGGGTGGCGCCCAGCAGGGTCTTCGCCAAGGCGCTGCGCTCGCTGGCGGACAGCCCCGTGAGCAGCTCGCCCGCCGCACTGACCGGCCGCCCCGGCAGCCGGTCCATGACCAAGAGGCGTTCGCTGGAGAGCTCGTGGTGCGCGTGCGGGACCGCCACGGTGAAGGCGCCCGACTGCGCCAGCGATGCCTCGATGCTGCGCATGTTGTCCAGCTCAACCCGGTAGTCCAGCTCCTCGCCCAGCGAATCCGCAAAGCCCCTCGCCAGCGCCAGCACGCCGAGCGACTTGCCCCACGGGGTGGTCGTGTTCAGCCAGCGGGCCAGCCGCAGGATGATGTCGGTGTCCAGGGTGACCTGGTCGAGGGCGCCTGGCCGCTGGACTTTAAGCACGACGTCGGTCCCGTCCAGCAGGGTGGCCCGGTGCACCTGCGCCACTGAGGCCGCGGCCAAGGGAACAGGGTCCACATGGCTGAAAACCTCCGCCAGGGGCCGGCCCAGGCTGTCCTCGATGGCCGTCTCCATGGATTCCCACGGCTCCGGCGAGGCGTTGCTCTGCAGCGATTCCAGTTCGCGGATGTAGGCCGCCGGCAGCAGGTCGCGCCGGGTCGAGAGCATCTGGCCCAGCTTGATGAAGGTGACCCCGGCTTCATTCAGGGCGCTGCGCAGGGCCCGGGCGGTTTTCGCCTCCTGGCCGGAGCTGTCGTCGCGGCCAAAGCCCCGCAGCCGTGAGCCGAGCCCGTGCCGCACCGCGATCGAGGTGACCTCGGCATAGCGCCTGGTGCGCCGCCGTCGGGCCTTCCCTCCGGTGAATATCTGGCTGAAGCTGGGCAGGGTGCCGGTGGGGAAGGCGGCCTCGAGGAACACCAGTGCGCCCACGCCAAGGGCAAAAATCCAGCAGACGGCCAGCACCAGCAGGAGCACGGCCACCCAGGGGGTGACGTCCAGGCCGTTGGGGTTGGCATCGGTCCCGGCCCGGAACAGGTACTGCACGGTCAGGGCCATGGCGCCGCTCATGACAAATCCGACGGCGATTGACCGCGGCCAGCCGATCGGCACGCCCACCACCCGCCGGACCACGGTGGCCGCCAGCCACGACTGCAGGGCCAGGAACAGCAGCCCGGCGATGCTCAGCAGAATGACCAGCAGGACATCCAGGAGCGCCATCAGTGTGCGCCCCGGACGGAAGTGCTCGGACCAATGTGCACTGCGGCTCCCAACGTGCGGCGGAATGGTGTCTTCACTGTATCTGCCGCACGGTGGGCCGGGAAGGATTGACGCCATGGACACCAATGGCGGTTGACGGCGCCGCCACCGTACCCTTGGACTCGTGAGTTTGAGAAGCACGACGTCGGCCGGCAGCTCCTCCTTCAGCCGCGCCCTGGCGCTGTTGGTCGCCGGAACCTACTTCATGGAGATCCTGGACGGCACCATCATTGCCACGGCGGCACCCGGCATCGCCGCGGACCTGGGCGTCAGCCCCGTTGACATCAACCTGGCCATGACCTCCTACCTGATCACCCTGGCCGTGGGCATCCCCATCAGCGGCTGGCTGGCCGAACGCTTCGGCGCCCGGCACGTGTTTACGGCCGCCATCGCCGTTTTCACCGTGGCCTCGCTGCTGTGCGCGATCAGCCCCAACCTCGCCTTCCTGTGCGGGGCCCGGATGCTCCAGGGCATGGGCGGGGCCATGATGGTGCCCGTGGGCCGGCTGGTGGTGCTGCGCGACGCCGACCGCAAGGAGTTCCTGGAGGCCATTGCCTACCTGACCTGGCCCGCCCTCATTGCACCTGTTCTGGCACCCGTCCTCGGCGGTCTCTTCGTCACCTACGCCAGCTGGCACTGGATCTTCCTCATCAACGTCCCGCTCGGCGTCATTGCCTTCGCCGTGGCCCTGAAGGTGGTGCCCAACCTCCGCGCCCGCAAGGTTCCGCCGCCGGACTGGACCGGCTTCATCCTGTGCGGCACAGCCCTCGCCGCCCTGGTGGTTGGCATGGAACTGGTGGGCTCGGCACCCACGCCGTGGGCCGCCGTCGTGCTGTGGCTGGTGGTTGCGGTGCTGGCGCTCGCAGCCATGCTGTGGTGGTTCAAGCGCTCCCGGCACCCGCTGCTGGACCTGCGCGCGCTGCGCATCCACACCTTTCTCGTGGGCAATGCGGGCGGGGCGCTGTACCGGCTGGTCATCAACGCCGTGCCGTTCCTGTTGCCGCTGATGTTCATGATCGGGTTTGGCTGGAACGCGTTTGAGGCCGGGCTGATGACCATGGCCGTGTTTGCCGGGAACGTGCTGATCAAGCCCGCCACCTCGCCGCTGATCCGGCGGTTCGGGTTCCGGGCGGTGCTGCTGCTGAGCAATGTTGGCGGTGCGCTGGTGCTGTTTGCGTGCGCATTCCTGGTGCCGGGGACGCCGCTGGCCGTGATTGCGGCAGTGCTGTTCCTCAGCGGCGTGCTGCGTTCCATCGGCTTTAGCGCGTACAACACGGTGCAGTTTGTGGACGTGCCGAAGGCCCGGATGGCCGGCGCCAACACGCTTTCCTCCACCATCGCGCAGGTCGCCACGGGGCTGGGTGTGGCTGTGGGTGCCCTGGTCCTGCGCGCCGCAGAGTCCCTGTTGGGCGGGGAGGCGGCACCCGTCGCGGCGTACCAGTGGACCTTTGCCGTGCTGGGAGTGCTGATGTTGTACCCCGTGGTGGAGGCGCTGCTCATGCCCCGGACCGCCGGCGACGAGGCCCGCGTCCGCTAGCTTGTCCCAGAGGCGTTCGACGCCGTCGAGCGGCTCAGTGCCCCGGCGCCGGCTGTGTGTCGGCGTGCGGGAAGGGACGGCCTGGCGGCAGCATCGCCGCGGCCGCCAGCATGGCCAGCGCGGCCAGGATGGCGAGGGCCGCGGCCATGGCGGTCCAGCCCAGGCTCTGGAAGAGCAGCCCCGCGCTCCATCCGATGAGGCTCGATCCGGCGTAGTAGGCGAGGTTGTACAGCGAGGCCGCCTGCGCCCTCCCGCCCGTGGCGAGGGCCCCGGTCCAGCCGGAGGCGATGCTGTGGGCGCCAAAGAACCCGGCCGTGAACAACAGCAGTCCGGCAAGGATGGCGGGCACGGGAGCCGCCATGGTCACCGCCAGCCCCGCCACCATGGCACCCGTGGACGCCAGCAGCACGGTGCGGCGACCCCAGCGGACCGCCAGTCCGGCCACCATGCGGGAGGACACGGTGCCTGAGAGGTATGCGAGGAACAGCAGCGCCACGGCCGACGCCGGGAACAGGTACGGCGGGGCCTCCAGCCGGAAACCAAGATAGTTGTAGACGCTGACAAAGGAACCCATCAGGAGGAACGCCTGCGCGTACAGGGCCAGCAGCGGCCTGCTGCGCATTTGCGGCAGCAGCCGGCCCAGCACGGCGCCGAACCCCTCGCCGGGCTGCGGCACAAAACCACGCGGCTTCGGCGCCAGCGCCAGGAACCCAGCGGCGGCGACGGCGGCGCACAGGGACACGGCGAGGGTGCCCATGCGCCAGCCGGCCAAATCCGCCACGGGCCCGGCAAGCAGGCGGCCGAACAAACCGCCCAGCGTTGTTCCGGCCACGTAGGCGCCGGCCGCGGCGGCGGCACTGCGCGGCTGGACCTCCTCCGTCAGGTAGGCGATGGCCAGCGCCGGGATACCGCCCAGGGCGGCGCCCTCCAAGCCGCGCAGCAGCAGGAGAACTTCAAAATTTGGGGAGGCTGGAACCAGCAGTCCAAACAGTGTCGCCAGGACCACGGCCAACCCCATGGTGCGGACCCGGCCCCAGCGGTCTGACACGAACGACCACGGCAGCACGGCCAGCGCCAGCCCAACGGTTGCCACGGAGATCGTCAGTGACGCCTGGGCCGCGGTGACGCCGAGCTCGCGGGAGACTAGCGGCAGCAGCCCCTGCAGCGAGTACAGCTGGGCAAAGGTGGCCACCCCGGCGCATGCCAGTGCGGCCAGCATTCGCCGGTATCCGGCGCTGCCCTGCCGATGCCCGCCCCACGGGGGAACGCCTGCCGGTTCAGCCACGGTTCAATTCATCCACAAGGCCCACCGTAGAACGCGGCGCCCGCTGCCGCCAAACGGAGGGGGCATCTCGAACCGGCCGGTGGTACTCTGGTGTTTCGAATCTTTGTACTAGGCGGTGGTGTGGTGTTTGGCATGGACCTGCCCGTCCCGAAGCAACCCAACGAGCCCACGGGCTTCGCCTCGCCCGCCCGCGACTACTTCGACGGCGGGATCGACCTCAACCGCCACCTGATCCGCGACCGCACCAGCACCTTCGTCATGCGCGTCGCCGGCGACTCAATGGCCGGCGCCGGCATTGCCGACGGCGACGAGATCATCGTGGACCGCGCCCTCACCCCGCGAGACGGCAACGTGGTGGTTGCCGTGGTGGAGGGCGATCTGCTGATCCGCCGCCTCGTGAAGCACGACGGCGCCACCTCCCTGGCCGCCCAGCCCGCCCATGCCGCGTCCCCGGCTTCCGCCGAGGTGGTTGAGTTAAGCGGCGAGGTTTCGGTGTGGGGCGTTGTCACCCGGTGCCTGCACCACGTGTAGTTGCAGCTTTCCGTCAGCCGTGAATTGCTGGGGCGGATACTGTGCCCCGGGTTAATCCGACGTCTCGAGGGGGAATCCCGGCAGGCCGTCGATGCTCCGTGCATTCCTTTCGGCACGGTAGGCGGACATGCCTTCCACGCCCTTCTTCTCTGCCTGCAGGCGCAAAAGATCGCGCTCTCCCGTCACCTCCATGACAGGAACACCCCAGCCGCACGAGTCGCTGATGCGGGTGACGTCCACAGCAATGACTGCCCGAGTGCTCGGGTGCTCCGGGTGGTGCGACACAACTTCCTCGAACGTGCGATCTCCGGGGAGGTGCACCGAGCCGCGTCCGTGCAGGCGCACAATGCGGGGGCGGCTGCCAAACGCGTTGAACATGAGGCACACCCGGCCGTTCTCTCGGATGTGGGAAATGGTCTCAATGCCGCTGCCGGTGTAGTCAACCCAGGCAACTCGGTGGGGGCCCAGGACTGAGAACGAGTCGTGGCCTCGGGGCGACATGTTCACATGCCCGTCGGCTCCCAAGGGCGCAGTTGCGACAAACCACATGGGCTGCTCCTGGATCCAAGCCCTGAGATTGTCGTCAATGCAATCGAATATTTTGCCCACGGTCCGAGCCTAGGGGATCGAACCGTGATTCCGGCGATGTTACGGTGCGGGGTGTAGTCACCTGGTGCCTGCGCCAAGCGATAGTCGTTACCGGGTGCCGGTTGGGTCGCTGCCTCGCGTCGCGGTGCCGCCCCCGGGCCTAGACTGAATCAATGGTCTCAGCCCCGGAATTGTTCAGCCGGCGTTCTAAGGCGGGGCACCGTCTCGATACGGCAGTCCGCTGGTGCCTGGCCGGTTCCGCTGTGGCCGCCTTTGGCGGCGCCTCCGGCTTCCTGCTCGCGTGGGGGCGCATGGTCGTGCCGGGCTGGGCTGTCAGCGCCTTTTTTCTGGCGGCGGCGCTCACGCTGTCCGTCGTGAGGTCATCGGTGCGCAGGAGAATGGACCGTGCTGCTGACGAAAAACTGCAGCGGCGGCGCTCCATTTGGTGGGCCATGCTGGCTGTGGTGACCGTTGTCGTTACCGGTTTTCTGGCACTGCCGGACCTTCTGTTCTCAGCCAGCTACCAAGTGCTGAGTCCGTCTGGGCCAGGCTTCTGCGGGGCCGTTGCACGGGAGAGCTCATTCTTGTTTTCCGGTGGGGGTGAACTGTACAAGGTTGGTTTTGGCGGGCTGGGCCACGAAGTCAGTTCCTGGGAGGCCGACGACGGCTACCGGCCTATCCGTTATGGCACGTACGATTTCAAGTGGACTGCAGAGGGCGCCATTCTGCGAGTCAGCGGCAGCGGGCACGACCCAGTTTGGCCCGGGCTTCATGGCTTCGATTGCCGCTGACCGCCCCTTGTTCCGGGACTGTCACTTTCGGGCGATGATCGTGAACGTGCACGGCACGCGGTCACGCTCGGGTTCCGGCCACGCAAAACCGTCCGGAACCTCGACCATGCGCGGGCTGAACCGCCAAGGCAGCGTCGTGTCCTCGTCCAGGCGAAGAATTTGCAGTCCGGCACCGATGAGGGCGTTGACGATTGTGGACAGTGGATGGGGCCACTCGAATGTCCTGGTGTGCGCCACCTGGCCGTCCCCTGCATAGGTGGAATTGTCATCCCACACCTGCGCCGTGCCGTCTCCAAAGTAGGGATAGCGCAGCTGCAACCCGTCCGCCTGCTCATCAAGGCAGTAGAGGATCGGGTGGCCGTCGCGGATGTAGAAAATCCCGCCTGCCCGCAGCAGCCCCGCCACCTGGGCCGCCCATTGGTCCAGGTCGTGAAGCCAGGTAATGGTTCCGATGCTGGTGTACACCAGGTCAAAGTCGCCGTCGACGGTGTTGCGTGCCTCGAGCACGTCGGTCTCCACCCACGTTGCCTCGAGGTTGAGCCTCCCTGCCAGCTCCGCGGCGGATTTCAGGGCGGAAGGGGAGAAGTCGACGCCGGTGACCCGGGCACCGGCCCGGGCAAGGGACAGGGTGTCTGTGCCGATGTGGCACTGGAGGTGGCAGACGTCCAGCCCCGCAACCTTCCCGTCGGGCAGGAACGGCCCGAGCGCTGCCAGGTCCGTCAGGACGACGCTGGACAGGTGGTTGGGATCGTCAAATTCGCTGATGCCGTAGGCCGCCTCATGGAGGGGGACCCGGTCTTCCCAGTTGTCCAGGTTGCTCGCCCGTGCAGTTTCCCAGTCGACGTTGCTGTGGCCTTCGCTCATGGAAGTTGAGTGTACACACCGCACGGATGCCGGCAGCCAGTTTTGCCGGTACTTTCCACGTGCATTCTCCGGTGGGCTGCACCATAGGATTGGGGCATGGGGGAAGCAATAACGAAGTCGAACAGTTCCAGGCCGCTGTATGTGGAGATCCGGATCCGCGCCGACATGGGCCGGGTGTGGGAACTGAGCCAGGACCCGGACGCGCATCCGCGCTGGGACCTGCGGTTCTCCCGCATCATCCCCGTCGACCAGGACGAACAGGGCCAGGTTCGTTTCCGCTACGAATTCCTGCTGCCGCTGCACACCATCAAGGGCACCGGAACTTCGCTGGGCCACCGGCACCGGAGGGACGGGCAGGCCACGTCTGTCCTGAAGTTCGACACCGCCGACTGGCTTTCGCCCATTGGCCCTGGTTCGGGATACTGGCGCTACATCCCCACCGGCGACGGACTGCGCTTCATCACCGGCTACAACTACCGGCCGGGCATGGGAGCCATCGGCAGGGCACTGGATGCCCGCGCCATCCGGCCGGCCCTTGGGTGGGCCACGGCCATCAGCTTTGACCGGCTGCGGATGTGGGCCGAATCCGGCTTGGATCCCGCAACAGCCCGCAACCGCTGGTTCCTCGACGCCGGAGCCAGGGCAGGCGGCGTGCTTTTGGCTGCCGGACTTTTCCGCCGGGCCACGGCACGGCGCAGCCCGGGATCTGCGGCACTTGGCGCTGCAGCCGCACTGGCAGCCATCTGCATCCCGGCGCACCGGTCGGTTCCGAGGGCAGGCCGCTGCCTGCGGACCGCGCCCGACACCCGCGCCGCACGAGCCCCGTCCACGCTGGCGGGCCTGCGGGAACCTGACCAGCCCAACATGCGCAAAATCCATCCGGAAGACAAGGAATAGTCATGGCCTCGATCTTTGAAATAGCCCTGGGCGAGGACTTCCAGCGGCTCCACCCCATGATGCAGAAGCGCTTCGGCGTGGACGTCGAGGCAGGCTATGCGTGTGTCGGCACGGGAGTCTTCTCCGAGGTCCGCCGCGGTGCCTGGTGGACCGTGCCGTTCCTGCGGTTCGGGGCCTTCCGCAACATCCTGTTCCCCGACCACGGCAACAACATCCCCTTCACGGTGGAAAACTACCCCTACATTGATGGTTTCGGCCGCCCCACCGTAACCTTCGTGCGGACCCTGGACATGCCAGCCGTCAGGGGAAGCAGGGCCAAGAAGCGCCGCTTCGATGCCACCATGGTGCACAGCAAGGAGCGCGGTGCGGTTGTCGACTACCTTGGCACCCACCAGCACCTGGCCACCGACCTAGTCCTGGAAGTGCTCGACGACGGATCCCTCCACCTGCAGACCACCGGACAACGTTTCTATGAAGGTCCCGTTGCGTTCACGTTCCCGCCCATCGGCACCGGCACGGCGGACCTCTACGAAAGCTATGACGAGGATCGCGGCGTCTACACCGTCCAGATGCAGGTGCGGAACCGGTGGTTTGGTTTCCTCTTCGGTTACAAGGGCGAGTTCAGCTGCGAGTTCCCCGCCGCGGTCGGCGACGCCGTGCCGGCGCACCTCAAGCCAGTGTGGGAAGAAATCCGGGAGTAGCTACCCGGCCCGCTGGTGGTCAACCGCGGTCATGAGCCATGCGCCGTCGGACTTTTTCGCGCTCCAAAGCTGGTCGTGCCGGTGGGCGTTGTTGACGGCGCCGTCCAGGCAGAAATCGATCGAAGTCCTGTTCATGGAAATGCGTTTGACCTTGCTGTCCTTGGCAAAGAGCAACCACTGTGCGCCCTCGTTTGAGGGGGTGTCCACGGCCATGGCTGCCTTGGCGAACGGCGCGGGGGCTGTTGTGACGTCGGTGTAGGGGCAGGCAATGAACACTTCATCCCAGAGCTCAAAGGGGGCGCCGGAGTCTTCGCCCCGAGGCAAGGTGAATTCCGTGCTTTCCGCGCGACTCGCCAGCGAGGCCTGAAAATCGGTGCTGTCGGCGCACCCGCTGAGGGCTGGCACCGCCATGAACACCAGGAAAGGGGCCAGCCATTTCAAAAGGGCTGGCGTGGGGGATCGGGAACTCATGACTCGAATCTACCTGCACAGGGGCGGTAAGGCCTGGTGACACTCCTTCTGGTTTTATATTCCCACTGTGGGTATATTGGCAGCCATGAATGAAAATACGTTTTGGATCCTCACTGCCCTTGCCGGCGGGCGCCGGCACGGTTACGCCATCCTGCGGGATGTGGCGGAACTGGCCGACGGGAAGGTGTCGCTGCGGGTGACGACGCTTTATGCCTCGCTGGAACGGCTGGAGAGGGAAGGCTTCGTCGCCCGGGCAGGTGAAGAAATTGTTGACGGACGCGCGCGGCGGTACTACGAGCTGACAGACGACGGCATCGCAGCGCTGACCTTGGAGACGGAGCGGCTTGCGGTCCGCCTCGGAGCCGCGGAAAAGCGCCTCGCGGCACCGCGTCCGGCGGCCATCAGGCCCTCTCCCGCAACCATGGTGTGGGGGTTCGCCGGATGAGTCCTTCGTTGCGGAACAAGTACGAGCGGCTGCTGCGCTGGTACCCGAAGGCCTGGCGGGAGGAGCATGGCCGATTCATGCTCGACACCCTCGAGGAACACGCCGGTGACAGGGGGATTGCGCGGCCGGGCGTCGCAGAGGCGTGGTCGATCAGGGCCCACGGGCTCGGCGAGCGGGCAACGAGCCGGTGGGCGGTGGTGGCCGCAGTCGTGTCGCTGGCGGCCTATGTTGTTGCCACCGGGATTCTGTTGACCGATGTGCTCCAGCAGCCCGGGGCCGGTGCTGCACGCATCGTGCTGGCAATTTTTGCCGGGCCCCTGGCGCTGTCCTTTGCCGTCCTGATCCTTCTGCGCCGCAGGGGCCAACTGTCCGCACCGTCGGCGCTGTGGCTGGCGGCGGGTGCTGTGCCCTCGTGGGCTGTGGCGGCGCTGGCGGCTGCGAGCTGGTCCGTCGGTTTTGAAGAGGCCGATGCCGGGACCGGGCAAACGTGGTTCGGCTCCTCCACGCTCCTGTTCATGCTGGCGGCGTGGGTCTTTGGCACTGCTTCGCTGCTGGCTCCTGTTGCCTCGTTGGCGGAACGGAAGCTGCCGGCCCCCATGCGGTGGCTGCTGAGTCTGCCCGTGGCGGCGGTCCTCTCCATGGTCCTCGGTGTGGCGGCGGCCATGGGGCAAATGATGGGAGCCGTGGTTGCGGCCACAGCCCTGGTGCTGGCAGTGGCGGCCTCCCGGCCGGAGCAGCCCAAAGTGGCGGTTGCTGAAGCCAGGCGCACCGGTCCGCCTCGCTCCGTTCCGCGCGCCGCGGCGGCCCGCAGGTCTTGCGCCACTGCTGGCGCCATGGCCCTAGTTTCGTTGGTGGCGGGACTTGCCTGTGCGGCATTCGCGCTCACCGGCAGTACGTGGGGTCCCGGAGCCAGCGATTCCACGCATGCCATGAATCTGGGATTGGCCGCGGGGGCGTTGGCGGCCATGCCGTTGGTTGTCTCAGCAGCACTGATGCTCGCACCGCGTTTTGGCAAGGTCATGTGGATCTCGGCGGCGCTCCTTGGTGCGGGCCTGGTGGTTGCTTCCGCCTCACAGTTGTCAGGTGCTGGCAGTTCCCTGCAGTGGCCGCTGATCCTCTTGGCTGCTGTGCTGGGCAGCCTGGCGTTTGCGCTGCCGGTCAGTGGACTGCTCTCGATTCGGCCCGCCGTGCGCCTTGCTATCGGTATCGCCCTCGGTCTGGCCGGTTTCGTCCCCGGGATCATGGTTGTGAGTGCGGCCGGATTCATTGCGCCGGTGGTTGCCGGGGTGGTTGTTGTGATGTCGGCAAGGACCCTGTCCAGAGACCGGAGGTGGGCACACTTCCAGGCGGTCAGCCCCGGGTAACCGTGCAGGCCGCCGGAAGCTGGCCGCGGCCGTTATGGAGTACGACGGCGTGCGGCGCCTTCCAGCGGAAGGGGCCCCACGCCGTCGTGCTTGGGCAAAAGGCCGGGTGGCGGGCCGGGTCAGGTGGGCTTGCCAGCATCTTCGGGAACCCAGCGCAGAATGTCGCCGGGCTGGCAGTCGAGGACCCGGCAGATGGCATCGAGGGTGGTGAAGCGGACCGCCTTGGCCCGGCCATTCTTCAGGACTGCGACGTTGGCGGCGGAGATGCCCACGGCCGCGGCGAACTCGCCCACGGACATCTTGCGCCGGGCCAGCTCGACGTCGATGTCAACAATGATGGGCATTAGACTACCTCCGCCAGCTCGCTGTCCAGGCGGGTGGCGCTGCGCAGCAGGTCGCGCATGACAGACATGAGCAGCACAAACGCCGTGCCGCAGATGACTGTCCCGCCCACCAGCAGCAGCACGCCCGGTCCGCCGGTCCTGACGACGCCGAAAAGGTGGATGCCGAGGACGAGCGCAAGGGTGGTGGCGGCCGCCGCGGCCCAAATGATGACGGTGGCCCAGCGGAGGGAGTCGGGTGAAAAGATGACGTCGCGCTGGACGTGCGAGAGCAGGATCCAGGTGGCCACCAGCATGGCTTGAAGGCAGAAGATGCCGCCAATCACCAGCGCCGCATACGGGACCGCAAGGCCGGCGACCTCCGGAAACAGTGTTGCCGATTCTGCTGCGAGGGTAGGGGCGACGATGGTTTGCCCCAGCACGGTGCCCATGAAAATCATGATGAGCAGGGCGCGGAGCAAGATGATGACGGAATCTTTCATCTGTTGATTATCGACTACTATCAATCGAATATCAATCGATCCTGTCTGGAGGTGGGGCTGGGCTCCCTGGTGTGGCTGGTGGCAGCGGGCCGGCGCCAGTGCTGTTCGGATGGGGTTGCGCGGGTGACTCGAACAAATGTTCGGAACGTGGAAGAATGGGGCCATGAGCAACAACCGCATCGCCCTGGTGGACGTGAACAACTTTTATGTCTCCTGCGAGCGGGTCTTTGACCCAAGGCTGGAAGGCCGTCCCGTCGTCGTGCTTTCCAACAATGACGGCTGCGTGGTGGCGCGCTCGGCGGAAGCAAAGGAGCTGGGCATCAAAACCGGGGCGCCGTGGTTCCAGGTCCAGGGGCAGGCCAAGGCGTGGGGGCTGGTGGCGCGTTCCAGCAACTACGAGCTGTACGGCGACATGAGCTCCCGGGTCATGGAGGTGGTGGGCCGCTTTGGCACCTGGCAGGAGGTGTACTCGATCGATGAGTCCTTCGTGGGACTCGTGGGGGACCCTGCGCAGCTGCAGGCCGCCGGCCGCGACATCCGTGCCGCGGTCATGCGCCACGTGGGCGTGCCTGTCTGCGTGGGGGTGGCCTCGACAAAGACACTGGCGAAGTTTGCCAACCGGATCGCCAAGCAGAATCCGGCGCTGGGCGGGGTGTGCGCCCTGGAGGCGATGCCACCCGGACACGTGGAAGGCATCCAGGAACGCGTGCCGGCTTCGGGGCTCTGGGGCGTGGGCGGAAAGACGGCCGACCGGCTGAAGATGATGGGCATTGAGACCATCGCCGAGCTCAAGGCCGCAGATCCCGCTGTCATCCGCAAGAAATTCTCCGTGGTGCTGCAGCGAACCGTCATGGAACTCAACGGCACGGAGTGCATCCCCCATGTTGAGGAGCGCGTGGACAAGCAGCAGATCATGTTCTCCCGCAGCTTTTCCGAACCCGTCACCACGGTTGCCGGCATGGAGGAGGTCATGGCCGTCTACGCCCAGCGCGGCGCCGCCCGCCTTAACGAGGAAGGCATGCGTGCCTCTGCCATGACGGTTACGGCCGGCACCAGCCGCTTCGCTGCGGGGGAGGGCAGCTTCCCCGCCGCTACCATCCGGTTTGCCGCGCCGACGCAGGACCCGATCGTGCTGGTCAGGGCCGCCGTCGCCGCGATCCGGCAGAGCGCCGTCACCGGGGCGTCCTACCTGCGGGCAGGTGTCCTGTTCAGCGGCCTGGAGCCGGCCTCCGGCGCAGGGATGCTGGACGTATTCGGTGCCGGGGACGCGCAGCCGGAAGTGGGCGGTGTGATGGGGGAGGTGCGGAACAAGTTCGGCAGCACCGCCATCGGCATCGGGATAGGCGGGCTGGCCCAGGCGCCGCAATGGTCCATGAAGCGCGAGCTTGCCTCGCCCCGCTACACCACCGACTGGAAGGACCTGCCGGTGGTGCGGGCGTGAGATGGGCCGCCGCTAGACTCGAGCCCATGGCATTTCCCAAACTTTCCAAGTCCCGGCGAATGGCGCTGGCCATCGCAGCAACCGGCGTGGCCGTCCTTGGCTTGGTGATCCACTTCTTCATCCCGGGATCCTTCGCCAACCTTGTCTCGGACGCGCTTTACACCGTGCTCGTCTACCTTGTGCTGGCCCTGTTCCTGCCCCACGCAAAGCGTGCCTGGCTTGCGCTCGCAGCCTTCGGCATCAGCGCCGCCATCGAGCTGGCCCAGCTCACGGGCGTGCCCGAGCAGCTGGCGGTGAGCTTCCCGCCGTCGCGCCTGCTCTTCGGCACCACCTTCTCCGCACTGGACCTCGTGGCCTACGCGGCCGGCGCCGGCGTTGCCTGGTTCGCGGACCAAGCCATGTCCGCCCGGTGGCGTGCAGCACAACCGGAATAGGCCTCTACTGCCGCCAGTTGCAGTCCAGTAGGAGGCAAAAAATGCTGGATGTGGTGGTAATTGGTGCGGGCCAGGCCGGGCTGTCGGCCGCGTATTACCTGGCGCGGCACGGGCTCAATCCCGAAACCGACTTTGTGGTGCTCGATGCGAATCCCGAACCCGGCGGCGCCTGGCTGCACCGCTGGCCCTCGCTCACCCTGGGCGGCGCCCACGGTATCCACGACCTCCCCGGCATGAAACTTCCGCCGTCCGATCCGGCCGAGCCGGCCTCCGCCGTCGTCTCGCGCTACTACGGCAGCTACGAGAAAACCTTCCAGCTGCCCGTGCACCGGCCCGTGAAGGTGACCGCCGTGCACACGCTCGCCGATGACTCCGCAATGCTTTTTCCTGAGGACGACGGCGGAGTCCCCGCCGACATTGCCGGCCCGCCGCTGGCGGTGGAAACGGACCACGGCTCCTACGAAACACGGCTGGTCATCAACGCGACCGGCACCTGGGACAAACCCCACTGGCCGCACTACCCGGGCATGGCCTCGTTTGCCGGACGGCAGCTGCACAGCCGCGACTTTTGGTCCGTGAACGACTTTGCAGGCCAGCGCGTGCTGGTGGTGGGAGGCGGCACCTCGGCCGTGCAGTTTCTGCTGCAACTGGCCGACGCCGGTATCCAGACAGCGTGGTCCACGCGCCGTCCGCCGGAGTTCACCACCCGCGAGTTCAACCCCGACTGGGGCCGCGACGTGGAGCGCCGCGTCAATGAACGCACTTCAGCAGGCCTGCCGCCGCTGAGCGTCGTGGGCGTGACCGGGCTTCCTTTAACACAGCAGTACCAAAACGGCGTCGCCGCCGGAACCTTGGTCTCCCGCGGACCCCTGCGTGAACTCATCCCGTCCGGGGCTGTCTTCGAGGACGGATCCACTTTTGACGCGGATGTCGTCCTGTGGGCCACGGGCTTCCGGGCCGCACTGGACCATCTGGCCCCGCTGAAACTGCGCGAACCAGGCGGCGGCATCGTCATGGACGGCGTAAAGGTTGCGCGGGAGCCCCGCCTGTTGATGGTGGGCTACGGCGCCTCCGCCTCCACACTTGGGGCGAACCGGGCCGGTCGGGCCTCGGCGCTGGCAGCGATAGACCGGCTGAATGTTCCCGCAAAACTGTAGCCATTTGCCATACAAAGGAATCCACTAATCGGCATGGACCGGTTGGATGTCGACATGCTGGTCGTCCCTGTTGCTCCTGCGAGGAACAAAGCCCCAAGAAGTGTCAGCCCATCGGTTGTCATGCAGCGCCAAATTGAGCGAGCCCGTCCCCGTCCGGTTCCCGGAGGAGCTTCTCAAGCGTGTGCGAGACGAGGCCGCTGCCGACGGCCGGTCGGTATCAAACTGGATTCGCAGGGCCGTGGAGAACGAGTTGTCCCGGAGGGTCGGCTAACCGCAGCCTGCCCACCTGCCAGCCCAACACCGGCTTCCGGCGCGGGGCGCGGATGACAACATTGGCGGGTTCCGCCGTCGTACCTGGCAGGGGATTGCGTGAGGCGCGGCACTGGCGGAAATATCCTGTGGCGCGGCGGGGTTGGCGCAAGTGAGACTACCCGAAAGGCAGCACCCATGACGCTCCCCATTTCCATCCTTGACCTTGCCCACATTGGCGAGGACGGCATTGCCGCCAGCCTGCGCTCCTCGGTGGAGCTGGCGCAGAAGGCCGAGGGGTGGGGGTACAAGCGGATCTGGTTTGCCGAGCACCACAACATGCCCTCGATCGCGTCGTCGGCCACGAGCGTGCTGATTGCCCACGTTGCCGCGCACACCTCCACGATCCGTTTGGGCGCGGGCGGGATCATGCTGCCGAACCACTCGCCGCTGCAGATCGCCGAGCAGTTTGGCACGCTGGAGACACTGCATCCGGGGCGCATTGACCTGGGGCTGGGGCGCGCTCCCGGCAGCGACCAGGCCACCATGCGTGCGCTGCGCCGGGACCCGTCCGCCGCCGACACCTTCCCGCAGGATGTGCAGGAGCTGCAGGGCTACTTTGCCGGCGCCAGCCTGATCCCCGGCATCAACGCCTACCCGGGCAAGGACACGAACGTGCCTCTGTACATCCTGGGTTCCTCGTTGTTTGGCGCCCGGCTGGCCGCCGCCCTGGGCCTGCCGTATTCGTTTGCCTCGCACTTTGCCCCGCAGGCACTGGAGGATGCGGTGCGCATTTACCGCCGCGAGTTCAAGCCCTCGGCCGCGCTGGCCGAGCCGTACGTGATTGCCGGCGTGAACGCCATTGTGGCCGACAGCCAGGAATCGGCGGACGAGCTGCTGCTGAGGGCCCGCCGCCGCATGGTCGGTGCGCTGGTGGGACGCGGCCAGACGTTCAGTGATGCCGAATCGGACCTGCTGCTCGAATCACCCGCCGGGCAGCAGGTGCAGAACATGTTCCGATACGCCGCCGTGGGCACGCCCTCCGTGGTGCGCTCCTACCTGGACGAATTTGCCATAAAGGCCGACGCCGATGAGCTCATCGTGGCATCCCAGATCACCGACCCTGCCGCACGGATCCGCAGCTTCGAGCTGCTGGCCGGGGCCATGGAACTTGGCGGTTCACAGGAGTAACGTTTGGGCATGGCCATTGCCCGGAATCCCACTTTTGTCATTGACTGCCCCGACGCTGCACTGTTGGCGGACTTCTACGGTTCGCTCCTGGGCTGGTACGCCACGGTTGAGGACGGCTGGGTCGACCTCCGGCCCGATGGCGGCAGCAACTGCATCTCCTTCCAGCAGGTTGAGAATTACTCGCCGCCCGTGTGGCCGGGGCAGGAGCACCCGCAACAAATGCACCTTGACGTCGTGGTCGAAGACCTCGACGCCGGGGAGGCCGGCGTGCTCGGGATGGGTGCCGTGAAGGCTGAACACCAGCCCGGCACCACCTTCCGTGTTTTTCTCGACCCGGCCGGGCACCCGTTCTGCCTCTGCAAGTCCTAGCGCAGGGCCAGCTCCAGGCAGGCAATGCTGATTTCCGGCACAAGAATGCCTGCATGCTGCCGCAGGATCTCCGTTGGGTGGGTCCCTTCCACACAAATGGCGGTCATGCCGGCCGCGGCAACGGCGCCCAGCCCGGGGAGCGAGTCCTCGAACGCCACGACACGCGACGGGTCCGCGAGCCCCAGGGCCGCTGCCGCACGCAGGAAACCCTCGGGGTGGGGCTTGCCCCGGTCCACGTCCTCGTCGGTCACCACGACGCCGAACAGCTCCAGCAATCCGGCGCGCTCCAGCGCCGGCAGGACCTGAAGCCGGCTGGCCCCGGTCACCACGCCCAACTTCAATCCGGCCGCGTGCAGGGCGTGCACCAATTCGCGGGTGGTCGGGCGGATGGTGCTTTCCGCGGCGACCCGGGACTGGTATTCAGCATCGATCAGGGGCAGGAGGCGGTCGATCTCGGCAGCCCGTGCAGCCGCGGGCGCCACCGCGAGGGCCATGATGTCCTCAAGGATTTCGGTGTCGCTGCGCCCGGCAAGGTCTTCCTGGTACTGCCGTGCCGTCATTGTGAACCCGAACTCCGTGGCGGCCAGTTGGATGAACAAGTCGCGGAGGATGCCCTCGTCGTCGGACAGGGTGCCGTTGAAATCAAACAGCACGCCCTCGGCCTGGAGGAGGGTCATCGGCCGGGCAGCGGTGATCATCGTGGAAGTCCGTTCAGTTGAAGCCAAGGGCCGGCAGGAACCGGCGGGGATCTTGCAGAAGTCTAGGGTTCCCGCATGAACGCCCGGCTACATTTTGGCAGCTGCGCGGGGGCTGCCCGGTGAATGCTGGGCCCGGCTGCGCCACCATTCAACGGTCTCCCGGGCGGCAGCTTCCAAGGGGGTGGGTGCCAGCCCAAGCAATTGCTCGCTCGCGGCCGATTCCATGATGAACGGGGCCCGGAATTGGTAGGCCATCTCGGCCAGTTCGCGCATGTCGGCAGAGAATATCCCGGCCGCCTGCAGGGTCCAGCCGGGAATGGCTCCCACCCTTGGCGCAGGAACGCCCGCAGCCTGCGCGAATGCCGCCACCATCTCCCGCTGTGCAAGCGCCGGATTGGTGGGTGCGTGGAGCACGGAATTCCACAGCTGCGGCCGTTCGGCGGCGCGGATCATCGCCGCGGCAAGGTCGGGCACGTACGTGAATGAGTGAGGCAGGTCCGCGCTGCCCAGCACCTGCACCCGCTTGCCGTCGAGGACCAGCGGCACCATGCGGTCGCCCGCGTGGGCGGTGAGCACCCGCGGACCGAAGAAATCCGACGCCACCACGCTCACCGTCGGCGTGTCCGACGCCGCCCGTCCCGCCAGCAGCTCCGTGCGCACGCCGCGCTTTCCGCCGGCGGCCTGCCTTGGGCTGTTCTCCGCCATGACCCTATCCGGGCTGCTGTAGGAGTAGAGGCTCTCCGGAAAAATGACGACGGCGCCCGCCTCACCCGCCGCCGTGAGCACGGCCCGCTCGGAGCCGGGAAGCTCCCGGCGCCACACATCAGCACTGTACCGAGAACCGTGGATGCAGTGGAATACCGCATCTGCCCCGGCCAATGCGGGGGCCAGTTGTGTTGGATTTCCGGCGTCGACGCGGAGCCTTTCGACCAGCGGGTGCTCCGGTCCGGAACCGGAGCGGGTCAGGACCCGCACATGGTGGCCTGCCTCGGCCAGCTGGCTAGCAACGGTCCAGCCGACCGGGCCTGCGCCGGTGACGATCTTGATGGCGTTCATGATGTGCTCATTTCGCTGGGAATTGTCGAATGTGAGAGCGGTGCTCTCGCATTAACTATGCGACGCCCGGCCGGACAAGTCAAGAGCAGTGCTCACTTAAGTTGACGGTGATCTTGAATTGCCCAAAACTGGGTCCATGACTCAAACACCGCGGGAACGCGCACGGGCACAGACCATGGACGACATTCTGGACATCGGCCGCACCCACCTGGCGGTCCACGGGGCTGCCGGCCTCTCACTGAGGGCCGTGGCGCGCGACCTCGGGGTGGTGTCCTCCGCCGTCTACCGCTACGTCAAAAACCGCGACGAGCTGCTGACGCTGCTGGTGGTTGACGGCTACACCGCCTTGGGCGACGCCGTGGACGGGGCCCTGTCAGGTGTTGCTGCTGATGATTTCCCGGCCCAGTTCCGCATGTTGGGCCGCGCTGTTCGGGAATGGGCGCTGGCAGAGCCCGCCCACTACGGCCTGCTGTTTGGTTCGCCGGTCCCGGGCTACGAAGCGCCGGCTGAGCAGACCACGGGACCCGGAACACGGGTGGTGGTGCGGCTGGTGCAGATCCTGGACCAGGCTCATGGTGCGGCAGTGGCCAGCGGCGCTCAGTCCGGGGTGGGGCAGTCCGCCGGGGAGTCTCCGCCCGGTGGGGGCGTTTCAGCTGTGCTGGCGGACAGCTTTGCGGCCATCCGGGCCGAGATGGGGATCTCGCTTCCTGACGGCTTGCTGGCCCGCGGAGTCATGGTGTGGGCGGCCTTGTTCGGAATGGTCAGCTTTGAGGTATTTGGCCAGTACGGCCCAGGGACGTTCGGCGATCCTGCCTCACTTTTTGAGCTCCAGCTTGAGGCGCTGGGGGAGACCGTGGGGCTGTAAACAGCTCAAGCGCCGGCCGGCACGTTCCAGGCACCAGCCATGCGCACCATTC
Source organism: Arthrobacter stackebrandtii (assembly GCF_017876675.1). Classification (NCBI taxonomy): domain Bacteria; kingdom Bacillati; phylum Actinomycetota; class Actinomycetes; order Micrococcales; family Micrococcaceae; genus Arthrobacter; species Arthrobacter stackebrandtii. Next base: position 2,755,366 of record NZ_JAGIOI010000001.1, read on the forward strand.
CAGTCCGCCGCTGCGCATGGCCGCGGAGGCCCTTGGACATGCGCTGGCGAAGCACCCAACTTTGCGCCACCACGGTTGCTGCGCCATGTCAGCGGCGTCGCCGGCGCATGTCCATCGTCCAGGTCTCAGGCCTTGGCGATGGCTTCCTTGAGCGCGCCGAGCACCAGCACAACGGAGGCCGGGTTGGCGTTGGGACCCATCATTCCGATCCGCCACACCGTGGAGGCAAACTCGCCGGCACCGGAACCAATCTCCAAACTGAAGCGCTCCAGAAGGTAGGCGCGGACGGCTGCCGAGTCCACGCCGTCGGGCACCTTGACGGTGGTCAGGCTGGGCAGGCGCGAGCCTTCCTCGGCAAACAGTTCCAGGCCCATGTCCTGCAGGCCTTCCTGCAGTGCCAGGCCGGCCGCCGCGTGGCGGGCCTGGACGGCGTCGAGCCCTTCACCAAGGACCCGGTCAAGCCCGGCGGCGAGGCTGGCCACCATGGCCACCGGCGCCGTGTGGTGGTAGGTGCGCTTGCTGCCGCCGGCCGCTCCGACATACCCGCCCAGCAGCCCGAGGTCGAGGTACCAGGACTGCGGGTCCTGGATGCGGCGCTCGAAAGCGGCGTCGGAAATGGTGAAGGGGGCAAGTCCCGGCGCCACGCCCAGGCACTTTTGCGTCCCGGCGTAGCCAATGTCGATGCCCCAGTCGTCGGCGAGCAGTTCCAGGCCGCCGATGGAGGTGACGGCGTCGACCAGCAGCAGGGCGTCGCCCTTGAGCCGGCCGAGCGCGGCGATGTCGGAGAGCACACCGGTGGAGGTCTCGGCGTGCACTGCCGCGATGACCTTGGGGTTGGGATGGGCGGAGGCCACCCGCTCGGGGTCAATCGGCCGGCCCCACTCGTGGTCCACACGCACCACCTCGGCGCCGGCGCGGCGGGCCACCTCGCACATGCGCACGCCGAAGAGTCCGTTCACAGCCACCACGGCCACGTCGCCGGGGCCCACCGAGTTCACGAAGGCGGCTTCCATGCCCGCGGATCCGGTGCCGCTCAACGGCAGCGTCCGCGCGTTGGCCGTTCCCCACAATTGGCGCAGACCCTCGCAGGCGCTGTCCATCATCTCGATGAACAGGGGGTCGAGGTGGCCCAAGATGGGATGCCCGAGGGCTGCGACCGCCTCCGGGTAGCAATTGCTGGGGCCGGGGCCGAACAGGTGCCGGAAGGTCAGTGGGGTGCTCATGATGCTCCTTCGTGCCGGGGTTGCTGTAATCCCAGCATAGGCGGGCCCTCCGGCGGGCCGAGGCAGGGCATGGGACGCGGCGGGCCGCTATCCGAGGGCAGGCAGGCGGGAAAGCAGCGACTGGGCGGCCGCCGTCGGGTCGTCGGCGTGGGTAATGGCGCGAACCACAACAATCCGGGAGGCGCCGGCGGCGACCACCTGGTCCACAGTGGAGAGGTCCACCCCGCCAATGGCAAACCACGGCTTGGCGGTGGCCAGCGATGCGGCATGCTCCACCAGGGAGAGCCCGACGGCGGCCCGGCCCGGCTTGGTGGGGGTGGCCCACAACGGGCCCACACAGAAGTAGTCGGCCCCGGAAGCTGCGGCGGCGGTCGCCTGCGCGGGGTCGTGGCAGGACAGGCCCATCGAAACGTCGGGCCCGATCAGCGAACGGGCGGCCGGCAGCGGCAGGTCCTTCTGGCCCACATGGAACACCGGCGCCCCGCTGAGCCGGGCGATGTCGGCGCGGTCGTTGACGGCCCACAGCTTGCCGAACTCCGCCGCAACCGAACGCAAAACCTCAAGCTTTTCCAGCTCTTCGGCAGCCTCGATGTTCTTGTCGCGCAGTTGGATGATGTCCACCCCGCCGGCGTAGGCGGCCCGCAGGAAATCGGCGAAATCGCCTTGTTCGGCGCGGGAATCCGTGCACAGGTAGAGGCGGGCGGCAGCAAGGCCGGGGGCCGGGGCGGCGGCAGCGGAGGCGGGCGTGGCGTCATGAATGGCAGAAGTCTGGGGCATGTCTCATAGACTAGTGCAGTACCGCGGGAGCCAGTGAAGCTGGCTGAGAGGGCGCCGACTGCGCCGACCGACAGCGCCTCCAGGGCGTGGAACCTGATCCGGATCATGCCGGCGTAGGGAAGGAGAACATTGTGGCACCCGCCATCCATGGGGCATCGGCCCCTGAAACCCAGGCACCGGGGGACAATCCCGGCGGCCTCACCCTGCCCGACGTCGCCGTCATCGGCGGCGGCATCGTGGGGCTCGGCATCGCCTGGGAAGCCCAGTGTGCGGGCCGGTCGGTGGTGGTGATCGACCCCGCGCCCGCCACCGGCGCCACGTTCGCCGCGGCTGGCATGCTGGCCCCCGTCAGCGAACTCCACTACCAGGAGGAAGAGCTCCTGGAGCTGACGCTCGCCTCCAATGCGCGCTGGCCCGGCTTTGCCGCATCCCTTGAGGGCCCGGGCGTTCCCGGCACCGGATTCCGTACGACGCCGACCCTTGTGCTGGGTGCCGACGCTGCGGACCGCGGTGCCCTGGCCGACCTGCGGGAGGTGCAGGCGCAGAACGGCCTGGACGTTGAGCAGCTGACCATCCGGGCGGCCCGGTCCGCCGAGCCGATGGTGGGTCCGCACATCTCCTGCGCCTACAGGATCGCCGCCGACCACCAGGTGGACCCCCGCGGTGCGGCCGCCGGGCTCCGGCACCGGCTGGCAGAGGTTGCCGCCGCGCGCGGCGATGCCGATCCGTTCATCGCCCAGCCAGCCGCCGGCCTGTTGTGGGACCGCCAGGAAACAAGCGGCGGGGGAGCCGGAAGGCAGAGCCGGGTGGCCGGCGTCGTGCTTGAAAATGGCACCGAAATCCGCGCCCGGGAGGTGGTGGTGGCCAACGGGCTGGCCGCCCCGCAGCTCAACAACCTGCCGGCGGGGCTCGAGCTGCCGCTGCGCCCAGTCCACGGCGACGTCCTGCGCCTGCGCGTCCCCGAACAGCTGCGTCCGCTGGTGACGGCGACCATTCGCGGGCTCGTCCGCGGGCTGCCGGTGTACATCGTGCCGCGCGAGGACGGCACCGTGGTCATCGGCGCGACCAGCCGCGAGGACCACAACCCCGGAGTCAGCGCCGGGGGAGTGCACCAACTTTTGCGCGATGCCCAGGTGCTGCTGCCCGCGGTGGCCGAGCTGGAACTGCTCGAATGCACCGCCCGCGCCAGGCCCGGCACCCCGGACAACGCGCCGCTGCTGGGGCGCGTGGCGGACGCAGGCGGCAGGGACATTCCGGGGCTCATCATCGCCACCGGATTCTTCCGCCACGGGGTGCTGCTGACCCCGATCGCCGCGCACATCGTCCGCCAGCTGCTCGGCGGAATCGCCGACCTGGCCTGGTTGCGCTTCCGCCCCGACCGCTTCTCGCCCACCATCCGCCCGGCGCACGCCGCCCCCACCGTGTAGGAGACACCATGCACACCATTTCGCTCAACGGCACCACCGAATCCCTTCCGGCCGGCACCACCGTGGCCGACCTTGTCACCGCCACCACGGGCAGGGCGCTTTTGCCCACAGGCCAGGCGGCCGACGGCGGACGGCTGGGTGTCGCCGTCGCCCGCAACGCCGCCGTGGTGCCGCGCAGCCAGTGGTCGGCCACCGCTGTGGAGGACCGGGACGAACTGGAAATCGTCACGGCCGTGCAGGGCGGCTGAAATGGCCCTTCCCGTTCCCCTTCCGCCCGAGCCCGCCCGCAACCGAAAGTGAACGCCATGACTGAAACCCTGACCCGCAACGACGCCCTGGTGATCGACGGGGTGGCCCTGAATTCCCGGCTCATCATGGGCACCGGCGGTGCGCCGAGCCTGTCCGGCCTCGGCGCCGCCCTCATCGCCTCCGGCACCGAGCTGACCACCGTGGCCATGCGCCGCTACTCGGTGGACGAGGCAGCCGGCGGCGGCACGAACCTGTTCAAGCTGCTGTTGGAGAACAACATCCGCATCCTGCCCAACACTGCCGGCTGCTTCACCGCGCGCGAGGCCGTCATGACCGCCGAGCTGGCCCGCGAGGCGCTGGAAACCGACTGGGTGAAACTTGAGGTCATCGCCGACGAGCACACGCTGCTGCCCGACGCCCTGGAACTGGTCGAGGCCACGGAGCAGCTGGTCAACAGCGGCTTCAAGGTCTTCGCCTACACCAATGACGACCCCGTCCTGGCCCTGCGCCTCGAGGAGTTGGGCGCGGCCGCCGTCATGCCGCTGGGCGCCCCGATCGGCACGGGCCTGGGCATCCTGAACCCGCACAACATCGAGCTGATCGTCTCCCGCGCCTCGGTCCCCGTGGTGCTCGACGCCGGCATTGGCACAGCCTCCGACGCCGCCCTGGCCATGGAGCTGGGCTGCGACGCCGTCCTCCTGGCCACCGCCGTCACCCGCGCACAAAATCCTGTGGTCATGGCCGAGGCCTTCAAACACGCGGTCATCGGTGGCAGACTGGCAGCACAGGGCGGACGCATCCCCAAGCGGGCGCACGCACTGGCCTCCTCCGCGATGAACGGCCGCCCCGACCTGTAAGGACTGCCCGCCGCACGGTCGCTGGCAGCCTCGTGATCGGCAATCGCAAAGGAGCGTGCCATGGGTGCGCAGGACACATTGACCCGGCCTGAAATCGACGCGGCCCTGGTGGAACTGCCCGGCTGGAGGCTGCGCCTGGGCGGGCTGTCGGCGGCACTGAAATGTCCGACGTCGGCCACCGCCTTGGACTTGTTCGCCACCATCGGGGCGCTAGCCCAGGCGGCGAACCACCACCCGGATGTCGACTGGCGCTATGACACCTTGTTCGTGGTGCTGTCCTCGCATGATGCAGGCAACAAGGTGACCGCGCGGGACGTGGCGCTGGCACGGGCCATTTCCTCGGCCGCCGCCGAAGCCGGGGCAGTGGCCCGGCCGGAGCTGCTGCGTGCCGTTGAAATTGCCATGGACACCGCTGACTTCACGGCCGTGGCACCGGTCTGGGCCGCCGCGCTGGGGTTAAAGGCAGGGGAACCGGATGAGCTGCGGGATCCCGCCGGGAGGCTGCCCACCATGTGGTTTCAGCAGACGGAGACGCCCAACGCCAACCGCTTCCACTTTGACATCCACGTTCCCGCCAGCGAGGCGCAACGTGTCCTGGCCGAGGTGGAGGCCGCGGGGGCCACGCTGGACCGCTCCAGCGCACCGCAGTTCGTGATCGCCACGGACGTGCAGGGAAACCGGCTGTGCATCTGCACCGAAGAGGGCCGGGACGCCTGAGGGCTGCGGCGCCTGCGTCCCAGGCTCCTGCTGCGTGCAGGGATGCCGCCGAACCGGCAGCCGGTTAAACGCCGGTGCGCAGGCCCCCGGAGGGTCCTGCGCACTGGCGGGGCAAAGCATTGGCGGGCCGGATGCGGTGGCGGCGGCCCGCCGTCGTGCCCCTAGTGGATCTGGAGAATCTGGGTGGTGCGGTCAATTTGCCGGTTGTGGCGGGTGCGGCCCACAAAACCGGCCGTGGCCCAGGCTGCTGCGCCGCCAACCGCCATGGACAGGATCCACGGGATCCACGCGGTGGCGGAGCTGCCGTCCAGCCCTGCCGCCATGGTGATGATCCAGACAAGCAGGGCGGCCACCACGGCCGCACCGGCCGGCAGCACCGCGCCGAAGGTGTAGCGGTACTTGTCAACGGCCCAGGCGATGGCGCCCAAAGCGCCGGCGGTCAGGGCAATAATGACCAATGCAACCATGAAGATGTTCCGTCCCTTGCGTAAATCGTGTCGCGTGAATCCTGGAAATGCCGCGGGCGGGCTGGCCTAGAGCGCGCCGAAGCCCATGCTGCGGGGCTTGTCGCCGCCCAGTTCAACGTATCCGATGCTGTTGCCGGGAACAATCACCAGGCGGCCCTTTTCATCCTTAAGACGCAGCTCGGTGCCGTTGGCGAGCGACTCTGAGACCAGTGCGGCAACGTCGTCGGCGCTCTGTTCGGTTTCAAGGACAATTTCACGGCTGATGTGCTGGACACCGATCTTGATTTCCACAGTTTTCTCCTTGGATGAGAGCTATAAGTATGTACCAACCACACTAGTGGCAGGCGGTCAGGATTCCTTGGGGAAGCGGCTAATTCCGCGCCAAGCTAAACGGTAGACGAGGTCGCTGGCCACATCGATGTCGAGGTCACCCTTCGCTTCAAGCCAGAACCGTGCGCTGACCTGTGCCATGCCGGCCAGGGCACGGCCCAGCAGGATGGACTCGACGGGCGGCAACTTGGTGTCTTCGGCGATGACCTGGCCGATCGCGTCGGCGTACGTGGCGTTGAACGCCTCCAGCCGGGCGGCGACGTCGGGGTCGTTGACAAGGTCCGATTCAAAGACGAGCCGGTGGGCCTGGTCGTCCTTGGCCATGAACGTGAAGTACGCCTTCATGGTGGCCTGCACGCGCAGCTTGTTGTCAGTGGTGGACCCCAGCGCCGTCACCAGCATCTGGGTCAGCGCCTCCAGGTGCTCGTCCAGCAGCGCCAGGTACAACTCCCGCTTGCTGGGGAAATGCTGGTAGAGGACGGGTTTGCTGACCTGGGCGGTCTCGGCAATCTCGTCCATCGCGGCGCCGTGGTAGCCGTGGTTGACGAAAACCTCCAGGGCGGAGGCCAGCAGCTGGGCCCGGCGTTCATCGCGGGGCATGCGGCTGGGCTGCGTGCGTGGTGCTGGGCGTTCCTTGGATGAGGGTTCGACACTCATATGGCTGCCTTTCTCTTCCGTTGCCCCAAAACTGGTGCAGCGCCATAGTGTGACATTCTACCCGCCGGTAATGAGCCCGCCGGTGAGGACGGGACTAGATTAAGAAGTATGGTTTCCGTGATCCAGCCCTTGAAGTCCGCTCCGCCTGCATCCCTGCCGCCCCTGGTTGAGCCCGGCCCGCCCCTGGCCCAGGAAGAATTGGAGCGATATTCGCGCCACGCCCTCATTCCGGAAATCGGGTTGGAGGGCCAGCGCCGGCTGCGCAATGCGCGCGTGCTGGTGATCGGCGCCGGCGGACTGGGATCCCCCGCCCTCCTGTATCTGGCCGCGGCCGGGGTGGGCACGCTGGGCGTGATCGACGACGACACCGTGGAGCTGAGCAACCTGCAGCGCCAGGTGATCCACGGCGTGCACGACATCGGCCGCAGCAAGCTCGAATCCGCCCGCGATTCCGTCCTGGAGCTGAACCCCGGAGTCAACATGGTGCTCCACAATGTCCGGCTGGATTCCTCCAACGCGTTGGAACTGTTCGCCGGCTACGACGTCATCCTCGACGGCGCCGACAACTTCGCCACCCGCTACCTGGTCAACGACGCCGCAGCCATCCTCGGCAAGCCCTACGTGTGGGGTTCCATCCTGCGCTTCGACGGCCAGGTCAGTGTCTTCTGGGACAGGTTCGGCCCCAATTACCGCGACCTCTACCCCGAACCGCCGGCCCCCGGCACCGTCCCGTCCTGCGCGGAGGGCGGCGTCTTCGGGATGCTCTGCGCCTCAGTCGGCGCCATGATGGTCACGGAGGCCGTCAAGCTCATCACCGGAATTGGCCAGACACTCCTGGGCAGGCTGCTGATCTTCGACGCCCTGACCTCCCGCTGGCGCGAAATCCGGATCGCCAAGGACCCCGCTGCCGCGCCCATCACCGAACTCATCGACTATGAAATCTTCTGCGGGCTGGTTCCCGCGGAGAAGAACGACGGCGACCTCATCTCCGTGGACGAGCTCGCCTCCCGCCTGGCCCGCCGGGAGAATGGAGAGGACGACTTTGTGCTGGTGGACGTCCGGGAACCGGTGGAGTTCCAGATCGCCCGCATCCCCGGATCCGTGCTGGTACCGCTGGGAGGCATCCGCGACGGGTCAGCGCTGGGGGCCCTGCCGCAAGACAAGGCCTTGATCCTGCATTGCAAGGCGGGCACCCGCTCGGCCCAGGCCCTGGCAAGCCTGCGCGCGGCCGGTTTTGCCGACGTCGTCCATCTTGAGGGCGGCATTGATGCCTGGCAGAGCCGGGGCCTGTAGGCCGGCCCGGCACACGGGTGGGCTGAAAAATCCCTGGGAACAAAAGGTGTCCGGGGAATTGCGAACAAAGGGGCAGGGCATGGACAACGTTCGAAGGGCCGGCCTCTGCATATTGGCAGCCGGTGCGGCACTCATGGTCGCCATGGCGATATTGATGGCAGTTTCGAGGACCATGGATCCCAACGGTGTGCCGATCGTCCCCGCCATGTTCCTGGCCTGGGGCGGCTTGGTCGCAGTGACCGGGTTGGCCACGTTGCTGGTTGGCGTCTTTGGAAAGAAGTCCCGTATTTAGTACCCCTAAAGCGTGCAGCGTTGCCTCAGGACACGCTCTTGGTCCTGCAATGCAAGGCGGGAACCTGCCCGGCCCATGCCTGGCGGGCCTGTGCGGCCGGTTGTCCCGCCGCCGTCCACCTTGACGGCGGGAATGGTGCGTGGCAAAGCCGGGACAAAGTGGGCGCGCAGGAGTAAATTTCGAATCAGGGCATCCCCGCAGGAGCGAGGGGCCGGCACTGATGAAAAGAGGCGCGCCATGGGCCGCTCGGACAGTCAAAAAACGCCGCAGGAACCGCTGGGTTCGGGATTTGGGCATTATGCGGCCGCATCGGAAGTGGTCAGCGGCGTGGACCTCTCCGGGACCGCGGCGGTCGTGACCGGAGGGTATTCGGGCCTGGGGCTGGAGACCGTCCGCGCGCTGGCCGGTGCCGGTGCCGCCGTGACGGTGCCAGCCCGCCGTGCGGAGCATGCCCGAGGGGTGCTGGAGGAGGCCGGCCTGGGAGGTGTGCATGTTTTTGACATGGATTTGGGAGACCAGGCCAGCGTGAAGCGGTTCGCCGCCGACTACCTTGACTCGGGGCAGCGGCTGGACCTGCTGGTCAACAATGCCGCCATCATGGCATGCCCGGAAACCCGTGTCGGCCCGGGCTGGGAGGCGCAGTTCGGCACCAACCACCTGGGCCACTACACCCTGGCGAACCTGCTCTGGCCGCTGCTGGCCGACGGAGGGGCGCGCGTGGTGGCGCTCTCGTCCACCGGGCACAAGCGGTCCGGAATCCACTTTGACGATCCGCAGTTCACGCGCGGCTACGACAAATGGGAAGCGTACGGGCAGGCAAAGACCGCCAACAGCCTGTTTGCCGTGTGGCTGGACGAGCTGGGTGCCGGCGACGGGGTGCGGGCGTTTGCGGTGAACCCGGGCGGCATCATGACGGGGCTGCAGCGGCACCTGACGCAGGAGGAGATGGTGGCGGCCGGCTGGATGGACGCATCAGGAAAGCTCCGTGACGGCTTCAAGACGCCTGAACAGGGTGCGGCAACCTCCGTATGGGCCGGCACCTCCCCGCAGCTGGACGGGCGGGGCGGCGTCTACTGCGAGGATTGCGACATTGCCCGGCCCACCGATCCGTCGTCTGAGCTGGCCCGCTTCATGGGTGTGGATCCCCACGCCGTGGACCCCGGCCCTGCCCGGCGCCTGTGGGAGCTTTCGGCGGAATTGACGGGCGTAAACGCCTTCGGCTGAGGGCTGTGGGGTGCGTCCCGGCGGGTGCTAGGCGGTGGCTTCGGTGCCTGCCGTGCCGTCCAGGGAGGCGCCAGCATCCGGTGCTTTTGTGGCGGAGGCTGCGCTCACCGCGCTGCCGATGATTTCCGGCGTCGGTTTCAGCCCGTAAAGGACGTCCAGGGCGGCGATGTAGCTCTCGGTGTCGCCTGCTGCCGCGAGTTCCTTCGCCCGGACGGTCGGCACATGGAGCAGCTGCTTGACCATGCGCCGCATGGCGAATTCGACTTCGGCGGTGGCCGCCGAGCAGCCGTGCTGCTTGCGGACCTTGGCCAGTTCGTCGTCGAGCACGGCCATGGTGTGGCGGCGCAGCGCCACGATGGCGTGGTCCAGGGAGCGGGCGTTTTGGGCCTGCCCGAAGCTGCTCGTGGCCTCGGTCACCAGTGCGGAGGCCTGTGCGAGGGTCTCTTCCTGCTCAGCCGGGGCCGCCTGGCGGACCGTTTCAAGGGTCAGCAGCTCAACGCCGGGAAGCTCGGCAATGTCGGGTGTGAAGTCGTGGCTGAGGGCCAGGTCGATGACCGTCAACGGGGGCGAATTGTCATGGCGCAACTGTGCCAAATCCGCCTTGGTGACCTGGTGGTCGGAGCCACTGCAGCCCACGAGCAGGGTGGCATTGGCCAGGGCGCCCGGCAGGGTGTCGTCATTGAGGGCCGTGCCGCCGCGGGAGGCCGTGAAGATGTCGGCCCGGCCCGATGATGAATAAACCGAGATGTCGGTGCAGCCGCGCTGGGCCAGCTGGGCCATCGCGGCTCCTGCATAGGCGCCGGTGCCAAACAGCACCGCCGACATGCCGGAGAGCGGGCCCGCATCCCCGGAAGGCGGGCAGGGGGCGGCTGAAAGTGCCCCGGCAGGTGGCGGGGCATCTTGGGAGGGTGCCGCGTGGAAGGCGGAGGCCAGGTCGAGGGCCACGGAGACGATCGACATGCCGCGGCTGCCCAGGGCGGTTTGGGAACCGACGTCCTTGGCGGTTTTTGCCGCAGCCTGGAACAGGCGCACGAGCTGCGGGGTGGTGACACCCTGGTCCTGCGCCTCGCTGAGGGCCCGCCGGACCTGGCCGGCAATCTCCCGCTCGCCCACGACGGCCGAATCCAGTCCAGTGCTCACGGAGAACAGGTGCCGGGGAACGGCATCTTCCTGCAGGGTGGCCAGGGCGTCCGAGACCTGTGCCGCGGGCAGTCCCGAGTACCGGCTGACGGCCTCGACGGCGGCGCTGCGGGCGGCCCCAACGTCATCGGCGCTGCGGGCATGGAGGTAGAGCTCATAGCGGTTGCACGTTGCCAGTGTCACCAGCCCTGCCACCGCATTTTGGGCAGCCACCAGCTCGGAGCTGACCTCCGATGCCCCGGAGCTGAGGCGGGCGACGGTTTCCAGGTCAAGGTCTGTGTGCGAGGCAACGAGCGAAAAGAGAACCACAATTTCAACATGGTAGACCCCCAAGCTGGGGGTTTATGCACAAGTAGACTCAAAGCGTCACCAAGAATGTGTGAGGCTGCTCACCGCCAGCTCACTGCCCGCGCCCTCCTACGGTGACAGTTTGTGCACAAAATACGCCCAGTTTGGCTCTGTATGGTGTTGCCATGACACTGAGCCCAAGCCACCCGCTGATGGATGGCCGCACCGCAAACTCCCCATTGATCACTGCCTACCGGGGCGGAAAGCCCAGCCGCCGCCCCGTTTGGTTCATGCGCCAGGCCGGCAGGTCGCTGCCGGAATACCGAGACCTCCGGGTGGGCACGACCATGCTGGAATCGTGCCTGAAGCCGGAGATGGCCGCCGAAATCACGCTCCAGCCGGTCCGGCGCCACGACGTTGACGCCGCCATTTTCTTCTCCGACATCGTCATCCCGCTCAAGCTGGCCGGCGTGGGCGTGGACATCGTCCCCGGCGTGGGCCCCGTCCTGGACAAGCCGATCCGCACGGCCGAGGACATCGCCGCCCTGCCCGAGCTCACCGACGAGTCCCTGGACCCGATCCGCGAGGCCGTGGCCCTGACCGTCAAGGAACTTGGCAGCACCCCGCTGATCGGCTTCGCCGGGGCACCCTTCACCGTGGCCGCCTACATGGTTGAGGGCCGCCCGTCCCGCGACCACCTGGGCCCGCGCACCATGATGCACGCCGAGCCGGAGCTGTGGGCGGAACTCATGCGCTGGGCCGCCAACGCCTCGGGCAAGTTCCTGCGTGCACAGATCGAGGCCGGTGCCAGCGCGGGCCAGCTCTTCGACTCCTGGGCGGGGTCGCTGGGACTGGCCGACTACACCGAACATGTGGCACCGGCGTCGTCCATCGCCCTGGACCATGTCCGCGGCCTAGGCGTGCCGCTGGTCCATTTCGGCACCGGAACGAGCGAACTGCTCGGCGCCATGCTGGATGTTGGCGTGGACGTCATGGGCGTCGACTACCGGCTGCCGCTGGACGAGGCGAACCGCAGGCTGGGCGGCCGGGTCCCGCTGCAGGGCAACATCGACCCCGCCCTGCTCAGCGCGCCGTGGGAGGTGCTGGAGCAACATGTCCGCGAGGTGGTGGCCGCGGGCTCCACGGCGCCCGCACATGTGGTGAACTTGGGTCATGGCGTTCCGCCGGACACCGACCCGGAGGTCCTGACACGCCTGGTTGCGCTGGTCCACTCGATCTAGCGCAGCGCCCAGCCCGAACCCTGCAATCCGCACCAGCCACAAGGGGAGACCATGGAAACCCGCAAGACCGCAGCCAAGGCCCACCGCCCGCTTGAGCACCCCGCACCGAACCGTGCCGTGGTGGTGGGCGGGGGAATCTCCGGGCTGCTCGCGGCCAGGGACCTGCAGGCGGCCGGCTTCCACGTGGACATCTACGAGGCCTCCGGCATGTGGGGCGGTTGCGTGGGCAGCCACGAGGTGGCCGGGACGGTGCTTGATTCCGGTGCCGAGTCCTTCGCAACCCGCAACACCGCCGTGGCCGACCTTGCCGAAGAGCTGGGCCTGGCGGAGCGGATCGTGCAGCCGAACCCGGCCGGCGCCTGGGTGTGGCTGCCGGACGGACCCGTCCCGCTGCCGCGCACCGGAATCCTCGGCATCCCCTCGGACCTGAACGCGCCCGAGGTGCGGGCAGCGCTCGGTGCCTCCGGCGTGCTCCGCGCCTCGGTGGACGCCAGGCTGCCCGCCACCGTCGGGACCACCGAGAAGGTTTCCAGCGTGGCCGAACTCGTGCGGCTGCGCATGGGCAAGCGCGTGCTGGAACGCCTTGTCGCCCCCGTGGTTGCGGGTGTGCACTCCGCCGATCCCGAGAAGCTCGACGTCGACGCGGTGGCCCCGGGCCTGCGTGCCGGCATCCGTGAGCACGGCTCGCTGGCCGCCGCCGTGGCAGCGCTGCGTGCCACCGGCCAGCCCGGGTCCGCCGTGGCAGGGCTTTCAGGGGGCATGCACACCCTCGTCACGGCGCTCGTTGACGCGCTGGCCCGGGCAGGCGTGGGCATGCACCTGGGCCACCGGGTCAGGGCCGTCTACCGGGACGACACCGACCCGGAGCAGGTGCCCGAGGACAAGAAGTACGACGGCGGCGCCCCCGCCCCCTGGATTGTCGACTGGGAGCACGGCACGGACCGCGGCTTCGCGGCTGCCCAGCTGCTGGTCTTGGCCACCGACGGGCCTACGGCCGTGGGGCTGCTCGCCCCGGAACTGCCCGAGCTGGAACCCTTCATGCCCGCGCCCGGGCCGGACATCCGCCTCGTCACGCTGGTGGTCGACGTGCCCGAACTCGATTCTGCGCCGCGCGGCACGGGCATCCTGGTGGCTCCCGGCGTGCCCGGCATCAAGGCCAAGGCGCTCACTCACGCCACCGCCAAGTGGGAGTGGCTGGCCGACGACACAGGCCCCGGCACCCACGTGCTGAGGCTCTCCTACGGCCGCGCCGGCGTCAAGCCTGCCGACGCCGTCCGCCTCACCCCGGCCACGCCGCGGGAGGACGACCTCGTGGCCACGGCACTGGCCGACGCGAGCGCACTGCTGGGCATCGCGGTGACCGAAGCGGACCTCCTGGGTTCCGACATTGTCCGCTGGCGGGGCTCCCTGCCGTTTGCCGCCGTCGGACACCAGGCCAAAATGGCGCAGCTGCAGGCCGTGGCGGCCACCGTGCCGGGGCTGGTGCTGGCCGGCGGCTGGATGAGCGGCAACGGCCTGGCGGCCGTGGTCAGCGGCACCCGCAGGGCCGTCCGGGCGGCGGTCGACTCCGCCCGGCGGGTGTAAGCTTCGTCACTTTCTACGTCATGTAGAGAAGTTCGGTTTCATTTTTAGCGGCCCCCGGGTGCACACTTGAACGCATGACCAGCCACACATATGAACAATCTGTCACTAAAACTCCTGCCGAGACGCCGTACACGCTGTGGACCGTCTTCAAGCGGACCGGATCCTTCCAGGGCGGGGAAGCGGCGGTGACCGCGTTCGATGCGCTGGTCGCCGAGCTGGCCGCCGAGAGCATCACCCTGCGCGGCAGCTACGACGTCTCAGCCATGCGCAGCGACGCGGACATCATGGTGTGGCTCGTGGGCGCCGATGCCGAGGGCCTGCAGCGCGCAGTCCGCAGCATCCGCCGCCTGGCACTGTTCGAGTCCACGGAAATCGCCTGGTCCGCCATGGGTGTGCACCGCGAGGCAGAATTCGCCAAGTCCCACGCCCCGACCTACATGAGCTCCAAGGGCCCCAAGGGCTGGGTCTGCGTCTACCCGTTCGTGCGCTCCTACGACTGGTACATCCTTCCCGCCGAGGACCGCGGCCGCATGCTCCGCGACCACGGCGTGCTGGGCCGGGACTTCCCCGAGGTCCAAGCCAACACCGTCTCCGCCTTCGCACTCGGCGACTGGGAGTGGCTGCTGGGCCTGGAGGCCGACGAGCTCACCGACCTCGTGGACATGATGCGCCACCTGCGCGGCACCGACGCCCGCCTCCACGTGCGCGACGAAATCCCCTTCTACACGGGCCGCCTGGTCTCCAGCACCGAGGTCGCCGAGGTTCTCCGATGAGCGCCGTGATGCACGACGGCGGAACTTCCGTTGCGCAGGATGCGGCTGCCCAGGCTGCACCGAACCCGGCGCTGCCGGTTGCGGAGCCTGCAGAGTACGACGCCATCCTGCTGGCCTCCTTCGGCGGGCCCGAGGGCCAGGACGACGTCATCCCCTTCCTGCGCAACGTCACGCGCGGCCGTGGCATCCCGGACGAGCGCCTCGAAGAGGTCAGCCACCACTACCGCAAGAATGGCGGCATCAGCCCCATCAACGCCCAGAACCGCGCCCTCAAGGCCGCCCTTGAGGCAGAGCTGGCCGCCCGCGGCATTGAGCTGCCCGTGCTGTGGGGCAACCGCAACTGGGACCCGTACATCCCCACCGTCCTGCAGGATGCGTACGACGCCGGCCACCGCCGCCTGCTGATGGTCAGCACAAGCGCGTACTCCTCATACTCGAGCTGCCGCCAGTACCGTGAAGACATTGGCATGGCGCTGACCGAGACAGGCCTGGACGGCAAGCTGGCCGTGGACAAGGTGCGCCAGTACTTTGACCACCCCGGCTTTGTGGTCCCCTTCATCGAAGGCACCGCCATCTCCCTGGCAAAGGTCAGGGCGGAACTTGCCGCCGCCGGCACCCCCGACGCGCCCGTCCACGTCATGTTCGCCACCCACTCGATCCCCACCCGCGACGCCGAGGCCGCCGGTCGTTCGGTGGAAGAGCCGCGCACCTTTGAGCAGGAGTCGGCCTATGTGGCCCAGCACCTGGCCGTGGCCCGCGTTGTCATGGACGCCGTGGAGCCGTCTGCGGTCGAAGGCCGGGACTTCTCCCTGGTGTACCAGTCACGCTCCGGCGCCCCGCATGTACCGTGGCTGGAACCTGACATCAATGACGCCCTGGCGGAACTGGCAGAAGCCGGAACCAAGGGCGTGGTGGTGGTTCCGCTCGGCTTTGTCAGCGACCACATGGAGGTTCTCTGGGACCTGGACACCGAGGCTGCCCAAACGTGTGCCGAGTTGGGCCTGACCTTTGACCGGTCCCCGACACCTGGCACGCACCCCAAGTTTGTTGCCGGGCTGGTGGACATGATCTGTGAACGCACCGTGGAAAACAACATTGCGCAGCGCCCCGCCATGACCAAGCTGGGCCCTTGGCGCGATGTCTGCAACCCTGGCTGCTGCGCAAACTTCCGTGGCGAGAAGCCCGTCATTGCCGAGGGTGGCAGCACCATTGGCCTGTGTTCCGGGGGACGGCCTGCCGCCTCTTCCACGGCCGTTGTGCAAGGTGGCTCTTAATCTCCATGGCTGAAACAATGGCAAGTGTGAAAATTGGAACCCGCGGAAGCAAGCTGGCCCTGAGCCAGACCCAGCAAATTACCGACCAACTCAGCGCCGTCGGCGGCTTTACGGCCGAGATCATTCCCATCAAGACCGACGGCGACGTCCTGACCGGCCCGCTGTCCCAGATGGGCGGCACGGGCGTGTTTGCCGCGGAACTGAGGGCGGCCGTCTTGGACGGCCGCGTGGATGTGGCCGTGCACTCGTTGAAGGACCTGCCCACCGCGGCGGTTCCCGGGCTGGCGCTGGCCGCCGTGCCGGTCCGCGCCGACTCGCGCGACGCACTGTGCTCGCGGGACGGGCTCAAGCTGGCCGAGTTGCCGCCCGGCGCCACCGTGGGGACCGGTTCCCCGCGCCGGGCGGCCCAGCTGCTCGCTGCC
Source organism: Arthrobacter stackebrandtii (assembly GCF_017876675.1). Lineage (NCBI taxonomy): Bacteria > Bacillati > Actinomycetota > Actinomycetes > Micrococcales > Micrococcaceae > Arthrobacter > Arthrobacter stackebrandtii. The sequence goes on from NZ_JAGIOI010000001.1 coordinate 2,771,601, forward strand.
CGCCCCGACCTGGAGATTGTGGACATCCGCGGCAACGTGGACACCCGCCTCGCCCGGGTTCCCGGCCTGCCCGGCAACCCCGACGGCGATGCCGTCCCCGGCAAGTCCGGCGACCTCGACGCCGTCGTGCTGGCGGCGGCAGGGCTGACCCGGATCGGCCGGCTCGACACGGTCACCGAATTCCTGGACACCGAGGTCATGCTTCCGGCACCCGGCCAGGGCGCACTCGCCCTGGAATGCCGCACCGCCGACGCCGAGCTGACAGGCGTCCTGGGGCAGTCGCTGGCAGCCGTTGACGATGCGGACACGCGCCTGGCCGTCACCGCCGAGCGCGCACTGCTGGCCCGCCTCGAGGCCGGCTGCAGCGCACCCGTCGGCGCCCTCGGGCACCGCAAGGGCTCCATGCTGTACCTGGAAACCGTTGTCGTCTCCCTCGACGGCAAGCGTTCGCTGCGCCTGAAAAAGGCCACCGACGGGCTCACCGAGGTCGGAGCGACCCTCCTTGGCATCGAGCTTGCCGAAGAATTGCTCGCCGGCGGTGCCGCGGACCTGGCAGACCTGGCCGGCCCCGCGCAATGACCGCAAACAGGCCGCTGGCGGGGTTGCGCGTGGCCGTGACCCGGAGCGTGGACCGCGCCGGCGGCCTCCTTGCTGCGTTGGAGGGCGCCGGGGCGGAGCCCGTCCTGGTTCCCCTCATCGACTTTGAGGTCTCAGGCAACGACGTCCTGGGCCGGGCGCTCCGGCGCCTCGCCGAGGGGGAATACCGCTGGCTGGTCATCAGCTCCATCACCACGGTCCGCGCGCTGAAGCAGTGGTGTGAATCGGCCGGGACTTCCCTCGCCGAGCTCGTTCCACCGTCCACCTCGGTGGCCACGATCGGGCCCACGTCCGTGGACATCCTGGCCGCCGAGGGCATCGAGGCCGTCCTCGCGCCAACCGACGTCCAGTCCGCCGCAGGCCTGGTGGAACTGTGGCCGGACGCCGCCCCGGCTGACGGCACAACCAACAAGGTCCTGCTCCCGCAGTCCAACCTGGCCAGCCCCACGCTCGTCGACGGCCTCGCCGCCAAGGGCTGGGCCCCGGAAGCCGTCACCGCCTACCGGACCGTCGACTACCCGGCGCGCGACGGCCGCCGCCTGACAGCGGCCCTGGCCGCCCGTTCGCCAATGCAGGAATGCGTGGCCCGCGACGTGCTTGCCCCGGCGCAGGCGGCAGGTGAGATCCGCTCGGGGGCGATTGGCGCCGTCGTGCTGGCCTCGGGGAGCGCGGCGCGGCGGACGGCCGAAACCATCGCGCCGCTGCCGGAAAGCTGCCTGGTGGTGGCGATCGGCGAACCCACGCGGGAAGAGGCCGAACGGCTGGGGATGCGGGTGGCCGCGACGGCCGTGCACCCCACGCCGGAGGGCATCACGGCCGCACTGGCCGCAGCACGCACACATTTTCACAACCAAGATTCACAGGAGCCATCATGAGTTTTCCCCAGCACCGCCCGCGCCGCCTGCGCACCACCCCCGCGATGAGGCGGCTGGTCAGCGAGACGAAGGTGGCGCCGTCGGACCTGATTTTGCCGGTGTTCATCCGGGAGGACCTCACCGAGCCCAGGCCCATCACGTCCATGCCGGGCGTGGTGCAGCACACGACGGCGTCGCTCATCCTCGCGGCGCGCGATGCAGTGGCGCTGGGGCTGGGCGGGATCATGATTTTCGGCATCCCCGCCGAGCGCGATGCCGTGGGAAGTGCCGGGACGGACCCGTTTGGGGTGCTGAACAAGGCGATCCGGGACGTGCGTGCGGCCGTGGGCGACGAACTCGTCATCATGAGCGACCTCTGCCTGGACGAGTTCACGGACCACGGGCACTGCGGCGTGCTGGATGCCAACGGCGTCGTGGACAATGACGCAACCCTGGAGATCTACGCGAAGATGGCCGTGGCGCAGGCAGCGGCGGGCGCGCACGTGGTGGCGCCGTCGGGCATGATGGACGGCCAGATGGCCGTGATCCGGGAGGCCCTCGACCTGGCCGGCTTCACCTCGGTTTCTGTGCTGGCGTACGCGGCCAAGTACGCCTCCGCGTTTTACGGCCCGTTCCGCGAGGCCGTGGATTCGCAGCTGCAGGGCGACCGCCGCACCTACCAGATGGACCCGGGAAACCGCCGCGAGGCCCTGCACGAGGTGGAGCTGGACCTCGCCGAAGGCGCCGACATTGTCATGGTCAAGCCGGCCATGAGCTACCTGGACATTCTGGCCGACGTGGCCGCCATGAGCCCCGTGCCGGTGGCTGCGTACCAAATTTCGGGCGAGTACGCCATGATCGAGGCCGCCGCAGCCAATGGCTGGATCAACCGGCGCGGTGCCATTGAGGAGTCGGTGCTGGGCATCAAGCGTGCCGGTGCCAACATGATCCTGACGTACTGGGCGGCGGAACTTGCCGGCTGGCTGCGCGAAAACTAAGCCCGACGGCGCCTTTCCCACCTTCACCGTTCGACTGAAAAACCAAAGGACTTCCCATGACCAGCTCGCAGGAACTTTTTGACCGCGCCAAGACCCTTATGCCCGGCGGGGTGAACTCGCCCGTGCGCGCCTTTGGCTCGGTGGGCGGCACGCCGCGCTTCATGGTCAACGCCAAGGGCGCCTACCTGACGGACGCCGACGGCCGCGACTACGTTGACTTGGTCTGCTCCTGGGGGCCGGCGCTGCTGGGCCACGCCCACCCCGACGTCCTCGCCGCGGTGCATGCCGCAGTGGACCACGGCCTCAGCTTCGGTGCCTCCACCCCGGCCGAAAGCGAACTGGCGGCCCTCGTGCAGGGCCGGGTGTCCGGCGTCGAACGCCTGCGCATGGTCTCCACCGGCACCGAGGCCACCATGACCGCCGTGCGCCTGGCCCGTGGTTTCACGGGGCGTGAGCTCATCATCAAGTTCGCCGGCTGCTACCACGGCCACCTCGACTCGCTGCTGGCTGCCGCCGGCTCTGGCCTGGCCACCCTCGCCCTGCCCGGCTCGGCCGGCGTCACCGCCGCAACCGCCGCCGAGACCCTGGTGCTGCCGTACAACGACCTCGCCGCCGTTGAGGCCGCCTTCGCCGCGCACGGCGACCGCATCGCCGCCGTCATCACCGAGGCTGCGCCCGCCAACATGGGCGTCGTGACCCCGGGCGAGGGCTTCAACGCCGGGCTGTCCCGCATCACCTCCGCACACGGTGCACTGCTCATCCTGGACGAGGTCCTGACCGGATTCCGCGTCGGGGCCGCCGGCTACTGGGGCCTGACCGGCGCCTCCGAGGGCTGGACCCCCGACCTGTTCACCCTTGGCAAGGTCATCGGCGGCGGGCTTCCGACGGCCGCCCTCGGCGGGCGCGCGCAGGTCATGGACTACCTGGCACCTCTCGGCCCGGTCTACCAGGCCGGCACGTTGTCCGGAAACCCCGTGGCCATGGCCGCGGGCGTGGCCACCCTGACCGCCGCCACGGCCTCCGTGTACGCAGCCGTGGACGCCCGCTCGCTGGAACTCTCCGCTGCACTGTCCGGTGCGTTGTCCGCCGAAGGCGTGGACCACTCCATCCAGCGCGCCGGAAACCTGTTCTCCGTGGCGTTCGGCACCTCCGCCCGCGGCGTGCACAACTACGCCGACGCCCAAGGGCAGGAAGTGTTCCGGTACGCGCCGTTTTTCCACTCCATGCTGGATTCCGGCGTGTACCTGCCGCCGAGCGTCTTCGAGGCCTGGTTCCTCTCCGCCGCGCACGACGACGCCGCCATGAACCGCATCTTCGAGGCCCTCCCGGCCGCGGCCAAGGCTGCAGCAGCGGCACCCATCGTCTGACCCGGGGGCGGCCCGGGGTCCGTCGCATCCGGCAGGCCCTGGGCAGCCGCCGACGCCGGCATGCTGCCTAGACTGGTTCCATGGACAGCACCGCGACTGTTTCAGCCCTCCACGCCGACGCCACCCACCGCTTCAGCAAGAACACGGCTGCCAGAATCGAGCTTGTGGCCGGGCTGGGTGTGGCCGGCGACGCCCATTCCGGGGCCACGGTGCAGCACCTTTCCCGGGTGCGGGCCGATCCCAGCCAGCCCAACCTCCGCCAGGTGCACCTCATGCACCAGGAACTCTTCGATTGGCTCGCCACCCGCGGGTTCACCGTTGCCCCGGGCCAGCTCGGTGAGAACGTCACCACCACCGGCGTGGACCTCCTGGGCCTGCCCCGCGGAACCATGCTCCATCTGGGTCCGGAGGCCGTGGTCGAGGTGACAGGCCTGCGCAACCCGTGCGCCCAGATCGAGAACTTTCAGAAGGGACTGCTCAAGGAACTCGTCGGCCGCGACGCCAACGGGGACACCATCCGCCGTGCCGGCATCATGGGCGTCGTCCACCGGGGCGGAGCCGTGCGTTCCGGGGACACCGTCACCGTGGTCCTCCCCGACGGCCCGCACGAAGCACTCCAGGGCGTCTAAACCCTGCGGCGCAAGCCGGGACGCGCCGTCGTGCGCCAGCTGCTGTAGGGTGTGCGCATGGCGAGAAAAACCACGATTGCCGTTGTCATTCCCTCGCGCAACGACGCCGGGATGCTGGCCGTTTGCCTGGCCCACCTGGCGCGGCAGTCGCGGCCGGCGGACCGGGTCATCGTGGTGGACAACGGCAGCCCCGACAACACCGCCGAGGTGTGCGCGGCTGCCGGCGTGGAGCGGATTCCCTGGCCTGAGCCTGGTGTGGCGGGGGCGTCCGCACGCGGTTTCGATGCTGCGGGGACGGACATCATCGCCCGTGTCGACGCCGATTCGCGCCCCGGCCCGGACTGGCTGGCCCGGGTGGAGGCGGACCTGTCGGACGCGGGGCCGCTGGCTCTGGTCACGGGGCCCGGCGATTTCTACGGCGGGCCGCGGCTGGTCTGCTGGCTGGGCCGGACACTGTACCTGGGCGGCTACTTCCACGTGGTGGGGCTGCTGCTGGGGCACTGCCCGGTGTTTGGCTCCAACTACGCGATGGCAGCCGGCGTATGGTCCAAGCTGGGCCCGGACGTGACCCGCGACGACCCCGGCGTCCTCGACGACCTGGAGATTTCCTACCTTCTGCGCCCGGAAATGCCCGTCATCTTTGACCCGCTCCTGCGCATGCCCGTCTCTGCACGGCCCTTCGCCACGTGGGCCACGCTGGGGCGCCGGCTGGCCATGGCGTGGCTGACGTTCCGGCAGTTGTTCGCCGCGGAGAACCCCCTTGAACGACGCCGGACCCGCGTGCGTTGGGTGCGTGCCCACCAAAAGTGATGCCGCGTCCCGGAAAAGTGGGGTTTATGTGATGCGGCGTCGGGACGGGCGGGAGGATGGACGTCAGGGGATTGTCGGGCCGAAAAGTTGGAGCAGGTCGCGGCAGAGCTGGTTGGGGGAGGTCTCGCAGGGGCTGTGGCCCCCGGGGTAGACGGCCAGCCGGGCACCAATTGACTTGGCAAACTCGGCATGGAGGCGGGTGGGCCACAGGTCGTGCCCGCCCACGGCCACCAGCTTGGGCAGGTGCGCCGCCGACAGGTCGGGCACCAGGTCGGGGTTGTGCTTCATGAGGCCAACAATGTCCGTCACCGATGCCCGGCGCGTCAGCTTGAACCTGTCGCGGGCAAAGCGCAGCCGCCCCGGACGGACGGGGATGACGTTGGACTTGATGCCCCAGACCATCAACGCCGCACCCACGCCTGCCGGGGCGATGCCGGTCAAGGGCCCGATCCGGCTGACGCCGCGGAAGCTCTGGCCGGCCAGCGGAGGGCAGCTGAGCAGGGTCAGGCTGGCGAACAGGCCAGGCTCCCGGGCACAGGCCAGTCCGGAGACGGTGCCAGCAAAGGAATAGCCCACCACGTGGGCCGGCCGGCCCAGCCCGCGCAGCACGGACAGGACATCGTTGGCAAAGAGTTCAAAAGTGTAGTGCCGCCCGGCAGGGATGAGGTTCTCCGGCCCGGCGGCCGCCGACTCGTATTGTCCCGCCAGGTCAAAGCTGAGGGTGTGGAACCCTGCCGCAGCCAGAATGGGCATCATCAGCACAAAGTCTTCCTTGGACCCCGTGGCGCCGGGCACCAGCACGACCGGGGGACTGGACGGGTCTCCGCAGCTGATGGCGGCCAGCGGCCCGCTCGGCGCCTGCAGCGTGCAACGGGAAAACCCCTCCGGCAGCAGCGCCCAGTCGAAGCCTGGCAGTTGCGCATCAAGCTGCGCGGCAGCATCGCCGCCCGGCATCGAGGCGGCATCGGTGCCCGGCGCGGAGTCCCCACCCGGAAGGGCGTCATTTTCGCTGGCCGCACCCGGGCCGCCGGGAACGCCCGGGCCGCCCGCGCCGTCGTCCTTCCCCTGGCCGGCAACAAAACCCACGGCCGCACCTCCGCTTCGCATCCGGGACGGCCGCCGGGTTGTCAGGCCGGCACCGTCACCTTGGTTATAAAGGATTCTAGGCGCCGGTAGACCTCCTGTGACTCGGGATAGCGGAAGTTTTGCTGCCAGGTGTGCTCGGTATTGGGGCTGCTCCAGCGGTAGATGAGGGCATCGACGGGCACACCGTGGGCGCTGAGGGCACGGATCAGGTTCAGGTTTGAACGGTAGAAGAAGTCGCGCTCCGAGGTGGTGATGAACACGGGCGGGCAGCGGGAGTCCAGCCACTCGATGGGCGACATGAAATGCGCCGCCTCCCGCAGCCTGTGCCGGTCGCCGGCGGCGGAATGGCCGCGCGGGAGCAGCATCCGGATGAAGTTCAGGCTCATGACGAAGCCGCGGTCGAAGAACACGGAGAAGTCCACGATGGAACAATGCTGCACCAGGCCCCGCAACTGCCCCTTTTGGAGCGCTGTGTTGAGCGAGTAGTGGCGGGCGAGGTCGGGTTGGAAGGTGGTGGCGGCCATGAGTGCGGAGATCTGCCCGCCCGCGGAGTCGCCGCCCAGGACGATGCGCCCGCTGTCGCCGCTGAATTCGCCGATGTGCCCCGACACCCAGCCGAGCGCCGCGTTGGCATCCTCGAGGACATGGCCCAGGTGGAAGTGCGGGGCCGTGCGGTAGTTGACGTTGACCACCACAATCCCGGTGGCTGCCTGGCCTGCGCAGTACTTGGTCAGCGAGGCCTTGTCGCCTGACGTCCAGCCGCCGCCGTGGAAATACACGTAAACGGGGAGGTGGTCCGTGGGGGTGGCGCTGGCCGGGGCCAGGACGTCGAGTCGGTGGGAGCGGATGTGGTCGCCCACGAAATCGATGTCGTGCCAGTACCGGATGCCCTTGATGGGGTCCGCGTTCAGGTGCCGCAGCTCAACCACGCTGATGGAGTGCATGAAGATCCGCCACATCCACACCGGCACGCGCGTCAGCAGGTCTCGGGCCCGGCGGCCTGGGACAAAAGCGCCACGGGCCGGCTGCTGATGGACCATGCTTCCAGCGTACTCCCGATGCGGTGGCCCAGCCTGTGAATCCGGGGCCCCTGTGGACATCTGCGGGCGCGCCTGCCAGCGCTTCGTTAACGTTCGACGGCGGCACCCGCCTGGCGCTTGGAGCGAAAGGTGGGTGCCGCCGTCGTCAGCTGCGGGCTACAGGACGTCCGAGAGGAAGCCCTTCAAGCGGTCCGTCTTCGGGGCGGTGAACAGTTCCTCGGGGGAACCGGTTTCCACCACGACGCCGCCATCCATGAAGGTGACGGTGTCGGAGACGTTGCGGGAGAAGCCCATTTCGTGGGTGACCACGACCATGGTCATGCCGCCCTTGGACAGGTCCGTCATGAGCGCCAGGACGCCCTTGACGAGTTCCGGGTCCAGTGCGCTGGTGGCCTCGTCAAAAAACATGACCTCCGGCTCCATGGCCAGGGCGCGTGCGATCGCCACGCGCTGCTGCTGGCCGCCGGAAAGGTTGCCAGGCCGGGAATCGGCCTTGTGCTTCAGGCCCACCAGGTCCAATTGCTCCAAGGCTGCGGCGTTGGCCTGGTCCTTGGGCATCTTGCGCAGCTTGGTGAGCGCGAGCGAGACGTTCTGCAGCACGGTCTTGTGCGGGAACAAGTTGAACTGCTGGAAGACCATGCCGATGCGGCGGCGCAGCTCGTCCGGGTTGTCGTTCAGGACGGACTTGCCGTCCAGCAGGATGTCGCCCTGGTCCGGCTCGATCAACCGGTTCATGACGCGCAGCAGCGTGGACTTGCCGGAACCGGACGGGCCGATCACGGAGGCCGTGGTGCCCTGCGGGACGTGCAGGTCGATGCCGCGCAGCACCTTGTTGGCGCCGAACGCCAGGTGGATGTTGGTGGCCGTCAGCGACCCTGGGTTGAATTCACTCATGCCTGGGCTCCCTTGCCAATGACTGCTGCGGCCTCGTCCGGATCCAGCTTCTGGGCCCTCCCTTCACGCATGCGCTTGTCCATGAAGTTCACCAGGTGGGTGAGCGGGATGGTCAGGCACAGGTAGAGCGCGCCGGCCGCGATGAGCGGTGAGAGGTTGCCGGTGTTGGCTGCCGCATCGTTGCCGATGCGGAAGATTTCGCGCTGGCTGGTCAGCAGGCCCAGCATGTAGATCAGGGAGGAGTCCTTGATCAGTGAGATCAGCTGGTTGACCAGCGCGGGCAGGACCCGGCGGATGCCCTGGGGAATCACCACGAGGCTCATGGATGAGACGTAGCTGAACCCCAGGGCGCGGGAGGCCTCGAGCTGGCCCTTTTCAACGCTCTGGATGCCGGAACGGAAGATCTCGCCGATGTAGGCGGCTGCCATGAGTGACAGCGCAAAGATCGCCAACGGGTAGGGGTTGGTGCTGCCCGTCAGCATGCGAACCACGGGGCCCAGGCCAAGACCAATCAGGAGGATGGTCAAGATGGCGGGCAGGCCGCGGAAGATATCCGTGTAGACCCGGGCGATCCAGCGGGGGATGGGATTTCGTGAAATGCCCATGACCGCAAGGATCATGCCCAAGATGCAACCGAAGATGGCCGAGGAAATGGCCAGGATCAGGGTGTTGGGCAAGCCGACCGTGAGCATTTCGGGGACAACGGCCCCCATGGCGTCCCAGTCGAAGAACGTTTTTCCAAGCTGCTCGAGAACATCCATAAATTAGGCCTTGGGTACCGTGACAGCCTTGGAGCCGGGGGTCCAGTCCTCAGGCATGGGGCGGGTGGGGTACCACTCCTTGGTCAGCTTGGACCAGGTGCCGTCGGCGATGACCGCGTCAAGTGCGGAGTTCAGGGCGTCGGTCAGCGGCTTGTTCTCGGAGTTCACGGCGTAGGCGGTGAAGTTCTGGGTGTTGACAACCTCTTCGGCGATGACCGTGCCGTCGCCGTCCTTGACCTGGCCCGTGGCCTGCTGGGACGGGGCAACCCAGGCGTCAACCTGGCCGTTCTTCAAGTTGGCGTACGCCGTGTTGTAGTCGGGGAAGCGGACAGCCTCGAACTTGAGCGTGTTGGTGACGTAGTCGTCCTGCACGGTGCCCTGCACGACGGCGATGCGCGTCTTGTCGGTCAGGTCGGCGAAGCCCTTGATGTCGGAGTCGGTCTTGGCGACAACGGCCATGTAGCCAAAGTCGTAACCGTTGGTGAAGCCGACGTTTTCACGGCGGGCGTCGGTGGTGGAGATCGAGGAGGAGCCGACGTCGAACGACTTGTTCTCAACCTGGGCAAGAAGTGCTGAGAAGTCGGTGGACTTGAACTCGACCTTCAGGCCCAGCTTGTCGGCCATGGCGCGCAGCAGCTCGTTGTCGTAGCCGGTGAAGACGCCGTCCTTGATGAAGATGTTCGGCGGGGCGTCGGAGAGCGTGCCCACGGTGATGGTGCCGGGGGTGATCAGGCCGAGCTCGTCCTTCTTCACGGAGTCCAGGGCCACGACGTCGTCGGTGGTGTAGCGGTCAAGCGACTGCTGGTCGCTGCCGGCCAAGGCGTCGGTGGGGCCGCCGGAGGAGGTTGAGCCGGTGGAGCCGCCGCAGGCTGCGAGGGAGAACGCGAGTGCCACGGCCACGGGGACGGTGGTGAGCCACTTCAAAGCAGATTTCTTCATCAAACATTCACTTTCATTGCAGGAGCCGCAGCCGATCAATGCCTCGGGCGGGAAAACCGGTGATGCTGGGAATCGACGGAAGGGACTCACAGGGAGTTCGTAGCAGACCTCGGCCAGCAAAACTAAATTATGTCATCCATGGCGGAATTATGGCGTGCGCGAATTTGTGCACGGCAAAAGGCGTGTTAGGCAGAAGAAGATGCGAAATTTGCCCCGATTGCGGGGCCTGCTGCCGGTGTGGTGCCGGCGCGGCTGCACGAGTGGTGGCTGAAAAACTGCCGTGGCGGGCGCAGGGGCGGCTGTGATTTAGCTCATGCCGGCCGCGGCGGACGGCGGAGAGCAGCCGCCGGCGACCCGTGCAGCGCCTGAAAATCCGTCAGTCGCCGGTAGTCAGCCCCGGTCTGGACCCCGGTTCGCCGGACCGCACCTGGACAAACCGTCCGCCGGCCTGGCCAGGACCCTACGGCAGGACCGGCCAGTCGCCTTCGATCACGGCGGCGGGGTCCTTGACCCGGCGCAGGTAGGACTGGAAATCGGCGGCCTGGTCGCGGGCCCAGCCGACCTGGGCGTTGTGCAGGTCCGCCACGTCCACGCGCAGGGCGCTGTACTTGGCGGCCAGTGCATCGGCGAGCCGCAGCGTGGCTTCCGCGTCGGCGGCGGAGGTGTGGGCGTCGTCGAGCTTGATGCCGTATTCCTCACACAGGGCCACCAGCGTGCGGCTGCCCTTGCGGAACTTGTCCACCTGCTTGTTGCAGATGAAGGGGTCGATCACGGGGGCGGCGGTGATCTGGGCGAGCTCGTGGCGGCGGGCCTCATTCGCCAGGACGGTGAAGTCGTAGCTGGCGTTGAAGGCGATGACAGGGATGTTGTTCTTGAAGAGGGTTTCCAGCACGGCACCAACCTCGGCGGTGACAACGTCCGAGGGGCGCCCGTGCTCGCGGGCATGGGCGGTGCTGATGCCGTGGATGGCGGCAGCTTCCTCCGGGATGTCCACGCCGGGATCGGCCAGCCACTCGTGGGTGTCCGCCACCTTTCCGGATTCGTCCACAATCACGATCGACGCCGTCACGATGCGGGCCGTTCGGGGGTCCTTTCCGGTGGTTTCCAGATCGAACGCGGCGCGGGGGTTCATGCTCCAGCTAGTCATGCCACTACGCTACCTGCCGCCACCGACAAAGCTGCACCGCCACCCCCGCACACGGCTACCCTTGAGGCATGCGTGAGCAGTACATTGAAGCGGTTTTGGCCGTCGCCGAACTCATTCCGCCCTCCCGCGTCCTCTCTTATGGGGACATCGCGGCACTGCTGGAGAGCGGCGGCCCGCGGCAGGTCGGGGCGGCCATGGCCGCGCAGGGCAGTGCAGCGCCGTGGTGGCGGGTGATCCGGGCCGGCGGTGCCGCCCCGCTGTGTCACGAAGGCCGCGCCCTGGAACACTACCTGGCGGAGGACACTCCCCTGCGCGGCGACACCTCAGCCCGCACGCCGCCGGGCAAGCCCATGCAATGGCGGGTGGACATGAAGGCCGCACGTTGGAACCCTGCCGAGCCTGACTTTGACCGGATCGACGCCATCGCCGCACGGCTCAGGGAGTCGGATGGCGCCGACGGGCACGACGCCGGCACGCACCACCGTGCTGCAATGTCAGACCCCCGTGGTGGACTGGAAGCATGAGCACGCAAGGAGAACAGGGCCTGCCGCAGCTGAGGCTGGTGCCGCCGGCCAGCAGCATCCGCAGCGCCCCTGCATTGAGCGCCGACCAGCGCGCCGTGGTGGAGCTGGCCCCCGGCAGCGGGCCGGTCCTGGTGTGGGGTGCGCCCGGAACGGGCAAATCCACCGTGCTGGTGGAGGCGGCCGTGAAGCGGATGGAGCACGACGGCGTTGACCCAGCAGGTGCCCTCCTGCTGGCCCCGTCGCGGCTGGCTGCCGGACGGCTGCGCGACGGCCTGAGTGCCCGGCTCACCAAGAGCCTGAGCACCTCCCCGGCCAGGACCTGGTCCTCCTATGCCTTCGACCTGCTGCGGCGGGCCAAGGTGGAGGGGCGGATGCCGCACCTCGACGGCCCGCCGCGGCTCATGAGCGGCCCGGAGCAGGACCTCATCATCAGGGACTTGCTGGCCGGGCACAGGGAAGGGCTCGGCACGGCCCCGGACTGGCCCCGCGAACTCGGCGACGCCCTCGACACCCGCGGCTTCCGGCAGGAGATCCGCCAGCTCTTTGACCGGGTCATCGAATACGGGCTCGTCCCGGAGGAGCTCGCGGACCTTGGCCGGGCCAACCACCGGCCCGACTGGGTGGCCGCCGCACAGCTCTACGGTGAATACCGGGACGTGGTGGACTGGGGCAAGTCCGGCTCCTTCGACCCCGCCGGCATCATCACGGCCGCGGCCACGCTGCTGACCCTGGACCCCGAGTTCCTGGAACGGGAACGGCACCGCCTGGGGCTGATCGTGGTGGACGACATCCAGGAGGCCAACAAGGCAGTCCATGAATTGCTCGCACTCGTCGGCCGCGGCAAGGACATCATTGTCTCCGCGTCGCCTGACACCGTGGTGCAGGGCTTCCGAGGCGCCCGGCCCGACCTGGTCGCCTCGCTGTCGGAAACACTGTCCACCGACGAGCGCCCCCTGCAACAGTTCGCCCTGACCGTCTCGCACCGCATGGGCCCGGAACTGGCCGCGGCCTGGTCCGGCGTGGCCGAGCGGATCTTCCAGATCCGCGGCGGACACAAGGCCCGCCAGCTGGCCTGGCCGGGCCAGTCGGAGGACACGGCTGACGGGCCCGGCGCCGAAGCAGGGGACCCGGCGTCGGACCTTGAGCAGGAATTCAACAACGAACCGGCCGTCACCGCCCACGTGGTGGCCTCCGAAGTCCATGAGCTGCGCCTGGTGGCCGAGCGCATCCTGCACCTGCAGCACCTGCGCGGGCACAGCCTCAGCGAGGTCGCCGTGATCGTGCGCACCGGTTCCGCCCTAGCGGCCCTGCAGCGGTACCTCAGCGCGCAGGGCATCGCCGTCAAGGTGCCCGTGGCCGAGAACCCCGTGCGCGACGAACCCGCCGTGCGCCCGCTGCTGGAGGCGCTTGGCATTGCGCTGGCGCCTGAAACGCTCGACGCCGAGGCCTGCGTTGCGCTGCTGACATCCCGCCTGGGTCGCTCGACCGCGCTGCATTTGCGCCGGCTGCGGCAGGCGCTGCGGCAGCAGGAACTGCACGACGGCGGCGGCCGCGCCAGCGACGAGCTGCTGGTCGAGGCGCTGCTGAACCCGGACAAGCTGGGACCCTTGGGCTGGGAGGCGGCCAATGCGCGGCGGATCGCGGCCATGCTCGCGGCAGGCCGGGCCGCCGTGGCCGAGCCCGGCGCCAATGCCGAAACCGTGCTGTGGGCGCTGTGGGATGCCTGCGACACCTCGGGCACCTGGGAAACGCAGGCGCTGCGCGGCGGCCCCACCGGCATCCGCGCGGATCGGGACCTGGACGCCGTCATGGCACTGTTCCAGACAGCTGAGCGGTATGTGGACCAGTTGCCCGGCTCCAGCCCGCAGCAGTTCCTGGACTACCTGATGGACCAGGAGCTGCCCATGGACACCCTTGCCGCCCGGGCCCAGCGCAGCGACGCCGTGGAAATCCTCACCCCGGCCAGTGCCGCCGGGCGTGAATGGCCCGTGGTCATCGTCGCCGGTCTGCAGGAAGGGGTCTGGCCCAACACGCGCCTGCGCGGTGAGCTGCTGGGCAGCCAGTTGCTGGTGGACGTGCTGGAAAAGGGTCCGGAGGCGGCGCGGCAGGTTGATCCTGCCGCCCGGCTTCGCGACATCCGCTACGACGAACTCCGCAGCTTTGCCGCGGCCATTTCCCGGGCCGGGCGCAAACTGATCCTCACGGCGGCGGCCGGCCACGAGCTGCAGCCCTCTCAGTTCATCGACCTGGCTGCGCCGTACATGCCGTCCACGGATTCCGGCGGCGAGTCCCAATACCCCGTCCGCCCCGTGGAACAGGTGCCGCGCCCCATGACACTGCGCTCGCTCGTGGCCGAGCTGCGCCAGGAATCGGAGATGCACGCCGAGCCCGAAGCTGCCCGCATGCTTGCCGTGCTGGCCGGCAACCAGGTTCCGGGAGCTGCGCCGGAGCAGTGGTGGGGGCTGGCACCGCTGAGCAGCGACGGCCCCATCATTGCTCCGGGGGAGCCCGTCGTGGTGTCCCCGTCCAAGGTGGAGGAGGTCCTGAAGTCGCCCCTGAACTGGTTTGTCAGGGCCGCCGGGGGAGAGGCCACCACCGACTTCGCCCGGAGCCTCGGCACGCTCATCCACAGCATCGCCCAGGACATCCCTGCAGGTGCAGGCCACGAGTACCTGGCCGAGCTGGAACGGCGCTGGCCCTCCCTGGGCCTGCCCGAGTCATGGGAAACCGACCAGGACTACCTGCGGGCACAGACCATGCTGGGCAAGCTGGCCCAGTACGTGATCGACGCCCGCATGGAGGGGCGTCGGCTGCTGGCCGTCGAGGAGAATTTCGCCGTCGATGTCGGGGAGCTTCCTGCTGATGCCTCCGGTGCCGGCGGAACCAACGCCGCCGACGCCGCCGACGCCGGGACCCCGCCTGCCGGGGACGGCGGCAGTCCCGCCGTCCCTCCCGCCGGGCAGCCCCGCACGGTGCGGCTCCGCGGCCAGGTGGACCGGCTCGAGGCCGACGCCAACGGAAACCTCGTGGTCGTGGACATCAAGACCGGCCGCAACAAGCCCACCAAGGAACAGGTGTTGGTCCACCCGCAGTTGGGCGCCTACCAGGTGGCCGTGGCTGCCGGAGGCTTCGAGGAACTCGCGGCCGCCGTGGGGCTGGCCGGTGCCGGATCCGGCGGAGCCGCGCTGCTGCCCCTGGGCGACACCACCAAAAGCGTCAAGACCCAGGACCAGCCGGCCATGGTGGCCGGCTCCGACGACGACCCCACCCTGAAGGTCATGGAGGCCGCACTCCTCATGGCCCAGTCCGCGTTCCCCGCGCGCCACGGAGCCGACTGGTCCGAACGCAACGGCTGCCCCCTGCCCACCATTTGCCCGCTGTGCCCGGAAGGGAAACAAGTCACCGAATGAGCACCCCTACCGCCAACAATGCCGGCCAGCTGCCCAATGCCGCGGCCGCGGCACCCCGCGAGCCCGTGAGCCCCTACGAACTGGCCGAGCTGTTGGGCCAGTTCCCGCCCACGCCCGAGCAGGCGGCCATCATCTCCTCGCCGCTGGAACCGCTGCTGGTCATTGCAGGCGCCGGTTCCGGAAAGACCACCACCATGGCCGACCGCGTCGTTTGGCTGGTGGCCAACGGCCTGGTCCTGCCGGAGGAGATCCTCGGTGTCACCTTCACCCGCAAGGCGGCAGGTGAACTGGCCTCGCGCATCCGCGCCCAACTGTCCAAGCTGGGCACCCTGGCCCGTTCCGGTGAGGTGGAGCTGGCACCGGCCGCTGCTGCCCGGGACGCACTGGAGCCCAAGGTCTCCACCTACCATTCCTACGCCAGCGGAATCGTCAGTGACTACGGCCTGCGCCTCGGCATCGAACGCGACGCGGTGGTGCTCGGCGCCGCCGAGGCCTGGCAGCTGGCCAGCGAGGTTGTTGAGGGCCACGACGGCGACCACGAACACTTCACCGCCGCCAAGTCCACGCTCATCCAGTCCGTCATGGACCTGGCAGGCGAATGCGCAGAGCACCTGCAGGAGCCGGAGTCGGTCATCGCCACCATTGACGGCTACCTGGCCGGCTTTGAAGCACTGCCCTACATCGCAGAAACCGCCAAGCCGCGCACCGCCGCCGTCGCAAAGCAGCTGGACGTGCTGCGCACACGCTCTTCGGTGGCGGCGCTGGTGCAGAAATATGCCGAGGCCAAGCGCCGCCGCAACGCCCTGGACTACGGCGACCTCGTAGCCCTGGCTGCCCGCATTGCCCGCGACGTGCCGCATGCCGCAGAGATGGAACGACAGCGCTACAAGGTGGTGCTGCTGGATGAATTCCAGGACACCTCGCACGCGCAGCTCCAGCTCTTTGCGGAGCTCTTCGGCGCCGGCCACCCGGTCACCGCCGTGGGCGACCCCCACCAGTCGATCTACGGCTTCCGCGGCGCCTCCGCCGGCCAGCTGTTCCGCTTCCCGGAAATCTTCCTGAAGGCCGACGGCGGGTACGCGCCGACTGCCGAACTCACCATTGCATGGCGCAATTCCGCACACATCCTGGCCACCGCCAATGTCATGTCCGCAGAGCTCACGGCCGCCCAGGCCCGCAAGGCCAACGCCAAGCTCGCCGCCGGGCTGACGGAGGAGCAGCGGGCGGCCGCCGGCCCCCGGGTGGTGGTCTCGCCGCTGCGGGAGAAGCCCCAAGCTCCGGACGGGGAGGTGCTGCTGGCACGCTACGACACCGAACTGGCCGAGGCCGAGGCCGTTGCGGAGGAGATCCTGGAACGCAAGGGCGATTTCACCCACCGTCGCGGCGCCCAAGGTGCGATGACCGTGGCGGTGCTGTGCCGCCGCCGTGCGCAGTTTGCCAGGTTCCAGTCCGTGTTCGAGGCCCGCGGCATCCCGTACGAAATCGTGGGGCTGGGCGGCCTCCTCGGCACCCCCGAAATCGTTGATTTGGTGGCCACGCTTCGGGTCATCGCCGACCCCGGCCGCTCGGACGCGCTCATGCGCCTGCTGACCGGGGCCCGTTGGCGGATTGGGCCGGCGGACCTGATGGCGTTCGCGGACTGGGCACGGTACCTGGCCCGGCGCAGGGAATGGGCCGCCCGGAACAGGGTGGACTTTGACGCAGCAGTGCTGCAGGGCGACACACCCGAACAAGCAGGTGGGGCGGAACAACTTGAACCTGTTGTGGTGACCGCGGACATCGTGGATGCCTCATCCCTGGTGGAGGCGCTGGACTACCTTGGCCCGGACTTCTGGCCGGAGTCGGCCCGGCCGCTGAGCGATGCGGCGCGGACCCGGCTGCTGGCGCTGCGCGACGAACTGCGCATGCTGCGCGGTTTCGTGGGGGAGGACCTCGTCAACTTGCTGGGCGTCGTGGAGAAGACCATGCTCCTGGACATCGAGCTGGCTGCCAAGCCCGGCTCCAGCATCCACCATGCCCGCCGGCACCTGGACGCCTTCGCGGACGCCGCCGCCACCTTCATGCAGGCTGCGCAGCGCGTGGACCTGGACGCCTTCCTGGGCTGGCTGGAAACCGCCGAGGCCGAGGAGGGCGGCCTGGAAATGACGGCCGTGGAGTCGAACCCGGACGCCGTGGCTCTGCTGACGGTGCACGCGTCGAAGGGGCTGGAATGGGATGTGGTGTTCGTTCCCGGCATGAATTCGGGCGCCTTCCCCAGCACCCGGGCCGACCGCTGGAGCACCGGCGCCAAGTCGCTGCCGTGGCCGCTCCGGGGGGACCGGGACGACCTCCCCGTGTGGGAAGTGGACGTGCCGGACCTGAAGACGCTCATGGACAATGAGAAGCTGTTTGCCTCGGATGTGGCGCTCCATGGCGAGGAAGAGGAACGCCGGCTGGCCTACGTGGCGTTCACCCGGGCCCGCGACTTCCTGATGTGTTCGAGCACTGTCTGGGGGACCGGGAAGAAGCCGCTCACTGTCTCGCCGTTCCTGTCCGAACTGTTGCCGCTGACTGAGGGCGCCAGGCATCCAGCCGTGCTGGGTCCGTGGCAGGACGACCCCGAGGAAGGCGCGGAGAACCCGGTCAGCGCCGGGGCCGAAACCGCCGACTGGCCCTATGACCCCCTCAACGGACCGGTGATCACGGGCCGGACCGGTGTGGCCGCCCGCGTTGGCCGGCGTACCAACGTGGAGCGTTCAGCCGGCTCTGTTGCTGCGGCCTCCGCCCAGCTCGCCGAACTGGCAGGCAGCCGGCCAGCGGCCGTGCCGGGCACGCCCGACTTCCTGTCAGCCAACCCCCGCTGGGGCGCCGAGGCCAGCGTGCTGCTGGCACAGGAAAAGATGGAAAGCGACCAGCTCCGGGTAGAGCTGCCGCCGCACATTTCAGCCTCCCGCCTCGTGGCACTGGGCGAGGACCCGGAAAAGGTCACGCGCGCCATGCGCCGCCCCATCCCCACCAAGCCGGGCATGGCCGCTCGAAAGGGCACCGCCTTCCACGCCTGGATTGAGGACTACTTTGCCACCACCGGCCAGCTCGACTTTGACGAGGAACCCGGTGCCGACGCCTACGTGGACGAGGCCTACGACCTGGCCGGGATGCAGGAGACGTTCAAGAACTCCGAATGGGCAACCCGGATTCCGGCTGACCTTGAGGTGCCCATAGAAACCCGGGTGGCAGACGTGGTGGTCCGCGGCCGCATCGACGCAGTCTTCCGCGACGCCGACGGCGGCTGGGACCTGATCGACTGGAAGACTGGCCGGATTCCGTCCAAGGCGCAGCTGGCAGTGCGCGGCGTGCAGCTTGCCGTGTATAGGCTCGCCTGGTCCCGGCTCCAGGACGCGCCCCTGGAACAGGTCAGGGCTGCGTTTTACTACGTCGGCCAGGACAAGCTCATCCGCCCCGTGGACCTGGCAGGCCGGGAAGAGCTCGAAGCCATCGTCACCGGCGCTTACACCACGTCTTAAGGAGGCGGCGGCGCTACTTGTCGAGGGGGATGACTTTCATGGCCGTGGTGTCCACGTCCTCGGCAACATGCTTGCCTGTTTCGGCCGCATGGTCCGTGGCCGCCGTGTCGTCGCCGGCCTTGTCACCGGCAGGGTTGTCCGCGGCATCCGCTTCCCCTGCTCCGGAGGGTGCCTCTGCGCCGGCGGGGGTGCCCTCCGCCGCATGCACCGGGCGGGCGTCGCTGCCGGATGGGCCGGCGTTGTCCGTGGCCGGCGACGCTTCTGCAGCGGCCTCAGCGGGCGCGGCGTCCGGCGCCGGGATGGGGCTGGACTGCACCTTGGCCGCTGCCGCGGGGGCGGACGCCGGGGCGTCAGGTGCGCCGGATGATGTTGAGGATGCCGCGGTGCCTTCTGGTGCCGGCGCTCGGCCCGCCGCGGCGGGCCCAGTTGCGGCGGCCGGCATTGCGGCCGGGACGGGATCGTCCTCGACGCTGATGGGCTGCCCGCCGTGCTCGGCAATGTCGGCCTCGAGCGTCTTGAGCATGGATTCGGCGTCCTCCACCATGCGGGCACTGTCTGCTGCGTAGCCCTTTACCAGCCACTGGGCCAGGGCAAATTCTGCGCTCAACGCCGCCCGGCGCAGGAGGTGCGGGTCCGGGGTCTCGTTGCGGGCGGCGGCGTAGGCCTGCATGACAGTGTCCACGAAATCGGGTTGGTTGATGGCCACGAGCCAGGCAAAGTCGTCGGCGGGGTCGCCCACGCGCAGGTCGGTCCAGCCGATGACGGCGCTGACCTGGTCGTTGTCCAGAAGGATGTTGTCCTCATGCAGGTCGCCGTGGACCACGCAGGAGTTGAAACGCCAGAGCGCAATGTCCTCCATTGCGTGCTCCCAGCGGCGCAGCAGCGGCGGCGGGATCTTTCCGGTGGTGGCGGCCTGGTCCAGCTCGTTCAGCTTGCGCTGGCGGTATTCGTTGGCGGTGTAGCTGGGCAGGTCAAAGGTGGTGACCAATTCTTGCGGCAGGTCGTGGATGGCGGCGATCGCCCGGCCGATTTCCAGGGCCAGTGCAGCGGTGCCGGATTCCAGCTCCTCCACGGATTCGGCCTTGCCTGCAATGTGCGAGTACACGAAAGTGATCAATTCCCCCTGCCGCACGGTTCCGGCCACGCTGGGCAACAGGAACGGCAGTTCGGCCCGGATCGCGGGGGAGAAGGCACGCAGCACCTGGCGCTCGGTTTCCAGGCGGGTGCTGGCTTCGGCATGGCGGGGCGAGCGGACACGCCAGCGGCGGTTCTCGGAATCAACCAGGAGTGCGGAGGAAAAGTCGGCTGCATCGTCCGGCTCCGGCCCAAACGCGGTGACGTTGAGTCCGGGCACGGCGGCGCTGGCTATCGCGGCCAATTCAATCGCAGTCAATCTTCTCACTCCTCTACCGTAGAGCGCGCAGGCGCCAACCGTCTGCCGTTGGGGCGGCGAGTCGCAAGATGCCCGTCACATGGCGACATCCTGCGTCAGGCCCGTTGTCCACAGCGGGCCGCGCAGGAATGTAAAAATTGGCATCCGGTGCGTACGGTAGAAACATGACTTTTGCCAGCCCCACGCCCGAGCCCGTGCTTGACCGCCAATGTGAACAGCGGGACGCGCCGGGGTACCTGGCGGCCGTGCTGGCCTCGGCCAGCCACCGGGTGGTGCTGTTCCACCGCGGCAAGGCCCTGCTTCAGGGGTCCGGGCTTGGCTATTTCGATCCCGCCGAGCTGCCGGAAGTGCTGCCCGCAGGCACCACCTCCGTCTTCCTCGGCCAGGTGCGCCCCGGCCAGGGCCACCCGCTGCCGGACGGCACCGACCTTGTGCTGCATGTGCTCCCCAACGACACCGAGAATCTGGACTGGGTGCCCGGGGACAGTGCCTTTGCCGGGTACCGCGACGCCGCACAGGAACTGCACAAGGGGGATGCCCAGGTCTTTATCCAGGCCCAGGCCGTGGCCAACTGGCACCTCAGCCACACCCACTGCCCGCGCTGCGGCACCCCCACAGAGGTGGAGGCCTCAGGCTGGGTGCGCGGCTGCGCCAAGGACGGCTCGGAGCACTTTCCACGCACTGATCCGGCAGTCATCGTGGCCATCGTCGGCGCGGACGGGCGGATCCTGCTGGCCAACAACTTTGCCTGGGAGGAAAACCGCTACTCCACCGTTGCCGGCTTCGTGGAAGCGGGCGAAAGCGCCGAAGACGGTGCCGTGCGAGAAATTGCGGAGGAAGTGGGCGTGCACCTGCATTCGCTGGAGTACATCGGTTCCCAGGCCTGGCCGTTCCCCCGCTCCCTCATGCTGGGATTCATCGGCCACACCAATGACATCGATGCAGCACCAGACAACGTGGAGGTGCGTGCCGCCCGGTGGTTCGGCCGTGAAGAATTGCAGCAGGCCGTGCTCAGCGGCGAAGCTGCCATCTCGCACCGGCAGTCCATAGCCCGCACACTGATTGAAGAATGGTACGGCGGCCCCATCCTTGAACCTGGTGACAACGCATGAGCTTTGACCCGCAGCAGTCCGGACTCCCCGTCATGGACGAGCGAACGGCCGAACAACGCATCCTGGCCGGCCTGGATGAGGAACAGCGGATGGTCGCCACCACCTTGAACGGGCCCCTGTGCGTGCTGGCCGGGGCAGGCACCGGCAAAACCCGCGCCATCACGCACCGCATCGCCTACGGCGTGCACACCGGCGTCTACAACCCCAACCGGCTGCTGGCCGTCACGTTCACGGCACGGGCCGCGGCGGAGATGCGCACCCGGCTGCGCGACCTCGGCGTCGGCACCGTGCAGGCCCGCACCTTCCACGCCGCGGCTCTGCGGCAGCTGCAGTATTTCTGGCCCCACGCCGTCGGCGGCCAACTGCCTGGGCTGCTGGAACACAAGGCTCAGATCATCGCCGAGGCCGCACGCAGGCTGCGGCTGCCCACGGACCGGGCAGCGATCCGTGACCTGGCCGCCGAAATTGAGTGGGCCAAGGTGTCCATGCTGACGCCGGAAACCTACGTGGTGAAGGCCCAGGACCGCGGCGAGCCCGGCGGCCTGGACAAGCTGGCCGTGGGCCGGCTGTTCCAAGGCTATGAGGACGTCAAGGCGGACCGGAACCTCATCGACTTTGAGGACGTCCTGCTGATCACGGTGGGCATCCTGCAGGAGGACCCCAGGGTGGCGGCCACGGTGCGCGAGCAGTACCGGCACTTTGTCGTCGACGAGTACCAGGATGTTTCCCCGTTGCAGCAGCGCATGCTGGACCTGTGGCTGGGCGGCCGGGACGAGCTGTGCGTTGTGGGCGACGCCAGCCAGACCATCTACTCCTTCACGGGGGCAACACCGCGGCACCTGCTGGACTTCCCGAAGCGTTACCCGGACGCCAACGTGGTGAAGCTGGTCCGGGATTACCGCTCCACCCCGCAGGTAGTGGGCCTGGCCAACTCCCTGCTGGGCAACCGGCGCAGCGGCGGGATGACGGCAGATGCGCTGTGGTCCAAGCCGCTGGAACTGGTGGCGCAGCGGCCGGGCGGCCCCGCACCCGAGTTCCTTGAATGCAGCGACGACGAGGCCGAGGCGGCCGCCGTCGCCGCCCGTATCAAGGTCCTTCTGGAACACGGGACCCAGGCCAGCGAGATTGCCGTGTTGTTCAGGACCAACGGCCAGTCGGAGGCCTATGAGCAGGCCCTGGCGGCGGCCGGGGTCGGCTACCAGCTCCGCGGCGGGGAACGCTTCTTCGCCCGCAAGGAAGTCCGCGACGCCTTGCTGCAGCTGCGGGCCGCCTCCCGCGCAGCCGACGGCGAGCCCCTCGGGCAGATGGTCCGGGACGTGCTGGGCAACCTCGGATACCAGGCCGAGGCTCCCAAGACCGGCGGCGCGGTGCGTGAACGCTGGGAATCATTGGCAGCCATCGTGGCCCTCGCTGATGAACTGTTCCTCTCGCGCAGCACGCCCGAGCATGAATTCACGCTGGTGGACTTCGTGGCAGAACTCCAGGACAGGTCTTCCGCGCAGCACGCCCCCACCGTGCAGGGCGTCACCCTCGCCTCACTCCACTCGGCCAAGGGCCTGGAATGGGATGCCGTGTTCCTCGTGGGCCTGAGCGAAGGCCTGATGCCGATTTCCTTCGCCGACACCCCGGAAACAGTGGACGAGGAACGCCGCCTGCTCTACGTGGGCATCACCCGCGCCCGGGAATTCCTGAACTTTTCATGGTCGACGGCGCGCACCCCCGGCGGGCGGGCCAACCGAAAACCCTCGCGGTTCCTGGACGGGCTGCGGCCCAACTCGGTGGGCGGGGCGCCCACCGGCCCGCGGATGGCCACCACGCGAAAGTCCCGCAAGGCGGCCGGCCCCTCGGTGTGCCGGGTGTGCGGGAAGATCCTGAACACGGGAGCCGAACGCAAGGTGGGGCGCTGCGCCGACTGCCCGCCGGGCTACGACGAGGCGGTTTTTGAACAGCTGCGCCAGTGGCGGCTGGGCGAGGCCACCACTGCCGCGGTTCCGGCCTTTGTGGTGTTTACCGACGCCACCCTGATGGCCATCGCCGAGGCTGCGCCGCAGGACCTCGACGCCCTCGCATCCCTTCCGGGCGTTGGCCCGTCCAAGCTGGAACGCTATGGCGAGGCCGTGCTGGAGATTGTGGCCAACGGCTGAGCCTGCCACTGGCAGCCGCAGTCCGGATGGGGGCTGAACTCCTGGCGGGACCAGCGCCCGTCGTCCTGGTGCAGCGTCAGCACCGCGGACCACGAACTGGGCTGGTTGACGGCATCAAGGAACAGCAGGACCTGGGTGGCTGCCGCACCCGCCACCATCATGGCCAGCGCCGCACTCTCGGTGTGCTCGGCCCGGGGACTGCGCCCCGGCGGCATCGCGGCCTTGGCCGCCAACTGGGCGGTGATGTCGGGCCATTGCGGGTCGGCCGCGGCGCGGTGGCGGTCCACGCACTCGGCACAGGCAGTGTCCCCGGGCACCACCAGCGGACCGACTGTGCCGTCCTGCTCGCGCAGCAGCACCAGCAGGTGGGGCCGTTCGGCGGCCATGAACCGGGTGGTGCCGTAGGCGGCGGCGGTGTCGTGGCCCACCAGGATGGCCAGGTCCAGGCATTCTGGATTGGGGTTGTAGGCCCCGTCGTCATGCACCACATGGGACTGGACGCCGGAATCGATGGCCAGCAGGTGGCGCCGCACGGCGGCCGCCCTCCGCATGCCTATGTCAGCGGATGAGAAGGAACCCGGGCCGACATCGGATGCCCTCACGGGGTTGTCATCCTCCAGGAAGATCGTGCCCAGGCCGGAACTGACCAGCACGGCGGCCAGGGCCGCGCCGGTGCGGCCCAGCCCCGCCAGGTACACGACGGCCCCCTCCCTGCGATTCAGGTAGCCTTGGCACGGGCTCCGGTACAGGCCCAGCAAGGACAGGCGTTCGGGCAGCAGGCGCTCGGCGCGATGCCCCTGGGTGCGCAGATCGGCGTCGGTGAAGAGTGCGCCGGCGAGCTTGGCACAGATTTCCTGCGCACGCAGCGGGTCCACGCCCAGTTCGGAGGCCCGCTCCAGCACCAACTTGTCGGAGATGCCGCGGTGCAGCGCCTCAACGAACGCTGCTTCCGGTTCCTGCAGGCCTGTCAGGATCAGCCCGCCGGCACCCAGCCCGACCTGGATGCTGTGTTCATCCCTGCGGACCATGCGCAGACCTGGATTGATTGTTGCCATGACGCCCTCCCACAATGCCGGCACCCGCCTGCCGTCTGCAGGGCCGTGCCACAACCACTGTTCCGATCTTGGCACGGTGGCGGCATTTGTGCTTGAGGTTATCCACAGGGAGGTGTTGTCCACATTTTTGCGTTCCGGCTTGCCAGAAGGGGCCCGCCTTCTTGTACGGTCGAAGCATGACAGCTGCAGCATCCACCCGCAGAACCATAGGCACGGGAACACCGGGCCCACTGGGCGATTCATTGTCCGAGCACAGGCTCAGCGACGGCAGCCAGGTGGTGGTGCGGCGCACCGCGCGGCGGAAGAACGGATTGAGTGCGTTCGAGGAGGACGGACAGGTGGTCATTGCCGTCCCTGCCCGGCTGACACTTGAAGATGAGGGCTACTGGGTGCCACTCATGGTGGCAAAGCTGGAGCAGGGCCGGCAACGCCGAACTGCTGCAGCCGGACGCAGCGATGAGGAGCTCATGCGGCGCAGCTTGGCGCTGAGCAAAAAATACCTGGGGTCGCGCGCAGTCCCCGAATCCGTCCGCTGGGTCACCAACCAGAACGGGCGCTGGGGATCTGCCACGCCGTCCCGCAGGACGATCCGCATCTCACACCATGTCCAGGGCATGCCGGATTGGGTCCTTGACTATGTCCTGTTGCACGAACTCGCCCACCTGATCCACCCCAACCACAGCGCCGCCTTTTGGGCGGAGCTGGCCGGATATGGGCAGCTGGAGACGGCCAAGGCGTTCCTGACCGGGGCGTCCTTTGCCTCACACCGCAACCTCAGCGGCATGGGCGGGGACGACGACATCGACGGCTAGTTGCGCCTGCCGAAATCCATGGCTCCTGCCATGGCGATCTGCGTGCCGGCCGGCAGGGGACCCGATTCAGGGAGTCCATGGCGCGGCCGTTGACTGGCAGTAAATGTTCGGCAATGGTTGGACCATGAACAGCCAGCAGATCCTGCCCCTGCGCATAGCGATCTGCGTGCTTGCCCTGGGGGCGGCAATTGCCCAAATATTCGTGATTCCCCGCGCCGCATCGAGCTATGCGGAAGCGTATCCCGAGGTTGCGTACCTGGCCGCTCCGTACGCGGCTGCAAGCATTGTTGCGGTCGTGGGCATCGAGGTGGCGCTGCTGGCAGGCTGGCAAATTCTGTCGATTGCCAAGCGGGAGGAGAGCTTTACAAGCTCGGTGCTGGGTTGGGCCAATGTCATGGCGGCCAGCCTCGTTTTCACGGCGGCTGTGCTGGTGGGCGTCTTCGCACACGCTTTCTTCGTTGCAAACATTGGCGGACCCGCCATACTTTTCGGACTCTTCTCCTCCACCGCTTTCGGGGCAGGGGCAGTCGTCGCCAGAAGGGCAGTGACCCGGGAGATTCTGTTCGACAGCAGGGAACAGCATCCGTTCGTTGTGCCGTAGCCTGCCTGGATACGAAGCAAGCCCGGGGCTGCTGCCGCAATCCGCCGCTGTTGAATTGTGGCGGATTGAGGCATCAGCCCCGGGCTTCGTCGTTGGCCTGCCGCTATGGCGCCGTTGACGGCGGCTGCCCCCGGCAGCTGGCCGAAACTACTTGTCGCCGGTGTCCGGCCCGTCCGGGGCGGGGGTGCCGTCGTCGCCGGATGCCGGCTCGTCGAAACCGCCGTCAAGCAGTTTTGCCAAGGCCGCGTCAACGTCCGATTCCGAAGCTGCCTCTGCGCTGCGGCGGGCGCCGAAGCCTGCTGCGTCGTCGAGGTCGGCCGAGGTGGGGAGCAGGTCCGGGTGCGCCCAGATGGCATCGCGGCCCGCGATGCCGCGCTGTTCCTTGAGGGAGGACCACAGGGCGGAGGCCTCGCGGAGCCTGCGGGGGCGCAGTTCCAGCCCGACGAGCGACCCGAAGGCGTGCTCGGCGGGGCCGCCGGTGGCGCGGCGGCGGCGGATGGTTTCACGGATGGCCCCGGCCGAGGGCAGGTTTGCTGCCGCCTCGAAGGAGACCTCGTCCACCCAGCCTTCCACCAGCGCGAGTGCGGTTTCCAGCTTGGCCAGGGCGGCGTCCTGCTCCGGCGTGCGGGCGGGCATGAAGACACCCTCGGAGAGGGCGTCCTGCATCGATTCGGGGTTGCTCGGGTCAATGTTGCGGGCCAGGTCCTCAATGCGGGACATGTCGATGTGGATGCCGCGGGCGTAGGATTCGATGGCGCCGAGCAGGTGCCCGCGCAGCCAGGGAACCTGGACGAACAGGCGGGCGTGGGCGGCCTCGCGCAGGGCAAGGAACAGGCGGATCTCCTGTTCCGGAACTTCCAGCCCCTCGCCGAAGGCCTTGACGTTGGCCGGCAGCAACGCCATCTGCAGGTCGGCCAGCGGGATGCCGATGTCGGTGGAACCGAGAACTTCCTTGGCCAGGGCGCCGACGGCCTGGCCCAACTGGAGCCCGAACAGGGCCCCGCCCATGTTCTGCATCATGGAGGCGGCCCCGCCCATCATGGACTTCATTTCCTCGGGCAGCTGCTCGTTCATGGCCTGGGAGATGGCGAAGGCGATGCTGTTGGCCACAGGCTCGGTCAGTCGCTGCCATGTGCCCAGCGTTTCCTCCACCCACTCGGCGCGCGACCAGGCCTTGCCGATGATGGCGGTGGCCGCCAGCTCCGTGAACGGGTCAAGCCACATTTCGGCCAGGCGCAGTGCCTCGTCCACGTCCTTCTGCTGGGCCGGGGTGATGGAGGGGTCGTCGCCTGCTGCGGCTTTCCTGGCGGCATCGCGGGCCAGCTCCCAGTTGACGGGCGTGTCCGAGGAACCGCTCATCATGGCTTGCACCTGGGAGAACATCTGGGCGAGCACATTTGGGTCCGACGGCAGGCCGGCAGCCTTCGCCAGCTCGGCCGGGTCAAAGCCTTCCATTCCCTGGCCGCCCAAGAGGTTGGCGAGCATTTCCTGAAGGGGGTCCTTCGGTGTGTCGTCGTCGTTGTTGGCTGGTGTGGAAGACATGATGGCCCGATCGTTGGCGTGGACGCTGAATATCTTCACGTTACCGCCGCCACGGTGCGTTGTCGCCCCATGGCGGGGCCCTGTTCGCTACAGGCAAAGGGTGCCCTTCGGCTCACGGACAACTCCCAGCACAGGCACAAGCGGGGCACATCTGAACACAGTAGGCTTAGGGCTTGGCGACTGCTTTCCGCGGCCGCCCCACAGTACGGAACCGCTTGGAAAGGCCACATCATTGAGCCAGGAGACAACAGGTGCGGCGCAACCACCCGCGACGGTTCGCGATCGCAGATTCTCCCTCATGGCAGTCTCCGGGGCACTGGCAGTGCTGCTGGCTGTGGCAGCCATGACCATCCCCGCCCCGTACGTTATTGAATCCCCGGGACCGGCCATCAACACCATCGGCCAGCTCGACGGCAAGGACATCATCACGGTGTCCGGCCATGAAAGCTTCCCCACCACCTCGGGCACCCTGGACCTGACCACTGTGCACATGACCGGGGGGCTGCCCGACAGCCAGATCAGCTTTGGCGAGGCGCTCGTGTCCTGGCTGACGCCGTCGCACACTGTCTACCCGGCCGAGCTCATCTATGCGCCCGGCACCAGCCAGGAAGCGGTCAACAACGAAAATTCCGCCGCCATGACCGGTTCCCAGGACAACGCCACCGCCGCCGCACTGACCGCCCTGGGCATCAAGTACCAGAGCAACCTTGCGGTGGCCACGGTGATCGGTGACGGCGCCTCCGCCGGCATTCTGAAGCCCGACGACGTACTTCTCACCATTGACGGGCGCGCCATCAAGGACCTCCAGGTCATCCAGGACGCCCTGGCCGAAGGCAAGGGCGCCGCTGTGGAGCTGGCCGTGCGCCGCGACGGTGCGGACATGACCGTGTCTGTGGTGCCCAAGATGGGCCCCGAAGGGAAGTACCTTCTGGGTGTTGCCCTGCAAAGTGTGTTCAAGTTTCCGTTTGAGGTGAACTTTGCCCTGGACAACATCGGCGGCCCCAGCGCCGGGATGATGTTTGCACTGGGCATCATGGACAAGCTGACGCCCGGCGACTTGACCGGGGGGAAGCCCTTCGCCGGCACCGGCACCATCGACCCGGACGGCAATGTGGGCGCCATCGGTGGCATTGCACAGAAAATGGTGGGCGCCCAGAAAGCCGGTGCGAAGTACTTCCTGGCTCCTGGAGCCAACTGCCAGGACGTCATCGGCCACATCCCCAACGGGCTTGAAGTCATTAAAGTCAATACACTCAAGGAAGCGTATGACACCGTTTCCGGGATTGGCGCAGGCACTGCAGGCATGAAGCTGCCGCGCTGCGAGTAACGATTGAGCATCATCCGGAACGTTGTCCGCGAGCTGTTCGTGGTCCACAGTAGGTACAAGTACATCAGTTGAGTAAGAGGTAGAGAGTGACATCCCGCCCATCCCCACCGCCTGGCAATGCCGTCCGGCCAAAACGCCGCAGTGCCCTCCTGCCCACCATCCTTGTGGTGGCGGCACTGGTCATTGCGCTGGCGATCTTCTCCGGCGTCTATACAGACTTCCTATGGTTCAACCAGCTCGGCTTCTCCGGTGTGTTCTGGACCGAGCGCGTGGCCAAGCTGCTGATCTTCCTGTCAGGCTTCCTGGTCATGGCACTGGGGGTGTACTTCTCCATCAGGGCCGCCTACAAGGCACGGCCCATCTATGCCCCCGACAGTGCCCGGGATGACAATCTCAACCGCTACCAGGTGCAGCTGGAGCCGGTGCGCCGCGTCGTCATGATCGGCGTGCCCGTTGTCTTCGGCCTGTTTGCCGGCACCGCAGCCATGGCGCAGTGGGAAAAGGTCATGCTGTTCTTCTACCGCGTGCCTTTTGGCCAGGCGGACCCGGAATTCGGCATGGACATCAGCTTCTACACCAACACCCTGCCGTTCCTTGGCTTCATTGTTGGCATGCTGATTTCCGTCACCGTCATTTCCTTCATTGCCGGAATCCTCACCCATTACCTGTACGGCGCCATCCGCCTGACCGAACGCGGCATCTTCACCTCACGCCAGGCACAGATCCACATTGCTGTGCTGGCCGGCATCTTCCTGCTGCTGCTCGGCTTCAATTTCTGGCTGGGCCGCTACGCCACCCTGCAGGACAACGGCGGCTACCGTGCAGGTGCCATGTTCACCGACGTCAATGCCGTGATCCCCACCAAGGCCATCCTGGCTGCAGCCGCCATCATCGTGGCCGTGCTGTTCATCATCGCCGCCTTCATGGGCAAGTGGAAGCTGCCGCTGATCGGCACCGGCATGCTCGTGGTCACCGCCATTGTGGCCGGAGGCATCTACCCGTGGGCCGTGCAGGAGTGGCAGGTCAAGCCGTCGCAGGGAAACTTGGAAGCCCAGTACATCAAGCGAAACATTGACATGACCCGCCAGGCCTACGGCCTGTCCAACATGGAGGTCACGCCTTACAACGCCACGGTGACGGCCGAAGCTGGTGCCCTGCGCCAGGACGCCGACACCGCCGCCAACATCCGGCTCCTGGACCCCAACCTGCTCTCGGACACCTTCCGCGAGCTGGAACAGTACCGCCCGTACTACGAGTTCCCCAAGACCTTGAACGTTGACCGGTACACGGTTGACGGCAAGGTCCAGGACGTAGTTGTCGCGGCGCGTGAATTGAACCCCCAGGGCATAAACCAGGAACAGCAGAACTGGTACAACCAGCACCTGGTGTACACCCACGGCTACGGCATGGTGGCCGCACAGGGCAACACCGTCACCACCGACGGAAAGCCCGTGTTCATCCAGTCAGGCGTGCCCTCCGTGGGCAAGCTGGGCACTGACACCAGCTACCAGCCGCGCATCTACTTCGGCCAGTCCACCACGGACTACTCCCTGGTGGGTGCACCCGAAGGCACCGCCCCCATCGAGCTGGACCGGCCCCAAGGCACCACCGGCGCCGATGCCTCCACCGGCACCGGCTCGGAGGCGCTGACAACGTTTACCGGCGACGGCGGGCCGAGTGTTGGCAACTGGTTCAACCGGGTCATGTACGCGCTGAAGTTCCAGTCAACCGACCTGCTGTTGACCAACGGCGTCAATGAGAAGTCGCAGGTCCTCTACGACCGCACCCCGAAGGAACGTGTGGCCAAGGTTGCCCCGTACCTGACCATTGACGGCAACCCGTACCCGGCCATCGTGGACGGCAAGGTCAAGTGGATTGTGGACGGCTACACCACCAGCGCGTACTACCCGTACTCGCAGCAGCAGCAACTGCAGGAAGCCACCACCGACTCCCTGACCGCGGCCGGCGGCTTGGCACCCCTGCCCAACGCATCGGTGAACTACATCCGCAACTCCGTCAAGTCCACCGTCGACGCTTACGACGGCTCGGTGGAATTGTATGCCTGGGACACGCAGGACCCCATCCTGAAGGCGTGGCAAAAGGTGTTCCCCACCAGTGTGAAGCCGTACACGGAAATGTCCGGCGACGTCATGTCGCATGTGCGCTACCCCGAGGACATCTTCAAGGTCCAGCGCGAACTGCTGGGCCAGTACCACGTGACGGACCCGGACAAGTTCTTCAAGAACACCGAGGCCTGGTCCATCCCCGACGACCCCACCACCAAGGCCGTTGACAAGCAGCCGCCGTACTACCTGTCGCTGAAGATGCCGGGGGCTGAGAAGACTGCCTTCTCACTGACCACTGACTTCATTCCGCAAAAGGTGACGGGCAGCGATTCCCGCAACGTCCTGTATGGATTTATGGCTGCCAATGGCGACGCCGGGAACGTCAAGGGTGTCAAGAGCCCCGACTATGGCAAGCTGCAACTGCTCGAACTGCCGGTGGACACCCAGGTGCCCGGCCCCGGACAGGTGCAGAACAAGTTCCAGACGGATCCCACCGTTTCGGAACAGTTGAACGTGCTGACCCTTGGACAATCCGAGGTCAAGAACGGCAACCTGCTGACCCTGCCTGTTGGTGGCGGCTTGCTGTATGTCCAGCCCGTCTACCTGCAGTCCACCGGGTCCACCTCTTACCCCACGCTGCAGCGGGTGCTGGTGGCCTTCGGTGACAAGATCGGCTACGCGGCAACCCTCAATGAGGCACTGGATCAGCTGTTCGGCGGTGATTCCGGGGCCACGGCAGGTGATGCGAATGTCCAGAAGGAACCCGGCACCGGCGGCTCCAGCACCACCACACCGCCGCCGGCCAGCATCAACCAGGCACTGGCCAACGCCCTCAATGACGCCAACAGCGCCATGAAGGCCGGCCAGGAAGCACTCGCCAAGGGCGACTTCGCCGCCTACGGTGAAGCCCAGAAGCAGCTGGAGGCCTCCATCGCTGCGGCGCTGGCCGCCGAAGCTGCTGCCGGGGGACAGGCAACGCCCCAGGCCACGCCTGAGGCGACGCCGAGCGCCAAGCCCTAGCTCCGCCGTAGTGCATGGATAAAGGGCCCCGGATCAACCATCCGGGGCCCTTTTCATGAGGGGGAGATGAACGTCACGTGCCACTGGTTTTGCTTGCGAGTGAATGGGCGGTAAAGTAATAACCACATCGCGGGGTGGAGCAGTTCGGTAGCTCGCCGGGCTCATAACCCGGAGGTCACAGGTTCAAATCCTGTCCCCGCAACTCCACAAGGAAAGTCCCAGTCATCGGACTGGGGCTTTTCTGTTTTAACAGCCCCCGCCGTTACGCGGGTTAGCGGCCAGAATGTGTGTATGGCCCGGGCGTGTCATCGGCTTCTTCTGCCCCATCCTTGTTGGATTCCGTTCCCGTCTTCGGGGCTGAAGGCTGTGTCGTAGAGGGCTGGCCCGATGGGCTCTTCGATGGTTGTGCTTTGTTTTCTTTGGGGCTGCCAGTGGCTGGGTTTCACGAACGTCCAGGGGTCTTTCGGAGACTCGCTGTGGAGGTAGAGGTACCAGTCAACGGCTCGTTTGGCGTGGTCGTCGGTGAGACCACGGTGATCGCGTAGAAGGTGCTTGAGACCGGCATTGATTCCGCCTTCCAAGGGGCTGGTGGTGCGGTCGATCTTGTGCTCGTTGGTGGCGGCGGTGAGCCAAGTGAACAGGTGCCCATTTTTCAATACCGTGGCCAGTGTTCCGCGGGCCCGACGCAGGCGTAGATGTGTAAACCACCATTGCTGGTTCGTGCCGATATGGGAGGGCCTCTCGCCGTTCTTCTTCGCGTAGGTTCGGGTCTTCAAGAAGGACTCCCAGCGTGCTTCCCAGGAAGCGAATTCCCCGGCCCAGACAGCGGCTTGGTCAAGGTCTTGGATCGGTGTCAGGGCCTTGGCTAGTGCCAGTAATTCCTTGCCGGCATCGAGGTTTGGGCGCATCGTGAGGTGTGTTCGAATGTTCTGCTGGATATGAAAAAGACACCGTTGCACCTTCGTCTCTGGCCAGTGCTCGCGCAGCGCACTTTCCAGGCCTTTGTGCCCGTCAACGATCGCGACCGCAGGTGCCGGGATTTGTTGCAGCAGGGCAGACCAGGACGCATTCTTTTCTCTGTCGCACCACTGCCAGGCGATGACGTGGTTGCCGGTGTAGGCGACCAGCACGCACCAGTCGTTGAAGTACGTTCCGTCAAGCATGATCTGGGGGTGTATGTCGCCGCTCACGACGGCTGTAGGGGGCACCGTCCAGCACCAGGCACTCTGACGCCTAAAGGTGCGTGCGGAGCCTGCATGGGCTTCCTGACGGTCCTTGCCGGTGATCCAGGACAGGAACGCTGTGAACTCTGCTTTCTTGCTGACATCGACACGTGACTGGGTGCTGGAAGCACCACAGGACTTGCACCGCCACCTAGTTCTTCCCGCGCTGGTCTTGCCATTCTTTACGAGCTTCTTAGTACATACACCACACCTGGGGTGATTCTTGGGAACTGTCACCGTACATGCTTTCAAAGCATGTACAGGGCCCTGCATCCCATATGATTACTGGCCAAAAGCCACTTTTCATACACACATTCTGGCCGCTAACCCCGTTACGCCGGCCTCTGCGCGTCACATGCGGCAGGTTCAGCTCCAGCGGACCCGCCATGGGTAGGATCAACATTGGCGAGGGGTTCCCCGGGATCTGCCGCCGCCCATCCAATGGCTTTGAGAGCGGAGACTGCACCATGACGATTGATCTGGAAGGGTGGGCGTGGCTGCTGCTGGCCGTCCACATAGTTCTCGGCGTCGCCGCTGTCATTTACATTTCCGCCCGCCGGCGCCCCTCCACGGCCATTGCGTGGACGTTGGCGATCATCTTCATCCCATACGTCGGCTTTCTCGTGTTCATGCTGGTTGGGTTTTCCAGCCTCCCCAAGGCTCGGCGGGAGAAGCAGCAGTATGTCAACAACTTGATTTTGGAACGCACAGAGGGCTTTGACCAGCTCAGCCACAAGGACGAATGGCCCGACGGGCTGGCCGGGCTCGTCACCCTGAACAGCAAGCTCGGTGCGTTGCCCATGGTGGGCGGCAACTCCGTGGAGCTGCTGCCTGACTACGTCAGCTCCATCCACGCGATGGCCGCGGAGGTGGACCGGGCGGAAAAGTACGTGAACGTGCAGTTCTACATCCTGGTGGCGGATGAAACCACCACGCCGTTCTTTGACGCGCTGGAACGGGCGGTTGCGCGCGGGGTGGTGGTCCGTGTCATGGGCGACCACCTGTCGTCGCTGATGAACCCCGGGCGGAAGGTGACCCTGGCACGCCTGGCGGCGATGGGCGCCGAATACCACGACATGCTGCCGCTGCGTCCATGGAAGGGCGACTACCAGCGCATCGACCTGCGCAACCACCGCAAATTGATGGTGGTGGACGGGGCCGTCGGGTTCACCGGCTCGCAGAACATGGTGGATTCCTCCTACAACAAGAAGTCCAACCTGAAACGGGGCCTGCGCTGGCACGACCTCATGATGCGGGTGACCGGGCCGGTGGTGCGCGAAATTGATGCCGTGTTCATCACCGACTGGTACAGCGAGACGGACGAGCTGCTGGTCCTGGACACCACCCCGGTGGTCCTCGACGCGGACCCGTCCCGGGTGGATGCCCAGATTGTGCCGAGCGGACCCAGCTTTGAAAACGACAACAACCTGAAGTTGTTTGTTTCGATGATCCATCTCGCCACCGAGCGCGTGAGCATCACGAGCCCGTACTTTGTGCCCGAAGAATCGATCATGATGGCCATCGTCACGGCCGCCGGACGCGGGCTCTCCGTGGAGCTGTTCGTGTCCGAAATTGGCGACCAGGCCCTTGTCTACCATGCCCAGCGCTCCTACTATGAGAAGCTGCTGCGGGCCGGGGTCAAGATCTATATGTACAGGGCGCCGGAAGTGCTCCATGCCAAGCACTTCAGCGTGGACTCCGACGTTGCAGTCATCGGCTCCTCCAACATGGACGTGCGGTCTTTCTCGCTCAACATGGAAATCTCCATGATGGTCCACAGCGAAAAGTTTGTGCAGGAGCTGCGCGAAATTGAGGACGGCTACCGGGCCAACAGCAAGGAGCTCAAGCTCCAGGAGTGGATCAACCGGCCCGCCAAGCAAAAGTTCTGGGACAGCGCAGCCAGGCTGACCTCCTACCTGCAATAGCGCTGCCGCACTGCCACCAACTGCGGGCCGGTTCTAGAACGGCCAAAAGACAGGGACAAGGAAGACGGCAACCGCCAGGTAGAGGACCATGATGACGGCGCCGAACTTCCAGTAGTCCCCGAACTTGTAGCCGGCCGGGAGCATGATCATCATGTTGGCCGGGGTGGCGATGGGGGTCAGCAGTGCTGCGGACGAGGCCACGCTGACGCACATGAGCACCGTCAGTGGGGAGAGTCCCGCCTCCGTGGCCACGGACATCGAAATGGGGATGATGATCAGTGCCGTGGCCGTGTTGCTGATGAGTTGGCCCAGCACTGCCGTGACGACGAAGATGCCGGCGAGGAGCAGGTAGGGGCTGCCGCCGCCCGTGAGAGAGACGATGCCGTCGGCCAGCATTTTCGCCGTGCCGGTCTGCGTGATGGCGGCCGACAGCGGGATCATCCCTCCCACCAGGATCAGGGTCTGCCACGCC
Organism: Arthrobacter stackebrandtii; assembly: GCF_017876675.1. NCBI lineage: Bacteria > Bacillati > Actinomycetota > Actinomycetes > Micrococcales > Micrococcaceae > Arthrobacter > Arthrobacter stackebrandtii. The sequence continues at coordinate 2,806,852 of NZ_JAGIOI010000001.1, forward strand.
ATGGAACGGTGCGCCTGGCCGATGGTCACCAACCGGGCCAGGACCATGGCCATGGCCGCCAGCAGGGCTGCAACGGCCGCGGGAACAATGTTGGTGGTCATCATGATGACCATCGCGGCCAGGATGGCCAATGCCGGAATGGCGCCGGGGCCCAGTGGCACGGTCTGGCGACGGATGGCATCGGGGGAGTCCACCAGCAGCACATCCGCATCCAGCGTGTGCTTGTCGAGCGCACCCCAGCTGCCCTGCAGGAGGAGCGTGTCGCCTGACTTGACCTCGGTGGGTGCCGCCGCCAAGGAGGTGCCGCCCGCTGCCTTGCCGGCCCGCTGGTGGGCAAGCACCACGAGGGAACCGCTTTCGGTCACCATGCCGGGATAAACACTTGTTCCGATTAGGTTGGAGCGCGGTGCCACAAGCACTTCCGCCACGCCAAAGGACTTGCTGACGAGTCCGCAGGCGATGCCACCTTCGCCGGTGGCCTCCACGGTCATCTCATGCTCAACTGCGAAATCCGCAATGTCCGAGGCTGTTCCGCGGACCACCAGGTAGTTTCCGGCGTCAAGCGTGTCTTCGGTCAGTGGCTTGCCAGAGGCGCTTTGGACGCTGATCAGGTGGACCTGCCCCCGGACCGCCGGCAGTACTCCGGCAATCGTGTGCCCTGCGTGGCTGCTGGCTGGCGGAATATGCAGGCGGGCAAGTTCATGCTCGTCGGGCCAGTAGTGGCTCAAGAGGACACGTGGATGGTTGCTGAGGTCCTTGGGCACGGACTCGGGAACCCTTTTCGGCAGCAGCTTCGGACCCAGGTAAATGGCAATCAAGACGGTGCCGAGGAGCAGCGGAAGCCCCACCATGCCGAACTCAAAAAATCCAATGTTCTCCCCTGAATCAATCGCCGCCTCAAGGATGAGGATGTTGACGGGGGAGCCGGTTAACACCAGCAATGATCCTGCGTGGGCCGCAAAGGCCATGGGCATGAGCAGCTGGCCGGGTTCTCTTCCCAGGCGCACTGCCAGCACCACCACCATCGGCAGCAGGGCTGCCACTGCCCCATTCACGCTGATCACGGCCGTCAGCAGTGCGGTAAACAGCATGATCAGGGCAATGAGCCGGGGTCGGCTGTCACCGGCAAAGCGCACCAACAGCCCGCCTATCCAGGTGGTGATTCCGGCGGCATCGATGGCCTCCGCAACAACAAACAGCGCGGCGATGAGGACGACTGTCTGGGAACCGAAGCCTGAAAAGGTCTCGTCGATGGTGACAATGCCGGTGGCAAAGAGCAGCAGGGCCACCCCGATTGCCACGATTTCAACGGGAATCTTGTTCCAGACAAATACGGCAACAGTGGCTGCCAGGATCAAGAGCATCAATGTTGATTCAGCCATTGCCGCACTCCTGCAACCGGTCCCCGGGCCGGCACCCCCGGATGGTCGCCATGGCAGTGTCCATGGATTTGGTCAGCCGGCGGTGGGGGCGCGGAACCCGAGAGCCAGTTCCGCCAGCAGCCGGGTGCCGAAGGCCGTGGGGCCGCGCGGAATCCACCTGCTGGACGCCGGCGCCTGTGCCGTCCCGGCGATATCGATGTGGGCCCATGGCTTTCCCGCGACAAATTCCTGCAGGAAAAGCCCTGCAGTGATGGATCCGGCGTTCACGCCGCCAATGTTTTTGATGTCGGCAATGTCCGAGTCGAGCTCGGCGCGCAGGCCCGGCGGCAGCGGCAGGCGCCACACGGGTTCGTCTGTGGCCGCGGCGGCGGCCTCAACCTGTGCCAGAATGCCTTCGTTGTTGCCCATCAGACCGGCAATTTCCGTACCGAAGGTGCGCAGGCAGGCTCCCGTCAGCGTGGCAATGTCCACGATGGCGTCCGCCCCTGCCTCGACTGCCAGCACGAGCGCATCCGACATGACCAGTCGGCCCTCGGCGTCGGTGTTTAGCACCTCGACGGTCTTGCCGCCGCGGGTGACCAACACGTCACCGAGCTGCATGGCGGATCCGGAAGGCATGTTGTCCGTGCACATGAGGAATGCCGTGACCTGGGCAGGGCAGCCGAGGGTGGCGAGCGTCGTCATCGCCCCGAGAATATCGGCAGCACCCGTCATGTCGTTTTTCATCTGGGAGTGCGAGAGGTCCCCGGGCTTGAGGCTGATGCCGCCGGAGTCGTACATGATGCCCTTGCCCACGAGTGCCAGATGCCCGGTTGATTTGCCGGTGGGCCGGTAGCGCATCACGATCATGCGTGGCGGCTCCACCGAGCCCTTGTTCACGCCCAGCAGCCCGCCGCAGCCTAGCTCCACCAATGCTTCCTTGTCGAAAACCTCAACATCAAAGTCGAATTCCGCACTAAGGGACACGGCGACTTCCGCCATCCGGGTTGCCGTCAGCATCCCGGCCGGGGCTGTGGCCAGGTCGCGTGCCAGCATGGCGGCGCGTGCCGTAACTCGGCCGCGGTCCGCCCCCGCCTGAGCGGCGGCGGCGTCAGCGCTGTCGACGACGAGCAGAATTTCCTCGACAGGAACACTCGCCGCGGGTGTGGTCCGCAGGTCAAAGCGGTAGCGGGCCAGCATGATTCCTTCGACAACAGCGGCCGCAGCCGCTCCCGCAGCCACTGTGGTCAGGCCTCCCAGCTGAAATGCCAGCCGCCGTGAGGTTGAGGTGGCCAAGGCAAAGGCGGCAGCCGCGTTGCGCAGCCCGGCCGCATCGAGGGAACCGGCGTCGCCGACACCGGTGGCGACTACCGTGACAGGCACTTTGGGCAGTGTGAGGACGGAGCCGATCTTGGCGGTGAAGCCCGCCCGTGACAGGGCCTCAGCGTCAAAACCGATGGATTCGTGGGCAGGCAGCCCGGTCAGCACCGGAACGCCAATGGCGTCGACGTCCGGGGAATCGCTGCTGATCACGTGGACCGTGAATGGTGCTGTATGGGTGGGAATGACGTTGGCTGTGGGGGTCATGGGGCGAGCCTTTCAAGGTGTTCGGACAGGGAATCACGGGCTGCGTTCGAGAGGTCACATGGAGACAGGTGCGCCGGGGCCCCAGGGGATGCCCAGCAGGAACCACGCTGTGAAGAGCGCAGTCCAAGCGACCAGGATCCACATGGCGTAGGGAATCATCAGGGCAATCACGGTGCCGATCCCGGCGTCCTTCTTGTATCGCTGGGCGATTGTCACGATGAAGGGCAGGTAGACCATGAGGGGCGTGAGCACGTTCATGGGCGAGTCGCCAACCCGGTAGGCGGCCAACAATGTCTGCGGCGCGACGTCGAGTGAGGCGAAAATTGGCAGGAAAATGGGGGCGAAGATGGCCCACTTTGGCACCAACCCCGGCAGGATGATGTCCAGTATGAATATCACCAGGATGAAGGCGATCAACAACAGCACCGGAGGAATACTGGCCTGTTCGAGGAGTTGGGCCGCTTCAACGGCGGCGACCGTGGGCAGGTTGGTCCAGTTGAAGAGGGCGATGAACTGCGAGATCATCAGGAACATGATGAGCAGCCCGCCGAGGCTGCCGAACGTCTTGGCAATTGCCCCGACCACTTCGTCACCGCCACGCAGGGTCTTTGCGCCCATGCCGTAGAAAATGCCGCAGACGAGGAATGCCAGCGAGATGATGAAGATCAGGCTTGCCATGAACGGTGTGGCCCCGATCAGCTGACCAGTTTCCGTGTCGCGCAAGGGAGCGCCCGGCGGCAGGGAGATGGCGAGGATGACGGCCGCCACCGCGACGAAGGACCAGAGGGCGAATTTCAGGCCACGGGCCTCAGCCGCCGCATCAAATTCCTCGTCCGAGTTAGTCGCCAGGGGATCAGACATCTCATACTTGCCAAGGCGCGGCTCCACGATTCTTGTGGTGACCAAAACAGCCACAAGTGTCAGGACGATCGACGCGACGATGCTGAAGTAGAAGTTGGCTGTGACTGAGAGAGGTGCCGCGCCAATGTTCCCGAGCGCTTCATTGGTGATCTCCGTCATCATGGAGTCGGACGGTGTGATGAGCAGGTTGACACCGAATATGGCGCCCACACCTGCGAAAGCTGCCGCCATGCCGGCCAGCGGGTGTCTGCCGACAGAAAGGAACGCTGCAGCTGAGAGCGGGATCAAGATCAAATACCCGGCATCGGAGGCAACCGAAGACAGCACACCGACGAAGATCAGGATGAAAGCCAGTGACCAGCGCGGGGCAATATTGACGATTTTTCGAATCAGGGCGGCCATCAGTCCGGCATGTTCGGCTACGCCAACACCTGCCATGGCGACCAGTACGACCGCGACCACACTGAACGCCGCAAAGTTGTCCACGAACGAAGAGAAGAAGACCTGAATACCGTCGGCTGAGAGCAGGTTGTGGACGGCGAATGTTTGTTCGCTCACCGTATAGTCCGGAAGGCTGACTGCTTGGCCGGTTGAGGTGTCAAACGGCACGAGCGTGCCGCCGAAGGCGTCGTTGAGATGCTGGAGCTGTTCTGTCGGGACCGGCGTCATTACTGTGTCGGTGACCTTGACGTTGGCCCATGACAAGATGGCCGACAGGACAGCGACGAGTCCTATCAGGTAGACGAACATGATGGTTGGGTTCGGTATTCGATTGCCCAAACGTTCAATTGCATTGAGAAAACGGCCGGATTCGGGGCTGCTGCCTGAATCTTTGACGTTGGCCGATTTGTCCTTCTTGGCCGTGTTCTTTCCCCCACCTGCTGACACGGAGCGCTCCTGACATTATTTAGGCACTTTTGATATTAGGTGCCATTTGATTTTTTGGGCCTTGTGTTTGTCAGTCTAAGAGTGTCGATGGCCGTCCACAAGGGTTTCTGTAATGATTCCCCAGATGACGTACAGAGGCTGCTATCGTGACGAAATGTTCAAACCGCTTGCCGGGCTCCGGGCTGAGGGCTCGGTGGGCAGTGGCGTGTGGACTGGTTACCGCATGTTTCAACAGGGCCTTGCCGATTTTATGCGTAAAACTCATTTCCCGCGGATGCCCAAGGGGATGATCAATATATATTTTGGCTTCAAAGAATTATTCAGAAGCGCGCCGGTATATAGTGCACTTTTCCTAACTGCTGTCATATTCGAACCTCAGGCCTCAGGTCGTGGCGGCCTGGGAAGGCGCCGCCCGCCGTCGGGCATGAAAAGGCTGTTTCCTGTGAAACAGTGGCGGTGTCAGTCCTTTGCGGCCCTGGCGGGTTTGGCGGCCTTGGCTTTCGCGCGTTGATCCGCGAGCATGGCCTTGGATTCGCCGATGTCGCCAATGAACGGCTTGAGCCAGGCGGACTGCGGGTGGGAGTCAACCAGGATGGCCCGGGCGAACAGTGACAGCGGCACGGCCATGAGGGCGCCAAGCGGGCCCAGCAGCGCCGACCAGAAAATGACGGAGAGGAACGTCAACGTCATGTTCAGGTTGACCGTGCCGGAGACGAACTTGGGCTGGATGACCGACTGGATCAGGGAATTGATGACGCCGTAGAAGGCCACGACGCCGATGAAGGTGGGCAGTCCGCCGGCGAGCAGGGCCATGATGGCGGCCGGGACCAGCGAAATCCAAAAGCCGATGAACGGAATGAAACCGCACACGAAGGACAACAACGCCCACAGCCCGGCGCCGGGGACGTCCAGGACCACCAGCAGGATGAGGTTCAGCGTGGCCACGATGGCGCCAAAGACCGTGGTCATGACCATGAAGGAGCGGGACAGCTTGGCGAAGTTGGCCAGGGCATCAACGACAGGTGCACGCTTTTCCTTCACGACCGCCATGATCGTGGGGTAGTACGTGGCGTCGATCCCCATGAACATGACCAGCAGCAGCAGGAAAATGACGCCCGAGCCGATGTTCATGGCGCTGCCGAGCAAGTTGAAGACGGTGTCGAACAGGAACTGCAGGTCGATTGAATCCACGATGGCGCGGACCTGGTCATCTCCGATGCCCAGGGTGTCGTGCAGGAACACGCGCAGGTCGGAGCGCAGCACGGCTATCTGCGGAGTGTATTGCGGCAGAAGCCGTGTGAGCTGGACGGCGGAGACCCACAGCGCGGCGACCAACGCGGCGACCATGGCATAGACGGAGAGGATGGTGGCCAGCCCGGCCAGGACGGATGGAACTCCGCGGGCCATGAGCCGCTGCTTGACGGGGTGGACGCAAATCGTCAGGACAAGGGCCAGGAACACCGGCCCCACGATGGAAGAAATGCGGCTGATGCCGATCAGGACAACAACGGCCGCCATGAGGCTCATCAGCACCCTGGTCCCTGAGGATCCGGTGCCCGGCTCTTGTTGAGGGTTGGTCGCTGCTGCGTTCATTGTGTGCCCGTTTCGCCTTTGCCGACCCATGCCCCAATGGCACTGCCTTGATACTATCCGGCGCCGTCACCTGGCAGATGCGATCGCGTTGCGGAAAAACTGGCAATTGCTGCGACAGCGTCGGGGAAAACGGGGTCAGAGGTGATGCCGCGTCGCTAAGGGGTGGGGGATTCCGCAGCGATGATGGACTCCAGCTCGACGCACCAGGCGTCGAGCACCCAAGTGCGGCGGCCGGCGTCGTCTGTGAGGATGTTGGCAAGTCCGAGCCCGCGGCCAAGGTCAAGGGTTGCGGCGACGATCGCACGCAGCCGCGGATTGTCCCGGTTGATTTTCAGCAGCGTCGAGGCGAGCCGGAACGCCTCCCTGGCCACCACCTGCTCCAGCGGGATGACGTGCTCGCGCACCACGGGGTCAACGGCGGCGGCGTTCCACACCTGCAGCGCCGCCCGAAACAGCGGGCCGGTATACAGGCCGACGATGGATTCCAGCACTTCGCGCACCGGGACGGGGCCGTCGCCGTGGGCGGCGAGAGTGGCCTTGGCTTCATTCACGCGGGCCACGGTCATGTGCTCTATGGCGGCCGTGAAGAGGTCGTCGCGGGTGGGGAAGTGGTGCTGTGCGGCGCCGCGCGACACTCCTGCGTGGGTGGCCACGGTGGTGACAGTGGTGTTGTTCCAGCCGGTCTCCGACAGCAGCGTGACGGCACTTTCCAACAGCCGTTCCCGCGTGGCACGGCTGCGGTCCTGCTGGGGTTCGATGACTGTTCTGCTCACATCAGGACGGTAGCACGAAATTGAAACAAGCAAGCATGCTTGCTTTTTTATGATGCAGCTCACATACTGGATCTAAATGTACTGCCCGGTAACAAAGGAGTTCAGCAAATGGTGGATGTGGCGGACGTTCTTGCCGACTACGAGGGCGAAGCACAGGCGCTTGACGGGCTCGTTGCTGGCCTTCCTGCGGGGGACTGGGCGTTGGCAACGCCGGCACCCGGCTGGAGCATTGCCCACCAGATCGGCCACCTTGCCTGGACGGACGCTGTCGTCATCGATGCCGCGGCCGCAGCCAACGGTCAGCCCGCTGCGTTCACCTCACTCGTTGCCGGCATCGCGTCCGGGGCCGCCACGATCGACGGTGCCGCCGCGGAGTTGGCCGCCCTGCCACCGGCCGGGCTGCTGGAACGGTGGCGGGATGGACGACGCCGGATGGCGGCTTCCCTGCGCGAGGTCGCCCCGGGCGCCAAGCTCCCCTGGTTCGGCCCGCCCATGAGCCCGGCCTCGATGGCGACGGCGCGCATCATGGAGACCTGGGCGCACGGGCAGGACGTTGCCGATGCCCTGGGTGTTGTCCGTGAGCCAACGGAGCGGCTGCGGCACATTGCCCACCTGGCCGTGCGCACCCGAAACTTTGCCTTCAAAACCAACCAGTTGGATGTTCCGGTGGAAGAATTCCGGGTTGAACTGGAAGGCCCGGGCGGTGAAATCTGGACCTGGGGCCCCGAAGACGCTGCCGAAAAGGTCAGCGGCACTGCCGAGGAATTCTGCCTGCTTGCCACCCGCCGCCGGCACCGCGACGACCTCTCGCTCACGGCCGTGGGCGCAAATGCGGAGACGTGGCTGGACATTGTGCAGGCCTTCGCCGGACCACCCGGTGAAGGGCGCAAACCCGTCAATCCCCTCAATCCCGTCAACGAAACTGCCGCCCACGTCGCCGAAGGAACCTCCGCATGAGCGTGTTGCGCGTCGCCAACGCCTCCGGGTTCTACGGCGACCGGGCCGGTGCGTTCAGGGAGATGCTGGAGGGAGGCCCGGTGGATGTCATCACCGGCGACTACCTGGCCGAACTGACCATGCTGATCCTGGCCCGCGACCGCGCCAAGGACCCTGAAACCGGCTACGCCAAGACGTTCCTGCTGGAAATGCGCGACAGCCTGGCACTGGCCATGGACAAGGGCGTGAAGATCGTGGTCAACGCCGGCGGACTCAACCCCGCCGGGTTGGCCGCCAAGCTGCAGGAGCTGGCGGCCACCCTCGACGTGGAGGCAAAAATTGCCCACGTCCACGGCGACGACCTCATCGACCGCGCAGAAGAGCTGAACCTGACAACCCGCAACGGAAAACCACTCTCCGCCAATGCTTACCTGGGCGGCTGGGGCATCGCCGCAGCCCTGAAGGCAGGCTCAGACATCGTCGTCACCGGCCGCGTCACGGACGCCTCCCTCGTGGTGGGCGCCGCCGCACACCACTTCGGCTGGGCCGAAACCGACTACGACCAGATCGCCGGCGCCATGGCTGCCGGGCACGTCATCGAATGCGGCACGCAGGCCACGGGCGGAAACTACGCCTTCTTCGACTCGATTAAGGACATGCGCCGCCCCGGCTTCCCCATCGCGGAAATCGAAAAAGACGGTTCCAGCGTGATCACCAAGCACCCCGGCACCGGCGGCGCCGTCACGAAAGGCACCGTCACGGCCCAGCTGGTCTATGAAATCACCGGCGCCCGCTATGCCGGACCCGACGCGATCCTGCGCCTGGACAGCATCGACATTGCAGACGACGGCCCCGACCGCGTCCGCCTCTCCGGCGTGCGCGGGGAAGCCCCGCCGGACACGCTGAAGGTCTCCATCAACGCCCTCGGCGGATTCCGCAACGAGGTCACCTTTGTCCTCACCGGCCTGGACATCGACAAAAAGGCAGCGCTCATCCAAAGCCAAATCGGGCGGGACGTCCCGGAGGGAACCACCTGGACCCTGGCCCGCACCGACCGCGAGGACGCCGCGACGGAGGAGGAGGCCAGCGCCATGCTCCACTGCGTGGCCCGCGGCCAGGACCCCAAGATCGTGGGACGCGCCTTCTCCAACGCCGCCGTCCAGATCGGCCTGGCCAGCTACCCCGGATTCCACCTGACCGCCCCGCCCGGAGACGCAGCACCCTACGGCGTCTACACGCCCGGCTTGGTCCGCGCCGCCGAGGTCCCGCACCTCGTCACGTTGCCCGACGGCACCACGGCGGGAGTCCCGCTGAACAGCGGAACTGTGCCATCCGCCGTCGCCCTTGCCCCTGTGGAGGAACCAACCCTCCCGCCGCTGCCCAGCCCAAGCACGACGGCGCGTGCCCCGCTTGGGCGCGTTGCGGCGGCCCGCAGCGGTGACAAGGGCGGCGACGCGAATGTGGGCGTATGGGTGGAGCGCGAAGACGCCTGGCCGTGGCTCGTGAACACCCTCACGGTGGACAAGCTTAGGGAGCTGCTGCCGGAAACCCGCACGCTGGAAATTGAACGGCATGTGCTGCCCAAGCTGCACGCCGTGAACTTTGTCATCCGAGGCCTGCTCGGTGAAGGCGTGGCGTCCAACGCCCGCTTTGACGCGCAGGCAAAGGCCCTGGGCGAATGGCTCCGTGCCCGCCACCTCGACATTCCGGAGGAATTCCTGTGACAGCATTGCGCACCACGATCGACCCGCACAGCGCGGAATTCACCGCCAACAAGGCTGCCATGGAGGAGAAGCTGGCCGAACTGGACGGCGAATACGCCAAGGTCCTGGCCAGCGGCGGCGAGAAGGCGGTGGAGCGGCACCGCAGGCGCGGCAAGCTGCTGGCCCGGGAACGGGTGGAAATGCTCGTGGACCGCGACTCCCCGTTCCTGGAACTCTCGGCACTGGCGGCCTGGGGCACCAAGTTCCATGTGGGTGGCAGCGCCGTGAGCGGCATCGGGGTGGTGGAAGGCGTGGAATGCATGATCATCGCGCACGAACCCACCGTCAAGGGCGGCACCTCCAACCCGTACACCACCAAGAAGATCTTCCGCGCCCTGGACATCGCCCGCGAAAACCGGCTGCCCGTCATCTCGCTCGTGGAATCCGGCGGCGCCGACCTTCCCACGCAGAGCGAGATCTTCATCCCCGGCGGCAAGCTGTTCCGCGACCTGACCAGGCTCTCCGCCGCCGGCATCCCCACGATTGCGCTCGTGTTTGGCAACTCCACGGCCGGCGGTGCCTATGTCCCGGGCATGAGCGACCACATCGTCATGATCAAGGAACGCTCCAAGGTGTTTTTGGCCGGCCCGCCGCTGGTGAAGATGGCCACGGGGGAGGAGTCCGACGACGAATCCCTGGGCGGTGCCGACATGCACGCCCGCGTCTCCGGCCTGGCCGACTACTACGCGCTCGACGAGATGGACGCCCTGCGGATCGGCCGCCGGATCGTGGCCCGGCTCAACTGGGTTAAAAAGGGTGCCGCCCCCGCGCCCACTGTAGAGCCCCGATTCGACGAGGAGGAGCTCCTGGGCATTGTCCCGAGCGACCTCAAGGTCCCCTTCGACCCCCGCGAGGTCATCGGCCGCGTGGTGGACGGCAGCGACTTCGATGAGTTCAAGTCCCTGTACGGCAGCTCCCTGGTCACCGGCTGGGCCCGCATCCACGGCCACCCCGTGGGCATCCTGGCCAACGCCCGCGGCGTGCTGTTCTCCCAGGAGGCGCAAAAGGCCGCCCAGTTCATCCAGCTCGCCAACGCCTCCAACACCCCGCTGCTGTTCCTGCACAACACCACCGGCTACATGGTGGGCAAGGAATACGAGCAGGCAGGCATCATCAAGCACGGCTCCATGATGATCAACGCCGTCTCCAACTCCACCGTCCCGCACCTCTCCGTTCTCATGGGCGCCTCCTTCGGCGCCGGCCACTACGGCATGTGCGGGCGCGCCTTCGATCCCCGCTTCCTGTTCTCCTGGCCCTCCGCCCGCTCCTCCGTCATGGGGGCAGCGCAGCTGGCCGGCGTCATGTCGATCGTGGGACGGGCCGCCGCGGCGTCTACCGGGCGCGATTTCGACGAGGACGCCGACGCCATGATGCGCGCCGCCGTCGAGGCCCAAATCGAGGCCGAATCGCTGCCCACCTTCCTCTCCGGAAAGCTCTACGACGACGGCATCATCGACCCCCGAGACACCCGCACCGTGCTGGGAATGGCGCTCTCCGCCATCGCCACCACCCCGATCAAGGGCGCCGAAGGCTTCGGCGTCTTCCGGATGTGAGCCCCCCATGACCATCAATTCCGTACTGGTTGCCAACCGCGGCGAGATTGCCCGCCGCGTCTTCCACTCCTGCCGCGAGCGCGGCATCTCCACCGTGGCCGTATATTCCACGCCCGACGCCGGAGCCCCCTTTGTTCTGGACGCGGACACCGCGGTGCACCTGCCCGGGACGGCCGCCTCGGAGACATATCTGCGCGGGGATCTTGTCATTGCCGCGGCGCTGAAGGCCGGTGCAGATGCCATCCACCCCGGCTACGGCTTCCTCTCCGAGAACGCCGGATTTGCCCGGGCCGTGCAGGCGGCAGGGCTGACCTGGATCGGGCCGCCGCCTGAGGCGATCGATTTCATGGGCTCCAAGATCGAGTCCAAGCTACTGGTCGCCGTCGGGGGTGTCCCGGTCCTGACGGAACTGGACCCGGCCTCCGTGACCGAGGAGCAGCTGCCCGTGCTCATCAAGGCCTCGGCTGGAGGCGGCGGGCGCGGCATGCGCATCGTGCGTGCCCTGGCAGATTTGCCCGCCGAGCTGGAGGCCGCCCGCACCGAGGCTGCGAGCGCCTTTGGCGACGGCACGGTGTTCTGCGAGCCGTACCTGGAAACCGGCCACCACGTGGAAGTCCAGGTCATGGCGGACACCCATGGCACTGTCTGGGCCGTGGGGGAGCGCGAATGCTCCATCCAGCGCCGCCACCAAAAAGTGGTGGAGGAGGCGCCCTCGCCGCTGGTGGAACGCACCCTCGGCATGCGCGAGAAATTGTTCGAGGCTGCCGTGGCCGCGGCGAAGGCCGTCAACTATGTGGGTGCCGGAACCGTGGAGTTCCTGGCCGACGAGACCGGGCGCTTCTACTTCCTGGAGATGAACACGCGCCTGCAGGTGGAGCACCCCGTCACAGAGTGCACCACGGGCCTTGACCTGGTGGCCCTGCAGCTTGAGGTGGCCGCGGGCGGGAAGCTGCCGCAGGTACAGCCTGCCGCACCCACCTTTTTGGCTGGCGGCTCCTCCATCGAGGTGCGCCTCTACGCCGAGGACCCGGCCTCCGGCTGGGCGCCCCAGACCGGAACCGTGCAGCGCTTCCAGGTGGACGGGCTCGCGGAATCATTCGCCCTGCCTGTCCGCGAACGCGGGCTGCGGCTGGACTCCTCCGTCGAGGCGGGCAGCTCCGTCTCCATCCACTACGACCCCATGCTGGCCAAGCTCATCGCCTGGGCCCCCACCCGCACCGAGGCTGCGCGCATCCTTGCCAAGGCCCTCGCAACGGCCCGCATCCACGGCGTGCGCACCAACCGAGATTTGTTGGTCAACATCCTGCGCCACCCCGCCTTCCAGGCCGGGGACACCGACACCGCATTCCTCGGCACCCACGGCCTGGAAACCCTGGCGGCACCCGTGGCCGGCCCGGAGGAGGAGAAGCTGGCAGCGCTCGCCGCCGCCCTGGCCGGTGCCGCGCTGCGCCGGGACCAGGCCCGCAACCATGGCGTCTTGGGTGGCATGCCCAGCGGCTGGCGGAACCTGCCCTCCGTGCGGCACACCACCACACTGTCGGGGCCGGCAGGGGAGCACCCCATCCGGTATGCCCTGGGACGCCGCGGACTGGAGGCGGAAGGCTTTGGGGGAACCGGCGTCGTGCATCTCAGCGCCGACAGGGTGAGCCTTGACGTGGACGGGCTGGTGCGCACGTGGCAGGTGGCGCACTACGCAACGAACCCCGGCAACGTGCTCGAGGTGGACACCAGCGCGGGATCCGTCAGCTTCACCGAGGTGGAGCGCTTCCCGGACCCCAGCCTGGCGGTGGCGGAGGGCTCACTCACCGCTCCCATGCCCGGCGCCGTGGTCAGCGTGCACGTGCAGGCCGGCGATGCCGTCACGGCTGGGCAGGCGCTGCTGGTGCTGGAAGCCATGAAGATGCTGCACACCATCGGGGCGCCCGCCGACGGAACGGTGGTTGAGCTGCCCGTGGCGGTGGGGCAGAACGTGGACGTGGGCATGGTGCTGGCCGTGGTCAACGCCGCCGAGTCCGCCGCCGAGTAAGAAGAAATCAATGACTGGAACACTCAACGAGGAGAAGCAGATGAGCATTGTCGAAACAGAGGAACAGCAGGCGCTGCGGTCGGCGGTGCGGGACATTGTGGGCCGCTACGGCCCCGAATATGCCACCAAGCATTCCCGCGCCGGGGAGTCCATGACGGAGCTGTGGACGGAGCTCGGCGAGGCCGGATTCCTGGGCGTCTCGGTGCCGGAGGAATATGGCGGCGGCGGGCAGGGCATCTATGAGCTGGCGGCCGTGCTGGAGGAATCCTCGGCGCTGGGCGCGTCCATGATCATGATGGTGGTCTCGCCCGCCATCTGCGGCACGATCATCGCCAAGTACGGCACGGAAGAGCAGAAGCGGGCCTGGCTGCCAGGCTTTGCCGACGGCTCGATCGTCATGGCCTTCGGCATCACCGAGCCCGACGCCGGCTCGAACTCGCACAACATCTCCACCGTGGCCCGCCGCGACGGCGACGACTGGGTGCTCAACGGCCGCAAGGTCTTCGTCACCGGCGTCAACAACGCCGACTACGTGCTGATCGTGGCCCGCACCGTGGATGAGCGCAGCGGCCGGTTGCGCCCGGCCATGTTCGTGCTGCCCCGCGAAACCCACGGCTTTGAATACCGGGAAGTGGAAATGGACATCATCGAATCGGAGAAGCAGTACCTGCTGTTCCTTGACGACGTCCGCCTCCCCTCTTCAGCCCTGGTGGGCGGTGCCGATGCACCCCTGGAAGCCCTGTTTGCCGGGCTGAATCCGGAACGCATCATGGCCTCCGCCATCGCCGTGGGCACGGGCCGCTACGCCATCGACAAGGCCGTGGACTATGTGAAGGAGCGGGAGGTCTGGGGCCAGCCCATCGGCGCCCACCAGGGCATCGCGCACCCGCTGGCCAAGGCGCACATCGAGGTGGAGCTGAGCCGGCTCATGATGCTCCGTGCCGCGGCCCTGTACGACGCCGGTGAGGACAAGGCCGCGGGAGAGGCCGCCAACATGGCCAAATACTCCGGAGCCGAGGCCAGCATCAACGCCCTCGACGTGGCCATCCATTCCATGGGCGGCAATGGCCTGAGCAAGGAGTACGGCCTGGCACAGATGCTGGGTCTGGCCCGCATTGGCCGGGTGGCCCCCGTCAGCCGCGAGATGGTGCTGAACTTTGTGGCCCAGCACTCGCTCGGCCTGCCGAAGAGCTACTAGTGGCGGCGCCTGAAACCGCACCTGCTGCCGGGTCTTCCCCCACCGAACTGGTCCACTACGCCGTGGAGTCGGGAATCGCCACCATCACCCTGGACTCGCCGGGCAACCGCAACGCCCTGTCCCGGCAGCTTGTCACCGAGCTCGTGGCCGGGCTGGAACGGGCGGCGCTCGCAGCCGGTACCGGGCAGGTCCGCGGCATCCTGCTCACCCACACCGGCAGCGTGTTTTGCGCCGGGGCGGACCTCAAGGAAGCCGGCGCCCACGGCGTCGAGGCCGGCGCCCGGGACCTGGTGCAGATCCTCCGCACCATCCTGACCGTGCCCGTTCCCGTCATTGCCAGGGTCGACGGCGTTGCCCGGGCGGGCGGGCTGGGCATCCTGGGTGCCTGCGACATTGTCGTGGCCCACTCCTCTGCCACGTTCGCCTTCTCAGAGGTGCGGATCGGGCTGGGACCGGCGATCATTTCGCTGACCACGATGCCTCGGATGAGTAGCCGCGCCGTGTCCCGGTACTACCTGACCGGCGAGGCGTTCGGCGCCGCGGAGGCGCAGGCCAACGGGCTCATCACGGCAGCCGCCGATGACGTGGATTCCACCCTGGCCCCCATTCTCGAAGGCGTCCGCCAAGGCTCCCCGCAGGGCCTGGCCGAGAGCAAGAAGATGGCAGCCGCCACCATGCTGGCGGCCCTCAACGAGGGTGCCGAAACGATGGTGGCACTCTCCTCGCGGCTCTTCACCACCGACGAGGCCAAGGAGGGCATGGCGGCGTTCCTGGAGCGCCGAAAGCCGTCCTGGCGCCTCCCTTCTTAGACCCTGTCGCAGCAATGGCCGCTTAATACCCGACGTCCTCGCAGCAATGGCCAATTAATACCCAACGCTCTCGCAGTTTTTCCCTGACAACACCGCCTGCAATGCCGCCGGCGCACCAGAAAGGCAAAACATGACCCTCGACACCCTTGCACCGCCAGTCTTCCTCCAGGACAGGCTCGACCACTGGGCACGGCACAATCCTGACGGGGAAGCCGTGGCCTTTGGGGACGCCAGCTACACCTGGTCCCTATGGCAGGAACGGATCCACAAGCTCACTGATGCACTCAGAAAGGCCGGCATCAAGCGCGGGGATCGGATCCTGACCTTTGAGTTGAACCATCTGGCCATTGTTGAGGCGACCTTTGCGGCCGCCGCCCTCGGCGCCGGCACCGTGGTGGGCAACTTCCGCCTGGCACCGGGACAGCTGAAATACATTTTGGAGGATTCAGCCCCGAAGGTTGTGTTCTGTGGTGCGGGCCTGAAAGCGGTCCTGCAGACGGCCTCGGCGGAAGCCCCCGTGCTGCGGACCATCATCGTCGGCGGCGACGCCGACGAATATGAGCCGTTCCTCAACTCGGGCCAGCCCCCGGCCGCCGGAGCGGCGGAAGGAGGCACCGGCGTCGAGCATGGACATAGCGTGCGCGGGGCGGATGTGGACCCGGATGACACCGTTCTCATCATGTATACCTCAGGCACCACCGGCCGGCCCAAGGGCGTGGAGCTGACCCACCGCAGCGTCAATGTGCACAGTGCCGTGTCGAACGCGGGGTTCAAAATGGTGCCCGGCGACGTCAATATGGTGGGCATGCCGATGTTCCACGTGGGCGGATCGTGCTACTTCCAGGCCGGGATCTACGCCGGCGCCAGGACCATCTACCTGCGCGATCCCGCCGGGCCGTCCATGATGGCGGCCATTGCCGACGGCGCCACGCACGCCTTCCTCGTCCCGGCCGTCATCCAGGCGGTGCTGGCCGCGGGTCCGGAAGCCGCAGCCGCCGTCGCGCCGCTGAAGAAGATTGCGTACGGGGCTTCGCCCATGCCGCTGCCGCTGCTGCAGAAGACGCTCAACGCCTGGCCGAACACGGAACTGGCGCACGTGTTCGGTATGACGGAAATGTCCGGCATCGGCACCATGATGCAGGATTCCGACCACCGGAACCCGCCGCGGCCGGAGGCGCTGCAGTCCGTGGGGCGGCCTCTGCCGGGACTGGAAGTGCGGATTGCTGACCCCGTCACGCATGAGCCGCTGCCCACCGGCACCAATGGCGAAATCCAGGTCCGCGGCGCCCAAAACATGAAAGGCTACCTCAACAAGCCCGAGGCCACGGCGGCGGCATTCACGGCGGACGGGTTCCTGTGTTCGGGCGACATCGGCCACCTCGATGGGGACGGCTACCTCTACATGGTGGACCGGCTCAAGGACATGATCATCTCCGGCGGCGAGAACATTTACAGCCCCGAGGTGGAGAATATCCTCATGGCCGCGCCCGGAGTTGCCGAGGGAATTGTCATCGGCGTGCCGGACCCCAAGTGGGTGGAGACGGTCAAGGCAGTGGTGGTCCGGGAGCCCGGCAGCGAGGCCACGGAGGCGGACATCATCGCCTTCTGCCGCGATCGCCTGGCCCACTACCAGTGCCCCACCTCGGTGGATTTTGTGGAGGAACTGCCGCGCAATGCGACGGGGAAAATTTTGAAGCGCGAGCTGCGCGAACCGTATTGGAGGGGTCATGACAGGGACATCTAAGGACTTGGGAAGCACTGATTTGGGCGGCACGGGAAGCACGACGCCGGAGGGCGGCTTGGGTGCTTCCGGCACCCCTGCGCCGGGGAACCTTGGCGGAAAAACGATTCTCATGTCCGGAGGCTCGCGCGGCATCGGCCTGGCCATCGCCGAGCGGGCCGCGCGCGACGGCGCCAACGTGGTGCTGATCGCGAAGACGGACAACCCCGACCCCCGGCTGGAGGGCACGATCCACACGGCGGCCGCAGCCATTGAGGCCGCCGGCGGGAAGGTCCTTGCCGTGGTGGGCGACGTCCGCGACGACGACACCATTGCCTCCGCCGTGGCCCAGGCCGTCTCCACGTTTGGCGGGATCGACATCGTGGTGAACAACGCCTCCGTCATTTCCCTTGACGGCACGCTGAAGGTTTCACAGAAACGCTACGACCTCATGCAGGACGTCAACGTGCGCGGCACCTTCATGCTCTCCAAGGCGGCGCTGCCACACCTGCTCGAGGCGGAAAATCCGCACATCCTCACGCTCAGCCCGCCGCTGAACTTCGACCCGAAGTGGATGGGCGCCAACCCGGCCTACACCTTGGCGAAGTACGGCATGACGCTGACGGCGCTGGGCTTTGCCGCCGAGTTTGCCAAGCAGGGCGTTGCCTCCAACGCGCTGTGGCCGCGCACGACGATTGCAACAGCTGCCGTGGCGAACATCCTGGGCGGGGACGAGATGATCCGGCGCTCACGCACGCCGGCCATCATGGCAGATGCCGCGCACGCGATCCTCACCTCGCCGAGCAGGGAACTGACGGGGCAGGCGATCATTGACGAGGAGCTGCTGCGGACCCGCGGCATGGAGGACTTCTCCGGGTATGCCGTGGACCCCACGGCGGAATTGATGATCGACCTCTACGTGGACAAGTAGCCGCCCGCCACCTCCATGACGCTGTCGCAGCAATGGCGGGTTTTTCTGCCACGCCAGCGCAGCAATGGCTGGTTTTCCGGCGACGCTGTCGCGCTCCGTGACGGGAGCTGCGACAGCGTTCGCTGGCATCGAGCCATTGCTGCGACAGCGTCCAGGGGAAAGCTGCCATTGCTGCGACAGCGTCGAGGGGTGGGGCAAGGGGTCAGATGGCGGGGACGGCCTTTTCCACGATGACTGCCAGGGTGCTGGACAGCAGGGCATGCACCTGCGGGCGGGTCAGCGTCTTGCGCAGCAGCCATTCGCGCGCACCGCTGCGGGCCAGCTGCGCGTAGACGCGGAACATGGCCTTGATGTCCTCGCGCCCGTTGCGCCGCCCGGCCAGCCCGCAGGCCTCAATGAGCAGCTCAACCGACTCGTTCTCGGCCGCGATCAGGATCTTCTCCAGGTCGGGGTCGCGCCCCATGCTGCCGCCGCCAAAACTCAGCCACGAACCGCCGGACTTCTCCAGCGAGTCCAGAAACCAGGTCACCGCCTGGTCGATGCGCTCCTCCAGCGTCCCGTCCGGCAGCGCCGCAACCGCAACAGCGGACACGGTGGAACTGACCTTGACCACTTCCAGGTACAGCCCCCGCTTGTTGCCGAAATAGTGGTTGATGAGCCCGCGCGCCACGCCCGCCTCGGCGGCAATGTCGGTGGCCGACACCTCCTCGTACGCGCGTTCGTTGAACAGCTTCTGCGCGCACACAAAAATCTGCTGTCGCCGCTCATCAGGGGCCAGCCGCTGGCGCCTCGGCTCCGCGCCGTCCGCGCCATGTCCGACGCCGGCCGCCTCCTCCGGTGGGGCGGCGGCGCCCGGGTGCGGGGCCGGGCCGGCGGACGTCACGGCGTGCCTTTCTGCTCCAGCCACGGCAGCCACTGTGGCAGGTCGTCCGGCACTGTGAGCGGGAATTGCGGGGCCCGCTTTTCAAGGAACGACTTCACGCCCTCCACGGTGTCAGCATGTGAAGGCAGCCCCGCGATCAAGCGGGAGTCCAGGGCGTGGACGGGGATGGGTGAGTCCAGCCCGCTCAGGTGGTTCAGCATGCCCTTGATGACCGCCGTGGACACCTCGGAGGTGTTCGCGATGATGTCCCGGGCCAGCGCGTAGGCAGCGTCCAAGACGGCGTCGGGCTCGTGCACAGAGGTGACCAGTCCGGCGTCGAGCGCCTCGTCCGCACCAAAAAGGCGGCCCGTCAGCATCCAGTCGGCGGCCTTGGAAACCCCCACGAGGCGGGGCAGGTACCAGACTGAAGCACCCTCGGGAAAGATGCCGCGGCGGCTGAACGGAAAGGAAAAGCGGGAATCGGTGGAGGCCAGGCGGAAGTCGCAGGAGAGCGTGATGGTCATGCCGCCGCCCACCGAAACCCCGCGCAGGGCCGCAATGACGGGCTTGTTCATCCCGAAGATGGTCTTGGAACAGCGCCCGGCCGGCTCCTGCCAGTCCGCCGCCGCATTGGTCATGGACATGTCGAAGCCGCCGCCGCTGAGGTCCGCTCCAACGGAGAAGTCCTTGCCCGCACAGGTGAACACCACCACCTGCACATCGGGGTCGGCGTCGGCGGCGAGGAAGGCATGCTCCAGCTCGTGCGCCATGGCGAGGGTGTAGCCGTTGCGGGCCTCGGGCCGGTTCAGCGAAACGGTCGCGATCCGCCCCTCCACGCCGTAGGTGATGGCGGTGTAGGGGAGGGTGGTCTCATCGCTCATGGCCTGCCGCTTTCGTGGAGGGAAAGTAAAGACTCGTGCCACCTATTGACACGCTGTCAATAGTTCTGCACTATTGGCGGTATGTCAACAACTGAGTTTTCATCCCCGTGGATCGATGAGGATCTGCACGACGTCGCCGCCCTTGCCAAGGAATTCTTCACCAAGGAAGTGTCCCCGCTTGAGCCCAAGGCCAAGGCACAGGGCTTCCCGGACAAGGCCCTTTATGCCCGCGCCGGCGAGCTGGGGCTGTGCGGCATGTCCATCCCGGAGGAGTACGGCGGCGGCGGAGGCACCTTCGCGAACCTGGCCGTGCTGCTGCAGGAGCAAACCAAGGCCGACGCCGGCAGCCTGGGTTTTGCCGTCAGCGAGGGCATTGTGGCCCATTACCTTTTGGCCTACGCCAGCGAGGAGCAGAAGAAGCGCTGGCTCCCCAAGCTGTGCAGCGGCGAATGGGTGGGCGCCGTTGCCATGACAGAGCCCGGCACCGGTTCCGACCTGCAGGCTGTCACCACCCGTGCCGTGCGCGACGGCGGGGACTACCTCGTCACCGGCTCCAAGATCTTCATCTCCAACGGCCAGCTGTGCGACCTCGTCATCATCGTGGCAAAAACGGACACGAGCCAGGGCGCCAAGGGCATCTCGCTGCTGGTTGCCGAGGTCGACGGCGAAACACCCGGATTCCAGCGTGGCAGCAACCTGGAGAAGGTCGGCATGAAGGGCCAGGACACTTCGGAGCTGTTCTTTGACAACCTCCGTGTCCCGGCCGGGAACGTGCTTGGCGGGCAGGAGGGCCAGGGCTTTTACCAGCTCATGCAGCAGCTGCCGCAGGAGCGCCTCATCACCGCCATCCTGGCCCAGTCCATGAGCGAGGCAGCCGTGGCCGCCACCCTCGAGTACACCAAGACCCGCGAGGCATTCGGAAAGCCGCTCTTTGAACTGCAGAACACCCGCTTTGAACTGGCGGAATGCGCCACGATCACCCGCGTCAACCGGGTGTTCCTGGATGACTGCATCTCCCGCCACGCCAACGGCGGCCTGGATGCCGCCACGGCGTCCATGGCCAAGTACTGGATCACGGACCGCACCTCCGAGGTGGTGGACCGCTGCCAGCAGCTCTTCGGCGGCTACGGCTACATGATGGAGTACCCGATCGCCGGCATGTACCTCGACAACCGTGTGCTGCGCGTGCTGGCAGGGGCCAACGAGGTCATGAAAGAGCTCATCGCCCGCTCCCTCTGACCGCCCCAGCCAAGCCTCCAATGAACAAAAGCAGTTTTGAACCGTCACACCGGCATCGACGTGGGTGTGATGACAATGGAAGGAACCACGTGAGCCAACCAGCAACACCGGAAGCATTTGTCTATGACGCCATCCGCACCCCGCGCGGCCGCGGCAAAAAGGGCTCCCTGCACGGGACCAAGCCGATCGACCTCGTGGTGGGCCTGATCGAAGCCCTGCGTGAACGCCACCCAGGCCTTGATGAAACACTCATCGACGACCTCATCCTGGGCGTCGTCTCACCCGTGGGCGACCAGGGCGCCGTGATCGCCCGCACGGCCGTCATTGCCGCCGGCCTGCCGGACACCGTGGGCGGCGTGCAGCTCAACCGCTTCTGCGCCTCCGGGCTGGAAGCCGTCAACGTCGCGGCGCAAAAGGTCCGCTCAGGCTGGGACCAGCTCATCATCGCCGGCGGCGTGGAGTCCATGTCGCGCGTGCCCATCGGGTCCGACGGCGGCGCCTGGGCCATGGACCCGGCCACCAACTACGACTCCTACTTCGTGCCGCAGGGCATCGGTGCCGACCTCATCGCCACCATGGAGGGCTTCAGCCGCGAGGATGTTGACGCCTACGCCGTGCGCTCCCAGCAACTCGCCGCACAGGCCTGGAAGGAGGGCCGTTTCGCCCATTCGGTCATCCCCGTCCAGGACCAGAACGGCCTGGTGGTCCTGGACCGTGACGAGCACATGCGCCCCGAATCCACTCCCGAATCGCAGGCAGGCCTGCGCCCGGCGTTCGCCGTGATGGGTGAGGCAGGCGGCTTTGACGCCGTGGCCCTGCAGAAGTTCCATGCCGTGGAGAAGATTGACCATGTCCACACCGCCGCGAATTCCTCGGGAATTGTCGACGGCGCCGCGCTGGTTTTGGTGGGCAGCGCTGCGGTGGGCGAGGCGCTGGGGCTGAAGCCGCGGGCCCGGATCGTGGCCACCGCAACCTCGGGTGCCGACCCCACCATCATGCTCACCGGGCCCACCCCGGCCACCAAAAAACTGCTGAAAACAGCCGGGCTCACCGTGGACGACATCGACCTGTTCGAAATCAACGAGGCCTTCGCATCCGTGGTGCTGAAATACCAAAAGGACCTGGGCATCCCCGACGAAAAACTGAATGTGAACGGCGGCGCCATCGCCATGGGCCACCCGCTCGGCGCCACCGGCGCCATGATCCTGGGCACCGTGCTGGACGAGCTCGAACGCACCGGCAAGCAGCGGGCCGTGGTGACCCTGTGCATCGGCGGCGGCATGGGCGTGGCAACTTTGATTGAAAGGGTCCAGTAACGATGAGCGAGGAAAACGTGAACCACACAAGCACCATCCGCTGGGACCGGGACGAGGACGGCATCGTCATCCTGACCATGGATGACCCCAAGCAGTCGGCCAACACCATGAATGGCGACTACATCGACTCGATGCAGGCCGTGGTGGAGCGTCTCGCGGCAGAGAAGGAGAGCATTTCCGGCGTCGTGCTGACGAGCGCGAAGAAGACCTTCTTCGCCGGCGGCGACCTCAAGGACCTCATCTCCGCCACGCCCGCGGACGCACAGCGCATCTTTGACCTTGGCCAAAAAATCAAGGCCCAGCTGCGCACCCTGGAAACCCTGGGCAAGCCCGTGGTGGCAGCCATCAACGGCGCGGCGCTGGGCGGCGGGCTGGAAATCGCCCTGGCCGCGCACCACCGCATCGCAGCGGACACGCGCGGCTCTGTCATCGGCCTGCCCGAGGTCACCCTGGGCCTGCTGCCCGGCGGCGGCGGCATTGTGCGCACAGTCCGGCTCATGGGCATTGCCGACGCCACCATGAAGGTGCTGCTCCAGGGCCAGAAGTACAAGCCGCGAAAGGCACTGGAAGTGGGGCTCATCCACGAGGTCGTGGACACGGTGGAGGAGCTTCTCCCCGCAGCCAGGGCCTGGATCAAGTCGAACCGGGAGGCCGTGCAGCCGTGGGACGTGCCCAAGTACCGGATCCCCGGCGGCACCCCCACCACGCCGGCGCTGGCCGCGAACCTTCCGGCGTTCCCGGCCAACCTGCGCAAGCAGCTCAAGGGCGCCAACTACCCGGCCCCGCGCGCCATCCTGGCCGCCGCCGTGGAAAGCACGCAGGTGGACTTTGACACGGCGCTGGAGATCGAGTCGCGCTATTTTGTGGAGCTCGTGACCGGGCAGGTTTCCACCAACATGATCAAGGCATTCTTCTTCGACATGGGCCACATCAGTGCCGGCGGCAGCCGCCCGGCAGGCTTCGAGAAGTACACGGCCAAGAAGGTCGCCGTCCTGGGCGCGGGCATGATGGGCGCGGGCATCGCCTATGTGTGCGCCCGCGGCGGCATGGACGTGGTGCTCAAGGACGTCTCCCTGGAAGCGGCAGAGCGCGGCAAGAACTACTCCAAGACACTGACGGACAAGGCGGTGGCCCGCGGCCAGTCGACGCAGGAGGCCGCGGACGCGCTCCTTGCACAGATCACCCCCACAGCCGATGCCGCGGACGTGGCCGGGGCGGACCTGGTCATCGAGGCCGTGTTCGAAAACGTGGAAGTGAAGCAGAAGGCGTTCGCCGAAATCCAGGACCTGCTCGGCGAAAACGCCGTGCTCGGCTCCAACACCTCCACCCTGCCCATCACCGCGCTCGCCGAGGGGGTCCGGGAGCAGGAGAACTTCATCGGCCTGCACTTCTTCTCCCCGGTGGACAAGATGCCGCTGCTGGAAATCATCGCCGGGGCGAACACCTCGGATGAGACGCTGGCCAAGGCCTTCGACATTGCCCAGCAGATCAAGAAGACGCCCATTGTGGTCAACGATTCCCGAGGATTCTTCACCTCCCGCGTGATCGGCACGTTCATGAACGAGGCGATCGCCATGCTCGGCGAAGGCATTGCCGCCTCGTCCATCGAGCAGGCAGGGCTGCAGGCAGGCTACCCGGCCGCGCCGCTGCAGCTGGCGGACGAGCTGAACCTGACGCTCATGTCCAAGATCCAGAAGGAGACCAAGGCGGGCCTGGAAGCCGACGGCGGCGTGCAAAAGTACCAGCACCACGCCTCCTACGCCATCGTGGACAGGATGATCGAGGAGTTCGGGCGCAAGGGCAAGCTCGCCGGCGCCGGCTTCTACAACTACGCCGACGGCCACCGCACCGGGCTCTGGGAAGGGCTGAAACAAAACTACGGAGGCACGGCCGAAATCCCCTTCGAGGACATGCTGGAGCGCATGCTCTTCGCCGAATCGCTCGAGACCGTCAAGTGCCTGGACGAGGGCGTGCTGCGCAGCGTGGAGGACGCCAACATCGGCTCCATCCTGGGCATCGGCTTCCCGGCCTGGACAGGCGGCGTGCTCCAGTACATCAACGGGTACGACGGCGGCCTGGCAGGTTTTGTGGCCAGGTCCCGTGAGCTTGCGGCCAGGTATGGCGAACATTTCATCCCGCCTGCGTCGCTGGTCGCCAAGGCGGAGAAGGGCGGGAAATACTGATGAACACCGTGGCCGCAGCCGGGCACGCAACCGGGCCAAACACCCAGGGGCCCGCCTTCACCCAGCCCTGGTCAGCGTTCACGGTGGCGCAGGCACCCCAGCCGGGTGTCGCCGTCGTGCATCTGGCCGGGCCGGGCCGCGGGAACATGATGGGGCTCGCCTTTTGGGAGGAGCTGCCCCGGGTTTTTGCGGCCCTGGATGCGGACCCGTCGGTGCGCGCCGTGGTGCTGGCCGGTTCCGGCAACCATTTCAGCACGGGGCTGGACGTGCAGGAGGTACTCGGGGCATGGCTGGGAAAGCTGGGGCCCGGCGCGCCCGCGCAGGCCGCCGCGCGCACCGAACTGCTCGGCGTGATCAGAAGCCTGCAGGATGCCATCAGCTCGGTGGCCGCCTGCCGGAAACCCGTCATTGCCGCCGTCCACGGCTGGTGCATCGGCGGCGGTGTTGACCTGGTCAGTGCCGCCGATGTGCGCCTGGCCAGTGCGGACGCCAAGTTCAGCATCCGGGAGGCGCGGCTGGCGATCGTGGCCGACGTCGGAAGCCTCCAGCGCCTGCGCGGAATCATCGGCGAGGGTGCGCTGCGTGAACTGGCGCTGACGGCCAAGGACATCGATGCCAACAGGGCGGAGAAGATTGGCCTGGTCAACGACGTGTACGCAGACCAGGGCGAACTCATGGCGGCGGCGCTGGGCATGGCGGGGGAGATGGCAGCCAACTCCCCGCTGGCCGTGGCCGGCACCAAGGCCGTCCTGAACGAGGGCCGTGAGGAGGACATTGCGCGCGGGCTCCGGCACGTGGCGCTGTGGAATTCATCATTTTTGCACAGTGAGGATTTGCTCGAGGCCGTGACGGCGATGGGGGAGCGCCGCCCGGCAACATTCACCGGCAAGTAATTTTTCGCCGGCACCACCAGCTTGGAATTCCCTGTTTGAAAGCATGTCCGAATTAAAAGTCAGCGTCGATTTTTTACATAAGGAGCCACCATGTACATGACCCAAGGCCTGCACCGTTCCCTGCAGAGCGACCCCCAGGGCATCGCCACCATTTTCAAGGACCGCGTGCGCACCTATGAGGAGCATGTGGACCGGATTGCCCGCTTCGCCGGCGCCCTGCAGGGCCTGGGCGTGCAGGCCGGGGACAGGGTGGGGATTCTGTCCATGAACAGTGACAGGTACGCCGAATACCTGCTCGCCGTGCCGTGGGCAGGGGCTGCCGTGAACCCGGTCAACATCCGGTGGAGCCCGGCCGAGGTGGCCTACTCCATGACCGATTCAGGGACCCGCGTGCTGCTCATCGACGACGCCTTCCTCCCCATGGCGCCGCTGCTGCTGGAAAAGGCGCCGGTGCTGACAACGCTCATCCACTGCGGCGACGGTCCCACCCCGGAGGGCATGCTCTCCTACGAAACACTCGTGGCGGAGAACGAACCCGTCGTGGATGCCTACCGCAGCGGTGACGACCTGGCCGGGGTGTACTACACCGGCGGCACCACAGGCTTCCCCAAGGGCGTCATGCTCAGCCACACCAACTTCGTCTCCTCGTCCCTGGGCACGGTGGCCACGG
This sequence comes from Arthrobacter stackebrandtii, assembly GCF_017876675.1. NCBI lineage: Bacteria > Bacillati > Actinomycetota > Actinomycetes > Micrococcales > Micrococcaceae > Arthrobacter > Arthrobacter stackebrandtii. The sequence continues at coordinate 2,832,895 of NZ_JAGIOI010000001.1, forward strand.
GCCAGCTCCTGAAGGCCGGCTCGCGGCTGCTGCACGCGGCGCCCATGTTCCACCTGGCCGACCTTGCCGCATGGTGCGGGCTGACCATCATGGGCGGCACCCACATCATGGTGCCGTACTTTGAACCCACCTCGGTGTTCAAGGCCATGGAGGAGCACAAGCCCACCGACGTGCTGCTGGTGCCCACCATGATCCAGATCCTCGTGGACCACCCCGACTCCAACAATTACGACCTCTCCTCCATGGAGCGGATGCTCTACGGCGGCTCCGTCATTTCCGAGGGTGTGCTCAACCGGACCAAGGCCCGTTTTCCCGGGCTGCGCCTGACCCAGGCCTACGGCCAGACCGAGGCCTCACCGGTCATCACCCTGCTGCTGCCGGATGACCACGAGGGCGACCGCATGCGTTCCGGCGGGCGGGCCGCCCCGCACTGCCAGGTGGCCATCCTGGACCTGGACGGCAAGGAGGCTGCCACCGGCGAGGTCGGCGAGATCTGTGCCAAGGGAGCCCACGTCATGCAGGGCTACTGGAACAACCCCGAAGCCACGGCCGAGGCCCTGCGCGGCGGCTGGCTGCACACCGGGGACCTGGGCTACATGGACGCCGACGGCTTCGTGTTCGTGGTGGACCGGCTCAAGGACATGATTGTGACCGGCAGCGAGAACGTGTACTCCGCCGAGGTGGAGAACGCCCTGAGCAAGCATCCCGCCGTCGCCTCCTCCGCCGTCATTGGCGTCCCGGATGAGAAGTATGGCGAGCGGGTGCATGCAGTCATTGTGCTGGCGGCCGGGCAGAATCCCACGGCGGAGGAACTGCAGGCGCACTGCAGGGAACACATCGCCGGGTACAAGGTGCCACGCAGCTTTGAGTTCCCGGAGGCGCTTCCCATGTCCGGCGCGGGCAAGATCCTCAAGCGGGACCTGCGCGACAGCTACGCCGCGGCGCAGAACTAGCCGCCAGGGAAGGAACAAATGGTGGGTGGTCCGTTGCAGGGATTGAAGGTGGTGGAGCTTTCCGCCATGGGCCCGGCCCCGCATGCCGCCATGATGCTGGCGGACTTGGGGGCGGAGGTGGTGCGGGTGGTTGGGCCCGCGCCGCCGGTTGGCGGGTACGACGTCGGCACCCACCTGCAGCGCGGCCGCACCACTGTCCGGGCGAACCTGAAAGACCCCGCGCACCTTGAGGGGGTGCGGGGGCTGGTTGCCGCGGCCGACGTTTTCCTGGAGGGTTTCCGCCCCGGCACCACCGAGCGGCTTGGTTTGGGGCCGGAGGAGTGCCTGGCCTTGAATCCGCGCCTTGTGTATGGGCGGATGACGGGGTGGGGGCAGGACGGGCCGTTGGCGCAGCGGGCCGGGCACGACATCAACTACATGGCGCTCACAGGCGCCCTGCATGCCATCGGCCCGGCCGAGCGGCCCGTGCCGCCCCTGAACCTCGTGGGCGACTTTGGCGGCGGATCGATGTTTGTCCTCACCGGCATTCTCGCCGCCCTGTGGGAACGGGAACGCTCCGGGCTGGGGCAGGTGGTGGATGCGGCCATGGTGGACGGGGTCAGCGTGCTCTCCCAGATCATCCTCGAACTGCGCTCGGTCAACCTGTGGAACGACACCCGCGCCGCCAACCTGCTGGACGGCGCCGCCCCCTTCTACCGGACGTATGAAACATCCGACGGCAGACACGTCGCCGTGGGTGCCATCGAGCCCCAGTTCTATGCGCTGCTCATCGACGGGCTGGGGCTTTCCGCCGGGGAGTTGCCGGACCGGGACGACCCCCGCCAGTGGCCGGCCCTGGAGGCCTTGCTGGCCGGGGCCTTTGCCGCCAGGACCCGGGATGAATGGGCGGATGTGTTCGACGGCGTAGATGCGTGCGTCACCCCCGTGCTGACGTACGCCGAGGCCGCGAAAAACACGCACATTGCCGCCCGTGGGGCGCTCTCCGGAAGCGGCAGGCATGTCGTGGCCGCCCCGGCCCCGCGCTTTTCCCGCACCGCATCCGTGGCACGGGATCCGGCGGGCGAGACAGATTTTGAAACCATATTGAGCTCTTGGAGGGCATCTTGATCACCGTAACGGCAGAGGAACAGTTCCAGGCGTGGAAGGCCAAGGTCATGCCGCCCGTGGAGCAGGTCCGGCCCTGCGTCTGGTCAATCCCCGTGCCGTTTGTGGGCAACCCCATGCGCTACACGCTCTGCTATGTGCTCATCGGGGAGGATGTTGGCGGGCGCCGCGAAGTGGCCCTGGTGGATCCCGGCTGGGACTCGGACGAGGGCTGGGAGGTGCTCACGGAGGGGCTCGCAACCGCCGGCCTCGCGCCGTCGGACATCACCGGCATTGTGGTGACCCACTTCCACCCCGACCACCTGGGCATGGCGGCGCGGCTGCGCGAGGCGTCCGGCGCCTGGGTGGCGCTGGGGGAGCACGAGCCGCTGCCGGAACACTGGCGCGGGGACCCGTCGCAGTTTGTTGCCGAGGACCGGTCCCAGTTTGCCGACTGGGGCGTGCCGGACGAGTACCTGGACGAGGTCAGCTTCCAAAAGCAGACGTGGGCGCAGATGACAGGCATTGCGGCACCGCAGCGGCGCCTGGCCGATGGCGAATTGCTGCCAATTGCCGGGCTGCAGGTCCGGGTCTTGTCCACGCCCGGGCACACTCCGGGGAGCATCTGCCTGGTGGACGAGGCGAACCAGCTTTTCCTGACGGGCGACCACGTGCTGCCCAAGATCACCCCGCACGTTTCCCTGGAGGCCGCCAATCACGTGAACCCGTTGGGCGACTACTTCAACTCATTGGAGATCCTGGGCGCCGGTGCCGACATGGAGGTGCTGCCTGCGCACGAATACCGTTTCCGGGGGTTGCTGGAACGTGCTGCCGAACTGAAGGAACACACGCTGGAACGGTCGCGGGAGGTCATGGCGGTGCTGGATGCGGGGGAGGCGGGAAGCGTGTGGGATGTGTCGAAGGAGCTGACGTGGTCGCGGGGCTTCGACTCCCTGCGCGGCTTCACGCTGCGGCTGGCGCTCGCCGAAACTGCCAGCCACCTGGTGTACCTGGCGGCACAGGGCAGGGACATGAACATTGAGGTTTCCAGGGGCACCCCAACCCCGGCCCGCTGACCACCCCTCGACGCTGTCGCAGCAATGGCGGCTTTTTCACGGATCCTGTCGCAGCAATGGCAGGTTTTTCCCGGACCCTCTCGCAATCGCCGGCAGCACCCAGGGAGCAGCTGACGGTCGCTGCGACAGCGATTCTAAATTTTCAACCAGTGCTGCGAGAGCGTTGCAAGCAAACCAGCCAGTGCTGCGACAGGGTTGCTTGGTTGCTTGGATGCCTTAGAGCGGTTCCGGATATTCGACCGGGTCGGTGAAGTCGCCGGACTCCCGGCGGAAGCGGGCCAGGATCGCCGTCATGGTTTGCAGGTCGGACGCCGGGATTCCGGGCTTGGCGAAGACCTCGGTGTTCAGCACTGCCGTGGCTTTCTCCACCAGTTCCCGCCCGGCACCGGTCATGACCACGAGCGTGGCCCGGCCGTCGGTGGGATGGGCCTCCCGGCGCACCATCCCGTCCTTTTCCAGCCGGTCCACGACGCTTGTCACGGAAGTCGGGTGCACCTGAAGGCGGGCGCTTGCACTGGCCATCGGCAGGGCGCCGTCGCGTGTGAACGACAGCAGCCTCAGCAGTTCCAGCCGGGCATAGGAGAGTCCCAGCGGCTTCAAAACCGCATCGACGCGGTTGTACATGAGCTGATGGGCGCGCATGACGGAGGAATAGGCGGCCATGGCGTCGGCGGCATCGGCCCAGCCGTGGGCGATCCACTGGCGCCTGGCCTCGGCAATCGGGTCCATGGGCAGCGGGGAAGTGGCCATGGCGCATCCTTTCATCGGCAACACCAACAGAAACAACAATTTACTTGGGATACCTAGTAAATGCTAGTGGTACCTAGTATTCTTCCAGTGAGACCTGAAACACAAAACTTGAAGGGGCCATCAATGAAGATCGTCGTACTCATCAAACAAGTGCCGGACACGGCGGAGGAGCGCACGCTCGATCCGGACACCGGCTGGCTTGACCGGGACGCCGCCGACAACGTGGTGGACGAGATCAATGAGCGGGCCCTCGAGGTGGCGCTGCGCGTGAAGGATGCGGACAAGTCCACCGAGATCGTGGTCCTGGCCATGGGCCCGGAGGAGGCGTCGAAGGCCATCCGCAAGGCCCTGTCCATGGGTGCGGATTCCGGCATTCACGTGCTCGACGGCGGATTGGCCGGCTCCGATGCCATGCGCACCGCCGCGGTGCTCGCCGCGGCGTTGCGCGGGACGGGTGCCGATGTCATCCTTGCCGGCAACGAGTCCACCGACGGCCGAGGCGGCGTGGTCCCGGCCATGATCGCCGAACACCTGGGCCTGCCGCTGGTGGGCGGGCTCAACGCCGTCAACCTTGGTAGCGGCACCGTCAGCGGCGAGCGCTCGGCGGACTCCGGGTCGATGGATGTCACGGCCGCCCTGCCCGCCGTTGTCACCGTCACGGAGCGCACGGCCGAGGCCCGCTTCCCCAACTTCAAGGGCATCCTGACGGCCAAGCGCAAGCCGGTCGCCACGGTGGCCGCCGCCGATCTGGACGTGGCCGCCACCCCGGCCCGCGCCGTCGTGCTCTCCCACAGCGAGCGCCCCGCCCGCGAAGCCGGACGCAAGATCGAAGACGACGGCACAGCCGGCACGCAGCTGGCCGCATACCTCATTGAAAACCGCTTGGTCTAGGAAGGGCACTCGCGATGGCGAACATTCTTGTACTTGTTGAATCCACCCCCGCCGGCGGCGTCGCCGGATCTGCCAAGGGACTGCTGGCCGCGGCCGCTTCACTGGGGACGCCCGTGGCCGTGGTGGCCGGGGCCGGTGAACTGGGCCCGGAAGCCACGGCGGCACTGGGCCAGGCCGGCGCCGCCGTGGTCTACCGGGCCATTGGCGCACAGGCCGGCGCAACGCTAACCGGCCCGGCCGTGGAGGCCCTCGAAGCCGCCGTGGCCGCCTACGCGCCGGCCGCCGTCGTGGTATCCAACTCGGCGGACGGCCGCGAAATCGCCGGCCGGCTGGCCGTCCGTGTGGGAGGGGCCCTGCTGGCGGATGCCGTCTCAGTCCGCCTGGACGGGGACCGGATCGTGGCCGGACACTCGATCTTTGGCGGAGCCTACGACGTGGAATCCACGGTGGAGGGCGGGCTGCCCATCGTCACCGTCCGGCAGGGCGCCATCGACGGCGTCCCCACCGAAGGGGGCGGCGCCGTGGAAATCGTCACTGCCCAGCTCAGCGGCACGGTGCCCGGTGCGCAGGTCACCGCCGTCCATGACGCCCCTGCCACCAGTGCCCGCCCGGAGCTTCGCACGGCCAAGACCGTGGTCTCCGGCGGGCGCGGCCTGGGTTCCAAGGAAAACTTCGTCCTGGTGGAACAGTTGGCGGACGCGCTCGGGGCGGCCATCGGCGCCTCCCGCGCCGCCGTTGACGCCGGCTACGTTGACCAGCACGCGCAAGTGGGCCAGACAGGCGTCAGCGTCTCCCCGCAGCTCTACATTGCGCTCGGCATTTCCGGGGCCATCCAGCACCGGGCCGGCATGCAGACCGCAAAGACCATTGTGGCCATCAACAAGGACGGGGATTCGCCCATTTTTGAGGTGGCCGACTTCGGCATTGTGGGCGACGTGTTCACGGTGGTGCCCCAGCTGATCGAGTCCCTCGCGGCGCGGCCCCGGTAGCAGCCGCGCCGCGGGCGCGGCGGCACGGCCGTGGGCCCCAAACCCCGGCCCCGCGCCGCCGCGCACCGGAAGTGCCAGCCTCCGTGGCCCCGCATGACGGAGAATGGAGGGAATCGCCCCGGCACCTGTTACAAATAAAGTTGCACAACGGCAGCGCCACCAGCTGGACGCTTCCGCAGGAAGTTATGTGAAAGAGGTTTTCCAGAATGTCGACACCCAAGACCACGCAGTCGCCCGGCCTTGCTGAGCGCTGGAACGGCCTCGGCCTGTGGGCCAGAATCGGCGTCTCGGCGGGCGCCCTCATCATTCTCCTCGGCATCGGCGTCCTGGTGGCGCGCCTTCTGACGGGCCTCGCCCCGGTGCAGGACTTCATGGAAACCTACCCGGGCGAGTCCCACCTTCCGGCCGGCGCGCCCGTGGGCCTGCCCGCCTGGCTGGGCTGGCAGCACTTCCTGAACATGTTCTTCATCCTCCTGATCATCCGCTCCGGCTGGGCGGTCCGCACCACCAAGCGCCCCGCCGCGCACTGGATCCGCAACAACAAGGGCCTGGTCAAAACCAAGGGCAGCCCCACCAAGATCAGCCTCGACCTCTGGTTCCACCTCACCCTCGACGCCCTCTGGGTGCTCAACGGAGCCGTCTTCATCGTGGTCCTGTTCGCCACCGGCCAGTGGATGCGCATCGTGCCCACCAGCTGGGACGTCTTCCCCAACGCCATCTCCGCCGGCCTGCAATACCTCTCCCTCGACTGGCCCACCGACAACGGCTGGGTCAACTACAACGGCCTGCAGCTGCTGACCTACTTCATCACAGTCTTCATCGCCGCACCCCTGGCCATCGCCACCGGGCTGCGCATGTCAGGCGCCTGGCCCAAAAACGCCACCACGCTGAACAAGATCTACCCCATCACCGCGGCCCGCGCCCTGCACTTCCCGGTCATGATCTACTTCGTGGTCTTCATCGTCATCCACGTCACCCTGGTCCTGGCCACCGGCGCCCTGCGCAACCTCAACCACATGTACGCCTCGTCCGACGCCGTGAACTGGTGGGGCTTTGGAATCTTCGCCGCGTCCCTGGTGGTCATGGCAGGCGCCTGGTTCCTGGCCCAGCCGCTCTTCCTTCGCCCCGTCGCATCCCTGATGGGCAAGGTCACCAAATAGAAGTACGACGCCGGCACCCCCCCCGGGTGCCGACGTCGCCGCAGGCGCCGCCTTCCCAGGGAGGGGGCGCATGCAGGGCCCACAATCCCCGGGCCCGTCACCTTGGGCGGCTGCCGCCGCCCGGGGGTGGCCACCCGCCACCCCGGCACCGAGGCCGCAACGATGCGGCAAAAGGAGGCACCATGTTCCAGCCAACCCCCGAGCAAGAGGCGGTGGTGGAGATGGTGCGCGACTTTGCCGCCACCGCCCTGGCCCCGCACACTGCCGACTGGGATGAGAACAAGCACTTCCCCGTGGACGTGCTGGCCGAGGCCGGAGCACTGGGCATGGGCGGAATCTATGTGGGGGAGGAGCACGGAGGCTCCGGGCTGAGCCGCGCCGACGCCGTGCTGGTCTTTGAGGAACTGGCCGCCGTGGACCCCACCATCGCCGCCTACATCTCCATCCACAACATGGTCGCCTGGATGATCGACGCCTTCGGCAACGACGAACAGCGCAGCAAGTGGCTGCCCGGCATCACCGCCATGACCGAGCTGACCAGCTACTGCCTCTCCGAACCGGGCGTGGGCTCCGACGCCGCCGCCATCACCACCCGCGCCGTCCGCGACGGCGACGAGTACGTCATCAACGGGACCAAGCAGTTCATCTCCGGCGCCGGCGCCTCCGCCTGGTACCTGGTGATGGTCCGCACAGCGGACAAGGGTGCCCGGGGGATCACCGCCGTCGTGGTTCCCCATGACGCGGCAGGCCTTAGTTTCGGCGCAAACGAGAAGAAAATGGGCTGGCGTGCCCAGCCCACCCGCCAGGTGGTTTTTGAGGACGTGCGCATCCCCGTGGCCAACCGGCTCGGCGAGGAGGGCGACGGCTTCGGCATCGCCATGAAGGGCCTCAACGGCGGCCGCGTCAACATCGGCGCGTGCTCGCTCGGCGGCGGGCGCCTGGCGCTGGAGAAGTCCATTGCCTACCTGAAGGAGCGGCAGGCGTTTGGCGGCCCGCTCATCGACAAGCAGCACCTGCTGTTTGCGATTGCCGAGATGGACACCGACCTGGAGCTCTCCCGGACCATGCTCATGCGGGCCGCGGAAGCCCTGGACAACGGCTCACCGGACACCGTCAAGCTGTGCGCCATGGCGAAAATGGTGGCCACGGATGCCGGCTTTGACGTGGCCAACCGGGCCCTGCAGCTGCACGGCGGCTACGGGTACCTCAGCGAGTACGGCCTGGAAAAACTGGTCCGGGACCTGCGCGTGCACCAAATTCTTGAAGGCAGCAACGAAATCATGCGCTTGATCATTGGCCGTCTGGCCGTCGAGCGCCAATAAGTGGAGGATGGGTTTATGGACAACAACGACGTTCTCATGCAGCGCACCGGGACGCTGGGACACCTGGTGCTCAACCGCCCCGAGGCCATCAACGCGCTCAACCACGGCATGGTCCAGGCTGTTGCCGCCGCCCTGGACGAGTGGGAGCAGGATCGCGGCGTTGCAACTGTCCTCATTTCGGGCGCCGGGGAACGGGGGCTTTGTGCCGGCGGAGACATCGTCTCCATCTACCACGACGCCCGCAACGGCGGCCATGAAAGCGAACAATTCTGGCGCGACGAGTACCACCTCAACGCCCGCATCGCCCGCTACCCCAAGCCCGTCGTGACCCTCATGGACGGGGTGGTGCTGGGCGGCGGCGTGGGCATTTCCGCACACGCCTCACACCGGATCGTCACCGAGCGCTCCCGGATCGGCATGCCGGAAACAGGCATCGGCTTCGTCCCCGACGTAGGCGGGCTGTGGCTGCTCTCCCGCGCACCGGGTGAGCTGGGCACGCATGCCGCGCTCACCGGCGGCATGGTCAGCGGCGCCGACGCCGTTGCCATGGGACTGGCCAGCCACTACATGGATTCCGCGGTCCTGCCCACGCTGGTGGCCGAGCTGGCCGAACGCAATGCAGGCGCCGCCGTCGCCCGCTACGGGCAGGTGCCGCCGGAGTCCGCGCTGGCCGCGCAGCGCTGGTGGATTGACGAATGCTACGCCCCGGACGACGCCGGAACAATCCTCGGGCGGTTGGCCCGCGTGGGCGATCCAGCGGCTGACGCGGCTGCGGCGGCCATTGCGGCCAAGTCGCCCACGGCGGTCACCGTGACGCTTGCCGCGCTGCGCCGGGCCCGTGCGCTGGGGTCGCTGGAAGCTGTGCTGAACCAGGATTTGCGGGTGTCGCTGCGGGCCCTGCGCTGGCCGGACTTTGCCGAGGGCATCAGGGCCCAGCTCGTGGACAAGGACCGCAACCCGGCGTGGCGCCCCGCGTCGCTGGCCGAGGTGCCGGCGGACGTGGTCCGGGAGGCCTTTGCGGACCTGGGCGGGCTGGAGCTGGGACTGGCGCAGCCCGCCGTCGAAAACGTTGGATCAGTGCTGTTGTGACGATGAGAAAAGGAAACTGCCATGAGCTACGAATCATCTGAGCGTCCCGCAACCGGGGCCGCCGCCGACACCTCCAACCCCGCCGGCACCAAGGTGGCCTTCATCGGCCTGGGCCACATGGGCGGGCCCATGGCCGCCAACCTGGTGGCCGCAGGGTACTCGGTCACCGGGTTCGACGTGGTGCCCGCGGCGTTGGAGGCCGCGGCCGGGGCCGGTGTGGCCGTGGCGCCCTCCAGTGCTGCCGCTGCCGACGGCGCCGACGTCATCATCACCATGCTGCCCGCCGGCAAACATGTCTTTGCCGCGTTTGAGGGGGAGGGGCCCGGGGGCGGGCTGCTGGCTGCGGCCAAGCCGGGCGCCCTGTTCCTGGAATGCTCCACGATCTCCGTCGAGGACGCCCGCACCGCCCACGAGATGGTCGTGGCCAGCGGCCACCGTGGCCTGGACGCGCCGGTCTCCGGCGGCGTCATGGGTGCCGAGGCCGGCACCCTGACGTTCATGGTGGGCGGCGCCGAAGAGGACTTCGCCGCGGCCGGGCCGCTCTTTGAGGTCATGGGCCGGCGCATTGTGCTGTGCGGCGGGCCCGGTGCCGGGCAGGCCGCCAAGGTGTGCAACAACATGATCCTTGGCGTGTCCATGATCGCCGTCAGCGAGGCCTTTGTGCTCGGCGAAAAGCTGGGGCTGAGCAACCAGGCACTGTACGACGTCGCCGCCAACGCCTCCGGGCAGTGCTGGTCGCTGACCACCAACTGCCCCGTCCCCGGGCCCGTCCCCGCGAGCCCCGCCAACCGCGACTACCAGCCCGGATTCGCCGGGGCCCTCATGGCCAAGGACCTCGGCCTTGCCGTCGAGGCGCTCAACGCCACCGGCGTCGACGCCGTGCTGGGCCGCTCCGCGGAGGAGATCTACCGCGAATTCGCCCTGCACGGCGGAGCCGGGACGGACTTCTCCGGCATCATCAACACCATTCGCGCCGCCAGCCAGGGCGCCGGATCCGACTAGCCGGGCCGCCTGCCCCGGCCCGCCGCACGGCGGCCCCTTCCCGAACCGAACGGAACCATCTTCATGACGCAGTACTCCTTCATCCTGACCGAACAGCGCGGCCGGGTCGGCCTGATCACGCTCAACCGGCCCGAGGCCCTCAACGCCCTCAGTGACGCCATGGGGCATGAGATCCTCGCCGCCGCACAGGTGTACGACGACGATGCCGGCATCGGCGCCATCGTCATCACCGGCTCCTCCCGCGCCTTTGCAGCCGGCGCCGACATTAAGGAAATGGCGCACATGTCATCCGTTGAGATGTACCAGGCCAACTGGTTCTCCGTCTGGGATGAGCTGGCCCGGGTCCGCACGCCCATTGTCGCCGCCGTGGCGGGGCACGCCCTGGGCGGCGGCTGCGAACTCGCCATGATCGCCGACTTCATCATCGCTGCCGACAACGCCAAGTTTGGCCAGCCGGAAATCAAGCTCGGCGTCATCCCCGGCATGGGCGGCACACAGCGGCTGACCCGCGCCGTCGGCAAGGCCAAGGCCATGGAAATGATGCTGACGGGCCGCGTCATGGGCGCCGTTGAGGCCGAACAGTCCGGGCTGGTGGCGCGGGTGGTCCCGCTGGATTCGCTGCTGGAGGACGCCATGGCCACGGCCGATGCCATTGCCTCGATGTCCAAGACCGTGGCGATGATTGCCAAGGAGGCCGTCAACGCGGCCTTTGAGACCACCCTGGCGGAAGGCGTCCGGCACGAGCGCCGCGGCATCTACTCCTGCTTCGCCACGGAAGACCAAAAGGAAGGCATGGCCGCGTTCATGGAAAAGCGGGCCGCCAACTTCAAGCACCGCTAACCCCCACACCCCTCCCACCTTCCGACGCGGCATCAGATAAGTCGCTGTTTTCATGAACGCGGCATCAGATAAGTGGCATTTTTGGCCGACGCCGCACCAGTGGCGGGACGGCGGGGCCTCCGAGTTGGTGTTTCCGGCAAACGCATGTACTGTTGAGGACGCAACGCGGGGTGGAGCAGCTCGGTAGCTCGCCGGGCTCATAACCCGGAGGTCATAGGTTCAAATCCTATCCCCGCAACTTGATGAGGAAATCCCTCGGCCATTGGCCGGGGGCTTTCCGACTTAAAGCCCAATATTTGGAGTCTGTGCGATGACCGGAACCGAACCGCCGCCGCGGCCGCGCCTCGAAGCGTCGATGGATGCGGATGAATTCTCCCGCTGGTACTGGTTGAAAACGGAACTTGCAGATTTTGCCAGGGCCAACGGGCTGTCTGCCACCGGAGGCAAGGAACATCTGGCTGGGCGGATCATGGCCCTCCTGGACGGCAGACCCCAGCCGGCCGCTCCGCCTGCGAAGCGGGCCTCAAGGCAACTCGCCAACCCGCTGTCGGCGGACACCCTGATTCCGGCAGGCCAGCGTTGCAGCCAGATTCTGCGCGCGTGGTTTGAAGGGCAGCTCGGCAGTGGATTCCACTTCGATGCCCACATGCGGGACTTCATCGCCTCCGCAGACGGAACCTCCACCCTCGCGGATGCGTTGGCGCACTGGAGTTCCACCCGAAACGCCCCTGCGCCGGAGGTCGGAGCGCAATTCGAGCTCAATCGATTCACCAGGGACTGGTTTGCAGCTAATGCAGACGGCACCCGCGAGGACATGATTGCGGCATGGAAACGGCATCGTTCCCTGCCCAAAGACTTGCGTCCCTGACCAGCCCGCCGGCACGGGTGATGCGGCGTCAGGGAAAACACCCATTTATCTGATGCGGCGTCAGGGAAAAACGGGCGTTATGTGATGCCGCGTCTGGAGGGGTCTGGAGGGGTCAGGCGGGGTAGAGGCGGACCTCCGCCGCCTTGACCACGAAGAACACTTCCGCGCCCGGTGCCAGTCCCAGCTCGGCCACGGCGGCGGGGGAGACGTCGGCCGCGAGGGCCCCGGCCCGGACACGGATGTGCCCGCCCTGCGGTTCCAGCTGGTCCACCACCACGGCAAAGCAGTTCCGCGGGCTCCCCGCCGGTGGTGCCAGGAACACTGACACGGCCGACGGCGGGAATGCGGCCATGCCTTCCGGCCCGCCTTCCGCCCGGGGTGCTTCGGCAGCCAACCCCTGGGTGTGCAGCCCCGCGAACCCGTCACCCACGGGAGTCCCGCCCGGGCCGGCGGCAGGCTGGCCGGCGACCCGCCCGCCGTCGGACATCATGAGGGTGGTGCCGGACAGGGTGCCGGTGAGCACGTTCAGGCCCGCCAGCGAAGCCGCGAAACTGCTGCGCGGGTGCGCCAGCACGGCGGCCGTTGGGCCCGATTCCACGATCCGCCCGCCCTCCATGACGATGATGCGGTCGGCGAGCATGAGGGCGTCGAGGACGTCGTGCGTGACGATGATGGCGCGGCGCCCGGCCAGCACCCGCTTGAGCAGGCTGCGCAGGAACGGGGTGCTGTTGACGTCGAGCGCGGCCATGGGCTCGTCGAGCAGCAGCAGCGACGGTTCGGTGGCGAGCGCCCGGGCCAGCGCCACCCGCTGCGCCTGCCCGCCGGAGAGTTCCGCGGGCATCCGCCGGGCAAGTTCGACGGCGTCCACCTCGCCCAGCCAGCGGCGCGCAGCCTCGCGGCTTTCACGCCGGGAAGCGCCGCGGCTGCGCGGGCCAAACGCCACATTGTCCAGCACATTCAGGTGCGGGAACAGCAGCGGCTCCTGCGCCAGGACGCCGACGCCGCGGGCGTGCGGGGGCAGCCACCTGCCGGGTCCTGCGCCGGAAAGCTCGAAGAGGGTGGTGCCGTCGAGGACGGCCCGGCCGGAGTCGGGCTTGAGCAGCCCGGCGAGGGACTGCACCACGGACGACTTGCCCGCGCCGTTGGGGCCCATGACGGCCACTGTTTCCCCCGGTTCCACGTGCAAGGAGACATCCACGTTGCGGGCGGCCAGGACGGCCTCCAGTGTCAGGCTCACGGCGCGACCTCCTCGGCCGTACCGGACATCCGCCCCGAAGCGAGTGCCCGCAGCGGGGATTTCGGCACCCGGTACGTCACGGCCACCACCACGACGGCCACGGCAATCAGCAGAAAGGACAGGGCCACGGCCGCTTCGGGCGAGGTTTCGCGCTGCAGGTAGATCTCCAGCGGCATGGTCCGGGTGACCCCCTGCAGGCTGCCGGCAAAAGTCAGGGTTGCGCCAAACTCGCCCAGGCTGCGGGCAAAGGCCAGCACCGCGCCGGAGATGAGTCCCGGCAGCACGAGCGGCAGCGTGATCCGGCGCAGCACCGTGCCGGGCCGGGCGCCCAGTGTGGCGGCCACGGCCTCATACTTCTGTCCGGCGGTGCGCAGGGAGCCCTCCAGGCTGAGCACCAGGAACGGCAGGGCCACAAACGTCTGGGCCATGACCACGGCCGTGGTGGAAAACGCGATGCTGATGCCGGCCAGCTCCAGCGAGCGCCCAATGAGCCCCTGCCGGCCAAAGGTGTAGAGCAGCGCCAGCCCGCCCACCACGGGCGGCACCACGAGCGGCAGCAGGATCAGGGCACGCAGGATCCGCTGCCCGAAAAACTGCGCCCGCGCGAGCACCAGCGCCAGGGGGACGCCAAAAAGAATGCACAGCACGGTGCTCGCGGCGGCCGTCCGCAGGCTCAGCAGCAGGGCGGCCACCGATGACTCCGAGCTCACCAGCCCCCAAAATTGCCCCCACTGCACCTGCGCCACCATGCCGGCCAGCGGCAGCAGGATGAACAGCGCGCCGAGCGCCGCCACAACGTAAATCCAGGCTGGCACCCCCGTGTACTGCCAAGGACGACGGCGCGTCCCCCGGCGGGTGCGCCCGTCACTCGGGCGGGTGGCGGCGGAAGCCGCCGCCGGGGCACCCGGGCGCGCCCCGCCGTCGTGCTTCCCGGAATCAGGGGGCGCCAAAGCCGGCGTCCTGGAGAACCTTCTGCCCCTCGGCGCCCGACACGAGATTGATAAATCCCTGGGCCAGCTCCGGCGCCTTGGTGCCCTTGACCTCGGCGATCGGGTAGAGGTTGACGGTGGGCTTGTCGAGCCCGAGGGGGATGGCCTTGACCTTGTCCCCGGCAGTCTTGGCGTCGGTGACGTAGACCAGCCCGGCGTCGGCCTCGCCCGAGCTGACCTTGCCCAGGACGCTGGTGACGTTCAGTTCCTCGCTGACGGGGGTGAGCGTGAGCCCGGTGGCCTTGGCGTCGGACGCGCTGGCGGCGCCGCACGGGACCTGCGGGGCGCAGATGACCAGCTTTACGCCCGGCTTGGCGGCGTCGGCGAACGAGGTGATGTTCGCGGGATTGTCCGCCGGCACCACCAGCGTCAGGACGTTGCTGGCGAAGTCCCTCGGCGTGCCCGCCACGAGGCCGGCGTCGCTGAGCTTGGCCATGTTGGCCTGGTCCGCGGAGGCAAAAACGTCCGCGGGGGCACCCTCCTTGATCTGGGTGACCAGGGTGGAGGAGCCGTCAAAGCTCAGCGACACCTTGACCTTGGGGTTTGCCTGCTCGAATTGGGCGGCCAGTTCGGTGAAGGTGCCCTTCAGGGAGGCTGCCGCGAAGACGTTGAGGGTGCCGGCCAGCTCTGCCGGCGCGCTGGGGGACGACGGCGGCTGGGTGGCGCCGGGTGCGTTGTCCCCGGCGGGTGCGCAGGCGGCCAGGGCCAGCGCCAGCACGGCGCCCAGTGCGGCGAGGCGGCGGTATGGGCGCCGTTTGGCGGTCAGAGCCGGCGGCTGCGCGGCCTGTAGGTTTTCGGACTGGTTCATGAGGGATTCCCCTTTGCCGGAACTTCGATGATGACGTTCGTTGACTTGACCACGGCGGTGGCGACCGATCCGGGCTCCAGGCCCAGGTCACGGACGGCTTCGCTGCTCATGAGCGAGACCACGCGGAATGGGCCGCACTGCAGCTCCACCTGGGCCATGACCTTGTCCATGACAATGTTCGTCACGAGCCCCACCATGCGGTTCCGGGCGGAACTGCCCACGCCCGCGGGATCGTTGGGTAGCTGGGACTGTTTCTTGGCAAGTGCGGCCAGCTCGACGCCGTCCACCACCATCCGCCCCTGCCCGTCCTTGGCGCCGTGGAGCGTGCCGTTCTCCAACCAGCGGCGCACGGTGTCGTTGCTGACGCCCAAAAAGCGGGCCGCCTCGGAAACGCGAATCTGTGTCATATGACCGACTATAGACGCATTTGCGGAGCATTGTGCAGAAAATCGTCTCTTATGACTCTTTCGTGGGAGCGGTGCTGATGTCGCGGTCCACCGCGTTTTCGGCACAAGGCCGTGCGTCGAGACAGGGGCAAAACTTCATGCAGCGTGGCCCGTATCGCCGAAAATGGGCCAAACACGCGAGGGAGGTGCACTACCTACACCTATCTCGCGGTCTTTGCCCCGGGTCGGTGATGACGGCGGGTACGCGCGGCGCGTTTGGCCCCGGCTCGGCGCCCGGGTCAGCGGAAGAGTCGCACGAGCCAAAAGATCCGTGCACCCCTGGCGCGGCCGGGCCATTCCCAGCACCGCGGCCAAGAGCTGCGCAACGGAGAGGTGCTTCTTCGCAGGCCGGTCCGCCGGCGCCCCGCGGGTCGGGTTCAGGAGTCCGGCCCGCTCACCACGCGTAGTCTCCCGGTGCGGTCTTGGGGCGGGGAAGCTCTGGTTCGGCCTGGCAAGGGACGCTTCATCGAGCGAAACCTCCAGGGCGTGAAGCCCTGCCGCCATTTGGGCGGGCGGTGCCTGGGAGCGCAGGGCCGGCAAGGGCGGGCCGCGGGCTCCAGGGCACCAATGCGCAGGATAGGTTTGCACAATGGGAAAACGCTGCCGGGACGTGCTGGCCATTGCTGTTTCCGTGCTGGCGGTTGCCTGGGCGGCCAATTGTGGCATGGCCTTCTTGGACGAGGGGAGAACGCCTCCCGACGCGGCGTTCCCAGCCCTCCCTGGTCAGGCCGTCGTGAAGGGTATATCGAAGGACTGCGGTTCGGGAGGATGCTGGAGCGAAATGGCCGTTGACGTCGGCTCGGCCGATGCAGCCGGCAAACTTATCGAGGCGCTGAACCTGTCTCAGGAGCACTGCAGCCCGAGGAGCCTGCTGACATTGAACCGGACGTGCACCGGTGCCAGCCAGATGGGTGGCGAGGTGCGTGTTTTCCTGCGTTACTCGTATTGATTGGTTTCGCGGTGCCGAGGGCCCGCCTCAGTAGCCGGCTGCAGGCGCCTGTTCGATGTAGTTGATGATGAGGAAGCCGTCGAAGGGCACCAGTTCCACGTACCAGCGGGTGGGTTTGGCCAGCCCGGCCCAGTCCGTGGGATCCGCCGGTGTGCCAGGAGCCGGGTGGTAGATGGCGTCGAACTTCAGGAATGTGCCGTTCTCCGTGGCACTGGAGGAGATTTCCTTGAGCAGCTCAAAGCGCCCCGGCGAAACTTGTTCCCCGGTGCCGGCCGCCAATGAATGGCGCAGGGATTGGGCCGTGAGCTCCTGCTGCCCGGCGTAGTAATCCTGCCAGGCCGCGTCGGTGTGCGTTGTGAAAATTGTTTCCGAGTAGGCAATCCGGGCTTCTTGCGCCAGCCCGTCCACGCATTTGTCAGCCTCGGAGCCGTTTGTGCCTGCCCAGCCCTTGACGATGTCTGTCCCTGCATTCACCCATGAACTATAGGATGCCAAGACATTGGCGATTGATTGCTCTGGGGTGCCTTCGGGGATCCTGGTGGCCTTGACCGGGTCCGGGGGCAGCACCGGACAGCCGGTGCCAAGGATCGATTCCGGGGTTTGGCTTGGCAGCGGCAGCTCCGGGCCTGGCGTGCATCCGCCCAGCCCGCCCACCAGCGCAAGGCCGAGCACCGCCGTCGTCATTGTCTTGAAAAAACTGCCCACTGTTCCCTTTTTCCATAAAACATGGTGCCTGCAAAAAACTGGCGGCCCCGGACAAAAGTCCGGGGCCGCCCGTGCGAAAAGCTCAAGCCACGGCGCAAGGCGCCAAAAACCTACAGCTTGTCGAAGTCGGCTTCGTTGATTGCAGCCGGGGCGTTCAGCGCTGCGGGTGTCGGCGAGCCGCCGGCCTTCAGGGCCGCAAGGCGTGCCTCGATCTCGGTCTGCTCGCCGAGGTCTTCCAGGGAGTTGAACTGGGCGTCCAGGCTGGAGGCGGCGAGTTCCTGCTGGCCGCGCACCTTGGCCTCTTCCCGGCGGATCTTTTCCTCGAAGCGGCTGACCTCGCTGGTGGGGTCCATGATGTCGATGCTCTTGAGGGCGTCGTGCACCTGGGTCTGGGCGGCGGCCGTCTTGGAGCGGGCGATCAACTCATTGCGCTTGCCGGCAAGTTCGTTGAGCTTGCCCTGCATCTGCTGCAGCCCGGTCTTGAGCTTGTCCACGACCTCGGTCTGTGCGGCGATGTTCGGCTGGGCTGCACGGGCCTCGCTCTCGGCAGACATCTGGCGCTGCAGGGCCACCTTCGCCAGGTTGTCGAACTTCTGGGCGTCGGCGTCATTGCCGGCGGCACGGAACTCGTCGGCCTTGCGGCTTGCGGCAAGTGCCTTCGAGCCCCAGTCCTGCGAGGCCTTGACGTCCTCGTTGTAGTCTTCCTCGAGCATTCGCAGGTTGCCGATGGTCTGGGCCACGGCCGTCTCGGCTTCCGAGATGTTGGCCTTGTAGTCGCGCACCATCTGGTCAAGCATCTTCTGCGGGTCCTCGGCGGAATCCAGCAGCGCGTTGATGTTGGCCTTCGCCAACTGCGCGATCCGGCCGAAAATTGACTGCTTTGCCATTCTTTTCCCCTTTGTTCTTACTCGAAACATCTACTAAATCCCAGAATCAGCTGTCAGGTACGTCGGTGAAGCACTTTGAGTCTAAAGGACCTGCTGCCATTCTTGCTTGACATGACATGCCGGTGCAATAGTGCCGTGTACGACGCCGGATCCCGCCTTGGGTGCCCGGCGCCGCCTGCCGCCGCGGTTGCGGAAAGGACGGCTTCGCATCGGCGGCCAGGCGGGCCGGGAACCGGCTGACCC
This sequence comes from Arthrobacter stackebrandtii, assembly GCF_017876675.1. NCBI lineage: Bacteria > Bacillati > Actinomycetota > Actinomycetes > Micrococcales > Micrococcaceae > Arthrobacter > Arthrobacter stackebrandtii. The sequence continues at coordinate 2,851,182 of NZ_JAGIOI010000001.1, forward strand.
CCTGCCGGCACCGCCGGCTAGAAGTTGCCGCCGCTGCCGCCAAAGCCGCCGCCGCCACCTCCGCCGCCACCTCCGCCACCACCGAAGCCGCCGCCGCCTCCGCCGCCGAAGCCGCCCCCTCCGCTGAAGCCCCCTCCGCCACCGCCGGAGAGCATGCCGCCGATGATGCCGCCGAGGATGGCCCCGCCCATGCCGCCACCCATGGATCCGCGGCCGCCACCGTAGCCCCCGCCGCCGCCGAAGCTGTCCACGTCATTCTGCGCGTATTGGATGGCCTGTTGTGCCAGCTGCTGTGCCTGCTGCGCATAAACAAGGGCGTTGACGGGGTCGGTGCCGGCGATGGACACCGCGTACTCAAAGTTGCGCTCGGCCTCGGACATCCTGGTCCGGGCCGCCGAGCCCACGCCGCCGCGGCGGGCCGCAATGAAGTCCTTGGCTGCGGAAATGTTGGCCTGTGCCCCGGCAAGTGCCTGCTGCAGTGCCGCCTGTGCCCGCAGCGCCTGCTGCTGCTGGTCGCGGATGCCGGTGAGGAGTTCGTCGAGCTGGCCGTGCGCTGCCTGCACGGCGGCCAGCGCCACCAGCGGGTCGGTGCGGCCCGTGGCGTCCATGCGCACCTCGTTGAGGCTTTGTTCCGCGCCCTGGACGGTGGGGGAGTAGCGGGCAAACTGCTCCGAGGCCACCATGGACTTCGCCTGCTCGAGGTCGGCCAGTGCGGCCGGGAGCGCCGTCGCCAGGGTTGCCGCGGCCTGATCCAGGCTGGCTTCCGTGTTGGCGATCGCCTCGAGGAGGACCCCGCACTGCAGCAGGCTTTCCTGTGCGGCCCGGACGGCCACGGCGGCCGAGGCGGTGTCGGCTGCTGCCAGCTTTTCATCGGCATTCGCGGCAGCAGTCTGCACAAAGTCAAGGCGTTCACGCGCCTGGGTGATGTTGTCGCGGACCGGTTCCACGGCGGAGTCGGCATACTTTTGGGCGAGGGTCGCCAGCTTGGATTCGGCCGCGGCCAGCGCACCGCCCATCTGGGCATGCTCTGTGCGGATGCCGGCCAGGACCTGCCCCGCCGTGCGCTCGAGCTCGCGCAAACCGTCAAAGGAGGCCTTCTCGGCGTCGAGCGCGGCGTTGGCCTCTTCGCTGCGGGCGATGATCTCGCCCAGCCACGACCGCTGCTCCTCAATGGTGTCCGGAATTTCATCGTCGAGCTGCTGCTGGAGCTTGAACGACTCGCTCAGGTGCGCCTTGGCGCTGTCGAGCGCAGCCTGGAACGGCTTGACGGCCTCCTCGCCGTAGGACGCCTGGGCAAATCCAACCTCGTGCTCGCTGACCTTGATGGCGTCGTCCGCGGCGATGAGCAGCGAGCCGGCCTTCGTGCGCAGTTCCTCAATGGTCATCCCGGCGTTCGGATCCAGTGCCTGCCCGTCGCTGCCGTAGCCCTTCGCCGTGGCCTCGGCCGCGGACTTTTTCCGCCGGCTGCGCATGTACAGGGCCGTTCCCGCACCGCCAACCACGACGGCGCCGCCGACTCCCAGCGCCACGTAGCCGCCGGTGGTGTTCGGCACGTTCCCCTTGCCGCCGCCGGCGGCATCGCCCAGGGCCCCGGCCGTGTCAATGGCGGCCTGTGCCCATTCCTTGGAGGACAGGCGCGGCTTGAGCACATTGGTCTGGATGTACTGGTTCTTTGACTCAGGCACCATGCCGGTGTCGGCAAACAGGGCGTACTTGCCGTCGTTGACGGCCACCACCATCAGCGCATCGCCTGTGCCCAGCTGCTTCTTCTCGGCGACCTGGGTGCCCCACTCCTCACCGGTCTGTCCGTCAAAGGAATCCACGTAAACCACGAAGAAGGTCATGCCGTGGTCCTGCGCCAGCTTCGCGATGGCGGCCTGGACTGCTGTCTTGTCAGACCCGAGCACATTGGCGTTGTCAACGATGTAGCTGCCGTTGGGAATGTCAACAGGGGGTTCGGCAGTGGCGGCGCCGGCCGGGCCCAGCATCAGAAATGCCAGGGCAAGCGCCGCCAGCAAGTGGGAAAACCTCTTCAACCGTGCAAACATTGCTCACCTTAGACATGGAACCGTTGTGGATATCGGCCTGCGTGCTTAATACGAATACACCACACGATACTATGGCCCTGTTAGCCACGGTGGCCTTGTGAAACTGTGCCGTGAAATTGCCTGCCAGGCCCCGGTATTGCGCCATACTGAAGGGGTGCGAACCTTCACAGCTGACTTCCAGCGAACGTTCGTCAAGGCTCCAGCTGCAGCCGACAAGATGAATATCAATCAAGCAATTCATCACCGAGGTTTTCAATGAAGGGGAAACTGATGAACCAGAACAACGGAGACCAGAACATCAACAATGGCGAGCAGCCCGAGGCCACCACACCCGCGACCCCGGCTCAGGATGCCGATGCCGTGAACGCTGCGGCACAAGATATCTCCGGCGAAAATACAGCAGCTGCGGACACGTCGGCCACCTCGGTTCTGCCGCACCCGGCACCTGAGTCTGCGGACACGTCGGCCACCTCCGTGCTGCCGCACCCCGCTGCCGAAGCCTGGCAGCCCGCAGCGCCCGCCCAGCCTGCCGCCACGAACCAGCCCTTCGAAAGCCCGGCAGCCCAGGACGCCCCCGCTGGATACCCGGCCCCGGCCACACAGCCCTTTGAGGCACCCGCAGCCCACGCCGCCCCGGCAGCCTACCCGTCGGCCCCGGCACACTCGCCGGCCCACTCATCCCCGGGCACAAACACGGCCGGGGCCGTCCCAGCCCCCGCCGCACCTGCAGGAACCCCGGCCGCAGCCTACGCGGCACATGCAGCCGCACAGAATGCAGCACAACAGGCAGCGGCCGCACAGCATGCCGCCGCACAGCAGGCAGCAGCCGCACACGCCGCCCCGGCCCCGGAGGCCACAGCTGCAACGCAGGCCATCCCGGCCCCGGAGGCAACCCAGGCGCTGCCCAACCCCTGGGCGCAGCCCGCACCGTCACCCCACCTCGGCGCACATGCGGCGCCGGGACAGGCGGGACCCGGCTATCCGGCGTCGAACGCGTACCCCCAAACACTGGCACCCGCGGTGACCGCCAAGTCAAAGGACCGCAAGAAGGTGGGCATGGGCATGTTCACCGGCGGAATCCTCGCCGCGGCACTGGTTGGCGGACTCGTGGGCGGCGGCTCGCTGTACCTGCTCGACCAGCAGGGCGGCAGCCAGGTTGCCAGCTCCAACAGCCAGTCGGCACCGCTGATTGTCAACAACCCCAACTCCGTCAACGAGGTGTCGGCGGCCGCGGCCAAGGCCATGCCGTCCGTGGTGACCATCTCTGCCACCAGCGGCAACTCCGGCGGCACGGGCTCGGGCATCATCCTGGACAAGGAAGGGCACATCCTCACCAACACGCACGTGGTGACGCTGGACGGTGCCGCTGCACACGCCACGATCGAGGTCCAGACCAGCGACGGCAAGGTGTACCCGGGCACGATCGTGGGCACCGACCCCCTCTCCGACCTCGCCGTGGTCAAGATTGACGCACCGAACCTGGTGCCCGCCGAGCTGGGCGAGTCCAGCAAGATCAACGTGGGCGACACCGTCATCGCGATCGGTTCGCCGCTGGGCCTGAACGGAACCGTCACCGACGGGATCGTCTCCACGCTCAACCGCACCATCCAGGTGGCGTCCTCGGCCGTGCCGGAGAGCCCCAGCGACAGTTCGCAGACCCCGAACGACGGCGGCAACGGCTTCCAGTTCTCCCCTCCCGGCGGCGGGCAGAACCAGAACGCGGCCACGGGCACCGTGAACCTGAACGTGATCCAGACCGACGCGGCCATCAACCCCGGCAACTCCGGCGGCGCCCTGGTCAACACCGACGGCAAGATCATCGGCGTCAACGTGGCCATCGCCTCCACCGGCGGCTCCTCCGACTCCGGCAGCCAGAGCGGCAACATCGGCGTGGGCTTCTCCATTCCGATCGACCATGCAAAGCGCGTTGCCCAGGACATCATCAAGGACGGCTCGGCCTCGCACGGCCAGCTGGGCGTCTCGGTCAAGGGCACCTCGGCCACCGGTTCCGACAGCGCCTTCTCGGCCGGCGCAACGGTTGCCAGCGTCACCTCCGGCAGCGCCGCCGACAACGCCGGACTGAAGGAAGGCGACGTCATCACCAAGCTGGGCGACCGGACCATCTCCGACCCCTCCGACCTCACGGCAGCCGTCCGCGAGCAGCCGGGCGGCGCCACAGTGAAGCTCGACTTCACCCGCGACGGCAAGGCACAGTCGGTGGACGTCACGCTGGACACCATGCCGGCCAACTGATCCGGCATCCCTCACGCACTGAGCCTGCGTACGGTTGGGAACGAATGGTGCGCCACTTCTGGAGTGGCGCACCATTCGCGCTTAACCGTGCGCATTCCCATCGAATGCCCGACGCCGGACCGGCCCGCCCCGGGCGTTTGGCCCGCGCGGGCGGGAAAACCCGGCGCGGGCCCGCGCGGGCTAACCGTGCGCGGGGGCGAGGGCGGCATCCAGCACGGGCTTTGATGCGGCCAGGCCCAGCCACACGAGCCCGATCCCGCCGGCCAGCACCCCCGCAATGACCACCAGTGACAGCGGGGCAAAGATGAGTGCCGAACCTGTCACCGGAAAAATGAGCAGCGCGGACAGGGCGGCAGAGCCAACCGTCACCGTACGGACGGGCCACATGAGCGACCGCCGGCGGGCCGCCTCCATGACGGATCGCGGCATGCCCAGCCGGTCAAGGCTCACATACAAGTCGCGCCGGTCCAGCACGGCCGCGGCCTGGTTCACGCCGGCACTGGCAGCCACCAGCAGGAACGATGCCACCACCGTGATCAGCACCCCGGTGCGCATGTCGTTGAGCAGGTTGGCTTCCGAGGCGCTGCCGGCCCCCGCCCCGGACACCAGCGCCAGGCCGGTCCCCGCCACAACCGCCACGAAGCTGGTCATGGACAGGGAGCTGACCTGCCGCCATGCAGCCTTGGGCGATTCCAGGATGGTCCGGGCAGACAGCAGTTTTTCCGGCGTCTGGGCCCGGCGCAGCCCGCGTCCGGCCAGCCACTTGAGCACAAACGGACCCATCAGGTTCAGCAGTGCCAGCCCGCCGGCCAGGGTGCCGCACACGATGACCACGACGATGGCCAGGGAGGCCGCACCGCTCGTTGCGGTCATTGCCAGATACAGCAGGACGGCGGCTCCAGCCCCGAGCGCCAGCCGCAGCCAGTGCACGGTGGGCGCCTTTTGGCGGGTCCGCACACCCAGCGGGGACAGCACCACCTGGCGCAGACCCACCGCTGCACTGACTGCGGCCAGCAACACGAGCGCACCAGCGGCCAGCAGCAGGACGCCCGGCGGCAGCCATAGATTGGACAGGCCCAGCGGCCCTCCCTGGAAGGGGATGAGCGCAACGGCCGGCAGGGCGGCCGCGTACACGGCGATGCCGGCCAGGATGCCCAGCAGCGCCACGAGCGTGGATTCAACAACGGTCAGCACCCCGACGAGGGCAGGCGTGGCGCCCATCAGCCGCAGGGTGGACAGCCGTTCGTCGCGTCGCCGGGCCGACAGCCGGGCCGCCGAACCGCCCAGTGTGAGCATGGGCAGCACCATGAGGGACACTGCCACCAGGGCCAGCATCTGGTAGGCGCCGGCGGTGCCGTAAATGTCTTCCTCCACGGGGTGTAGGAAGAAGCTCAGGGCCCCGGCCAGCACGATCAGCAGCAGGGCCGTGACCATGGCGAAGGCCGTGGCCGGCAGCGCCACCACCGCCTTGTTGCCCGGTGCTGGCCGGGACATCATCCAGAAAATGGAAAGGGTTGCGCGCAACTTGTTCACGGCTGCCCCACCCGGTCCGGCCCGGTTGCGGACGGCAGCGGCTCCGGCGCCTGCCCGGCCGGAGACAGTGGTGCCGGTGCCAGGGATGCGGGCGCCTGGCCCGCCGAGGGATGCACCGACATGCCGGCGGGCCGGCCCGGCAGCTCAGGTCCCGGTATGTCCAGTGCCGGCGCAAGGGGAGCCGACGGCGCAAGGGAGAGGACGCCGTCGTGCATGTACAAGGTGCGGGAGCAGCGGGCGGCGACGGTGGGGTCGTGCGTGACGAGGACAAGCGTGTGGCCTCGGCCGGCGGTGGCGCCCAGAAGCGCTGACATGACCTCCGCGGAGGTGTGGGAGTCGAGGGCGCCGGTGGGTTCGTCCGCGAAGACGATCCGGGCGCCGGTGACCTGGGCGCGGGCGATGGCGACCCGCTGCGCCTGGCCGCCGGAGAGTTCGCCGATGCGGCGGTTCTCCATGCCGGCCAGGCCGAGGTGTGCCAGCCAGGTGGCGGCCTGGGGTTCGGCATCGCGCCGGGGTATCCCGTTGAGCATGAGGGCCAGGGCGACATTTTCAATGGCGGTCAGCTCCGGGATGAGCAGTCCCGACTGGAAGACAAAGCCGAACTGCTCGCGGCGCAGCTTCGAGCGCTGGGTCTCGTTAAGCCCGGTCACGTCGGTGCCGGCGTAGTTGACGCTGCCGGAATCGGGGGCGGTGATGCCGGCCAGGGTGTGCAGCAACGTGGTCTTGCCGGAGCCGGAGGCGCCCATGATGGCCACGGATTCGCCGGCGAGGATGTCCACGCCAACGTTGTCCAGGGCGGTGCCTGCGCCGTAGCGCTTGGTGAGTGAGCGTGCGCTCAACAGTGGGGAGTTCATGCTTCAATTCTTCCGGGCTGGTGCCGCGGCGGCATCGGGCCGCAGTGGGAACCTCAGGCTGTGGCCTCCACCCGGGGTAGGAGTCCGAACAGGACCCGGGGCGTGCAACCCGCAGGGAGCAGCCGAACTAAAAACCGCCGGCTCCTTGCTGGATGCTCACGGCGCCCTGGGCAACCGCCGCCGCTGCGGCTCGGGGACGGCCACCGCAACCAGGATGCCTGAGGCGGCACCGATGACGGTCTCAACGACCCGGTCCGCGGCAAGCCCGAGTGGGTCGCCGGGAACAGCCAGCAGGGTCATGATGAGGATCAGCGGGGTAAAGAACGCCAAGGCCAGGCCGTAGTGGTGCTGCATGAACAGCTCCGTGGGATGCATGAGCAGCACCACTGCCACGGACAGGGCAGCGGTGCCCGGTCCCGGCCAGAGGACCAGGGCCGTGACGCCGACGCCGGCGAAGGTCCCCGCCGCGCGGTGGATTCCGCGCCGGATCCGGCCGTTGAGTGTCTCAGCCGCCAGCGGGACGGCCGCCGCCGCCATGGCCCAGTAGGGATGCCCAATCCCCAGCATGTGCCCCGTGGCACCGGCCGCAGCCACGGCCAGAAAGTAGCGGAGCGCGTGGACCAGCGCGGCCGCTGCCCCTGGACGGCTGACGGCGCGCACCGCACCGGGCTGCCATGACCGTGAACCAAGCCACCCGGAAAAGCCGACAAGCACCGAAAACGCCGCGGAACCGGTGCAGACGGCGGCAGCCGCCCACCACGGCACCGCTGACGGCACCGCCGCGAGCGCACCGAAGGCAAAAATGCAGAAGAACGGCCCCGTCGGTTTGAGCCCAAACCGGTCCGCCACCAGCGAGGCTGCGGCGGCCAGCAGCGCCTCAAGGCCAATCAGCGGCCAGGGGCCCGCCGCGGCTTCGGCGCAGAGAATGCCCAGCAGGGAACCGCCCAAAAGCAGGACGGCCGCCTGGCCCTGGTGGACCAGGCGCAGCTGGTGGGGTTCATCCCGGCCATACATCCCCACGAACGAGCCGAAGGCGGCGTAGATGATCAGCTCCGGCCGGCCGGCGGCCAGCAGGATCAGGGCGGGCACCGCAAACCCGGCTGTCACGCGCCGGGCAGCCCGCCGGTCGCCGGCTCCGGGCACGAGCGTGACGGGTCGGAGGACGGACGCCCGCCGGGCAATGAGCACGGCTGGGTGGATCGCGGTCAGGTGCGGGGCAGGCATGGGCGGCCTTCACGGTGGCAGGAGCAGTTCTGCCACCACTTTGGCGAACGAGCATCATAGACGTCAAAGAAGAGGTGGCTCTCGTTTGATAGGCACTGCCTATATTGGGGTGCTGTCGGAATGCGACTGCCCGCCCGCTGCCCCTAGTCCCGTGCCGGAGCGGGCCGGTGCTCCCCGGGACGCGGCACCAGTGGGAGCCGGGAGAAGAACTCCAGGTCCGCGTCCTCGGCGGCAGACACGAGGGCACTGGCCATCACGGTGGAAGGCTCCCGGTCCAGGGTGACAAGGCCCACCGGGACAGAGCCCTCCGGCCGGACCAGGGGAAGGGCCCGCACCGATGGCGGCAGCACAAACGCGAGGAGCCACGCGGCAGGCACGATGGTGGCCCAGCCGCCGGCCGCCACATGGGAAAAGAGGGAGGCCACGGAGTCGGTCTCCAAAGTGGGGGACGGCTGCACCCCGGCTTCGGCAAACATGCCGTCGATGCGCCGCCGGCCCTGCATGTGCGGGGCCAGCAGGCACAGCGGCAAGGCGGATGCCTCCGCCCAGGTGGCCTGCGGGCCGGGCAGCCAGCCCGCTGAGGCCGGGCAGAGCAGCACGTACCGTTCCGAATAGAGCGGGACCGCGTGGAACCCGTCCGGGAGCGGGTCCTTGATGTAGCTGATCCCGCCGTCCAACTCATTCTCAAGCAGCAGGCGGAGGATGTCGGAAGAGGCAAGGTCTGAAATGACATCAACGCGCGCGCCCGGGTTGGCGGCGCAGAACGGGCCGGTCAGCAGCGGTGCTGCGTTGGCCGCCGTCGGAATGCAGCCAAGGCGGAGCGTGCCGGTGACGTGTCCGCGCAGTGCGGCAACGTCGGCAACGAGTCCGTCCCGGCCCGCCAGTATCTGCCGGGCCCAGAGCACCACGGCCTCGCCCTCGGCGGTCAGGCCCCCAAACTTGTTCCCGCGGCGGACCAACGGCGCATCAAGCTCGGCCTCGAGCCGGCGGATGCCCTCGGACAAGGCCGGCTGCGACACGCCACAGGACGCGGCGGCACGCACAAAGTGCCGCTCGCGGGCCAGGGCCACCATGTACTCAAGTTGACGGAAGAACACACCACCGGTCTACAGCATGTCCGCTTCGGACGCCAACGAGCGCGCCCGCTGTTCGCCCGGAGTAAAGATTCGTCGCAGAAAATTCCGGCCCGCGCCGCCACGAACTAAGCTGTTGGGATAGGCCAAGGGCGAACCCGCCGCACCCTCCCGCAACGGGAGCGGCTGCAGCGCAACCAACCGTCCATGACACAAAGGACAGCAGTGGAAAACTCAGCACTGAATATTGTCGTACTGGTCAAGTATGTGCCAGACGCGCAATTTGACCGGCACCTGACAGGTGATGCTCACACGATCGACCGCAATGAGAGCATCCTGTCCGAACTCGATGAATACGCACTGGAAGCAGCGCTGGCCCTGACCGACGCCCGCGGCGGCGCCAAGGGCGGGAACACCGTCACGGCACTGACACTGGGACCGGCCGCCGCCGCAGCAGCAGTGAAAAAGTCGCTGCAGATCGGCGCAACGCAGGGCCTGCACGTCAGCGACGAGGCGCTCGCAGGCTCCGACGCCTCCGCCACCTCGCTGGTCCTGGCGGCAGCCATCAGGTCCCTCGGCAACGTTGACCTTGTCATCACCGGCATGGCCTCCACCGACGGCGAAACCTCCATTGTGCCGGCACAGCTCGCCGCCCGCCTGGGCCTGCCCCAGATCACCTTCGCCTCATCGGTGGAGCTGGACGGCGCCACGGTCACGGCCCGCCGCGACGGCGACGACTTCTCCGAGGAAATCCAGGCAACGCTGCCGGCCCTCATCTCCGTGACGGACCAGGCCAATGAGCCGCGCTACCCGAACTTCAAGGGCATCATCGCCGCGAAGAAGAAGAAGGTGACCACCGTGTCCCTGGCCGACCTCGGCGTGGCGCCGGACGCCGTCGGACTGGCCGGTTCCCTGACCCGGGTGGCCGCGGCAGCCGAGCGCCCCGCCCGCACCGCCGGCACCATCATCACCGATTCGGGCGACGCCGGCATCCAGCTGGTTGACTTCCTGGCCGCGCAGAAACTGATCTAAGGAACCATTCATGAGTGCAATTGTTGTTTACATCGATCAGCTCGACGCCCCCGGCAAGCTGTCCACCACGGCGCACCAGCTGCTGACCCTGGCCCGGGCTGCCGGCGAGCCCGTGGCCGTTGTGGCCGGCCCCGCCAGCCCGGAACTTCTCAGCGAGCTGGGCGCCTACGGGGTTGCCCGCGTGCTCCACTCCGAGCAGCCCGAGCTGGGCCAGTTCCTCGTGGCCCCCAAGGCGGACCTGGTGGCGCAGGCCGCCGCGGCCGTGTCCGCCTCCGCCGTGCTTCTGGACAACAGCGCCGCCGGCAAGGAAATTGCGGCCCGCGTGGGCGTTGCGCTGAACGCCGGCGTCATCACCGATGCTGTTTCGGTGGCGGTCGACGGCGGGACCCTCCTTGCGCACAAGTCTGTCCTTGCAGGGTCCTGGACGGTGGAGGCCCGGGCTGCTTCGGCTGTTTCGGTCATCAGCGTCAAGGCGCACGCCGTGGAGGCGGCCCCCGCACCCGAGGCGGCCGTGCCCGCCATCGAAAGTGTGGACGTGGCCTTTGCCCCGGCCAGCCTTGGCGCCCGTGTTGTCTCCCGGACTCCGCGTGCCGCCTCCGGCCGGCCCGAGCTGGAGGACGCCCGCATTGTGGTGGCCGGCGGCCGCGGCGTCGACGGCGACTTCACGCCCATTGAGGAACTGGCGGACGTGCTTGGTGCCGCGGTGGGTGCCTCGCGTGCCGCTACCGATGCCGGCTGGATCTCGCACGCCTCGCAGGTGGGCCAGACCGGCAAGAAGGTGTCCCCGCAGCTGTACATTTCCGTGGGCATCTCCGGCGCCATCCAGCAGAAGGCCGGGATGCAGACGTCCAAGCTGATTGTGGCCGTGAACAAGGATGCGGAATCGCCCATCTTTGAGATTGCCGACTTCGGCATTGTGGGCGACCTCTTCAAGGTCCTGCCGCAGGCCGTGGAGGAGATCAAGCGCCGCAAGGCGTAGCCCCGGCGGCGTCTCCCCCGTACTGGGGAAAATGACACCGATCCCGCCAAATGATCCCGGAATTCGGGCTTCATTTGGCGGGATCGGTGTCATTTTTGCTGGAGGGCGGCGTGGGTCCTGCGCCGAAAGCCAGCCGGCCCTGTCAGCTGTCGCGGCGAGGGACCGAGGCCGTGGCGATCATGGCGTCGGAGTTCATTTCGCTGATGGGGCCCACGGAGGCCATGAAGTCGCGGCGGACCCGGGCGATGGCCTCGGGGTCGCGCGGCAGCAGGGTGCGCCAGCCACTTCCCATGACCAGGCTCCAGGCCATTTCGTCGTCCACGGTGAGGGTCAGCGGATGCGTTGACACGCTCACGTCCTCCAGCCCGCGTTCCTCCAGCCACGCGGACAGCTTTGCCACGGAGGCAACGCGCGCCATGTTCTGGTTGGGCAGCGGCACCACGCCGGCCAGCCGGGGGCGTTCCTTGACGGCGGCGTCCAGGATCAGCCCGGCGAAGGGCTCCAGGGCACCCTCCACCCAGGTGCTGGACACGAGCCGGCCGCCGGGCCGCAGCATGGAGGCGAGGTGTTCAATGCCGGCCTCCATGTCGGAGAAAAAGAACATGCTGTAGGAACACAGCACGGCGTCAAAGGTGCGGTGTCCGCGCCATTGCGTGACGTCGGCTTCCGTCAGGGTGGTGTTGAGGATGCCGCGCTCGGCCAGGTTGGCCGCCGCGATGCGCAGCAGCCCGGTGGACAGGTCGACGCCGTCGACCGTGCCGCCGGGGCCCACCGCAAGGGCCGCCGGAAGCGTCGCCGCACCGGTGCCGCAGCAGGCATCCAGGACCTTTTCGCCGGGTTGCAGCACGGCCGCCTCGGCAACGTCGCGGCCCATGGGGTCCCAGAGCTTGTCGGCCCAGGACTCAAATTGCAGGGCGCCGTCGGTGAACGCCAGGCCGGGATCGCGAGCGGACATGCATGCCTCCAGTTGGTGGTTGGGAATGGGCCGTGGCCCGGGAAAATCAGGCGTTCAGCTGGGCCCCGGCGAAGCCGTTCTGGCGCCATGCCTCGAACACGGCGATGGATGCGGCGTTGGCGAGGTTCAGTGACCGCAGCGCCGGGAGCATGGGCAGGCGGACGCGGGCGGTGATGTGGGGGTCGGCCTTGACGTCCGCTGGCAGGCCCGTGGATTCGCGGCCAAACATGAGCACGTCCCCGGGCTGGTAGGCGATGTCCGTGTAAGCGGCCTCACCGTCGGAGGTGAAGGCGTAGACGCGCTCCGGGGCCAGTGCCTCCCACGCCGCCTCGAGGCTCTTGTGCACCGTCACGACGGCGAGGTCGTGGTAGTCCAGCCCGGCCCGGCGCAGCTTGGCATCGGAAAAGTCAAAGCCGAGCGGCTCCACCAGGTGCAGTTCGGCGCCGGTGATGGCGGCCAGGCGGATGGCGTTGCCCGTGTTGCCGGGAATCTCGGGCGTCAGGAAGAGGATGCGAAACACGATTTTCATCCTACCGCCTGACGTCCGGGCCGGTTGACGGCGCCCGGCCCACCCAGGGCGGGACGGGCGCCGTCGGGCATGGCGGGGATCAGGACGGCAGGACCGTGTATTGCGCGAGGGCGGCCTGGTGGGCACCGGCAATCTCCTCGGCGCTGGCCGTGCCCGAGGACTCGATGGCTTCCTTCCAGCCGGCGATGGAACCGCGGTTGAACTCCACCACCTCAGGGGAGTTGGCGGCTTGTTGTGGATCGCCAATGAGTTCACCGCGCAGGTGGATGGACAGCCCGAGCAATGCGCCGTCCCAGCCCGGGCCGACAAACAGGGCGCCGGCCCCGCTGCCCGCCATCGCCACGGGGACGCTGTGGGTCAGCTCGAGCGTTGTCCTGCCGCCGTCCTCGGCCAGGCGCAGGTCCACGATGCTCTCGGGGCCGCCAAAAGTCACCTGAAGGTGTACGGGGCGGGCGCATTCGAGGATGTCGCCGCCGGCGTTGCCCTCGAGCTGGAACGTGCCGCCAGCCTTGAGGTCGCCGCTGATGGGGTAGAACCACCGGGGGATGCGCTCCGGATTGGTCAGGGCGTCCCACACGTCGTCCGCCTCGGCCGTGTAGCTGCGGCTGACGGTGACGGAAACGGTGCCGCTGGAACCATTGACGGCCACGTTGCGGTGGATGGCTGCGAGCTCTTCGAGCATGTCAAACATGGTGATCATTCCTTCGTGGTGGAGGGGTTTGCGGGGGAGCGTGTGGTCCGCCGTGCGCGGCGGCCCCTGGCCAGTTCGGTGCCCAGTGCATCCAGGCGTCCCGTCCAGAAGGCCCGGAACGGCTGCAGCCATTCGTCCATGTCCTGCAGGGGTGCGGTGTCCACGGAGTACAGGCGCCGCGTCCCTTCAGCCCGGACGGTGGCAAAGCCGTTCTCGCGCAGGACGCGCAGGTGTTGGGAGACGGCCGGCTGGCTGATGTTGAACTCCTTGCCGATGGCGGCGGCAACGGCACCGGCGGACTGCTCCTCGAGAAGGAGGAGTTCCAGAATCCGCTGGCGGACGGGGTCGCCGATCACATCGAATGCGTGCATGCCCCATTAATATCAGCCATTGTTTATATAAGTCAATGCTTATTTAGAATGCCCGACGGCGCCCGGCCCACCCGAGGCAGGCCGGGCGCCGTCGGACATTCCAGGCGGGAAGGGCGTCAGTACATGCCGCCGAGCAGCCGGTCCAGGATGGACAGGTCAACCGCATTGGGGGAGGGGCCGGCGGCCAGAAAGTGCTTGACCTCGCGGGTGAAGCGGGCGGCGTTGGCGACGTTGACCGTGCTGGAGCCGTCGGGCGCGGTGCCGCGGGCGTAGTCGATCACTGGCTCGAACAGGTTGCCCGTGTTGCTGTGCACGCAGACCCAGGCGGTGACGTTGCATTCGGGGAACAGTTCCTGGAAGGCGCGGGTGGCCGGGATGAGCTGCGGCGGGGCCACCACCTTGCTGCCGTGGACCAGGGTGGAGCCGTCCCAGCGGAACGCGCCGTTGGGGACCAGCATGGAGCCGATGACAGCCATCCGGTAGCCGGACACCAGGACGTGGTCCACGTAGCCGGCGCCGTGGGGTGCCGTGAGGCCGTTGATGAGGCGGGCCGCGGGGATGCCGGGCAGCACCTGCTGCATGACCAGCTGCGCCGTGCGGGCCTCGCGGGCCAGTCGCGAGGAGGCGCCGAAGAGGCCGCGCTTGCGGGGCGCCCCGTGGACGGGCTGGGCGGCGGCGGGCCGGGGCATCAGCGGTGTTTCGCCGGGCGCGAGCGACTCGTAGGCGGGGAGGTATATGGCCGGATCGCCCGCCGTGGGGCGCGGGCCGGAGGTGCGGCGGGTGCTGAAGCCGGGGCCTTGTGCGAAGCCGGCGCGGCCGGGGGAGCCGTAGCTGCCCCGGTATCCTTCGCGGGCCTGGGCGTGGGCGCTGCCGGCGGCGGGTGCTGCGGCCGGGCGGCCCGATGCGTACGACTTGTCGTAGGCGTGGCGCTTGGCCGGATCGACCAGGGTCTCGTACGCCTCCGTGATTTGGCGGAACACGGCCGGGTCGCCGCCGCGGTCCGGGTGCGCAATCTTGGCCGCCTTGCGGTACGCGATTTTCACGTCCCGTTCCGTGGCGGTGCGCGCCAGTCCCAGCACCTGGTAATGCGTGAGGAACTTTTCGCCCACGGGAGACCTTTCAATCGTTGCTGCCCATCAGCGCACAGTCTATCCGTCCCTCCTGCGCCCTTCCCGACATCTGTGGCGCAGCAGATGCAGTGGAATGGGCTTTCCGGAGCCGATCTTGTGCATCATCTGCGTCACAGTCGGAAAAAAGAGGTTATTGGGCGGGGCGGACGTAGCGCAGGAACAACATGGAATCGGCCTTCAGGACGCGCGCCAGCTCCATGCCGCGCACTGCCTCTTCGGTGTGTGCCCCGTGCGCGATCCTGCCCGCGGCCCCGCCCACCAGCACCGGCGACACCGTCAGGTTCAGCTCGTCCACCCGGCCGGCCGCGGCGAAGCTTCCCAGCAGTGTTGGCCCGCCCTCGGAGTGGATGTTCTTGAACCCGCGCCCGGCCAGTTCGGCCACGAGCCGGTCCACATCCAGGGACTCGTCGCCCACATTGACGACGTCGGACACCTCCGACAGTGCCTCCCGCCGCTCCTGCGGCGCGCTGGCCAGGGTCAGGACCAGGGGCCTGACGGGTGCCTGGGTGAACACCTCCAGCCCGGGGTCAAGGTTGAGCGAGCCGGAGACGATGGCCAGCGGAGGATGGGGGTCGAGCCAGTTGTCGGTGCGCCATGCCTGGGCTTCCGGGCCCAGGAGGTCCCCGCCGTAGCCTTCGGAGCGTATGGTTTGGGCGCCCACCAGGATGACGTCGGCGGTTTGGCGCAGCAGGGAGAAGACGCGCAGGTCCCAGGGGTTGCCAAGTTGCCCGGACCGGCCGTCCACGGTGGCGGCGCCGTCGATGCTGGCGATGAAGTTGAAGCTGACCCACGGCCGGCTGCTGCGCCGGTTCTCCGGCGGGGCGGCGAGGAGGTCATGCTCCAGGACGGCGCTGGAGAGCACTTCGGGATCGGGGAAGATTCGTTCCATGGGCGGGCTCCTCAAATGTTCCCCCAACGCTATCGCAGCAATGGCCGGAAAATCCTGGACCCCGTCGCAGCAATGGCCGGAAAATCCTGGACCCCGTCGCAGCAATGGCCGGAAAAACCGGATCGCTGTCGCAGTGTTCCACCGTCGCGTCGGTGGAAAAGCTGTCGCAACTGCCTGTGTGTGCGATTGGGTCGGTGGAAAAGCCGCCATTGCTGCGACAGCGTCGGGTGGGGGGGTGGGTTAGCGCTTGGCCGGGTGGGCGGGTTCGTTGATGTCACCCATGTTGTGCTTGAGGTAGGCGGGCTCCCGCCACCCCAGCACGGCCTCGGTCATGCGGATGGCGGAGTTGGCGGCGGCTACATTGTGCATGCGCAGCACCCGGGCTCCGCCCAGGATGCACGTGACGGCGGTCGCGAGGGAACCGGCCAGCCGCTCCTCCTTGGGCTGGGCCAGCGTCTCGCCGATGAAGTCCTTGTTGGAGACTGCAGCCAGTGCGGGAAAGCCGAGGGCGGCAATCTCGTTGAAGCGGCGCGTGATCTCCAAGGTGTGCAGCGTGTTCTTGTTGAGGTCGTGCCCGGGGTCGATGATGATCTTCTCTGCAGGCACGCCCAGGGACAGTGCCAGCTCAATCCGGGAGGACAGGAACGCAGCCACCTCCGTGACGACGTCGTCGTAGTAGGGGCGCGGATACACGGTGCGGGGGGTGGCGAGGGAGTGCGTGATGACGATGTGCGCCCCGGTTTCAGCCACCACGGAGGCCATGTCCGGGTTCGACAGGCCCGTGGTGTCGTTGATGACGTTGGCGCCGGCGGCGATGCTGCGCGCAGCCACCTCCGGCAGGAACGTGTCCACGGAGATGATGACGTCGCTGGCCGCAGCCACTGCCGCAATCACCGGCACCACGCGGTCGCCCTCCTCCTCGGCGCTCAGCGCCGGGCCCGGCGCAAAGGGGACGCCGCCGATGTCCACCCAGTCGGCGCCGTCGTCCACGGCCGCAAGCGAAGCGGCAACCGCCGCATCCAGCGCAAAGGTGGCTCCGCCGTCGTAAAAGGAGTCAGGGGTGCGGTTGATGATGGCCATGAGCGCCACCTGGCGGCTGAAGTCCAGCGTGCGCGGGCCGAAGTGGTGGACGGGGTGGTGCAGCGGCGGGGTGTAAAAGGGGGCGGCGTTCATACCCTCCATCAAATCTCCTCGAGCGGGGTTTTGGGGTCAGCCAGCTTTGCCGTGTCGACCTGCCGCCGCGAGGAGATGAGCGACTTGATGGCGTCCTGCACGTCCCAGATGTTCACGTTCATGCCCGCCACGACGCGTCCGTCCAGCACCCAGAAGGCGATGAATTCGCCGGTGGCGGTGTCGCCGCGGACCACCACTTGGGCGTCCTTGGTGAGTGCGCCGAAGCCGGAGTACTCCATGCCGAGGTCGAATTGGTCGGTGTAGAAGTAGGGGATGTCGTCGAGTACGGCGTCCTGGCCCAGCATGGACTTGGCCGCGACCTTGCCGCTGGCGATCGCATTGGCCCAGTGCTCCGAGCGGGCGTAGGCGCCGGTCACGGGGTGCATGGCGTTGGCGACGTCGCCGGCCGCGAACACGTCCTCCGCCGAGGTGCGCAGCGACGCGTCCACCTCGATCCCGTTGTTGATGGCCAGCCCGGCGTCCTGGGCCAGGCCAATGTTCGGCACCACGCCCACGGCCACAATGACAATGTCGGCGGGCAGGGTGGCTCCGGTGGTGGTCAGCACGGAAGTGACGTGCCCGTCCGTGCCCTGGATTTCGGCGGCACTGGCGGGCAGCTCAAAACGGACGCCGGCCTCCTTGTGCCGGTTTGCGAACACAGTGCCCAGCTCGGCGCCGATCGCCACCGACAGCGGCACCTCCTCGAGTCCCATGAGCGCCACGGTGTTGCCCAGCTCGGTGGCCGTGGCGGCAATTTCCATGCCGATCCAGCCTGAGCCGATCATCACCACGTTCTTGCCGCCACCTTCGAGCAGGGCATGCAGGCCCACGCTGTCGGCCTTGGTGCGGAACGTGTAGACACCTTCAAGGTCGACGCCGGGAAAGGGGATCCGGCGCGGGGCGGCACCTGTGGCGATTAGCGCCTTGGCATACGGCAGCGTGGTCCCGTCGGAGAGTGTGACGGTGTGGGCGGCGGGGTCAAGGGCCTTGGCGGCGGTGCCCGTCAGGACGGTCACGTTGTTTTCCGTGTACCAGCTTGCGGGCAGGGGCAGGAGTGCGTCCTCGCCCTCCTTGCCGGCCAGGAAACCCTTGGACAGCGGCGGGCGCTGGTAGGGGATTTCCGGTTCGTCGGCCACGATGGTGACGGCGCCTTCGTATCCTTCCTTGCGCAGGGTTTCGGCAGCGGTGGCTGCGCTCAGCCCGCCGCCGATGATCACCATTCCGGGCGCCTTGGAAGATGCTTCAGGTGTGGTTGCTGTGCTGGGTGACTGGTTCATGTCAAGAAACTCTTTCCGCTGGAAATCTGGTGTCTCAGGTATGAAGTCTTGTCCGCCTCTGAAGGCGCCGGCAAGGCTCGGGTGCCCCGGGTTCATCCGCCCGGAATGGGGGTGTCAGTGGGGAAACTGCCCCCGCAATGGGCCGTCGTCGGACAACAGGCCGGTGAAGACTGAGGTGCGGGTCATGGTGCCGGCGGTCTGGACTCCGCGCAGGGACATGCACATGTGCTCGGCCTCCATCACCACCCCGACGCCGCGCGGGGCCAGGGTGTCCTCGAGCCAGTCGGCCACCTGCTGGGTCAGCCGTTCCTGGACCTGGAGGTCCCGGGCGAACAGTTCAACGCCGCGGGCCAGCTTGGACAGGCCGAACAGGCGCTCGCCGGGGAGGTAGCCCACGTGGGCCACGCCGCGGAACGGCAGCAGGTGGTGCTGGCAGAGGGAATGGAAGGGGATGTCCTTCACCAGCACCAGGCCCTGGTAGCCGTCGTCGTTGGGGAACGTGGTCCACGAGGTCTCGCGCGGGGTCAGCATTTCGGCATAGGCGGCGGCAACCCGGCGGGGCGTGTCCAGCAGGTGCGGGTCGGTCTCGTCCCGGCCAAGGGCGCGCAGGAATTCAGCAATGGCCGCCTGGGCGCGGGGAAGGTCGATCCCCGGCGCCAGGGCGGGCAGGGTCTCGGGATCGTCAAATGCAAGGAGGTCCGGCAGGGACGCGCTGGTGATGGACATATCCAACCCTTTCTAAAGCTTGTATTATTGACTTTAGAAGTGCAGACTCAAAGCGTCAAGCCAAGCGTCACAATCCGACCAACTGCCCGCACCGGGCGGCATGAGAACGAAAGCAACAGGCCACCGGCCATGAATGAGCTCAAGCAGGACCAGCCAACACAACCCGCAGGCGCGGGCGACACCACAGCGCCAGCCGCGCCGACGGCGGCAGGGGGCGGCGCCGTCGTGCCTCACCGGGACACGCAGCTTGACGAGGGCCAGCGCCTGCGCGCCATGGCCTCGCTGGGCGATCCGGTGCGCAAGGAGCTCTTTGACCTGGTCCGGGGTGCCGGGCATGCACTGAGCCGCGATGAATGCGCGCAGTCGCTGGGGCTGCCCAAGAGCACCGTCCGCGTGCACCTTGACCGGCTGGTGGAGGAGGCGCTGCTGAAGGTGGAGTACCGCAAGCTGGGCGAGAAGACGGGCCCCGGGTCGGGCCGGCCGAGCAAGCTGTACGCCGTGGCGGTCGGGGAGATCAGCGCCTCGGTGCCGCCGCGCCAGTATGACCTTGCGGCCGCCCTGCTCGCCGCCGCCGTGCAGCGCTCCATCGACACCGGCGAGGGCGTGGAGTCCGCCATGGCCACCGTGGCGTTCGACGAGGGCCGCCGCCTGGGCGCGGAAGCCGGGAACATCCACGACCTGCTGCACGCCAACGGCTACAGCCCCGAGCCCGACGCCCAGGGCGGGACCATCATGGCCAACTGCCCGTTCCACCGGCTCTCGCAGGACCACACCGGCGTGGTGTGTTCGCTCAACGGCTCGCTGCTGGCCGGCGCGCTCGAGGGCTGCGGGGACTGCCGCCACGACCTCGCGCCCGACGAGGAGATCTCCCACTGCTGCGCCCGGCTGGTGCCGCGGGAGTAGGGAGGGAAGCGCGACGGCGCGTCCCCGGCGGCCGCTGTTGGGTGCGGCACCGCCGTGCGCTAGGCTCCGAGCATGGAAACTGCAAGCGGTGCCGAGGGCCAGTGGATTGCCGATGCGCTGGAGCGCTATATGGCCAAGGAGCTGCATGACCAGTGGATTGGCACGGTTGCCACCACCGTTCCCGACGGTTTCGAGGCCTACGTCCGCATCTTCCACCGGGTGGGCAGCGGCGGCGCGTCGGAATGGCGGTGGGCCGACATCGCCCGCGCCAAGGGCACACAGCTGCACCCGGCGGCCCAGTTCCACCGGCTGGCAAAAACGGAGCTCTACCGGGACGCGCCCATTGACGGGCCGAACGGGGTGGAACATTGGCGCCCCAACACGGGGGAGCTGGACCAGGGCCAGCTGGCTGCGCTCGCAGGCGTGCTGGCCGCACACACAGCAGAACAACAGGACATCTTCCAGGCGGTCTGGAATGGCTGGGGCGGCTTTGAGCCCGGAGCCGGTGCCATCCCTGCAGGACCTGGCGGACCACTCACCGTGGCCAAGGGATTCCGGAAGTACTGGGCCTTCCGCGGCACCATGGCCGAACTGGCCCGCCCGCCGTGGTTCGACAACGACCTTGGCCTGAACACCCAAAGCCCCAACCTGGCCTGGCCCGCAGACCGCAGCTGGTGCCTGGCCACCGAGGTCGACTTCGACTCCACCCTGCTGGGCGGAACAGCGGAACTGATTGCCGCCGTCGTGCAATCGCCGGCACTGGAGGCGCTTGAAGTCACCCTGGCCACGGACCTCAGCTCCGAGGGTGACCGGACCAACACCCCGCAAGGGCCGCCGGTGCCGTAGAATTGTCCGGTGCCCGTGTATCTAGATCACGCGGCGACCACGCCAATTTCGGCCCCGGCCCTCGCCGCACTCACCACCGTTATTTCCCGTAGCGGCAATCCGTCCTCCCTTCACGGGGCCGGCCGCCGCGCCCGCGCCACGGTCGAGGCCGCCCGGGAAACCATTGCCGCGGCCGCCGGCGCCCACCCCACCGAGGTCATTTTCACCTCCGGCGGCACGGAGGCGGACAACCTCGCCGTGAAGGGCCTGTTCTGGTCCCGCCGCGCCGCCGACCCCGCCCGCAACCGCATCCTCGTCTCCAGCATCGAGCACGCCGCCGTGGCGGACACCGTCGAATGGCTCGTGAAGCACGAGGGCGCCGAAGCCGTCTGGCTGCCCGTCAATGCCGAGGGCGTCCTGGACCTCGCCGCCCTGGACAAGGAATTGTCCGACGGCGGAGCCTCCGCGGTCGCGCTCGTCACCTGCATGTGGGCCAACAATGAGGTCGGCAGCATCCAGCCGATCGCCGAGGTTGTGGCGCTGGCCGGCAAGCACGGCATCCCCGTCCACTCCGACGCCGTCCAGGCCTTCGGCTCCGTCCCCGTGAACTTCCGCGAATCCGGGCTTGCCGCCATGTCCGTCAGTGCCCACAAGATCGGCGGCACCGTGGGCGTCGGTGCCCTGCTGCTGGGCCGCGCCGTCACGCTGACACCCGTGCTTCACGGCGGCGGGCAGGAACGCACTGTCCGCTCCGGCACGCTCGACACCGCCGGCATCGCCGCATTCGCCGCAGCCGCCGCCGATGTCACGGACAACCTGGCAGCGGAGAGCGCGCGGATCGCGGGCCTGCGCGACGACATCATCGCCGCCGTCCGCGCCGCGGTCCCGGAAGCCGTGCTGCGCGGCGTGGATCCGGCGGACAACCCGGGGGGAAGGCTCCCCGGCAACGCCCACTTCACCTTCCCCGGCTGCGAAGGCGACTCCCTGCTGTTCCTGCTGGACATGGCCGGCGTCGAATCCTCCACCGGATCCGCCTGCACAGCCGGCGTGCCCCGACCCTCCCACGTCCTGCTGGCCATGGGCCTGGACGAAGACACCGCACGTGGCGCACAACGCTTCAGCCTCGGGCATACTTCTGGCCCGGCAGACGTTGACGCATTTGTTGCGGCATTGCCGGACGCCCATGCGCGTGCAAAAAAAGCGGGCATGTCCGGGCATAAGTCAAGCATTGAAACCGCCAGCACCAGGGCCGCCGGCTGACCGGCCGCAACCCGAAACTGCACCACACGAAAAGAATTGAAAGGCACGTAATGCGAGTATTGGCAGCCATGAGTGGCGGGGTTGACTCCGCCGTAGCTGCGGCGCGCGCGGTCGAAGCCGGGCACGACGTCGTCGGCGTACACCTGGCGCTGTCCCGCATGCCCGGCACCCTGCGCACCGGCAGCCGCGGCTGCTGCACCGTGGAAGATTCCAACGACGCCTGGCGGGCCTGTGACAAGCTCGGCATTCCCTATTACGTGTGGGACTTCTCCGAGCGTTTCCAGGAGGACGTGGTCCAGGACTTCATCAACGAATATGCCGCCGGGCGCACCCCCAACCCCTGCATGCGCTGCAACGAGCGCATCAAGTTTGCCGCGCTGCTGGAAAAGGCCATCGCCCTGGGCTTCGACGCCGTTTGCACCGGACACTACGCCAAGGTCATCACAGACGCCGACGGCAACCCCGAGCTGCACCGCGCCGCGGACTGGGCCAAGGACCAGAGCTACGTGCTCGGCGTGCTCACCCATGAGCAGCTCAAGCACTGCATGTTCCCGCTCGCCGACACCCCGTCCAAGGCCGAGGTCCGCGCCGAAGCTGAGGCCCGCGGCCTGTCTGTGGCCCAGAAGCCGGACAGCCACGACATCTGCTTCATCCCCGACGGCGACACCGCCGGCTGGCTCGCCGAAAAAATTGAGATGACCGACGGCGAGATCCTCGACGAAACCGGCGCGAAAGTGGGCGGGCACACCGGCGCCAACCAGTTCACCGTGGGCCAGCGCCGCGGACTGAAGCTCGGCACCCCGGCCGCCGACGGCAAGCCCCGCTTCGTGCTTGAAATCCGGCCCAAGGAAAACAAGGTCATTGTCGGCCCGCACGCGCTGCTGGCCATCGACTCCATCCAGGGCATCAAGGTTTCCTGGGCCGGGCTGCCCATCGCCGACGTCGCCGCGGGCACCGAGTTTGACTGCTACGCCCAGGTGCGCGCGCACGGCGACCCCGTCCCGGCCCGTGCCTTCATTACCGAGGAGACGGACGACGCCGGCACCCGCCAGCAGCTGCACGTCACCCTGGTCGAGCCCCTCCTGGGCGTCGCACCCGGTCAGACCATCGTGCTGTACCAGGGCTCCCGCGTACTGGGGCAGGCCACGATCGACACGGCCAGGTCCCTGGCCCGCCCCGACCTCCCCTAGCCGTTCACCCCGCATCGACCCTGTCGCAGCAATGGCGGCTTTTTGACCAACGCCAGTGCAGCAATGGTCCCTCTTTGTCCAACCCTGTCGCGACGATGCCAGCCGGCCCCGGCGTCCCTCGAAGCAACTGCGATGGCGATTGCCGAATGGCGGCAATTGCTGCGAGAGCGTCGGGGATAGAAACGCCATTGCTGCGACAGCGTCCGTGCGGGGGGAGGCGGGGTTGCGGTGCTGGCGTAAACTTCAACCATAGGTGACCTAGCTCACGGAAGGTTGTTTCCATGCCCCCGCACACGATCCCCAATCCACTGCAGTGCCTCGACAATGCCCTCAACCAATGCGCCGAAGTCATCGGTGCCATCTCCGCCAACCAGGCCGACTGGCCCACGCCCTGCGAGGACTGGAGTGTTCAGGACCTGCTGCACCACCTGGTGGTCCAGGACCTGCACAACTACACCGTCATGGCCCGCGGCAGCAACGTCGACCCGCTGGCCGCCACGGCAACCGTGGGGGCGGACTGGTTCACGAGGTTCACCGACGGTGCCGCCATGCTGACGCGGGCGTGGGCGTCGGCCGACCTCAACGCCCAGGTGGCGCTGCCCGGCGGCGGAGAGGCTCCGCTGCGCAGCCGGATCGGCCTGCAGATCACGGAATTCACGGTGCACGCCTGGGATCTGGCCAAGGCCACCGGTGTGCCGATTGTTCTGGATCCGGCACTTGCGGACCAGTCCCTCGCCTGGGCGCAGCGCATGCTCAAGCCCGAATATCGCGGGCCGGAGCGAGGCATTGGCCCGGAAGTTCGGGTCCCCATCACCGCGGATTCGTATACGAGGCTGGCGGGCTGGTTTGGCCGCAGCCCGTACTTTCGCTCAGGCCCGAGAGTCCAGTCCTTGAGATAACCTTCTGGTTGCAAGTTTGCTGATGATGCCGTGGCCACCTGAAAAGGTGATACATATTGATTATCAGTATCGTGGTCCAGGTCACACAAGGATGTGTGGCCTGTTCCATGCAAACCACTAAAGAAAGTTTGCACATGGCTACCAACAGACTTGGGCTGAAGTCCCTGATTGCCGTTGCCGGCATCTCCGCAATGGCACTGACCGCATGCACCGGCCCTTCCGGTGGCGGCGGCGAATCATCGGGGGAAACCGGTTCCACCGGCGGGCCCATCATCGTCGGAACCACAGACAAGACCACATTCTTGGACCCGGCAGGATCCTACGACAACGGCTCGTTCATGGTCATGAACCAGATCTACCCGTTTGTGCTTAACTCCGAACCCGGCAGTGCCGACCCCAAGCCGGACATTGCCGAATCGGCCGACTTCACCTCGCCCACCGAGTACACCGTCAAGCTCAAGGCAGGGCTCAAGTGGGCCAACGGCACGGAACTTGATTCCAAGGACGTGAAGTTCTCCTTTGACCGCCAGCTGAAGATCAACGACGTCAACGGCCCGGCAACGCTCCTGGGCAACCTCGAGAGCGTTGAAGCCCCCGACGCCACCACCGTGGTGTTCAAGCTCAAGCTCGGCAACGACCAGACCTTCCCGCAGGTGCTGACCAGCCCCGCCGGCCCCATCGTGGATGACTCCGTGTTCAGCGCCGACTCCATCACCACGGACGATGACATCATCAAGGGCAAGTCGTTCGGCGGCCAGTTCTCCATTGACTCGTACAAGCAGAACGAGCTCATCGCGTTCAAGAAGAACCCCGAGTACAAGGGCCTGCTGGGCCCGGCCAAGTCGGATTCGGTGACCATGAAGTACTACGCCGATTCCAACAACATGAAGCTGGATGTGCAAAAGGGCAACATCGACGTCGCCTGGCGCAGCCTCACCGCCACGGACATCGACTCGTTGAAGTCCGACAAGAACGTCAAGGTCGACATCGGCCCCGGCGGCGAAATCCGCTACATCGTCTTCAACTTTGACACCATGCCGTTCGGTGCCAAGACGGCCGACGCCGATCCCGCCAAGTCGCTTGCCGTGCGCCAGGCGATGGCCGACTCGATCGACCGCGCCAAGATTGCCGACCAGGTTTACAAGGGCACCTACCTGCCGCTGTACTCCTACGTCCCGGCAGGCTTCACCGGCGCCATCGAGCCGCTCAAGGCAGACTACGGCGACGGCAGCGGCGGCCCGGACGTGGACAAGGCCACGAAGGCGCTGGCGGATGCCGGCGTGCAAACCCCGGTGACCCTGGACCTGCAGTACAACCCGGACCACTACGGTTCCTCCTCAGGTGACGAGTACGCGGCCATCAAGGCCCAGCTGGAGGACACCAAGCTGTTCAAGGTCAACCTGCAGTCCACGGAATGGGTGCAGTACTCCAAGCAGCGCACGGCCGACGCCTACCCCATGTACCAGCTCGGCTGGTTCCCGGACTACTCGGATGCCGACAACTACCTGACGCCGTTCTTCAGCACCGACAACTTCCTGAAGAACCACTACAGCAATGAAGCGGTCCAGAACATGATCACCGAGCAGCTGACCATGAACGACCCCGCCAAGCGCACCCAGCTGATTGAGGACATCCAGACGGCGGAAGCCAAGGACCTCTCCACGCTGCCGCTGCTGCAGGGCGCCCAGGTCGCCGTGTCCAACGTGGCCGTCAAGGGCACCGCAGACACACTGGATGCATCGTTCAAGTTCCGACTGGGCGTGCTGTCCAAGTAGGCCCCGCGGCCTGCTGACACACCACCACCCACCGCAGGAGGCGGGGCTCAGGCAGCCCCGCCTTTTGCATCCATACGCCCGCCACGCACTGCGCGGGCAGCAGAAGGAACCTCACGAACCCATGACCGCAACCATTCCCGTGCCGGTGGAAGACCCCGCCGTGCAGGAACCCAAAAGGAAAACGAAATCAGGCGGCAGCCTCGGCAAATACCTCGCCGTGCGCTTCGTCCTGATTTTCCCCACGATCTTCATCCTCGTCACCATGGTATTTTTCCTCATGCGGCTGACGGGCGACCCCATCACGGCGGCCCTCGGCGGCCGGCTCCCACCGGATCAGTTGGCCGAACGAATCCATGAGGCCGGCTACGACAGGCCCATCTTCGTCCAATACTTCGAATACCTGGGGCAGATCGCCACCGGCAACTTTGGCCGCACCATCTCTGACAACATGCTGATTTCCGACATGCTGGCCACCTACGGCACGGCCACCCTGGAACTGGCATTCAACTCCCTCATCGTCGCCCTGGCCATCGGCATCCCGCTCGGCATGCTGTCCGCGTACAAGCGCGACAAGTGGCAGGACGCCACGCTGCGCGTACTGGCCATCACCTTCTACGCCACCCCGGTGTTCTTCGCCGGCCTGCTGCTGAAGTTGCTCTTCTCCGTGTGGCTGGGCTGGTTCCCGGTAGCTGGGCGGGCCAGCATAAGCACAGAAATTGCCATGACCCAGCTGGAGGCGCCGTCGGGCATCTACTGGCTGGACGCGCTCCGCAGCGGCAACACGGAAGCTTTCTGGGACGTCGCCCAGCACTCGGTGCTGCCGGCCATCGCCCTGGGCCTGCTGACCGCAGGCATCTTCCTGCGACTGGTCCGGACCAACGTGATCGGCACCCTCAGCAAGGACTACGTCGAGGCGGGCCGTTCCCGCGGCGTGAGCGAGTACCGGCTGCTGACCAAGCACGCTTACAAACCGGCGCTGATCCCCATCATCACCGTCATGGGCCTGCAGATCGCACTGCTGCTCGGCGGTGCGGTCCTGACTGAGACCACTTTTGAATGGAAGGGGCTGGGCTTCCAGCTGGCCCACTACCTCACCGCCCGCGACTTCGTGGCTGTCCAGGGCATCGTCGCCCTGCTCGCCGTCATCGTTGCCATCACCAACTTCATCGTTGACGTCATTGCCGCGCTGATCGACCCGAGGGTGAGGTACTAGGCCATGGAGACCAAACGCTCCCTCCTGGGCCGGCTGCCCATCATTTCCCAGCTGCGCAAAAGCGTGGGGCTGCAGCGCGGCATGCTCGTCGCCGGCATTGTCCTGACACTGTTGTTCCTGCTCACCGCGGCCCTGGCGCCGTTGATCGCCCCCTACGGCGCAACCCAGCGATTCGACGCAACCCAGGCGCCGCCGTCGTCCGTCCATATGTGGGGCACGACGGCGGGAGGCTACGATGTCTTTTCCCGCACCATTTGGGGGGCCCAGACCGCGTTCCTGGTGATTGTGGTGGCCGTTGCGCTGTCCATCTTCCTGGGCGTGATCCTGGGCCTGGTGTCCGGCTACATCGGCGGCTGGCTGGACCGGGTGCTGGTGGTGGTGGCAGACGCAATCTACGCGTTTCCCACGCTGCTGCTGGCCATGGTCATGTCGATCGCCATCAGCCAGGGCCGCTCCGACATGTGGTCCGGCATCTTCTCCGCGGCCATCTCGATCACCGTGGTGTTCATCCCGCAGTACTACCGGGTGATCCGGGCCGAGACCATCCGCCTGAAGGCCGAGCCGTTTGTGGAGTCCGCCATTGTGGTGGGCGCCTCCAGCATGCGCATCATGGCCCGGCACATCTACAAAAATGCCACCCGCACCCTGCCGCTGATCTTCACCCTGAATGCCTCCGAGGCCATCCTGACGCTGGCCGGGCTGGGCTTTCTGGGCTTTGGCATTGAGCCGTCAGCTGCGGCTGAGTGGGGCTACGACCTCAACCATGCGCAGTCGGACGCCACGGCAGGCATCTGGTGGACGGGCGTGTTCCCGGGTGCAGCCATCGTGCTGACCGTGTTGGGGCTGACGCTGCTGGGCGAGTCCATGAACGACCTGAACGATCCGCGCCTGCGAGGCCGGAAACGCGCCAAAAAGAAGAAGGAGCTGGTGGACGCATGAGCGCGCACACAAGCAGTCCCGCCAGTGGCGGCCCCACAGGGGAAGCCGCGCCGCGGCCGGTCCTGGACATCGCGGAGCTGAGGGTCGGATTCGACACTGACCAAGGCGAGGTCAAGGCCGTCAAGGACGTCTCCTTCAGCGTGGCGCCGGGCGAGATCGTGGCCATTGTGGGGGAGTCCGGATCCGGCAAGACCGTCACGGCCAAGACCATCCTGGGCCTGCTGCCGGAGACGGCGCACAGCAGCGGTGCCGTGATTGTCAGCGGCAACGACATCATCACCGCCAGCCCCCGCCAGCTGCGGGCCATCCGCGGGCGGGACGTGGCCATGGTGTTCCAGGAACCGTCCACCGCGCTGAACCCCGTCCGCACCGTGGGCTGGCAGATTGCCGAGGGCCTGCGCGCCCACCGCCCCCAGGGCAAGAGGGTGGGCCGGAAGGAGGCCCGGGCGCTTGCCATCGAGGCGCTGGGAAAGGTCGGCATCCCCGAACCGCACAAACGCGTGGACTACTACCCCCACCAGTTCTCCGGCGGGCAGAAGCAGCGCGTGGTCATTGCCGCTGCCCTGGCCCTGAACCCGGGCCTGATCGTGGCCGACGAGCCCACCACGGCCCTGGACGTCACGGTCCAGGCTGAAATCCTGGAACTGCTGCGCGACCTGCGCGACCGCTACGGAACTTCCATCGTCCTCATCACCCACAACATGGGCGTCGTAGCCGATTTGGCCGACCGCGTCGTGGTCATGTTCGAGGGCGATGTGGTGGAAGAGGCCGGTGCCGAGGAGCTCTTTGCCGCGCCCCGCGAGGCATACACGCAGAAGCTCCTGGCCGCGGTTCCCCACCTGGGACGGAATTCGGCGTCGGCCGGGTTCACGGAGCGGGCCTTCCAGGACAAGGAAGTGCTGGTGCGGGCCACCGACCTGGAGATTGAGTACCCGGGCCGGCTGGGCAGCCCCGCCTTCCGGGCCGTGGACAAGGTCTCCTTCACCATCAGCGCCGGGGAGGTGTTTGGCCTGGTGGGGGAGTCCGGTTCCGGCAAGACCACCATTGGCCGGGCCATTGCCGGGCTGAACCGCACCACGGGCGGCTCGCTCAATGTGCTGGGCTACGAGATGCGCAACTACAGGGAACGCAGCTTCAGGCCGCTGCGCAGTGACATCGGCTTTGTGTTCCAGGACCCTGCCGCATCCTTCAACCCGCATCTGACCATCGGCGAGTGCGTGGCCGAGCCGCTGTACATACACACGGACCTGTCCGGTTCAGCCGTGACCAGCAAGGTGGAGGCGCTGCTGGAATCGGTGCAGCTGCCCGCCGCCTACGCCAAGCGGTTCCCGCACGAGCTCTCCGGCGGCCAGCGCCAGCGCGCGTCGCTGGCCCGCGGCCTGGCCCTGAAGCCGAAGCTGCTCATCGCCGATGAGCCCACCTCCGCCCTGGACGTTTCCGTCCAGGCCAAGGTGCTGGAGCTGTTCCGCGACATCCAGTCCGAGATGGGCTTCGCGGCGCTGTTTATCAGCCACGACCTCGCCGTGGTGGACATCCTGGCCGAGTGGGTGGGTGTGCTCTACAAGGGCCGCCTCGTTGAGCAGGGGATCGGCACGCAGGTCATGACGGATCCGCAGGACGACTACACGCAGCGGCTTATCGCCTCCCTGCCCGTGCCCAACCCGGCAGAGCAGGCCAAGCGCCGCGCCGCCCACCAGGCGCTGCTCGCGGCCAAATAGCACGTCTTGGCCGGATCGGCGGTGCACCGGGTGGACAGAAGTTTTGTCCGCCCGGTGCACCGCCTAAACTGTCCCTATGACCGAATCGAGCCACCCGCAGCACCTGTCCGTTGAAGACTTCGACCCGGCCGCCAGCTCCCTCACGGGCGCCATTGACCCGGCCGTCATGGCCGAGCTGCTCTCCATCCGCTCGAGCATCGACAACTTCGACGCCACGCTCGTCTACCTGCTGGCTGAGCGTTTCAAGGCCACCCAGCGCGTGGGCATCCTCAAGGCCGCGCACCAGCTGCCGCCGGCGGACCCCAACCGTGAAAAGGCCCAAATCCAGCGCCTGCGCGCCCTCGCCGAGTCCGCCAACCTGGACCCCGCCTTCGCCGAGAAGTTCCTGAATTTCATCATCAGCGAGGTCATTCACCACCACCAGGCCATTTCCCAGAGCCACTCCGCCGCAGCCGCCACCGGCACCGTCCCGGTCGTCAGCCTGGACGGGCAGGGCTTCGTCGCCCCCGGTGCGGACACGGCCGCGGACGACGGCGGCACGCGGCTTCCGTGACCCCCTCACCACACGCCGGCCTGCCCAAGGCTCCGGGTTCCGGACCAGCACCTGCCGGCTCCGCGGCGCCGCCTGTATCCGCCGTTCCTGAATCCGTGACCGCCACGGTGCTGGGCCCCTGGCCGGGAACGGATCCCGTCGAAGCCGCCAAGGTGGGCCTGGGCCTGCTGCCCGAACCGCATCTGCCGGCACTGGCGGCCCTGCCTTCCCGCGGCGTGGGATCGGACGCCGTCGGGCGCACGGCCGCGCTGCTGGTGGAAATGCCCGTTGACGTACAGCCCTATGGCTGGCGCATCGTGGACCGGCCCGGCCTTGACCACCGCCGTGCCGCGTCGGCCCTGCGCACGGACCTCAACGTGCTGGCCGACGTCGTGGGTGCCGGGCAACTGGCACCGGTACAGGTCAAGGTTCACCTCCTGGGGCCGGTCTCCCTGGCCGCGGCCCTGCACCTGCACCACGGCGAACGCGCCCTGTCAGACCACGGCGCGCGGCGGGACATCGCCGATTCCCTGGCCGACGGGATGGCTGCCCATGCCGCCTCGCTTCGGGAGGCAGTGCCTGGTGCCGCACTGACCCTGCAAGTGGACGAGCCCGCCGTGGCACGCGTACTGGCCGGCACCATCCCCACGTCATCCGGATACCGCACGCTGCGCTCCATCCCGACGGCCGAACTGCGCCGCGTGTGGATGCAGTTCCTGGCTGCCGCCCGAGCGGCCGGCTTCAGCCGGACAGCCCTGAACCTGGGGCAGGATGGCGCCCTCCTGGCAACCGGCACGCCGGCCGGGGACGGCACCGCGGCGGCCGAACGCAAGGCGTGGCAAACCGCCGTCGGACTGGCCCTGGAAAGCGGTCCCGACGCCCTCGCAGTGCCCCTGGACCTCCTGGACACCGGCCATTGGGAGCAGCTGGCCGAGGCACTGGAGTCCGGCACCGGCGTGTGGGCCGGGCTGGTGCCCGCCCGCCCGGGCCAGGCGCCGCCGTCATACGCGTCCCTCGTGGACCGCGTCATGGTGCCGTGGCGCGGGCTGGGCCTGGATCCGGCCCTGCTGAACCAGCTGCGGATCACCCCCGCCACGGGCCTGGCGGAGGTCTCACCGCAGGAGGCGCGGCGCGTGGTGGAGCGCACGCTCGAGGTGGCCGAGGAATTGACGGCGATTCGTTACCGGTAGTTCCCGCGCCAGACACCTGCGGTGAATATGATGGATTTTCACCACCATATTTACAAGGGGCGCCATGGAATTCAGGAAGCTTGCCGGGCGGGCCGCCGCCGTGCTCGCCCTGAGCGTTTCCGCGTCCCTGGCGGCCCCTGTCATGGTGGTCTCGCACCCCGCGCCGCGGCTTGAGGCGGGGCAGGCCAGCCAGCACCTGCCGGACCCGGCCATCCCGGAGCGCACCCCGCCCGTGCTCAATCCCGTGCCCGACGGCGGCCGGGCGGCACTGCCTGCAGCACGCGACGAACTCACCACGGTCTGGGACAAGCCGGATGGCACGTATGTGCTAAATCCTGCCTCTGGCCGGCACGAGGCGGTGGACCACGGCATAGCCCAAACAGCCGTGCTGATGGGCGATTCCCAGGCCGGCGGCGCCGCGGGCATCGACACCGCAGACACCTGGCTGTCCCGGGGGCTGGAGGCGCGCGGCTACACGGTGCGGTTTGTGGGCGCCGGCGGCACCGGATTTGTTGCCGGCTCGGCAGCCCACCCCAATTTTGTCGACGCCGTGGAAAGCGGTGCCGTCATTCTGCCGTACGGAAATCCGGCGCTTGTGGTGCTTGAGGGAGGCGGCAACGACGCCGCGCAGGGCGCTGCCGACGCCGCCATCCTTGCGAACGCCGAACGGCTGCTGCGGGACATGAAGGCCAGCTACCCCACCTCACAGTTCCTCGTTGTCGGCACCCTCGGCGCCGGGGCCGGCAGTCCGCAGCGGGCCCATGTCGACGCGGTCCTGGCCGGATTTGCCCGCAGCAACGGGCTGCCGTTCATCAGCGCCGGCGACTGGATCATGCGCCACCGGCTGGGCGGCAAGATGGCCGACGGCGTGCACCTCACGGCCGCAGGGCACCAGGTTCTCACCGGCGTGTTTGCCGGCAAGCTGGCGGACCTTGGCCTGGCGGCACCCGGGCACTGACGGCCAGGTGGGGCTGTGCCGATCACCGACCCCCTCGCAGCAATGGCGGCTTTTCTTCCAACCACCTCGCAGCAATGGCTGCTTTTCCACCGGCGGCTCCGCATGATCGTTGGCACGTACAGGGCCCGAGCCGGCATGGCCGTCGCCCGGGACGTTCGCAGCGGGACCTTCCTACACTTGCCGGGATCCCCACCACCGCCCATGGGAACGGCGGGTCGGAGGTCCACCCGGCCCATGCGGCATGTGTCCCGGCGTTCGCCAGAAAGCATCCAGTGCCCTGCGACAGGGTTGGGTGAGTTGTTGCCATTGCTGCGATGGGGTCGGTGAAAAAGCTGCCATTGGTGCGACAGCGTCCTGGGGCGGGGCGGGGGTTTACAGGCGGCCGGCAGCCTTGAGCCGGATGTATGTATCGGCCAGGGCAGGCGGCAGTTCCTGCGGGGGAGCGTCCACGACTTCCACTCCGGCCTGCTGCAGCACAGCGGTGATGGCGGCACGGCGGTTCAGTGCGTGCTCGGCAGCAGCAGCCCGGTAGGCCGCCGTCGTGCTGGTCCGGTCAAGGCGGGCATCATCCATGGCGGGGTCGCGCACGGAGGCAACCACCACAACATGTTGGCGGGCCAGCGAGGTGGCGAGCGGGATGAGGCCCTCCTCAGCGGCGCCGGCGTCGAGCGAAGTCACCAGGACCAGCAGCGAGCGGTGTGCCGTGACGGTGCGGACGGCGCCGGCGATGTCGGCTGTGTTCAGCTCGATAAGTTCAGGTTCCAGGGGTGCCAGCGCCTGCACCATGGCGTTGAGCATGTTGCCCTTGCCGGTGGAGGAGACCTTGGCACGGACCCGGCGGTCGTAGGCGAGAAGGCCGACACGGTCGCCGCCGCGCTCGGCCAGGACGGCCAGCAGCAGGGACGCCTCGATGCCTGTATCCAGGGCGGTTTCGTCGCCGATCCGGCTGGCGGAGGTGCGGGAGGTGTCCAGGACGATGACCACGCGGCGGTCGCGCTCCGGGCGCCAGGTGCGCACCACCACGTCGCGGCGGCGGGCGGTGGCGCGCCAGTCGATGGAGCGAACGTCGTCGCCGCGGACGTAGTCGCGCAGGGAATCAAACTCGGTGCCGGCGCCGCGGATCTGCACCGCGGCCCGGCCGTCCAGCTCGCGGAGCTTGCGCAGCTTGGACGGAAGGTGGCGCTTGGAGTGAAACGGGGGGAGCACGCGCAGCACACCCGGTGCCGGGATGGTGCGCTGCCGGGCCGCCATGCCCAAGGGGCCGTAGGAGCGGACCGTGACGTGGTGGGTGAAGAGGTCCCCGCGCCGGGTGGGGGTGAGCGCCACGGCCAGGGCTGCCCGTTCCCGGGGGCGGATGGACACCTTCTGCAGTGCGTTCGCCGCACCGGCCGAGGGCTGCCAGCCGTCCTTCACCTCTCCGCGGAGCACGCGAGGAGACTCGTTGGCCAGGCGGAGGGTGGCGGTGCAGGGCTCGCCGAGCCGCACGCCCTGGGGGATGACCCGCTGCAGGGCCACCTTTTGGGGTGAAGCCGCCAGGAGGAGGTCAGCCGTGAGCAGCGCTGCCAGGATGCCCAGGCAGAGCAGCCACGTCAGTGCCCCGGGCAGGGCAATGATGGGCACGAGCGCTGCAAGTGCCACGTAGAAGAATCTGCCCGATATGGCCATGGTGTTTTGGTTCCGTCGTCAGGTTGGGTGATGGTTGGCAGGTGCCCGGCCGGGGTCGGCCCGGGACCCCTAGCGCGGCACCGGGACGGTGGCCAGAATGGAGCGGAGGATGTCGTCCACAGCCACGCCGTCCATTTCCGCCTCGGGGCGCAGGGCAACCCTGTGCCGCAGCGTGGGCAGGGCCAGCGCCTTGATGTCGTCCGGGGTGACAAAGCCGCGGCCGGACAGCCAAGCGTAGGCGCGGGCCGACTTCAGGATGGCGGTGGCCCCGCGCGGGGAGACGCCCAGCTGGAATGACGGCGCGGTGCGGGTGGCCCGGACCAGGTCCACGACGTAGGCGAGGATCTCGTTGGCCACGGCCACCTGCGCAACCTCCTGCTGTGCCTGGGCCAGTTCGGCTGCCCCGGCGACGGCGCGCACCCCGGCGGCGTGCAGGTCCTGCGGGTCAAAGCCCAGGCTGTGCCGGCGGATGACCTCAATCTCCTCGTCCCGGCCGGGCAGGTCCATGGTCAATTTCAGGAGGAAGCGGTCCAGCTGGGCTTCCGGCAGGGGGTAGGTGCCCTCGTATTCGACCGGGTTCTGGGTGGCCGCCACCATGAACGGCGACGGCAGGCGGCGGGAGACGCCGTCGACAGAGACCTGGTGTTCCTCCATGGCTTCCAGCAGCGACGCCTGCGTCTTGGGCGGGGTGCGGTTGATCTCGTCGGCCAGCATGATGTTGGTGAACACGGGCCCCTCGCGGAAGGCGAAGGATGAGGTGGCGGAGTCGTAGATCAGCGAGCCCGTGACATCACCGGGCATCAGGTCCGGGGTGAACTGCACCCGCTTGGTGTCCAGGCTCAGCGCCGTGGACAACGCCCGCACCAAGA
Organism: Arthrobacter stackebrandtii; assembly: GCF_017876675.1. Taxonomy (NCBI): domain Bacteria; kingdom Bacillati; phylum Actinomycetota; class Actinomycetes; order Micrococcales; family Micrococcaceae; genus Arthrobacter; species Arthrobacter stackebrandtii. Next base: position 2,885,855 of record NZ_JAGIOI010000001.1, read on the forward strand.
GCGTCTTGGCCACGCCCGGGACGCCCTCGAGCAGCACGTGCCCGCCCGCCAACAGTGCGATCATCAGGCCCGTGACGGTGGCGTCCTGCCCCACCACGGCCTTGGCAACCTCGCCGCGCACGGCCAACAGGGCCAGCGCCGACGGACTGGGAGCGGCCATTGCCGGAGCCGGGGCAGCCGCCGGGACTGCAAACACGGGTGCTGGCTCAGGCGGTGCCTGTGCAGCCGGAGCCGCCGGGACAAAACCAGGCTGGGCCGGCGGTCCCGCCGGGGGGCCGGCGGGCGGCTGGACGGGGTTCGGGTGGGGGGTGCTCATCGGCGGGCCACATCTTCCTCTAGTGCCGTGAGTTCCACGGCCATGGACAACATTTGCTTCTCAGTTTCAGGGACGGGCCCCAGCAGCAGGGCATGGAGCTGCTGCGGCGGACGGCCCGTGGCGGTCGCGGCCGCCTGGACAACGGCGCCGGGTTCCGCGGCCAGCCCCAGCCTCAGCTGGCGGGCCAGGCGGGTCAATGTCGCCTGCCGCAGGGATGCGGCCGCGGTGTCGAGCGCGCGCCCGTCCTGGTACAGGCGCGCCCGCCCCACCAGCGTCTCCGACGCCTTGACGTGCACCGGCAGCGGTTCGCCAACGAGGGGCCCGTTGCGCCGGCCTCGCCACACCATGCCCAGCACGGCCACCAGCAGCAGCCACAGCGCCGCAGGGAAAATCCACGACGGCGTCAGTTCGGACAGGCTGGGGGGAACCTCCGCCACGGGGATGTCGGAGATGGTGGAGGTGTACCAAATCAGGTTCGGCTTGCTGCCGAGCAGCCGCAGCGCCAGTGCGGCGTTGCCGCGGCTGGCCAGGTTTTGGTTGATGACGACGCCGGGACTCCCCAGTGCGGTGATATCGCCGGCGCTGTTGCTCGCCAGGAAGCCGCCGCTGCCCGCGGGCATTCCCCCGGGGATGAAACACGTTTGGGCACCCTTGAACAGGAGCAGCGGGGTGGTGACTGCTGTGGCCCCGGTTCCGGGGGAGGGTGTCCCGCCGTCAATGGTTTCAGCCGCCGTGGCGTCGGGATTGCTGCAGCCGGCCTGCACCGTTGCCGTTGCGGCGGCGGTCCCTGCACTGGCGATCTCCGGGCTGAGCGCGCTGGCGGCGAGGGGCCCCGGAGCAACGGCGACCAGCTGCCCGCCGGCTGCGCGGACGCTGTCGGCCAGCTCTTCCACCCGGTCCGGGTCCAGGTATCCGCTGGGGTCATAGAAGAGCACGGTGCTTGTGCCATGGCCGTGCACTGCCAGCAGGTCCTGCGTTTGTGCAAGCGAACTGCTGTCGGCAACCGACACGCCTTGTTCCGCCAGGATGCTGGCGGCGGCCTGCGCCCCGGCGGGGGCGGGGTTGCTGGTGGAGAGCATGCCGGGGCTGCGCCCGCCGCTGTTGGAGACGATGTAGCCGATGACGGTGACCAGCACAAAGGCTGCGGCACAGATGATCCAGAAGCGGTGCCTCCGCCAGCCCTTGGTCAGGGTTTGGGCGGCGCTGGCGGTCTCCGGGCGGATCGTTGCCGGTGCGCTCACGGCTGCACCCCCTTGACGGCGGAATCCTGGTGCGCCGGGGTGGAAACCCGGGGCGCGGCACCCGCAAACGCGTCGGCGTAGACGGGGGTGGTCGCGGCGAGTGCCGAATCCGTGGCCAGCAGTTCCTGGTACATCGAGGACGGTGGCGGCACCTTGCCGTAGCGCACGGCGTTGAACAGTTCGGCGCTGCGGTCCAGGGCCGCCCGGTGCGACGGAAATGCACGGTCCAACACCCCGACAATTTCCGTCGCGGTCAAGCCCAGCGCGGGCACACTGACGTCACGTTCCTCGGCGGCCCGGACCATGGCCCGGAACTGCTCGTTGACCGCGGTCCCGAAGTCGCCCGACGCAGCGGCGGCACGTGCCAGGCTCCGGTGGTGTGCGGCGGAAAGCGCGGTTTCGCTGTCAAAGACGGCGGATGTGGCGGCCCTTTTCCGGTTCAGCCGCGGCCTGACGACCAGGATGATGACCACCACCGCAACCAGCACCAGCGCCACGGCGACGGACAGGCCAACGCTGGCGTCGGCCATCCCCATCTTTCCCAGCAATTCCTGGAAGGCCTTTTTGAGCATGGCAAAGAGCTCGTCGGTCCAGCCGGGCTTGGCGTCCTGGTAAATCTTCCTGGACAGCTCCTCCTGGGCCCAGCGGCGCGCCTCATCGGCACCGGGCACAACAGGGACGTCGGCGGGGTGCAGCATTGGAAGGATTGCGGCGGTGATCATGCCGGCGGCCTCAGCCGCCGTAGCTTCCGGGCGCGGTGCCCGCTGCACCGGCGCCCGGCAGGAAACCGGCCGGGACAGGCGAACCGGGGATGCCGCCGTCGTCCTTGGCGCTTTCAGATTCCTTCAGCAAGGTGATGTCGAATCCGTCACGGCGCATGCGCAGGTCAACGTAGATCAGGGCCATGACGCCGGTCTGGAATGCGAGGGTGACGGCACCGACCAGGGCTGCGATGGTCATGGAGATGGCCTGGGTGGCCAGCATGACGGACACAGCCTGGTTGGCCGTGGGTTCGCCGCCGGCCAGGACCGGGGCAAGGAAGCCCGCCAGGAAGGAGACAGGGGTGGTGATGATGCTGCCGATCACCCCGGCGATCACGGCGGCCAGCAGGGAGATGCCGAAGGTGCGCCACCAGTTGCTGCGGGTCAGCTGCCAGGAGCGCTTGATGCCCTGGATGGCGCCGATGTTTTCCACCACGACGGCGGCCGGAGCCACCAGCAGCTTCGTGCTGATCCAGATGGCCACCACGGCGAACGGCAGGGCGAGAAGGAAGGACAGGCCTACGACACCGAGGATGGCGGAGTCGGAGGAGTTGGCGCCGAGGGCAAAGATCAGGCCCACCACGATGCCGGTGAACACCAGGATGGCAACCAGGAACGCGGCGGCATAGAGCAGCGCCAGGATGATGAGCGAACCGATGCGCGGCTTCGCCAGGCGCCACATCAGGCCGAACGTGGTCTTGCGGTTCAAGGTGGCGCGCAGGACCGGGACCACAAGGGCGCCCTGCAGCACCATTTGGATCAGCACTGAGACGAAGGCGGTGATGAGCATGGTCAGCGCGTACACAATGATGCTGCCGCCGAGCGCCTCGGCCGCGGCGGGGTCCGACTCGTCGAAGGTCCCTCCCAGTGAAATCATGTCTGTCATGAACGACCCGAGGGTCAGGAACATGACCAGGATCGACACTGCGGCCGTTGCCAACTGGAAGATCAGGGCCGAGCCGAACATGGCCTTGCCGTTGCGGCGGGCCGTCTGGAAGGCGCCGTCGAGGATTTCTCCCAGGCCCAGGGGGCGCAGCGGAATGACGCCGGGCTTGGGCGGGGCAATGTAGCCGCCGTATCCGGGCTGGCCGTACTGGGGCTGCTGTCCGTAGGCGGGCTGGCCATAGGCCGGCTGCTGCGGCTGGCCGTACTGGCCCCACTGGGGCTGGCCCGGGTACTGGGGTGGCTGCTGTTGTCCGTACTGGGGCTGGCCCCACTGGGGTTGTTGTCCCGGCTGTCCCGGCTGGCCCCACTGGGGTTGTTGGACAGGCGGCTGGCCCTGCTGCGGTGCGGCAGGGTACTGCGGCTGGCCCTGTTGCGGCAGAACAACTTGTTGGGGCTGGCCGTACTGGCCCCACTGGGGCTGCGGGGCGGCGGGCTGGCCGGGTGTGGCAGGCGGGACTGCCGACTGCTGCGGCTGTGCCGGATAGTGTGCAGGCTGCTGTGCGCCATCCCGTGGGGCGTCCCCGGAATCATCCGGCTCCTGCGGCTCAAGCGGTGGCTGCTGCGGTCCCTGCGTCATTTTGCTCCCTGTACTGCCGTGTCCTTACCTCAAACCCTATCCGGAACCGCCCACATCGTGGTGGTGTGCGACGCAATCATTGCGCCGCGTCCGTTAACGCCGCCATCCAAGGCCGTGTCCGTTGCGCCTGCGGCCCGGCGCCGGGGGACGGGGAACACAACCACCACCGCCGCCCTGATGGAAGTGCCCGGCTCGGCGGTCTGCGCTTGTAGCGAATTTTTGTGCATAAACGGCGTGTTCGCGGTGTCCGGAGGTCGCCGATGGGGACTTTGGGCTGGTAATAGGCAAATATAGATGTATGAAGGCACGTATTTTGGTGGTTGACGATGATGAGGCACTGTCCGAGATGATCGGCATTGTGCTGCGCAATGACGGCTTTGAGCCGGTCTTTTGCGCGGACGGAGCCAAGGCACTCGAGGTGTTCCAAGACAACAAGCCGGACCTGGTCCTTCTGGACCTGATGCTGCCCGGCATGGACGGCATTGAAATCTGCCGCCTGATCCGCGCCGAGTCGGATGTGCCCATCGTGATGCTGACGGCCAAGTCGGACACCTCGGACGTGGTGCGCGGGCTGGAGTCCGGCGCCGACGACTACGTCGCGAAGCCCTTCAAGCCCGCAGAACTCGTGGCCCGCGTGCGCGCCCGCCTGCGCCCCGGCGACGTCAAGGCCCCCGAGACGCTGGTCATCGGCGAGATCAGCATCGACGTGGCCGGCCACTCGGTCCGCCGCGCAGGCGAGAAAATCTCGCTCACCCCGCTGGAATTTGACCTCCTCGTTGCACTGGCCCGCAAGCCCTGGCAGGTGTTCTCCCGCGAACTGCTCCTCGAGCAGGTGTGGGGCTACCGCCACGCCGCCGACACCCGCCTGGTCAACGTCCACGTCCAGCGGCTGCGCTCCAAGATTGAACGCGACCCCGAAGCGCCCGAGGTCGTCCTGACCGTCCGCGGCGTCGGCTACAAGGCCGGGAGCTAAACCCGTTTGGCAGTGAAGACACCATGAGCACCGACCAAGCCAAGCACGACGGCGTTGCGCACCTTCCCGCTGAAGGCCCCGGTTCCGCCGGGGCCGCCCCCGGCGCGCCTGCCGTGCCCCCGGCCGCAGACGCATCCGGTGTGCCGGCAGCGCCGCCGTCTGGGGAAGTGCCGGGCGATCCGGCAGCGCAAGGCTCCGCAGCCGCCGTCGTGCTGGCCGGGACGGCCACCGCCCTGCGCACCGCGGGCAGGCGGGTGCTGCGGGTGTGGATGTGGATGCGCGACTCCATCTCCAGGCGCTGGCGCACCTCGCTGCAGTTCCGCACCGTTGTCACCACCTTGCTGATCGCCTCCATCGCAGTGGTGGGGGTGGGCGGCTACCTGGCCGGGCAGATCTCCAACGGCCTGTTCAATGAACGCCTGGTCCAGGCGCAGCAGGAGTCTGCGCGCGGGGCCACGCAGGTGCAGGACGAGTTTTCCAACGCTAGCCTGAGCGACCAGCCGCGCGTCTCGAAGTACGTGAAGGACACCTTGCAGCTGCTGCAGGTTGGCGGTGCCGACGACAACCGCAAGTACTTGATGGTCAAGATCCCCGGCCAGAACAGCCGGCTGAACGTCAGCTCCTCCGACTCCGGCGGCATCACGACCGCCATCATCCCGGATGCGCTGCGTGCCGAGGTCCAGGCCGACCCCGACTCGCAGTACTGGCAGTCGATTGCGCTGCCCACCGGAATCTCCGGCATGCACCCCGCGGTGGTGCTGGGCAGCCAGGTTGAGCTGCTGAACACCCGCTACGAGCTTTACATGATCTACGACCTCAACACGGCGCAGGAAACCTTGAACTACATCCAGTCGGTGCTGTGGCTGGCGGGCGGCATCCTGCTCCTGCTCATCGGCGCCATCGCCTGGTACGTCACCCGCACCGTGGTCAACCCCGTCAGCCAGGCCGCCGCAGTGTCCGAAAAACTGGCGGCCGGCGGCCTTGAGGAACGCATGGTGGTCCACGGCGAGGACGAGATGGCCAGGCTTGCCACGTCGTTCAACAAGATGGCCACCTCCCTGCAGGACCAGATCAACGCCCTCGCCACCCTGTCAGAGATGCAGCAGCGCTTTGTCTCCGACGTCTCCCACGAGCTGCGCACGCCGCTGACCACCGTGCGGATGGCCGCCGAGGTCCTCTTTGATGCACGCGAGGACTTCGACCCCATCAACAAGCGCTCCTCAGAGCTGCTCTTCCACCAGGTTGAGCGGTTCGAGCTGCTGCTGGCAGACCTCCTGGAAATCTCCCGCTTCGACGCCGGCGTGGCCGACCTCGACGCGGAGCAGTTGGACATCTTCTCCGTGGTCCATTCGGTGATCGACGGCGCCTCCCCGGTTGCTGAAGCCAACGGCTGCGAGCTTTCGGTCGTCACCCGGCTGCGCAACCACCAGTGCATCGTGGAGATGGACTCGCGCCGGATCGACAGGATCCTGCGCAACCTGGTGCTGAACGCGATCGAGCACAGCGAGGGCAAGCCGGTCAAGGTCTTTGTGTCGGCGGATGAAAACGCGGTGGCGGTCGCCGTGCGCGACTACGGCATCGGCATGTCTCCCTCCGCCCTCCAGCACGTTTTTGACCGGTTCTGGCGAGCCGACGCGGCACGGGCACGCACCACCGGCGGCAGCGGCCTGGGCCTGTCCATCGCCATGGAGGACGCCCGGCTGCACGACGGCTGGCTCGATGCCTGGGGCGTTCCCGGCCAGGGGTCCTGTTTCCGGCTGACCCTGCCCCGCAGAAGGGGCCTGGTGCTGACGCATTCGCCCGTCCCGCTGCCTCCCGACGGCGGGGGGCACGCAGGGGGATCCGGTTCCCTGTCCACTGCCCCCGTGCTGACAAACACCGGATCGATTGGCGTGGTGGGTGCCCTGGGCCCCTTGAAAGTCCCCGTGGTCCATGACAACGGCGGCAGCAATGACAAGGCGGAGAAGTAATGGAGCAGGTGAACGCGAAGCCGGCGCCCAAGGCAGCACGGCGGAACTGGCTGGCGGCAGCGCTGGCGATGGCCGCCGTCGTGCTGTTTCTGGCGAGCGGCTGTGCTGCCATCCCCACCGGCGGCCCCGTGGGCAAGAGCGATCCGCTGCCGCCCCGGAATAACTCCGTCAACGTCAGCTTCCAGCAATTTGCGCCGGTGGAGGGGGCCTCTCCGGAGAGCATCATCCGCGGCTTCATCGAATCCGGCACCGGCGTCAACGATGATTTCCAGTACGCACGGCAGTATCTGACACCCGGGCTGGCGCAGTCCTGGGCGCCGGACAAGCGCACGCTGGTGTACACGGACACGCTGTCGGTGGCTCCGGGGGAGGACAAGGACACGTACGTGGTGACCCTTGAGCTGGTGTCCACGGTGGACGGCACGGGCGTGCTGACCCCGGCAGTGCCGGGCAGCACCGAGAAGCTGTCCATGAAGCTGGTGCAGGTGGAGGGCCAGTGGCGCATTGCCGAAACCCCCGACGGGCTGGTGCTGGCCGAGGCCAATTTCCAGACCTTGTTCAGCCCCTTCTCACTCTATTTTTACGACCCCACGTTCACCTACGGGGTCCCCGATGTCAGGTGGCTGGCCGGACGTTCCTCACGCACCCCCACCAGCATTGTCAAGGCCATGCTGGGCGGCCCGGCGCCGTACCTGAAGGGTGCCGTGGTCAGTGCCTTCCCCAACGGGATCGCCCTCGAGCGTGATTCGGTGCCCGTGGCCGACGGCCTGGCCAAGATCGGCCTGACCGCCGAGCAGTTGCTGGACACCAGCGTGAAGCAGCGCCAGCAGATGCGGACACAGATGCTCACCACCCTGCAGAAGGCCCTCAACACGGTCACCGAGGTGAAGTTCCTCGCTGACGAGCGGGAAATCGACATGGGCGGACCGGGCGACGCGGCGGGGCCGATGATTGCGGAGAACACTGTTCCGCCCACCCAGGTGGCACTGGCCAAGAATGAGCTGGTCACGTTTGACGGGGCCAAGATCTCCCCGATAGCCGGTCTGGAGTCCGTGCAGGAACTGGTCCCGGCCGTGCCCGCCATCTCCTATGCGGGCCACAACTATGCGTTCCGCGCCGGTGTAGGCAACCAGATCTATTCCATCCGGCCCGGGCAGCAGCCTGTCCTGGCCATTTCAGGGGTGGCACTGACCCCGCCGTCCTTTGCACCCGACGGCTGGCTGTGGTCGGCCGTGGGGGACGGCACCGGCATGATTGTGGCCGTCAAGCCCAACGAAGCCGGAGGGATGGGTGAGCCCGTTGTCATGACGGTTCCGTGGCTGGTGGGCCAGCAGGTCACCACCTTGCGGATTTCCCGTGACGGCACCAGGGCGCTGGTCATCTCGCAGTCAAACGGGGTGAGCCGGGTGGCGATCACCGGGATCTTCAAGGCCGGGGACGTGCCCAAGGAACTGACCGAACCGCTCAGCCTGGTCCACACCGGGGAGCCCACGCTGGGCGTGTGGGCGGGGGAGTCCAGCGTGGCCGTCATGGCGCCGGCCGCAAAGGAAGCCGTGGCGATCGAGATCCTGGACCTGGCCCACGGGCCTGTGCAGCTGGACGAGCTGCCCGGTATCGAATGGATCAGCGCGGGCTCGGGGGTGCGCAACGTGCACGCCCAGACCGCCACGGAGTTTTACTCCAACGTAGGCAATAGCTGGCAGGTGGCGGCCAAGGACCTCAAACAGGCCTCCTTCGCCGGCTGACGGACCGGCGCGAGCTGCGCCGGGGGCCTGCGGTGCTGCCTCCGCCCGTTCCTCCACAGGCAGTGCCACGCCGCCGGTTGTCCACAAACAGCCGGTGCGGCCCGGCACCGGCGTGCCGTGGTGCACCAAGCTTGGACCATGAACACGGATACAGCGGCGCAAGCGCCCAGTGCACCCCGCCCGGCCTCGCACAGGGGCAGCCCCGGGCCTGCGTGGCTGCGTGCATGGCTAGGCGCCGAAAGCGCCTGGCGCGACTTCCTGTTCCTGGTGATGCCTTCCGAGTGCGTGGTGTGCGGCCGCGAAGACCACGCCCTGTGCCCGGAGTGTTCCGCCGAGCTCCGCAGGGAAACGGCGCGCCCGCGCAGGGTCGACGGATCGGCCGACGCGCTGGTGGGAGTGGCGGGGGAGACCTACCTGCCCGTGGTGGCCGCGGGCGTGTACCGGGACGCACTTTCCGCATCCATCCTCGCCTTCAAAAACCACGGGCGCACCGAACTGGCAGCTCCGCTGGGCCGCTGCCTGGCGCGCGCGCTTGACCATGTGGCCGGCCCGCCGGACCGGTTGCGGCCGCAGTCCCTTCCTCCGCAGGTGTGGCTGGTGCCGATCCCGGGCACGGGCAGCGGCTGGCGGCGGCGCGGCTACGACCCGGTCGCGATGCTGCTCAAGGCCGTCCGGAAGGAGGGCCGCATGCCGCCGCAGCTCGCCGTGGCACCGGTTCTGGGCATCCGTGCCAGGGCGCCGTGGAACCGCAGCCACCAGAAGGGGCTGGGCAGGGCAGAGCGCCGGAGCAACGTCCGTAACACAATGAAGATCAGGCATCCCGGAGGCCGCAGATTTCGGCTTTTGGCGAACCCGTGTGGCCAAGCCGTGCTGTTGCTCGATGACGTGCTCACAACAGGCTCAACTCTTCGCGAAGGAGCCAAGACACTGGCCAATGCAGGGTTTGACGTGCGCGGGGCAGTGGTGCTGGCAGCCTCCCGGGCGCCGGAGGGTGAGGCCGAAAACGGGCCCTTGGGAAGACTCGCCGAAAATAGTTTTCGGCAAAAGATGAATAAAAGCAGGCAGTGAACTAACGTGAGTAAACGGGTACCCCTAGCAAGGGGCAACCGCCCGTCGGCGGCCTAGGTTGCAACGCCATTTGTGCGTTTGGCCGCCGTGTCACCGAAGATATTTGGAGGGCACCATGGAGTTCATGATCACCGGTCGCAACTTGAGCGTCTCGGACCGATTCCGCGAATACGCTGGCGAGAAGCTCACGAAGATCGAGCAGTTGGCCAACAAGGTCCAGCGCGTCGATGTCAAGGTTTCCAAGGAGAGCAAGTCACGCACAGCAGATGCCCCGCTCACTGTCGAGCTGACGGTCCTGGGCAGGGGCCCGGTGATCCGTGCGGAGGCTGCCGCATCGGACAAGTTTGCTGCTTTTGATCTGGCCTACGGGAAGCTGCTGGAGCGGCTGCGACGGGCCAAGGACAAGAAGAAGGTCCACCACGGACGCCACGCCCCGGTCGCTGTCAACGAGGCCACCGGATCGCTTCCGCCCGTGAGCAGTTCTGAGCCGATCTACGCCCAGAGCGCACCCGAGGCGGTCGAGGAAAAGATGCCGTACGAGATCGAGAACGACATCCCCGCGGGCGACTCTCCCGTGCTCATCCGCCGCAAGGTTTTCCCCGCAACGGCGCTGACCTTGGACGACGCCGTGGACAACATGGAAATGGTTGGCCACGACTTCTACCTGTTCATCGACTCCTCCACCGGTGTCCCGTCCGTGGTGTACCGCCGCAAGGGCTGGACCTACGGGGTCATCTCCCTCGATGACAACCCGGACTCGGCCGAGGAAATCTCCGCCTACCGTTCTCCGGATGAGCCGGCCCGCGTGTAGGACCATCAGTCACGAACGCGGAAACAAGCATCAACAGATACAAGAGTCTAGGAGCAACTGAATGGGTGCAGCGCTGAGCCTCCCGCAGGCAAGGCGCATTGCACTCAAGGCCCAGGGACTAGCAGGAATCCGGCCCGCCCAACCCGTCACAGCACGGGAGGTGGGCCGGATTTTTGCCCAAATCCAGCTGGTTCAGATCGACTCCGTCAACGTACTCTCACGCAGCCACTACCTGCCGTTCTTCTCCCGACTGGGCAGCTACGACACCACGATCGTGGACACGCTGGCCGGTACTGCGCCGCGGAAAATGATGGAGTACTGGGCCCACGAGGCCAGCATGGTCCGGCCCGCCCACTTCAACGACCTGCGCCAATGGCAGAACCGGCGCTGGGTGGGCTCCGACGGCATGGATGCCGGACTGCGGGACCGCCTGGAACAGGATATCCTCACCGTTCTGTCCCGCAGCAGGCCCCTCACCGCCCGCCAGCTGACGGCCCGGATCGGACACGAGGAGACCGTTGCCAAGGATGAGTGGGGCTGGAATTGGAGCGCCGTCAAGCGCACGCTGGAAGGGTTGTTTGAGCGCGGCATTGTCGGCGCGGCCTCCCGCAACGAGCAGTTTGAGCGCCGCTACGCGCTGATTGAAAAGGTTCTCCCGCCCAGGGAGCGCCTGGCCTGCGCCCCGGGTGAAAAAATGGACGACGACGAACGGCGGCTTGCCCTGTCACGGCTCGTCTCAGCTGCCGCCCAGGCGCACGGGATCGGCACGGCACGCTGCTTCGCCGACTACTTCAGGCTTCCCGCCAAGGAGGTCAGCCAGGCGGTGGCGCAACTGACCGCCACCGGGGAGCTGGTTCCGGTGGAGGTTGCCGGATGGGGTGCGCCCACTTACCTGCACGCCTCTGCCACCACTCCGCGGACAGTCTCGGGCCGGGCCCTGCTGAGCCCCTTCGATTCACTGGTGTTTGAACGCCGGCGCCTTGAACAGCTGTTCAATTTCCACTACCGGCTGGAAATCTACACCCCGGAACCCCGGCGAAAGTTCGGATATTACGTGCTGCCGTTTCTGCTGGGCGAGAACATTGTGGCCCGGGTGGACCTGAAGGCCGACCGGCAGAACGGCGTTCTGCTGGTGCGTGGCGCCTTCGCCGAGCCTGGCGCGCCGGCAGGGACCGCATTCCACCTGGCAGCCGAGCTGGGACTCATGGCGAACTGGTTGGGGCTGGGAGGCATCGCGGTGGCGGGGAACGGCGACCTGGCCGCGAAACTGGCGGCGGAAGCTGCGAACTGGCAGTGATCTGTGCATCTTCTCACGTAGACTGAACACGCCACTTTTAGGCAGCAATAGATTGGGAGCAATTTCGTGCCATCACTTCTTGAGCGGGTCCTTCGCACAGGCGATCGCAAGACGCTTAAACGACTCAACGTCCTTGCCGACGCCATCGACTCGCTGGAAGACACCTTCCAGACATTCACCGACGCCGAGCTGCGCGAGGAAACCGACAAGCTCAAGGCGCGCCACGAAGATGGCGAGTTGCTGGATGACCTGCTCCCGGAAGCCTTTGCCGCCGTCCGCGAGGCATCCTCGCGAACCCTGGGCCTGCGCCACTTCCGCGTCCAGCTCATGGGCGGCGCAGCCCTCCACCTCGGCAACATTGCCGAAATGAAGACCGGTGAAGGAAAGACGCTCGTCGCCACCGCGCCGGCCTACCTGAACTCGCTCACCGGCAAGGGCGTGCACGTGGTCACGGTCAACGACTACCTGGCCCAGTACCAGTCGGACCTCATGGGACGCGTGTTCCGTTTCCTTGGCCAAAGCACCGGCTGCATTGTCTCCAACCAGGATTCCGCATACCGCCGGGCACAGTACGCCGCCGACATCACCTACGGCACGAACAACGAATTTGGCTTTGACTACCTGCGCGACAACATGGCGTGGAGCAAGGACGAGCTGGTCCAGCGCGGCCACAATTTCGCCATCGTCGATGAAGTCGACTCCATCCTCATTGATGAGGCCCGCACACCGCTGATCATTTCCGGCCCCGCCTCCGGCGACGCCAACCGCTGGTACGGCGAGTTCGCCAAGGTGGTGCTGCGCCTGAACATTGATGAGGACTACGAGGTCGATGAGAAGAAGCGCACCGTCGGCGTGCTTGAGGACGGCATTGAAAAAGTCGAGGACTACCTTGGCATTTCCAACCTGTACGAATCCGCCAACACGCCCCTGATCGGATTCCTGAACAACGCCATCAAGGCCAAGGAACTGTTCAAGCGCGACAAGGACTACGTCATCATGGACGGCGAAGTCCTCATCGTTGACGAGCACACCGGCCGCATCCTGGCCGGCCGCCGCTACAACGAGGGCATGCACCAGGCCATCGAGGCCAAGGAGGGTGTGGAGATCAAGGCTGAGAACCAGACCTTGGCCACCGTGACCCTGCAGAACTACTTCCGCCTGTACGAGAAGCTCTCCGGCATGACCGGCACCGCCGAGACCGAAGCGGCCGAATTCATGAGCACCTATTCGCTGGGTGTTGTTCCGATCCCCACCAACAAGCCCATGCAGCGCGTGGACCAGGCAGACCTGGTGTACAAGAACGAGGTCGTGAAGTTTGACGCCGTCGTGAAGGACATCGCTGAACGCCACGAGTCCGGGCAGCCGGTCCTGGTGGGCACCACAAGCGTGGAGAAGAGCGAATACCTCTCCAAGAAGCTGGCCGAGGCCGGCGTCAAGCATGAGGTCCTTAACGCCAAGAACCACGCCCGTGAGGCCGCCATCGTGGCCCAGGCAGGCCGCCGCGGCTCCGTCACCGTTGCCACCAACATGGCCGGCCGAGGCACGGACATCATGCTGGGCGGCAATGCCGAGTTCAACGCCGTCGCCGAACTGGCGGCACGCGGTCTGGACCCTGAGGAAAACGCCGAAGAATATGAGGCGGCCTGGGACGAGGCCTTTGAGTCAGCCAAGCTGGCGGTCAAGGACGAGCATGAAGCCGTTCTGGAAGCTGGCGGGCTGTACGTGCTTGGCACCGAACGCCACGAATCCCGCCGTATCGACAACCAGCTCCGCGGCCGCTCCGGCCGCCAGGGCGACCCCGGAGAGTCCCGCTTTTACCTGTCCCTGACGGACGACCTGATGCGGCTGTTCAACTCCGGTGCTGCCGAGCGCCTCATGTCCCGCTCTTCCATGCCGGACGACGTCGCCCTGGAATCCAAGCTGGTGTCCAAGGCCATCGCCTCGGCCCAGGGCCAGGTTGAGGGCCGCAATGCCGAGCAGCGCAAGAACGTCCTGAAATATGACGATGTCCTGAACCGGCAGCGAGAGGCGATCTACAGCGACCGCCGCCGCATCCTGGAAGGCGGGGACCTGCATGAGAAGGTCCAGCACTTCCTGGAGGACACCGTCAATGAAATCATTGACGCCGCGCTGAGCTCCAGCCACGCCGGCGAGTACGACTTCACCACTCTGTGGGGCAACCTGCGCACCATCTACCCCGTCACCGTGACGTTGGATGAGATCGCCGAGGAAGCCGGCGGCGAGGGCCGCATCACCCCGGAACTGCTCAAGACCGAGCTGCTCTCGGATGCCCGCGTGGCCTACCAGGAACGCGAGGCGGCACTGGGTTCGGAAACCATGCGCGAGCTGGAGCGCCGCGTGGTCCTGTCCGTGGTTGGGCGAAAGTGGCAGGAACACCTCTACGAGATGGATTACCTCAAGGAAGGCATCGGCCTGCGTGCCATGGCCCAACGCGACCCGCTCGTGGAGTACCAGCGTGAAGGCTATGAAATGTTCCAGTCAATGATGGCCGGAATCCGCGAGGAAAGCGTGGGCTTCCTGTTCAACCTGGAGGTTGAAGTGGAGAACGCACCGGCCGCCAATGTCGGTGTTGTGGCCGAGCAGCCCGCAGCCCTGATGGACCGGGTCGCCGGTGCCGACGGCGGCCACGAGCACGCGGCTCCGCGGATCACCGCGCCGGGCCTGGAAGCACCGGAAAAGCCGGCCCAGCTCCAGTTCACCGCGCCCGATGCCCAGGGCCAGGCGGAGACGCATGTGGAGCGCCGCAAGACCGACGGCCTGCCGCCGTCGGCCCGCCGCATGGCCAACAAGAACACCAAGAAGAAGAAAAAGCGCTAACACAGGCACGCCCTTGACGGGCAGCCCAAGGGCCCCTCCCCGGTTCGAAATTGAACCCGGGCTGGGGCCCTTGGCGCATCCGACCCGGCCGCACGGACAGGCTCAGCCGACATTCAAAGCCGTCACCTTCCACAGCCCCGTGTGCAGTTCCAGGCGCATGGCGAGGGCCCGGAACCGGTTGGCGTCAGCCATGACAACCGAGGCCTCGTAGATGCCCGGTGCGACGGCGCAGCAGTGGATGGAGTGCACCCGGGGCTGGTGGTGGAGCGTGACAACTGTGCCAGTCTCGGAGCTGCGGTGCCGGAGCTCGGCCTTGCACGCCTCCGCATAGAGACGGGCCCTGGTGGTCAGGGCGGCAATGCACCTGCCGTCCAGCCAGCGGGCCAACTGCTGCACAGAACGAGCACCGCTGAGCGCCTCAAGGACAGCCTGGGCAACCTTCGACGCCATCATCTCCACCACTTCCCGGTCGGCGGATGACGGATCAAGTGAGGACACCTTGCCGGCGGCACGCTTCCGGGCCCGGTTGCGGGGTTGCGCGGCGTTCTCTTCTTCAGCCCGGCCCACCCCGGTCTGGCGCACATGAAGGCCAGGGGGCCGCAGCCTGACGACGTTGCCGCCGGCAGCCTCCCCGAAATCGGGCGGGGTGACGGGCCTGACCACAAGCAGTGTCGGTGCAGTCCCGTCGGATGTGGCTGGGGTGCTCATGTCGTGCTCCTATGCGCTCGTTGCTGGGATGGAATGGCGGTGCTGCTGAAAGTCAGGGGCCGCCCGGTGCCTGCAGGATCTGGCCCGGGTGAATGATGTTGGGGTCGGCTCCGATGGTGTCGCGGTTGGCCCGGTACCATCCTGGCCAGGCCAGGGCCACGTCCACATCGCTGGCATAGGGGCCCAGGGCCTCGGCCACGATGCTCCACAGGCTGTCTCCGCCCTTGACCACCACTTCGAAGGAGCCCGACGGCTGCTGTGCGCCGTCCGACGCCGGAGCCTGGGTTGGGCCGGCAGCCTCGCCGACGCTTTGGGTGCCACGGTGCCCGGGGCTGATGAGCATGCCGGGCGCGGTTTCGGCCGTGGTGGGCACCCACCGGGGCGACACTGCCTCCGAGCTGTCCGGGGGCAGGACGCCGGGCGCGGCTGCAGCCCCCGCGCCACCGCCGGATGCGCCGCCGCCCGCTTCGACGGGGGCCGCGGCCACAGTTCCTGGGTGCCAGAGCGGGTCGACTGCGGGGGATTCGGCCGCGACGGCCATGGGCGCGGCCAACAGGTTCAGGCCCAGCACGGCGGCCACAAGGCGGCGCATGAAGGCCGGTGCAAATGCGCTGCTGGCCCGGGCCAGCCGGACTGCGCCCAGCTGCTGGGCGACGGCGGACACCAGTGCGCAGGCCAGGGCCAAAAGCCACCAGCACAACAGGGCAATTCCGGCGCCTGCCGCCGCCACGGCCAGCAGCTCCTGCAGGCCCAGCGCCGAGCCCGCACCGGGGCTGTTCCAGCGCAGCCTCAGAATCGCCCCGCCGCTGAACACCAGCGAACCACCCAAGGCCAGGATGGCTGCCCCCAGGGCCGCATCCGCCAACATCTGCCGTTTCATCAGGCTCTCCCTTGAGACTGTCCCATTTGATGCTGTTTGACATCATTTGATCTTGATTGAATGTCTATAACACAGTTTGGACCCGTATCATGGCGCCTGTCCATAGCAAGCAATGAGAATGTGGATAAGTCCGGCGGCGGCCGCGGCAGGCGGTGTTGACGGCCGGGCTCCCTGCGCCTAGCGTGGCGCCATGCGATGGGAACAGCTGTTTGCCGACCTTGAGGCCCAGCTGCACGCCGCCTCACAGCAGGAATTGGAGCAGCGGGTCAACGAGCTGGCGCGCATTGAAGATGCCCGGCAGACCTTGGGCGAGGCGCTGCGGGGAGCCCTGGGGCAGGCGGTTCAGCTGGTCATGCGCAACGGTGCGGCCTTCCACGGGATCCTGGCCAAGGTGGAATGTGACTGGCTGCTGCTGCGGGAGGGTGAACGCTCCGTGATACTGCCGATGGGGCACATCCAGCGGGTCCACGGGCTCGGCTCCCGGCGTGCCGGTCCGCCGACGTCCGTCCCCTTCACCCTCGCCGCGGCCCTGCGCATCCTGGCGCGGAACCGGGCCATGGTGGCGCTCGAGCTGGATGGCGTCCGGAACCCTGTGCTGCGCGGGGTCCTGGACCAGGTGGGCGCGGACTTCGTGCAGATCATGCAGCTGTCCGACGGCGTGGGCCGGGACAGTGAAAACCGGCAGGGCACCGCTGTGGTGCCGTTTGCGTCGCTCGTGGCGGTGACATCCTCGCCGGAAAACGAGTTTTAGTCGGTGGCGGCGGGCGCCTGGTTGTCGGCGGCGAGCATGGCGCGGGCCGCGGCGTGGCGGTCCTCGATGAACTGCTCAAACTTTGCGGCATCCACGCGCCACTGCCCGCGTCCGCCGATCTGGAAGGCGGGGAGTTCACCGCTGTGGACCAGTGCGTAGCAGGCAGCTGCGGAGATCTGCAGCTGTTCGGCGACGTCGGCCAGTGTCAGGAATCTAGGCATGTATCCATTATCCACCCTTTGACCTTGTTTGACCGGCTTGGGTCTTGATATCCACAGGCAAAGTTGTCCACAGATGTGCAACTGTTTGGCAGGTGGGGGTTACAACGGCGGACGATCGGCGGTACAAATGGTAGACGGCTGCAACATCTCCAGCGTGCCGCCGCCACACGCGGATGCCGGATGCGGCGAAAGGTCCCATAGGGGAGGAACCATGTCGATGGACGTTCAGGGCCCGGCACCGCGCCTGGCCAAGCCCTCGTGGAAGGACCCCCGGCTGCTCATCGGCATCCTGATGGTCCTGGCCTCCGTAGCGGGCGTCGTGGCGCTGGTGGGCAACGCCGGCAAGACCACCGCCATGTATGCGGCGAAGGATGCCATCGTGGTGGGGCAGCCGATCACGGCCGATTCCTTCAAAGTGGTCCAGGTGCAGCTGGGAGAAGTGGACGGGGAATACCTGGACCCCCGGGCGGGCCTGAAGGAGAACTCCGTTGCCGTGCGCATGGTGCCGAAAGGCGAATTGGTGCCGCGGTCCAGCATTGGCAGCACCGACGCCCTCGACCGCAAGCCCGTCTCGGTGCAGGTTGATGAACCGCTGCCCAAGGAGGTGGTCCCCGGAACCCATGTCGATGTCTGGGTCGCGCTGCCGGATGACCGCAACGGCTTCAAGGATCCGGTCCTGATGCTTCCCGGCGCCGAGGTTGCCGCCCTTAACGTGGCCTCCACGTCACTGGGCTCCGGCCGGAACACCCAGATCATGGTCTTGGCCACCGACAGGCAGCTGCCGGAATTCCTCGGCGCGGTGGCCAACGAGGCCAAGGTGTCGGTGGTGTGGAACCCGGCGGCCGCCCGATGAATGCCGTGACCGTGGTGTCTGTCGGCGAAACCCCGACAGGGGTCATTGCCGCACTCGCGGGCCGGCGCGACACCGTCCAGGTGGTGCGCAGGTGCCCCGCCCTGGACGAGCTCCTTGCCGCCTGCCAGAGCGGTCTTGCCCAGGTCGCCGTGGTGGCCGAGGGCGCCGGGGAGCTGACAGCCACGCTGATCGACAGGTTGACGGCCGTCGGCGTCAGCGTCGTCGCAGTTGCCGGTTCGGCCGCCGAGGCGGCCCGGTTGAAGGGGCTTGGCGCACACCCGGTGTCCGCCCAGGCGACCCCGGAGGCACTGGCCGCGGCTGTCCGCGCGGCCGTCGAGGGGCGCCGGCATCCAGGGTCCGCTGGATTCGCCGTCCCGGCCGCCGCCGGTGCCGGATCCGGGCACGACGGCGGAGCGCCGGTTGCGCAGCCATCGGCGGCCGGGGCAGAGGCCGGCCGGGCAGACGCACCGGCACGAAAGCCCCGGCTGGGACGCAGGGACAAGGCTGCGTCCCGGCACATCCGGGGCGGCAGCCCGCAAGGTCCACTCCCGCACCCACCGGGCGGGCAGGCGCCGGCCGCTGCCGGGCAAGGGGCCAGGGACGCAGGCGGTGACGGCGCCCCCGACAGCCCGAATCCTGGTCCAATCACGGCCACTCCCGGCAGTCCGGCCCCCGGTGGATCTGCGACTCCCGGCGATGCCGCGGCACCCCCTGCGGCAGCTGCCGAAACCGGCGGCGGCCGCCCCGGGGCAGGGGACCGGGCACCGGGGCGGATCGTGGCCGTGTGGGGGCCTATCGGCTCGCCCGGGCGCACCACGGTGGCCATGAATTTGGCTGCAGAGGAGGCGGCCGCCGGCCGCAGCGTCATGCTCATCGATGCGGACAGCTACGGGGCCAGCATCGCGGCGTCGCTGGGCCTGCTGGACGAGTCGGCATCCTTTGCCCAGGCCTGCCGGTCCGCCGATCAGGGCGCCCTCACCACGGCCCGGCTGGCGAAGACTGCCACACAGCTGGTGTTCAAGGGAGGGGCGTTGTCGTTGCTGACCGGATTGACGAGGGCCGACCGATGGCCCGAACTGCGGGCGGCCGCCGTCGAACGTGTGCTGAAAACCGCGCGGGAACTGGCGGGGCTGGTGGTGGTCGATTGCGGTTTTGCCCTGGAAGACGACGAGGAGCTCAGCTACGACACTGTTGCGCCGCGCCGCAACGCAGCCACCCTGGCGGTGCTGGCGCAGGCGGACCAGGTGGTCGCCGTGGGCAGCGGGGATCCCGTCGGCATCCCCCGGCTCATCCGCGGGCTGGACGAACTCACGCGCCGGCTGCCCGGCAAGGAGATCGCTGTGGTGGTGAACAAGGTGCGGCGCAGGGCCGTCGGCGGCGCACCGGAGAAGGCGCTGGCGCAGGCGTGGGAGAGGTTCGGTCCGGCGCAGCCCATCAGCCATTTCCTGCCCTGGGACCAGGAGCTCGTGGACAAGGCGCTGCTGGAGGGCAGGCTGCTGCTGGAGCTTTCACCCGACGCGCCGCTGCGCCGTGCCATCGCCGGCATTGGTTGTGCAGTTGGCCAACAAAAGCAGTCAAGTGCTGTGTCAAGCCCCACAGCAGAGCCGCTCCTTCGGGGCTAGGCTCAGAAGAAGACCGCAAAGAGGCGGTCTTAACTCTTTGACGGAGGCGCTAATTCATGTCATCGCACACACCCACCCACGAGCCTGAGCAGGATCAAGCCCGGTTTGGCGGCCAGTCATTTCTGGATGACTACTTTGTGCAATTATCCGAAGAAGACGCAGCGAGCTACGATTCCGCTCTGCTGAAGTCCCGGGCGTTTGCGCACCAAAAACTTGCCGAACACCGCACCCCGGGCCAGGCCCGCATGGAAGTGCTGGACGAGCCCGATGCCAGCGTCGTGTACATCATCACCGACGACATGCCGTTCCTCGTTGACTCTGTCAGCGCCGAACTGGTGCGGCAGAACCTGGCCATCCACCTCGTCACCCACCCCGTCTTTGTGGTGTCCCGCGACAAGTCCACGAACGTGCTGACCTCCGTGACAAAGGTTCCCTCGCATGCCGGTGTGGCCAGCGGCGACACCTCGGCCATGCCCAACATCGCCCACCTGCTCGGCGACGGCGACAACAAGTCCTGCCTCGAGTCCTGGATCGCCATTGAAATTCCCCGCATCAACGACGCCGCGAAGGACGAGCTCCTCACAGGGCTGGCACGGGTCCTGGGCAACGTGCGCGCTGCGGTGGAAGACTGGCCGGCAATGCGTGAAAAGGCACTGAGCCGGGCCGAGATCCTGGCCACCGTCCTGGCGGGGGAGGACCTCGTTGACCTGCGCGAGGCCGAAGACCTGCTGCACTGGATGGAAGCGGACAACTTCACCTTCCTCGGCTACCGCGAGTACGACCTTGACAAGCGCGACGGCGAGGACGTCCTCGTCAACCGTGAAGGCAGCGGGCTCGGCCTGCTCCGCGACGGCTCAAACCACCCCACCGTCCAGCACCTGACCAGCACGGGCCGCAAGAAGGCCCGGGAAAAACGCGTCTTGGTCATCACCAAGGCCAACTCCCGCTCCACCGTGCACCGTGGAGCCTATCTGGACTACATCGGCGTCAAGTCCTTCGATTCCCAGGGCAACGTCAACGGTGAGCAGCGCTTCATCGGCCTGTTCTCCTCCGCGGTGTACACCGGTTCCGTGCGCAACATCCCCGTGGTGCGCGAGAAAGTTGATGCGGTCCTGCGCCACTTCGGCTTCCCGCCCAACTCGCACTCGGGCAAGGACCTCTTCGCCGTGCTTGAGACGTACCCGCGCGACGAACTGTTCCAGATCGAGGTTGCCGACCTCATCGAGATCGCCAGCGGCATCCTCAGGCTGGCCGAGCGCCGCCGGACCCGGCTGTTCCTGCGCCCCGACATCTACGGCCGCTTCATGTCGGCCCTGGTCTACATCCCCCGCGACCGGTACACCACGGCCGTGCGGCACCGCATCGAGGAGGAGCTGACCCGCACGTTCAGTGCCGTCTCCATCGACTTTGAGGCGCGCATGAGCGAATCTGCGCTGGCCCGCCTGTTCTTCCGCATCCGGCTGCCCAAGGATTACATCGTTCCCGCCGACCTCCACGCCGCCGAGCTGCAGGACCGGCTGGTCCGGGCCGCACGGTCGTGGCCGGAAGGGATCGAGAAGGTGCTGCGCGACTCCATGCCCCGCGAGCAGGCCGAACGGCTGGTGGCCAAATGGGCCGAAGCGTTCCCGGCCGGCTACCGGGTGGACTTCGAGGTTGAGGATGCGCTGGGCGACATCCGCCGCTTCGAGGACTTCGACGCCGCCTACAAGCAGACGCTGTCCTCGGGGCTCGGCCCCGAACAGTGCGCCCCCGGCATGCAGGTGTACGTGCCCGAAGGTGTGGGGGACGCCCTGGAAGAGGACGCCCGCGTCAAGCTGTACATGGCCCACCCGGAGAGCCTGAGCAAGATCCTGCCGTTCTTCCACAACCTCGGCATCGAGGTCCTGGACGAGCGTCCCTTCGAGATCGAAACCGCGGACAAGCGCGACTTCTTCCTGTACGACCTCGGCCTGAAATACCCCGCCGGCGTGGACCCCCTGGCGACGGCGGAGCTGCTCACCGAGGCGTTTGGCGCCGCCATCACCGGACTCAGCGAGTCCGACAACTTTGACCGCCTGGTGCTCAGCGAGGGCATGCACGCACGGCAGATCGTGATCCTGCGCGCCTACGCCAAGTACATGCGCCAGATGGGCAACACCAACTCCTTCGGCTTCATTGCCGAGACGCTGCTGCACAACGTGGCCGTAACCCGCGGGCTGGTGGAACTCTTTGAGGCCCGCTTCAGCCCGGCCGTGGCCGAGGGCGTCCGCGAGGGGATGCAAGCCGAGGTGCACGAACGCCTCAACGCCGCACTGGAAAACGTGCCCACGCTCGATGCCGACAGGATACTGCGCACCTTCACCAACCTGGTGGATGCCACCCTGCGCACCAACTACTACCAGGGCCACGACTACCTCAGCTTCAAGCTGGACCCGGCCTCGATCGCCGGCCTGCCGGCACCCAGACCCATGTTTGAAATCTGGGTCTACTCCCCGCGCGTCGAGGGCACACACCTGCGCTTTGGCAAGGTGGCCCGCGGCGGTCTGCGCTGGTCGGACCGCCGTGAGGATTTCCGCACCGAGGTGCTGGGCCTGGTCAAGGCCCAGACCGTCAAGAACGCCGTCATCGTGCCCACCGGTGCCAAGGGCGGTTTCTTCGCCAAGCAACTGCCCAACCCGGCCGTTGACCGCGGCGCCTGGATCGAGGAGGGCCGCGAAAGCTACAAGACCTTCATCCGGGGCCTGCTGGACGTGACCGACAACCTCGTCGCCACCCCCGAAGGGGAGATCGTGGTGCCGCCGGCCGGCGTCGTCCGCCACGACGGCGACGACAGCTACATGGTGGTGGCAGCAGACAAGGGCACCGCATCCTTCTCCGACACCGCCAACGCCATCTCCGCGGAGTACGGCTTCTGGCTGGGTGACGCCTTCGCCTCCGGTGGCTCGGTGGGCTATGACCACAAGGCCATGGGCATCACGGCCCGCGGCGCCTGGGAGTCCGTCAAGCGCCACTTCAGCGAGTTCGACGTCGACACGCAGACCCAGGAGTTCTCGGCGGTTGGCGTCGGGGACATGTCGGGTGACGTGTTTGGCAACGGCCTGCTGCGCACCCGCCATGTGCGCCTGGTCGCCGCCTTCGACCACCGGGACATCTTCCTTGACCCAAACCCGGTTCCCGGTGTGGCCTTTGACGAGCGCCAGCGACTGTACGACCTCCCGCGGTCCTCATGGGCCGACTACAACAAGGACTTGATCAGCGAAGGCGGCGGCGTGTACTCGCGCTCCCTGAAGTCGATCCCCATCACCCCCCAGGTGCGGGCCGTCCTCGGCCTGCCGGAGGGGACCGAGAGGCTCAGCCCGCCGGAACTGCTCCGCGCGGTCCTACTGGCCCCGGCCGACCTGCTCTACAACGGCGGCATCGGCACCTACATCAAGGCCAGCACCGAGACCAACGCCTCGGTGGGCGACAAGGCCAACGACGCCATCAGGGTGGACGGTGCAGACCTGCGCGTGAAGATCATCGGTGAGGGCGGAAACCTCGGCATGACCCAGCGCGGGCGCGTCGAGGCGGCCCTGCACGGGGTCATCCTGAACACGGACGCCATCGACAACTCGGCAGGCGTGGACTGCTCCGACCATGAAGTCAATATCAAGATCTTCGTTGACCGGATGGTTGCCGCCGGGAAGCTCAAAACGACCGAGCGCACCGACTTCCTTATGTCCATGACCGACGAGATCGGGCAGCTGGTCCTGGAAGACAACATTGAGCAGAACATCCTGCTGCTCAACGACCGCCAGCGCGCCGTCGAATGGAGCCCCAGCTATGAACGCTTCATGGACTGGCTCGAAGAGCACGCCGACCTGGACCGGGAACTGGAGGCGCTGCCCAACAACGAGGAACTGGCCCAGCGCCTGGCCACCGGGCAGGGGCTCACATCACCGGAACTGGCCGTCCTGCTGGCCTACGCCAAGATGGAACTGGCCGCGGCGCTGAGCGCCAGCGACCTCGCCGACGACCCCTGGTTCAAGGGCACGCTGCGGCGATACTTCCCCACGGAAGTCGCCCAGCGCTTCGATGCCGAGCTGGACACCCACCCGCTGCGCAAGGAAATCATTGCCACAGTCGTTGCCAACGACATGGTCAACCTGGGCGGCATCACCTTCGCCTTCCGCGCCATGGAGGAATCCTCGGCGGGCGAGGTGGTGGTGGCCAAGGCTTTCGTGGCGCTGCATGAGATCTTCGACTTTGGCTCCATGACGGCGGCGCTGCGTGAACTGCCGCCAAGCTTCCCCACCGAGCAGTGGTGCGCCGTCAACCTGGACATGCGCCGGCTCCTGGACCGGGCCGTCCGCTGGCTCATCAACGAAGGCATGGGCACCCAGGGAATCGAAGACGTGGTCAACCGCTTCAGGCCGGTGGTCTCCTCGCTGTCCGGTCACATGGGCGACTTCTTCCAGGGCCAGGACGTGCAGCGCGTCGCCGCCTGGTACGCCGAGGCCAACTCGTACAACATGCCGCCCGCCCTGGGCCGGCGCTGGGCCGAGCTCTTTGAAACCTTCCCGCTGCTGGACGTGGCGAAAGTCAACGAAACCCTGGACGAGCCCCTCGACGACGTGGCAGGGGTGTACTACGCCATCTACAACCGCTACGGCGTTGACACGCTCCTGGAACGGATCACGGGGCTGCCGCGCAACGACCGGTGGCAGGCCCTGGCCCGTGCCGCGCTGCGCGACGACCTCTACGCCACGGTTGCGGACATGACACGAAACGTCATGGACAGCACCGGGGCAGGCACGCCCGGCATGGAGCGGATTGAGGCCTGGGAAGGCCAGAACCGCGACCAGCTGGACCGTGCGGTGCGCATGTTTGCCGAGGTCAACGAGCTTGAACAAGACGACATGGCATCCTTGTCGGTAGCATTGAGGCTCCTGCGTTCAATCGTGCGGCGCTAACCCGCCGCACCCTGTGCCGTTGCAACCGCGCGGTTGCAACTGTTTGAGCGGCACCCGCCCCGGCGGGTGCCGCCACCTCTTCTAAGGAGCCTGCATGGCAATTTTTGCCGACATGATCAGGGAAAGCTCGGGCCTTGGCCCCGGCGACGCCGAATGGCTGCACCTTTTGGTGGGGGACTGGCAGATGATTGCCGATCTCGCCTTTGCAGACCTGGTCCTGTGGTTCCCTGCCGAGGACGAGCGGGGGTATGTCGCCCTGGCCCACGTGCGGCCCTCCACCTCACACACCCTGTTCCACGCCGACTTCGTGGGCGACGCCATCTCCCCGGAGCTGGCTCCGCTGGTGGGCGCCGCCTGGGCCAACCAGAAGATCGAGCGGTCCAACGAGACCAAGATCTGGAACTCGGACGTGGCCATGCGGGTCGAGGCGATCCCCATGGTCCGCAACGGCCGCACACTGGCCGTGATCACCACCCACATGGACCTGTCCAGCTCCCGCATGCCGTCCCGGCTGGAGCTGACGTACCGCCAGTGCGCCTACGACCTGCTGAAAATGGGGACACTGGGCCTCTGGCCCGACTTTGCCTCGCCCACCGGCTCACGCAGGGGCGCCCCCCGCGTCGGTGACGGGCTGCTGCGCCTTGATGTTGACGGGATTGTGCAGTACGCCAGCCCCAACGGCGTCTCCGCCTTCCGCCGCCTGGGCGACGGCGAATCCCTCGAGGGCCGCTCGCTGGCCGAGGTCACCACGGGCCTGCTCAAGGACCGGCGCATGGTGGACGAATCCCTGCCGCTGGTGGTCACGGGACGCATGCCGTGGCGCACCGAGATTGAGTCCCGCGGCGTCAGCCTGTCGCTGCGCGCCATCCCGCTGCGCGACGGCACTGAACGCTTCGGCGCGCTGGTGCTGTGCCGCGACGTGTCCGAGCTGCGCCGCCGGGAACAGGAACTGGTCACCAAGGATGCCACGATCCGCGAGATCCACCACCGGGTCAAGAACAACCTGCAAACGGTGGCGGCACTGCTGCGCATGCAGTCGCGGCGCATGCACAGCGAGGAAGGCAAGCAGGGGCTGGAACAGGCCATGCGGCGCGTGGCCACCATTGCCCTGGTCCACGAGACACTGTCCCAGGGCCTGGCTCAAAATGTTGACTTTGACGAGCTGATCGACCGGCAGTTCCGGCTCTCGGCCGAGGTGGCGTCCCCGTCGCAGCGGGTCAGCACCGAGCGTGAGGGAGCCTTCGGGGAACTGCCCAGCGACTTCGCAACCCCGCTGGCACTGGTCATCAACGAACTGGTGACCAACGCCGTCGAGCACGGACTGCAGGACCGTGAGGGGACGGTGGGGCTGACTGCCAAGCGCTACAAGAACAGCTCAGGCGACGATGCCCTGACCGTCTCCATCTCGGACGACGGCGTGGGCCTGCCCCAGGGGCACATCGCGGAGGGGCTGGGCCTGCAGATTGTGCGGACCCTGGTCACGAGCGAGCTGGGCGGCAGCATCGAATGGTCGCCGCGCGAGGGTGGCGGCACCGTGGTCACGCTCCACATGGCCCTCATTGCCCGGCATTAAAAAACTGACCCGCCGAAACCCCGAAATTCACGGATTGTCCGTGAAGACGGTGTTTCTGCGGGTCAGTTAAGTATGAAGCAGATCAGCTGGCGCGGCGGGCGCGGGCTGCGCGGCGCTTCATGGCGCGGCGTTCGTCCTCGCTGAGGCCGCCCCAGACGCCTGCGTCCTGTCCGGATTCAATGGCCCACTTCAAGCAGGTGTCGATCACGGGGCAGCGACGGCAGACGCTTTTTGCTTCCTCGATCTGCAGCAGGGCCGGGCCAGTGTTTCCGACGGGGAAAAACAATTCCGGGTCCTTGTCGAGGCAGGCTGCGCGACTACGCCAGTCCATGCTGATCATCACTCCTTTTAGAACGGGAGGCAACTTGTGAAATAATTCACGTTAGGCCACATAAGAAAGGGCCCGTAACGCGGGCCCGGTAGGTCATTGCGTTAAGCGTGTCATGTTAACTCTGTGTAAACAAGAGGTTGGGGCGGAAAGATTGGTGCAAAGCCGTGAGCGATGCGTCACAATGCCCCAGCGGCACACGGCCCGTTCCCGGCAAAATTGGATATGGTGCAGTTGTGCAAAAAGAACCCCGCAACCCTTCCGACGTACCCGCCGACGACGCCTCCGCACTGCCCGGGGCTGCGGTTCCGGACGCCGTGCCGGGCCGTCCGGCAGGTGTCTTTGTGGTCTCGGCAGTGGTGGGCCTGGAGGCCCTGGCGCTGATCGGCCTGGGCATTTATGCGATCTACGCGGCACTGACGCAGCCCATGTTCTCGCTGGCCAGTGCCGTTTTCCTGATAGTGCTGCTTCTGGGGCTGGGCGCCGGCCTGGCCGCGGTTGCCGTCAACGCATTCAAGGGCATGCGGTGGACACGCTCGGCCGCATTCGTGTGGCAGCTGCTCATGGTGGCCATGGCCGTGCCGTCCCTGCTTGAAGGAAACGTGCTGCTGGGCCTGGCCCTTCTGCTGCCGCCGCTGGCGGCAGCGTACTACCTCTTCACACCGAAGGTCGTGGCATTTTCGCAGCGCACCACGGCGGAAGGCTCCGTCCACTAGGCATCACCCGCAGCGGCTGAACCGCCGTCGTGCGCGAACTGGAACCATCGGCTGCGGCCCCGCTCCAGCAGGACCGCCCGCCCCTGGGGTTCGGTGCCCATGGTCTCGAGCCGCACCCCAAAGATCTCGGCGTCCCCGGGCCGCTGCGGCATCACAACCACGCCCTGCTGGGCCGTGCGCAGGCCCCATTCCATGGGGAGCCTGGACAGGGCCGGGCCCGGATAGCCGAACGCTGCCACGATGATCCCGCCCGCTGCAAGGCTGAGCGTCGCGTCGGCCAACTCCTGCGGCGGAAGCTGGTCGGCGTCGTCAATCCAGCGGATGGCGGCTGCCGGTCCGTCTGTGCCGGGGCCTGCGCCGGCACGCTCCCTGTGGGTCTGTTCCATGGCCTGCAGGAAGGTGCTCTTGCCGGACCCTGGGCCGCCGATGACCGGCAGCACACATCCGGGGGACACCACCGCCGCAACCGGATCCATGCCGTCGCCGCCAAGACCCAGCAATAAGTGCACGGCTGCCGTACCGGAGGCCGTCTCCGGCACGCGGCCGGCGGCGGCCCGGAGCAGCCCGGCCCCTGACAGCTGTTCCGGGATGTCCCGCACCTGCAAGACAGGGGCGGCAGGGCTGCCCATGGCAACAACGGCATCAGGGTCGTCCGCGGGACCGCGCGCCCCGCCGCGGGCGTCCTCCGGGAACCGGGGAGTCCCCAGCTGTGCCACATGGAGCACCTGCCCGCCGCCGTGGCCGGTGCCGTGACAGTCATTGATGGGCCCGGCGAGGGCCGCCCGCCCGGGCAGCGGCGTGAAGTCGGGCAGCCGGGGCCACAGGGCCGTGGACTCGGCATGGCTGCCATGCGTCAGGTACATCCGGTTGGGGACGGCGGCGAGAAACGGGGCGGCGAGCAGTTCCCGGCCGCCGCCCACGGCCACCACCATGTTGCGCGGGCTGAAGCGGACCAGCTCGCCCAGGCCGTCTTCGGCTGCATGCCAGGGGCTGTTCCGAAGCGCGGCAACCCACCTGCCCCAGTCGCTGACGCACAGCACCAGGGGGGCAGCGGTGCTGCGCGAGTGTTCCAGCAGGCGTTCGATGAGGCGCCCTGCCGTGCGCAGTTGCCCCGGCGTGACGTGGGCACCGACCCGCGGGTTGCGGGCCTGCGCGGCCAGGGACCCATCGCCGTCCATCAGGTACACGGCCGGCGGGGGATCGCCGTCCGGCGGCGGGGATCCCGCGCCCAGCAACTGGTGGACGAGCATCCCCAGTGCGCTGGAGGTTTCCTGCACCGTGCCGAACAGTGCCAAGTGCGACTGCACGCAAGGCTGCCACAGCAGTGGTTGCAGCGACTGGTCCTCCGGCACGTCAACCGTTCCCAGCAGGAACTGGCGGCCGGCGGCGCCGTCCGGGCTGCTGCCGGCGGTGTCTGTGCCGAGGAGGGGGACCTCGGCGGGTAGGTCCGGCGCGACCACCGCGGGCGCGGCGCCAGCTGTTGCCCCCGTGGCCGAGGCGAGGTGCTCCCGCCAGGCACGGGCAAGCAGGGCTGCCACCCCGGCGGGGTCGCTGCCTTGCCGGCCGCCGGCTGCAGGCTCCCCGGACTTTCCAAGGCTGGCGGCCGCCAAGGTGACGACGGGCATGCCGTCACCACCTCCACCTTGCAGGCGCAGCGTGGCGCTCTGGAACTCCTGCGGGGTGCCGCCGGCGCGGCTGATGTAGGCGCGCCCGGGCGTGGCGACGCTGATCTCGGCGGCGGCGCCGTCACCAATGACATCCACAGAATCAAACGCCGACTGCACCCGAAGACAGATCGAGCTCGTAACGTTGGCGCGGATGTCGGCGTTGAGGGCGCCCTGGGGCCGCTGTGTCGCCATGACCAGGTGGATGCCCAGGGACCTGCCCACGGCGGCGATCCGCATCAGTTCTGCCAAAGTGTCGGGAAACTGGTCCACCAGCACCCGGAATTCGTCCACCACAATGACCAGGTGCGCCATCCCGGCGGCCCCGCTGCCGGACGGGCCGCTGCGCCGGGTGCGGTACTCGTCGCTGTCGGCAGCCTCCGCTTCCGCCAGGGCCGATTCCCTCCGGTGCAGCTCGGCCCGCAGCGAGGCAATCGTCCGGGCCATGCCGTGTCCGCCCAGGTCGGTAATGAGGGAGGACGTGTGCGGCAGTTTCCGCATCACGCCAAGTCCGGCGCCGCCCTTGAAATCGATGAACACAAATTGCAGCTCTGCGGGGGAGTGGGCCACAGCCAGCGAGCCCACCAGTGTCCTCAGGAACTCGGACTTTCCCGAGCCGGTGGTGCCGCCCAGCAGCAGGTGGGGGCCGTCATGGAGGAAATCAAAAAGCACCGGCCCGTCCGCCGAACGGCCAATCGGCACAGGCTGGAGAGGCCGTCCCGCGGCCCGATGCCACTGTTCCCACACGTCTGCGATGTCCAGTCCCGGGGTTGGCAATACATTGGGGGCCAGGGAATCGGCGGCGGCAGCTTGCGGGGATCCGGGCCCGTCTGTTGTCCGGGCGCCGTGGAGGGCGCGGCGCCGGGCATGCGCAGCAAAGACGGCGGCCGGCACACCGTCGGGTGTGAAGGGCACCCCGGCCACGATGCCGGAGGCACGGCTGCCCGACACCTGCAGGACCGCCGCGGCGCCGGGACAGGGCGCCTCGGAAAACAGCAGCACCTGCACGCCCGGGACGGCTGCCAGCCGCGGGTCGACGTCGCCGCCCAGCACAACAAGCACCACGGACGTGCCCGGAACACCGGCGGTTGACGCCCCCTGCGAGGCCCCGGATGGCGGGAAGCCGGCACCTGCGTGCGGCACGGCCGCTGCCAACGCCGCCAGAGCGGCCCCGGTGGATGTGGCCAGGGTGGTCAGCGGCAGCAGCCTGGCTTCCAGGGGCAGGTCACCGGTGGGACCCAGGACAACAACAGGGACGCCGGCGGCATCGAGCTGAATCAACACATAGTTCAGCAGGGGCGCCGCAACGGATGCCGGCCCGCACACTTGCTGCAAGGCGCCGCCCAGCCGCAGGCATGCCGGGCGGGATTCGGCGGTGGGCGGCTTGAATGAAGGGTCGGCGGGGGCCAGCGTGAGTGCGGCGGGGCCGGGGGCGGTGCCCAGCCGAACAGCGAACCCGTTCCCCGGCGGCTGCGATGCGGGCCCCGTGCGGATGCCGCCGGCCGCGGCCAGGGAAGCGGCGTCGGGAAAGGCAGAAGCCAGTCTTTCAGCATCGCGGCGGGCGGCGCCGGCCACGGCCAGCCGCAGTTCCTTCCGCCGTGCCGAGCCACCAAGAAGGGGCACCAGCACTGTGGCGGCACCCATGGCGGAGAAGGCCAGAAACATCCACGAGCCAGTGGTAAGGGCGAAGACGACGCCGAGCACCACCGGCAGGAATCCGGCAACCATAAGTGCGGTCCGGCCGCGCCCGCTCCCGCCGGGAATGGGCACCTCCAGGGGATCAAGCGCAGCAGCGTCCAGGAGCAGGGAGCCTGTGCCCGGAAGGGACCCGTCAGGCGCAGACGCCCGGGAAACCGATGCCTGCCCGCCGAGGGACGGTTCCTGGAAGCGCAGCTCAAAGGTGCTGCTGCCGCAGGCCACCCGCTGCCCAATCTCCAGCTCAACCGGGAACCGGCCCGCAGCCGCCGCCCCAGGACCCGCGGCACGCCTGCGGCGCCGGCGGCGAGGGGAGAGGACTCCGCCGCGGCCAATGCCGCCGGAACCACTGTCGCCGGGGCCGCGCAGGAGGCGGAACCCGCTGGATCCGGGAACCGCCGTGAGTGTGATGCTGTGGGACCCGACCACGAGCGTGCCGTGGTGGCGGGAGAGGGAGGGGTCGGCGATAGGCAGGCGGCACCGGCCGCGGCCCAGCGAATAGCTCCCGCGGTGGAGGGCAAACACTGCCCCGGCCCCGGGCCCGGAACACACGGCCAGCACGGCAACTGCAGCCTGCGCCGGGGCGGCCCCGGCAACCCCGGCCGCGGGTGCCCCTCCCGGCCACGCCACCACCACGGCCCCGTCCACCAGGGGAGGAACGCCCGGCTGCAGTGTGGACAGGAGCTCACCGGCCACCGTGAACGCGGCGCCCGCCCAGTACTGCGAGAGGGCCGCATCGAGGGTGCTGCCGGTCGGTGCCGAGCCGGGCGGCCAGGCCACGCTGAGCTCCATGGGCGGCAGCCCGGCAAGGGCACCCGGACCGCCGTGCGCGCCCGGTCCTGCCACCACCGCAATTTCCAGCAACACCGCAACTCCCTCCAACGGCACCGTTGCCATCCGTCCCACGAGCCTAGGCGCCGCACCGGCTCCGGCGGCCTCCGGCGTCGGGCATTGTCAACAAAGGGGCGCCCGGCACCCCCTGTGGAGGAATGAAGCTGTCAAACTCCCCGAAATGTGCTGTGAGGAATGCCACCCGGTCACAGCCTTTGGATAACGGTCAGGTAACCTATGAAGATAGTCCGTGGCTCTGCTGTGCCCGGAAATCGCCACCAAGCATTACGGGAGAGTTTGTGAACGCTGACCTGGTCGTCGTCGGTTCGGGTTTTTTTGGCCTGACCATCGCAGAACGCGCAGCCACCGAGTTGGGGTTGAAAGTAGCTGTCCTTGACCGCCGCCACCACATCGGCGGCAATGCCTACAGCGAAAACGAGGCACAGACCGGCATCGAGGTGCACCGCTACGGCGCGCACCTGTTCCACACCTCCAACGAGCGCGTGTGGGAGTACGTGAACAGCTTTACCCAGTTCACCAACTACCAGCACAAGGTGTACACCTCCCACAACGGCGAGGTCTACCAGATGCCCATCAACCTGGGCACCATCAACCAGTTCTTCCGCTCCTCCATGGGGCCGGGCGAGGCCCGCGCGCTCATCCAGGAACAGGCCGGCGAGCTGGCCGGAACGGATCCGTCCAACCTCAACGACAAGGGCATCCAGCTGATTGGCCGCCCCCTGTATGAGGCCTTCATCAAGCACTACACGGGCAAGCAGTGGCAGACGGACCCCAAGGACCTGCCGGCGTCGATCATCTCCCGCCTGCCGGTGCGCTACAACTATGACAACCGCTACTTCTCCGACACCTACGAGGGCCTGCCGGTGGACGGCTACACGGCGTGGATCGAGCGGATGGCCGACCACCCGAACATTGAAGTCGTGCTGAACACCGACTTCTTTGACGACGGTGTGTACGGCCGCAAGGCTGTCCTGGGCCAGGTGCCGGTCATCTACACCGGCCCGGTTGACCGCTACTTTGACTACGCAGAGGGCGACCTTTCCTGGCGCACCATTGACCTCGAGCAGGAAGTCCTTCCCATTGAGGACTTCCAGGGCTGTGCCGTCATGAACTACCCGGATGAGGCGCAGAAGTACACGCGCATCCACGAGTTCCGCCACTTCCACCCGGAGCGCAGCTACACCAAGGACGCCACGGTCATCATGCGCGAGTTCAGCCGTTTCGCCGAGAAGGGCGACGAGCCGTACTACCCCGTGAACACCAGCGACGACCGCTCCAAGCTGCTCGCCTACCGCGACCTGGCCCGCGGAGAGGCCGACGTTCTGTTCGGCGGACGCCTGGGCACCTACAAGTATTTGGACATGCACATGGCCATCGGTTCGGCATTGAGCATGTTTGACAACAAGATCAGGCCGCACTTCACCGGCGGTGCGAAGCTGCAAAGCGGAGGAGTTGACGCGTGAGCGTGGCTGAAAAGATGGATAGCACGACGGCGGCACCCGGGTCCGCGCAGCGGCGCACCCTCCAGCGGGTCATCCTGCCCACGGACGCCCAGGTGGACACCGTCCCCCTGTACGTGGATGCCGGCTCCGCCAGCGGCATCCGGCTGCGTGAGGACGACGAACTGGCGCGCGCCCCGAAACTTCCCGAGGACAAGCTGCACCTGTTCAGCTCCGGCGGGCCCACCGTGCACTTTGACGACATTCACTCCCGCCGCTCCATGAGCATCCGGGCTGGCGAGCAGGTCTCGTACGGCACCTACTTCAACGCCTTCCCGGCCAGCTACTGGCGGCGCTGGACGGATGTGCGCACCGTCCGGCTCGAGATCACCACCTCCGGTGCCGGCACCGTCACCGTCAGCAAGTCCAACGCGCGCGGCTCCATCCAGCACGTGGAGTCCAGCCTGGTCAACGGCGAGACCACCACGGTGTTTGACCTGACCCTGGTGCCGTTTGGCGACGGCGGCTGGTACTGGTTCGACCTGGCCGCCGGCCACGAGGGGCTCACCCTGGTGGAAGCCCAGTGGACGGCGCAGGAGGCAGAGGGTGCCGAACAGCGGGCCCACGGGAAGGTGACCCTTGAGATCACCACCATGAACAAGCCCGACTACTGCCTGAACAACGCCCGCATCCTGGCCGCCAACCCGGATGCGCTGGAAAACGTGCAGGAAATCCTGATCGTGGACCAGGGCACCAAGAAGGTCCGCGACGAGGAGGGCTTCGCCGAGGTCAGCGCCTCGCTGGGCGGCAAGCTGCGCGTCATCGACCAGGGCAACCTGGGCGGCTCCGGCGGCTTCGCCCGCGGCATGTACGAGGCCGTGGAAAACGGCAGCGACTATGCGCTCCTGCTTGACGACGACGTCGTGGTTGAGCCCGAGAGCATCCTGCGCATGCTCGCCTTTGCCGACCACTGCAAGAAGCCCACCATTGTGGGCGGGCACATGTTTGACCTGCACAACCGCAGCGTCCTGCACACTTTTGGCGAGGTCGTGGACCCGCACCGCATCGTCCCCGCCACCCCGCACGCCGACATGGACATGCGCCACGACTTCTCCGTGGCCAACCTGCGCCAGACGTCCTGGCTGCACCGCCGCGTCGACGTCGACTACAACGGATGGTGGATGTGCATGATCCCCACCGCCGTCATCAAGGACATAGGCCTTTCCCTGCCGTTGTTCATCAAGTGGGACGACGCCGAATACGGCCTGCGTGCGCGGGCTGCGGGCTACGCCACGGTGTCCCTGCCAGGTGCTGCAGTCTGGCACGTCTCCTGGCTGGACAAGGATGACATGGTGGGCTGGCAGTCGTACTTCCACGAGCGCAACCGCCTCATCACCACCTTGATCTACAGCCCGTACCCCAAGGGCGGGCGCGTGCTGCGCGAATCCGTGCAGGCCGACGTCAAGCACCTCGTCTCCATGCAGTACTTCACCGAGCACGGCCGGCTCGAGGCGCTGCGGGACATTTTCAAGGGTCCGGAGCAGCTGCACGGCGTACTCGCCACGAAGCTGCCCGAGATCAACGCCCTGCGCGCCCAGTATGCCGACGCGCAGCTGAAGGAAAACGTGGACGACTTCCCGGCACCCATGCTGGGCCGCGGCCCCATGGGAGGCACGCCCATGGGCCTGCCGCTGAAGAAGGACCTGGTGTCCTGGGGTGTGAAGACCGTTTCCCGCCAGCTGGTCAAGACCCCCTCACCGGAGTCCGCCGTGCGCCCGCAGGGCGTGCTGGCGCACCGCGACAGCCGCTGGTTCCGCCTGGCCCACTACGACTCCGTGGTGGTCACCAACGCCGAGGGCACCGGCATGTCCTGGTACCGCCGCGACCCCAAGCTGCTGCGCTCCATGCTGGCCGAATCCGCCCGCCTGCACCTGCGCCTGGCGCGCGAGTGGGGCGAGCTGGCCGAACGGTACCGGAACTCGGTGGCCGAGATTACGTCCATGGAGGCATGGAAGAAGACCTTTGACGCACACTCCGTGGATGGCGAGTAGATGGCAGCGGCCAAAAATGAATTGACCATCCCCGGCAGCGGGCGCGGCCTGCTGGACCTGTATTCCAACTGGTTCCTGCTGAAGCTGCTGGTCCGCAAGGAAATCAAGGTCCGCTACAGGGGTTCCGTGCTGGGGCTGCTGTGGTCCTATGTGAAGCCGCTCATGCAGTTCATGATTTACTTCGTGGCGCTGGGCATCTTCCTAAACCTGCAAAAAGCCACGCCGAACTATGCCATCTACTTGTTTTCCGGCATCGTGCTGGTCAACTTTTTCACCGAAACCCTGGGCAATTCAACCCGCTCCATCGTGGACAACCGGGACCTGATCCGCAAGATCTACCTGC
The DNA here is from genome assembly GCF_017876675.1 of Arthrobacter stackebrandtii. NCBI lineage: Bacteria > Bacillati > Actinomycetota > Actinomycetes > Micrococcales > Micrococcaceae > Arthrobacter > Arthrobacter stackebrandtii. The sequence goes on from NZ_JAGIOI010000001.1 coordinate 2,921,024, forward strand.
CCCGGGAACTGTTCCCCGTGGCCACGGTGCTGGTCTCGGCCGCACACTTCCTGCCGCAGGTGGTGATCCTGCTCGGGGCTGCCCTTTTGGTTGGCTGGGCGCCGTCGGCACTGCAGCTGCTGGCAGCGGTGGCCGCGTTTATTGTGGTGGCCATCCTGGCCATGGGGCTGGGCCTGTTGTTTGGTGCCGTCAACGTCTACTTCCGCGACTCTGAAAACATTGTGGACATGATCCTCATGGTGGTCACCTGGGCCTCGCCCGTGCTCTACCTGTGGACCATGGCCAGGGACGCCCTGGGCCAGTGGTTCTTCCTGTACCAGGCGAACCCCATGACCGTCGCCGTGGAGATCTTCCACTGGGCGTTCTGGTATCCCACGCTCGACGGCGGCCAGACCGCCATGGTGGAGCTGCCGCCCAATCTCCTCACCCTGTGGCTTCCGGTGTCGCTGCTGGTGTCCCTGGGCGTGCTGTTCCTTGGCCAGTACGTGTTCCGCCGCCTCGCCGTCCACTTCGCCCAGGAGCTTTAGATGAGCGTCGAAACCGTTCCCGACAACATTGCCATCACGTGCCGGAAGTTGCGCAAGGTGTTTGTGCTGCGCAACACCCGGTCCATGAAGGAGTCCATCGTGTGGCTTGTGAAGGGCCGCAAGGGGGATCTCTCCAAGCGCTTTGATGCGCTGCAGGACGTGTCCCTGGACGTGGCCCAGGGTGAGACCGTGGCCCTGCTGGGCCTGAACGGTTCCGGCAAGTCCACGCTGCTCAAGCTCATCTCCGGCGTCCTGCAGCCCGACGGCGGAACCGTCCAGACCCGGGGCCGGGTGGCCGGGCTGATCGAGGTCGGCGCCGGTTTCCACCACGACCTGAGCGGCCGCGACAACGTATACCTCAACGGCGCCATCCTCGGCATGACCGAGAAGCAGATCGATACCATGTTTGACTCCATCGTGGAGTTTTCGGAGATCGGCGAGTTCATCGACACCGAGGTGAAGTTCTACTCCTCGGGCATGTACCTGAAACTGGCCTTCTCCATCGCCGTGCACACCGACCCGGAGATCTTCCTCATCGATGAGATCCTGGCCGTGGGCGACGAACCGTTCCAGCGCAAGTGCATCAAGAAGATCAAGGAACTGGCCGCCGCCGGCAAGACCCTCTTTGTGGTCAGCCACGACCTGGACCTGGTCTCGACCGTCTGTGAACGCGGTGTCCTGCTGGAACACGGCAAGGTCATCATGGATGCCGAGGTCCATGACGTGGTGCGGGAACTGCGCAAGCGATCGGAAGCCGCGTAGCCGGCAACACCGGCCCGGGACACCCGGAACGGCATGCCGGCCGGGCACTCCCGGACGGCTGAGAACAGATTTGTCCGGCCGGCCCTGTCGGGCCGGCCGCAGAAGTAGCAGTAAGGAAGCGTGGCATTGGTGACTTGGTGGGAAGCTCTACCCTTGATTTTGGTGGCGGGGGCAATCCTGGTCGTGCCCGGCCTGGTGTTCTCACTGGCCGTACGGGCCCGGGGCCTGGCCGCCCTGCTGCTCGCCCCGCTGTTCAGCGTGGCCATGGCCAGTGTGCTCTCGCTCGTGCTTCCCATGGCGGGCATCCGGTGGAACCCCGTCAGCTACGGCCTCGGCGCCCTCGCCCTCGCAGCCGTCGCCTTCGGCATCAAGCTGCTGCTGGCGCGCAGGTGGCCCGACCCCGATTGGCAGCCCGAGCCACGCACCCTGGTGCTCGTGTCCGCCGTCGGACTTCTTGGTGCGGGTGCCCTCATAGCCCTGCAGGTGGCAAGCGCGATCGGCGAGCCGGACAACATTTCCCAAACGTTTGACAACGTCTTCCACCTCAACGCCGTCCGCTGGGCGATCGACTCCGGCAACGCCTCGCCGCTGAACCTCGGTGCCTTCACGGGCATTGGCGCCTACCCGTCGGCCTGGCATGCAATGACCAGCCTCGTGGCCGTTGCCACCGGCGCCAGCGTCCCCGTGGCGATCAGTGTCACCAACGTCGCCATCGGCGCCATCGCCTGGCCCCTGGGCGTGCTGTACCTGGTGCAGCAGGTCGCGGGCCGGCGCCTGGTTGCCACGGCCGCCGCCATGATCTTTGTTGCGGGCTTCACCGGTTTCCCCCTGATGATGATCGACTGGGGCGTGCTCTACCCAAACCTGCTCTCCATTGCGCTGCTCCCGGCCGCGCTGGGCCTCGTGTTCAGCGCCATGGGCCTGGGCAGGGGCTGGCGCCCCAGCTCGCCCGTGGCCTGGCTTTTGGTGCTCGTGGCCGTGCCGGCCGTGGCCGTCGCCCACCCCAGCACGCTCATGGCGCTGCTGGCATTTGTGCTCCCCGCCGTCATCCTGTGGGCCTGGGGCCTGACGGCCCCGCTGCTGCCGGCCAACACACCCGAACGCCGCCGCAAGCTGTGGCTTATCATCGGTGCCGCATTTGTCACCGTGGCGGTCCTGGCCCTCGTCTGGCGCAAGTTCCGCCCGCCGCCCGGTGCAGCCGGCTGGGGCGCCGTGGAAACCCCGCCGCAGGTCATCGGGGAGATCTTCCTCGGCGGCGCCATGCAGCGGCCCGCGGCACTCATCATCGCCGTCTGCATGGTGGCCGGGCTGGTGCGCATCCTGGTGACCCGCCGGCAGCTGTGGCTCCTGGGCACCTTCCTCGTCGCAGCCATCCTGTTCTTCTACGCGGCCGGGCTGGACTTCAGCCCGCGCTGGTTCCTGACCGGCGTCTGGTACTACGACAGCTACCGACTGGCGGCCCTGCTGCCGGTGGCGATGATCGGCCCGGCAGCCCTCGGCGCCACCTACCTGTGGGACTGGGTGCACACCCGCGTGTCCGCATACCGCCGCAAGAAGGGCCTTGGCGCGGCCTCCGCCTCCCCATGGCGCATCCCCGCCTACGCCGCCGGCATCCTGGCCCTGGTCATCGGCACCCAGTACGGGGTCATGACATGGGCTGTGGTCCACGCCAACTTCAACTACCAGGCCACTGCCACCTCGACCCTGCTCAGCCCCGACGAGGAGGCGCTCCTGAAGCGGTTGGACCGGACGGTGGAACCCGGGGCCGTCATCGCCGGAGTGCCCAGCACCGGTGCCGCCCTCGCCTATGCATACTCCGGCCGGGAAGTCCTGCAGCCGCACATCCTCACCACGCACGGCGAGGACGTTGACATTGTCAACGCCGGCCTCAAGAGCGCCGGTGAGTTCCCCTGGGTGTGCGATTCCGTGCGGAAGCTCAATGTGAAGTACGCGCTGGACTTCAGCACCCGGACCGTCACCGGCACCATGCCCGGCATGGGAGGGCTCATGGACTTGGGCTGGTCCACGTCCATGGAACTGGTGGACCAGGAAGGCCCCAACGCCAAGCTCTACAAGGTCACCGCCTGCTGGTAGCGAGGGGCTGGACAGTCCCGGGCTGAAGGCCGGCATAAAGAAGTGCGACGGCGGGAGGCCACCTTCCATGTGAAGGTGGCCTCCCGCCGTCGCACTTTTTTGTTTGGGAGGGCTGTCTAGGACTCCAGGAGGCCCAGCAGGTAGGCCCCGTAGCCGCTCTTCATCAGCGGTTCGGCGCGCTGCCGCAGCTCGTCGTCGCTGAGGAAGCCCTGGCGCCAGGCAATCTCCTCTGGTGCGCCAATCTTCAGGCCCTGGCGGCTTTCCACCGTGCGGATGAAGTTGGAGGCATTGTTCAGGTCCTCGAAGGTGCCGGTGTCCAGCCAGGCGGTGCCGCGGGGCAGGATTTCCACCTGCAGCTTGCCGCGTTCCAGGTAGGTGCGGTTGACGTCGGTGATTTCCAGTTCGCCGCGGGGCGAGGGCTTGAGTGCCTTGGAAATTTCCACCACGTCATTGTCATAAAAGTACAAGCCGGGGACTGCGTAATGGCTCTTGGGGAATTCAGGCTTTTCCTCGAGGGAAATGGCGGTGCCGGCGTTGTTGAATTCAACAACGCCGTAGGACTTGGGGTCCTTGACCCAATAGCCAAACACGGCGCCGCCGTCAATGTTTTCGTGCCGGCGCAGCTGCGTGCCCATGCCCGGGCCGTAAAAGATGTTGTCGCCAAGCACCAGGGCAACGGTTTCGGAACCGATGTGGTCCTCGCCCAGGATGAAGGCCTGGGCCAGTCCGTCGGGGGATTCCTGCTTAACATACGTAATGGAGACGCCAAATTGGGAGCCGTCGCCCAGCAGACGCCGGAACTGCTCGGCGTCGTGCGGCGTGGTAACGACCAGAATGTCCCGGATTCCGGCCAAAATCAGCGTGGAAAGCGGGTAGTAAATCATGGGTTTGTCATAAACAGGCACCAGCTGCTTGCTGATACCATGTGTGATTGGATGCAGTCTCGAGCCTGTTCCGCCCGCAAGTATTATTCCTCGCATAGAGCAATCATGTCTGTTTGCCAAGGAGGAACGCAAACGGAAGGGCCGGGCATCCCTGAGCAACAGCAGCATCGCTGGCCGGGGACCAGCGAAACGTGCGTGTCTGGCGTCCACATTGCTAAGTGGAAGAGCTGGGTAATCTTGGGTCGTGCAAAAGTGGCAGGCAATGGCGCTGCCGGTATGTGGTTTGGTTCGGCGCTGGATGTTCGCAACAACAGCCTGAACATGATTCGACTGTTTCTGGCGTTTGCGGTGCTTGTCCACCACAGCTGGCCGCTCACAGGCCATGGCGGGGAACTCGCCTTCGCTGGCGAGACCGTGGGCGGGTGGGCCGTTGCCGGATTCTTCGGCATCAGCGGCTACCTCATCACCTCCAGCCGCTGGTCCAACGCACTGGGCCCCTACCTCGTGAACCGCGTGGCCCGCATCATGCCGGCGTTCTGGGTCTGCCTGGCCATGGTGGCCTTCGTCTTTGCACCCATCGGCTACCGCGTGGCCAACGGCACGCTGGACGGGTTCCTGACGGCCGGGCACTCACCCCTGAATTTTGTCTGGTCCAACGCCTTCCTGGAAATGCGGTTCTACGATGTTTCCGGGACACCTTCCAACGTCCCGTACGAGGGTGCCTGGAACGGTTCCCTGTGGAGCCTGTACTACGAATTCATCTGCTACCTGATCGTTGCCGCACTCGGCTGCTTCGCCTTCATGAAACGATCCCGCTGGCCCATGACCGCGGCGTTTGTGCTGTCCGTGGCCGCCCAGGCCAACATCGACACCATCAGCCGGCTGACCAACGACAACTTTGATGTTGTACTGCTGCTGCGGCTGCTGCCCTTCTTCCTTGGCGGGGCCACCATTTTCATGTGGCGGGAGCGGATTGGCTTCCACTGGATCCCCGGAATCCTGGCCTTCGTTGTGGCCGTCATCATTTGTTCCACAGTGCCCCGCTGGGGCGTGCAGGCATCGGCATTGTTTGTCACCTACGGCGTCATTTGGCTCTCGACGGTGATCAGGCAGCCGCTCCTGATCGCGAAGAACGACATTTCCTACGGCGTCTACATCTATGCCTTCGCCGTCCAGCAGCTGCTTGCGGTGTTCGGCATTCACGAGCTGGGACTGTTCTGGTTCAGCGTGATCGCGGCCATCCTGACGGTGCCGCTGGCCACGGCAAGCTGGCTGTTGGTGGAACGTCCCGTCATGCGCAGGGTGCGGGGCACACGCGGGAAAGCCAAGGCCGTGCACGTCCCCGCTGTGGGGGTGCACGCCGCACCTGGCGTGTGATCCGCATCGCATTGCGTCCCCCTGTGACGCAATGACAGGTATTCTGTCTGGTTGGGGGATCGTGGCGCAGAAAGCGATCACGTCGTTTTCTTGAGGTACCAAATCCATGACTTCCAGCGCCACACTGCTGCGCCCCGCCGGGCCCGCGGCCGCCGACACCCCGCCGCCGCCACCGGCACCGGCACGGACTACACGCAAGTTCCTCCCGGAAGTGCAGGGCCTGCGTGCACTCGCGGTGCTCATGGTGGTGGCCTACCACGTCTGGTTCGGCCGCATATCCGGCGGCGTGGACATCTTCCTGCTGATCTCGGCCTTTCTGCTGACCGGCCAGTTCACCCGGCGGCTGGAAGCGGGGCGGCCCCTTGAACTCCTGAAGTACTGGGTGCACCTTTTCAAGCGCCTGCTGCCGCTGATCGCCGTGACACTGTTGGCCGTCTTGGGCGCCGCGTGGCTCTTCTTCCCGGTGTCGCGCTGGCCTGACGTCTTTGGCCAGGCCTGGGCATCGCTGTTCTACTACCAAAACTGGTACCTGGCCGCAGAGTCCGTTGACTACTACGCGGCGCAGCACAGCGTCGCCAGCCCCCTGCAGCACTTCTGGTCGCTGTCCATCCAGGGCCAGATCTTCATCCTGTGGCCGCTGCTCTTCGCTGTCGCCGCGCTTTTGGCCAAGCTGTGCCGGCTGCGGATCCGCCCCGTGCTGATTGCCCTGTTTGGTGCCGTGTTTGCCGGTTCCCTGGCGTTCTCCATCACCAGCACGGCCACCCACCAGGCCTTTGCCTACTTTGACACACGCGCCCGCCTGTGGGAATTTGCCCTCGGATCGCTGCTGGCGCTGCTGCTGCCCTACCTCAAGCTGGGCCGCGGCGTCCGCATCGTGCTCGGCTGGGCGGGCCTGGTGGCCATGTTCGCCTGCGGCATCGTGCTGCAGGTCGGCCAGCAGTTCCCCGGCTACATGGCGCTCTGGCCCACCCTGGCAGCCGCAGCGATCATCGTGGCCGGCTTCACCGACAGCCGCCTCGGCGCCGACCGGCTGCTCAGCCTGAAGCCGCTGGTCAAGCTCGGCGACAGCTCCTACGCCCTTTACCTGTTCCACTGGCCCGCACTGGTTTTCTACCTGGTGGTCTCGGGCAACGAACAGGCGGGCCTCGTGCCCGGGCTGGTGATTGTCCTGGGCTCAGTGGCCGCCGCCATCCTGGCCACCAAATTCATTGACGCACCCATTCGCCGCAGCCCCTGGATCGAACGAAAGCGCCGCCGCGCCGTCACCGTCATCCTCGTGTGCGTGGCCCTCGTCGCGACACCCCTGGCTGCCTGGCAGCATCAGCTCAACGCCGCCAACGAGGCTGCCCGGCAGGCCGTGCTGTCGCAGGCGGCACCCAACAACCCCGGCGCGATCTCCCTGCTGCCGGACTACGTGGACCGGACAGGTCCGGATGCGGTGCTGGTTCCCTCGCAGCTGGACATGCCGGATGAGTGGCCGCGGTTCGAAGGGGGAAAGTGCCGCAGCGACGGCAAGGAGATGCTCAACATCTGCAACAACGGGATCGAGGACGGCGAGAAGTCCCTGGTGGTCCTGGGCAGCTCCCACGCCCATGTCTGGAACACGCCGTTGCTGGCCATCGCCAAACAGAACAACTGGTCCGTGAACTCGTACACCAAGGGTTTCTGCCCCCTCGGAGACGACTTGTCCACGGGCATCACTGAGAGTTGCCAGAAGTTCAACGAAGACACCATGAGTGAAGTCGTTGCCTTGCACCCCGACCTCGTGGTGACCACCAGCACCCTGACGAGTTCTGAAAAGGGCGAGCCGGAAGTACTGGAACCGTCCTGGGTTGCCGCTGTGGGAACGCTCAACACAGCCGGGATCCCGGTCCTGGCCATCCGGGACACTCCGCGCTTTGCAAACCTCGTACCCGAATGCGTCGAAGAGTCCCCGGAGGACCTCTCAGACTGCGGCTCGGTGCGGTCCGAATTGTTCGCCGCGGTGCCGCCCACGGACGCGGTGGCAGGGTCGCTGCCGGAAACCACTTTTGTGGATTTCACCGACTACTTCTGCGACGCCACCACCTGCCCGGCCGTGATCGGCAACGTGATTGTGTACAAGGACGACAACCACGTGACGAGCAGCTACCTGAAGACCATGACACCGATCTTCGAGCGTGAACTCCACACCGCCACGGGCTGGGACATGAAGTAGCGCCGCACCCGGAACATTTTGGGCGGCGCCACCGGATCCGCAGCGTCATGCCCTTTACATCACCGCGAACGTACAGAAGATGCCAATGTTGGCGGGCAACATTGGCATCTTCTGTACGTTCGAGGGGGATTGGGCGCTACGCGGGCTTTACATCAGGCTGGACATCGATCCAGTCGGCCAGCCGGGCGATGCCCTGCTCCAGGTTGTAGCGCGGTTCCCAGCCCAGGACTTCACGGGCTGCCGTGATGTCTGCCCAGGCGTGCCGGACGTCGCCCTGGCGGTACTGGCCCGTCACGTGCGGTTCTGGGGCGCCGTAGCGGGCCGCGATGGTCGCAGCCGCCGTGCCGATGGTCTGGAATTCACCGGAGCCGATGTCCAGCGGGGTGGCCGGCGCCTGCTCCGAGGTGGCGGCGGCAACCACGGCGGAGGCGATGTCGTCGATCAGGATGAAGTCGCGGCGCACCTCGCCGTCTTCGTAGAGGGGGATGGAGCGCCCGCCCATGGCCATGCGGCAGAAAAGGCTCATGATGCCTGTGTAGGGGTTGATGAGGGACTGGCCGGGGCCGTAGACGTTCTGCAGGCGCAGGATGGCGCTCTCCACGCCGTAGGACTTGGCCCAGGCGAGCAGGATGTTCTCCTGTGCCAGCTTGGTGGCGCCGTACACACTCACAGGGGCAGGGAACACCTCAGAGGCCTTCATCGCCGTGGGCTCGGCGCCAGGGAAGTCCCACTCGGAATGGTCCAGGGTCTCGCTGGTGCGCTGGCCCGGGTAGAAGAGTGCGCCGTCGGCATTGCGCCAGGCACCCTCGCCGTACACGGCGCGGCTGGAGGTGAGCACGATGCGGCGGGGGAGCGCCTTGTTCCGGAGGAAGCCGTCCAGCAGCTGGGTGGTGCCCACCACGTTGACGTGTGCGTGGCGCGTTGCTTCCTCAAGCGACTGGCCGGTGCCGGTTTCAGCGGCAAGGTGGATGACGACGTCGGGCTTCACCTCAGGCAGGACGGCGTCCCAGACGGCAGCATCGGTGATGTCGCCAACAACCAGTTCGACGCCGGCTGCCAGGCCCGCGGGCCGCTCGCCGCTCTCGTGGATCTGCGGGTGCAGGTTGTCCACAACCACAACCCTCTTGAAGGATTGCAGCAGGGACTCGGAGATGGCGCATCCAATGAAGCCTGCACCGCCGGTGACGAGGACGGTCTCGGTCCGTGATTCGGGGGAGTTCTGCATGGTGGGGTTCTTTCTTGACTGGGGGATGACGGCGGCGATGGAGGGCTTATGACCCGAAGGCGTGGCGTGCCAGGGTCTTGGCGGCCTTGGTGTCCCGGGCCAGCAGGGCCTTGGGCACCAGCGCAAGGGCATGGGCGCGGGAGGTGATGCGCAGCTTGGCGGCCCGCTCGGCCTTGGTCCAGCCCAGTTCACGTGCCTGTCCGGCGGCGACGGCGAAGTAGTCGCGTTCGCCCACAAACCGTGAACCGTCCACGAGCTTCGAGGACGAGGCGCTTTCGGAGTGGCGGCGGTAGGAGAAGCAGACCGTGGGTTCGATCAGCAGCTGGTCGCCGGCGTAGATCATGTCCATGATCAGGGCCAGGTCCTGGATGATGGGGAAGCCGTCGCGGAAGTCCACGGCCTGCATCCGGTCCGTGCGGAAGGCCAAGGCGGGCCAGTACAGCCAGTCGCCGTGCATCAGGTTCGCGGCGATGGACTCGCCTGAGACCAACTGGGGGCCGTTGCCGTGGGGGCGCACGACCTTCTGCTTGACGACGTCGACGAAGGTCTTGACGACGTCGCTGTTTTCATCGATCACCTGGACGCCGGGCTGGATGATGGCCGCCGAGGGGAAGCGCTTGTGGGCCGCCAGGATCGTCTCAACGTAGTTGGGCAGCATGACGTCGTCGCAGCCGAGGATCACCATGACTTCTTCGGTGGCCAGGGACACACAGGTGCGGTAGTTGGCGGTGATGCCGCCGTTTACTTCCTTGCGGATGTACTTGATGCGGGGGTCGTTGAAGCCGGCCATGAAGTTCTGGATCTCAAGGTCCGCGTAGGCGTCGTCAACAACCGTCAGGAGCCAGTCGTCGCTGGTTTGTGCCAGGACGCTGTTGACAGTTTCCTTCATGTAGCCGGGGTCTCCCCAATAGGGGATGAAAATGTCCAAGGGCATGGTGGGGTGTCACTTTCTCCCCTGGGGGCAGGGGTTGGGCCGTGCGGCCTATTCGTCGGTGGGGGCCTCTGTGCGGACCGGTGCGGGGCCGGTGTCGCCGGCCAGGGAATCGAGGCGGCTTTCCAGCGCGGTCAGCTGGGCCCGCAGGATGGCGGATTCCTCCGCCAGGACGCGGGTTTCATCTTCAACCACGGAGATCTCCCACGACAGGTGCAGGCAGACCCCCAGCGCGAGCACGATGCTCATGGCGAAGAGCAGGTTGGAGGGAACCTGCACGTTCAGTATCTCGGCCACGAATTCCAGCAGGCGCGGGAACACCGCCAGCACCAGCATGGCCAGGCCCACCAGCAGCCACAGGGCGGCGTACTTCTCACGGATCTTCTTGCGCCGGAGCATGTCAAAAACTATGAACAGTATGAAGAGGGAGAGGATGAATGCGGCAAGGACGGACATGTTCACCCCACTTCACTTTCAGCGTGGACCACTGTGGACGGTTTCCTTGTCATGGCGAAGAGAAAGGCAAAGATGCTCCGACCCAGGTAGAGGGCGGCCTTTGCCGGGTTGTGGCTGGGAGTGCCGGCCTGCCGGACGCGCATTTCCACGGGGACCTGGGTGACCTTGCAGCCGGAACGGATGGCCACCACGAGCGAGTCAATGGTGTCGCCGAGGTATTCGGCAGGGTAGTGGTCCAGGTATTGGGCAATGCCCCGGCGGTTGGCCGCACGGAACCCGCTGGTCACATCAGTGAGCCGTGTTCCGGCCAGCCGGGAAATGGTCCTGGCCAGGAACACCATGGCCCACTTGCGGGGGCCGCTGACCGTGTAGGTCCCCTTTTCGGCAAAGCGGGCGCCGATGGAGATGTCTGCGTTTTCCAGCCCGTCAAGCACGACGGCGATGTCCTTCGGGTCATGCTGTCCGTCGGCATCAACCTGGATCACGGCGTCATAGTTCAGCCGGTGGGCGTACTTGAAACCGGCCCGCATGGCCCCGCCCACGCCCAGGTTGAACGGCAGCTGGAGCACGGTGGCGCCGGCGTTCGCGGCCACCTGGGCCGTGTTGTCGGTGGAGCCGTCGTTGACCACGAGGATGTCGTATCCCTCGGGCCGGGCGAGCACTTCCCGCACCGTGTTTCCGACGGCGAGCCCCTCGTTCCACGCCGGCATGATGACGAGAACGCGTTCTAGAAGTGGTGGGGTCATGGTCTCTAATCTATACCAATCAGGGGCAGGGACAGGGGTCGTGGCATGCGCCGTGGCTCACGCGCGCCGGCCGGGGAGCTACTCCAGGCCATAGCTTTGCGCGGAGTGCTTAAGGTAAATTTTGGCGAAAGTTGAAGGCGCCGCCTTGAGCAGCAGCGCCGCTGCTGCGAACTTCGGCTTGACTGTGGCAGCACCCGCAATCCAGGCGGGCCGGAGCGCCCGGCGGCAGTCGTCCACCGTGGCCTGCGCTGCCGGCTGGGCGGCCAATTTCATGATGGCGCTCTGGGCCGTGAGCATGGTGATGAGCAGGCGCATGGTGGCGTAGGGCTTGGCATACGATCCGGTTCGCAGTTCCAGCGGCAGGTGCTGGTGGAGGTCGGCCAGGGCCAGGTCGGCGTCGCTGCGTGCCGGGATCCGGCCCCAGGTCAGCGAACCGGACGAGATGTAATAGCGGTTCAGCGGGACGGGCGAGCTGGTGACCTTTCGGGCCCGGGAGTCGAGCAGGATGTTGATCGTCATGTCCTCGAACCTGGTGGAACCCTCGGGGAATGCGACATCGGAGAACAAGGTGCGCCGGTAGACCTTGTCCCACGCGAACGGCAGGATTTCATCCAACATGGCGGCCCGCACGGCCTCATGCCCCGTGGATTGCCCAATGAACGCACTGTGCCGGGTGCTTTCGCTCCCGTCGGGCCGGACCACGACGTGCCCGGCCATCGAAATGTCGAAATCGGAGCCCAGCGCGCCGACGTGGTGGGCGAGAAAGCCCGGGAGGTACTCGTCGTCGGAATCCAAAAACGCAACAAAGGTCCCTGTCGCTGCACGCAGTGCCTCGTTGCGGACACCCGAGGGTCCCACATTGCGGGGCATGTCAATCAGCGTCACCCGCGCGTCGCCCGTGGCGGCACCCAGGGCCTTGACGAGCTCCACGGAGTTGTCCGTCGAGGCGTCGTTGACAACGAACAGCTCAAAGTCGGTGAAGGTCTGGGCCAGGACGCTGGAGATGGCCCTTTCCACGGTTGCCGCTGCGTTGAAGCACGGCATGATGATCGAGACTTGGGGGGAACTAGGCATCGCTTGGGTCCTTCGACGTCGACGGGGCAGGGGCCGGCTGGCGGCGCAACACACCGATTCCATGGACCAGCGCACCAACGGCCGGTCCGGCAAACAGGCTGGCAACCACCACCAGGTCCAAGGGGCCGGGCACAAACAAGATGCCGACGGAGACTGCGGTTGCTGCCACCCATCCGGCCAGGTACAGTCCGTGGCGGCCCTGTGCCATGGCCGTGGTGCCAGTCAGGGTGAGGATGGCCAGGAACGCTGCGGCCAGCGTCAGGGCACCGAGCAACCAGCCGTCGACGGAGTAGTCCGGGCCGAAGATGAGCATGATCCACGGCCCCACCAGGGCAGCGGCCACAGCACCTACAAGCCCAAGGGCAACCACTGCCAGAAACGGTTTGGCCAGCACCCGGTAGGCGGGCTCCCTGGAATGGATCAGCGCCGTCATGACAACGCCCTGAAAGGCCTGCAGCGGAATCATGATGGGTGCCCGGGTCAGGGAAACCGCCAGAAGCAGCGGGGCCGCCAAGGCAAAGTCTGCCGGATCCGCCGCAATCTTGATAACAGCGGGAAAGCCGGTGACCAGCACGGCGGTCGCCGCCGCCGTGGCCATGGCCATGAGGCAGCGCACCATGTAGGGGAGCATGCCGACATCGGCGCGGGCGCGCATGCCGGCGCGGCCGCCGGAGGAGAAGACGGCGAAGTACAGCCAGACGAGTGTTCCGCTCAGTGCTGCATACTCGAGCCCCGCCAGGCTGCCCCCGATGAAGGCGGCAACGGCCATGACCAGCAGCCTGAAGACGGCTTCGGCGGCAGCCAGCCCCGAATAGGTGCCCCACCGTTCCTGCCCTGCGCTCGCCCCGGCCAGCCCAATGTGCCCGGAGTACAGCAGGACGGCCAGGGCGATGCCCAGCCACAGCAGGGCCGGCGCGTCCGGAATCAGCACCGGCATCCACCAGGGGCTGGTGACGGCCACGATGAGGGCGGCGGCCCCGCCGATCAGCAGGGACACGGGGAGTACCGGGGCTCCAGCCATGGCGGCCGCGTGGTGCATCATCCGCCGTGACTTCACGGCCCGGGTCGCTTCCGTCATGAGGCCGGTCAAGACCCCGAACAAGCCGAGCAGGACACCCCAGAACGCGAGGAAGTTTGCGTTGTCGGCTGGTGTCAGGCTGCGCGAGGCCACGATGAGCACAATGTATCCGCAGGCTGCGGCAACCAGGGAGGACAGGCCGACGGCGGAGAGTGTCCTGCCCTTGCCGGGAGCTGCGGACGGCACCTCTAGCCGCGTCCTATGATCGGAATCAGCTTGTCCCACGCCCTGGCATTGCACAGGTTGTTGCGCTGGAAGGAAACCCGCACGTGCTCGCCCCTGGACTCGCCGAACACGTCCGCAATGATGTCGTTGCCGGTGTCGGTGCAGGCATCGTTGTCCGTGGGGACGAGCTCGCTGTCAAAGAGTTTGGCGGAGCCGGCGATCAGGGCGCATGCCTCGTCTGCGTCGGGGATGTTGGAGGGTGCAACGGCAGTGTCCCCGGAGCAGGCCAGCTGCCGTGTGGTAACAGTCTTGTTGTTGCCCATGAGTTCGGTGATGACGAGGTTGGTGTCCACCTCGCCGGTGACAGTTGGGTAGTTTGAATCCTGCGGGGCCGCGCTCGAGGCGGGCGGTGCACCCTGCACATTCACTGTTTCATCGACGACGGTACATCCGGAAACCGCGGTCACCAATGCAGCTGTCAGGGCGCATGTGGCCCAGAGTTTCTTCAAGATGCTCCTTACATATATTGCGTAGCCAGCCTACCTTACGGCGCCATCCCGGAATTTGCGGTTCGACGGCGGAAATCAGCTGCCGCCGCCGTCGCCGGGCATGCTCCCGGCTGGGTTGGGCAACGGGCAGGACGGCGGCCGGCCACGGGGAACGGCGGCCCGTTCACGTATGCTGGCCTAATGCGAAATCTCCTTGTTACCGGTGGGGCCGGGTTCATTGGTTCTAATTTTGTCCATTATGTGCTTGAGCACACGGAGATGTCCGTGACGGTGTTGGACAAGCTGACGTATGCCGGGAATTTGGCGTCGTTGGAGGGTTTGCCGGCGGAGCGGTTCACGTTTGTGCGTGGTGATATTTGTGATGCGGGGCTGGTGGATTCGCTGGTGGCTGGGGTGGATGCGGTGGTGCATTACGCGGCGGAGTCGCACAATGACAATTCGTTGCAGGATCCGCGCCCGTTCCTGGAGACGAACATCATTGGCACGTACACGCTGATTGAGGCGGCCCGCAAGCACGGCAAGCGGTTCCACCACATCTCCACCGACGAGGTTTACGGGGATTTGGAGTTGGATGACCCGCAGAGGTTCACGGAGGAGACGGCGTACGCCCCCTCGAGCCCGTATTCGTCCACGAAGGCCGGTTCGGACATGCTGGTCCGTGCCTGGGTGCGCTCCTTTGGCCTGGCGGCGACGTTGAGCAACTGCTCGAACAACTACGGCCCGTACCAGCATGTGGAGAAGTTCATTCCGCGCCAGATCACGAACGTGATCGACGGGATCCGTCCCAAGCTTTATGGTGCGGGGGAGAACGTGCGGGACTGGATCCATGCCGATGACCATTCCTCGGCCGTGCTGGCGATCCTGGAGCGGGGCCGCATTGGGGAGACGTACCTGATCGGTGCCGACGGGGAGAAGAACAACAAGGACGTGGTGGAGTTGATCCTGTCGATGATGGGCCAGGCCCCGGACGCGTACGACCATGTCATTGACCGTCCCGGCCATGACCTGCGCTACGCGATCGAGTCTTCCAAGCTGCGCACGGAGCTGGGCTGGGAGCCGGAGTTCGCGAACTTTGATGCCGGCCTGGCCGAGACCATCAAGTGGTACCGGGAGCATGAGGGATGGTGGCGCCCGCAGAAGGCCGCGACCGAGGCGAAGTACAAGGAACAGGGCCAGTAACCGTCATGGGCATCGAATTTTCCAAGCCGCTCACGGCCACGCAGACCCCGATCCCCGGCGTCATCCTCTACGAACTGCCGGTCCATGGTGACAACCGGGGCTGGTTCAAGGAAAACTGGCAGCGGGAGAAGATGCTGGCCCTGGGCCTGCCGGACTTCGTCCCGGTGCAAAACAACATCTCCTTCAACGAAAAGGCCGGCACGACCCGCGGGATCCATGCCGAGCCGTGGGACAAGTTCATCTCCGTCGCGACCGGGAAGATCTTCGGCGCCTGGGTCGATTTGCGCCAGGGCCCCTCGTTCGGGGCCGTGTTCACCACCGTCATGGACCCCTCCCAGGCGATCTTCATCCCGCGCGGGGTCGGCAACGCCTTCCAAACCCTGGAAGACAACACCGCGTACACCTACCTCGTCAACGACCACTGGTCAGCCGACGCGCAGGGCCAGTACACCTTCTTGAACCTTGCCGATGAGCAGACGGCCATTAACTGGCCCATCCCGCTGGGGCAGGCCGAACTCTCCGAGAAGGACAAAAACCATCCCCGCCTGGGCCAAGTCACCCCCATGGCGGGCAGGAAGACCCTGGTGCTGGGCGCCGACGGGCAACTCGGCCGCGCCCTGCGCACCCTCTACGCCGGGGATGCCAGTGTCGAGTTCGCGGCCCGGGACGGCTTTGACCTGACCAACCCGGACTCCTACACGGGCCGGAACTGGAGGAACTACGCCACGATCATCAACGCCGCCGCGTACACCGGCGTCGACACGGCAGAAACCCCCGCAGGCCGCACCCAGGCATGGGCCATCAACGCCACCGCCGTCGCGGACCTGGCCAAGGTCGCGACCGCGCACGGGATCACCCTGGTCCACATCTCCAGCGACTACGTCTTCGACGGCACCACCAACCTCCACACCGAGGACGAGGCCCTGTCCCCGCTGGGTGTCTACGGCCAGTCCAAGGCCGCCGGCGACCTCGCCGCGGCCACCGTGCCAAGGCACTACATCATCCGCACCAGCTGGGTCATCGGGGACGGGAACAACTTCGTCGCCACCATGGCATCCCTCGCCAACCGGGGCATCAAACCCGCCGTCGTCAACGACCAAACCGGCAGGCTCTCCTTCACCACCGACATCGCAGCAGCCATCAAACACCTCATCGACACCGGTGCGGCCCACGGCACCTACAACCTCAGCAACGACGGCGAGCCCCAAACCTGGGCAGACATCGCCGCCGACGTCTACGAACTCACCGGCCACCACCGCGCCGACGTCACCGGCACCAGCACCGCCGACTACTTCAAGGACAAAAACGCCGCCCCCAGGCCCCACCACAGCACCCTGGACCTGGCCAAAATCAAGGCCACCGGATACACCCCCGCCCCCGCAGCACAACGCCTGCGCGAATACCTCGCCCAATAGAAATGGAAACAATGAAAGTACTTGTCACCGGCGGCGCCGGCTACATCGGCTCGCACATGGTCCTTTGCCTGCTCGAGGCCGGGCACGACGTTGTGGTGCTCGACAACCTCCTGAACTCCTCGGCCGAGTCGCTGCGCCGGGTGGAGGAACTGACGGGGCGCCACCCGGAATTTGTGGAACTGGACCTGCTCGACGCTGCAGGCGTGGATGCGCTGTTTGCCTCCTCGGGCTTTGACTCGGTCATCCACTTTGCCGGTCTGAAGGCCGTGGGCGAGTCCGTGGCCAAGCCGCTGTGGTACTACCAGAACAACATTGTGGGCACCCTGAACCTGCTGGCCTCCATGGACAGGCACGGCGTGCGCTCGCTCGTATTCAGTTCTTCTGCAACCGTCTACGGTGCCAGCGAGGAAGTTCCGCTGATCGAGAAGATGCCGCTGGACGCGACCAACCCCTATGGACGCACCAAGGAACAGATCGAGGACATCCTCACCGACCTTGGCGCAGCAGACCCCACCTGGCGGATCGCCCTGCTGCGCTACTTCAACCCGGTGGGCGCACACGAATCCGGACGCATCGGCGAAGACCCCACGGGCGTGCCCAACAACCTGCTGCCGTTCGTGGCCCAGGTTGCCGTTGGCCGCCGCGAAAAGGTCATGGTTTTCGGCAACGACTACCCCACGCCGGACGGCACGGGCGTGCGCGACTACATCCACGTCATGGACCTGGCAGCCGGGCACCTGGCCGCACTGCAGTACCTTTCCGACCATGAGGGCGTGTTCCGCTGGAACCTGGGCACCGGCAACGGCTCTTCCGTCCTGGAAGTCATCCAGGCGTTTGGCGAAGCCGCCGGCAAGCCTGTTCCGTTTGAGTTCGCGCCCCGCCGCCCCGGCGACGCCGCGGTCAGCTACGCCGATCCCTCCTCCGCACTGGCGGACTTGGGCTGGTCGGCCCACCGCAACCTGGCCCAGATGTGCGCCGACCACTGGCGCTGGCAGAAGGACAACCCGAACGGCTACGCGCAGCCCTGACCCGCGGCCTGCAGAATGTACGGATAACCCATGAGTTGGTTTGAAACAGTGCCGGTCATCCTGGCCGCCGCATTGGTCATTTTTGTGCCCGGTGCCGTCCTGGGCCGGGCGCTCGGTGCCCGGGGGCTGGCCTGGCTGGCGGCATCGGCACCCCTGACGGCCAGCCTCGTGGCGGTGGGCACCATCGCGGCGGCGGCCATCGAACTGACGTGGAACCCGCTGGTGCTGGGCGCGTTCACCGTGCTTGCATCCGCTGCAGCCTGGGGCGTGCGGACGCTGGTTGCCGCGCGCCTCGCCGTCGTCCGCGGCCGCACGGCTGAATCCAGGCTGCGCACACCGGACCGGCCCAGGCCGGCCCTGCTGCTGGCGGGACTGGGCGGCTTCTGCTTTTCCGCAGCCACGCTCGGGACCAACCTTGCCAGGACGTTTATTGCGCCGGAGAACATCTCCAACACCTACGACAACGTCCACCACCTGAGTGCCGTCCGCGCCGTCGTGGAATCCGGGAACGGATCGGCCTTTGACGTCGGTTCCATGATCCACAACGGGCCTTCCTCCGTGTACCCGTTTACCTGGCACAATCTGGTGGCCCTGACCATGGAGCTGGGCAATGTCGCGTCGCTGCCGGCAGCCGTCAACAGCGCCAACATTGTCATCGGCGCCATGGTGTGGACCTTGGGGTGCATGTTCCTGGCCACCCGGGTGGCAGGCACCCGCCCGGCAGTCCTGCTGGTGGCGGGCGTGCTGGCCGGAGGGTTCGGGGCGTTCCCCTTCCTGGCCCTTGGCTGGGGAGTGCTGTACCCGAACTTCCTGGCGATCGCGCTGCTTCCCACTTTTGTGGGGCTGGTTGCCGACGTCCTGAAGCTCTCCCCGAAACCCAGGGTTGGAACCGCCCTCGGCGTCGTGCTGCTGGTTCTCGGTGCGCCGGGGCTGGCACTTTCCCACCCCAACATCGTCATGACGCTGGCTGCCTTCACTGTCCCCATGCTCCTGTTCTGGCTGGTGCGGCTCTTTGCCGCCCGTCGGCACCCGTGGCAGGCAACCGCTGCTGCTTCGGCCGGAGTGGCCCTGTACCTTGTTGTGTTTGTCGTCGCCTGGGACAGAATTCGCCCCAGCTCGGCAGGATCGCACTGGCCGCCAACGCTCACCTTTTCCGACGCCGTCGGGGAAGCGCTGGCCGTTGCCCCCCACGGGGTGCCGGCCTTCTGGCCCGTGTTCCTTCTGATTTTGTCCGGCCTTGCAGCGGTGTGTGTCCAATGGCGCCGGATCTGGGCTGCGGGGATCTTTTTCGTGGCGGCCTTGTTCTTTGTTGTGGTGGCAAGTTTCCCCGAGGCTGCCCTGCGCAATGCCATAACTGGAGTGTTTTTCAACGACAGCAACAGGCTGGCGGCGCTGCTGCCGGTTGCCGCCCTGCCGATCATGGCGGCCGGCGCCGTCTGGCTCTGGGACCTGGCCGTGAAGCTCATTCCGGCAGGAGCCCTGGATGTGAAGCCCCGTGCCATGGTGCTTGGTGCGGTGGGCGGCATTGCCGCACTGTTGCTGGGACTGGCCATGCAGAACAATTCGCTGCAGGCCGTGGTGGCGTCGACCGGCGACCAGTACTACGCCTCAACACCGGAGTCATGGCTGCTTTCCAGCGATGAAGCAGCCCTGCTCAAGCGCGCACCCGAGCACATCCCCGCAGGGGCCATGACGATTGGACACCCGGCAAACGGGGGCTCGCTCATCTATGCCCTCGACAACTACCCCACCGTGGTGCCGTCGCTGTCTTCCGCGCAAAGCCCCGAGATCCAACTGATCTGGACCAGCCTGCCGCAGCTAAACGATGACCCGGCCGTGTGCGAGGCCGTCCGCAAGCTGGACGCCTACTACTACCTGGATTTTGGCAGCGGCCGCCAGGTCAGTGACATGCGCATGACCATCCCCAGCTCGGAAGACCTCGCAGCAACCCCCGGCCTGACCCTCCTCGACGAGCAGGGTGCGGCACGTCTCTACCGGATCGATGCGTGCGGGTAGTGTGAAATAGTGGGCTGGCTCTCTTTTGGCGCGTGGGCGGCCCAAAGCTCGATATTCTAAGTGTCAAGGCAAACGGCACGGACGGCCTTGTCCGGGGCCCGGCAATTTACTGAAGATTAGGTTACACACGTGAAGATTGCAGTTATTGCACTCGGCAAGATCGGCCTGCCACTGGCTGTCCAGTTCGCATCCAAGGGCCACGACGTGGTGGGCGTTGACGTCAACCAGGCCGTGGTGGACCTGGTCAACGCCGGCACCGAGCCCTTCCCCGGTGAGGCGCACCTGCAGGAAAAGCTCGCCGAACTGATCCCCGCCGGCAAGCTGCGTGCCACCACCGACTATGCCGACGCCGTCCCCGGTGCCGATGCGGTGGTCCTCGTTGTGCCGTTGTTTGTTGACAAAGATGCGAACCCGGACTTCGGCTGGATGGACACCGCCACGGCCGAGCTGGCCCGCCACCTGACCCCCAACACCCTCGTTGCCTACGAGACCACCCTGCCCGTCGGCACCACCCGGACCCGCTGGAAGCCTGCCCTGGAAGCCGGCTCCGGCCTGGTCGAGGGCAAGGACTTCCATTTGGTCTTCTCCCCGGAGCGGGTGCTGACCGGGCGTGTTTTTGAGGACCTGCGCAAGTACCCCAAGCTGGTGGGCGGCCTGTCCGACGCCGGTGCCGCCAAGGCTGTCGAGTTCTACGAGGCGGTGCTCGACTTCGATGAGCGCCCCGACCTGAACCGCCCCAACGGCGTCTGGGACCTGGGCTCCGCCGAGGCCTCCGAGCTCGCCAAGCTGGCCGAGACCACCTACCGGGACGTCAACATCGGCCTGGCCAACCAGTTCGCCCGCTTCGCCGCCAAGACCGGCATTGACATCTACCAGGTCATTGCCGCCTCCAACTCGCAACCCTTCAGCCACATCCACCAGCCGGGCATTGCCGTCGGCGGGCACTGCATCCCCGTCTACCCGCGCCTTTACCTGTGGAACGACCCCGACGCCACCGTGGTCCGGGCCGCCCGCGCCGCCAACGCCGACATGCCCGACTACACGATAGGCCTGCTGGAAGGTGCCTTCGGCGACCTCACCGGGGCACGCGTCGTCGTGCTGGGCGCCGCCTACCGCGGAGGGGTCAAGGAGACGGCGTTCTCCGGCGTGTTCGACGCCGTCGAGGCCATCACCCGCCGCGGCGGCACCGCCCTGGTGCACGACCCCATGTACACGGACGCTGAACTGGCCAAGCTGGGTTTCGCCGCCTACCACCTGGGCGAGCCGGTGGATGCCGCCGTGGTCCAGGCCGACCACGCCGAATACCGCGAGCTGGGCCCGGCCGACCTGCCGGGCATCACAACGTTTATCGACGGACGCCGGGTAAGCTCGGCAGGGAAGTGGCCCGGCGTCACCTACCGCGTCATTGGCAAGGCCTAGCGGCCGCCCGCATCCACCAGGAGTAGCAGCATGAGTTACATTGCCCCCAGCGCCGACGTCGCCGAGGCGGCCACACTCGGCGAAGGCACCAAGGTGTGGCACCTTGCCCAGGTCCGTGAGGACGCGGTGCTTGGCGAGAACTGCATCGTGGGCCGCGGTGCGTACGTCGGCACCGGCGTCAAGATTGGCGACAACACCAAGATCCAGAACTACGCGCTCGTGTACGAGCCGGCGGTGCTGGGGCACGGCGTCTTCATCGGCCCGGCAGTGGTGCTGACCAACGACACCTACCCCCGCGCCGTCAGCCCGGACGGCTCACTCAAGAGCGCCCACGACTGGACCCCGGTGGGTGTCACCATTGAGGACGGCGCCTCCATCGGGGCACGGGCCGTGTGCATCGCCCCGCTGACCATCGGCCGCTGGGCCACGATCGCCGCGGGCTCCGTGGTGACGAAGGATGTCCCCGCGTTCGCCCTCATGGCTGGCGTCCCCGCTCGGCGGCTCGGTTGGGTGGGCAGGGCCGGCTTCCCGCTGAAGGAAGAGGGCGGCGTCTGGGTGTGCCCGGAAACCGGGGCACAGTACATTGAAGAAACAAACTCCCTGAACGAGACCTCCCTGACTGAGGCCGACACGAACCACGCAGAGGACAACGCATGAGCCAGGACTTCATCCCCGCAGCAAAACCGATCATCGGCGCGGAGGAGCGGGCAGCGGTCGACGCCGTCATGGCCTCCGGCATGCTGGCCCAGGGCCCCGAGGTGGCCGCCTTTGAGAAGGAATTCTCCCAGGTGATGGTGGACGGGCGCTCGTCCGTCGCTGTGAACTCCGGCACCTCCGGTCTCCACCTGGGCCTGCTGGCCTCGGGCGTCGGCCCCGGCGACGAGGTCATCGTCCCCTCCTTCACCTTTGCCGCAACCGGCAACTCCGTTGCCCTGACCGGCGCCACGCCGGTGTTCGCCGACATCGAGCTGGACTACTACACACTCGATGTTTCCCATGTGGAATCGCTCATCACGGACAAGACCAAGGGCATCATGCCGGTGCATCTCTACGGGCACCCCTTTGCCGCCGACGCATTCACGGCGCTGGCCGAAAAGCACGGGATCGACCTCTACGAGGACGCAGCCCAGGCACACGGTGCCGCCGTCAACGGCAAGAAGGTGGGCACCTTCGGCAAATTCGGCATGTTCAGCCTGTACCCCACGAAGAACATGACCTCCGGCGAGGGTGGCATGGTCACCACCGCGGACGCCACGGTTGAGCGCAACCTCCGCCTGCTCCGCAACCAGGGCATGGAGAAGCAGTACGAGAACGAGCTGGTGGGCTTCAACAACCGCATGACGGACCTGCACGCAGCCATCGGCCGCGTCCAGCTGACCAAGGTGGAAGCATGGACGGCGCAGCGCCAGAAAAACGCCGCATTCCTTTCTGCCAACCTTGAAGGGGTGGGCACGCCGAAGGTGGCGCCCGGCGCAGAGCACGTCTACCACCAGTACACGGTCCGCGTCTCCGAGGGCCGCGACGAACTGCACGAGCGCCTGCGCTCCGAGTTCAACATTGGCTCCGGCGTGTACTACCCCGTCCCCAACCACCGCCTGCCGTCCTTCAACCGCACCGAGGACCTGCCCAACACCGAAATCGCGGCCAGGGAAGTTCTCTCCCTGCCCGTGCACCCGTCGCTGACGCAGGGCGACCTTGAACGCATCGTGACCGCCGTCAACACCATCGTCAAGGCAGGTGCCTGAGCCATGGCGAACCTGCGCGTGGGCCTGATTGGCCTGGGCATGATGGGGCGCCACCACGCCCGCGTCATCCGCGAAGTTGAGGGCGTCGACCTGGTGGCCGTCGCCGATGCCTACGGCGACCCGCACGGCGTCGCCAAGGACCTGCCGGTCCTGCGCAACGTCGAAGAGCTCATCGCTGCCGGCATCGACATGGCCGTCGCGGCCGTGCCCACCGGCATGCACGAGGAAGTGGGACTGGCCCTTGCAGAGGCCGGTGTCCACACGCTCGTTGAGAAGCCCATTGCCGCGAGCACGGAAGCCGGCAAGCGGCTCCTGGCCGCCTTCACTGCGAAGGGCCTCGTCGGCGCCGTCGGACACATTGAGCGCTTCAACCCGGCGCTGCAGTCGCTGCGCAAGCGCATCGCCGACGGCGAGCTCGGCGAGGTCTACCAGATCGCCACACGGCGGCAGGGCCCGTTCCCGTCCCGCATCGCCGACGTCGGTGTGGTCAAGGACCTTGGCACGCACGACATCGACCTGACGGCGTGGCTGGCGCAGAGCCACTACGAATCCATCTTTGCCCAGACCACCACGCGCAGCGGACGCCCCCACGAGGACATGGTCTCCGCCACTGGCAAGCTGGACAACGGCATCATCACCAACCACCTGGTGAACTGGCTGTCCCCGATGAAGGAACGCCTCACCGTGGTGACGGGCGAAAAGGGCGCCTTCGTGGCCGACACCGTAACGGCCGACCTGACGTTCTACGAAAACGGCACGGTGGCCACCGAGTGGGACTCGATCGGCGCGTTCCGGGGCGTGTCGGAGGGCAATGTGACCCGGTTGGCCATCGCCAAGCCGGAACCGCTGCGCACCGAGCACGAGGCATTCCGCGACGCGGTCCTGGGGCTGCGCAGCGATGTCGTCACCATGGCCGAGGGCCTGGAGACGCTGGTTGTCGCCGAGGCCGTGCTGGAGTCCGCCCGCACTGGCCAAAGCGTGAGGATCACCGTTTAGTGGCTGGTGAAGTGGCCACAAAGGTAACCGTCGTATCCCGCCTCTATGCGCCTGAGGTGGGAGCGGCATCCTTCCGGCTCAAGGCCCTTGTCGACGGCCTCGGGGCCGCGGGTGCCAGGGTAAACGTTGTCACCACGAAGGCCCCCGCAGGGTCGAAGCCCTTCAAACCAAGCTACAAGATCAGCCGCTGGCCTGTCCTGCGGGATGCCGGTGGCAATGTCCGGGGCTACGTGCAGTACCTGAGCTTTGACATCCCCATGTTCTTTCGAATCCTCCTTGGTCCACGTCCCGACGTCTTTGTCGTTGAGCCGCCTCCGACCAGCGGGTTCGTCGTAAAGACGGTTGCATGGCTCCGCAGGGTCCCGTATGTCTACTTTTCTGCGGATGTCTCCTCGAGCGCTGCCCGCGGAATTGGCGTCAACCCGGCTGTGGTGAAGGTGCTCACTGCCGTGGAACGGTCCATCCTCAGTTCAGCCTCGGCTGTATTGGCCGTGTCGGACGGGGTGGAACGGGAGATTGGCCAGCTGACCGGGAACACGGCACGTGTGGTCAACGTGGGCACCGGTGTGGACACGGCCGCGTTTTCCTACGAGGGGCCCAAGGAGCCGGCGGAGGGCCGGTACTTTGTCTATGCCGGAACGATGTCGGAAATCCAGGGGGCCGGTGTCTTCGTCGATGCTTTCAAGGAAATTGCGGCGGAATACCCGGACGTGCAGCTCATGATGTTTGGTCAGGGCGTCGAGTTGCAAGAGCTGAAGGCCAGCGCAGCGCCGCTGTCCGGCCGGGTTCGCTTCCTGCCGCCCGCACAGGGGACGGAAATCGCGCGGTGGCACCGTGGTGCGGCTGCGAACCTCGCTTCAGTGCGTCCCGGTCGCGGCTACGACTTTGCATTTGCCACGAAGGCACTGGCCGGCCTCTCGGCCGGAGCCCCTGCCGTCTATGCGGGCGTTGGTCCGCTGGCAGAGATCATCAGGGAACACAGACTGGGGATCGCCTGCGAGTGGGACGCCGTATCCGTTGCCGACGCAATGAGGACAATGCTGGAACGTCCATTCGACGGGGATCGCCGCAAACAGCTCTCCGAGTGGGTTGAAGAAAACTACTCATTGAATGCCGTGGGCGCGGCTGGTGCCGAGGCCGTTCTATTGGCGGCAGCTCAAGGCTGAACTCGCTTCGAGACTGAAGCACCGACTCCCTGCACATCCACGCCCACGGCGATATGCGGTGCGAGCCGTCACGTGCCGCCCGCTTGGGACCCATGCGAACGCCTCGTGGGCACAAGTCGTTGACGAAGTAGGCTACATCCCGTTCGATCAGGACTCCGCGAACCTGTTCTTCCAGCTCGTCTCCTCCCGCCATGAGCGGGCCTCGCTGATCCTGACCGGCAACCTGGCCTTCAGCCGCTGGGCCGACGTCTTCGGTGACGCCACGATTGCCTCGGCCATGATCGACAGGAACGTCCACCACGCCCAGGTCATCAACTTCTCCGGCAACAGTTACCGCCTCCAAGGCCGGCTCAAGCCACAAACAATGGCACAACAAAAACAACACATCGTGGCCCTATTTTCAAATGGCAAAGGTGGCTCTACTTTCGGTTGGCGTTTGCAACCACCATGACTTCGCCTGTTGTCAACCGCTTGGCGGCACGGACCGCCGTCATGGAATGCATCGAGTCCTGGTACAACCTGCGCCAACACCATGCCAACAACCTGGAACTGCCACCCGCCAAAGC
The DNA here is from genome assembly GCF_017876675.1 of Arthrobacter stackebrandtii. Lineage (NCBI taxonomy): Bacteria > Bacillati > Actinomycetota > Actinomycetes > Micrococcales > Micrococcaceae > Arthrobacter > Arthrobacter stackebrandtii. Next base: position 2,946,579 of record NZ_JAGIOI010000001.1, read on the forward strand.
CCTTGCCGAATGCAAAAACGGGCATCAAGCCGAACAAGCCGCAGTGCAAGAAGAAAATCAATCAAACTGTCTCAGAATCTTGACGGTCCATACTTCATGATGGTGGCGGCGCCCGGGCCTTCTTTGGTCCTGTGATCGAGCTCCGCAGGTGTGTCTCGATGCGGATCAGGACGGACGGCTCCTACCACGCATCGCACAGCAACGCCGGCCAGCAGGCAAAGACTTGGGTGCAGTACCCGTCACAATAGAAGGCACCGCCGCCGCTAACGAACTCGCAGCCGAGGGCCACCATATCCACTCCGGTGATCTCGCCCTGCTTCACCAAGACCATTCGCGGCTTCGGGGTTGTTTGGCTGCCGGCGGCTCATCCTTATTGGCGGCGAGAACAACCAGTTGGAGGATCCAGTCCGGGTGGGTACCGACATTAGAATGGAAATGTCACCTGCGAGACTTGAGAGTTGGATTCTTAGTGCCCACTAAAGCGATGCAAGCACCGCTAATGCGTCCTGGCCTGAGCTGGCTTGGTTTTGGCTTCCATGGCGCTTTTTTTGCTCTGATGGTCTCTTCCGTTATCCGATACGTGATGCGCCACGGTCCCGTGAACAATCTCTGGATCCTTGGACTGGCCATAGCCGTTACGGGACTTTACGGGATAATTGCGTGGCTGACGCACACAGGGAATCCCCATCCATTGTGGCTAGTGGCGCTGGTTGTGCTGTGGGCAATACTGGTGGTCATGGCCCCGAGCTTCGCTTGGTGCTCCTTCGCGATCTTCTTCATGGGACGGGTCGGATACGACGGATGGTTATCCTATGGGGCATCGGGGGGTTGTCACCGTAGCCACAACCGTCGGACTCGTCCGCATCAGCGGGGGCACAGATATCGCCATGCTGTTGGGCCCCCTCTTTGTGGGTGCTCTGCTGACCTTGGTTTATGACAAGATTGAGGCAGCCGCACGCGTTGAAAAGCAACTGAGGCTTGAGGTGCAACAGGCACAACGGAAGTTGCTGGCGCAGGAAAGGACAGAAGGAGCTTCGGACGAACGCGAGCGTGTATCGCGCGAAATCCATGACACGGTCACCCAGGGGCTGGCCTCGAACATCCTCCTGCTCGAAGCTGCACAACAGGCATGGCCGCGCCCTGAGGGGCGCGATGCGGTACGGGCCGCCAGCTCAGCACTTCGTAGAAACCTAGCTGATACCAGAACCCTAGTTCACCAACTCACTGCACCGGAAGCCGACGATTTGTCCCTTCCAGAGATGATTCTCGCGGCAGCCCCCTACGTGTCAGGCTGGGACGGTACCACGGTGAAAGAGCAAGTCCGTTTGATCGCGTGGGGCGAGAACCAGGAAACCAGTAATAATGTCTAGTCCAGTTTTGTCCGCGGTAGGCCATGATGGTGGCATGAGTAGTTCCGGTCCGCGTGCCGGTGGCCCGACCCGTCGTAGGTCGTACACCCCCACGCAGAAGCTTGATTTTTTGGTCCAGTACGAGGCCGCTGTCCTCTCCAATGAAGGTGGTGCTTTCCTGCGCCGCGAGGGCTTGTATTCCTCCCAGATGACCGAGTGGCGCCGCCTGCGTGACGCCGGTGTCCTGGAGGGCAAGAAGGCCGGGGAGTCCATCGGCAGGCTCTCCAAGGACCAGGCCGAGATCGCGCGTTTGCGCCGCCAGCTGGAGGTGACGCAGGGCCGGTTGAAGACCTCCGAGGCAGCCCTGGGTGTGCTGGGAAAACTTCACGCTCTCTTGGAGGATCTCTCCGAGAGGGAGGAAGGCGGGCCGAAGCCCGGCAAGCGCTGATGGCCGCCTACAAGGAACTCCTCGCAGTGGGGGTTCCCCAGCGTCGTGCCGCGGTTCTGGCCGGCGTCTCGAGGACGACCATGAATCGGAAGCCGGCCGAGCCCCGGGACCATGCACCGGTGGTCCCGCCGAACAAGCTCAGTCCCGCCGAACGGACCGAGCTTCTGGCCGCGGTGAACTCGCCCGAGTTCGTTGATCTGGCACCCCAGCAGGTCTACACCAAGCTCCTTGATGTGGGCGTCTATCTGGGCTCTGTCTCAACGATGTACCGGGTGTTGGAGGAGAACCAGCAGGTCAAGGAACGCCGCCGCCTGGCCAAGCATCCGCCCCGGGCCGTGCCTGAGCTCGTGGCCAACGCACCTGGCGAGGTGATCACGTGGGATATTACGAAATTGGCTGGCCCGGTCAAGGGTAAATACTTTGACTGCTACATGGCCGTGGACATCCATTCGCGGTTCATCGTCGGCGCGCACGTGCACGCCACCGAAACCGGCGATTTGGCGGTGGAGATGATGAAGGAAATGTTCGGCATCCACGGCATCCCGCACGTCCTTCACGCCGACCGCGGCACCTCGATGACGTCGAAGACCGTGGCCACGCTGCTGGCCGATTTGGAAGTCACCCAGTCCCATTCCCGACCCCGGGTCAGCAACGATAATCCGTATTCTGAGAGCTTGTTCAAGACAATGAAGTTCGGCCCCACTTTCCCCGAACGCTTTGCATCCCTGCCCGATGCCGGGGCCTTCATCAGCGAGTTCGTGGACTGGTACAACTGTGAGACTTGTTTTAGCTGGTCTGGGACTGGCTGGCAGGATAGTTACCGGCCGCTCCACACTGCAGGCGTGACCCTTGGTACAACTGACCCTCATGGTGTCCTTTTGTGGACTTGTCCGTCTACCAGGATGGTTCGGCCGGTACCCGTCCGGCCCACCACGGTAGCTTGATTAGAAGATTGTCCACCCTCACGGGCGTGACCCCTCACAGTTCTGTTCCGTAGTGATTCCTACCCGGACTTGTACCGGCCGTCAACGGCCACCAACCAAGTCCATCACAAAAGGAAAAGCACGGTGACCGCTCTGTCTATCGTCTCTCATTGCCACCCATTTGTCGTGGGTGTCGACACTCACGCACGCAACCACGTCTACGCCATCCTTGACGCCACCAATGGCGCACTGCTGGATACGCAGTCTTTCCCGACTACCGCGGCCGGTATCAACCGCGCCATCAAATGGGTCGCACGCCGCACCAACGCCGACGCCGATACCCTCTGGGTTATCGAGGGAGCCGCGTCCTACGGAGCGATCCTCGCCGGTACCGTAGCCGCCCATGGATTCCCCGTTACCGAGGCTCCTCGTATGGATGCCAAGAAGAACCGCGGTGTCGGTAAAACCGATGCCTTGGACGCCCACCGGATGGGCATGGCCGTGCTGTCGTTGCCGGTCGAGAAACTGCGCTGCCCCCGCTTGAATGAAGGGATCCGCCAAGGCTTGCGGATCCTGGTCACCGCCCGCGAGTCCATGACCAAGGGCCGTACCCGTTCGATCAACGCATTGAACGCTTTGGTACGAAGTAACAATCTCGGCATTGATGCCCGCAGGAAGCTCACCCCAGTCCAGATCGAGGAGATCTCACGCTGGCGTGAACGCGTGGAAGAACTGGCTTTGAGTATCGCCCGCTCCGAGGCGGTCCGCCTCGCCAAACACATCCTGGACCTCGGTGAGCAGTTGGAGTCCAACGAGCAAAAGCTGGACGAGCTGGTCAAGGTCAGCGAAGCCGCGCCCCTGCTTGAGGAGAAGGGATTCCAGGCGGTCGCCGCGGCGAAATGTCTGGTGGCGTGGTCGCACGAGGGACGGGTCCGTAGCGAGGCTGCCTTCTCCTGTCTGGCCGGCGTGAATCCCATCCCCGCATCGTCCGGGAACACCGTTCGGCATCGGCTGAACCGTGGAGGCGATAGAAGGCTCAACAGTGCTCTTCACATGGCCGCGATCACCAGGATGACCTACGACTCTGAAACCTGCGACTACGTCGAGAAACGACGTGCCGAAGGTAAGACCGACAAAGAAATCCGACGTTGCATCAAGCGCTATCTGGCCCGTCGGGTGTTCAGGATTCTGACTGCCGCGGCTCAGGCGACAAAGGTGCAGGAAGCGGCTTGACAGATATAGAAGAGTCCATGACCACCAACACTCCGGAATCGGCTTCCACACACCCGCAAACGTCCACTACGGCCTCGCCGCCGAGATAGCCAGGCAACGCTCCGAAACACTCGCCGCAGCCCGGTCAAAAAACCCGATTCGCTTCAACAAAAACACTGACCCCAAGATCCTCGACCTGCCCGGGCCGGCGTGGATCAACAAACCAAAGGAAAGCACCCAGAAACAAGCCGCCTAACTCCCGTTGGTACCACCCGACTTGAAAAATTCCGCGACGCGAGTTACCACGCAACTGTGCGCATACTCGTTGCCGGTGGAGTGGATTTCAACACTCCTTCGGCAAATGAGCGAATGACTCCATTGCAAATGGCAAACAGCAAAGGATTCACCGCTCAATCTGCTGTGCTTCAAGCGCTCACGGCGGGACCTGCCCCGGCGGACCCGACTGCCGCGCTCTTCTCGGCCGCAGAGTCAGGGGACGCCAACGCAGCGGCGCTTGCGCTCCGTGCTGGCGCCGTACTGCACCTGCCGAACGGTGATGGGCAGACACCGCTGCAGATCGCGGAAAATAAAGGACATATTGAGGTGGCTCAAGTGATCCGGGCATTATGCAGCGCCTGCCGTTGAGACTGCCCGAAAAGGCCCTTGAGAAGTGGCCCCACGCGTGGGGACAGCCAAGCCCGTCACGGCCGGATGGAGACGGGGCGCCGAAGGCATGAGTGAACCGGCATTGATTGGTGGTTAGTGTTTCCCGCCCGTGCTGGGGTCGAAGAACAGCGTTTCTGAAGAACCCAGAGGGTAGACGACCGCAACTCCCGTGCCCGTCCCGCCATCACGTCGGTCAGCACTCGGTTGTGCTGCTCCGTCATGCGGCAGTTGAAGGAGCGCAGCCCGGCCGTCATTGCGCCCGTCTGTTCGCCGTGCTTGCCGGAGCCCACGCCCAGGTTGTAGTCGGGGGCCGGAATGCCGAGGTCCTGGAAAACATGTCGCTCAACAGCTCGTCATGGTTCTGGCCCGTGTGCACAATGACGTGCGCCGCCCGGCCCTCCATGGAACGGGCAATCTGGGCACGCTATACAAACTGAGGGCGTGCACCCACAACACTCAAAATTCTCGTGACACTAGCCTAACGGAGCGCGAACACTCCCTTTCGTGTCCGCAGCACCTCGAGCACGTAGTGGCGCAGCACCGAATCCCGCGACACCACGGCCAGCGGGTTGTCGGTGAGCAGCTCGCCCACGCGCCCCGCCCCTGAATGGCGCACGACGGCGGCACGCAGCTCCTCCGTGCTGTCCGCCTTTGCTGCCTCCCGGCACAGCTGCGCATCCTTGCGGCTCAACGCCGGAAGTTCTCCTCCCGCCATGTCGCGGAGGCTTCGGCTGATCTGCAGCCACGCGGCCTGCTCGGAGGGTGACCACACTCCAACTTCG